>JBMOLI010000017.1:0-2392 GCA_049325515.1 Actinomycetota bacterium | reverse complement strand
TGCTGGTTCCGGAAACTCCGCCTCGCGCGTTCCGGAAAATCTGTCCGCTTCGTGCTCGTCACCCGCGGACGGCTTGTCGTCCAGAGCGAGGTGCCGCGTGCGGACGCTCGGCCCGTCCATGAGCACGAGGCGGCCGCGCTCGAGCGTGCGGTCGACGATGGCGTCGGCGAGGTCCTTGTCGTGCAGGACGTCGCCCCACTGGGTCAGTGGCGACTTGTTGGTGGTGAAGATGATGGGCCGCTTGCGGATGTGGCGGTCGTTCACGACGTGGAAGAGCACGTTGGCGGCATCGTCGCCGTAGGTCAGGTACCCCACCTCGTCGACGACGAGCACGTGCGGCTGCGTGTAGGTGACGAGCGCCTCGCGGAGGCGTCCGGCGCGGCTCGCGGTGGAGAGGTCCTCGACGAGCGCGGCCGCGGTGACGAAGCGAGCGGTGAACCCGTTCTGGATGGCGCGGTACGCGATCGCGACGGCGAGGTGGGTCTTCCCGCGCCCGGTCCTGCCCTGCAGGATGAGGTTCCGGCCCTCGGAGACCAGCTCCGGCCCGAGGTAGCTGCCGAGGAGCGAGAGCCTCAGTGAGCTCTGCAGCGTGAAGTCGAAGTCCTCGATCGTCTTGAAGAACGGGAAGCCGGCCCGCCGCGTGTCCTTCCGGATGCGGGTCTGCCGCCGATGTGCCATCTCCTCGGCGCAGACGATGGCGAGGAAGTCCCGGTAGGACCAGCCCTCGGCCTCCGCGCGCTGGGCCAGCGTCGGCCAACTCTTCCGGGTGTTCGCGAGGTTGAGGACGGCGAGCAGGCGCTCGAGATCGAGATCCGAGGGGGCGACGGCGAGGACGGCGGGGTTCACTTGGCCTCCGGGAAGAGCGTGGGCTGAGCGGACGCGCGACCGAGGCAGCGCGCGACGTAGACGGAGCTGACGACGTTCACGTCGAGGGCCGCGCGCATCGCCAGCAGGAGCGCGTTGCCGCCGACGTTCTGGAGCAGGTCGTGCAGACGATCGACCTCGCCGTACCACCCGCCTGGCTGACGATGGGCGAGCTCGGTGACGAAGCGGACGGCGACCTCGCCGAGGCGCATGACGTCCTGTCGCTTCTGGTACCCCTTGCCGCGCTTGCCGCAGACCGCGGCGAGCCTCGCCGCGCGGTCCTCGGCATGGGCGACGAGCTCACCGGCGCCGGCCCTCCGGGGATGGGTCCGCTCGTGGCGGCCGGCCACGATGCGGACGCGATCCCGGTAGAGGTGCAGCGTCCCTGGCAGGCCCGCGGCCTCCGGCGGCATCAGGTACGGGCGACCGTCGTGCACGACCTCGGCGGTCGGCCCGATGCTGACAGGCAGGCGGAGAGCGAGCTCGTCCGGCCCGGTGCGAGGTCTCCGCAGGCGAGCGCGCTCCTCGGCGATCCGCTCGCCGGGAGGCACGCCGGTCGCGCGCGACGGGCGGATCGTGTTGATCTCGACCAGCCACTCGGAGAGCTGGCGGTGGAGATCCTCCATGTCGAGGAAGCGCCGCTGCTTGAAGAAGCTCGACTTCACCCAGCCGACGAGCTTCTCGACCGCACCCTTCTGCTGCGGCTGGTAGGGCCAGCAAACGTCGGCCGTGAACCCGATGTCCATGGCGGCGCCGGCGAAGACGGGGTTCCAGGCGGTGACTGTGCCGTCCTTCTTCCACGCCAGCGCCACGGTCCTCGGCCGGTCGAACACCGCGCAGAGCGGCATCCCCCCGAAGCCGACGAAGTGGTCGAGCAGCGCGCGCACGAGCGACTCGGAGGTCTGGTCCGCGACGATCGAGACCTCTGCCCAGCGCGACCACTTGAGCCGCGACGCGAAGAACTGGACCCTCCGCACGCTCCCGTCGACGAAGCGGACATCGACCTGCCCGAAGTCGTGCTGCGAGAATTCCCCGGCGACGCCCTCGAAGCGACACTCGACGCGGACCTCCTTCGGTCGCTCGGCTGCCACGAGCTCGTAGAACGCACTCTTGCCGCCCGTGTACCCGGCGAGCCGTGCGCGGCGGAGCAGCTCGAGCGCCATCAGCTCGGGCTCCTCGGCGAGCACGGTGCGGACGAGATCGCGGAACGGCTCTGCCTTGCTCGGGCGACCGATGCGACGAGCCTTCCGCTCGGCCGCGTCGTCGACGTGGTCGACCGCCTTCTCGCCGGCGATGCGGCGCACCGTCCGCGTGGACGTCCCCGTGCGCTTCGCAATGTCGACCTGCGGGTGGCCAGCGTCTGCCAGCACCTGAATCGCGTGGCGGGTCAGCAGCGGGAGCATGTCGGCCTCCGCCGCCTCGCTACGCCGCCGCGTGCCTTCCTTGTCGTCTCCCGGCCTCACCTCGAACCTCCCCCAGAGGTGCGGCCAGAGTTTCCGGAACGGGAGCGGCCAGAGTTTCTGGAACT
>JBMOLI010000016.1:0-22052 GCA_049325515.1 Actinomycetota bacterium | reverse complement strand
GCCAGCGTGGCCGGCTCGACACCCTGAGGCCGGCTCTTCGGACAAGCCACTCCCGGACCCACCAGCAACGCTACGTCGCTCTCCTTCAGCGCGCCCTCGAACCCGTCCTTGACACAAACAGGCATCGCTAAGGGACATTCGCGGAAGCCACCGCGGGCATCGACCTCTACCACCCGGTAATGAGATCTGCGCTGGCCGTCGCGGGCGACCGCTATCCGGCCAAGCTGGGATGAAGGCCCGACCCGCCCTGACGGGGCCATCGACAAGTGCAGATCCGTATGCTCCGACCGATGGAGCCGACGGCGGAGCGCCTGCTGATGTACGGGCGGCCGGGCGACGTCGAGCCGTTGGAGTGGTCGTGGGTGCACGACCAGCTGACGGCCGCGGGCACGTACTGGATCGCGGCGCCAAGCGACGGACACCCGCATCCCCGTCCCGTGTGGGGCGTGTGGCAGGACCGCTCCCTGCACCTCAGGTCGGGAGCCCGGTGATCGCCCGCAGCCTGGAGGGCAACCCGGAGGTCACCGTGCACCTCGACAGTGGCACCGACGTGGTGATCGTGGAGGGCCGCGTGAGCGGTCTCACCGAAGCGCCCGACCTCTTGGACCGCTACAACCGCAAGTACGGCTGGACCTACACGATCGAGCAGTACGGGCCGCTCACCACCATCGCAGCCAAGACCGTGATGGCCTGGCGGTCAGCAGGATGGGCAGGCCGCGACGGTTTCCAACGGACCGGCCGCTGGCGGTTCTGACGCAGGCCGTCACCAACGTCTGTGAACGCTGGCGGCCGCATGCCGGATGTGGGGGTTCACAGACGTTGGTTGGTGATCAGTGCTTGATCATCACGTGCTTGAGCTCGGTGTAGTGCTCGACCGCGTAGATCGACATGTCCTTGCCGTAGCCGCTCTGCTTGAAGCCTCCGTGGGGCATCTCGCTCATGATCGGGATGTGGTCGTTGACCCACACGGTGCCGAAGCGCAGACCCGCGGCCATGCGCATGGCGCGACCGACATCAGTGGTCCAGACGGAGGCAGCGAGGCCGTAGTCGACGCCGTTGGCCCAGGCGAGGAGCGTGTCCTCGTCGGGCGCGCGCTGCACGGTGACGACCGGGCCGAAGACCTCGCGCTGCACGATCTCGCTGTCCTGCGCCGGGCCGACCACGATCGACGGAGCGTAGAAGTAGCCGCCGTTGCCAGGCAGCGCGGCCGTCGACAACACCTCGGCACCCGCCTCGGCGGCGCGCGAGACCATCCCGCTCACCCGCTCGAGCTGCTCGGCTGAGACCACGGGGCCGACCTCGGTCTCGGCGTCGGTCGGATCGCCGAACGGGATCTGGCTCACCTCGGACTGAAGCGCAGCGACGAGCTCGTCGTGCACCTTCGGGCCGGCTATCACGCGACAGGCAGCGGTGCAGTCCTGACCCGAGTTGTAGTAGCCGGCTGCGCGCACACCCGCTGCGACCGCGGCAGGGTCGGCGTCGTCGAACACCACGACGGGCGCCTTGCCGCCCAGCTCGAGGTGCACGCGCTTGAGCGTCTCGGAGGATGCCTTGGCGATCGCCTTCCCCGCTGCGACGGAGCCGGTGAGCGACACCATCGCCACGCCCGGGTGCTCGACCAGCGCCACACCGGCCGACTCACCGCGGCCGCACACCACGTTGAGCACGCCCGGCGGCAGCACGTCGGCGGCCAGCTCGGCAAGGCGCAGAGCCGTGTACGGCGTGAGCTCCGACGGCTTGAGCACCACGGTGTTCCCGACAGTGAGGGCAGGGCCGACCTTCCACGTCGCCATGTTGAGCGGGTAGTTCCACGGCGCGATCGAACCGATCACACCGAGCGGCTCCCGACGCAGCATCGAGGTGTAGCCCTCCATGTACTCCCCTGCGGCGCGGCCCTCGAGGAAGCGGCCGGCGGCGGCGAAGAACTTCCAGTTGTCGAGCGTGAGGTCCATCTCGAACTCCATGATCGAGACGGGCTTGCCGACGTTCTCCGCCTCGATGGCGGAAAGGTTCTCCATGTCCGCCTCGATGCGGCGTGCCAGCTCGTGCAGCGCCTCGCTGCGCTCACGCGGCGTCTTGGCCGCCCACGCCGGGAACGCCTCTGCCGCTGCACGGACCGCGTCGTCCACGTCCTCGGCTGCGCTCGACGGCGCAGAGCCGATCACTGCGCCCGTCGCCGGGTTGAGGATGTCGTCCGTCGCCCCTGAACGGGCCGGACGCCACTCGTTGGCGATGAAGTTCTGGTCACGCATCGTGTGCCTCCTGCAAGCGATCCAGTCGTGATTCTGGCAGAATCTCACCGATCCGACTGTCTGGCACGGTCTTGACGACGGATTCCGTTACGATCCCGCCCGTGGAGGCGATCCCCATGACCGAGCGAAGCGAGGGCGCGGCAGCACAGCCGGCTCTACCCTGCCACGACTTGCCGCAGGGTCACCCGGCCGCCCGAAGGGTGGACCAATGACCATGACGAGCGCCGAGCTGGGTGCCGCCGCCGCCGACCACCTTTGGTTGCACTTCTCACGGCTGTCCGGCGAGTCCGGCGCCGACCTCACGGTCATCGAGCGGGGTGAGGGCGCCTACGTCTGGGACAGCGAGGGCAAGCGCTACCTCGACGGTCTGGCCGGACTGTTCGTGGTGCAGGCCGGCCATGGGCGCCAGGAGATGGCTGAGGCGGCGGGCTCGCAGGCCGGCAAGCTCGGCTACTTCCCGCTCTGGACCTACGCCCACCCGACCGCGATCGAGCTGGCCTCGCGCCTCGCCGCGATGGCTCCTGGCGATCTCAACCGCGCCTTCTTCACCACCGGTGGGAGTGAGGCCGTGGAGTCGGCCTGGAAGCTGGCTCGCCAGTACTTCGTGGCCATCGGCCAGCCCGAGCGCTGCAAGGTGATAGCGCGCGACACGGCGTATCACGGCACCACGCTCGGAGCGCTCAGCGTCACGGGCCTCGGTGCCATCAAGGAGCCGTTCCTGCCGCTGCTGAACGGGCAGAGCCGCCACGTGCCGAACACCCTGCAGGCTCAGCGCGCCAACCCCGACGATCCGCTCGCAGGAGCCGATGCAATCGAGGCCATGATCATCGCGGAAGGCCCTGAGACCGTCGCCGCCGTGTACCTCGAGCCGGTCCAGAACGCGGGCGGCTGCCTCGTGGCCCCGCCCGGCTA
Organism: Actinomycetota bacterium; assembly: GCA_049325515.1. Classification (GTDB taxonomy): domain Bacteria; phylum Actinomycetota; class Acidimicrobiia; order Acidimicrobiales; family VFJN01; genus VFJN01. The sequence goes on along the minus strand of JBMOLI010000016.1, from coordinate 18,888 downwards.
CTTCCAGCGCGTCCGCGAGATCTGCGATCGCCACGGTGTTCTGCTCGTGTCCGACGAGGTCATCTGCGCGTTTGGCCGGCTCGGTGGCTGGTTCGGCTCGAGCCTGCTCGGCTACGTGCCCGACATGATCACCTTCGCCAAGGGCGTGACGTCGGGCTACGCGCCGCTCGGGGGCGTGATGATCTCCGACCGCCTGGCGGAGCCGTTCCTGGAGCAGGGATCATCGTTCCTCCATGGGATCACGTTCGCCGGGCATCCGGTCAGCTGCGCCGTGGCGCTCGCCAACCTCGACGTCATGGAGCGGGAAGACCTCCCGGGTCGCGTTCGCTCGCTCGAAGGCGACTTCCGCGGCCGCCTCGACGAGCTCACCGATCTCCCGATCGTCGCAGAGGTCCGGGGGATGGGCTACTTCTACGGCATCGAGCTGACACGCAACGGTGGCGACTTCAGCGACGAGGAGTGCGAGTGGCTGATCCGCGGCTTCCTCTCCAAGCGCCTGCTCGAGCTGGGTCTCATCTGCCGTGCGGACGACCGCGGCGACCCCGTGATCCAGCTGTCGCCGTCGCTCGTGGCGGGCCCCGATGAGTTCGACACGATCGCCTCGACGCTGCGCGACGTCCTGGTCGAGGCATGGAAGGAGCTCGACCGGTGATGCGTGGGCTCCGCACCGGCGCCTGATGGCTCCAGATTGATGGCTCCCGGGTGATGGCTCCAGCGACCACATCGCGCCCGCTGACGGTCGGCGTGCCGACGGAGGTGAAGACCGACGAGCGGCGCGTCGCCCTCACGCCTGATGGAGTGCGCGAGCTCGAGTCGCATGGCGTCACGGTGCTCGTGCAGGCAGGCGCAGGTGAAGGCGCGAGCATCGAGGACGACGCCTACAAGGCGGCGGGCGCCGAGATCGTGTCGAGCGCCGCCGAGACGTGGGCGCGCGCCGATCTCGTGTGCAAGGTGAAGGAGCCGCAGGCTGACGAGTTCGAGCACCTCCGAGCCGACCTGACCCTCTTCACCTACCTGCACCTAGCCGCCTACCCGAAGGTGGCAGCAGCGCTGTGCGAGGCGGGTACGACTGCGCTCGCCTACGAGACCGTCATGCGAGCCGACGGGTCGCTGCCGCTGCTGGCGCCGATGAGCGAGGTCGCCGGGCGACTGGCGGTGCAGGCGGGAGCCCACTTCCTCGAAGCCCCACAGGGAGGCCGTGGCGTGCTGCTCGGCGGCGCGCCGGGCGTCCAGCCGGCGCGGGTGGTCGTGATCGGCGCGGGCAACGTCGGGTGGAACTCAGCGTGGATCGCGGCGGGCATGGAAGCAGAGGTGAACCTGCTCGACAAGAACCTCGACCGCCTCCGCTTCGTCGACCAGATCCACAAGGGCCGCATCACCACGCTGGCGTCGAACCGCGGCACCGTGGAGCGCTGCATAGCCGAGGCCGACCTCGTGATCGGGGCTGTGCTCGTGGCAGGAGGCCGCGCTCCTGTTGTCATCACCGAGGACATGGTGCAGACCATGAAGCCCGGAGCGGTGATCGTCGACGTGGCCATCGACCAGGGCGGCTGCGTCGCCACGTCGCACGAGACCACTCACCACCAGCCCACCTACGTGACGCACGGGGTGGTCCACTACTGCGTCGGGAACATGCCGGGCGCGGTACCAGCCACCTCGACGCACGCGCTCACCAACGCCACGCTGCCCTACCTCGTCGATGTGGCCGTGCACGGAGCGACCGATGCGTGCCGGCGCGACCCTGTGCTCGCGCCCGGCCTCAACACCGAGGGCGGCCAGGTCGTCAACGCAGTCGTGGCAGAGGCCCTTGGGGTCGCTGCCGGCACTCCTAGCTACGCGGGCGCCGGCTGATGGCCGCCCCCAAGCGCGAAGCAGCAGCGGCTCCCGAGCTCGACCACATCGACAAGGCGATCATCCGTGCGCTCCAGCTCGACGGGCGCACGCCCTACTCGAAGCTCGGTCCCGCGGTGGGTCTCTCGCAGGCCGCGGTGCGACAGCGCGTGCAACGCCTCATCGAGACGGGCGTGATGCAGGTGGTTGCGGTCACCGATCCCGCCACGCTCGGCTTCGCCGTCCAAGCGATGGTGGCCATCTCCGTCTCCGGCAACGTTCGCGCAGTGGCGGCCGCAGTCGAGGAGCTCGAGGAGGTGGAGTACGTGGTCATCACCGCGGGTCGGTTCGACCTGCTGGTCGAGGTCGTGTGCACCGACACGCACCACCTGCTCGACGTCGTCAACGATCGCATCCGGGTCATCCCCAACGTGAGCGCCACCGAGATCTTCACCTACATGAGCCTCGTCAAGCAGACCTACAGCTGGGGCGTTCGCTAGCCCGAAGCAACCAACGTCTGTGAACCGCCACGGCCGCATAGCGGACGTAGGCGTTCACAGACGTTGGTTGTTGTCAGGTCTGGCGGCGGCGCAGGGCCACGCCCGACAGCATCAGGGCGATGCTCGCCATCAGGACGATTGTGGCGAGCACGTTGATCTGTGGCGAGAGCTCGACGCGGGAGGCGCCGAAGATGCGAAGGGGAAAAGTCTCCTCGGAACCCGAGTTGAAGAACGTGATGATGAAGTCGTCGATCGAGAGGGCGAAGCTGAGGAGCGCAGCGGCGAGGATGCCGGGTGTGATGAGCGGCAGCGTCACACGGCTGAAGGTTCGCCAGGGCGGTGCGCCGAGGTCCATGGCGGCGTCCTCCAACGTCCAGTCGAAGCCGCGGATGCGCGCCTTGACGGTCAGCGCCACGAACGACGTGCAGAACAAGATGTGTGCGATGACGATCGTGGTGAAGCCGCGCTGCACGCCCCGGTCGATGAACAGGGTCGCCAGAGACGACCCCATCACGATCTCAGGAGTCGTGAGCGGCAGCACGAGCAGGAGGTTGACCGCGGTGCCGCCCTTGAACCGGTAGCGCACGAGCGCCAAGGCGACCAGCGACCCGAGCACGGTGGCTGCCACCGCCGCGATCGCCGCTATCCGGAGCGACAGGAACATCGCATCCGTTAGCGGGCCGGGCGCGAACGGGTCGCGCCAGTTGTCGAACGTGAACTCCTGCCAGATGATGTTGAACTTCCCGCGCGGCTTGTTGAACGAGTAGCCCACGATCACGGCGATTGGCACGAAGAGGTAGACGAAGCCGGCCACGGCCACCGCCGTCAGGCTCCACCGGCCCAACCGTCCCGCAGTCGTCTCCGGCGGTCGTGAGGTCGTCCCGGCCATCAGGCCACCGCCTCCGGCAGCGCCCGCCCAAGCATCAGATCCGACCCAGGCATCAGATCCGACCCAGGCATCAGATCAGGTCGTCCGTTCCGAGGACGCGCGCGTAGACGAGCGTGGCGATGGTGATCACGATCATGAGGATGAAGCTGAGAGCACCGGCCGTCGGGTAGTCGAGCTGCACGAGGAAGCGGTCTTGCACGACCGTGCCGATCATCGTGTTCTGTGGCCCTCCGAGGAACTTGGCGTTCACGAAGTCGCCCGCTGCCGGGATGAATGTCAGGAGGCTCCCTGCGAACACGCCCGGCAGAGAGAGCGGGAGCACCACCTTGCGGAAGGCCTGCCAGCCGTTGTTGTAGAGGTCCTTGGCGGCCTCGCTCAGCCGCAGGTCGATCTTCTCGAGGCTCACGTAGATCGGGAGGATCATGAAAGGCAGGAAGTTGTAGGTGAGGCCACCTATCACTGCCCACTGGGTCGACAGCAGGCGACCGTCGCTCGTGAAGCCGATCGCGTCGAGGAGGCCGCCCAGGCTGAGGCGATCGACGACTGACAGGGCAGGTCCGTTGTCGGACAGCACGGTCGCCCATGCCAAGGTCCGGATCAGGAACGAGGTGAAGAAGGGCACCACCACCAAGCCGAGCAGCACGCTCTTGAACCGGCCACCGCGGAACGCGATCACGTAGGCCACCGGGTAGCCGATGGCGATGCATGCCAGCGTTGCCGCGCCCGCGTATGCGAAGGAGCGGATGAACTGGTCGCCGAAGTCGCTGATCGCGTCCGTGAAGTTCGAGAAGTGCCAACCGAAGTCGGCGTCGACCGCGAAGCGGCTCTCCTTCACCGACAGCGAGGTGCGAGCGAGCGTGTAGAGCGGGACGAGGAAGAACAGGATCAGCCAGAGCATCCCGGGCGTGAGGAGCGCGTAGGGGACGAGACCGGCGCGCCGCCGCGTCCGGTCTCCGTCATCCCCGCGGTCACTGGCCGGCACGGCTGGCAGGCTTGCTAAGCCCCGACGATCGAGGAGAAGCGCTCGTCGAGCGCCGCCTCTGTGTCCTCGTCGAGGTTGGCGAACACGTGCAGCCGCGCGTTCGTGGCGTCGTCGGGGAACAGCAGCACGCTCTCTGACAGCGCCTTCTGGAAGTCGTCGCCACCAGCGAGGATCTCGCGCACCCCGGCCACGGGCGTGTTGTAGCCCACGAACTCCGTGATGCGGGCCGCGTTCTCGGGGTCGTACACGTAGTCCATCCAGACCGCCGCGTTGGCGACGTTCTCCGCTCCGTTCGGGATCACCATCGTGTCCGACCAGCGCATGCCGCCCTCTTCGGGGATCGCGAAGCGCAAGTCGGGGTTGTCGAGAGCGAGCTGGCCGATGTCACCCGACCAGCCGATGCAGACGGCGAAGTTTCCTGCGGCTAGGTCGTCCATGTAGTCGTTGCCCGTGAACTGGCGGATGTGTCCGCTGCTCTTGGCCTCCTCGATGCGCTCGAAGGCTGCGTTGGCCGAATCGACCGTTGCCGCACTTGGGTCCTCGCCCGTCAGCAGCATCACCAGACCGAGCGTGTCGCGCATCTCGGTCAGCATCCCGACCTTGCCCTTGAAGGCCGGATCGAAGATGTCGGCCATGCTCTTCAGCTCTCGACCAGTGGTCTTGATGTTGTAGGCGAGGCCGGTCATCCCCGACTGCCAGGGCAGGCTGTACTTGCCATCCGGGTCCCAATCGGGGTTCTGCAGCTCCGGCAGGAGGTTGGAGGCGTTGGGGATGTCGTCGAAGGGCAGCTCCTGCACCCAGCCGAGGTTGATGAGGCGCGCTGCCAGCCAGTAGGTGGGGGCGATGATGTCGGGCCCGATGCTGCGACTGGCGGCCAGGTCCCATTGCACCTTGGCGAAGTACTCGTTGTTGTCGTTGAAGTTCTCGGTGTAGCGGAAGTCGATGCCTGAGGCCTCTTTGAAGAGGTCGACCGTCTCCTCGTCGATGTAGGCGGGCCAGTTCTCGAACCACAGATCCTTCGAGGCATCCCCACCACCGCCCGGTTCATCGTCGTCACCACACGCCGCCAGAAGTGCGGGACCGATCACGCCAGCACCGGCGATCGCCCCCATCCGTCCCAGGAGCTGGCGCCGTCCGAGGACGGGCCCCCCTCGCAGCGGTCTGCGAGAGCGCTGTGCGTCGCTGCCGCCGGCGGTGTTCTTGTTGTTGGAGCTCATTGCGCACCTCCGGTGCTGTTGGATTCGAGCGCCTCGATGGGATCGGGTGGCGCAGGGCTGTGACCCGCGTGGGCGGGCACGAGGTAGGCGATCTCGCGCTCCCAGGTCGCCCACACCCGATCGCCGGGCCGCACGCCTGCGATGGAGCGGTCGTCCGTGAGATGGGCGACGAGCGGTGAGCCGTCGGTGGTGCTCAGCGCGACGTGCACGATGGGACCCCTGAAGATGATCTCCTGCACCGTGGCAGGTATGCCGGCGCCCGTGCCGACGGGCTCGCTAGTCGCCACGCTCACCTTCTCCGGCCGCACCATCAAGAGCACGCTCCCGTCCGCCTCCGACTGGTCAGGGACGACCACGAATCCGCCTGGCAACGACACGGTGGCGAGCCCGGCCGAGCGACTCACGAGAGCCCCGGGGAGGAGGTTCGCCTCGCCGATGAAACCGGCCACGAACGGCGTGGCAGGTCGGTGGTAGATGTCGGTCGGGCTGCCGATCTGCTCCACCCACCCGTCGCTCATCACAGCGATGCGATCGCTCATCGTCAGCGCCTCTTGCTGGTCGTGCGTGACGAAGACGAACGTCACGGCCGTGTCTCGCTGGATGCGCTTCAGCTCGAGCTGCATCGCTTGGCGCAGCTTCAGGTCGAGAGCTGCCAACGGCTCGTCGAGCAGTAGGGCCGAGGGGCGGTTCACGAGAGCGCGGGCCAGCGCCACTCGCTGCTGCTGGCCACCACTCAGCTGCGCTGGCTTGCGGGTGGCGAAGTCAGCCATGCGGACGATCTCGAGCATCTCCGTCACCCGTGTGACGACCTCGCGCTTGTCGGCGCCGCGGCTGCGTGGGCCGAAGGCGACGTTGTCGAAGACCGACATGTGGGGGAAGAGGGCGTACTGCTGGAAGACGGTGTTGACGTTGCGCCGGTAGGGCGGCGTGCGGGATACGTCTTGGCCGTCGAGGAGGATGCGCCCCTCCGATGGAGACTCGAAGCCGGCGATCATCCGCAGCGTCGTGGTCTTGCCGCAGCCAGACGGCCCCAGCATCGAGAAGAACTCCCCGCGCCCGATCTCGAAGGTGGCGTCGTGCACCGCCACGAAGTCGCCGAAGCGCTTGGCCACTCTGTCGAGCACGATGACGGCGTCGGTCGGCGCGGCCGAAGGGGAAGCGACAGCCGTGCCGCGAGCGGCGGACGGGCTGCCTACGTCGCTCGCCTCCGTCACGGGCCAGGCCACCTCCCCGTTCCCTGTGCTCAACTGATTCGGTTGTCCAACGGGCGGATCGTAACCGAATCAATCGTGACGGGCGTCTCATGCAAGCGATCCTGCCCGAGAGGCCCACGGAGCCCAGTAGCATCGCCCGACGTGACAGCACCGCTCAGCCCGCAGTTCCGGGAAGCGGTGCTGTGGCAGGAGACGGCCACGCCCCATCCCGTGGAGCCCTCACCGCTCCCCCCGGCGGCCGAGGTGGCGATCATCGGAGCCGGCTACTGCGGCTTGGCGGCGGCGGTGGAGCTGACCCGCCGTGGCCGCGAGGTGGTCGTCCTCGACGCCCACGACCTGGGATGGGGAGCCAGCACGCGCAACGGAGGCATGGTCCTGCCCGAGCTCAAGCTCGGGCCGCGCTCGCTCGAGCGGCGCTACGGGGAGCTCGGTGTGCGGCTTCACGCATCGGTCGAGCAGGCGTTCGACCTCGTCGAGAAGATCGTGGCCGAGGAGTCGGTCGACTGCGCCTACGAGCGCACCGGCCAGCTCTACCTGACACACAACGAGCGCGGCGCCGCCGACCTCGCCGAGCTGGCGGATGAGCTGGTCTCCGTCGGCAGCGCCGCACACGTTGTGCGGGGCGATGCGCTGCGCCGAGAGATCGGCTCGCAGTTGTTCGCAGCCGGACTCGTCGTCGAGCGCAGCGGCGGCCTGCACCCCGCCCGCTTCCACGCCGGACTGACGCGGTTGGCGGCAGAGGCCGGCGCGTCGCTGCACGCCAACACTGCGGCGACCGGCATCCTTCGCCGGTCGTCTGGCTGGTCGGTGGCGACGACTCGAGGAGAGGTGGCGGCGAGCGACGTCCTGCTCGCGACGAACGCCTACGCCGACCAGCTCGTGCCCGAGCTGCGCCGACGAGTGCTGCCGATGGGCTCCTTCATCATCGCCACCGAGCCGCTCGAGCCCGCGCTCGCGGACGAGGTGCTGCCCACTCACCGCATGGTGTTCAACGATCGCAACCTCCTCTGGTACTGGCGCCTCGACCCCGAGGGCCGCATGGTCTTCGGGGGGCGCAAGCGCCTGGGATCGATCCGGATGGACGAGGCGCGCGACTTCCTCTACCGCTCGATGCTCGATGTGCACCCCCAGCTCGGCGGCGTGGAGGTGGCGCGGGCGTGGGGCGGCAACGTCGCCCTCACGCTGGACCGGCTCCCCCACTGCGGGCGGATCCGAGGGCTCTGGTACGCCACAGGCTGCAACGGGTCGGGCGTGGCGACCAACACCTGGATGGGGCAGCGCATGGGCGCCGCCATCTGCGGCGACCCTCTGCCGCCGTTCGCCGAGCTCCCGCACAGACCGATACCGCTGCACGGCCTGCGCCGGGCGTGGCTGCCGGCGGTCTCCGCCTGGTTCCGCTTCAAGGACCGCTGAGCGGGCGACCACCGGATCTCTGAGCAGGCACCCGGGTCGCGGGCAATAGAGTCCAGAGCGGTTGAAGGCGGCGTGCGCGGGCCCCTCGGGAGTGGTCCCAGCTCCCTCGACGTGCCCGTCAACCACGGCTTCGGCCTCGGGCGGGATGAGCCCGTCCAGGAGGCGGGGGAGCCCGGCCCAAGAGACCCGGCTCCCCCGCCCGCGTCAGCGCTGGGTCACTTGAACTCGAACTTCTCCGCTGCCTCCGAGGTGTACTCGACCACCTCGGCCGTGAGGCCGGTGGGCGACGCTATGTCGACCTTGAAGATGGTCGTCGTGCGGGGCGGGTTGCGGTCCTCCGGGGCACCCCACCCGTAGTCTCCGAGGAGCCCCCCGAAGGTGAGGGTCTCGATGCCGTTCATGGCCTCGATGATCCCCTCGTGCGACAGGTCGCCGTTCTCCACGGCGGCCTCGAGCACCTGGGCCACGGCCTTGGCCTGGTTGTAGCCGAACGCGAAGTACGGGTCCGGCACTTGGTCGGGAGCGAACTCGGCCATGGCCTCGGTCATCTCGACCATGCCCTCGACCGAGGTGTCACCCCAGTTGGGGCCCTCGGACATGACCTTGACGTTGGCCTCGGCGTAGTCCTTGAGGTCGCCCTGGAAGAGGATCTTGAGCCACGTCGGCGACAGGCCCAGCCACGTCGGGGCGTAGGCGGCCTGAGCGGCCTTGCCGATGGCTGCGGCGGCGTCGGCCGGCGTCGCGACCAGCACGACGGTCTCGCAGCCGTCACCCTGGAGCTGGTTGATCTGCGTGGTGTAGTCAGCGTTGCCCGTCGTGAAGGCCGCCTGGGTGCCCAGCTCGATGCCGAGCTCCTCGGCGATGAACTCCAGGCCCTGCTGGCCGGTCTCCCCGTAGGGATCGTCCTGGGTCAGCGAGCAGATCTTCTTGCCCTCACCGCCGCCCTCGTTCACGTACCAGTCGACGCCATTGATCACCTGGATCTGGTACGGGCCGCCTATGGGGAGGAGGCTCTGCTCACGCACCCAGAAGGCATCAAGCGAGGCGGGTGCCGCGACGATGCCGTCGGCGTCGAGCTGCGGGAGCAGCGCGTTCACCACCGGCGTGCCGAGGATCTGCGTGTACATGACGACGTCGCCCTTCGTCGCGTTGTACTCCTGGATGGCGGTCTGGCTCTCGTACTTGCTGTCGCGGACGACCAGCTCGACCTTGTACTTGCCGGCGATGCCCCCGGCCGCGTTGAGCTGATCGAAGAACACCTTGTTGCCGTTGGTCAGCGGGTTCCCGATGATGGCCACGCGGCCACTCGTCGGAGTGATGGCGCCCACCTTGATGGTGGTGCCGTCGAAGCCCGCGGTCGGCTCGGGGTCACCGGGCGGCTCGTCACCACCGTCGCCGGTGGTGTCCTCCGTACCACCGTCGTCAACAGCTTCGTCGGTGTCATCGCTGCCGCCGCACGCGGCGGCAGTAAGCACCAGCGCCAGAAGCAGCGCCAGCGATCGCAGCCACTTGTTGCCTGTCACGGAAATCCCCCTGTTGGGTCGTTGATGGGTCGGTGTGAGCATGTCAGTAGGAGAAGGGCCAGCTTAGGAACCAGATCTTTACCCGCATCCACAGCGCCGCAATGCCCCGCGGCTCCACGAGCAGGAAGATCACGATCAGAAGGCCGAAGAGGATGCGGTTGAGCTCCCCAGTTGTGAGGAACCCTCCGTCACCGCCCTCAACCAGTGGGTCAAGGAGGGCCATGTCGGAGTTGTCGGCGATGAAGCGTTGCCCGTAGATCACGAGCAGGGCACCGAGGATCGAGCCGTAGATCGTGCCGACGCCGCCGATGATGATGATGGCTACGAACGTGATCGACAGGAACAGACCCCGCGTGCCGCTCAGCTCCTCTGGCACGACGAACTTCTGCAGGAGGGCGTAGACCACCCCGGCGACCGACGCCATCGAGCACGCGATCGCAAAGGCGCCCACCTTGGTGCGGGCCAGATCGACGCCGATCACCTCGGCCGACAGATCTCGGTCGCGCACCGCCTGCATCGCCCGTCCCGGGCGCGTCCGCACGAGGTTCTTGGCCGTAAGGGCGGTGAGGGCCACCAGCGCCCAGCTCAGCCAGAAGAAGGCCTGGGAGTCCGTGTACACCTTGCCGAAGAGGTGGAGGTCGCGGAAGTCGAGCGGGCCGAGGGTGATGGGGGCCTCGTTGGTTCGGGCGCCGATGCCGCCGCCGGTGACGCTCTCCCAGTTCTTGAAGACGTGCTCGGCGAGGAAGACGATGCCGATCGTGACGACGGCGAGGTAGTTGCCTCGCAGGCGCAACGCGAAGGGTCCGACGAGTCCGCCCAGGGCCAGACCGATCAGCGCAGCGGCGATCAGATAGGCCGGGAAGGGCCAGCCCTCGACGTGCCCGAGGTAGGACGCGCAGTAGGCCCCGACACCGAGGAAGGCGGCATGGCCCAGGCTTACCTGTCCGGTGTAGCCCGTCAGCAGGTTGAGCCCGATGGCGCCGATGGCGTATGCAGCGCAGAGCGACAGCACGTCGAGCGTCGCCGCCTCCCAAATGCTCGGGATCATGAGGTAGGCGACAGCGAGGAAGAGGGCGAAGCCCCGGGCCCACCAGCCCGGCAGGATCCGCAGGCTGTCGCCGTGGTCGAGGACGAGGTTGTGGTGGGGGCGGCCACCGGAGCGGAAGCGGGCGCCGACGAACGGGAGCGAGGAGAAGATGGTCGCCATCAGACCCGCCGCACCTCCTCCTGCCCGAACAGCCCGGAGGGTCGCACGAGGAGGATCAAGACCATCACGACGTAGGGCGAGACCAGGTGGAAGCCGTTGCCGATCCACTGGAACCACTCGGGTTGCACCAGGGCGGTGACCTGCTGGACGAGCCCGATGATCAGGCCTCCGACAACGGCGCCGCCCGGCGACTCCAAGCCACCGAGGATCATGGCGGGGAAGGCGACGAGCGCGACTGCACCGAGGTTCGGGTTCACGGAGCCCGTACCGGACGCCAGCATGATCCCCGAGATCGCCCCCAGCGCCCCGGCGGTGCCCCAGGACACGCGGTAGACCCGCCGAGCCGAGATGCCCTGCGCCAGCGCCGCTTCCTGGTCGGCGGCTGTGGCCCGCATGGCCAGACCCAGCGTGGAGTAGCGGAAGAAGGCGAAGAAGGCGACCAGCACGACCGCGGTGACGCCGATCGCCCACAGGTCGGCCTGGGCCAGGTTCACGTCACCCCAGTTGACCGTGCGGGTGCCCCAGGGGTCGGGCAGATCGAGGTCCGACGGCCCCCAGAGCGCCTCGGCCGTGGCGTCGAGGACGTACAGCACGCCGATGGTGACCATGATCAGCGTGAAGGGCGCCTCCCCCACGAGCCGGCGCAGGACGAGCCACTCGAGCAGCACGCCGACGACGGCGCCCCCCACCATGGCCAGGGGCAGCGACAGGTAGAAGTCGAGATCCCACGTGGACGTGATGTTCCACGCGAAGTAGCCGCCCAGGAGCACGAAGCTGGCCTGGGCGAAGTTGATGACGCCGGTGGCCTTGAAGACGATGACGAAGCCCAGCGCAACGAGGGCGTACTTGCTTCCGAGGGCAACGCCGGAGAACAGTGTCTCGATCCAAGCGTCGCTGCTGACGGCTGCGAGCATCACCGGTACATCTCCTCGATCATCGCGGCGAACTCGTCGCCGATGGCCTTGCGCTTCACCTTCTGGGTGGCCGTGACCTCTCCGTCCTCCTGCTCGAGCTCCTTGGGCAGCAGCGCGTAGCGCTTTATCGTCTCGACTTGCGCGAGCTCGGCGTTGACCTCGCTGACCACCTCGCCGATCAGTGCCAACACCTCCTCCTTGGAGGACAGGTCGGCGTAGGTCGTGAAGGGGAGCCGGTTCTGCACGGCCCAGTTGCCGACGGTGTCGAGCTCGATCCCGATCAGCGCGACGAGGTACTTGCGCTGGTCACCGATCACGACCGCTTCACGGATGTAGGGCGACACCTTGAGCTTGTTCTCGATCTCCGACGGGCTGATGTTCTTGCCCCCGGCAGTGATGATGATGTCCTTCTTGCGGTCGGTGATCTGCAGGAACCCGTCGTCGTCCATCTCACCAACGTCGCCAGTGTGCAACCAACCGTCGGCGTCGATGGTCTCCGCGGTGGCGGACGGGTCCTTGTAGTAGCCGAGGAAGGTGGCCGGTCCGCGGGTCAGGATCTCGCCGTCGGGAGCGATGCGCACCTCGGCCCCGGGGACCGCCACGCCGACCTTGCCGATGCGAACATCGGTGGCAGGGGTGAGCGTGGCCTGCGCGGTGTTCTCCGTCTGGCCGTAGCCCTCCCGCACAGGCACGCCAATGGACCAGAAGTACTCCAGCACCTGCGGCGCGATCGGCGCGGCCCCCGAGAGCACGCCCCGCACCCGTGACATGCCGATCTTCTCGCGGAGCGAGCGGTACAGGAGCAGCCACCCGAGGAAGTAGACGACGGCGTCCAGCGGGGTGAGGCGACCCCCCGTGAACCGCTTGCGAGCTAGACGTGCTCCCACGGATGTCCACAGGAGGTAGTTGCGGCGCTTGAGCCACCCGGCGTCGCCCATGCGGATCGATACGGTCGCCAGCAGCTTCTCCCAGACTCGGGGGACGCCGAGGAAGAACGTGGGCTGCACCTCTCGGAGGTCTTGGGCGAACGACTCGCCGCCCTCGCCGAAGTTCACGACGTACCCCTGGGCAACGGCGTTGATCCCAGAGATGAGCCGCTCAGCCACGTGGCACAGGGGCAGGTACGAGAGCACCTCGTCGCGCTCGCTGACGTCGAACACCTCGCTGGAGCTGCGAGCGGCGGCAAGGAGGTTGCCATGGCTGAGCATGGCGCCCTTGGGGGGTCCGGTGGTGCCCGATGTGTAGACGATGATCGCCGTGCGGGACGGATCGATGGCGCCGGCGCTCGCCGCTAGGTCCGCGACCGGATCGGTGGACGAGCTCCGGCCGAGGGCCTCGAGCTCGGCGAATGTCATGAGCTGGTCGTCGCCCAGGGCGACGCCGCGGGGATCGATCACCACGATCTTGCGGAGACGGGGGGTGCGGGCCCGCACGGCGAGCGCCTTGTCGACCTGCTCCTCGTCTTCTGCGATGAGCACTACGGCTTCGGAGTGCTCGAGCAAGTACTCGACCTCGGCAACCGGGGACGTGGGATAGACGCCGACGCTCACGCCGCCGAGGCCCTGCACCGCGAGATCGCAGAGGAGCCAAGCTGGGCGGTTCTGTGACTGGATGGCGACCTTGTCGCCCGGCTCGACGCCTAGTGCCCGCAGGCCGGCCGCCACCGCCGCTGCGCGTTCCGCGTACTCCCTCCAGCCGTACGGCCGCCACACGCCCAGGTGCTTCTTGCGCATCGCGACGGTCTCGGGCGCAGAGGCGGCCCGGGCCAGCAGGATGTGGGCCAGCGTGGGGCCGTCGAGGTCTCCGGCCCGGTCGGCCGCCGCCGTCGTGGTGGCCGTCATGTCCCCCCAAGGTAGGCCTCGATGACCCGCTGGTCCGACTGGATGTTCGCTGGAGATCCCGTGGCGATGGGGATCCCGAAGTCGAGGACCATCACGCGATCGGCGATGTCCATCACCATGCGCATGTCGTGCTCTACGAGAACCATGGGAATCCGCAGCCGGTCGCGGATCTCGATGATGTAACGGGCCATGTCCTCGGTCTCCTCGAGGTTCATGCCCGCCACGGGCTCGTCGAGCAACAGCAGCCGCGGCTCCGATGCCAACGCCCGGCCGAGCTCGATTCGCTTCTGGACACCGTACGGCAGGACCCCCACAGGCATCCGCCGGTAGCTGCCGAGGTCGAGGAAGTCGACGATCTCCTCGACCGCGCGCCGGTGCTGGAGCTCCTCACGCTTGGCCCACCCGACCCACAGCGCACCCGTGAGGAAGCCGGTGCGCATGAGGTGGTGCCGGCCGAGCAGCAAGTTGTCGATCACGTCGAGCTGAGCGAACAGCCCGAGGTTCTGGAAGGTGCGGCCGATGCCGAGCTTGGCGGTGCGAGCAGGCTTCTGGCCGATGAGGTCGACACCGTCGAGCTTGATGACGCCCTGCTGCGGGCGGTACACCGCCGACAGACAGTTGAAGATCGAGGTCTTCCCCGCACCGTTCGGCCCGATGATGGCGAACAGCTCGCCTCGCTTCACTTCGAAGCTGACGTCTGACAGGGCGGTGACGCCCCCGAAGCGCAGCGTGATCCCACGCACCTCGAGCAGCGGTGTGCCGTCGGTCGTCGCGGCGACCGACGGATCCAACGTCTCGGTGGGCTCCGTCATCAGGCCCCCCAGCTCTTCTTGCGTCGGTAGGTCTTTACCTCACGGAAGGAACGGCGGCCGGCCTCACCTATGCCCAGGTAGAACTCGCGGATGTCCTTGTCGGCTAGGAGCGCTTGGCCGGGGCCGTCCTTCACGATCCGGCCGTGCTCCAGCACGTACCCGTGGCGGGCGATCGAGAGCGCCATCGTCGCGTTCTGCTCGACGAGCAGCACGCTCGTGCCATGCTCGTTGACGGCGCGGACGATGTCGCGGATCTGGTCGACCACCTTGGGTGCAAGGCCGAGCGACGGCTCGTCGAGAAGTAGGATCTGTGGGCTGGCCATGAGGGCTCGCCCGATGGCCACCATCTGCTGCTCGCCGCCCGACAGGTACCCAGCCGTGCTCTTGCGGCGTTGACCGAGGACCGGGAAGAGTTCCATCACGCGGTCGTAGCTGGCTGAAACCTCTGCCTTGTCGCTCCGCGTGTAGGCCCCGGTGCGAAGGTTCTCGTCGACGGTGAGCTCGGCGAAGATCCTCCGGCCCTCCATCACCTGAGCCAAGCCCGATCGGACGATGTCGGCGGCATCGTCCTTCGTGATGTCGTGGCCGTCGAGATGGACGCTGCCCTTCGTGATGCGCCCGCGGTGGAGGTCTAGGAGGCCCGTGACCGCGCGCAGCAACGTGGTCTTGCCGGCGCCGTTGGCGCCGAGCAGAGCGACGATCTGCCCGGTCGGCACCTTCAGGCTGACCCCGCGGAGCACCAGGATGGCGTCGTTGTAAACGACCTCGAGGTTGGCGACCGCCAGGGCAGTGTCTGTCTCGGCTGTTGCAACGACAGGAGTGCTCAGCTGGTCTCCCCCTGTGTCATGGGCTACTTCGCCGCGCCGGGGTCATCATGGCCTATGGGACAGCTCGGCGCCGGATGATCCAGTTCCATGGCGTCGCCAAGGGGACCGATGGTGGAGTCCGGCGGCGCACCCCGGAGTGTTGCGCCGACGTCAGCAGCCGCTGGCGGGCCGTGTCGAGCTGTGGCTTGAGACTGCCACCCATGGAGCAGCCACATCGCTGCGCTCGACACCCTCTCCGGCCGACCGGCTGGATCCTGTTCGAGCACGCGCGTGTCCGCTCACTCGATGCAGGAGAACCCCCCGGAATGCCCCCCACCTTCGCCGATCTCGGCGTACCCGCCCGCCTCTGCGCACGCCTGTCCGACCTGGGCATCGTCGACCCCTTCCCCGTGCAGGCGGCCACCCTTCCCGATGCTCTCGCGGGCCGTGACGTCTGCGGCAAGGCACCGACCGGATCAGGCAAGACGATCGCGTTCGGTCTGCCCCTGCTCGCACGGGTCGAGAAGGCCACGCCGCGGCGCCCGAGGGCGCTCGTGCTGGTGCCAACCCGTGAGCTCGCTTCCCAGGTGCAGGACCAGCTGGAGGCGCTCTGCTGGGGCACCAAGACCGAGGTGCTCGCCATCTACGGCGGCGCCGGCATGGATCGCCAGATGAAGGCGCTGGCTCGTGGCGTCGAGGTGGTCGTGGCCACGCCGGGTCGCCTCAAGGACCTGCTCGAGCGCGGCTCGCTGCGACTCGACGACGTCAACATCGTCGTGATCGACGAGGCCGATCGCATGGCCGACATGGGGTTCCTGCCGGAGGTGCGGCGCCTGCTCGACATGACCAACAAGCAGCGTCAGACGATGCTCTTCTCCGCAACGCTCGACGGCGACGTCGACGTGCTCGTGCGCAACTACCAGACCAACCCCGCACACCACGAGGCCGTCTCGTTGGAGAAGCAGGGCGAGGTGACGCATCGCTTCTGGGCCGTGTCGCATGCCGACCGCATCGCCGTCGCCACCGCCATCGTCGAGCGCTCGTGGCCGGCCATCGTCTTCAGCCGCACCCGCCACGGAGCCGAGCGGCTGTCGAAGCAGCTGAACAAGGCCGGCGTGCGCGCGGAGGCGATCCACGGCGACCGCAGCCAGAGCCAGCGCGAGCGCGCGCTCGGGGCGTTCGGCCGCGGCGACGTGCACGTGCTCGTGGCCACGGACGTGGCAGCCCGCGGCATCCACGTCGACGGCGTGGCCTGTGTGCTCCAGTTCGATCCGCCCGCGACCGACAAGGACTACGTCCACCGAGCGGGCCGCACGGGGCGTGCGGGTGATCCCGGCACGGTCATCACGCTCGTGTCCCCAGAGAAGGAGAAGGACGTGCGCAGGATGCAGCGCGAGCTGCGCCGGCGCGAGCCGATCGAGGCGGCCACGGTCGCCACGGCGGCGACCATCCTCACGGCGGCTCCTCCCAAGCCGATCGACCGCGGCGACGGACTCGACGGCGTGTCACGCCGCGAGCGGGCCCGGGCTGAGGACAGGCCGCGTTCCGACCGCACCGACCGTCCCGGTCACCGCAAGGGTGGAGCCAGCACGCGCGGCTCGGCACCCAAGTCAGCTGGCCAGCGCCGCTTCGAGAGCCAGAGCCGCGATGGCCGCCCGGCAGAGGGCAAGGCAAGCGAGTGGAAGCCTCGTGGCACCTCACAGGCCGCCAAGGCCCAGAGTCGCGATGGTCGGACCAGCGACGGCAAGCCTGGGCGAGCCCCCGCCCGCAACGGTCAGGATCGTGAGGGTGCACCCGCACGATCCGGTCGCCTTGGCGCAAAGCCCGGCCGACGACCCGCTGGTGCTGGAGCTGCCCGTCCGGGCCGCCCCGCCGGCGGCAACGCACGCCGACGCACGCGCTAGAGGCGCCACATCACGGATCTGTGTTGCCCGCACCGACGAGCGGGCGACGCAGGTCCTAGGTGAAGCGAGGTAGGTCGGCCCGTCCGTGAGGTAGCTCATCGAAGGGCTTGGACTGTGCCGATGAGATCGGCGTCCTTCGCGTCCTTGTCGGGCCGGTAGCCCTTCACTCGGGCGAAGCGGAGGGCGACCCCGCCGGGATAGCGCGTGCTCGTCTGCACTCCGTCGAGGGCCACCTCGACGACGAGACTTGGGGTCACGTGGACCACGATGCCGTCGCGGCTCACCTCGCGCTCGAGCAGGGCGGCCGTCTGCCAGGCCAGCAGCTCGTCGGTGAGCCCCTTGAACGTCTTGCCGACCATCACGAACCCGCCATCGGGATGGCGCGCGCCGAGCCAGAGGTTCGACAGCCAGCCCTGGCGCCTCCCGTGGCCCCACTCCGCCGCCAGGATCACCAGGTCGAGCGTGCGAACAGGCTTCACCTTACGCCACGAGCCGCCCCGACGCCCCGCCTCGTAGCTGGAGCCGAGCGCCTTCACCATGACGCCTTCGTGCCCCTCGGTGAGCGCCAGGTCGAGCGCGGCCTGCGCGGCCGCCTCGTCAGACGTGTGGACCCGGGGGACGGCGAGGTCTCCGACCAGCTCGTCGAGCCGCTCCTGGCGCACGTGGAGCGGCTCGTCGATCAGGTCGGCACCGTCGACGTGCAGCACATCGAAGAAGCGCACGTGCAGACGGTCACCACCACCGACCGCGTCCTCGCGACCGAAGGCGCTCATCGTGTCCTGGAACGCCTGCGGCTTGGCGTCGTCGTCCACGCCGAGCACCTCTCCGTCGAGCACGACTGCCTCGGCGGGTAGCGCTAGAGCGATCGCCACGACGCCGGGAAGACGATGCGTTATGTCGTTGAGGTTGCGAGTGAAGACTCGAACCTCACTGCCTCGGCGGTGCACCTGGACGCGTGCGCCGTCGAGCTTCCACTCGACCGACGCCTCGCCGGTCTTGGCGAGCGCGTCGACCACACCCGTCGCCGTGGAGGCCAGCATCGGCTCGATCGGTCTCAACACCGTTAGGCGCACTGCCTCGAGCGCTTCGACACCCTCGACCAGGGCCATCCGAGCAGTCGCCCCGAGATCGCCGGTCAGCATCGCGGCCCTGCGCACGGCGTCGATCGGCGCCACGCTGGCTTGGGCGACCGCATCGGTCATCACGCCGGCCAGCGCGCCCTGTCGCAGCTCACCTGTGAGGAGGCGCCGGATGAAGTGCGCCTCCTCGACCGTCGACGAGGACAACAGGTCGGTGAGCTGAAGCTGCCGCACCGTCGCGGAACCCGGTCCTGAGGCGTCGGCGAGAGTCGTCAGCGCTCGATCGAGGTCGAGGACGCCGAGCGACGGTGTTTCGGAGTGTGAGACGTCGATCGAGAAGGCCGTGCGCCAGCCCACCCCGATGCGCCCCTGGCGCGGGACCCCGACGAGGAACCCCACGGCCGGCTCGATCTCTGTCGCCTCCAGCCCGCGCAGCAGCGCTACGAGCGCCTCCGTCTTCGCCTTGCGCGACCGCGTAGCCGCAACGGCAGCAGAGGTCTCTACGAGCGCAGCGAGAAACACGCAGTCATGGTGCCAGCCACCGGCGGGACGCTGCTTGCCGCGAACCCAAGCCCGGACCCGAGGCAATAGGTCCCGCCGCCGAGCTCTTGAGGCACTGGCTCCCACATCCGGGACCTATTAGAGGCGCGTCCCAATTGTGGCTCGGACGTCGTGGACTGGGTTCGGGGCGCGACGGGTCAGCGCAGGGATGTGAGGACGGTGATGGCTTGACCGGTGCGGTCGAGCGCGAGGGGAG
>JBMOLI010000015.1:0-2566 GCA_049325515.1 Actinomycetota bacterium | reverse complement strand
CCTCGGGCGACGGGCAAAACCGGCCAAGGATGATCGCCTCAAAACCGGCCAATGAGGAAGGGAGCCGGGACGTTGACGAAGGCGGCGTAGCAGTGCTGCGCCGCCGGGATGGCCAACGTCTTGAGCGAAGAGAAGAAGCAGCAGGTATTGGCGCTGGGGCGGCTTGGATGGCCGCTTCGGCGCATTGAGGAAGCCACCGGAATTCGGCGGGAAACCGCCGGCGCGTATCTGCGTGCGGCTGGGATACCCATCCGTCCGCCGCGGCGCTGGGGGCGAGGACCACCGGCAAAACCGGCCAATGAGGTGATCACCGACTCCTCGACGCCGGCAAATCCGGCCAACGAGGTGATCACCGACTCGGCGCCAATAAATCCGTCCGTCGCGGCGCAGCCAGCATGGCCGCCCCGACCAGGGCGGTGCCCAGCGGCGAGCGCCTGCGAGCCTTACCGGGAATTCATCGAGCAGGGCCTGTCACGTGGCCGGAATGCCGTGGCCATCTGGCAAGACCTGGTCACCCAGCACGGCTTCGCCGCCAAGTACCCGAGCGTGATGCGCTTCGCTCGCAAGCTTCGTGGTCAGCGCACGCCGGAAACGAGCGGCATCATCGAAACCGGGCCCGGCGAAGAGGGCCAGGTCGACTACGGCGAAGGGCCGATGGTCCGGCACCCGGAGACGGGCAAGTACCGTCGCACCCGGCTGTTCGTCTTCACCTTGGGCTTCAGCCGTAAGTCGGTGCGGCTGCTCGTGTGGAAGTCGAGCTCGAAGGTCTGGGCGCAGCTGCACGAGAAGACCTTCCAGCGACTCGGCGGAGCGCCTCGCGTCGTCGTTCACGACAACCTCGGCGAGGGCGTGCTCAAGCCCGATATCTACGAGCCGGCGCTCAATCCGCTCTACCGCGACGTGCTCGCCCATTACGGCGTCGTCGCGCTGCCCTGCCGGGTCGGCGACCCAGACCGTAAAGGCAAAGTCGAGTCCGGTGTCGGGCACGCCCAGCGCACTCCGCTCAAGGGGATGCGATTCGAGAACATCGAGGAAGCTCAAACCTACCTGGACCAATGGGAAGAGCGCTGGGCCGACACACGCATCCACGGCACCACCAAACGGCAGGTGGCGGCGATGTTCTCCGAGGAGAAGCCGACACTCTTGCCGCTGCCCGTCGAGCCCTTCCGCTATTACGAGTTCGGCAAGCGCACCGTTCACCTCGACCGCTGCGTCGAGGTGGCTTCGGCCTACTACGCGGCGGCACCGGCGCTCATCGGCGCCGAGGTGTCGGTGCAGTGGGACGAGCTGCGCGTCCGGATTCTCGACGCGACGACTGGTCAGCTTCTTCGAGAGCACATCCGGCAACGCCCAGGGCACCATCGCTACGAGCGAAAAGACCTGCCGGCCCGGACACCCGGGACGACGCTCGAGCTACTGGCTCGCGCGGCTCGAGCTGGCAAGCACATCGGGGCCGTCTGCGAGCGGATTCACCAGCGCGATGGCGAGCACGGAGTTCGGCGAATTCTCGGCGTCTTGTCGGCCGCGAGGAGGCACGGGGCGGCGGCAGTCGACCACGCCTGCGCCGTGGCGCTCGAGGCTGCCGTCCCGACGTACCGCTTCGTCCGCATCTACCTCGAGCGCAAGCCGCCGCTGCAGCTCACCTTGCGCCAGGTGGACCCGCTCATTCGGGAGCTGACCGAGTACCGCGACCTCATTCAACGCAGCACAACCCAAGGAGAAGAAAGTGAATCTCGTAGAACTCGACCGAGCCATGCGCCAGTTACGGCTCTCCGGAATGGCAATGACGCTCGAACCTCGGTTGCTTCAAGCCCAGGCCGAGAAGATGCCGCCCATCGACCTCATCTCGACGCTCGTCCAAGATGAGCTCACCCGGCGCCAGGATCGGCAGATAGAGCGGCGCACGAGGGCTGCTGGGTTTCGAGACGCAGGGAAGGCGCTCGACAACTTCGACTTCGACTTCAACAAGAAGATGAATCGCCGTCTGGTCTTCGAGCTGGCTACGGCGAGATTCGTGTCGCAGCACGAGGACGTCGTCTTCCTCGGGCCGCCTGGAACGGGCAAGAGCCACCTCGCGCAAGCAGTCGGCCGTACAGCGATTGGGCAGGGCTTCCGGGTGCTGTACCGCGAGGCGCATGTGCTGCTCGAGGAGCTCGCGGAGGCGACCATCGACGGAGCCCGCAAGGAGCGCTTCGCCGAGCTGGCCGCGGTGCCGCTGCTCATCATCGACGACCTCGGGATGCGCAAGCTGCCCAGCACCGCCGCCGAGGACCTGCTCGAGCTCATCATGCGGCGGTACGAGCGCGTCAGCACACTGCTGACGTCGAATCGGCCGGTGGAGGACTGGGGCAAGCTGCTCGGTGACGTGGCGCCGGTCGCCGCGATGCTCGACCGACTCCTGCACCACGCCCACGTCCTCACCTGTGGGCCAAGAAGCTGGCGGATGAAGGAGCACGCCGATTTGCGCCAGCAGGAGGCGGCGAGGTAGTTACACCCGGTCCCGGCATTTCTCGTTGGCCGGTTTTGGGCTGTCGATCATTGGCCGGTTTTCACGTGTCGACCGAGG
>JBMOLI010000014.1:0-2663 GCA_049325515.1 Actinomycetota bacterium | reverse complement strand
TGAAGGGCTACATCGGCGCGAAGACCGCGTTCTACGCGCTCGTCGCGCTGGTGCGCCCCAAGCGCGTTCGTCCGCTGGTGAGGTTCGAGGGATTGCCCGGCGAGTTCAGCCAGCACGACTTCGGACATGTGGGTTCCGGTAACTCTGACGACACCCTTTCCGGAAATTCTGGCGAGTCTCGAAGGCTGAGACCGACAGTCGCCTCGAAGGCCCCAATGGCCGTTCGAGGTGCGGAAAGGAATGATCGACATGTTGAAGAGGTACCAGATCCAGGTACTCCGCGAGGCCGGGCACTCGCAGGAGGAGACGGCGAAGCTCGCCGGCGTAGGAAAGCGAAGCGTTGAGCGGATCGAGAAGGAACGGCCGATCACCGAGGTGAACGTCTCGGCCGAGGTGGCGCGCCGCAGGATCGGGCGCCCACCGAAGGCCGAGGCATTCCGCTCGTTCGTGCTCGAGCAGTTCGCGAAGGAAGAGGCGAAGCCGGAGACCGAGCGACAGGAGCTGCTCTCGGTCGAGCTCCTCCGCCGTGCGAAGCTGAAGGGCTACATCGGCGCGAAGACCGCGTTCTACGCGCTCGTCGCGCTGGTGCGCCCCAAGCGCGTTCGTCCGCTGGTGAGGTTCGAGGGATTGCCCGGCGAGTTCAGCCAGCACGACTTCGGACAAGTCGACGTGACGTTCGACGACGGTTCGAAGAAGCGCATCCACTTCTTCGCGTCCCGCCTGAAGTACTCACGGTGGGCACAGGTAACGATCGTGCCGAACGAGCGGGTTGAAACGCTGGTCCGCACGCTGCTCGATCACTTCACCGCGTGGGGCGGTCGTCCGTTGCTCGCGGTCTTCGATCGTCCGAAGACCGTGGCGCTCACTTGGAAGAGCGACGGGACGGTCACCGAGTGGAACCCGACCTTCGCGCAGGTGACGCTGCAGATCGGGGTCGGCGTCGAGGTCTGCTGGCCGCGCCGCGGACAGGAGAAGGGTTCCGTCGAGAACATCGTCGGCTGGGTGAAGGGGTCCTTCTTCAAGCAGCGGCGATTCCACGACGAAGCGGATCTGCTCGCGCAGCTCGGCGAATGGCTTCAGGACGCGAACACCCAGCGGCCATGTCGAGCGACGAAGGTGATCCCGGCCGAGCGGATGAAGGAGGAGCGGCCGCGTCTCCGGCCGCTGAATGTCACTCCGGACGACCTCGCGCTCCGCTACCCGATCCAGGTGGGACCTACGGGCATGGTGCTCCACGACACGCGCGAGTACTCGATGCCGCCCGACGCGATGGGGCTCGCAGGCACGCTCTGGATCTACCGCGACCGAGTGCGCATCGTCGCCGGCCGATTCGAGTCGCTCCACCCGACGCTCCCGCCTCACGGGAAATCGAAGCTGCCCGAGCACCGAGCGCAGATGCTGGCCGCGGTGAGCGGCAAGCGCGGTCGTCGCTACATGATGCGACAGAACCTCCTCGAGACCGGCAACGCTGCGCAGGAGTACTTGACCGAGATCACGCATCGCAGACCCAGGGAGTGGATCTCCGAGATCGAAGGCCTGCACGAGCTCCTGCAGACCTTCGGGCCCGACGCGATGAACAGCGCCTTCACCCACGCGGTCAACGCGAGGACCTTCGGCGTGGAGTACGTCGAGAACTACATCACGCAGATCATCGCGGGCACGATCCCGCGCGCGGCGCAGGGGAGGCTGCTGTGAATCGGCGCGATCGGGAAACCGGACGCGGCGAACGCCGCGATCCCATCGATGCCATCAGCAGCGGCCCGCAGGCGGGGTCAAGGGCGCTAGCCGCGGAGCGGGCGCCGAAGGCGACCCTTGACGCCGCCGAGGACCGCGGCACCACCGAGCTTCAGAAGCTTCCGCAGAATCTCGATCCGCTTCTGCGCAGGCTCCACCTGGCGACGGTGCGACGGCTCTATCGCGAAGTCATCGCGCGAGCCGAGCGCAGCGACTGGTCGTACTACGACTTCCTCGCGCTGCTGATCACCGAGGAGGTCGCCCATCGGCAGCAGACCCGGCTGCAGCGGCTCTCGCGGAAGGCCCGCTTCCCCTTCCTCAAGACGATCGACGACTTCGACTTCACGCTGCAGTCGTCGCTCCGTCTGTCGCTGTTGGGAACGGCGCTCTCGCCGGACTTTGTCACTGCGGGGAACAACCTCGTGCTGCGCGGCAAGAGCGGTCGCGGCAAGACCCACCTCGCGGTGGCAATCGCGTACCGGGCGATCCAGAACGGCTTCGACGCGTACTTCGTCACGGCGGCCGCGCTGATCGATGACCTCTCCCGAGCGAGCCGGGCGGGACGACTCGCCGAGGCGATCCAGCGGTACACGCATCCCCACGTGCTCGTGATTGACGAGGTCGGGTACCTCACCTACGGAACGGACGCCGCGAACGTGCTCTTCCACGTCGTGAACGACCGCCACCTGCGTCGTCGCTCGATGATCTTCACAACGAACAAGCCGCTCTCGGCCTGGGGCCGGGTACTGCACGACGAGGATCTCGCGGCCGCGATCGTCGATCGCGTCCTCGAGCGTGGCCGGCTCATCGAGCTCGACGGCCCCTCGATGCGGACCAGGCATCTCGGACTTGACGACCCCACGGTGGGAGCGTCAACTCAAGTCGCCAGAGTTTCCGGAATCGACTCGCCAGAATTTCCGGAACCCACA
>JBMOLI010000013.1:0-393652 GCA_049325515.1 Actinomycetota bacterium | reverse complement strand
GCGCGCTCGGAGGGACTCGAACCCCCAACCTTCTGATCCGTAGTCAGATGCTCTCTCCAATTGAGCTACGAGCGCTGGAGCACTGCTCCCGACCTGCTGGCAGGTCAAGGGACGGACAGCCTAGAGGACCGTTCCTTCCTGGTGGAAGTTGGTCACCTCAGTCGCCGTCGGCGAGGTTGACGTGACCCTCCTCGGTCTTGATCTCCTTGCCGTTCTTCTCGAGTGCGACCGTTTAGGCCCTTGCCGAGCAGGCGCTTGTCGACGATCGCACCTCGCTCGCCCTTGAAGTCGCCCTCGGTGATGATGACCTTGTCGCCGACCTTGAAGCGCGCCATGGCGCCATCCTTCCAGAGGCGCCCGCAGCCCGCCCGCGGACCGAGGGAGCCTCAGGCTGAAGGCGCCACCTGCGGCCAGGGCCGCTCCAGCTCGACAGCCAGCGCAACGTCGAACAGCAGCTCGTCACGGTGGTGTGGCGCCAGCACCTGCATGCCGACGGGGAGACCGTCGACCGTGCCGGCGGGGATCGAAACCGCCGGGTTGCCGTAGATGTTGGAGATGATGGTCAGCGCTCCCATGTTCACGAGATCGGGGAAGCGCGACTCCGCCTGACCGAGCACCGCCGACGGGAGCTTCGGCACGAGCCCGGCCGCGACCCGCACTGCTCCGAGGAGGGCGCGCACGGCGTAGCGCGCCGGACCGTCGGAGAAGAGCTTGTTGATGATCGGCGCCTGCTCGTTGCTCGTGACGGCGTCGGCTGCGAAGGCAGGGCCCGGGTTCGTGGCGGCGATGATCAGGTCGGCCTGCTCGAAGGCCCGCGCCATCACCTCGTTGGCCTGGATGCGCAGCTCCTCGGCGACCGCCGCGGTGCGCAGGTTGTACATGGCCTCCGCCAGGTGCAGGCCGACGGCAACCTCATCTGTGAGCTCGTCGGAGCAGCCTGGCCAGAGCTCGCCGAGGTCGGCGAGGAGCGTGGCGAGGTTGCCCATCATCCACTGTGCCGCCAGGTTCGGGGGCTCGACGCGCACGTCGACCTCGACCATGCCCGTGTCGGCCATGAGCAGCTTCGCCTCGGTGCGGATGCGGTCCTCGACGCCGGGCTCGAGCGTCACGCCGCCCAGCGCCGGCACGACGGCGACGCGCAACCCCTTCAGCTCGCTCGTGCCGAGGCCCGCCTCCCAGCGCCCATGCGACGGCAGGCTCGAGGGGTCATAGAGGTTCGTTCCGGCGCACACGTCGTAGTAGCGAGCCGCGTCGCGCACCGAGCGCGCCAAGTTGCCGAGCACGACCGTGTTGGGGCGCATGAAGGCGTGGGGCCCGCGTGGGATGCGCCCGAACGTGCCCTTCATGCCGAGCAGCCCGGTGTAGCCCGCGGGGATGCGGATCGATCCGCCGCCGTCTCCACCGGTGGCGAGGGTGACGAGGCCACCTGCAACGGCGGACGCCGAGCCGCCCGAGGAGCCTCCGCACGTGCGGCCCCGCTGCCATGGGTTGTGGGTGACCCCGTTGATCTTCGAGACGCTGACGTTGAGGCCGCCGAACTCGCTGGCCGTCGTCTTGCCGACCGGCACCACGCCGCCGCGCTCGAACAGCCGCTGCGTCTGGTGCGAGGTGTAGGTCGCGATCCGGTCCTTGTAGACGAGCGACGCCTCGCTGAAGGGCCACCCCTCGACCGGGTCGAGCTCCTTGATCGCGGTCGGCACGCCACCGAAGGGCAGCGAGACGTCGGCCTCGAGCGCAGCAGCGCGCGCTCGCTCAGGGTCCAGATGAGAGAAGCAGTTCAGGTCTGATGCCTCGATGGCAGTGAGCGTGGCGTCGAGCTCCTCGAGAGGTGATCGCTCCCCCGCCCGGAAGGCGTCGACCAGCGAGCAGGCGTCTCCCTGCCACGGCGCATCTGACATGGATCAGTCCTTTCGTCGAGCGGTCCCGCAGGCGGCGCCCGCCAAGCCGGTTCGAAGCGATGGCGTAGGCGGGCCGTACGAAACACGCAAGTTGTCCGGTTGGTCAGGCGGCGGTACGTGCACGGTACGCGCCCATCGCAACATGAGCGCCGGGAGGCATGCGGATGGTTCGATGGGGTGGACGCCGAGGAGCGAAGAAGCGGGACCGGGCGGTGGCTGACAGCGCCGTCGGCGCGTCACCGGGGCGGCGCGAGCCACCCGCGGGCGGGGAGGCGACCACCTGCCCGGCCGACGTGATCATCGACCTCACTGCTGGCAGCGGATGGACCCAGCGGATCGCAGGCGATCCCGTCTGTTCGGCGGAGCTGGCCGAGCGGTTCCGAGTGCGAGCGGCTCGCCGGGAGGCACAGCAGGAGCTGCTACGCCTGCGCGATCGCCACTGGAGCGCCGAGCGCGTGCTCGAAGAGAGCCGGCGCCAGATCGAGTGGTGGGAGCACCCCGAAGCAGACCCGTACGCCGTGCTCGGGCTGCTGCCAGGCGCGTCGATGGACGAGGCGGCCGCTGCCCGGCGAAGCGTGGCGCAGGCCTGCCATCCCGACCGCTTGGGGCCGGGCGACGATCCGGACGATGCAGTTCGCCGCATGGTCGCCGCCAACGCCGCCTACGACCGCCTCCGCCGAGCCCTCCACCCCGTCTGGTGACCACGCGCCCTCAGGGAGGCGCACTCTCCTCCTCGAGCGCACGAAGCAGGTCCTCGCGCCGGGCCTCGCTTCGCCGGCGTGCAGCCTGAGTCCAGTCCTCGTAGAGCAGCTCCGGAAGCAGCGTGCCCTCGTGGGCATGGAGCGCCGACTCAAGCAGCGCGCTCCGCTCCGAGCCTGGCTCGGCCGCAAGGGCTCGGCGCGACCGCGTCTCGAGCACGTGGTGATCGACGACGACGTCGTCCGCCAGCTCGAGGCGCTCTCCGTGGCGGCTGAAGATCGGCCCGACAGCGCGGCGTGCTCGGGCGAGGACGTTCCGAATGCGACGCCTGGCCAAGTCGGGCGAGGCCTTGGGCCACAGCACATCCGTCAGCTCTTCTAGGTGCACGGTGCGACGCAGCGCCAGGAAGCCCAACGCAGTCGACACTGCTCCGGCCGGCACGTCGACCAGCTGTCCCCCGACGAGCACCCTGAGACCCCCGAGGAGGCGGATCTCCACGGGCGGCGTGTTCGAGGCCCCGACGTTCATCGGTCGCCGCAGTGCGGAGGCCACCGCAGGTCCGGAGCGGACGCCGAGGACTGCTAGCACGTCGTCCCGCAACCGCTCGACCTCGGGCGGGCTGAGCCGCAGACGATCAGCCAGCGAGCTGACCGACACCCGATCTGCGGCAGAGAGGGCTACCTCCAGCTCCAAGGGCCCGAGGTGGGCCCAACCCGGCTCGGCTCGCGCCACAGCCACACCCAACCGGGCCAGACTCAGACGCGCCGCGCGGGCGACCCCCAGAAGGTTCTCGTCGTCGAGCGTCGAGAGCTCACTGAGCAGGCTCGACCCACGGTCGATCTCACCATCGGCGAGAAGGCGGCGGGCGTAGACGAGTCGCGTCAGCTCTCGGACGATTGGGCGGTTGCCCGTCAGCCCGACGGCGTGGGCAAAGGCGCCATCACGATCCTCAACGGGGGCGAGCAGCGCCTCACACCGCGCGAGCGTGGCCCGAAGGCGACCATCGTTCGCCGGGGCAGCCTGCTCGAGGACGGTGAGCAGCGGCAGGGCATCGCCGCTCCGGCCAACGGCCACGTAAGCGGTCAACAGGGTGTGATGGAACAGGGTGACGGATGGCGCCAGGGCTCCGCCCTCGACGACGAGCGGCTCGAGCAGGTCGATCACGCGAGCCGGGTCTCCGGACCAGAGCTCGACAGTCGCCAGCGCGCTGAGCGCGCTCGTCCTGAAAGCACTCCGCTGCGACCCACCGGCGTCGAGCACGACCTGAGCGGCGGCGCGGCAGCGGTCGATGTCCCCGAACAGGCTGTGGACGTTGGCCAGCTCGGAGCTTGCGAAGAGGCGTGCTGCGCGGTGTCCCATCTGGTCTGCCAGGTCCTTCGCCTCGGAGGCGACGATGAGAGCCCGAGTCGGCCGCCCGGTGCGCCGCTCCGCGACCGAGAGCGCGCACAGTGGCATCGGCAGCGCCCCGATGGCACCCCGCGCGCGCAAGCCGGCTACCACCCGCTCGAGGAGGGGAACGGCCAGGTCCTCCCGCTCGAGCCAGATCAGCGGCAGCGCGACTGTGGTGACGAACGAGGACACGTCTGTCACGTCGACCTCAGCGGCCTCTGCCAGCCCGACCAGCGCGTCAACGTCTGAGGGCTGACCTGTAGCGAGAGCGACCGCGGTCTCGGCCGCGACGAGCATCCGACGTAGCGGGTCACCCTCACCCGATCCAACCGCATCGGTGTGAGCACTCGCCCGCTCGAGCGATGCCCTGGCGTCGTCGACCCGACCGGCGAACAGCGCTGGCGGCACCAGAAGCAGCGAGGCGGCGGCCGCGACTTCGTGCGCTTCTTCGCCCGCCAGTGCAACGGCCCGCTCGAGATGTGCCGCGCTGACACGACCGTTCCCGCGGAAGGCCTCGATGCGACCGAGGAGGAGCTCCGCTCGAGGAGCAAGGGCCGGAGCGGCCCGAGGCACCTCGGCGCCTCGGGCTGCCACGAGCGCTTGATCGGGACAACCCGCGTTGAGCCAGGCCTGGCCCGCGGCCAGCAGCGCCTCCGCTCGGTCGTGATCCGACGGCGTGGCAGCCGCTCTGGCCTCTAGTGCCGCCGCATGGTCGACCGCGCTGCCTCGACCGAGCGCCCGCGCCAGCGCGACGTCCACCCGGTCCGCTGGAAGGTCGCCGATCGGGGGGCTGGCCGGCGGCGGTAGTGCCACGTGGCGCGCCTCCGGCAGCTCCAGCCGGCCGGGCACGAGCGGGTCTTGGGCGATGGCGATGCCCACAGCGGCACCATCCAGCCGGCGCGAGGCGTAGGCGAGCGCCGCGGCCGAGCCTCGATCGAGGAGGTGGGCATCCTCCACCACCACCAGGACCGGCCCGCGCTCGGCGGCCAGCATCAAGAGGCTGCGAAACCCGGCGGCGACGGCCAAGGCGTCTCCGCTTGGAGGACCGAGGGCGAGCGCGCCGCGAAGGGCAGAGGCCTGGACGGGAGGCAGCTCGTCGAGCAGCGGAAGGACCGGAGCGCAGAGCGTGGCGAGACCGGCGTATGCAAGGAGCTGCTCGTCCCGTGTCGCTCGTGCTGAGAGCACTCGAGCCAGCTGATTGCTCGGCAGCTCGATGTGCGCCCCTCCCGGCCGCTCGACGACGAGGCATCCGCCTCGCCCCTCTTCGAGCGCCTCGAGCAGCTCCTTCAAACCGTTCCTACCGTCCCCTGGCCTGGGCCGCAGACCCGCCCCAGCGACTGTAACGACTCGACCACGACACGTGACCTTGCCCATTCGGGCGCCGGTCAGCCCACGGGCCACTGGATGACCATCCGCGATCGCTGCGAACGCTCGCCGTAGGTTCGTCTCACGGAGGGAGGTCAGAGATGGGCTTCTGGCGATCTGCATCCAGCGACGAGCGGGCGTCGCTGCTCGACCAAGACCTGCTGCCGCAGGACGGGCCGGACCGGACCATCGATCTCACTGACGGGTCGAGCTGGTCCACCGGCGCTGCTGACCCGGCGCGAGCCGCCGAGCTGGCCGAGCGCTTCCGGGCCAGAGCCGCGCGCCTGCAGGCCCAGCGCGACCTCCAGCGCCTGCGAGCTCGGCACTGGAGCGGAGAGCGCGTGCTCGAGGAGGGCCGCACGAACATCGAGTGGTGGGAGCATCCCGACGCCGATCCCTACGCCGTGCTCGGGCTGCTTCCCGGTGCCACTCTCGGCGACGCGTCCGCGGCGCGCCGCCGGATCGCACAGGCCTGCCACCCCGACCGCACCGGCACCGAGTGCACGGACGACGACGCCATGCGCCGCATGATCGCGGCGAACTCCGCCTACGACCGCCTGCGCCGCGCACTCCACCTCAGCGCCTGACCGCTAGCTCAGCGCCGATTGGCGCCGTGCACCACCTCGCCTCCCACGATCGTCGCCGCGACCTCGAGGTCCTGTGTGAGCAGTGCCACATCAGCTCGCGAGCCGGGGGCCAGCGTGCCGCGCTGCTCATCGCCGAGCACGGCGGCGGGGACGGTCGATGCAGCGTGCAACGCGGCCTCACGTTGGCATCCGCTGAAGGCGATGAGGTTGCGCACCGCCTGGTCCATGGCGAGGTTGCTGCCGGCCAGCGTGCCGTCGGGCAGGCGCACCCCGTCGGCGCCGACGTGCACCGTCGCCCGGCCGAGCGCCTGCTCACCGTGCTCCATCCCGAGGGCGGCCACAGCGTCGGTGACGAGGACCAGCCGTTCGCCGAGAGCACGCTGGGCCAGCTTCACGACCGACGGGTGCACGTGGATGCCGTCCGCGATCATTCCGACCCGCAGCCGTTCGTCGCTCAGCGCGGCACCGACCACGCCCGGTTCGCGGTGGTGCAACGGCGACATGGCGTTGAACAGATGGGTCACCCACGTAGCACCAGAGTCGACCGCTGAAGAGGCCTCCGCTGCGGAGGCGTCGGAGTGACCGATCGATACGACCACACCGCGCGCCACAAGCTCCTCGATGACGGGGTGGGCTCCCTCGAGCTCCGGTGCCAGCGTGACGAGGGCCACGCCTTCAGCGCGCGACCAGCCATCGATCGCGTCGAGTGAGGGGGTTCGCAGCAGCGCCTCCGGGTGCGCGCCCTTGCGACACGGCGACAGGAAGGGGCCCTCCAGATGCAGACCCATGGGGACGGCCCCGACCCAGCCTGGCGGTGGTCCCGCTGCCAGCGTCACCAATGCCCGGTCCACGACGCCCAGCGGGGTGGTGACGATGGTCGGCAGCCAGGCGGTCACCCCCCAGCGCGGCAACTGGGCGCTCAGCTCCCAGAGCCGCTCGGGCTCCCCCGCCAGGTCGATGCCCAGCGCGCCATTGCACTGAAGGTCCACGAACCCGGGCACGGCGAGCAGCCCGTCAGCATCGAAGACGGTCGCATCGGCACCGGCCACCTCGGCAAGCAGCCCGTCGCTGCACACGAGGTCACCGACGTCCCAGGCGCTCCCACGCCACACCGACGCCCCCCGCACCACGAGCTGCCTCATCCGCGCAGTCTCGCGTCTGCCAGTCGGTCCAGAGGTGTGGCCTAGATCGAATCGGCGCTGGCGTAGAGTGAGCTCGCTTCCCCGAGCGATGAGCATGCGCGCGGGGAGGATGAGTGAGCGAGGGACAGGTCGTCCTAAAGCGATGCCGCGAGTGCAGAGCGTCGAAGCCTTTGGAGAGCTTCCCCTTGCAGAAGCAAGGCCGACTCGGACGGCACCCGCTCTGCAAGGCGTGCCGAGCAGCACAGGAGCGAAGCCGCTACGCGCGCAATCGTGAGGAGATCCTCGAGGCTGCGCGCACCGACGACCGCAGAAAGCAGCGGGTTCGGTGGCGGGCCCTCGCACGGAAGTACGGACTCGGCCGCCACGAGCACGAGACGCTCTTCGTCGCACAACGGGGATGTTGCGCAATCTGTGAGAGGCGACATGCGGTTCTAGTGGTCGACCACGACCACCGGACAGGCATGGTGCGAGGGCTCCTATGTGTCAACTGCAACTTCGCGCTCGGTGAGCTTCGCGATGACCCGACACGGTGCGAGTCGGCTGCCCAGTATCTGATGAGGCAACGATGAAGCGGTCTCGGAGCACCTACACCTCAGCGCGACAGCGCCTGTACGCGTACGG
Organism: Actinomycetota bacterium; assembly: GCA_049325515.1. GTDB lineage: Bacteria > Actinomycetota > Acidimicrobiia > Acidimicrobiales > VFJN01 > VFJN01. Next base: position 385,951 of record JBMOLI010000013.1, on the reverse strand, counting down.
ACTCGACGAACAGGGGTACAAGGCCCTGGTGACCGGTCAGAGCGGTAGGTGTGCGATCTGTGGCGAACGCGCCGCTCCGTTGACCGTCGATCACGACCACCGGACTGGGCAGATCCGAGGACTGCTGTGCGATCCCTGCAACCGAGCAGTGGGGCATCTCCAAGACTCGCCTGGCATCTGCCTCAAGGCTGCGGAGTATCTTCGCGGGTCCGCGCTGTCTCAAGATTCGGCAGTGCGGTGAGCCCCATGGAGAGGTGGCAGAGTCTGGTTTAATGCGCGGCCCTGCTAAGGCCGTGACGAGGGCAACCTTGTCCGTGGGTTCAAATCCCACCCTCTCCGCTCGATCGCCCAGCTGCCGCTGGGCGATCTTCGCGTCGACGTGGCTCTTGGCGGAGCGGGTGGGATTCGAACCCACGAACCCTTGCGGGTCGACGACTTTCAAGGCCGTTGCCTTCGTCCACTCGGCCACCGCTCCGGCGACGACGATAGTGGGGTGGCGAGTCAGCCGAGCTTGTCGCGCTGGGCTTTGATCCAGGCGTCGGCGACACGCCACGCCTCCTCGGCGTCGCGCCGCACGGCGGCGCCGTGCTCGCCGGCGGCGGGATAGCTGCCGAGGAACTTGATGTCGGCAACCTTCGAGCGGACGTCACGCAAGCAGTCGGCCACGAGCTCGTCGGCCAGATGGCCCTCGAGGTCGATGATGAAGCAGTAGTCGCCTAGGGCCTTCTTGGTGGGGCGCGACTCCAGCTTCACGAGGTTGATCGACCGGGCTGCGAACTCCTGGAGGATCGCGAGCAGCGAGCCGGCGCGGTCGGTGCGCTGGAAGACCACGATCGTCGTCTTGTCGTGGCCAGTCGGCGGCGGCACCGGCCCGCGGCCGACGAGGACGAAGCGGGTGCTGTTCTCCGGGTGGTCCTCGATGTCACTCGCCAGCACGTCGAGCCCGTAGATCTTGGCGGCCAGAGCGGGAGCGACGGCGGCGGAGCGCCCGTCGTGCTCCTCGCCTACCAAGCGGGCGGCCTCGGCGTTGGAGTTGGCGGCGACCACCTCGACGCCGGGCAGCTCCGATGCCAGCCAGGCACGGCACTGGCCGGCTGCCACCGGAAAGGTGAGCACTCGCTCGATGTCCGCCAGCTCGACGCCGGGCGGAGCCATCAGGCTGAGCTGGATCCCGAGCACGACCTCACGCTCGATCAGCAGGTCGTGCTCGAGCGCCAAGGCGTCGATCGTGACGTTGACCGTGCCCTCGATCGAGTTCTCGATGCCGACGAAGCCCAGGTCGACCTCGCCCGCATCCACCGCCGCCAGCACCTCGGCGAAGGTGCCCATCCCGACCAGCTCCTGCGACGCCAGATCCGGCTGGCTCAGCAGCGCCTGCTCGGTGAAGGTGCCCTCGGGGCCGAGGAAGGCGACGCGGCGGACCGGCGGGGTTGCTGCGTCGTCGGCCACGAGGCGCAATGCTACTGATGTGGACGAAGCGGCTCTCCAGCGATTGCTCGACGACGTGCGCTCGGGCGACATGCACCCCGACGATGCGCTGGCCCTCCTACGCCGCTTGCCGTTCGCTGATCTGGGCTTTGCGCGCGTCGACCACCACCGCTCACTGCGCCAAGGCGTGCCCGAGGCGGTGTATGGCCCCGGGAAGGACCCGGCCCACGCGGCTGCGATCGTCGCAGAGCTGCTCGACGCCGGGGCCAGCCCGGTCCTTCTGACTCGCGCCACCGGCGAGCAGGCCGAGGCCGCTCTCGCCGCCTGCCCCGGCGGCCTTCAACACGGGTCGACCGTCGTGTGGCGACCCGCGGCGCCGCGCCCCGAACGAGTCGTGGTGTGCACCGCAGGCACCGCCGACCTGCCCGTCGCAGAGGAGTGCGCCGCTGTGCTGGCGGCCCACGGCATCGAGCCAGTCCGCCTGACCGATGCCGGCGTCGCGGGAGTGCATCGGCTGCTGGCCGACGTCGACCTCCTCACCGACGCTGACGTGGTCGTCGTCGTGGCGGGGATGGAAGGTGCTCTGGCGAGCCTGGTCGGCGGGCTCACCCCGGCTCCCGTGGTGGCGGTGCCGACCAGCGTGGGATACGGCGCCTCGCTCGAGGGCGTGACCGCCCTGCTGGCGATGCTGGCCTCGTGCGCGGCCGGGATCACCGTCGTCGGGATCGACAACGGCTACGGCGCTGCGTGCGCTGTGATGAGGATGATCAAGTGACCCGCCTGGCGTGGTTCCACTGCTTCTCTGGCATCGCGGGCGACATGGCACTCGGCTCCCTGATCGACGCCGGTGCCGACCTCGCCGAGGTGCGCGGGCTCGTCGAGCGCCTCCCAGTCAGCGGCTGGTCGGTCGAGGCAGAGCCAGTCCTGCGCTGCGGCATCGCGGCGACCAAGCTCCACGTGCACGCCGAGGAGGGCACCGTCGTGCGCACCGCCTCGCACATCGCGGCGCTCGTCGAAGAGGCCCGTCTGCCCGAGCGGGTCTCGGCGCGCGCTCTCGCCGTGTTCGGGGCCCTCGCCGCGGCCGAGGGCCGCCTGCACCGGCGCCCGCCCGAGCAGGTCCACTTCCACGAGGTCGGCGGGCTCGACGCCATCGTCGACGTCGTCGGCACATGCGCTGCGCTCGAGGTGCTCGGCGTGGACGAGGTGAGGGCCTCGACGGTCGTGACAGGCACGGGCATGGTCCGCGCCGCTCACGGGCTCCTGCCCAACCCCGCCCCCGCTGTTGTCGAGCTGCTCGGATCGGTTGGCGCGCCGACGACCGGCATCGACCTCGGCGTCGAGCTCACCACGCCGACCGGCGCGGCCATCCTGGCGGCGCTCGCCACGGGCTTCGGTCCGCTGCCGTCGATGTCGATCGAGGCCACCGGGTTCGGCGCCGGATCCCGCGAGGTAGACGGTCGCCCCAACGCCACGCAGGTCGTGATCGGAACATCGGTCGAGGCGCTCGGCGCCGGTCAGCCGGTCGTGCTGCTCGAAGCGAACGTCGACGACGCCACCGGCGAGACGCTCGCCCACACGGTCGCTGCGCTGCTCGACGCGGGCGCGCACGATGCCTGGGTGACGCCGATCGTCATGAAGAAGGGTCGTCCGGCGCACACCGTCTCGGCGTTGGCCGACACCTCGCTCGCCGCGCAGGTGGCGGCGACGCTGACTGCGGAGACCGGCTCGCTCGGCGTGCGCGGCACCTCGCTGGAGAGATGGCCGTCCGCTCGCAGCGTCGACTCGGTCGAGGTGGAGGGCTACCGCATCAACGTGAAGGTGAGCCCCGGACGCGTCAAGGTCGAGCACGACGACGCGGCCCGCGTCGCCCGCCGCACCGGCCTCCCGCTGCGCGAGGTGATCTCGCGAGCCGAGGCCGCCGGCCGCACCGGGCTGCGGGTCGTGCCTGATGCGCCGGACGACCGCTACGGCACCGCCGAGCAGACCGGCCACGACCACTCTCACTCGCAGCGCCACCCCTCGGGCCACGGCCACGACGACCCCGACACCGCCTGACCGCCTCACCTGACAGGCGGGCGGGCTCGACCAGCGAAGGCCGATGAGCGGCTCAGTCGACGCCGACCGGGTCCGACGCGCTCTACTGGTGCGGTGACTCGTCCGCCCGAGACATGCCCGGCCTGCCGCTTCGACGGCGCTGAATACGACCTCCAAGACGCACTCGGCACGTTGCGCGCGCTTGCGCCGATGTGGCGTCAGACCACGGAGGGGATCGACGAGAGCGTTCTGCTCGCCCGCCCCAACCCCGGGGTCTGGTCGGCCGCCGAGTACACAGCGCACAGCGCCGATGTCACGCAGGCGATGGGTCGCCTCCTGCATGGGCTCCTGACGATCGACGAGCTCGAGGTCGAGGCCGTGCCCGAGGGGCATGCACCTGACGTGAGCGACGGGTTCGACGCCGCGCTCGAGCGCCTGTCCGCCAACCTCACCCGCCTGCACGACCGGGCCGCGCGCGTCGGTCCCGAGGACGATCCCGCCTGGGCCCGCACCGCTCTGGCTGACGGCCACGTCGTCGACGGCGGCTGGGTGCTGCGTCACGCCATCCACGACGCGAGCCACCACCTGCGCGACATCGGCCGCGGGATCCACGCTCTGGGCGCCGGCGCACCGCGGCAGTCAGGAACGGTCGCGCAGATCAACGTGTCAGACGGCGGAGTACCGAAGAAGCCCATAGTGGCGGCGCAGGTCGGGCTGCGCGGCCTGGCCGGTGATAGGCAGGCATCGCGCCTGCACCACGGGCGTCCTCTGCAGGCGCTGTGCCTCTGGTCGACGGAGGTCATCGATGCCCTTCGCGCCGAGGGCCACCCGATCGAACCGGGGCTGGCCGGCGAGAACCTCACGTTGTCGGGCCTCGACTGGTCGACCATCCGACCGGGCGCGCAGATGCGCCTAGGCGAGGTGCTGGCCGAGGTGTCGGCCTACGCGACGCCCTGCCAGAAGAACGCCGCCTGGTTCGCCGGCCGTGACTTCAACCGCATGAACCACGAGAAGCATCCGGGCTGGAGCCGCGTCTACGCATGGGTGCGCGAGCCTGGCTCGATCCGCCAAGGCGATGAGGTCGTGGTCGAGCCCTGACAGCAATCTCGCTCTCAGTGCAGGGCGAGCACCTCGACCAACGAGCGGATGTGCGAATGGTCATCCGATGCACAGACGCCGAAGGGGTCCATGTGGACCGAGCGAAGGCCGCAGGCGGCAGCCCCATCGACGTCGTAGTGCACGCTGTCACCCACGTGCAGCACCTCGTGGGGCTCCAGTCCGAGGCCGGCGACAGTCGCTGCGTAGACCTCGGGCGCCGGCTTGGCTGCTCCGATCACTCCCGAGTCGGTGATGACCTCGACGCTGGCGAGAGGGCCGTCGCCAAGCTGCACCCACTCGTGCGCCACGAGGTGCTCGGCGATGGTGCCGTCGCTGTTCGACGTGATCGCGATCCGGACTCCTTCAGCGACGAGCGCTCGCACGCCCTCGCGGGAGCCCTCGACTGGCTGGCACCAGACCGGGGTGGCCAGCACGGCGGCGAGCGCTGCATGCGCGCGGGAGCGCTGCGCCGCCGGCACGGCGACGGCTGCGACGAAGCCATCGAGGTAGTCCGTGAAGTCCTCCGGCTTGGACGCCGCCGCGTCGACCGCGGCCATCGCGAGGTAGTGACCCACGCCGAACCGTGATCGATCGAACGCGATGCCCTCTGCTTCGAGCGCTGTCGCCAGCACGGCGTGGTCTGGCACCACGAGCACACCGCCGACGTCGAGGCTGACGGCGGGCAGGGCGGGCGTCATAGGGTGCACAGGATATGAGTGAGCCAATCGAGCGAGACAACGGTGACGACCGTCTGTACTTCCGCCAGCTCCTCGCTGGGCGCGACTTCGCCCGGCAGGATCCGATCGCCCGCCAGATGGTGAACTTCGTCTACCTGGTGGGCGACCGAGCCACGGGCGAGGCCGTCGCCATCGACCCTGCCTATGACATCCCCGGCCTTCTCGAGATCCTCGACGCCGACGGCATGCGCCTCACCGGTGCGCTCGCCACGCACTACCACCCCGACCACGTGGGTGGCTCGATGATGGGCTACGGCATCGACGGCATCCGCGAGCTGCTCGCCGCCAACCCGGTGCCGATCCACGTGCAGGCAGATGAGGTCGAGTGGGTGCTGCGCACCACCGAGGTCGCCAGCTCCGACCTCGTCGCTCACACCAGCGGCGACACCGTCATGGTCGGAGAGGTTCCGATCGAGCTGATCCACACGCCCGGTCACACACCGGGAAGCCAGTGCTTCTACGTCAACGACTGTCTGGTGAGCGGCGACACCCTCTTCCTCGAGGGCTGCGGACGCACCGACCTCCCGGGCGGCGACCCGGCCAAGCTCTACGAGAGCCTCACCACGAAGCTGGCCAAGGTGCCCGACCACGCCATCCTCTTCCCGGGCCACCTCTACTCGGCCGAGCCGTCCGCCTCCATGGCGGACACCCGCCGCTGGAACTTCGTGTTCACCCCCAAGAGCGAGGCCGAGTGGCTCGCCATGTTCGGTCGCTGATGTCGCGCTGCGTGCGCTCGTACGGGTCGCGACGGTGACGCGCGGACGCTTCGCTCTGTCCGTGGCGCTCGCCTCGCTGATGGTCGGCGCCGGTTCATTCGCCCTCGGGTTGCAGGTGCTCGACGACGGCAAGCCCGATCCGCCGCCTCGCCGCTCCGGTGTCGATGCGGTCGCGCCGCCCACTGACGGCACGGCGACCAGCGAGACAACGGCCAGCTCCACCACGTTGCCCGTCGCGGCTCCCGGCGAGCTCGAGACGCCCGTGTGGGTGGCCATCGTGGCGTCCGAGGGCTCACAGGCGGAGGCGGAGGACGTGGCAGCGGACGTTGCGGCCGCCGGCTACCCGGCCGGCGTCCTGCGATCCGACGACTACGACTCACTCAGCAGCGGGCACTGGGTCGCCTACGCCGGCCCGTTCGCGGACGCCGACCTGGCCGGATCCGCCCTCGACGATCTCGCGGGCGACGGCTTCGACGGCGCCTACGTGCGCTGCGTCGGCTCGAAGAAGGAGTGCGACGACGCCGGCAAGGGCCGTGGAAACGACGGCGGCGGAGACGACTGAGCGGCAGTAGACCAGGGTCGTGCTCGAAAGACGCGTTCAGCTCGGGATCGCCTGGCCCACGCCCGTGCAGCCGATGGACCGGCTCGGAGCTGCCCTCGGCCTCGATCCCGGTCGGCTCTGGGTCAAGCGCGACGACCTCACAGGCCTCGCGGGCGGTGGCAACAAGGTGCGCAAGCTGGAGCACCTGTGCGCCGACGCAATGGCGCAGGGCTGCGACATGCTCGTCACAGGTGGGGGCGAGCAGTCGAACCACGCCCGCCTCACCGCCGCTGCGGCCAACCGCCTCGGCCTCGACTGCACTCTCGTGCTGGCCGGCGACCCGGTGCCCGTGCCCACCGGGAACATCGAGATCGACCACCTGCTCGGCGCGGAGATCGTGTGGGCCGGTCCGATCGGCTACTACGCGCTCGAGCAGCGCATGCGAGACGAGGCCGATCAGCGCAGCGCTCTCGGCCGCAAGCCCTATCTCATCCCCGTGGGCGGCGCCTCGACGATCGGCGAGCTCGGCTACGTCGTCGCCGCTCGAGAGCTCCTCGCCCAGCTGCCAGGCGTGTCGCTGGTCGTCACCGGCGACGGCTCCGGCGGCACGCACGCCGGGTTGGCTGCCGGGCTGGGCTCGCTCGACCTGGTCCTCGGGGTCGACGCCGGCACCCGTCCCGACCTCGACGCCGTCGTGCCCGAGAAGGCGGCCGCGGCCGCGGAGCTGGCTGGTCTGCCAGCGCCGGTTGGTCGCGTCGCCGTCGACCACGACCGCTTCGGTGAGGGCTACGGCGCCCCCACCGCCGGCTGCCGCGAAGCGCTCGACCTGGCGGCGCGCATGGAGGGTCTGGTGCTCGACCCCGTCTACACCGGCAAGGCGCTCGCAGGGCTCATCGCCGCCGTGCGCGAGGGTCGCGCACCCAAGAGCGGGACGATCGTCTTCATGCACACCGGCGGCATGCCGGCTCTGTTCGAGCCGCGCTACGCGATGTGGGCCGCCCACCCGTGACGGACGTGACCGTCAGGGTCGCCGGAGCCGCTGACGTCGATGCGCTGATAGCGCTGCGCCAGGCCTGGACGGACGAGCGCCGCGGGCCACGCCCCGATCCCGATCTGGCAGCGCGCTTCCGGGCCTGGTTCGAGGCCGAGTCGCGGACTCGCACCTTCTGGCTGGCGGAGATCGACGGCGTCGCCGTCGGGATGGTGAACCTGGCCACGTTCACGCGGATGCCCGCACCGGGGATCGATGCCGGAGCATGGGGCTACCTGGGGAACATGTTCGTCGCTGCGGAGCATCGAGACGGTGGTGTGGGTCGGCGTCTCCTCGACGCCCTCGTCGCTCATGCCGACTCGGCCGGCCTCGAGCGCATCGTGCTCAGCCCATCGGAGAGATCGGTGCGGTTCTACCGGCGTGCTGGCTTCGACCCCGCCCACCAGCTGCTGCTGCGACCGCGGCCAAAGGTTTGACAGCGCCCGCGCCCTAGCCGGCGAGCGGGCGAGCGCTCAGCGGCTCCGCCGGCAGCGGACCGGTCATGACGCCCGCACGGCGCCGGAAGGTGCGCCGGTAGGAGGTGGGGTTGGTGCCGACCTGCCGTTGGAAGTGCACTCGCATGCCGGCGGCCGTGCCGAACCCGCAACGCGTCGCGATGCGCTCGACCGGCTCGTCGGTCGTCTCGAGCAGGCGCTGCGCCAACAGCACCCGCTGGCGCAGCAGCCACTGCAGCGGTGTGGTGCCGGTGGCCGCCACGAAGCGCCGAGCGAACGTGCGAGGGCTGGTCGCCGCTCGGCGCGCCAGCACGTCGACGGTGAGCTGCTCGTCGAGGTGCTCCAGCGCCCAGTCCAACGTCTCGCGGAACGGGTCGGCCTCGTCGGCGCACATGGGCACGGGAGCCTGGATGTACTGCGCTTGGCCGCCGTCACGGTGCGGCGGCACCACCATGCGCCGCGCCACCGCGTTGGCCACGTCGGCGCCGTGGTCGAGGCGCACGAGATTTAGGCACAGGTCGATCGCGGCGGCGGTGCCGGCAGATGTCATGACGGTGCCGTCCACGACGTAGAGCACGTCGGGCTCGACGTCGACCTGCGGGAACAGCTCAGCCAGCCGATCCGAGTAGATCCAGTGGGTCGTGGCGCGACGGCCGTCGAGCAGCCCGGCGTAACCGAGGAGGAACGCTCCGCTGCAGAAGCTCAGGATGCGCGTCCCTCTCGCATGGGCCGCGCGCAGCGCGTCGACGAGCTCGGCGGGCGGCTCGCGGTCGGGCGACCACATCGGGACCACGATCGTGTCAGCCATCTCGAGGTCGGACAGGCGGAACGGCGTGTCCATCGTCATGCCGCTCGTGCCCTTGGTCTGGATGGGCGGTTCGACCGCCGAGCAGATGATGAAGCGGTACCAGGGGTCGACCAGCTCGCTGCGATCGAGCCCGAAGACCTCGCAGGCCACGCTCAGCTCGAAGGGGCTCACGCCGTGGGTGACGACCGCTGCGACGGTGTGCTGCGCCATGCCCCCATCATGGCAGAAACATGGTGGTAGTAGTCAACCCTGCCACTCGTCGTGGTGGCGCAAATCGCTCACACTGCGGGAGGTCCCACAGCAAGGATGGGCGTCTCCCCCTGAGAGGTCGAAATGATCAGCGCTCACTGCCCCCGACACGGACGCCAGGTCCTCGTCACCACCTCGGCCATCGAGGCCATCGACAACACGCCGACGGGCTTCGTCGTCCGCTGGCACTGCACGTGCGGCGAGCGCTCGTCCACGCTGGTCCCGCGCCGGCGGCCTCTGCACCCCACGCTCTAGGTGCGGCGCTCGGCCGGCCGGGAACGGCGCCGTTAGCCTCCGGCGATGACCCACCCACAGGACGAGGTGCAAGCGACCGTCGACGGCTATCTGGCGCTGCGCAACCGCATCGAGGCGGGCGACGCCACGTGGCTCGACCTCGCCGACATCTTCACCGACGACGCCATCTACATCGATCCCGCATGGGGCCGAATACAGGGCATCGCCGAGATCCGCGAGTTCCTCGTCGAGAGCATGCGGGGCCTGGAGGACTGGCGCTTCCCCATCAGCTTCGCGGCGATCAACGGAGACGACGTCGTCGTTACCTGGCGCCAGGTGCTGCCGGGGCAGCGCGATGACGGCACCGCCTACCAGCAGACCGGCGTGTCGCTGATGCGCTACGCCGGTGGCGGCAAGTTCTCCTTCGAGGAAGACCTCCTCAACATGGCTCACGTGCTCGAGGATCTGGCCGAGAGCGGCTGGCGCCCACGGCCCGGGTTCGTGCCGCCGCCGCCCGGCCCCGATCGGGACATCACCCGCCCCTGGATCTAGGCGCGTCGCCCTAGCTCGGGGTCGGGCCGACTGTGCGATGGGACGCAACTCGGACATAGGGTCGCGTTCGGTCACAGGAGGGTGCATGTCGGAGGCGAGTGCTCGTGGTGGGAGGCGGCGTCGGTGGGCTCACGGCTGCCCTCGCTCTGGGTCGGGCCGGTCACAGCGTCACCCTGCTCGAGCGCGATCCGCTGCCGCCGACGGCCGACGCCGAGGAGGCGTTCCTGGCCGAGCGGCGCGGCGCGCCGCAGGTTCACCAGACCCACGGCTTCCTGGCACGCCTCCAGGTCGAGCTGCGCGAGCACTTCCCCGACGTCCTGGCCGACCTGCTCGCGGCCGGTGGCATGACGATGCCGATGACCGCCAACCTGGGCGAGCCGCGCCCCGGCGACGAGGACCTCAAGGTCATCATCGTGCGCCGCACCACGCTCGAGTGGGTGCTCCGCAAGGCCGTCCTCGCCCAGCCCGGCATCGAGGTGCGCACCGGCGCCGCCGTGTCCGGCCTCCTCACGACGTCTGTGAACCCGGGCGGCCGGAATGCGGACGTGGCGGTTCACAGACCTTGTTTGGTGAAGGGGGTTCGGGTCGACGGGGACGTAATCGAGGCCGACGTGGTGATCGCCGCGACGGGGCGGCGCGGACCGGTGCCGCAGTGGCTCGCCGAAGCCGGCGTCGAGGTGCCCGAGACCGTGCACGAGAGCGGCCTGATGTACCTCACGCGCTGGTACCACCGGCCCTGGAGCACCGAGGAGATCGACCCCAAGCTGGGCGGCGACCTAGGCTTCGTCAAGTACCTGGGCGTGCCGGGCGACGGCAACACCCTGTCCGTCACGCTCGCTGTGCGCACCGCCGACTCCGACCTGCGGCAGGCGCTGAGCCACCCCGATCGCTTCGACCTGGCTTGCCGCCTGCTGCCGGGCCCGGACCAGTTCTTCGCGCACGGACCGCTCACCCCGATCGGCGACGTTCGACCCATGACCGGGCTGATCAACCGCCTGCGACGCTTCACCGACGAGGCGGGCAACCCGAGCGTCATCGGCTTCCACGCACTCGGCGACGCACACACGACCACCAACCCGCTCTACGGCCGTGGCTGCGCGCTCGCGGTCGTCCAAGCCACGCTGCTGGCGGAGGCGTTCGCCACTCACCCCGACGACCCCATCGCCCGCTCGGCTGCCTACGAGAGCGCTTGCGACCGCGAGGTGGCGCCCTGGTTCGAGGCATCGGTGCAGATGGACCGCATGGGCTCCGATCCTGGCGGGAGCGGCGCGATCGGCGCTGGTGACGGCCCCGCCTCCGACGCCGCCAAGGCGATGGCGGCCGTTTTCGCCGCCGCGGCGACCCACCCGGTGATCGGCCGCGGCATAGCCCGCCTCATGAACCTGCTCATCCCGCCCACAGCCCTGATGAGCGACGGCGAGTTCCTCACGGCGGTCGCCGATGTCATCGCCAACCCCGACGCCTATCCGCAGCCGGAGCGGGCCGGGCCCACCCGGTCCGAGCTGCTCAGCGCCCTAGCCGCGGTGCCCGAGTCGGCCACGTCCCGAGTGCTCGATCACACCGTCTGAGCACGCCACCGCCTCAGCGCCCGCCATCACGAGCAACCCAACCCTCGACACGACCGACCAGGAGAAGACTCAGCGATGCACGCCACGCACCCCAGCACCACGGAGCGCACGGTCTCCACCAACGGGGTCGACCTCCATGTGGTGGAGGCCGGCGAAGGCGTTCCCGTGATCTTCGTGCACGGGTTCCCCGAGCTCTCGTACTCGTGGCGCCACCAGCTGCCGGCGATCGCCGACGCCGGCTTTCGCGCAGTCGCACCCGACATGCGCGGCTACGGCCGCTCCAGCCGTCCGGAGGAAGTGACCGACTACGACATCGTCCACCTCACCGACGACCTCGTCGGTCTGCTCGACGACCTTGGCGAGGAGCGCGCCACCTTCGTGGGGCACGACTGGGGGTCGATGGTCGTGGGTGCGCTGTCGCGGCTCCACCCAGAGCGCGTCGCCGCGGTCGTCGCCATGAGCGTGCCGCTGCTGCCGCGCGGCCCGATGCCACCGATCCAGATGCTCCGCATGGCACTCGGCGACGCCTTCTTCTACATGGTGTACTTCCAGGAGCCCGAGGTCGCCGACGCCGACCTGGGCGCAGATCCGGCCACCACGATGCGGCGCATGCTTGCAGGCATCAGCGCAATCGACGGCGAGACAGTCGACACCTCGGCGATGTCGGCCAACGACGGGCGCGGATTCGTCGACCGCCTGCCCGAGCCAGCTGGCCTCCCCGACTGGCTCAGCCAGGCCGAGCTCGACCACTACATCGCTGAGTTCACGCGCACCGGCTACACGGGGGGCATCAACTGGTACCGGAACATCGATCGCAACTGGGAGATCACCCCCCAGCTCGACGGCGCCAAGGTGACGATGCCATCGCTGTTCATCGGAGGCGCGCTCGACCCCGTGCTCCTGATGACGCCGCTCGGCATCCAGGACGACATCGTCACCGACCATCGCGGCAACGTGCTGGTCGAGGGAGCCGGCCACTGGGTGCAGCAGGAGTCGCCCGGCGAGGTCAACGAGGCGATCATCACGTTCCTGAACACCCTCGCGACAGGAGGTCGCTGACATGCGAGCCGCAGCACTGAAGTCTGGGACGATCTACGTGCGCGACGACGTGCCCGAGCCCGAGCCCGGCTTCGGGCAGGTGCTCGTGCAAGTGAAGGCCTGCGGCATCTGCGGCTCCGACCTCCACTTCGCCAAGCACGGGGCCGACATGCTTGCCCTGACCGAGCAGATGGAGGGCATGCCCGAGCTGGGCATGGCCACGGGCATCGACCTCGAGCGTGACGTGTTCATGGGTCACGAGTTCGCCGCCGAGGTGCTCGAGGTCGGCCCCGACACGGTCGGCCCGGCGCCAGGCACGCTCGTGACGTCGATCCCGATCCTGCTGTCGATGACGGGAGTGCAGCCGATCGTCTACAGCAACGAGGTGGCTGCTGGGTACGGCGAGCGCATGCTGCTCTCCGCCCCGATGCTCCACGAGGTGCCCAACGGACTGCCGGCGGAGCACGCTGCGCTCACGGAGCCCATGGCTGTCGGCTTGCACGCCGTCAACCGGTCCAACATCAAGCCGGGCGAGGGCGCGCTGGTGCTCGGCTGTGGGCCGGTGGGCCTCGCGGTGATCGCAGCTCTCCGCCTGAAGGGCGTCGACCACATCGTGGCCTCGGACTTCTCGCCGGCCCGACGAGCTCTGGCCACCACGATGGGCGCCCATGAGGTGGTCGACCCGGCGACGGACGATGCCTTCGACGCCTGGGGGCGCACCGGCAAGGGCCGGCCGCTCGTCGTCTTCGAGGCGATCGGCGTGCCGGGCATCATCGACGGCGCTCTCAGGCAGGCCCCGCACGGCAGCCGCATCGTGGTCGTCGGCGTCTGCATGCAGCCCGACCACATCAACCCGTTCTTCGGGATCAGCAAGGAGCTGAACATCCAGTTCGTGCTCGGCTACGACCCGATGGAGTTCGCCGGCACGCTCCAAGCCATCGCCGAAGGGGCGATCGATGTCGCACCCCTCATAACCGGCCGGGTCGACCTGGACGGCGTTCCCGGCGCCTTCGATGCGCTCGCCAACCCCGACGAGCACTGCAAGATCCTCGTCACACCCTGACCGCCGAGTGCTCGTGGTCACCGCCCGCATGAGGCACAGGCGGTGACCACAAGCTGATGCGAACCGGCCGGGGGGGACCGGCTCGCGACCTGTGCGTCGACGCGTCAGTCGACGAGCGTGGGGACTGGGGCGCCCTCGAGGAGCTGGTGGCAGGCGGTTGCGATGCGCTCGGCCCAGACCCGGTACCCCTCAGGCCCGGGGTGGAAGCGGTCGGCGCAGAGCATCCTGCGGCCTGCCTGGCGGGTGATCCCGGGCGGGCGACTGGCGATGTCGACCGACACGACATGGGCGTGGCGCGCGGCTACACGAGCCCGTGCAGCGTCGTACCAGCGCGAGGTGAGCCCCGCGATCGATCGAAGCGGCTCGGCGACGCGGTCGGGCATGGCCATGTCAGGCAGCGTGAGCAGCACAACCGGGATCGGAGCCGTGCGCGTCAGCACCTCGTCGAGCTGCGCCGCGTAGCGCGACCGGGAGGTGCCACCGGCGACGTCGTTCGCTCCCACGCAGAGCACGACCAGATCGGTCGCCGGGTCGAGCAGGGGCAGCTGCTCGTCGAGCACGTGGGAGACCCGCGACCCGGGCACCGCCAGCATCGACACCTCTACGCTCCGCTCAAGCAAGCGGGCCGACAGGTGTGCAGGGGTGTCGACGACATCGTCGCAACCGAGTCCGGCTGCGAGGCTGTCGCCCAGCCATGCGATGCGAACGGGCCGATCGCCCAGGCCCGCTCCGACCACAGCCGAGCCGTCGAGCGCCTCGGTGTAGGGCTTCGCGCCGGAACGGGCCCGCCGGGCCTCCCACGCGCACAACGCCCAGCACAGACCAGTCACCGCCGGCGCTGTCGCCATCCCGACTGGTGCGATCCTGCGTGCTCGCATCGTGCCTCCCCTCCATGACCATTGACTCACTGGTCACATCGGCGGAGTGTCACCGCCCCTGAACGTCAAGTGTCTTCGCGAATAGGCTGTTCAGAGCAATCTGCGAAGCACGGGCCGCCCGCCCTCGCGTCTGAGCGTGAACCGTTGACCGGTTTGTGCGCGACATCGGCTGGGAAGGCACATCCACGATGACGGAGGGACCACACATGAAGACAGCACTTCGACTCGCGGGCGGAGCGATGGCTGCCGCCTGCGTGATAGCGGCGGCGACGGTCGCGGGGGCTTCCGACCAGCACGTGCTGACCGGGACGTTCACTGAGACGGCCACCGGCGCAGGCCTCGGCTACGACCTCCACGGGTCCGCCAAGCTCGTCGTCGGTGAGACCTCGACCGAGGGCAGCATCAACGTTGCGGGCCTCGATCCCGCCAAGCACTACACCAGCCACCTGCACAACGCTCCGTGCTCGACGGGCGGCGGCGGCCACTACCAGCACGTCGAGGGCGGCGCGGTCGACCCCGTGAACGAGCTGTGGTTCTCGACATCCGACGACCCTGCTGGCGGCGTCGACACCAACCCAGGTGGCGTCGCGCACGGCGGTGGAGCGACCACGTGGCAAGCACGGGTGACGAGTGCGGCCACCAACGCTGAATCGATCGTCGTGCACGAGCCGGGCGGGGCTCGGATCGCCTGCGCCGACCTCGGCTGAGGACCGCCTGGTGGGAGGACCCGGCGATGCCCGGGTCCTCCCACGGGCGCGTGCGCGATGCTGGCGCGGTGACCGCTCGCAACGTCCTCGGTGATGAGCTCGAGCCCTGCGGCACCGACCCGGTCACGGGGTTCTACCGAGATGGCTGCTGCAACACGGGTCCGGAGGACCTGGGCAGCCACACCATCTGCGCCGTGGTGACTGCTGAGTTCCTGGAGCACCAGCGCTCCATCGGCAACGACCTCTCCACACCTGTGCCCGAGTACCACTTCCCCGGTCTCGTCCCAGGTGATCGCTGGTGCGTGACCGCGATCAACTGGGCCCGCGCCTACAACGACGGTGTCGCCGCTCCCGTCGTGCTCGCGTCGACCAACGAGGCTGTGCTGGACATCGTCCCGCTCGATGCGCTGCGGCAGCACGCCGTCGACGTCCCCTCCGATCCGAGCGCGCTCGAGGGATGACGCTGACATAGGCCAGGGTTACGCTCCGCCGATGGCAGCGACGCTCGTCGGAACGGTCCCCAGCACGCTTCCGGCTGACGACGACCACCCGTACCGGTCGGGTGCGTGGAAGCCCAACCATCGCGAGTGGGACGCCGAGGATCTCGAGGTGGAGGGCGACCTTCCCTCCGACCTCGAGGGCGTCTACCTGCGCAACACCGAGAACCCGGTGCACCCGTCGATCGGGCGCTACCACCCGTTCGACGGCGACGGGATGCTCCACCAGATCGCCTTCGCCAACGGGCAGGCGAGCTACCGGAACCGGTTCGTTCGCACGGACGGGTTCCTGGCGGAGCAGGCCGCCGCGCAGTCCCTCTGGACCGGCATGCTCGGCCACCCCGAGCAGTCGAAGCGGGAGGACGGCTGGGGTGCGCGGGGGCGGATGAAGGATGCGTCGAGCACCGACGTCGTCGTCCACAACGGCAAGGCGCTGACCAGCTTCTGGCAGTGCGGCGACCTCTACGAGCTCGACCCGCGCACCCTCGACACCACCGGCAAAGCCGCGTGGACCGCCGGCTTCCCGAGCCCGACAGGGGTGTCGGCGCACACCAAGGTCGACGAGCGCACCGGCGAGCTGCTGGTCTTCGGCTACGGCAAGGCGGCGCCCTACCTGCACTACGGCGTGGTCGGTCCGGGTGGGGCGCTCGAGCACTCCATCGACGTGGAGCTGCCCGGCCCGCGGCTCCCGCACGACATGGCGTTCACCGAGAGCTACGCCGTCCTCAACGACCTGCCGCTGTTCTGGGACCCGGACCTCCTCGCTCAGGGCGTGCACCTGCCGCGCTTCTTCCCCGACGTGCCGAGCCGCTTCGCCATCGTGCCGCGGCGAGGCTCGAGCGACGAGGTGCGCTGGTTCGAAGCGGAGCCCACCTACGTCCTGCACTGGATCAACGCCTACGAGGACGGCGACGAGGTCGTGCTCGACGGCTTCTTCCAGCACGATCCCTCACCGCGCAAGCGAGAGTCGGCCGACGCGCACATGGCGAGCGTGTACCGCTACCTCGACCTCGAGCAGCTCCAGACGCGGCCCCACCGCTGGCGCTTCAACCTCGTGACGGGCGAGACGCGCGAGGAGTCGCTGTCGGATCGCATCATGGAGTTCGGGATGGTGAACGGCACGATCGCCGGCCGCCCCCACCGCTACACCTACAACGTGACTGGCGCTCCCGGCTGGTTCCTGTTCGACGGTCTCGTGAAGCACGACCTGCTGACCGGAAGCGAGCAGCGCTACGCCTTCGGCGAGGGGGTCTTCGGCAGCGAGACGCCGTTCGCGCCGCGCGTCGGTGCCACCGCCGAAGACGACGGCTATCTGGTCACGTTCACGACCGACATGGTGCGCGACTGCAGCGAGTGCCTCGTGTTCGATGCAACGGACATCACCGCCGGCCCCATCGCGCGGGTCCGGCTACCCGAGCGGATCAGCAGCGGCACTCACTCGTGCTGGGCCCCCTCCAGCGCGCTCGCGGCTCAATGAGATCCTGGCGGCTGGCCGCTCCCGCCGGCGTCAGACAGCGATGGTGAGAGAGGCTCTCATGGCCGACGCGTCGCCGCTGACGGAGGCAAGCTGCGCGGAGTAGCCGTCTCGGAACACCGTGTCGGAGTCGAGCGACGAACCAGCCAGGTTGCGGGCGCTCGTGGCGTAGCCATCGGTCACGTACACCTCCTCGCAGGCGTCTTGCGGGAGCGCCAGCTGGGAGGTGGCGACCTGGTTGTCGACGTCGCCCGCGGCCGCGAGGTTGGGGAACACCTCGAAGTGGATGTGCGGCCAACGCCCCTGATAGGCGCCCGGGAACGCCGTGATGAACTCGAGCTCCCCGCTCGCGTCAGCAGCCTGAACACCGCGGAGGTAGTTCTGATCGGTGGCGCCCTGCGAGTACAGGGAGTAGCGACCATCGCGGTCACAGTGCCAGACGTAGACCGCGGCACCCCCGATGGGGGCGCTCGAACCAGCGTCCACCACGCGCAGCGAGAGCTCGAGGGGCACTCCCTCGGCCGTGCCTGAGTAGGGCCCGAAGCTCGAGCGGATGTCGCTGCGCACCACCCCGCTCTCCGAGAGGACGTCCGGACCGTTCGACCCGTCTCCCGGGAACGGCCCCGCCGTCTCTGACGGGATCGCCGCCGATGCTGCCCCACTGGCGGTCGTGCTGGTAGCGCCGCCGCTCCCGGCGCTCGAGGTCGTGGATCCGGCGGGGCCGTCAGAGCCAGCGCATCCCACCAGCGCCAGTCCAGCGGCCGCACCGGCGAAGATCTGCAGAGCCCCACGACGCCCGAGCATGCGCTGGGCCCGTTGGAGAGACGCCATTTTGGTCAGGTCGAAGGCAAGGCCGCGATCGTGCAGGTCATCATCCGGTGACATGCGGAGCATCCTGTCGCGGTCTCCCTGGGGCAAGCCGTGCGCCACCTGTGAGCTGACCGAGAGACGACAGTTCGTCCCGCTCCTCAATCGTGTGCCTCAGCTGCAGCCAGGGCCGGTCGCGCGGTCGGGCACGTTCGGGTCGACGACCTCGATGTGGACGTGCGGCCAGGCCGGCACTGCTGTGTCGTCCTCCACGTTCGAGGCGAACGGCAGCACTCGGGCCCGCGCCGCCAATGGCGTCACACCCGCCTCCACTCGCTGGCCCTTGGTCAGCACCAAGCCCTCGATGTGGAGCACCTTGACCTCCCACCCCGGCCGCGCATCTGGCTCGATGACTGCGTACTGGTCGATGTGGTCGCAGTACAGCGTGTACGTGCCAGCCCTCACGACGGTGCCGCTGACAGGTACCCGCAGACCGCGGTCGGGCTCGACCACGATGTCGGCGGCGCCCTGCGGGTCGGTGTCGCGCTCGCGATCGGCTTGGACGAACCAGCGGGCGGCTCCGGGCAAGGCCGTCTGGCGCTGCGCTCCGTCGTGGCCCGACTGATGGAAGCCGATGGCCTCGACTCGGTCAGACGGGTGGTGAAGGGTGACCGGGCCCGACATGGCGTAGGGCACCCAGGCCTGCTCGAACATGCTGCGTGCCGGGTGTGGCCTGGTGGTGGACGAAGCTTCTGCCGGCGCCGGGGGGACCGTCGTGGTTGCCGGAGCGATCGTGGTCGTCGTGACGACCGTCGTCGTCGTGGTGGTGCTTGCCTCCGTTGGCTCGACGGGTCGGGCGCGCTGGATCGTGCCGTCATCGTCCGCCGTAGCACCGCTGGCGCATGCGCTGGCGAGCGCGGCCGCGCAGAGACCCGCCGCCATCGCCCCAGCCCGCCGCCACTGCATGACCAAAGGCTATGACGCGAGTCCCGGCTTGCAGCGTCGACCCAGGGTGATTGCGCGGCTGTGCGCTCGATCGGAACGAGCGTCAGCGCTGACTTCCGTGGCCTGCCATGATCCGCCGATGAAGATCGGTCTGTTCGCTCCACTTGGCAACGGCAACGCAACAGCGGGGGTCCTTCGAACCCTCGGTCGGGAAGCCGAAGCGCGCGGCTTCGAGTCGATCTGGGTCGCGGAGCACGTGGTGCTCTTCGACGAGTACGAGTCGCAGTACCCCTACTCGCCGGACGGGCGCTTCCCGGGCGGCGCCGACACCGGTCTGCTCGAGCCGCTCACCGCGCTGACCTACCTCGCTGCCGTCACCGACTCGATCAGGCTCGGCACTGGCATCTGCCTCGTACCGCAGCGCAACCCCGTCTACACCGCCAAGCAGGTCGTCGATCTCGACGTGCTCTCGGGAGGACGAGTCGACTTCGGCGTCGGCGTCGGCTGGCTGGCCGAGGAGTTCGAAGCGGTTGCTGCGCCCTTCGAGCGCCGTGGCCAGCGCTGCGACGAGTACCTGGCGGTGATGCGGTCGCTCTGGTGCGACGAGGTGTCGGAGCACCACGGCGAGATGTACGAACTTCCCGCTTGCAAGATGTATCCGAAGCCGGTGCAGCAGCCGCACCCGCCGATCCATGTCGGTGGCGAGAGTGCGGCGGCGATGCGGCGCGTGGCGACCCAGGGCCAGGGCTGGTACTCCTTCAACCGCACTCCCGATCAGCTGCGCGAGCCGCTGCAGCGTCTCGATGCGACGCTCGCTGAGCACGGCAGGAGTCGCGCCGACATCGAGCTCACGGTCTGCCCGTACTTCAACGCCACCTCGCCGGCTGACATCGAGGCGTACCGCGAGCTGGGCGTCGACCGGCTCGTGGTGCTGTGCCTGGCCTTCGACGCCGACATGGTGGTCGCGAGCCTCGATCAGCTGGCGGCCGACATCTTGGTCCCGGCTTCCGCCTGACGGCCCGCAGGCATGGTCGCGATCTCGGCGGTAGGCGTGTTCTGTGGATCGTCCAGCGGCCACGGGTCGACGTATCTCGACGCCGCTCGCCACCTGGGTGAGCTGCTGGCGACGGAGCAGGTGGAGCTGGTCTACGGGGGTGGTCGGGTCGGGCTGATGGGCGCGCTGGCCGACTCTTGTCTCGCTGCGGGCGGCCGCGTGACAGGTGTGATCCCCAAGGGTCTGTTCCGCCGCGAGGTCGCGCACCGCGGCGTGACCGAGCTGCACGAGGTCGCTTCGATGCACGAGCGCAAGGCCCTCATGTACGACCGGTCCGACGCCTTCATCGCGCTGCCCGGCGGCCTCGGCACTCTCGACGAGCTGGCCGAGGTCGCGACCTGGAGCCAGCTGGGGCTGCACGCCAAGCCGCTCGTGCTCCTCGACGTAGACGGGTTCTGGTCGCCCTTCGTCGATCTGCTCGATGGCATGGTGACGGCAGGGCTGCTGAAGGCAGCCAACCGCGCCCTCATCGAGGTGTGCGACAGCGGGGAGTCGGCGCTCGAGCACCTGCGCCGGGTGGAGCCCACCTACGTCGAGAAGTGGATCGACGCGGAGGATCGCTGAGGCAGGCAGCCGCGCCGATCAGGCTCGTTGCTCAGGCGAACGTGCGCACGAGCTCGAGCACCGCCGCAACGTCCGGGCCCGAACCGGACAGCGCCGTCTGCGAGGCGTCGGCGCGCTGGCCAGCAACCTGGCAGAGGTCGAGGGCCGGTCCCGTGATCGTCGTGGTCGGTGGCTCCTCGGTGGCGAAGACCCAGACCTCACCGTCGGGACCGGTCAGCTCGAACCGCACAGGGCCTGCCAGCGTGCGACCGGCCGAGGCGAAGGCGTAGGGCAGCGTGCGCCAGGCGAGCCGAGCGATGTGACGGAGCCGCTCGCCAACCACGACGGGCCGCCCGAAGGCGGCGAGCACGTCGCCGGTGTGGATCCAGCACTCGGCCAGGCGCGTGGTCGCAAGGGTGCGAGCGGCCATGTCACCCACGACCCACTGCACGCGCTCGCGCGGATCGCATCCGGCAAAGGCCTGGCGCAGCGCGCTGGCGCTGTCTCGCCAACGCTCGAAGACCGCGGCGGGCGGCGCGCCGCGCTCGGCTTCGACCAGCGCGCCCGCGCCGTCGTCGACCGAGCTCACCTCGGCCAGACCACGAGCGAAGGCTTCCAGTGCCTCAGAGAAGCGCCCCTCGACGCTCGCAAGCGCCATCTCGTCGGTCTGCGCAAGGTGGAGGACGACGTCGCTGACGGTCCAGCCCGGGCACCGAGGCGTTGGGGCGAGCCACTCGGCCTCCGTCAGCGGGGCGACGATGGCGTCGAGCTCGGCGTGCTGGTCCGTGAGGGCGGAGACGATCTCTTGCATCGGCCGCGACTCTAGGTACGGCGCCCGCCTATCCGCTCGGGTCCTTGGGAATGTGGCGGAGCGAGTCCTCGAGCCCTCCGACACGGCTCGTCGCGAGCCACGCAACAGCTTGGAGCTCGCGGCACTCGGCCAGATCCGACGCGAGCAGGCCATCGTCCACCTCCACTGCCCCCGCGCGCTTGGCGAGTCGCCATGCACCTTGGCGGGCGAGCCGGACCGCTGCTGTGAGCCCGAGCCGGATCTGCTCCGCTCGTTCCTGATCGACGGCGACACCAATGGGTTGCGACTGACCCGACCCTGTGCCCAGAGTCGCGAGCCAGTCGAGCGCACGGTCGAGGAGGGCAACCGTCTCGGCGACGGTGTCGGGCGTGCCTCTGCCGATCAGCGGCAGTGGCCGAGTCGGATCCAGGGCGGCGAACAGCGCGCTGCCGTTGATCGAGCTCACACCCGAGAGCAGGTGAGCATCCCCGAGCTCCGCTTGGAGCGCTCCCAGACCGGCCATGCCGGTGAGGGCGTCGACGACGGGAGCCGGGTCGTGGCCTGCGTTGGTGTCAGCGCACCACGCCACGCCGGCGCCGTAGGCGAGGGGCAGCAAGCTCACCGCCAGCGGCTGGAGGTGGCCGTTGTCGCCCCAATCGGTCAGCAGGAAGCCGCCGGCACCAGCGGACCGGCCCACCGTGGCAGCGTCGAGGACGTTGTCTCGCGCGTTCGTCCAGCGGCCCAGCAGGGAGTTCCACGTCGAGGTGCCCGGCGCGACCCAGAACGGGTATCCGGTGTCCACGAAGCTGCGCACATGGGCCACGAACCCCCGATGGGCGTCATCGGGAAGCCCGAGCGTGTCGAGGAGGTCTGGACCGAGACCCGCCAAAAGGCCGCCGTCGGGCGATGGTGCCTCGTAGTTCCACACCACCGCCGTCGACCCGGCGTCCGGTAGGCGCGCCACCAGGTCGGGGTGGCGCCGCAGCACGTCGCCCCAGAAGAGGACATGGTTGCCCTCGGCCGCCAGCGGCCGGATCAGCCTGTCGAGGTGCTCGAGGTAGACGGCCGCACGTCCGTGTTCGGCCACCCGAGCTGCGCTGGCGCCCTGGCCCAGCTCGAAGGGCTCGTCGGCGCCGATGTTCACGACGTGGGAGGCGAAGTGACCGGTGAGCTCGCGCACGAGTGTCAGCGCGAACTCGGCGTTGTCTGGCGTGGGCGCGAGGGTGCTGGGCGCCATGGGTCGCCCCGTGAACGGGCTCGTCGCGCCGTCGGGGCACTCCGCACGACCACGGTAGGCATCGTGCCGGAGCCATCGCTCCATGTGCCCGAAGGTGTTCTGGTTGGCGACCAGCTCGATCCCGTTGTCGGCGCAGAGAGCGTCGAGCCACGCGATGTCCTCGGGGGTGAGCGGCGAGGCGTCGCACCAGACCTGGCGGTGGGCGCTGTAGGCGAAGGTGTGCTCCATGTAGAGCTCGAGGTGCGTGTAGCGGAGTGCGGCGAGCACCTTGACGAGCCAGGCCAGCGTCTCGTTGGTCGGCACCCTGTCGCGGGATACGTCGAGCATGTAGCCGCGCTGGGCGATGTCGGGGTGGTCGACGATCCGCTGCGCCGCCACATCGGGCTCCGCAGCAAGCCGCTCGAGGGTCTGCGTGGCGTACCTGAGCCCGAGTGCGTCCCGGTGCCTGATCGACGCACCCTCGGTGCGAACGAGCAGCTCGTAGCCCTGAAGCGGAAGCGACGGGTCCACGGTCGTCTGGACGAGGTCGGTGGAGGCGGCCCCGCCCAGCAGCTCACGTCTGCGTGGCACCGGGAACATGGGGTGGGAGCCTGCCAGACGATCGACGAGCGAGATGACCTCGACGGCGACGAGTAGCCCCCGATGCCGCGAAGGCCGCGTCGACGAGACAAGCAGCTTGATCTACGACGCCCTTCGGGCTCCTCCGCGCGCGCCACGTGGTGCCCCTTGTCAGCCGCTCAGCGCGGCGCGACGGTGCAAGAGGCCCACCGCTCAGACTGGGCTGGGGGGCCTCTGAAATGGAGGGCGCATGTACCTGTTCACTCGCGCAGGGAGGTTCGGCCCCGGCTCCGTCGGCGAGGCGATGACCTTCGTGACCTCGATCACGGAGAAGGTCCACCAAGACACCGGACTCGACATCCACTCCTGGGGGGCGAGCATGTCGCCGGAGCTGGGCACAGTGGTGTGGGCGAGCTTCGTGGAGTCACTCGAGCAGCTCGAAGCGGCCCAGGACAAGCTGGCCGTGTCCGACTCGTACATCGCGCTGGCCGAGAGCGGAGCCAAGCTCTTCATCGCGCCGCTGCGAGACAGCGTCGCCCAGGTCGTGGTGGGCAGCTTCGACCGCACGGCGCCGCTGCCGAGCTACGTGACCGTGACACGGGCGGTGGCCGCCAACGGCAAGCTGAGCGAAGCGCTGGCGGCGGGCGAGGAGATTGCCGAGACGGCCACCCGGATCACGGGCGTGCCGACCTCGTTCCTCGTCGATGCGACCGGCCCCTTCGGCGGCTGCCGCTGGAACAGCGGCCACCCGGACATCACCAGCTTGGAGCGGGCCGAGGCGGCGCTGATGGCTGACGCGTCCTGGCTGAAGCTGATCGACCGGGTGGGTGCTTGCTTCCAGGAGGGCGCTAACCAGTCCATCTACCGCCGCATCATCTGACTGCGGTCGCGCGGTCTTCCTAGGGGGTGCCGCTGGCGCGCCCCCGGGGGGAGGCTGCCCATGCCAGGTCGCCTCCTCTAGGCGCCTGCCGCCAGCAGGTCGTCCCGCGTGATGACCTTGCGCGGCTTGGCGGGGTATCGGGGTGGGCGCTCGGTGGCGGCAGCGGCAGCCAGGCGGCTCAACACCTCCGGGTTGCCGAAGACCTCCTGGGGCGTCAGCAGCAGGCTCATCGTGCGCGCCACGATGACGGCCAGCTCAGGGTCACCGGACGCGGCGATGCGCCGGAGCGTCGCCAAGTCGAGGCGCGGGGCTGCCGTCTTCGCGCTCGCCGGGACCGCCTCCGCCGGCTCGGGCGGGCCCGCGCCAGCGGCGGGCTGTGCCTGCACCGCTGAGTCGGTGAGGACCGAGACGTCGAACCACGGCTCGACCCGCTCCGCGCTCCAGGTCTCGTAGGCGCGGGCGGCAGCGTCCGCGTCGGTCGGATGCTCCGCTACAGCGTCGGCCACGAGCGTCGCCTGCAGGACAGCGAGCGAGGAGCCGCGGCCGTAGAGCGGGTTGGTGCACGTGTGAGCATCACCGATCGCGAAGAACCCATGCGCCAGCGGGGACCCGTCTGCGTCTCGAAAGCGTCGGATCCGGTTGATCAGGCCACCCATCGCCTGCACCGGTGTGATCGGCGTGCCGCCGCTGCGCACCACTGGCTCCATCTCACGGAACAGCGGGAGAACGGCCTCATAGCGATCGGGATCGAGGAGGTGGGTGCGGAGCTGGTGATCGGCGGCGTCGATCGCGAGCGTGGCCGAGTACGTGCCGTGATCGGCACCGGCCACCACGAAGCCGACGCCGGCGCGCCGGCCACCCTGATACCCCATCGGCACCTCGGCGCCGTCCTGGCTCCGGTAGAAGCGGGACAGGTAGATGGTGCCGGTTGGGTGCTCCTCCTCCTCAATGTGGACTCCGTGCGCCGCGAACCAGGCAGGCACCTCGCACCGCCGTCCCGTGCTCGCGACGACCAGGTCACCTCGCAGCTCGGTGCCGTCCGCCAGACAGACACCCACCACGCCGAGCGCGCTCGACTCATCGCCCTCACTTGCGAGCAGCCCGCTCACGCCGACGCCCACGCGCAGCGTGATGCCGGGCTCGGCCAGGGCGCAGCGGCGCAGCACCCATTCGAGCGTGGTGCGCCGGCAGCTCAGCACCTGCAGGTCCTCGGCGTCACGATCGCGGTTCGGCGCGTCGGCCGGGACGATAGGAGGCATGATGCTCAGCTCGCTCACCCCCGCGTCGAGCAGAGCGCGCAGCACGTCGGGATACCGATCGCGAAGGATGACCCGGATCAGCGCTGGGAAGCCGTGGGTGTGGCGCACCTGCGGCGCGCCGCGCCGGTCCCAGGCGAACGCTCCTTCGACGTCATCCGGCATCGGGGTGTCGTCGCGCTCGATCAGAACGACGTCGCACCCGATGCGAGACAGCGCCATCGCGGCGGCGAGACCGCCGATGCCGGCACCCACGATGATCGCTCTCTTGTTCCCCAACCTGCCTCCCCGACGCGTGCACCCATCATGGTGCCTCGGCTCAGGAGAGGCGTCCGTCAGGTCGAGCTGTTGAGGTCGGCGGCGCCGAAGGCTGAGTCGAACCGGTCGCACCAGATGACGACCGAGCGGAGGCGGCTGAGGTCGAGGGCTGCGGGCACCTCGTAGTTCTGGTCACCCTGGTTGCCCTTCAGGCGTCCGAGGCTCACGAAGTCCTCGTCGAACTCGCCCTCCGGCCCCGATGCCGGGTTGCTGGAGAGGTAGACGAACAGATCGGGACCGTTGTCGGTGTCGAGCTCTTCGAGTCGCAGGATGCGAGTGTCGTCGGCCAGACGCAGCACACGTGCCTCTCCGCTCGTGCCATGGTCGAGGGAGACGAACGATCCGGCCGCGAGCTCCTGCGGCTCGACATCTGCGGCAGGAGGGGGTGGTTCATCGCTGGATCCCTCGGGCGCTGACGGGGTGTCCGATGAGGGTGCGGTCACGGTGGGGATCGTCTCGCTCACGCGCTCGTCGATGAACAGCT
Source organism: Actinomycetota bacterium (assembly GCA_049325515.1). Classification (GTDB taxonomy): domain Bacteria; phylum Actinomycetota; class Acidimicrobiia; order Acidimicrobiales; family VFJN01; genus VFJN01. Next base: position 359,972 of record JBMOLI010000013.1, on the reverse strand, counting down.
TGTGAGGCTGGAACCAGAACAGCGCGAGACCCACCAGCAGGACTAGCACGATGGCGGCCAGCCAGACCCAGCCGCGGCGCCTTCTTGTAGGGGCGTCGGGCGTGTCTGCGATCACGGTCATGGGTAGAGAGAACCACGTAAGGACCTTCAGCGCTTCGAGGCGTGGCCGCTGTTCAGCGAACGTTCACCGCCGCAGTGGTCCGCATCGCGCTGGGGCAGCGTGGCGGGACGCCGTTCGCCAGAAGGGAGTCGTATTGCGGTTCCGTTACATGAGTGCACGGATGACAGCGCCCTGGGATCATTTCTGCCTGTCCTGCTGTTCCAGGGTGATAGGCAGCAGACGAGCTCGCGGGAGGGCGCCCCCATGACGGGTAGCCGCACGATCGAAGAGGTGCGAGTCATCTCACTCGACGATGGCTCGACCGGCGCGGACCTTGCCGGGGCCAAGGGCGCCAACCTGGCGCGCGCACGTGCTGCGGGTCTTCCCGTGGTGGACGGTTTCGTGATCGTCCCTGACGCGGCGCGGCGGCTGGTCGATCCCGCTTCCTCCAACGGCGGCTCGGCCCCCGACGACGTGCGCGCCGCTTGGGGCTCACTCAGCAAGGGTGGTCGCGACCCTGTCGTCGTGCGGTCTTCGTCACTGGCCGAGGACACCGAGCACTCGTCCCAGGCCGGCGTCTTCGACTCGGTGACCGACGTGCGCGGATGGGGTGCCTTCCTCGACGCGGCCCGCACAGTCGTGGCGTCCGCCGACCGTGCTTCGTCCATGGCCGGCGCTGCACCGCTCGCGCTGCTCGTGCAGAAGCACATCGACCCGCGCCGCGGCGGTGTGATGTTCACCGCCGACCCGGTCTCGGGGCGCGCTGATCGGCTCGCCATCGCAGTGGTCGACGGCGGACCACAGCGTCTGGTGAGCGGCCACGAGTCGGGCACGCTCTTGGTCCTGGACCGCAGAGCTCGGATCGTCGAAGCGCCGCGGGGTGACTCCAGGCTGGGCTGGCGCGAGCGCAGCGCACTCGTTCGTCTGGCGCGCAGGGCGGAGCAGGTCTTCGGTGGGCCGCAGGACATCGAATGGGCCATCGACCATGACGGCGAGCTCCTCCTCCTGCAGAGTCGACCCATCACCACCACATCGGCCCGAGCGACAGGCCCGGTCTTCGGCCCGGGCCCCATCGCGGAGACCTTCCCAGATCCACTTCGCCAGCTCGAGGAAGACCTCTGGCTGGTGCCGCTTCGAGAGGCGTTGCGAGTCGCGCTCGAGCTGACAAGCAGTGCGCCGCGCCGTGCTCTCCAGCAGTCGCCCATCGTCGTCTCGATCGGAGGACGACCCGCGGTAGACCTCGACCTGCTCGAGGGTGGCCAGTCGCGCCGGCACGGCGTCGAGCTCCTCGATCCCCGCAGGCCGCTTCGCAAGCTCCGCGTGGCCTGGCAGATCGGGCGACTGCGCGCAGGCCTGCCGGGGCTCGTGGACGACCTGGTCACGCGCATCGATGAGGAGCTGCGGTCCGTGCCTCCCTTGGATGATGTCGAGAGCGGGGATCTCGTCGTCTTGCTCGAGCGCGGCCGCGACTTCCTTCGCGCTGCGCATGGCTACGAGCTCCTGGCTGGGACGCTGTCCTCCGACGGCGGCATCACCGGCGCCGAGGTCGCTCTGGCCGCGCTCACACGCGCTCGCGGCTTCGCCAACCCTGACGCGGAGCTGGTGGCTTCACAGCCTGCGGTGCTGGCGTTGCTGCCACCCGCCATCGGGCGAACGCCTGTGCTTCCCTCCACAGACGTTGCGGCCCGCACCCAGCGAGTGTCCCACCGTCGACCGAGCGCCGACGTCTTTGGGCTCGGTCCGCGCGAGGCGCTGCGCCTCCGCATCCGCTGGTTGCACGAGCTGACCGCGCGTGCAGCTTGGATGCTCGGCGAACGCCTGACCGCCACGGGCCCGTTGCCCGATCCCGGGGCGATCGCACATCTCGACCTGGCGGGCGTGCACCAGATCGTTCGCGGCGGGCCCATGCCGCGCTCCCATGAAGCCAGGCTGCCGACGCCGCCGCTTCCAGCCCGCTTCCGGCTGTCACCTGAGGGAAGCGTCGTCGCGGTCAACGCCCGGGCGGGAGGTGGCGTGCCGGCCGGTGGAGGCCGCGGGAGCGGCCCGGTCGAGCAGTCGAGCAGCCCCTCTACCGGAAGCGTCCTAGTGGTCGACGCGCTCGATCCGCGCCTCGCACCTGTTCTGTCGCGGCTCGCAGGGCTGGTGTCAGAGACCGGCAGCCCGCTGTCGCACCTGGCGATCCTCGCCCGTGAGCACGGCGTGCCAACCGTCGTCGGCGTGCCCGACGCCATGCGGCGGTTCCGACCTGGCACGCAGGTGCTGGTCGACGGCGGCACGGGTGAGGTGCGCTCGCTCGCCACGTCCAACGGGTCTGTCGAGGTTCTCAAGTGATGCGGCGCACCATCCAGCTGCTGGCGTCGGTCGTGCTGGCGGCCTCTGGTCTCTACGTGCTCGTCTACCTCTTCCGATGGGAGTGGCACCGGGCGATCATCAGCGCGCTGTTCTTCGTCGCCGCCGAGGTAGGGCTCGTTGCCGGCGTTCTGCTGCGGCGCCTGTCGAGGCTCGAGCAGCGGATGGAAGAGCTCGCAGGCCGGCCCGGCCTGGTCACCGACGAGTTCGATCCGGAGGTTCTCGCCAGGATCCGGGAAGCCGCACCACCTGCCCGCAACCCGTTCGCCTGGCTCGACCCGAAGTCGCCCAACCTGAGCGTCTTCCTCCCGTTCCTGATCGGGATCGGCGCCCTCGCGTCGGGCCTAGCATGGGTGGTCGAGCAGATGGGCCGGCGCATCACCGCGCCCGTGCTGGAGAGAAGGCTGGCGCAGCGACTCACCCCGCTGGCGCTCCCCGCTGGTGGCCTCCTCGGGCCCCCACCTCGGGTGGTTGCGCCGAACGGGGGCGTGCGGTCGATCACGCGCTGGGGTCTGTCGATCGCCGTGGCCACGATGGTCGCTGCAGGCGCTGCCGCAGGCGTCGACTGGTTGGGCGACGCCATACAGACTCGACCCGAGGCCCGGCGGCCGAACGTCTCAACGCGCATCGACATCGCCATGCGCGGCGCGCGCTCAGAGGCGCGACCGGAGCAGGCCGCCATGATCCTCTGGGGCACCTGCAGCCACGTGCTCCACGGCACCGTCGGAGCCGCCGCCATAAGGGAGAACGGCCATGGGCTCATCGAGGTGGTCGTGCCCACCGACATCGGGCGCAACGCCGAGCAGCGGTTGCGGGGTTGCCTGGAGGACACCGTCGTCGACCGGGTGCAGGCCACGGTCCTCGATGTCGAGGCGCTGCCGAGCGACTGACACGAGGTCGCGCCGCTGAGCAATGGGCCAGCGCCAGGCCGACCGGGGCTCAGCCGCCGAGCGACTTCAAGATCCGGCGCGGTGCGTCGAGCGTGCGACTGAGTGCGACGAGCGCCGGATGAGGCCGCTCGGTGCGCTCCCCCGCGTCGAGCGAGGCCGCGAAGACGAGCTGCTCGACGGACGGTGGACCGACCGCGAGGTTGGCGCGCATGGCATCCCATCCCGCTCCGCCGTTGGCTACCCGGTAGGCGGCGGCCATCGTTCCGGTGCGCCCCACGCCTGCTCCGCAGTGCAGGTAGACGGTGCCCTCGCTGCTGTTCAGCGCGTCGAAGAAGCGCTGCACCTGCTCGTCGGTGGGGGTCTGGCCATCACGGATAGGGATGGCCACTCGGGTGAGCCCGAGATCGTCGAGCAGCTCTTGCGGGATCCGCAGGTCGTCCTCTGCGCGCAGGTCGATGACGGTGGTCACCCCGGCAGCCGCGAGCGCGCGGTAGTCGTCATCGCCGGGCGCGGCACCACGCCAGAGCGTCGAGTCGATGGCCTCGAAGTTGCGGATCGACGAGACGTCGTCCGGAACTTCGACCGCGGACGGGGCCGAGGCGCTCCGCGCAAGCGCGCTGCCGGCGAGGATGAAGAGGTTGCCGATCGCCAGGACAGCGGCGAAGCCGAGTGCAAGCCGGAAGAGGTGGCGACGCCAGCGCCGCCGGGCGGCAGCTCGAGTGGCCGGGGCCTCGGGGAGGGGGGCCGTGGCCAGATCGGGCGCACGGTGATCCGGGGGTGTGAGGGTGAGAGTCATCGGGGGGAAGGCGAGGTGTCAGCGGTTGGGTGTCTCCGCTACATCGACACCTTGGCGAGCCAACCTGAGGGCGAAGGCGATCCTACGGGCCGGCTCGGGCTGGGCTCAAAGCGCCACCGCCGCTGGCCCCCGCCCACTCGGCTTCACATCGGGTGCCTCAGCCGCCCGCGCCGGCTCCGGCCTTCAGCTCCTCCGGCCAGCGCCCCAGGCGGTAGGGGCCGAGGTGGAGCCCCGTCCAGGTGCGATCGGCGTGGCGGGACCGCCACGTCAGCATCGCCTGCGCCTGGGGCAGCACGACGGCCGGGTCGGTGACCTCGGTGCGCCAGGTCGGGTCGGCCTCCAGGTCGAAGCACTTCCACGACCCGTTCCCGAACTGCACATATGCCATCGACTCGGTGCGACGCACGGCCAGGTGCTGCCGCTCGAGCCGGCGGTCCCATGGCCACTCGTGCGGACCGGAACCGAACATCGTGTCCCGCCAGTCGAACTCCCAATGGGCGGCGTCGCGCCACCAGGGCGGCTCCTGGCCGTGGACGAGCGGCGTGAGCGGAAGGCCGTCGCACTGCACGGGCACCTCGACTCCCATTGCGTCGCACAGCGTCGGGAAGATGTCGACGTTCTCGGTGAAGCGCTCGACCACCGTGCCACGAGTGCTGTCCGCGAGGTCGCTCGGGTCGCGCACCATGCCGACGATGTTGTAGCTCTCCTCGAACCAGCCGAGCTTCTGCACGAGCCCATGGTCCGCCAGCTGCTCTCCGTGGTCCGCCGTGACCACGATGTAGGTGTTGTCCCAGGCGCCCGATTCCTGGAGCGCGTCCCACACTCGACCGAGCTGCTCGTCCACGTCGCTGATCATCCCGAAGTACTGGCGGCGCAGGTGGCGCACCTCGTCGGGATCTGTGGGCGCCGCAGAGATGGGGTTGACCATGGCTGCGCGGTGCAGCGGGTGCGGATCGTCGACCGGCGCGATCGGTTCGCCGACATCGACGGCGTCGTAGGCGGTGGCCCACTTCCCGGCGGCGGCGTAGGGCGGGTGTGGACGGAGGTAGCTGGCATGCGCGAACCAGGGCCGGTCCTGTCGCCCCATCCACTCGAGGAGCCGGTCGGTCAGGAAGGCGGAGACGCCGTGCTCGGCCGGCCGATCGGGCTCGGTCTCGAGCGCCTCCTCGGCACCCATGCGCTCGTAGCCCAGCTCCTGGAGCCAGCGGCGCCAGGCACGGTGGTGACCCGGCAGGTCGAGCTCGACCTCGAACCCGGGCAGGATCCCCTCGTAGGTGTCGAGCCTCGGGTCGTCGGGGCCGTCGACCTTCGACGGGTCGACGCCCTGGTCGGTGTAGCCCCACAGCGCCGGTTCGTAGCCTGCTCGGCGCGCTGCGCGGGCGACGTTGTCGAAGCGATCGTCGAGCGGTGTGCCGTTGCTGACCACGCGGTTGTTGAGCTGGTAGGTGCCCGTGTAGAGGCACGCCCGCCCGGGCGCGCACGGCGTTGCCTGGCTGTAGTGGCGGGCCAGCCGCACGCCGCCAGCCGCCAGCCGATCGAGGTTCGGCGTGCGCACGACGGGATGGCCCGCAGTCGAGAGGCAGTCGCCCCGGAACTGGTCGAGCGTGATGAAGAGGATGTTTGGTCGGCTCACGCCGCGAGTCTGCTCCGCGCAGCCCAAGGGCGCACCAACCAACGTCTGTGAACACGGATGTCCGGTATGCGGACGTGGGCGTTCACAGAAGTTGGCATCATGGCCTTGGTGGACACGCTCCGGGTGCGACTCCTCGGCACCCTCGAGGTCGAGGGGATGGACCCAGGGCTGCTCGGTCGCCGCCAGGTGCGAGCGCTGCTCCGGATGCTGTCGCTCGAGGCCGGCAAGCCGGTGTCCGTCGACACCCTCGTCGACTGGATGTGGGGCGAGAGGCCACCGGCGCGCGCGGTTGAGCAGATCGGCGTGCTCGTCAGCCGGCTACGGGGCTACGTCGGGGCCGACCGCGTCGAGCGAACCGACGCGGGCTACGCGCTCCGCGCTGACTGGACCGACGTGGGTGCGTTGGAGGACTACGCCAACGAGAGCCGACGGCGCCTCGAGCTCGGCGCCCTCAGCGCAGCGCGCGCGGCCGCCGACGCGGGTCTGGCACTGGTTCGCGGGCCGCTCCTAGCCGACGAGCCAGACGCCTGGTGGGCGGAAGCCGGACGCGCACGGGTGGACGCGCTCGTCGGCCAGCTGGCCGAGACGGGCGCACGGGCGGCGCTGGCAGCGCAGGACTGGTCGAGCGCGGCCGACCTCGCCGAGCTGGCCCTCGTGCGGAGACCGTATGACGAGGCGCTGCTGCGCGTGCAGATGGAGGCCCTCGCGCGCGCTGGCCGCGCGGCCGCCGCGCTAGGTGCGTTCGCGGAGGCGCGCGAGCGCCTGGCCGAAGGCCTGGGGGTGAGCCCCTCGGACGAGACCGAGGACCTCCAGACCATGATCCTCACGGGTCAGCTCCCCGGCGCCGACCTGGCTGCGTCAGGGGCTACCGAGCTGCCGGGCCGAGGGGCCGCGCTGGCGGCGCTCGACCGGTTGCTCGACCAGGCCGAGCGGGGGCACGGGCAGGTGTGCGTCGTCGAGGGTGAGGCCGGCATCGGCAAGTCGGCACTGCTGACCGCTTGGCAGAGGCGCCTGGCCGGTCGCTCAGCGATCGTCGTCAGCGCGGCGGCGACGGAGGTCGGCAGCGTTCTGCCGCTGCAGCCCTTGCTCGACGCGCTCGAAGCGCTGCTGCAGCACCGAAGGCCCGGCCCAGACCCTCTCGGCGAGGACGCCGCGCTGCTGAGCCCGCTGCTGTCCAACCAGCACGAGCCCGCCCCTCCGTCGCACATAACAGCCCTGACCGACCACGGCACGGGTCGGGCGCTGCTGTTCGCGGCCATCGTCTCGGTGCTGCGCAGAGCGGCCGAGAGGCACCCGTTGGTGGTCCTCGTCGACGATGTGCACTTCGCGGACGCGGCGACCGCTGCGTGGCTGTCGTACGCCGACCAGCGGATCCGCGACAGCCGTGTGGTTATCGTCGCGGCCCGGCGGGTGGAGGAGGGATCTCCCATCCCTGGCGTTCCCGTCGTCGAGCTGGGGCCGCTCGACGAGGACGCGGCCGCCGAGGTCGTCGGCGCTCATCGCGTCGCCGAGCTGCACGCTCGCAGTGGCGGCCACCCGTTGTTCCTGGTCGAGCTCGCAGCAGCAGATCCGACCGGCCTCATGCCGAAGAGCATCCAGGCGTCGGTCGAGGAGCGGTGCAGCCGCGCCGGCCCCGCGGCCGCGACGATCCAGGCGGCCGCAGTGATCGGTCCGATCGTCGACCTCGACCTGCTCGTGTCGGTGACCGGGACCCCGCCCAGCGATCTGCTCGACCACCTGGAGGAGGGCGTCAGGCGTCGCTTCCTCGTCGAGGCGGGCGCCACCTTCGAGTTCCGCCACATGCTCGTGAGGGAGGCGCTGGCGTCGACCATGTCGGCGACGCGCCGCACGTTCGTCCACCGTGAGACCGGGCGCGCTATGGCCGCCCGCGCGGTGGTCGACCCGATGGCCGTCGCTCACCACGCCAAGATCGGCGGCGACCCGAGCCTGGCTTCGGAGATGCTCCTGCGCGCTGCCCGGATGGCGATCCAGCGCTTCGATCCGCAGGAGGCGTTGGACCTGCTCGACGAGGCGATCGCCCTCGACGACACGGCCGCGGCGCGGCTCGAGCGCGCCCGCATCCGGTCCATGACCGGCGCCTACTCCGACGCTGATGAAGATGTGGCGGCCGCGCGTCGGCTCGGCCGGACCGCCGAGGCGCTCGAGGTGGCGGCCTGGAACGCCCACTTCCAGCGGCGCTTCGACGAAGCACTGCGCTTGGCCGACGACGGCACCGAGGCCGCAGAAGAACCCGATGTGCGGACGAGCTGCCTGGCTCTCGGCGGGTGGGTCTCGCTTGCACAGGGCGACCTCGACGGCGCCTTCACCCGCCTGAGCAGCGCCGTGGCAGAACCACGCGCGCCGAGCAGGCCGCTCGCCAAGACCTGGCTCGGCTACGTGATGCTGCATCGCGGCCAGGCCGAGGAGGCCCTGCGGCTCGTGGCCACGGAGGAGGAGGCCGGGCTCGCCGCCTATCGCTACCCGACCGCGTATGCGCTCATGGCGCAGGTGATGGCCTCGGCCATGCTCGGGCGACCCGACTCGGCCCTGGCAGCGATCGACGTGCTCGATCAGGAGGTGGCCCGCCTCGGCGCGCGCCGCTGGCACCCGCGCATCTACAACCTGCGGGGGTGGGTGCTGCGCAACCTCGGAGCGACCGCAGCTGCCGACAGCAACACGGAGGCGGCCATCGACGAGGCGCGCTCGGCCGATCTGGCGGAGCCGCTGGCCAACGGGCTGCTCGACTTGGCGAGTGGCCGCCTGCTCGCGGAAGACGCGGACGGTGCCGGTCGCCTGCTCGAGGAATCGACCCCGGTCGGGGCCATCGAGCACGCCTTCCGCTGGCGCACCGACCTGCGACGCAGGCTGCTCTCGGCCCGTCTGGCGCTCGACACGAATTCGCCGAAGGCAGCGGAGGAAGCCGCTGCAGACGTCATCGAGCAGGCACGTCTGATCGGCGCTGCCAGGTACGAGGTGCAGGCCGAGCTCGTGCTGGCGGTCGCGCGGCACCGCCAGGGGGCGCCCACGGACGCTGCGCTGGTCGAGCGGAGGCTCCACCAGCTCACTGCGCTGGCGGGCATCGAGGCCTGGTGGATCACGGCTGACGTGGCCCGCGCCTTCGACTCGCCGCACCTCACCCGCCTGGCTCAGCAGCGAGCAGCCGCTCTCATCGGCCGGGCCGGCGAGCATGGCGCATCGCTGGAGGCCGCCGCGGCCCGCCGCATCGGCTGAGCCCGCACGCTGAAGCCGGCCGGGACAGCCCGCTGGGACACCCGACCGCGACCTTCCCGACTCCCGCCAGCGCCTTTCCGCTGGTTGGCAAGCCGGTGGAAAGGCCCGTGGCGCACTGTCACGTCATGCACCGGGCACTTCCGGTGCCTCGACGCAAGGAGCGATGACGATGCCTACAGCGGAGCAGAAGCGGTTCACGGAACCGGATGAGACCCGCACCTTCGAGTGCGGACGAGTCGACCTCGTCAAGATCGGGGGCAGCGAGATCGGGATGCTCACCCTGGAGCCCGGCTGGCGCTGGTCCGACCACGTGAAGCCGATCGCAGGCACCGACCTGTGCGAGGCCCCCCACTTCCAGTACCACATCTCGGGCACGCTGCACGTCGTCATGCGCGACGGCACCGAGTTCGATGCCAAGGCGGGCGATGTCACCGCCCTGCCGCACGGTCACGACGCATGGGTCGTCGGCGACGAGCCCGCCGTGGTCGTCGACTGGTGGGGCGCCTCCAACTACGCCCAGGGCTGAACAGACAGGGCTGAACCAACCAACGTCTGTGAACCCTCGCGTCCGGTATGCGGACGTGAGAGTTCACAGACGTCGCGGGCAGCCGGAAGAATGCCCGCGTGAGCTTCGACGACGCCCGCCGCGCGGTTGCCGCCGGCACATCTCCCGAGGTCGCGGCACGCGACCTCGTCGCAACCATGACCCCGGAGGAGCGGCTGTGGTGCCTCGACGGTGATGCGCCTACCTGGGCCGGCCTCCGGTTCCTCGGTGACGACGGCTACCACCTGGCGACCTTCGGCGCCGCGCAGGTTGAGCGCGTGGGCCTGCCCGGCATCGCCTTCAGCGACGGTCCACGAGGAGCCGTCGTGGGCAACGGCACCGCCTTCCCCGTCTCGATGGCCCGCGGCGCCACCTGGGACCCCGACCTCGAGGAGCGGGTTGGCGACGCCATCGGCCGAGAGCTGCGCGCTGCCGGCGCCAACCTGACCGGCGCGGTCTGCGTGAACGTGCTGCGACATCCAGCGTGGGGGCGAGCACAGGAGACCTACGGCGAGGACCCGTTCCACGTGGGCGAGCTCGGAGCCGCTCTCACACGCGGCCTCCAGCGCCATGTCATGGCCTGCGTCAAGCACTTCGCCTGCAACTCGATGGAGAACGCTCGCTTCTCGGTCGACATCGAGGTGGACGAGGTCGCGCTCCACGAGGTGTACCTGCCGCACTTCAAGCGCATCATCGACGAGGGCGTGGCGTCGGTGATGTCCGCCTACAACTCCGTCAACGGCGAGTGGTGTGGTCAGAGCCGCTCGCTGCTCACCGAGGTGCTGCGCGACGAGTGGGGCTTCCAGGGCTTCGTGATCAGCGACTGGATCTTCGGTCTGCGCGACGCGGCTACATCGCTGTCGGGCGGCCTCGACATCGAGATGCCCTACCGCATGGTGCGGTCGCAGCACCTGCCCGGCGCGCTCGATCGAGGCGAGGCGTCATGGGACGACGTCGACGCCTGCGTCACACGACTGGTCGCGACTCTGTTGCGCTTCGACGAGGTCCTGTCGTCGCCCGTGCCGCCGCGCGATCTTCTGGGCGCTCCCGACCATCGCGCCCTCGCCCGCGAGGTGGCCGCCCGATCCGTGGTGCTGCTGCGCAACGAGCCCGTCGACGGAGCGCCTGCCCTCCCGCTTCCGCCCGGCCATCGAGTCGCTGTGCTCGGCCGTCTCGCAGATGCCGTCAACCTCGGCGACGGCGGTTCGAGTGACGTGTGGGACCTCGACTGCCGCACGATCCGCGAGGGCCTCGCCGAGGTCTACGAGCTGGTCGATGACCCAGGCGCCGCTGACGCGGCCGTCGTCGTGGTCGGCTGCACCTACCTGGACGAGGGCGAGTACATCGGCGCCACCGACCCATCGCTGCCCGCCATGTTCCCGCCTGCCGATGAGCCCTCGGTGGTCGAGAGCTTCGAGGCATCCATCAGCGACCTGCCTCCGACGACCAAGCCCGCCCGGCTGGCCGACCGATCCCGCGGCTTCGGCACGGGCGGTGACCGAACGTCGCTGCGCCTGCACGAGGAAGACGTCGCGCTGATCCGCTCGACAGCGCTACGCAACCCGCGCACGATCGTCGTGATCCAGTCCGGCAGCGCAATCTTGATGAGCGAGTGGGTCGAAGCGGTGCCGGCGGTCGCGCAGGCTTGGTACGGCGGGTGCAACGCGGGCCCGGGCCTAGCCGACGTGCTCACGGGCGCCGTCAACCCCTCCGCTCGGCTCCCCTTCAGCATCCCGAGCGAGGAGGCCGACCTGCCGACATTCGAGCGCGACGCCACCTCATTCCGCTACGACCGCTGGCACGGCTGGTGGCACCTCCGACGCGCGGGCGCTGCCCCAGCCTTCCCGTTCGGCTTCGGGCTCTCCTACACAGGGTTCGAGCTGACAGAAGCCACCGCTGGACTCGCCGGCGGAGCCGTCGTCGTCAGCGGTGTGCTGCGCAACACCGGCGGTCGCGATGGCGCCGACGTGGTGCAGGTCTACGCCGACCTGCCCGACTCGGAGGCGCCGGCGAGGCTGGTGGGCTTCGCTCGAGTGGAGGTGCCCGCTGGCGGTGAGACTGCGTTCCGGGTGAGCGTGCCGGTCGATCGGCTGTCGACGCGCGACCCGCGGCGCCACGCCTGGGCACCGGCCCAGGGCCTGCACCGCTTCCGGGTCGCCCGTCACGCCGCCGACCTCGACGCCATCGCGCACGAGATCACGCTCTGACGCGACGACGCCAACGTCGCAGCCAGCGGGCACGGGCACGGCGCACGGGCTCCTTCAGGTGGAACCTGATCCGGAATGACTAGTTCAAGGCGCTGCCGCGATCGGCCGATATGACCGGATGGCTCAGGGTCGGTCGTCGAGAGTCGTTGCCCTGGTTGGGCAGGTCTCGTCTTCGCGGCGGCGCACACCATGAGCCAGCTCGAGGTCCTCGCCGCGGTCGACGACGCCGTGGATCCCACGACCCTGATGCAGCGGGTGTGCGATCGAACGCTCGAGCTCATCGAGGCTGCGGAAGGCGTCGCCATCGGGTTGCTCGCCGATCGCAGCATCACCTACGTGTGCGCTGGTGGGTCGGGCGCCTCGCCGATCGGGGCCACGGTTGGGCTCGGGGCCAGCCTGAGCGGGCTGGCCATCGTGACGGGCGAGATCCAGCGATCCGACGACACCCAGCGTGACCCGCGGGTCGATGCTGAGGCTTGCCGCCGGCTCGGAGTGGCGTCACTGCTCTGCATCCCGCTGGTCAGGGCGCGCGAGGTCTTCGGGGTGCTGGCCGTCAACGCTTCGTCGACGCACGCGTTCGACGCAAACGATGTCGCCGTGCTGGCCCGCCTTGCGGACTTCGTGAGCGTGGCCGTGGGCACGGCCTGCGACCTCCACCGCGCCAGCCGCCAGCTGATCGACCTCAACGAGCGGGGTGAGCGCTCTCCGAGCCTCGCCGCTGATCCGGATACGGCAGACGAGACGGCGGGCCGCTACGTGATGGGGGTGCTCAGCCCTGAGACCGTCACGAGGATCGACGCACGGCGGCGGGTTCAGCAGGTGCTCGATGACCCGTCGCTCCTGTCGACGGTCTTCCAGCCGATCGTCGACCTGGCCTCAGGTGAGGTCACCGCGGTCGAGGCGCTCGCACGCTTCAACGCCGTTCCGGCTCGGTCGCCAGACGTCTGGTTCTCCGAGGCACACCTCGCTGGGCTGGGCATCGAGCTCGAGCTGCTCGCGATCAGACGAGCGCTCGAGGAGCATCCGCGGTTGCCTGATGGTGTCGCGATGACGATCAATGCCGGCCCAGACACCATCGTGGCGCCCCGTCTCCTGCCGATGCTGGTTGGTGCCGCCAGCCGCGGCTTGGTGATCGAGCTCACCGAGCACACCGCGTTCGATCGCTTCCCCGGCCTACCGGTGGCGCTGATGGCCCTCCGCAAAGGCGGCGTGCGACTCGCTGTCGACGACGCCGGCTCGGGCTACTCCAGCCTGACCCACATCCTCCGGCTGGCGCCCGACTTCATAAAGCTCGACCGGGAGCTCATCGCGGGCATCGACCTCGATCCCGTGCGACGGGCTCTGGTCACCTCGCTCGTCGTCTTCGCCTCTGAGACCGGCGCCCGCATCCTGGCCGAGGGCGTCGAGACAGACGATGAGCTCGAGGCCGTCCAGCGACTGGGAGTCCGCTATGCCCAGGGGTACTACCTGGGCCGACCTGCCCCGCTCGATGAGCTCGACCTGAGCCGCTCGGGCACGAGGAGCTCACCAATCACTGGCGGGGTCTGAGGAACCCGAAGCCTGACCCTCCGGCCGGGACGTCATGCGATGGCGTGCACCATCCCGATGCCCGCTCCCACAGCAACGAGCCAGGTCGGGCTGAGCCTCGATCCGATGAGCGCCGCCAGGGCGGCCGCGGCGAGCACACCGGTCACCACGTCGACGATGGCGGCGTCGGCGAGCGTGATGGCCACCGCGGCCATCAGGCCGAGCGACGCTGCCGTCAAGCCGTCGAGGAAGGTTCGCGCCGCGGGTCGAGCGCGCATCCAGGGGACGATGCGGCGGAGCAGCGCCACGAACGCGAACGACGGCAGGAAGATCCCGACCGTGGCCACGGCCGCTCCAACCGGGCCAGCCAGCTGCCACCCGATGAAGGTGGCCGTCGTGAACACAGGGCCCGGGGTCACCTGACCGACCGCGACGGCGTCGAGCAGCTGCTGGCTCGTGAGCCAGCCGTACCCGTCGACCAGGTGACGCTGCAGGAACGCCAGCAGCACGTAGCCCGATCCGTACAGGACGCTGCCGACCTCGAGGAACACGAAGAAGATCCGTGGCAGCGACACCGGCTGGGATGCGGCGGCCTGATCCGCGACGCCGCTCGGGATGAGGATCGCCGCAAGCCCAGGGCCGCCCATCGCGACCCGATGACGCTGCGACCAGGCGGCCGTGAGAGCACCCGCGGCTCCCAAGATGGCCAGCTCATGGACGCCGACCAGATAGGCGACCACCGCTCCGCCCGCGATCATCACGCTCGCGGGGCTGTCGAGCGCCGCTCGGCCGAGTCCGTGCACGGCGTGGGCGATGATCGCGATGATCACGGGGAGGATGCCGTAGCGCAGGTCGAACACGACCGGATCGGTTCCGTGGGTCTCGTACAGCCAGGCCAGCGCTGAGACGATCACCACTGCTGGGGCGATGAAGCAGACGCCGCCGACGAGGAGGCCCCGGGCACCTCCGCGGCGCTGGCCGATGTGGATCGCGAGCTCTGTTGAGTTCGGTCCGGGGATGAGGTTCGTGGCTGCGACGTGGTCCAGGAACTCGGTGTCGTCGAGCCAGCCGCGCCGCCGCACAACCTCCTCGCGCATGAGCGCCACGTGCGCGGCTGGGCCGCCGAAGCCGATGACGCCGAGCTTGGCGAACAGCATCGCCACCTCGCGCACGTGCGCGCTCGACCCGCCGCGAGATCCAGTCGTCACCTCACGAAACCTAATCCATCAAATCGGCTTGATGCATTCATCCGATTGGTCCTATGCTGCGCCGCATGGCCCTCGCACGTGTCGGTGAAGTCGCGATGGACCCGCCGCCCTTCCTGCGCCTCGCGTCGCACCCGATTCGATGGCGGCTCCTCCGCGAGCTGACTGTCAGCGATCGCGCTGTTCGGGAGCTGACCGCTCTTGTGGGCGAGCCGCAGAACCTCGTCTCGTACCACCTCCGCGAGCTGCGCGACGGCGGCGTCGTGAGGTCGCATCGCAGCTCGGCCGACGGCCGCGACGCCTACTACTCGCTGGACCTCCCACGGGTCGGCGAGATGCTCTCGGAGTCAGGTGCATCGCTCCACCCAGGGCTGAGCCGGGCCGCCAGCTCACCCGAGCAGCGACAACGGCGCCGCTCTGCGCGACGGCCGCGTGTCCTCTTCCTCTGCACCGGCAACGGCACTCGCTCGCAGATCGCCGAGGCACTCCTCGAGGTTCTGTCCGACGGCCAGGTCGAGGTGATGAGCGCCGGCAGCCACCCGAAGCCGGTGCACCCCAACGCCATCAAGGTCTTGCGCTCCCGTGGCATCGACATCAGCGATCGGCGATCCAAGCACTTCGGGACGCTCGCCCGCCGGCACTTCGACTACGTGATCACGCTTTGCGACCGCGTGCGAGAGGTCTGCCCCGAACTGCCGGGCGCGCCCGAGGCGATCCACTGGAGCATCCCCGACCCCGGGCTCGAAGGCGACAGCGACAAGGCCACCTATCCGGCGTTCGAGCGCACAGCGGCGAATCTCGAGGATCGCATCCGCTTCTTGCTCGCCGTCATCGACACCACACGAAGGAGCGTCCACGCGCATGCATGACGAAATGGTCAACGTCCGGTACATGGTCGACGACGTCGAGAAGTCCGTCGACTTCTACACGCGGCATCTCGGGTTCAGCGTGCTGAACAACTTCGCGCCCGCCTTCGCAGATGTGAGCCGAGGCACCCTGCGGCTGCTGCTGAGCGGGCCCGCCAGCTCTGCCGGGCGCGCAATGCCCGATGGGAGCATCCCCGGCCCTGGCGGTTGGAACCGCATCCATCTGCTGGTCGATGACATCGAGGCGGAGGTCGCCGCGCTGCGCGACGGCGGCGTGCCGTTCCGCAACGACATCGTCGTCGGCCCCGGCGGGAAGCAGATCCTCGTGCAGGACCCCTCCGGCAACGTCGTCGAGCTCTTCCAGCCCGCCTGAGCCCGCTGCGACACTCGCCCGAGCGGAGGTTCCGGAAGCCGCCTAGCCTCAGCCATGACGTCTGGGCGTTGCTCGGACCGACATGCAAGGAGATCCCGATGGGTGCAAACGCTGACGCGCTGCGCAAGGTCTATGCCGCGTTCGGAGCTGGGGACGTACCAGCCGTTCTGGGAGCCATGGACGAGAAGATCGAATGGCAGGAACCCACCGGGCTGCCGTTCGAGAACCAGGTTGGTCCGCAGGCGGTCGCCGAGAACATCTTCGGCCCGGTGACGACGCAGCTCGAAGGCTTCTCCGTCACCCCCGAGGAGATCATCGACGGTGGCGACACCGTTGCAGCGATCGGGAGGTACGGCGGAAAGGGTGCCGCCAGCGGCATCGTGCTGGACGCCGAGTTCGTGCACATCTGGCGCTTCGGTCCTGATGGCAAGATCACTGGCTTCCGCACGTACACCGACACCCACCTGTGGCGCCAAGCCCTAGGCGTCGACTGAGCCGACCCGGAGCGGCGCCGTACCTCGAGCTCATCCCCGGCATTGTTGTCATCCGAGGAAGCGGCGGGTCACCTCAGCCCATCCCTGAGCAGAGAGCTCGAGTGACTCGAGGTCGATCCGCTCGTCGACGCCGTGGAACCGCGACCAGTACTCCGAGCGCGTCAGCCTCTCGCTGAGGAGTCCGAAGCCATACGTGATGGTCCCCGCACCACGTAGCCAGCTCGCATCGGTCCACGCGGCAAGCATGGCGGGGACCAGCTCGGCGCCGTGGTGCACTGAGGAGGTGACGTCGGCCAGCACGTCCCAGAGAGGCGTGACCTGGGGTGAGAGCGTGGCGTTTGCGCCGAGCATGATCATGTCGACAGGGTCGACCAGGTCGGCCAACAGCTCCTGGATGTCGTGGATGATCTGCTCGATGTCGTCGCCGATCGTGGGTCGCATGTTGACCTCGATCACCACGCTCTGCGGGATCGTGTTGGCCTTGTCGCCGCCCTGCACCACGGTGGGCACGGCAGTGCAGCGGGTGCAGGCATGCGCCAGGGCGGCCAGATCCGGCGGGAGCAGCTCGAGCGCGTCATCCACTCGGTGCGGATCGACCAACGCCGCGGCCAGGTCGGCCTCGAATCCTTGGGCAAGCACCCACTGCTTCCAGGTGTCGTGCATCCGGACCGTGGGTTGCCACTCATGGAGTCGGCGGATGACCTCGGCTGCGTTGACCACGGGATTCGCGGCGCCGTACGGCAGCGACGCGTGGCCTTGACGGCCGCGGACCGTGATGTAGCAGCCCAACAGCCCCTTGTCGGCCACCGATGCGTCGACGACCAGGCCCTTGCCCCCTCGTGCGACGGTGCCGCCCACCTCGGTCAGGGCGTAGTCGGTGCGGACCAGGTCGTGGTTGCTCAACAGCGTCGTCATGGCGCCCTGCACCCCGCCGCACTCCTCGTCGGGCACGGCCCAGAACACCAGGTCACCCTTGGGCCTGAACCCCTCATCGGCCAGGCGCCGCACCGCGAGTGCCATCGCCGCGGTCTGGTTCAGCATGTCCACGGCGCCGCGCCCCCACACCTCGCCGTCGACGAGGTCACCACCAAACGGGTCGTGCGTCCACCCATCGGCCACGTCGGCTGGCACCACATCGGTGTGGCCCATCAGCGCCAGCGACGGGGCCCCCGGATCTGTGCCCTCCATCCGGGCGACCAGAGACGCCCGACCCTGGACGGGCTCGTACCACTCGACATCCAGCCCTGGCCCCTCGATGACACTTTGCAGGACTGCAGCGTTGGCCGACTCGTTCCCAACCGATGCTCCGTCGACCAAGTTGCTGACACAGCGATTGCGGATCAGCACACCCAGCAGATCTGCAACCTCACGCCCGCTCAACGGTTCAGTCATGTCCCGCCCCCGTGTCGTCCGGCTCGGTTCTAACCCATCTCTTGCGGCGGCAGAGCGCTTCCCGCTGCTGGGCGAGACACCGGATGGGTGCTTGGTAGCCTGAAAGGGAGTCTCACCATGTCGATCTCACCGGTCCGCCTCAACCATGCAGTGCTGTTCGTCGGTGACCTCGAGCGAGCGGAGCGCTTCTACTCGGACGTCTTCGGCATGGAAGTGATCGCCCGTGAGCCACGCGCCAACGCGGCGTTCCTGCGCCTGCCCCGATCGGGCAACCACCACGACCTCGGCCTGTTCGGCATCGGTGCCAGTACCGAGCCCAAGCGACGAGGCGTCGGCCTGTACCACCTCGCCTGGCAGGTCGACACGATCGACGAGCTGGCGGCCGCTCGCGACACGCTCGTCGCCGCCGGCGCCTACACCGGCGAGTCCAGCCACGGCGCCACCAAGAGCATCTACGGTGCCGACCCCGACGGCAACGAGTTCGAGATCATGTGGATGCTGCCGCGGCAGGCGTGGGGCGACTACGAGAGCGCGGCCCCGATCGACCACCTCGACCTCGCGGGCGAGCTGCAACGGTGGTCCGGTGTGGGGACGGCGGGGGCCATCGTCGCCGCCAGCGACGAGCCGCAGTGAGCGGCTTCCGCGAACCGACCCGATCACCGTTGCGCGGCTGAGCAGGGCGCGGGATGGACCTCGGACTGACTGGCCGCGTCGCAGTCGTCACCGCCGCCTCGAAGGGGCTCGGCCGCGCCACCGCTGTCGCGCTCGCGGCCGAAGGAGCGATGGTCGTGCTGAACGCGCGCAACGGCTCCGCGCTCGACGATCTCGCCGCAACGATGCCCCATGCCATCGTCGAAGCAGGCGACATCACCGGTGAGGCCATGCCAGCACGACTGGTCGACGCCGCCCTCGCCAGGTGGGGCCGCGTCGACATCGTGGTGGGCAACGCCGGAGGACCGCCCTCGGGCCGGGCTCTAGATGTCACCGACGAGCAGATCCTCGCCGCAGTGAACGCGAACGCACTCGCCTCGATCCGCCTTGCCCGCGCTGCGGTGCCCCACATGCGCCAGCGGCAATGGGGTCGCATCTGCTTCATCACATCGTTCTCGGTGCGGCAACCGATCCCCGACCTCGCTCTGTCCAACATGTCCCGCACCGCGCTGTGGGCGTGGGCGAAGACGGCCGCACGCGACCTCGCTGAGGACGGGATCACCGTCAACCTCGCCGCCCCCGGCCTGCACGCCACCGACCGCCTCCTCGAGCGAGGCGTGAGTGGCCGCACGGGAGACCCAGAGGACTTCGGCAAGGTCGTGGCCTTCCTCTGCTCGGAGCCGGCCAGCTTCATCAACGGTGTCGCCCTCGGGATCGACGGGGGCGCCGTCAGCGGGCTGCTCTAGCCCGCCCCTTGTTGCGGCGCCGCGGCTGGTCGAGGGCGGCGCGCCCACATCGCTCGCATTCCGTTGCTTCGAGCGTTGTGCTCGACCTCGGCGATGTTCCAAGCCGCCTCAGCCGAACCGGACCACAGGCCAGCCCTTCGTGCGAGCCCACCGGCGGAGCTCGGCATCCGGATTGACGGCGACGGCGGTACCGCACCGCTCGAGCAGCGGGAGGTCAGAGCCGGAGTCGGCGTAACCGGTCGCGGACGACAGGTCGAGGCGGCCGACTTCCCGCTCCAGCGCCTCGAGCTTTCCGACTCCGTAGCAGAAGGGGCCGTCGAGTCGGCCTGTGAGGACCCCGTCGCGAACACCGACCCGAGTGCCGACGGCCCGATGGGCGCCCAGAGCTGCAGCGACCGCTTCCACGAGCTCATGCGGGCTGGCCGAGACGATGATGCAGAAGTCACCAGCGCGCCGATGGTGTTCCAGAAGGAACCGGGCAGTCGGGTGAACCTGTGCGACAAGGGCGGGGCCCATCGACCGAGCCACGCCCAGCAGCGGCGCTGCCTCCACACCCAAGGACCGCTCGAGCAGGCTTCGTACGAGCCCGTCGATCGGCGCGCCGCCTAGGCCTCGTCGCTTGAAGATCTGCTCCATGGCTGCGTGGCGGACGACGCTGCGGCGAGACACCAGTCCTCGCCGGACCAGCTCCCGACCGAACATCGCCAAGCTGGACCCGGGAATCAGCGTCCGGTCCAGATCGAACAGGGCGAGGCCGTGGCCGAAGTGGGCCGGCGACCAGCTCGTCCGCCGCTCGATCGCCGGCGTGGTCACAGCGACAGCACCTCCGGGTTCGGATCGCCCACCCCAGCCCGTGACGAGCGCGGGAGCCGGAAGAGACCTTGGGTGTCGCGCCCATGGGGGGAGGGTCCTAGACGGCGAGCACCCACTGCGGTCACGGTACGCAAAGTGGATTACGAACAGGTCTCGGCGGCGTTGCGTCCAGTTCCCATGTTGGTGAACATCCGGCAGTCGACTCTCGACACCTGCATGCGTGACGGACTGGGCGCGCATGTCTCAGCGTGGGAGGGCATGCTGCAGCGCTGCCATGACGGGCACCTACTGGTCGCGTCGATGAGTAGCTCACCATCGGCCGACGAGTTCAAGCTCGCGGGGCCAGAGCACCACACTTCGCGCTGCTTGCCTCCACTGTGGGTCACCCGCCATCCGGTATCGGAACGTTCGCGCAGCGACGCTGACTCTGCTTACGGGCGGATCCAGGTCACGGGTTGAGCAGCGGGCAGAGCTCTGGGTCGGGCTGTATTGGCGGGCCCTCGACCGCGCAGTGCACCGGGCGGACCGTGCGCGCGCTGCGCACGCGAGGTGCGAGGCCGATGGACATCACGACGCCCGCTGCGGCTGCGAGCGCGGCGGCGATGACGAGGGCGGTCCTTACCGCGTCGGTGATCTCGTCAGCGCCCGAGGCGGTGGGCAGCGCAGCGATGACCGGGATCACGGCCAGCCCGGCGAGGCCAGCGCCGCGGGCGACGGCATTGTTCACGCCTGAGCCGGTGCTGACGTGGCCAGGGTCGGTGGAGGCCATCACGGTCGCGGTGAGCGGAGCGACGAAGGTGACGAGACCTATGCCGAGCACCAGGGAGCCGGGCAGCACATCGGTCACCCAGGTCGTCTCCGCATCGATCCGCGTGAGGAGCAGCACCCCTGCTCCGGTGATGATCGGACCGACGGTGAGCTGCAAGCGAGGTCCGATGCGTTGGGCGAGGCCACCCGACCGGGCGGAGAGGAGCAGCATGAGCACCGTGGTCGGCAGGAGCGCCAGCCCGGCGTCGAGGGCGGACCAGCCGGCGGCGACCTGCAGCTCGTAGGCGACGAGGAAGAAGGTCAGCCCGATCCCGGCATAGAGCAGGAGGGTGCCGAGGTTCACGACGGTGAAGGTGCGGTTGCGGAAGAGCTGTGGGGGCACCAGCGGGTTGGCGGCGCGGCGAAGATGGGCGACGAAGCCGGCCATGGTGAGCGCGCCGACGATCAGGGCCGCCACCACGCCCGTGTCGTCCCAGCCCCTGGCGCCGGCTTCGGTCAGCGCCCAGGTACCCGCCGCGAGCCCTACGACGCTGAGGGCGACGCCGCGGCTGTCGAGCTTGCCCGTGGCGTGCTCGTCGCGGCTCTCCGGGATCGCGGTCGCAGCACACAAGACGACCAACACGGAGATGGGGACGTTCACGAGGAACACCCAACGCCACCCAGGTCCGTCCACCAGCGTGCCGCCCAGGAAGGGTCCGATCGCCCCGGCCACGCCACCCAGGGCCGACCATGCGCCGACGGCCACCGCCCGGTCGGCCTCCCGGAAGCTGGCCTGCAGGATGGCAAGGCTTCCGGGCGTGAGCAGCGCACCGCCCACGCCCTGCAGGATCCGCGTGGCGACGAGCACCTCGACGCTCGGCGCCAGACCGCACACCAGCGACGCACCCGCGAACCAGGCCGTCCCGATGACGAAGATGCGCCGACGTCCGAGGCGGTCTCCCAACGCTCCCGCAAGGAGGATGAAGGAGGACAGCCCGAGCAGGTAGCCGGTCAGCACCCACTGGAGGCCGGTGACATCGGCGTCGAGGTCGCCACCGATGTGCGGAAGGGCGACGTTCACGACAGTCGCGTCGAGACTGGCCATAGCACTCGCCCCGACACTGGCCGCCAGGATGATGCGACCCCTGGTGGAGCGAAGCACGAGCTCACCGGCATCGCCGCTGGCCGTCAGCATCCGGCTGGCCCCACGGCCGGGCTATCAGCCACGCCGCTGGCGCGCCGGAGGTGGCGACCAGTCGACCGCAACACCCGCTGCGGCGTCGGGGTGTTCCTCCAGCCACCGACGAGCGAACGGGCACCACGGCACGATCGTCAGGCCCTCGCGGCGAGCCAGGTCGAGTGCGGCCGAGACAAGCCGCCCACCGGTGCCTTGGCCGCGGAACGCCGATGGGACCTCGGTGTGGTCCACGTAGAGGCGGTCAGCGTCGCGCCGGTACACGAGCTCGGCCTCCGACCCGCCGTCGGCTCTGACGACGAGCCGGTGTCCGGCCTCGTCGTCGACGACCTCAGCCATGGGCGGGATGGGTCCGCGCAGCCAGCGGGATCTCGAATGCCATCTCGTCTTAGTAGCACCGCCGCTCCCTGGAGGGCTGGCCGGCGGCTCTGTGACTACGGTCCGACGGATACCGCCGACCGAAGCCAGGGAGCAGCTGATGAGACCACTCCGATACTCGATCAACCTCACGCTCGATGGCTGCTGCGATCACCAGGTGTTCATGCCGGACGAGGAGCTGCACCGCCACTTCGCCGACGAGCTCGAGCGAGCCGATGCCCTGCTGTTCGGCCGCGTGACCTTCGAGATGATGGAGGAGGCGTGGCGCCGCCCGGAGACGGGGCCGTGGCCCGACTGGATGGCCGACTGGGTGATCCCGTTCGCCGAGACGATCGACAGGGCGAAGAAGTTCGTCGTGTCGGGCACGCTCAACCACGTCGATTGGAACGCCGAGCTCGTGCGCGGTGACCTGGCGGAGGCTGTCCAGGAGCTCAAGCAGCAGGCAGGCGACGGCCTGTATGTGGGAGGGGTGACGCTCGCACTGGCCTTGGCGGATCTGCGACTGATCGACGAGTTCGAGTTCGTGGTCCACCCCATCGTGGCCGGCCACGGTCCCACGTTGTTCGCTGGCCTGAAGGAACGCCTCGATCTGAACCTGGTGGAGCGCCGGGAGTTCCAAGCGGGCGCGGTCGCCCTCCGCTACGAGGCCCGCCGAATCTGAGCGCGCGGGTGCCGTTTGGCGGCGGTGGCCGCCCACAGGCCTAGACCAGGATCTCCAGTCGCTCCCCAAGACTGGAATGGTTCCAGACTTTGGCGGGTTGACTTGGACATGGATCATGGCCCCTCGACCGAACAGCTGCGCGAGGCAGGCCTGCGGGTCACCGCCGGACGCGTGGCCGTGCTCCACGCCCTCGACGATCTGGAGGGCGTCCATCCCGACGTAGCTCAGATCGTCGCTGCGGTGCGGCGCCAGCTGGGGTCGATCTCCATCCAGGCCGTCTACGACGCTCTCGACGCGTTGGGCAAAGCAGGCCTGGTGCGCCGCATCGAACCAGCGGGCCATCCCGCGCGCTTCGAGAGCAGGACTGGCGACAACCACCACCACGTCGTGTGCCGATCCTGCGGTGCAACCGCTGACGTCGACTGCGTTGTGGGTTCCGCCCCGTGCCTGTCGCCCGCGGCCGCACCCGGCTTCACCATCGACGAGGCCGAGATCACCTTCTGGGGAATCTGCCCGTCCTGTCAGGGGCCATCCCATCCGAAGGTGCGATCCCCGCACCCAGACAAGGCAACACGGAGGTAGCCATGACCAACATCCGACTTCCCCTCGACGCCGAGCGGCGCGAGGTCGCCGCCGCCGAGCTCCAGTCCATCGTGGTCGACCTCGTCGACCTCTCCCTGCAGGGCAAGCAGGCTCACTGGAACGTGGTTGGCCGCCACTTCACTCCGGTGCACGAGCAGCTCGACGCCCTGGTCACCGACGCCCGCGCATGGGTCGACGCCCTCGCTGAGAGGGTCGCTGCGCTCGGCCACTCCCCCGACGGGCGTGCCCAGGCAGTCGCCTCTTCAAGCCGGGTGGAGCCCTTCCCAGACGGCTTCGTTGCCGACGACAAGGCGGTGGCTCTCGTCGCGGACCGCATCGCGAGCGTCGTCGAATCCACCCGCGGCTCCCTCGACCGACTCGGAACGGCCGACCTGGTCAGCCAGGACCTCGCCATCGAGGTGCTCGGCGGTCTCGAGAAGCACCTGTGGATGTTCCAGGCCCAGACCAGCTGAACCGGCGCCGCCTCGCGGCGACGTGTCCCGTGGCGTGAGAGCCTTCTTCCATGTCTCTGGCCATGAGCGAGCAAGAGCGGCAGGACTTCCTCGCCGGTCTCCACGTCGGCGTCATCTCGATCGAGCGAGCCGACGGACCGCCGCTCACCGTCCCCATCTGGTACGGCTACGAGCCGGGCGGGCTGGTGTGGGTCATCACCGGCGCCGACTCCCTCAAGGGCAGGCTGTTGAACGCCGCCGGACGATTCAGCCTCTGCGCGCAGACGGAGGAGCCGCCCTTCTACAAGTACGTCAGCGTCGAGGGACCGATCGTCGACGTTGCACCGGCCGAGCTCGAAGCCGACCGACGCCCGCTGGCGCGCCGCTACTTCGGCGCGGAGCTGGGCGACACCTACGTTGCTAGTACCGACGACGAAGGCAGCCTCAAGTTCTCCATGCGCCCGACCCGCTGGTGGTCAGTCGACTACACGAAGCTCACTTGAGCACACGCGAGAAACGTGCCGGCATGTCCCGACGGTGAGGACGTGCAGCCGCCGCTGGTTCACCTCTCGCTGCGTTCGAGGAGGCCCATCACCATCTCCACCCAGGTTGCGACGACCTCCTCGCGGTCGGCGTCGACGGGAGCCTGACCGAGGAGCAGCTCGGCGGACGCGAAGGCGACCAGCGAGCCGAGCGCGAGCGCTGCGCCTACCTCGGTGCCCCCCGAGCGCGCGAGCAACGCCGCGAACTCGTTGAACGTGCTCCGCACGACCTGCTCCACCGCGCCGGCCAGGAGATGCGGACGCTGACGCCCCTCGGAGATGAGAACGCGCAACAGCTCCTGTTCCTCCTCGAGCTCTAGGAACACGTAGCGCGCGACGAGGGTGAGCTCCGCACGCACGTCGCCGAGCGGTGGGATGGCGCCGCGGATCTGCCGCACCGCCTCCAGCCGAGCGAGATGGCGCTCCACGCCGGCGACGAGCACGGCCTCCTTGTTGCGGAAGTGGTGGAACAGGCCGCCGGCGCCCGGGGTGAGGCCTGCGGATCGCTCGATCTCCGCCACTGAGGTGGCGTCGTAGCCCCTGGTGCCGAAGAGGCGCATGGCCTCGTCGAGCAGCCGCTCGCGAGTCGGATTTGCCGCATTTGCCACTTTCTCAGTATACACTGAGTAGTACTCAGTGAACAGTGAGGTAGTTGCCATGACGGTCCCCCAAGGCAGGTTGCGTCGCACAGCGCCGTTGGCCGCCACCGCGGCAAGGGGCGTCGGCGAGGGAGTGGTCGACGTCCTGCGTCGTCGCCTCCACGGCGAGCGCGGCGCCAGCCTCGAGTTCCACGTCCGCAACGCCGAGCGCTATGCCGAGGTGCTGTCGCACTCGAAGGGCCTGCTCATGAAGGTGGGCCAGCTCATGTCCTTCGTCGACACCTCAGCGATGATCGACGGCCCGTACGGCGAGGTCTACCGCCGAGCCCTCGCGTCGCTCCAGGCTGACGCCGAGCCGATGGACCCGGTGCTCGTGGCCGCGGTGATCGAGAGCGAGCTGGGGCGGCCGCCCGAAGAGCTCTTCGCACAGCTCTCGCCCACCCCGATCGCCGCCGCTTCGATCGGACAGGTGCACGCTGCTGTCATGCACGACGGCACAGAGGTTGCGGTGAAGGTGCAGTACCCGGGGATCGCCGACGCCATCGGTGCCGACCTGGCCAACACCGAGCTTCTGTTCACGTTCGTCAAGATCGCCAAGGGCGTCGTGCCCCACTTCCGCAACTTCGACGTGCGCGCCGTCTCCGAGGAGATCGCTGAGCGCATCGGCGAGGAGCTCGACTACCGCACCGAGCTGGCCAACCAGATGGCCTTCGCCGATCACTACCGAGGCCACCCGTTCGCCCGCGTGCCCGAGGTGTACCCCGAGCTCTCGAGCGATCGTGTGCTCACCATGGAGCTGGTGCACGGACTCCGCTGGGACGCAACCGGCGACGTCGACCAGGGGTTGCGCGACCAGTGGGGCGAGGCCGTGAGCCGCTTCTTGTTCGGCAGCATCGCCCGCTTCGGGATGTTCAACGCCGACCCGCACCCCGGCAACTACCTGTTCCACACCGACGGCACCGTCACGTTCCTCGACTTCGGATGCGTGAAGCGCTTCAGCCCCTCCACTCAGCGCGGGTTTTGGGAGATGCCCTTGGCTGCCCTCGACAACGACGTCGACGCGTTCATGAGGGTCTGCATCGAGCAGGGGTTCATCCGGGCCAACGACCCGCCGCCAGCCGACAAGTTCCTGGCGTGGGTCAGGCAGAACTACGCCTCGATGCTCGAGCCGCAGCCCTTCACCTACACCCCGGAGTTCGTCGCCGCGCTCCTCGGTCGCATGGCGAACATCGACAAGGACGTGATCCGCCACACCACCGTGCCTCGCGACTTCGTCTTCACGAACCGCATCTTCATCGGGCTGTACTCGGTCCTCGGTGCGCTGCGCGCCACCGCGGACTGGCTGGCCATCTTCCAGGAGGACGTGACCGGCACGCCGACGACCCCGCTCGGCCGCCTCGAAGCCGACTTCTTCGCAGCCAAGAGCAGCACCTGAGGATCTTCGCCCCGCCGCGGGCGGGTCGAGCGCTTCCGACATCCGGCTGGAGAAGCGGAGCGAGAAGCGTCCGGTTCCAGTGGCCGGATCGCTCAGTGCGCTAGCCGAGGCGGCGAGATCACCGTGGTCATGACCGGCACCTCACCCCGCGGTCAGATGCGATGGAGTCTGGACCGGATCAGGTGGTATGCGCCGATGAGCAACGGGATCAACGCGAAGAATGGGAGGAGCTCCGCGTCGTGCGTGCCCTCCTCGTTGGTCTCCTCGACGAGCCACCACATGCCGAGCATGGCGATGAGAACGAGAGTGCCGGCGGCCAGCCAATGCATGCCGGAGCGCTTCTCTTCGTCCGCCGTCCGGTGCTTGAAGAGCGTCATCCTCGACACCCTTTCGTGGGTCTCTCTCACGGCCATCGTCGGGTGCAGCGGCAGACCTCGCCAGGGCCGATCGTCCTTTCACAGCAGACGAGGTGGCTACCGCCCACTGACGGACGTCCTTGGCAGCTCCGACCGCTGGCCGACCTGGAACCAGCCGTTGGATCGAGCACTCAGCTGATCCGGGGTGCCCGCCGGGGCTTCCGGCGGCAAGGACGCGATCCTCACTTGGTTGGGCTTGGACCTGGTGAGCGGTGGGCGAGGGGGGACTTGAACCCCCACGTCCTTTCGGACACTGGCACCTGAAGCCAGCGCGTCTGCCTATTCCGCCACTCGCCCGAGTGGAGAGGGTGATGGTAGCGCCGGTCGCTCTCGGGCCCCCAAGCCCGAACGACGGAGCCCGGATCGCCGACGTGGGTAGCCTCACCCCTCGTGGGAATCCGTGGGTTCGAACGTCGGCTCGAGCGTCTCGTCGAGGGCGCCTTTGCTCGCGCCTTCAAGAGCGGCCTGCGGCCCGTCGAGCTGGGGCGGCGGCTGGTGCGCGAGATGGACGACAACCGCAGCGTGGGCGTGCGCGGCGGCACCGTCGTGCCCAACAGCTTCTCGGTCGTCCTGTCCGCCAGTGACCTCGAGCAGTTCGAGGGGGTGCAGGACAGCCTCAGCCGCGAGCTGGCCGACGCCGCCCGCGAGCACGCCCGTGACGAGGGCTACTCCTTCATGGGACCGGTCGAGGTGCACCTCGAGGTCAACGAACGGCTCCACACCGGCGCCTTCCACATCACCGGCCGCATGGTCGAGGGCGCCGGCGGCTCGGGGGCCGGGTCGATCGTGCTTCCGAGCGGCGACCGCTTCAGCCTCACCGAGTCGATCATCTCGATCGGCCGCCACCCCGACTCCAACCTCGTGCTGGCCGACCCCAACGTGAGCCGCAACCACGCCGAGATCCGCCCTCAGGGCGACCGCTACGTGCTCGTCGACCTCGGCTCCACGAACGGGTCGCGGATCAACGGCGTGCGCGTCGACACGAAGGTGCTCGAGGACGGCGACGAGCTCTCGTTCGGCAACACCCGCATGCGGTTCGAGGCGTCGTGAGCCGCGATTCGGTCATCCTGGGCAGCGGGCAGCCACCATCAAGCGCCGCGCCCTGAGGTCCCCGTGCCCGACCAGCTCCTCAACCTCCTCAAGATCTTCCTCCTGCTCCTGATCTACCTCTTCTTCCTGCGCGTCCTGCGGGCCGTGTGGGCTGAGGTCAACCCTCCGAAGGCACCCGAGGAGCCGCGCCCGAAGAAGGAGCGCCAGCCGAGGCGCACGCCGGGCCGCAAGCACGGCCCGCCCGTGCTGCGCCTGGTCGCTCCGGCCGAGCTGCGCGGCCGCACCTACCAGCTCGACGACGAGGTGACGATCGGCCGCGCGGCCGGATGCCAGGTGACGATCGACGACACCTACGCGTCGCAGCTGCACGCCCGCGTCTTCCAGCGCGACGGCCAGTTCTATGTGGAGGACATCGGCTCCACCAACGGCACCTACCTCAACCGCCGCAAGGTGACCGGTCCGATGGTGATCCAGCGAGGTGACCAGCTCCAGATCGGCAACACCATCCTGGAGCTCGATCGATGAGCGCCGGCAGCGGCCGTGTCGTCCTGCGGGCGGGTGCTGCCACCGATGTCGGCCGGCTGCGCCCCAACAACCAGGACAGCTACGCGCTGCTGCCGGAGAAGGGCATCTACGTCGTCGCCGACGGCATGGGCGGTGCCCAGGGCGGCGAGGTCGCGTCGCGCATGGCGATCGAGACGATCACCGAGAGCTACAGCGAGCCGAGCGTCGACGCCCTGGCGCAGGTGATCGCCGAGGCCAACGAGCGCATCCATGCAGCCTCCGAACGTCCCAACCTGAGGGGCATGGGCACCACGACGGTCGCCATCGCTCTCATCCCCGACGAGCCCGACGGCAGGCGCGTCAACGGGGGCCGGGGCGCCGACACCCTCGAGCCCTACGAGCAGCTGCTCGTGGTCAACGTCGGCGACAGCCGTGCCTATCTGTTCCGGGACGGCGGGCTGACACAGCTCACCGACGACCACTCCGTCGTCGCCGAGCTCGTGCGCGACGGGCGCATCACCGCAGTGGAGGCCGAGGCACACCCGCAGCGCAACATCATCACCCGCGTGCTCGGCGTGTACCCGCAAGTCACCCCTGACATCTGGCCCATCGACCCGATCCGCGGCGACCGCTACCTGCTCTGCTCCGACGGCCTCTTCAACGAGGTCAGCGACGACCAGATGTCCTCCGTGCTACGCCGCCTCGCCGATCCGACCGAGGCGGCCAACGAGCTCGTGCGCCTCGCCAACGAGGGCGGCGGCCGGGACAACATCACCGTGATAGTGCTCGATGTCGTCGACGACGGTGGGGCAGCCGAGCGGGCGTCGGCCGCGCTGGCGGGCGAGGCCCAGGGCTCGTCGCGGGCGGGCGCCCGCGACCTGGCCGGCTTCAGCACCGCGGTCGGCGAGAGCAGGGCGGGCACGGCCAAGGGCCGCAAGGGCAAGGCCAAGGCCAAGCGCGCCAGCACCGGACCGTCGCTGTTCAAGCGCGCGCGCAGGCGCGTCACGTGGAGGGTGCTGGTCTTCACGCTGATGCTCGCCGCCGTGATCGGCGGCGCCTTCGCCACGATCCAGTGGTACGGCACCAGCACCTACTACGTCGGCTTCCACGGCGACGAGGTCGCCATCTACCAGGGGCGCCCGGGCGGGCTGCTGTGGATCGACCCCACCCTCGAGCAGGACACCGCCATCAAGCGCGACGAGGTGCCCGTGCTCTACATCACCGCGCTCGAGGCAGGCCACGAGCACAGCTCGCTGGCCGACGCCAAGGCCTACGTGTCGCGCATCGAGCGCGACATCATCGAGCGCGCCGAGCGCGCTGAGAGCGCAACCACCACGACAACCGCACCGCCCACCACGGCGGCGCCGCCCAGCACCGCGGCCAACTGACGGATGGCGCGCACGGTTCGACGCAACACCGAGCTCGGCCTCATCGTCTTGGGCACGCTCGTCACGGTCGGCGCCTACCTGCTGGCCAGCCTGGCGGAGGACGCGTCGATCCCCGCCAACATCGGGCCCTTCCTCGGGATCGTGCTGGGCCTCCAGCTCGCTGCGCACATCGCTGTGCGGCGCCTGGCCCCCGACGCCGACGGCACCATCGTGCCGATCGCCGGCCTGCTCAACGGCCTCGGCTACGTGTTCATCGTCCGCATCGACGAGGCGAAGGCCAACCCGCAGGGTCTCGCCGGCCTCCAGTCCGGTTGGATCGCTGTGGGGATCGTGGCGTTCGTCGCCACGCTGCTGCTCGTCCGTCGCATCCGCGACCTGGAGCGCTACCGCTGGACCATCGGCATGGCCGGCATCGTGCTCCTGCTCCTCCCCCTCGTCCCCGGCATCGGCAAGACGATCAACGGCGCCAAGATCTGGGTGGGCATCGGCCCGCTCAGCTTCCAGCCGGGCGAGTTCGCCAAGATCCTGCTGGCCTTGTTCTTCGCGTCCTACCTCGTGGAGAAGCGCGAGCTGCTCGCCGTGAGCCGTCATCGCATCGGCCCGCTGCACCTGCCCGACCTGAAGCACCTCGGCCCCGTGCTGCTGGCGTGGGGCGTGTCCCTCGTCGTGATGGTCTCGGAGAAGGACCTCGGCTCGTCGCTGCTGTTCTTCGCGCTGTTCGTGGCGCTCCTGTGGGTCGCCACCGAGCGCGGCACCTATCTCGTGATCGGCGTGCTGCTGTTCGCCGGCGGCGCCGTGTTCGCCCACAGCCAGTTCACCCACGTGCAGCAACGCATCGACATCTGGCTCGACCCCTGGGCCGACCCCAAGGACGACGGCTTCCAGATCGTCGAGGCCGCCTTCGCCTTCTCCGCCGGCGGCATCAGCGGCACAGGCATCAACCTCGGCTCGCCGACACGCATCCCCTACGCAGAGACCGACTTCATCTTCGCGGCGATCGGTGAGGAGCTCGGGCTCATCGGCGCCACCGGCGTGCTGGTCGCCTACCTGCTCATGATCGGCGCCGGCCTCCGCATCGCGCTGCGCACGGAAGTGCCATTCGAACGATTGCTGGCCACAGGTCTTACCGTCCTCATCGGCGTGCAGTCGTTCATCATCATGGCGGGGGTCACGCGCGTGCTGCCGCTCACTGGCGTCACGCTGCCGTTCGTCAGCTACGGCGGCTCGTCGCTGATCGCCAACTACGTGCTCGTCGCGCTGCTGCTTCGCATCTCCGACGACGCCATCCACCGTGAGCGGGAGCGGGCGCGGTGACCCGCCAGATACGCATGCTCGGCATCGGGCTGATGGTCTGCTTCGCGGTGTTGTTCGCGCAGCTGAACCGACTCACCGTCTTCCAAGCGGCCGAGCTCAACGACAACCCGGAGAACACCCGGGAGATCCTGCGCGACTTCTCCAAGCCGCGCGGCACCGTCGTCACCGCTGACGACGTCGTCATCGCCCAGTCGGTGCCGTCGAATGACCGCTTCGAGCTGCAGCGCGTCTACCCGGAGGGACCGCTCTTCGCGCCGATCACCGGCTACTACAGCTTCACGCTCGGCAGCTCGGGCGTGGAGAGGACCTACAACGACGAGCTGGCCGGGCGCACGCTCGACCTGGCCTTCCAGGACTTGGGCGACCTCTTCGTGGAGAAGGAGCGCACCGGCGACCTCGAGCTGACGGTGCGAGCCGACCTGCAGCGCATCGCCTCGCAGCAGCTCGGTGAGCGAGAGGGCTCGGTCGTGGCCATCGATCCGCGCACCGGTGCGATCCTGGCGATGGTCTCCTACCCGACCTACGACCCCAACGCGCTGGCCAACCACGACACCAATGCGGCGGCCGA
Source organism: Actinomycetota bacterium (assembly GCA_049325515.1). Lineage (GTDB taxonomy): Bacteria > Actinomycetota > Acidimicrobiia > Acidimicrobiales > VFJN01 > VFJN01. The sequence continues at coordinate 328,324 of JBMOLI010000013.1, read as the reverse complement.
CGTCGCCCGCTTCCTCGACGCCTCCCCTGACAAGCCGCGCCTGTCGCGCGCCTACCAGGACCGCTTCTTCCCCGGCTCCACCTTCAAGGTCGTCACCGCCACCGCTGCCCTCACGAGCGGCGCCATCACCGCCGACGAACCCTCCTACCCGACGCGGACCTCCTACACGCCGCCGGGCACCACCCGGCCGCTGCAGAACTTCGGCGGCTCGTCGTGCGGCGGGGCGCTGTTCGTCGTGCTGCGCGTCTCGTGCAACACGGCCTTCGCTCAGATGGGCGTCGACACCGGTCCCGAGGCGATGGTGGCGACGGCCGAGGCGTTCGGGTTCAACAAGGACGTCCCCATCGACCTGACCCGGCCCGCCCGCTCGAACTTCCCCACCGACTTCGAGCGCAACCTGCCGGCCTTGGCCCAATCGGCGATCGGGCAGAACGATGTCGCCGCCACACCGCTCCAGATGGCTCTGGTCGCCGCCGCGGTCGCCAACGACGGCACGGTGATGACGCCGCACGTGCTGGCCGATGTGCGCGACACCGACGGCCAGATCGTCGACTCGTACGAGCCGAAGGTCTGGTCGACAGCTATGGATCGTGGCACCTCGGCGCTCATGCGCGACGCCATGATCGGCGTGGTCGAGCGCGGCACCGCAGGCCGACTCAAGGTCCCTGGGTTCGTGGTCGGCGGCAAGACCGGCACGGCCCAGCTCGGCACGCCCGAACCCCGCTCGCACGCCTGGATCATCGGCTTCGCAGGGCCGCCGGGCGAGCTGCCGACCATCGCCGTGGCGGTGATCGTCGAAGGCCAAGAAGGCGCCAGCGAGCAGACCGGTGGCCGCGTCGCCGCCCCGATAGCGCAGGCCCTGCTGCAGGCCTACCTCACCGCGCCCTCACCCTGAAGGAGTTCGAGCCCTAACTAGGCTTCGCAGGACATGTCGGACCCGGGTTCCACCGTCTTCAACGGCCGCTACGAGCTGCACCGCCGCCTCGGCCGGGGCGGCATGGCCGAGGTGTTCCTCGCGCGCGACCAGCTGCTCGACCGTCCGGTGGCCGTGAAGGTGCTGTTCCCCGAGTTCGCGACCGACCTGTCCTTCGTGGAGCGCTTCAGGCGCGAGGCCACGGCGGCGGCCAACCTCAACCACCCCAACATCGTCGGCGTCTACGACTGGGGCGAAGCCGACAGCACCTACTTCATCGTCATGGAGTACATCGACGGTCGCACGCTGTCGGAGATCCTGCGAGCGGAGGGGCCTCTCCACCCGGATCGCGTGGCCGACATCGGATCCGACGTCGCCGCCGCGCTGGGCTTCGCTCACCGCAACGGCGTGGTGCACCGCGACGTCAAGCCGGGCAACGTGATCGTCACGTCCGCCGGTCTCGTCAAGGTCGCCGACTTCGGCATCGCCCGTGCCATCACCGACACCTCCGACGAGAACCTCACCCAGGTCGGCACGGTGATGGGCACCGCTGCCTACTTCTCGCCCGAGCAGGCGCGCGGCGACGCCGTCGACCCGCGCTCCGACACCTACTCGCTCGGCTGCGTGCTCTACGAGCTGGTCGTTGGTCGCCCGCCCTTCGCGGGCGACTCGCCGGTCTCGATCGCCTACAAGCACGTGCACGAGTCGCCGCTCCCGCCGCGCTCGCAGAACCCTGACGTCCCTCAAGCGCTCGAGGCCATCATCCTCAAGTGCCTCGCCAAGAACCCGGCCAACCGCTACCCCTCGGCTGAAGACCTGCGCGCCGACCTGCGGCGCTTCCGCGAGGGCAACCGCATCCTGGCGGAGCCGGTCATGGCTCCCCCGATCGACCCGAGCGCAACGGGTGTCATGGCGGCGACGGCCGCCGTCCCGGCCACCGCCGCCGACCTCTTCGAGGACGACGACTACGACGATGACGACGAGCCGCGCCGCTCAGGCCTGTTCATCGCCGCATTGGTGGTGCTGCTGGCGCTGCTGGCCGGGATGCTCTTCCTGCTCGCCCGCTCGGTCGGCGTGGGAGACAACGAGGAGCCCACGGCCACGCTGGTCGAGGTGCCCAACGTGCTCGGCAAGCCCGTCGCGGAGGCCGAGAAGATCCTCACGGATCTCGGCTTCGAGGTGGAGACCACCTCCGAGACCAACGAAGACCAGGCGGCGGGCAACGTCTTCGACCAAGATCCTGAGCGTGGTGAGCGGGTGGAGGAGGGCTCGACCGTGCGGCTGAAGGTGAGCGCCGGCGTCGAGGCCATCCCGGTCCCCAACGTGATCGGCTCGCAGATCGACGACGCCCGGCGCCTGCTCTCAGGACAGGGCTTCACGGTGAGGGAGGAGCCGATCCCGGACGAGGACGTGCCCGTAGGTGAGGTGGTCGACCAGACGCCCGGCCCCAACGAGCCCGCGCCGCGCGGCTCGGAGGTCGTGCTCCAGGTCTCGAGCGGCCCTGAGGACAGGCCGGTGCCTGCGGTGGCAGGGCTGACGGTGGCGGAGGCATCCAACCTGCTGGGCCAGAACGGCTTCAGCGCCACCCAGGTGTCCGAGGCCTCTGAGACCGTGGAGGAAGGTCGCGTCATCCGCACCGACCCTCCCGAGGGCACACCTCAGCCGAAGGGCGCCACGATCACCCTCGTGGTGTCCAGCGGCCCGCCGCAGGTCAGCGTTCCCGATGTCGTGGGTCTCACCGAGAACGGCGCTCGCATGACGCTCGAGGACGAGGGCCTCACGATGACCTCGAGCGAGACCACCGATTGCAACCCCGATCAGAACAACCAGGTGATCGACCAGACCCCCGACGCAGGCACCGAGGTCGACCCCGGCAGCGAGGTGCAGGTGGTGGTCTGCAAGTCGGTGCCCGGCCCTCCCTGAGCTCGGGCACCTGCGCGCCGAGCGGCTAGCCGCCGATCAGCGCGGCGGCGAGGAAGTTGCGCAGCAGGTCGTGGCCGCCGACCGTGAGGATCGACTCCGGGTGGAACTGCACGCCCTCCACACCGAGCTCCCGGTGACGCAGACCCATCACGATGCCATCGTCGGTCTCTGCTGTGATCTCGAGCACCGCCGGCACGGAGGCCCGGTCGACCACGAGGCTGTGGTAGCGGGTGGCCTCGAGCGGGTCGGGTAGGCCGGCGAACACGCCGGTCGAGGTGTGGTGGATGAGCGAGGTCTTGCCGTGCATCACCTGCGGCGCCCGCACGACCGAGCCGCCATAGACCTGACCGATGCACTGGTGGCCGAGGCACACGCCGAGCACGGGCACCCGGCCGGCGAAGGTTCGGATCACGTCGTTCGACACGCCGGCGTCGTCGGGAGTGCCCGGGCCAGGCGAGATGAGGACAGCGTCGGGGTTGAGCGCGATGATCTCGTCGAGCGAGAGCTCGTCGTTGCGGTGCACCACCGGTTCTGCACCCAGCTCACCGAGGTACTGCACGAGGTTGTAGACGAAGCTGTCGTAGTTGTCGATCACCAGCACACGAGTCGTCACGAGTGGAGGAGGGTAGCCGCATGGCCGAGGAGCACCGCCTGGGTTCCGTGGCGCGGCGCCTGGCGGCCACACAGCGAGTCATGGTCGTCGAAGACGAGCAGGACATCGCCGACTTCCTGCGCGCCTACTTCCGTGCCTCGGGCTACGACCTCGTCCACATCGACCCCGACACCCCGCTTGCGGTCCTCGAAGCGCTCGACGCCCAAGACCCCGACTGCATCCTGCTCGACCTCAACCTCCGCGGCTTCAGCGGCGCGGAGGTGTATCGCCTGCTGCGCACGGAGCCGCGCTACGCCTTGCTGCCCGTCATCGTCGTCAGCGCAAGGCCCGACGCGCAGGCGCTCGTGCCGTCAACTGGCGGCATCGACGCCTACGTCACCAAGCCATTCAACGTGAACACGCTGGCCGAGCTCGTGATGGAGCGCATCGCCAGCGCCGCCAAGCTGCGCGCCGCCGCCGCGGCGGATGAGATCACCGGCCTGCTCGGTCACGACTACGTGGAGGCGCGGCTGCTCGACGAGCTCACCGTCGCCGCTCCCGACGCCCCCACCGCCTTCGTGCTCGTGAAGCTGCGCTCGCTCCAGGAGATCACCGCCGCCGTCGGAAAGGAGGGCTCCGACTACGTCGTGCGCGAGCTGATCCGCCGCGCCTACGCGCTGCTCCCGCCGGATGCGGCCCTCGGCCTCACGCGCACCGACGAGCTCGCCATCGTGCTGCCCGGCCTCACCGCCGCCGACGTGGCGCCCGTGCTGCGCGCTGCGATGGACGACATCGGCACGTCCTTCGAGCTCCCCGGTGGGGCCGTGGTGCCGCTGCGCTACTCGGCCGGTGTGGCGGCCTTCCCCGAGCACGCCACCGACGCCGATGCCCTCTACATGGCGGCCGACGGCGCGCTGGCCGAGGCGGTCGACGGCGACCTCGAGCTCGTCGTGTCGATCTGAGCCGCTGGCTCGCGGTGGCACGGCTTGCGGCGGGATGGCTTCCCAGCCGCGGGTAGTGTCGCTCGCCATGGCCACCAAGCCCCCGAAGCGCAAGGTCAAGGGCGGGCGCGTCACCCCCAAGGGCACTGGCGACCGCTCCTCCCGGCCTGAGGCGTCGAGCCGCTACACCCCGCCGATCCCCCAAGAGTTCAAGGTGAGCCCACGCTGGGTGCCCGTGCTGATGTTCGCCCTGCTCGGGGTGGGGCTCCTCGTCATCTTCTGCAACTACCTCGGCGTGCTGCCGGGCGGCACCAAGAACTCCTACCTGCTGGTCGGCCTGGGCGCCATCCTCGGCGGGATCGTCACCGCCACTCAGTACCGCTGAGAGCCCCACGGCGCCTAGCGCGCGGGTGGCGCCCCGGTGGCCGACAAGTTACACCTGTGTGACCCTCCCCAGGGTTGTCCACAGGCTGTGTACAACTTCGTATCGCTGTAGGGGCGCTGCTCAGAGGTCGTCGACGGGGGTGACGAGGTCCATGTCGTCCTGGCAGTGGCGGGGCGGGTCGGGCATCTCGTCGTTCGCCACGGTCATTCGGACCTCGGTGCCGCAGATGCTGCAGCGGTACATGATCTTGACCTTGCGCAGCTCACCCGCCGGCGGCGGCCCCGGCACAGGCTGAGCCAGCCCCCCCAGCATCGTGAACCCGATCTTGAACATCACATAGACAGCGATCGCAGCGGTCAACAGCGCGACGGGTGAAGCGCTGGTGGTGAGCCAGCCCACGACCACGAAGACGCCCAGCAGCACAAGTGCAGTGCGCGAGATCGAGAGCCGTCTCATAAGGCAAGGCTAAGAGCACCAGCAACCGCGCCCCCAACCGGCGTCAGCCAGGCGAGGGCCGGGGCGCGAGGAGAGTGGGGGCGCGAGGAGACTGCAGAAGCGAGGGGCGCGGGGCGGCGGGCCGCCCGGCGGGGGTGCGGGGGCAGAGGCCTCCCGCCGGAGCCCCCGCCCGCGAAGGACCGGCTCCGCCGTGTCCTGAGCAGCAGTGAGCGCGCCGAAGGCGCACCAAATGAGGCTCGGCTGAGAAGCTCCGCTTCTCAGACGAAGTCAGAGACGTTCGATGATGGTGGCGTTGGCGAGGCCGCCGCCCTCGCACATCGTCTGCAGGCCGTAGCGGCCGCCGGTGCGCTCGAGCTCGTTGAGCAGGGTGGCCATCAGCTTGGTGCCGGAACCGCCGAGGGGGTGCCCGAGGGCGATGGCGCCGCCGTTGACGTTGGTCTTGCTGAGGTCTGCGTTGAGCTCCTTCTCCCAGGCGAGCACGACCGACGCGAACGCCTCGTTGACCTCGAACAGATCGATGTCGTCGATCGAGAGGCCCGACTTGGCGAGCACCTTCTCGGTGGCGGGGATCGGTCCGGTGAGCATGGTCACCGGGTCGACGCCTGCGAGTGCGAAGGTGTGGAAGCGCGCACGGGGCGTGAGGCCGAGCTCGTTGGCCTTCTCCTCGCTCATGATCAGCATGGCGGACGCGCCGTCGCAGATCTGGCTCGAGTTGCCGGCGGTGACGATGCCGTCGGGCTTGAAGGCGGGCTTCAGGTTGGCCAGCGTCTCGACGGTGGTGCCGGGGCGGATGCCCTCGTCCTGGAGCACGAGCTCGCTGCTCTCGACGATGTTGCCCGTCTCCTTGTCGAGGCGCTTCTCGGTGACGCCGATGATCTCGTTCTCGAAGCGACCCTCAGCCGTGGCGACCTCGGCGCGGCGCACCGACTCGGCGCCGAAGCGGTCGAGGTCTTCGCGGCTGAGGCCCCACTTCTCGGCGATCATCTCGGCCGAGATGCCCTGTGGCACGAGGTTGGGGTAGCGCGACAGCACCTTGGGGCCGAAGGGCATCGAGCCGGGTGTCATCGACGCGCCCATGGGGGTGGTGGTCATGACCTCGACGCCCGCCGCGATGGCGATGTCGTAGGCGCCGGCCATCACTCCTTGGGCTCCGAAGTGAGCAGCCTGCTGCGAGGAGCCGCACTGGCGGTCGACGGAGGTCGCCGGCACTGACTCCGGGAAGCCGGCGGCGAGGACGGCGTTGCGGCCGATGTTGAGGCCCTGGCTGCCGACCTGCATGACGCAGCCCATGATCACGTCGTCGATGAGCTCGGGGTCGAGCTGGTTGCGCACGACGAGCTGGCGCAGCACCTCGCCGGCCAGGTCGGCCGGGTGCCAGCCCGACAGCTTTCCGTTGCGCTTGCCGCCTGCGGTGCGGACGGCGTCGACGATGACGGCGGTGGGCATGGCGGTGACTCCTCGGGTTGGGCACAGTCCTCTTGACCGGACGGTCAAGTCTGCCCAGGCACTCGGCCGGTCCGCAACCCGGCCCACCGCGCGACTCTTCCGTGCTGCTGTGACCAGCCTGCGCCGCTGCTCGCGCGCCATTGGTCCGCCAGCACGGCATGATGGCCGCGTGGTCAGGCGCGCCGAGGACGTCGCAACGGTCGTCGTCGCCATCTCGCGGGCTGCGGGCAACTCGCTCGACGCCTCCGCCATCTTCGATCGCACCATGGCCGTCCTCGAGCCGGTGATCGACCTCGGCAGCTCGTCGCTGTGGCGCACCGACCGCGACCGCGTCGAGCTGGTGGCGGCCCGGCCGGCCGGCAGTCGCGAGGTGCGCCGGCCTGACCTCGAGGAGGCAGTCTCCATACCCGGGGTGCTCACCCTGAGCCTCGAGAGTCGTGGCCACCCCCTGGGGGTGCTTGTCGCACGCAGCCGTTCGGGCGGCCCCTTCAGCCCGTCGGATGAGGCGCTGGTCGACATCGCCGCCAACCAGATCGCGGGTGCGATGGAGCGGTCGCAGCTCTTCGCCGAGGTGATGGAGCTCGACCGGCTCAAGTCCGACTTCATCGCGCGCGTCTCCCACGAGCTGCGCACGCCCATCACGATCATCAACGGGTTCCTCGAGACGCTCATCGCGCACGACGGCCGCCTCCCAGCGGACCAGCGGCTCCACATGCTCGAGCGCTCGCGAGCGGCTGCCTCACGGCTCGCCGACTTGATCGAGGAGCTCCTGATCCTGAGCCGCATCGAAGGCGGGGTGCTCACGCCGCAGCCGGAGGCCCTGGTCGCAGCTGACGTGCTGGAGGCGGTGCGCGACGCTGCGGCGGAGCCCGAGCAGGTGCTGCTCGACGGCGAGCTGAGCCGCCCGCTGGTGGTGGATCGTGCCCTGTTCACCCGTGCGCTCGGGCTCCTCGTCGACAACGCCGTCAAGTACGGCGGCGCGGCCGAATTGAGCGCATCGACCGACGGCGACCGCTTCGTGGTCGAGGTGCGCGACCGCGGACCGGGCTTCCCGGCCGACGTGCGCGACACCGCCTTCGAGATGTTCACCCGCTCGCAGTCGAGCTCGTCCATCCCGGGGCTCGGCGTGGGCCTGGCCATCGCGCGCACGCTTGTCGAGGTGCTCGACGGCACCATCGAGATCGATCACGCGCATCCCGGCCCGGGCGCTCTGGTGCGGGTGTCGCTGCCCGCCTGACCGCCTGCTCCGGCGGCAGGCCGGCGCCGGTTCGACCACAATGGTCGGGCACCGCGACCACGCACAGGAGGGGCTCCGTTGGAGATCACGAAGGCACAGCTCGACGCGGCGGTCGAAGGCCGCACCATCCTCAGCTGCTTCCTCGACACCGTGGCAGCGCATCCCAACCAGGTGGCTCTGCGCGAGAAGCAGGCCGACGACTCGTTCTCGCAGTGGACCTACGCCGACTACGCCCAACGGGTCGCCGCCGCGGCCGCCCACCTGCGCTCGCTGGGCGTCGGGCAGGGCGACCGCGTGGTGCTCATGATGCGCAACATCCCCGACTTCCACTTCATCGACCTGGGGATCGCCGCCCTCGGTGCCACTGCCATCTCCATCTACAACTCGTCGTCACCGGAGCAGGTCGAGTACCTCGTGGGCCACTGCCGGGCCAAGGTCGCCCTCGTCGAGAACGACGGCTTCGAGGAGCGCTTCCTCAAGGTGCGCGACCAGCTGCCCTCGCTCGGTCCGATCGTCAACCTGTCCCACGAAGGTGTGCGGGAGGAGATCTACGGCGCCACGCCGCTCGACCTGGCATCCGAGACCGGCAACTGCACTCCCGACACGCTCGCCACTGTGATCTACACGTCCGGCACGACGGGCCCGCCCAAGGGCGTGATGCTCACCCACTACAACGTGGTCTGGACGGCCGAGGGCTACCTCGAGCTGCTCGACGTCGAGCCGGTGGGGTTCCGTGCCATCTCCTACCTGCCGATGGCTCACATCGCCGAGCGGATGTCCACCCACTACCTGGCCGTCTGCGGTGGCTACGAGGTCACCACCTGCCCTGACCCCGGCCAGATCGCCGCCTACGCGCGCGATGTGCACCCGCAGATCATGTTCGGTGTGCCGCGAGTGTGGGAGAAGCTCTACGCGGGTGTTCAGGCAGCGCTCGGCGCCGACCCTGAGAAGAAGCAGAAGTTCGACGAGGCGGTCGCTGCGGCGATCCCGATCGTTGAGCGCCGCACCCTCGGCACGGCGACTGCCGAGGACGATGCCACGTGGCAGTTCCTCGACTCGGCCGCGTTCGCACAGGTGCGCGGTCTCATCGGCCTCGACGCGGTCGAGTACGCCATCACCGGTGCCGCACCGATCCCGCCCGAGCTGATCAGCTGGTTCCGGGCCATCGGCGTGCCGCTGTCGGAGATCTACGGCATGTCCGAGAGCACCGGTCCGATGACGTGGGAGCCAACGCGCGTGAAGGCGGGCACGGTCGGCCGCGCCTTCCCCGGCACCGACTGCTTCCTCGCGGAGGACGGCGAGGTGTGCATCCGTGGAGGCAACGTCTTCCAGGGCTACCTCGACGACCCCGAGAAGACGGCCGAGGCTCTCGACCCCGACGGCACGCTGCACTCCGGCGACATCGGCGTGTTCGACGACGAGGGCTACCTGCGGATCATCGACCGCAAGAAGGAGCTGATCATCACCGCTGGCGGCAAGAACATCAGTCCCGCCAACCTCGAGGCAGCGCTCAAGATGATCCCGCTCGTCGGCCAAGCGCTCGCCATCGGCGACCAGCGGCCCTTCGTGTCCGCGCTGGTGGTGCTCGACGCGGAGGTCGCTCCCGTGTGGGCGCGCGAGCAAGGCATCGCTTTCGCCTCGCTGCCCGACCTCGCGGCCAACCCCGACGTCGTCGCCGAGATCGAGCGCTGCCTGGAGCAGGTGATGGCCGGCTTCAACAACGCCGAGCGCGTGAAGAAGGTGACGGTGCTCGGCCAGGAGTGGCTGCCCGACTCGGAGGAGCTCACCCCCACGTCCAAGCTGAAGCGCAAGGGCATCCACGCCAAGTACGCAGCCGAGATCGAGGCGCTCTACAGCTGATCGCCTCGTGCGTGATGGCGCACCCGAGCCCGGACGCGCCACCGCCCCCGGTGTGAACCGGGGGCGGTGATCCTCGCCTCAGCGACGAGCGCTCTGTCAGCCCACGACGCGGACGCCGGTGGCTTCGTCACCCTTGCGGCCGGGAGCGACCTCGAACTCGACTCGCTGCCCTTCCTCGAGCGACTTGTAGCCCTCACCCTCGATGTTGGAGAAGTGGACGAACACGTCAGGCCCGTTCTCCTGGGTGATGAACCCGTAGCCCTTGTCGTTGTTGAAGAACTTCACAGTGCCAGTGGCCATTGCCTTGCTTTCTCTCGCTCGCAAGGTGTCCTACTGACCCCCTGCACTCGCCCAGAAGCGTAGGCCCGCGGGCGGGCGCGGTCTATGGGTTCTGTGACCTGGCCCGGCCCATTGGAACTAGTCCTTCGAGACTCCAAGGCTGGTGCCGAAGTCGGCCAGCGCCTGGCGGGCCAGCGGCAGATCGAGGCCGAGGCCGTCAGCCAGCTCGAGCGCGAGCGTCAGGTCCTTCTCGCCGAGGTCGCGGGTGTGCGAGAGGACGTCGAACCACTCGTCACCGGGTGCGAGGGGCGCCGTGGTGTCGCGCAACATGATGGCGCCCGGCCCTCCGGTGACGGCGTCGCTGTGCCGCACGACGCGCGCCAGCTTGCGCAGGTCGAGACCGGCCGCTTCGGCCAGGCGCTGCGCCTCGCCTGCGCCCGTGTACGCGATGAAGTGCATCATGTTGCGCGCCAGCTTGGTGCGAGTGCCTGCACCGGCCGGCCCCATGTGAACGACCATCGACGCCCAGCACGCGAACACGTCCTTGGCGCGCTCGTAGGCGGCTCGCTCGCCGCCCACCATCGCAGCGAGGGTGCCCTCGTGCGCGCCCATGAAGCCGCCGCTCACCGGAACGTCGAGCAGGTCGACGCCTTGCTCGCTCGCCGTGACCGCCAGCTCCTCGGCCGTCTCCGGGCGGATGGTGGAGTGGACCGCCACCACGGTGCCGGGCGCCGCGGTGGTGAGCAGGTCGGCCACCACCGACCGCACCTGCGCGTCGTCGAGCACCATCACCGAGATCACGTCTGCGTGCGCCGCCACGTCAGCCACGGACGGCGCCATCACGGCGCCTTGCTCCACCAACGGCTCGGCCGCCTCGGGCCGCAGGTCGTACACGGTCAGCCCGCCGGGCCAGTACACCAGGCGAGTGGCCATCGGAGCACCGATCTGTCCCAGCCCGATGAACCCCGCGCGAGGTCTGTGAACCCCTACGTCCGCATGCCGGTCATCCGTGTTCACAGACGTCGCTCGGGCCAGATCGGGGCAGGTGCGGCGCCGATGTCGTAGTGGCACGGGAGGCCGCCGCCGAGCGATCGGTGCATGCGAGCGGTCATGCCCTCGGACAGGGTGCCGTCCTTCATCATCTCGAGGAAGCAGGCGGCGGCGTTGCCGTAGTCGAACCAGTCGCGCTGGAAGCGCCACTGGAAGTCGCCGCCGTAGCCGAACCACGAGCCGCCGATGCCAGCCACCTCGTAGCGGCTGCCGTCGGCGCGCTGGGCCAGAGCGATCTGCCGCCAGAAGCCGACGACCATGCCCTTCACCTCGTCGATGAGGATCTCCTCATACGGGTACTCCCAACCGTCGAGGCCGCCCATCTCCAGGCCCAGCGCCACCTCGCGGATCTGCTCGCGGCCGACCGCCATGAACTCGTGCTCGGGGCCGTAGTTCCAGCCGTAGGTGGCGTCCTCGGTGAAGAGGTCGGCCATGGGGCGCCAGTCGCCGGCCGCCTCGGCGTCACGGTTGGCCTGGAGCCAGCGCTCCACCATCTCTTCCAGCTCCGCTCGCGGGTATGGCATCAGATCTCCTCGCTGATCGACAGGGCATGGGTGGGGCAGTAGCGCACGGCCATCTCGACGCGGGCGCGCTCGTCGTCGGGCGGCGCCTCTCGTTGAACCGTGAGCACGGCGTCCTTGGAGACCGAGAACACGGCCGGCGCCTCCGACTCGCACACGCCGTGGCCCTGGCACAGGTCGCGGTCGACAACGATCCGCCAGCCGCTCATGTCATGGCCTCGTGTGCAGTCACTTGGGAGTCATCCTCGCGGCGCAGGGCTGGGCCAGCTGCACGACCATCTTTGAGTGGTCGTTGCGGTAGGTGTCGTGCGGCTGCGTGAGCTCGAACGAGAAGCGCGGGAGCAGCACCGCGAAGATCGCCTTCAGCTGCATCATCGCGAAGGCAGCCCCGACGCAGCGATGGCGGCCGGCACCGAAGGGGATCCAGCTCCACGGGTTGTCGACGTCGTCCGCTCGCGGGTCGATGTAGCGGTGCGGGTCGAACGCCTCGGCGTCTGCGAACACCTCCGGCAGCCGGTTGGACACCGACGGGGATGCGCCCACGAGCGAGCCGGCCGGGATGCGGTAGCCCTCGACCTCGAGGTCGGTCTTGGCGACCCTCAGCAGGAGGATCAGCGGCGGGTGCAGCCGCAGCGCCTCCTTGATGGCCGCCTCGAGCACGGGCATCTCGCGCAGCGCCTGATAGCTGACGTCGATGCCCTCATCGGCCAGCGTGGCGAGCTCGGCCTCCACCTCCGAGAGCACCTCGGGGTGACGCAGCAGCTCGATGAGCGTCCAAGCCGCCGTGCCCGACGTCGTGTGGTGCCCGGCGAACATCATCGAGATGAACATCCCCGTGACGATGTCCGCACTGAAGTGCGGGTTGCCGTCGGCGTCGTTGATCGACATCAGCACGTCGAGCAGGTCGCGGTCGTCCTTGTCGACCGGGGGCTCGTGCGCCCGGCCGTCCATGATCGCCTGCACCAGCGCGACCAGCCCGCGGCGTGCCTCGTCTCGTGCACGAAAGCTGGGGATGTCCGCGTAGGGGTCGACGAAGGCGATGGCGTCGGTGCCCTGCTCGAGGTCGTGGTACAGGCGCGCGAATCGTCCGTCGAGCTGCTCACGGAAGCGTCGCCCGATCAGGCAGGCCGAGGACGTGTAGATCGTCAGCTCGGCGAACCACGACAGCAGGTCGACCTCACCCCCATCGGGCGCGGCCGCGAGCATGCGATCGACCTCCGCCGCGATGGTCTCGGCATGGCCGCGCATGAACTTGTCGCGCAGCGCCTGGTTGTGAAGGGCCTTGCGCCGCTCCTCGGGCGAGGCGTCGAACACCACACCGGCGCCGAAGATCGGCGTCATGAACGGATAGGCCTCGGCTTGGTCGAGCTCCTCCTCCGGCGCGCGGAAGAAGACCTCGTTGGCCTCCGGCCCGGTGAGCAGCACGACATCACGGTCGGCCAGGCGGAAGGTGCCGACATCGCCGCACTCGGCGCGCACTCGCTCCATCAGACCGATCGGATCCGCACGCAGCTCCTCGAGGTGGCCCGTGCCCCCGTCGTCACCGGAGACACGAGGTGGCTCTCGCAGAGCCGCGTCAGTGATCGCTGTCATGTCCTGCCCTCCTCGCTGGCGGGCCGCTCGTCGATCGGCGCCTCCGGCTCCACCTCGATGAGCGTGATGTGAGTGCCGCGCGGAGCCGACACGACCGCGAGCACGGCGGCCGCTATGTCTCGGGACCGCAGGTACCCGGGGTGGCGCATGATGCCCCAGTCGTTCCAGCTGGCGAGCACCTCGTCGATGACCGCCGGGTCCCACGTGCTGCCCTGCTCGGTGGCGGCGGGCCCCGGTCGCACCATGCCGACGCGCACGCCGCTGCCCTCGAGCTCCATCTGCATGGCGCGCGCTAAGCCCTCGAGCCCGTGCTTCGCCGTGACGTAGGCGGCCATGTACGGGCGCGGCAGGCGCACGACGTCGGAGGTGACGAACACGATGTCGCCTCGCTGGCGCTCGACCATGGCCGGGCCGAGCGCGCGCACGAGACGATGCGCGCCGAGCAGGTTCACGTGCACCTGGTGCGCGAACTCGTCTGCTGTGATCGACAGCGCGGTGGCCGGCAGCACCTCGCCCGCGTTGGACACGACGATCTCGATGGGGCCGAGCTGCTCGCCTGCGGCGCTTGCGAAGGCGTCGACCGAGGCTCCGTCGATCAGGTCGAGCGGCAGCGCCACCGCCTCACCCCCATCCGCGCGGATCTTGCCTGCGAGCTCCTCGAGTCGCTCGACTCGTCGAGCGCCGAGCACGACCGGGTGCCCCTCTCGCGCCAGCGCGACAGCGACTGCCTCGCCGATCCCCGACGAGGCGCCGGTGACGACCGCGGCCCGGCGCTCCGGGTGCGACGGGAACCGCGGCATCAGCGCGTCACCCTCATCCGACCCGAGGCGATAGGTCCCACGGGACCGCGGTTGAGGCGATAGGTCCCGCATGCGGGACCTATCGCCTCGAGCTGTTGCACGCGGGACCTATGACCTCGGGTGAACAGCGGCATCAGCGCGTCACCACCGCGGTGGGGAGCGACGCGAAGCCGCGCACGTTGACGGAGTGGACGCGGCTGGCAGCGTCGGCGTCGATGTCGTAGTCGGCGACTCGGGCCACGAGCTCCTCGAGGCAGACGCGGGCCTCTAGTCGGGCTAGCGATGCGCCGAGGCAGAAGTGCCTGCCGAAGCCGAAGCTGGCGATCTGCTGCATCTCGGCGGCGGGACGATCGAGGTCGTAGCGGTCTGCCTGCGCGAAGACTCGCTCGTCGCGGTTGGCCGAGCCGACGAGGAGCAGCACGCGCCCGCCCTCGGGGATGGTTGAGCCGTGCAGCTCGATCGGTGCTGTGGCCGTGCGGGCCAGCATCTGGCTCGAGGTGTCGAAGCGCAGCGTCTCCTCGATCCATGCCGGCACGGTCGACGCGTCGGCGAAGGGCTTGGAGCGCTCGTCAGGGTTGCGCCAGGCCCAGTACCAGGCGTTGCCGAGCAGCTTCGTGGTGGTCTCGTTGCCGGCCACCACCATCAGGAACAGGAAGCCCATGATCTCGTCGTCGGTGAGGTGGTCGCCCTCGATCTCCGCGTCGAGCAGCGCGGAGGTGAGGTCGTCGGTGCGACGGGCGCGGCGCTGGGCGAGCATGTCGGCGTAGTAGGCGACGAGGCTGAAGGCGGCCTCCACACCGGCCGGCGGCACGTCGTCGACGCCCTCCTCCCGATGCACGAGCAGGTCGGACAGGCGGCGCACCTCAGCGCGATCGGCGACCGGCACGCCGATCAGCTCTGAGATGACGTCCATCGGCAGCTTGCCGGCCAGGTCGCCTATGAAGTCGAAGGAGCCCTTCTGCAGTGCCACGTCGAGGTGCTGGCGGGAGAGCTCGCGAATGCGCGGCTCGAGCTCCGCCACGCGGCGAGGGGTGAACCCGCGCGACACGAGACCGCGCATTCGACCGTGCATGGGCGGGTCCATAGCGAGGAACGACATGGTGCGATGGGCGTGCGGACCCGACGCCGCCGGGTCGAGCGACACGCCGTGCGCCGAGGAGAAGCGGACGTTGTCGCGAAACGCCTCTACGACATCGGCATGCCGGGAGAGTGCCCAGAAGCCGGCGGCCTCGTTGTGGAAGACGGGCGCCTCCTCCCGAAGCCGCACGTAGGTGGGATAGGGGTCTTCGTGGATCTCGTAGGCGTAGGGGCTGTAGACGAGCGATGCGGTGCTCATGGCCGACCCGCCAGCACGATCGCCACGACCTCATCCATCCGATCGGCCAGCTCGGTGTAGCTGAAGTAGCCCATCCCCGCCTGCAGGAGGGCGCCGGCGAGCGCGAGGTTGAGCGCACGCACGACGGCGGGCTCCGCGTCGGCGCCGAGCGCGCTGACCAGCCGCTCGTTGAACGCCGCGCCGATGCGGTCGCGCAGACGGCGCACGTCGGGGTCGTTGGCCAGGATCGCCGTGGTGGACGCGGCGGCCAGCTCGGGCTCCTCCGCTATCAGCAGCGCCAGCTCGCGAACGGCCTTTGACACGCGCAGCACGCTGGAGCGGCGACCGTCGACCGACCGCTCTGGCAGGTCGGCCAGGCGACGCCAGAAGACCTCGGCGACCAGGTGGTCCTTCGAGCCGAAGTAGGTGTAGGCGGTGGCGGCCGCGACGTTGGCACGACGCGCCGCGTTGCGAACCGTCAGCCCTTCGTAGCCGTGGGCGCGCAGCTCAGCGATCGTCGCTTCGACGAGGGCATCGACCCTGTCCGCTTGGCGCCCACCCAGAACACGGCGCGCCGGCGCGGGGGTCGAAACAGCTGCCATGCGCGGTGACGCTAGCGAGCAAGCCGGACAGGTGTCCAGACATCAGTCTGATCTCAACTGAGGGTCGAGATCTGCCGCGAGCCCGGGATCAGACCGCCTAAGGCTCTTCGACCGCCTCTTCCGCTGCCAACGCCTGCTTCGCGGCCTTCTTGGCGGCTCGAGCGATCAGCTCCTCGACCTGGCTGTTGAGCTTGGCGCCATCGGGCCAGCCCGCGTAGTGCGTGAGGAGGATGACGATCTCGCGCAAGGCGTGCTCGTCGAGCTCGCCGTTGGCGAGCGCCGCCTCGACCTGGAGGCCCACCACGTCGTGCAGGCCACGGCCGACCAGCAACCCGATGAGCAAGAGGCGGCGATCGCGGAAGCTGAGGCCCTCCCGGTTCCAGATGTCGCCGAAGAGGTGCTCGGCCGTGTAGCCGAAGAAGTCACCGCCGCCATCGGCGAGCTCGCCCCAGCCGTAGACAGAGGCCATCGTCTCGAGACCGAGCCTTCGTCTCTCAGGGTTGCTGTCCATCTTGCCGAAACCTACAGCGCCAGCTTCACGCTAAAGGGGGAGGCGGAGGCTGCCGAAGATGCTGCACCAATTGTCCACTTTGGAGGGATCCCCCCACATGTCAGCAAAGCGACATCTCGTTCGGAACATCCTGGCCTCTCTCGGTCTTCTCGGCGCCGCCGCGTCGATCGCCGGTCTCACCACCTACGCCACCTTCACCGACAGCGACTCGGACAGCCAGTCGATCAGCGCCGGTGTCGTCGACGTCAACCTGGCGGCGCCAGGCGCGGACAACCGGCTGACAGTCGCCGCCACCAGCGTGCACCCAGGCGACACCATGCAGCGCGCCTTCAAGCTGTCGAACTCGAGCACGTCGACGATGGCGTCGATCACACTCACGACGACCGCGACAACGAGCTCGCTGCTCGACACCGACGCCACCAACGGTCTCCAGATGGTGATCGAGCGCTGCTCGGTCGCATGGTCTGAGTCCGGCACGTCACCCGCCTTCACGTACACGTGCTCTGGAACGACTGACGTGGTTCTCGCCTCGCGGGCCGCGATCGGAAGCAACCTCTCGCTGTCGAACCTCACGCTGACCTCTGGTGCCACGGACAACCTGCGCCTGACGCTCACGCTCCCCTCGACCGCGGGCAACACGTTCCAGAACCTCTCGTCGACCGTGCAGTACACGTTCACCGGCACACAGCGCGCAGCACAGGCCGCGTAGCAGTCGAAGCGAGCGGAGAGAGCCATGCGCTCCACAGCGGTCCGGGCCAGCCATTGGGCTGGCCCGGCCGCGCTCGTCGTGGCTGCGGTCGGGCTCGAGCTCGCCGCCACGCGCCGGCGCGAGGGCTCCGGTCGGCTCGACTCCGTCGCGTGTGCGGGCGCCGCAACGGTTCCGGACCGCCCCGAGAGCCACGCCTGCGAGTCGATCGGCTGGTCCCGTGCGCGGACGGCTGGCTCCGTGGTCGCGCGCTGGGCCGGGCGGGCCGCGATCGCCATCGCTGTCACGGTGTTCGCCTTGCTGGCGATCGGCCCGCAGACCGGGCGCTACCGCACCCTCACGGTCCTCACCGCCAGCATGCAGCCCACCTTCCCGGCTGGATCCGTCGTGCTGTCGGTGCCGACCCCGATCGAGGAGGTGTCGGTCGGCGACGTCATCACCTACTCGATCCCCGTCGACGACCATCGAGTCGTCACCCACCGCGTGGTCGAGGTTCTGCGCCCAGGCGTGGTGCGCACCCAGGGCGACGCCAACAACACGGTCGACCCGTGGGTAGCAGAGCTGAAGGGGCAGACCGCCTGGAAGGCTCAGGCGCGCGTGCCAGGCCTGGGATATGCCCTCGAGGCGTTGAGTGGCGAGGCGGCCCGCATGGCGAGCGTCCTCGCCCTGACGGGAGTGGGCCTCTTCATGGGGTTGCGCGCGATCTGGCGGAGACCTGTCCTTGCATGACCGACGAGCACTCGGGGTCACAGCGGTCGCCACCGCGCTCGCGGTGCTGGCCTCGGCGCAGGTCGCCTGGGCCTCGTTCGACGACAGCGCGCAGGCGTCGGCCACCTACTCCACCGACACGCTTGCCGCTCCGACGAGCCCGACCGCAGGGCCCGGCACGTGCACGGCGTTCAGCAACGACCGCATCATCCTGAGCTGGACCGCGACGACCTCGACTTGGGCCGATGGATACGAGATCGCTCGTTCGCTGACCCCTGGGGGTCCCTACACGGTCATCGGCACCGTGACCGGCGTCGGCACGACCACCTACAACGACGGCCCACTCGCGTTCTCGACCACGTATCACTACGCAATTCGTTCAACGCGAAACCTCTGGCGAAGCGCCAACGCGACCGTGTCACGCACCACGCGCTCCTCCCTCTGCATCTGACCGACCACCAGCGGGACCGAAGCGCCGGCTGCCAAGGACCTGCAACGACAGCGGGGGATAGCCTCCGGGCGTGCCCAGTGACTTCGCCCTGAAGACCATGAATGCCCTGCACCGAGGGATCCAGAAGGCCAGCCTCGGCAAGCTTGGCTGGAAGGCCGGCTCGATGCCGGTGGTCGAGCTAACGACGATCGGCCGCAAGAGCGGCCAACCCCGCACGGTGCTGCTCACCTCGCCGGTGCAGGAGGGTGACGCCATCGTCGTGGTGGCCTCGCGCGGCGGAGACGACCAGCACCCGGCCTGGTTCCTCAACCTGCGTGACAACCCGCGCGTCCAGGTTGGCGTGGCCGGCAAGCCGAAGGTGCCGATGCAAGCGCGGATCGCGGACGCGGACGAGCGTGCGCGCTTGTGGCCGCGGGTCACCGCCGATCACAAGAACTACGCCGGCTACCAGACGAAGACGTCGCGGGAGATCCCGCTCGTGCTCCTCGAACCCGTGTCCTGAGATCGGCGGCCCCGACGCCGTCGGTCAGAGCTGGATCTGGTGCTGGATCAGCGAGCGAGCAGAGCGGCCGTCTCGGCGTCTGCTGGGAAGAACATCTCGAGCGCCATCTCGGCCAAGGTGATGTCGACGGGCGTACCGAAGACCGAGATGGTGCTCATCATCGAGAGCACGTCGTCGCCAACCAGAAGTCTCATGGGGAGCACGACCTGAGCAGCCGGGACATGCACCGTCGGGTGACGCTTGCCGACGTAGTCGCGCATCTCCTCCTGCAGCGCGACCAGATCGCCATCGGCCGACACCGACACCTGGTGCTGAAGGCGGGCGAGCAAGTGGTCGGCGTACTCGTCGAAGTTCTGGATGCGCGGCGCCAGACCGTTGGGGTGCAAGCTCAGGCGGTAGACGTTCAGCGGCGGGTCGAGCAGCGCCGGGTCGACTCCGTCCACGAGAGCCAGCGCGGGGTCGTTGGCGCTGACGAGATCCCAGCGGCGGTCGACCGCCACCGCCGGGTACGGGTGGCTCTGCAGGACCAGCTCGATGGCGTCACGCGCCGCGACCATCTCTGGAGCGGTCAGCGGGGTCTCACGGTAGAGCGGGGCGTAGCCGGCAGCCGTGAGCAGTGAGTTGCGGTCGCGCAGCGGAACGTCGAGCTGCTCCGCTAGGTGCACCACCATCTCCCGACTCGGTCTGGCGCGCCCGGTCTCGATGAAGCTCAGGTGGCGTGACGAGACGCCAGCCGCAGACGCCAGCTCCAGCTGGCTCAGCCGCCGGCCCGCCCGCCACGAGCGCAGCAGCGCCCCGAAGCTGGTCTCGGCGTTCGCCAGCGCGGTCATCGACCCGACGGTAGCGATGAGCGGGAGGTCGCACGACTACCCGGCAGGTAATCGTCCAAGGACCGACGGTCTGCGCAGAGTCACAGGATGACCACCACTGAGACAACCCACACAGAGACGACCATCGACCGCTACTTCGCCATGTGGAACGAGCCCGACCGCGGCGCCCGGCTGTCGCTGATAGCGCAGGCGTGGACAGACGACGCCCACTACGTCGACCCTCTCTCCGACGTGTCAGGCGCCGATGCACTCGCCGACATGGTCGACAGCGTGCGGGCCCAGTTCCCGGGCGCCACGCTTCAGCGCACCACCGAGATCGATGCCCACCACAACGTCGTGAAGTTCGGCTGGAGCGCGACCGGCGCCGACGGCAACGTCATCGTCGGGGGCACCGATGTCGGCGTGCTGGCACCCGACGGGCGCCTCACCGCCATCGCCGGCTTCTTCTCCTGACCCAGCCCCACTGTTCCCTCTGGGTCCGGGAGGAGTGGCCGCGGCGCGCTGTCCAGGCGGCTCCGCTCGTCAGGACGGTTGGTGCAGCTCCACCTGGTTCCCAGAGGGGTCCGACACGAAAGCCTGGCGACCGGTGCCCACGGGCGACGGATCGCTGACGGCAACGCCCTTGCTCCTCAGCTCGGAGACCACGGAGTCGAGGTCGTCGACGCGCACGGCGAAGTGCTGACCGTTGGCAGGCGGCACGGCCGCCTCGATCAGGTGCAGCTGCTGCGCTCCGGCGTCGAGCCAAGCACCGCCGATGCCGAAGTCGGGCCGGTCAGACCTCGGGGTGAGGCCGAGAACGTCGACATAGAAGCGGACCGCCTCCCCGACGTCATCGACGTTGATCGACACGTGGTGAACCCCGAGCGGCCGCACTGCCATCTCTACAGTCTGCCGCGGCCGCCTTAACGGGTTGAGCTGCGCCCACCCGCCGCGCACTCCGATGAGCCATGGCCCTTGGCGTTTGACCAGCTGCCTGTTGCAGCCGGGAGATTCCTCAGGTGCCGTATCCGGCTGGGTGGTCGGTCAGGTCGGCGCGTTCGCGGGCGCCATCGAGCTCGCCGATCTCGATGCGCTGGTTGCGCGCCATGCGTGCGGCGATCTCGCGCACGAAAGGGTCGGAGGCGTGCTCTGCGGCGTACTCGGCCATGTGGACGCCGCCGGCGTGGTGGTCCTGCATGAGCTTGATCCACAACGCGTCGATGTCAGGTCCCGTGTGCTCTCGGAGCGCCTGCATCTCGTTCGGGGAGGCCAGCCCCGGCATCGCATCGACGGCGACGGCCATGCCCATCCATTGCATCGCCGTGTCGGACCGCTTCTCGCGGCGGTAGCCCCACTGGTTGAGCTGTCGGTCCATCAGGCCGATCTCGTAGGACTGAAACAGGATGATCTCCCGTGCGAAGGTCTGCAGTCCTGGCTCCTCGCCACTGCTGTTCTCGATAAGTGCCATCTGTATGGCTTGTTCGTGGTGGGTGATCATGTCCTGGAGGAACCCGACGTCGACTGAGTCGCGCAAGGGGATGCCGGAGTCGCGGCTGCCGAGGTAGTAGCCGAGCGCTCCGGCGAGGAACAGCAGCGCGGCACCGAGCGCGACCCATTGGCGGGGGCTGGCGGGGAGGAAGGTCGACCAGCGTGAGACGGGCTCGTCGTCGTAGTCGTCGCTGTCGACTTCGTCGGTTGGGGTCGTGTGGCTCACCAGTTGACCTCGTCACAGCGGGAGTGTCGGTGGGGTTCGATCTGCAGTGTCGTATGGAGACGCCCCAAGGGCCTACGCGCCGCACGTGCAGCCTGACGACCCCCACGGTGGAGGCGATGGGACTCGAACCCACGACCCCCTGCTTGCAAAGCAGGTGCTCTAGCCAGCTGAGCTACGCCCCCGGGAGGAGTGATCCTACGGGTACCGCCACGGCGTCAGCACAGTCGGTCGCCGCACGCCGGCAATTCTCGTGCGAGGTCCGCACCTCCTACGCTCGCCGTCGCCATGAACCCGTATCGGCCCAGCCGCCGCCACTCGCCACAGGTGTACCGCCTGCGACGCGCCGTGGCCGCGACCGTGATCGTGCTGATCGTGTTCGCGCTGCTCCAGGTGACTGGGGTCACCGGTGGCGGCGATGAGACGGCAGCGACCACGACCACCGAGTCGACCACGACGACGCTCCCGGCCCCGCCCGAGTGCGTCGAGGCCGACGTGGTCACCGCCGACGACCCGAACAACGCCTGGGCCACGATCGTCGTCGACACCGAGCGCTCACTGCCGAACGGCTACGGGCCATCCGACCTCGAGAACATCTCGGAGGGCGGGTTCCCGTTCACACCCGGCCTGGCACTGCGGGCGCACGTCATGCCCGATCTCAGCGCGCTCCGCGAGGCGGCCGCCGCCAACGGCACACCGATCGGGATCCTCGCGGCGTTCCGCAGCTACGCGCAGCAGGTCGACCTGTTCGAACGCCGGGTCGACGAGCTGGGTTCATCTGAGGCCGGCAGTCGTGTCGCTCGCCCTGGACACTCCGAGCACCAGCTCGGCACGACCATCGACGTCACCGACGAAGGCGCCACCGATGTCGATCAGTCGTGGGGTGCGTCGCCAGCCGGCCAGTGGATCGCCAGCCACGCGCACGAGTACGGCTTCCTGATCAGCTACCCAGCGTCGGCCGAGAGTCGCACCTGCTACGACTTCGAGCCCTGGCACCTGCGCTACGTCGGTCGCGAGCTCGCCGCCGCGGTGATCGACTCAGGGCTGACGCTGCGCGAACACCTCTACGCCTTCTTCCCGCCCACGCCGTCGGCACCCGTCGCCCCGACGAGCACCCCCGGCTGAGCGACGCCTCGACGAAGGCGGGCGCCCTGGCAGGGGGCACGGGAGGGCTCGGCGGTACAGTCGGCCAGTCCGTCCGCCTTCCCGGGTCGCCCGGAGGTTCCCCCTCGTGCCCGATGATCGCCGCCGCAGCCTGACGTTGCTCGGGCTGCTCACGGTCGCCGTGCTCGGGGTGGTCGTGAGCATCAGGCTCGACAGCCGCGAGGACGACGGCGGCTCCACGCGACCCGGTGACAAGAGCGACAGCACGGGGGCCGACGGCAGCGAGACCACCGAGACCACGCTTCCCGAGGGCGAGTTCTTCCGCACAGAGTTCGCCGGCTTCGCCGATCCCAAGGGCTTCCTCAAGCCGTACCCCAACGCCGCCATCGAGGGTCTGCTCACGTTCCGGGGCAACCCGTCGCGCAGCTACTACGGCATGGGGCCGGTGCCGCGCACGCAGCCGCAGATCCTGCACCGCTTCCCCGACGAGCCGATGTGCCGCTCGTCGGCCAACCTCGGCGAGACCAAGGTGTGGTGCGGCATGGGCTGGACCGGCCAACCGGTGATCGCCGAGCGGGACGATCGCCGCTGGGCGATCTTCGGCGGCTACGACGGGAACATCCACTTCATGGATGCGATCACCGGCGAGCGCATCCTCCCTGACGTTGAGACCGGTGATCTCATCAAGGGCACCCCGACGATCGATCCCGATGGCTACCCGCTCGTCTACAGCGGCTCGCGCGACAACCTCCTGCGGGTCGTCGCCTTCGACCGCCCCGGGCAGGCCGAGGTGCTCTGGACCCTCGACAGCGAGTCGGTCCTGCCCAACCTCTGGAACGACGACTGGGACTCGTCACCCATCGTGCTCGGCGACTACCTGGTGGTGGGCAGCGAGAGCAGCCGCTTCTGGGTGATCAAGCTCAACCGCTCCTATGACCGGGTGACTGACCTGGTGCGCGTCGCACCCGAGGTGCTCTTCACCACGCCGGTGTGGGATGCAGAGGTGCTCGCTGCCAACGGCGACGACCACGCGTCGGTGGAGAGCTCGGTGGCGGTGCACAACGACACGGCCTACTTCGGAACGTCGGCTGGGCTCGTCTGGGGCTACGACCTGAGCCCGCTGCGCCGTGGTGGCGTGCCCCAGCAGGTGTTCCGCTTCTACACGGCTGGCGACAACGACCCGAGCCCGGTCATCGACGACGACGGCATGCTCTACATCGCGGGCGAGTACGACCGTCCGCTGCCACGCGCACAGGAGGTGGGCCAGCTCACCAAGGTCGACCCGTCCAACGCGCTGAACCCAATCGTGTGGACGTTCACCGACACCACCAACGTCGGGTCCGGCATCTACGGCACGCCGGGCATCGCCGGCGACACGGTGATCGTCACGACCGACGGCGGCCGCCTCATCGGCCTCGATCGAGCGACAGGCGCGCTCCAGTGGGAGATGCGGCTGCCCGGCCCGCTCTGGGCCAGCCCCGTGATCGTTGACGACGTGCTCCTCGTCGGCGACTGCAACGGCGGCTTCCACGCCTTCGACGTCACCAACCCGGCGGTGCTGCCGCCCAAGCTCTGGACGGTGGAGATCGGCAGCTGCATCGAAGCCACGCCGGCCGTGTGGGACGGACGCATCTACATCGGCAGCCGCGACGGCCACCTCTACATCCTGGGCGACGCTGCCCTCGCAGCAACGAGCACGACGGCGTCGTCGGCCAGCGCCCCGACCAGCTCGACGGCCACCACCACCTACGAGGACTGACCAGGCCGACCAAGCGCAGGCGGCGACGGGGGACCTGTGGTCGATGGCACATCCCGGCCAGCACGCGTCAGCGCCAGGCGCAGATAGGTTCGCCCGGGTGACCGACCTCCCCGCCGCGCCCGCCACCGACGGACTGCTCGCGCCCAACGCCGCTCGCTTCGAGCCGCTGGCGGACCCCGCTCTTGCGGCTCGTTGGGCCAAGTTCCCCAGCTGGGACCGGCGCTACTTCCCGAACGTCGTCGGGCTCGAGCTCGAAGAGGTGCGCACCGACTACGCCCGGATGCGCCTGCCCTATCGCAGCGAGCTCGACCAGCCGGCCGGTGTGGTGCACGGCGGCGCCATCGCCACGCTGATCGACACGGTCGTGGTGCCAGCGGTCGGGCAGGCCTACGACGTCGGCTGGGTCTACCTGACGATCCAGATGGACGTGCGCTACCTCGGCGCGGTGGTCGGCGAGGACGCCATAGCCGAAGGCTGGGTCGAGCAGCGCGGCCGCACCCTCGTCTTCTGCCGAGCGTCCGTGCGCACCGCCAGCGGCCGCCTCGCTGCCGACGGCACGCTCGTCTACACGATCCGCCCGCCCCGCTAGGCGGGCGAGTGGCCGGTGCGCGCTGGACCGGGGCACGTCGGCGTCTACCCTCGGCGGATGCACGTCCGCATTGGCCGATTCGCGTCGTTGCTCGCGCTCCTGGCTGTGGCGGCCGCCGCCTGCGCGACGGCCGCCGACGAGAACCCCCTCGCATCGGCCACCTCGACGACCACCAGCACGCCCTCGGACGAGACGACGACGACGGCCGCCGAGCCCGGCGCCTTCACCCCCGCGCCGATCGACTGGGATGACTGCCGCTTCGGTGACTGCGCCACCGTGGAGGTCCCGCTCGACTACGACGACCCGACCGGCCGCATGATCGAGCTGGCCGTGGCCCGAGCACCGGCCAGCGGCCAGCGGATCGGAGCGCTCTTCTTCAACCCGGGCGGCCCCGGCGCCACCGCGACCGACTTCGTCTCGGTCCTCGGAGACCTGCTGCCGAGCGAGATCAACGAGCGCTTCGACCTCGTCGGCATCGACCCGCGTGGGGTCGGCGACAGCAACCCGATCGAGTGCGGGGTGGATCCCGTCGACCTCTACGCGGCCGACCCCACCATCGAGACGCCACAGGACCGAGAAGCCCTGCTGGAGGTCAGCGAGGACTACGTCGACGACTGCACGATCGGCCACGGCGACGTGCTCCCCTTCGTCGGCACTCGCGACCTGGCGCGAGACATCGACTCGGTGCGCGCCGCCATGGGTGACGCGCAGATCAGCTTCCTGGGCTTCAGCTACGGCACCGCCATCGGGCAGGTCTACGCCGATCTCTTCCCGACTCGCGTCCGGTCCATGATCCTCGACGGTGTGCTCGAGCTCGGTCCGACCGGTCTCGAGCTGGCGGCCGACCAAGCCGCCGGCTTCGAGACCGCCCTCGCCCGCTGGGTCGAGTACTGCAACGGAGCCGAGGGGTGCGAGACGGCGGGCGGCGCGCTCCAAGCGGTCGAGCAGGTGCTGGCCGAGGCGGAGCAGCCAGGAGGCATCCCGGCGAGCGGAGGGGGCCGACCGCTCGGCCCGGGCGAGGCCGCACTCGGCATCAGCCTGGCGCTGTACTCGCAGTCTCTCTGGAACGACCTCGATGCCGCTCTGGCGGCCGCTCTCGATGGCGACGGCAGCGAGCTGGTCGAGCTGGCCGACCGCTACATCGGGCTCGGATCCTTCGAGATCTACTTCGCCGTCAACTGCATGGACTTCGCCTGGCCCTCAGGCGATCCGGATGCCTTCTTCAGCGCGGCGAAGGCGACCGCCGCCACAGCGCCCCACTTCGGTGAGGCCCTCGTCAACGACTACGTCCGATGCGTCGACTGGCCGGTGCCACCCGACCCGCTGCCCGCCACCAGCGCGCCGGGCGCCCCGCCGATCCTCGTGGTCTCGACGACCGGCGACCCCGCTACGCCATATGAGGCTGGTGTCGCTGTGGCGGAGCGTCTCGAGAGCGGCGTACTCGTCACGAACGAGGGTGACGGCCACACCGTCGTCGCTGATGGCAACCGCTGCATCGATGACATCGTCGTCGCCTACCTGGTCGACGGCGTCGTGCCAGCGGATGGCGCCACCTGCCGCTGAGCGCGCGGCGACCAAAGACCGAGCCCGAATCTCAGCCGACAGTGCCCTCGGCAACGAGGCGATCGAGCACGAGATCGGGATGGTCGGATTCGACTCGCGCCAACCAGTACGGCGACTCGAACAGCGCGTAGCGGGTGCCGTCGGCGCGGGCGTAGACGGCCACGCCGTGCATGCCGCGCAACGTGGGGGTCGAAGCGTCGTCGGTCTTGCGCGCTATGCGCCACGACGTGGCGCTGAGCTCGGTCGGCGCACCGAACTCGTGCTCCAGCCTGTGGGCCGCCACCTCGAACTGCATCGGGCCCACCGCCGCCAGCATCGGCGCCTGGTCACCGAGGTCTTGGTCGCGCAGCACTTGCACCACTCCTTCCTCGTCGAGCTGCGCGATGCCGCCGCGGAACTGCTTGAAGCGGCCGGTGTCCTTGACCCGAGCGACGACGAAGTGCTCGGGGGCGAACTCGGGCAAGCGCGGGAACTCGACGGGCAAGTCGAGGTAGAGGGCGTCGCCGACTGTGACATCGGTGGCGTTGACCAGCCCGATCACGTCACCCGGCCAGGCCTCGTCGATCGTGTCGCGCTCCTGGCCGAACACCGAGTGCGCGTACTTCGTAGCGAAGGGCTTGCCGGTCGGTCCGTGCGTGACGACCATGCCGCGCTCGAAGCGCCCCGAGCACACGCGCACGAACGCGATCCGATCGCGGTGGGCGGGGTCCATGTTGGCCTGCACCTTGAAGGCGAAGGCGGAGAACGGCGCATCGAGCGGGCGGGGTGCTCCAGCCACGTCGTCGCGCGGCGAGGGCGAGGGCGCCAGGTCGACGACGGCGTCCAGCAGCAGGCGGACGCCGAAGTTGGTGAGCGCCGAACCGAAGAAGACCGGGGTCACCTCCCCCTTGTGGAAGCGATCGAGCTCGGCGTGCGCACCCACCTCGTCGAGCAGCGAGAGCTCGTCAGCCGCAGTCGCCCAGGCATCGCCCTCTATCTGGGCGGCGTCGTCGATGGAGACGACCTCCTCCCCGGCCTCTGTCGCTCCGCGGGCAGTGCGCGTGAAGCGGATGTAGTCACCGCTGCGCCGGTCGACAACGCCACGGAAGTCGCCGGGCAGGCCGACCGGCCAGGTGACAGGGGTCGGGACGATGGCGAGCTGTGACTCGATCTGGTCGAGCAGCTCGAGCGGATCGCGCCCCGGCCTGTCCCACTTGTTGATGAAGGTGAGCAGCGGCAGGTTGCGCTCGCGGCACACCTCGAAGAGCTTGAGCGTCTGTGGCTCGATGCCCTTGGCGGCGTCGAGAACCATGATCGCAGCGTCGGCCGCCGCCAGAACTCGGTAGGTGTCCTCCGAGAAGTCTCGGTGGCCGGGCGTGTCGAGCAGGTTCAGCACTGAGTCGCGGTACGGGAACTGGAGCACCGTCGACGTGATCGAGATCCCGCGCTTCTGCTCCATCTCCATCCAATCGGAGGTCACCCGGCGTCGCTCACCGCGAGCCTTCACCGCACCGGCGGTCTGGAGGGCGCCGCCGTAGAGGAGGAACTTCTCCGTGAGGGTCGTCTTGCCCGCGTCGGGGTGGCTGATGATGGCGAAGGTGCGCCGTCGAGCAGCCTCCTGGGTGGGGGTGGGCATCGTCCTAGTGGAGCCGATCGCACCTGGTTGCGGCGAACCGAGCACAGGTGCGCGGCACAGATCGGGATCAAGCCGACATACCGCCTGGTCCGGCGCCGACAGAAGGTCAAGCGCGCTACGCGACCTGCGGCGGCTCCCCTAGGTTCAGCCGATCGAGCGTCAACGGCGCACGAGGGGGGTGAGTGTGAGCGAGGGCGAGCCGGGAGTGCCACACGCGCGGGCGGCGCGAAGCCTGGACCATCGCGCTCGCAAGACCATCGACGCGCTCGCTCCGCTCGTCATCCTCATCGGCCTCTCCGCCGTCCTCTGGGGACCGACCCTCGGGATCATGGTGCAGGGCGCGCTCGTCGGGTCGATCAGCGCGCTGCTCGCCGTGGGCATCGCTCTCGTGTACCGCGCCAACCGGGTGGTGAACTTCGCGCAGGGCGACCTCGGCGTCGCCCCGGCCCTGCTCGCCATCCTCTTGATAGCGCCCGATCAGGCCGGCGGTCCGCCGGACTTCCTCACGGGCCTGCCCTACCTCGTCGCGCTCGCGGTCGGGCTCGGCGCCGCCGTGCTGCTCGGCGCCCTCGTCGAGAAGCTGTTCATCCTGCGCTTCTCGCGCTCTCCAAGGCTGATCCTCACGGTTGCGACGATCGGTGTCGCGCAGCTCCTCGCCGCGCTGGCGCTCTTCATGCCGCGCTGGTTCGGGTTCGGCACGCTGGGCGCGCCCAGCCTCGACCCGCCGTTCGAAGTGAGCACTCGCATCGGTGGCGTGGTCTTCGACGACAACGACCTCATGGTGTTCGTGCTCGTCCCGATCCTGCTCGGAGGGCTCGCCTGGTTCCTGCGCGCGACGCGCGTCGGCATCGCCATCCGAGCCGTCGCCGAACGGTCGGATCGGGCGGCCACGCTCGGTGTGCCGGTGGGGCGCATCCAGACGACCGTCTGGGTGACCACCACGGTCCTCGCCTTCGTCACGGTGTTCCTCCGCGCCGGGGTGATCAGCGTTCCGATCGGCAGCGTGCTCGGGATCACCGTTCTCGTACGAGCTCTGGCAGCAGCGGTCATCGGGCGCATGGAGAGCTTCCCGCGCATCACCGCCGCGGCGATCGGGCTCGGCATCGTGGAGCAGTCGATCGTGTACTCCACCGGGCGAGACATCTACGTGTTCCCCGTGATCTTCGCGATCATCGTCGTCGCTCTGGCGCTGAACCGCCGTGAGCGTGGCAACCGCCTGGCTGACGAGATCGTGTCCACGTGGCAGGCCGTGCGCGAGATCCGGCCGGTCCCGCCGGAGCTGCGCGCGCTGACAGAGGTGCGCGCTGCTCGAGCAGGCCTGGCGGCGCTCGTCGCCGGTGCCCTGCTGGCGCTGCCCCTGCTGCTGCCGGACGGCAAGCTGTCGATCGCCACGGACACGGCGATCATCGCCACAGTTGCCGTTTCGCTGGTCCTTCTCACCGGCTGGGCTGGTCACGTCAGCCTCGGGCAGATGGCCTTCGCCGCCATCGGCGGCGCCGCCGGCGGATGGGTCACTCAAACCGCTGAGCTCGACCTCAGCATCGCGCTGCTCGCCGGTGGCTTGGCTGGCGCGTTCGTGGCGGTCGCGGTCGGCATCCCGGCCGCGCGCGCCGGTGGGCTGACCCTCGCCGTGATCACGCTGGCGCTCGCCTCGGCCACGCTCTTCTGGCTGCTAAACCCCGAGCTCTTCACGTGGGTGCCGCGCGGGCGCTTCGATCACGATCCGCAGATCTTCGGCCGCATCCTGATCGACTCCGAGACCTCCTTCTACGCGCTGTCGCTGGCCGTGCTCGGCCTCGCCATCGGGCTGCTCCGCGGGATACGACACACCCGCACCGGACGGGTGCTGATCGCAGTCCGCGAGAACCCGCGCGCGGCCGAGTCCTATGGCGTCAACGCAGTGCGGAGCATGCTCGCGGCGTTCGCCTTCTCGGGCTTCGTCGCCGCCATGGCTGGGGTGGTCTTCGTCCACCACCAGCACGCCCTCTCCAACAGCGTGAGCGGCAACCCGTTCTCACCGGAGGCGAGCCTGCGCGTGTTCTCCATCGCCGTGATCGGTGGGCTGGGTTCCATCCCGGGCGCGGTGCTCGGCGCCATCTACGTCTTCTCGCTCCAGTACTACATGCTCCCCGAGTACCGCTTCCTGGCCACCGGGTTCGGACTCCTGGCGATCCTGCTGGTGCTGCCGGGCGGCCTCGGCGCCGGGCTGGCCGAAGCGCGTGACGCCGCACTGCGATGGGTCGCCAAGCGACGTGGGATCGTCGTGCCGAGCCTGGTCGCCGACCGCCGCACAGAAGACTTCCGCATGACCGCGGAGATGACCCGCGCGCTGGCCGAGACCGTCGAGCGCCCAGAGCTCGAGAACCTCACCGAGGAGGCGCGGGCGTGAGCGAGGACACCGCGCGCAGGGTGCTGTTCCGCCTCGGCAGCACTCCGGTCCGCGCGCCGCGTGCGCCACGCCGCTACCTGGCGGAGATCACCGGTGGCGGCGCCGTCTTCCCGCTGCTCATCCTCTTCGGTCTCAATGCTGTAGACGAGCTGGACCGCACCGCCTTCGGCATCCTCGGACCCGAGATCCGCGACCACTTCGGTCTCGACAACCAGGGCTACCTCGCCCTCATCGCTCTCACCCTGCTCGGAGGCCTGCTCCTCGAGGTGCCGCTGGCGTACTACGCGGACCGGCTGCCGCGAGTGAGGATCGCTGTTGGCGGCGCCGCGGTGTGGGCCGTGTTCGGGCTGATGACAGGGCTCTCCGGCGTGCTGTGGATGCTCGTCATCGCGCGCACGGGCACCGGGATGGGTCGAGCGGTGGTCAACCCCACGCACAACTCACTTCTGGCCGACCTCTATCCGATCGAGCGGCGCACGGAGATCTACGGCTTCCACCGGATGGCCAACGCGGTCGGCGCCTTCGCCGGCCCGCTCGCCGCCGGCTTCCTCGCCCAGGCCTTCGGCTGGCAGGTGCCCTTCCTGGTCTTCGTCATCCCGACCGTCATCTTCGTGGTGCTCGGCCGCAAGCTCGTCGAGCCGGGCCGGGGCCACTTCGAACGCGCCGCCGCGGGTGCCGAGGAGGCAGTGGTCAGCACCGACGAGCTCCCACCGTCGTGGGCCGAATCGGTTCGCATCCTGTGGCAGGTGCGCACGCTGCGGCGCATCTGGTACTCGTTGCCGTTCCTCGCCGCGTCGGTCATCGGTCTCGTGAGCCTCACCTCGATCTACTACGAGGAGGTCTTCTCCCTCTCCGAGTCGCAGCGCGGCCTCGTCGCTGCCGCGACCGAGCCGGCGCAGATCATCGGCATCACGCTCGGCATCCCGCTTGCCGCTCGACTCACGAGGCGCGACCCGGGGATGGGGCTGCGCCTCCTGTCACTCGTCGCCGTCGCCATCGCGGGCGCCTGGGTGCTGCTCGCGCTGGCCCCCGTGCTCGGCGTCGCAGTCGCCGCCAACGTCCTCGTGTCGGGCCTCGCAGCGCTGCTCGCACCCGGGATCTTCGCTTCGCTCTCGCTCGTGATCCCACCCAAGGTGCGGTCGCTCGGGTTCTCGATGGCCTCGCTGTTCGTGCTGCCGGGGCTCATCGTCCTCTACATCGTGGGCGGGCTGGCCGACCGCTACGGCATCCGCGGCGGCCTGCTCGTGATGGTGCCCGTGTTCCTGGTCGGTGCCGCCACCCTGTCGTCTGCGTCAGCGTTCGTGAAGTCCGACATCTCCAAGGTCTGGACCTCCACCGCCGCACAGGCCGAGGTGCTGCTTCGTCGCCAGCGCGGCGAGGTCAAGCTGCTCCTCGTCCGCAACCTCGATGTCGGCTACGACGGTGTACAGGTGCTCTTCGGGGTCGACCTGGAGATCGACGAGGGCGAGGTCGTGGCTCTGCTGGGCACGAACGGTGCCGGCAAGTCGACCCTGCTGAAGGCGATCGCCGGAGTCGTGCCGGCCGACTCGGGAGCCGTCGTGTTCGACGGTCGCGATGCCACCTACGCGCCGCCACACGAGATCGCGGCGCGCGGGATCGTCCTGGTACCCGGCGGTCAGGGCGTCTTCCCCTCGCTGACCGTCGAGGAGAACCTGCGGCTCGCCGGCTGGCTCGAGTCTGACGGCGCGGCGCGGGCGCACGTGGTGGAGGAGGCGCTCGACCGTTTCCCCGTGCTCCGCACACGCATGGCCGAACCTGCGGCGAACTTGAGCGGCGGCCAGCAGCAGATGCTGACGGTCGCCATGGCGCTGCTCTCGCGCCCGCGCCTCCTGATGATCGACGAGCTGTCGCTCGGCTTGGCGCCGACCGTCGTCGGCCAGCTGCTCGAAGCGGTCGTCGCCCTCAAGGAGCGCGGCACGACGGTGATCCTCGTCGAGCAGTCGGTGAACGTGGCGCTCACCGTGGCAGACACCGCCTACTTCATGGAGAAGGGCGAGATCCGCTTCAACGGTCCGACGGCCGAGCTGCTCGACCGGCCCGACGTGTTCCGCTCGGTCTTCCTCGAGGGTGCCACCGACTTGCAAGGCGATCGCCGCTCCGCCGCTGCTACCAACGGCTCGGCCCTTGCACCCCGCCCGAGCGCTGCGCCGCCGGCAGAGTCCAGCTCCGCTGTCGCCGAACCGCGCCTCGCTGTCCGCGGGGTGACGAAGCGCTTCGGCGGGATCAGCGCTCTCAACGACGTCAGCTTCGACGTTGCCCCAAGCGAGATCCTCGGCTTCCTCGGCCCCAACGGCGCCGGCAAGACCACCCTGTTCGACGTGCTGTCCGGCTTCCACCCGACCGCCTCCGGCCGCGTCGAGCTGGACGGCGTGGACATCAGCGGCCGTTCTCCCGACGGCAGAGCGCGCCTCGGCCTGGGTCGTTCCTTCCAGGACGGCCGGCTCTTTCCCGCTCTCACGGTCGCCGAGACCATCGCCGTGGCCTGCGAGGGCGAGGTCGAGGTGCGCGATCCCCTCGCCGCGGCACTGCACCTGCCATCGGTCGTCGACTCCGAGGACAAGGTGCGCGACCGCGTCGAGGAGCTCGTCGAGCTGCTGGGGCTCGGCGCCTTCGCGCACAAGTACGTGCGCGAGCTGTCGACCGGAAGCCGCCGCGTGGTCGACCTGGCCTGCGTGCTCGCCCACAAGCCACGAGTGCTGCTGCTGGACGAGCCGTCCTCTGGGATCGCTCAGCGCGAAGCCGAGGCGCTGGGACCGCTCCTGCTGCGGATCCGGGAGATGACTGGCGCCAGCGTGCTCGTCATCGAGCACGACGTGCCACTCCTCTCCTCGATCGCCGACCGCATGATCGCCCTCGACCTGGGCCGCATCGTCACGGTCGGCTCTCCCGACGAAGTCATCCACCATCCCGCTGTCGTGGCGTCGTACCTCGGTGACTCCGAGGCCGCCGTGGCGCGCAGCGGCCCACGCTCGCTCCTGACCTGACCCGGAGGTACTTGAAATGGCCGACCCCACCCGCTCCAGCTCGTCCAAGGCGCTCAAGCGCTACGGACCCATCGCCGGGGCACTCATCCTGGTGGCAGCAGCCATAGCTCTGGCCGGCGGAGGAGGGGGTGGCGATGGCGACGACGGCGGCGCCGGTGGCGGCCCCGATCCCGCCGACCGCAGCGGTCTGCCCCTCACCTTCCAAGAGGCCGAGGAGCAGGGCATCGACGACATCGACTGGGGCGAGGGCTGCGACACCGAGCGTGGCCAGCTCGCCATCCCGATCCGCAACGCGGCGCCCTGCGTCGAGCCCTGGGACGGGACCGACAACGGCGGCGCGACGTCGCCCGGCGTGACGGCGGAGTCGATCAAGGTCGTCGTCTACCAAGGCGAACCGGACCCACTTCAGACAGCGCTGATCGGGGCGGCGGGTGCGGACACCGACCCGGCGGACACCGCACAGGCAGCGGTCGACTACCTCGAGATGCTGGAGGACGTGTACGAGACCTACGGCCGCACGCTCGACATCGAGGTGGTTGCCGCCACCGGCGGGCCGGCTGACGCCACGGCCGCTCTCGCCGACGCGCGCACGATCATCGACAAGGCCCCGTTTGCCGTGATCGGCGGCCCCACCCAGACCCCGGCCTACTGGCAGGAGATCGTCGACGCCGGGATCCTCTGCGTCGGCAACTGCTCGCTCGCAGAGGGCTGGGACGCCGTCGAGGATGCGGCGCCGTACCTCTGGCCGACGGGACTCAACCCAGAGCAGGCCGACATGCACCTGGTGGAGATGGTCGGCAAGCAGCTGGTGGGCAAGCCCGCCGAGTTCGCGGGCGATCCCGACCTCCAGAGCAAGGAGCGAGTGTTCGGTTGGGTGCAGGCCGAAACCGAGACAGGCGAGTACGCGGCGCGCAACGCCGAGTTCGACCGGCTGCTGGAGGAGGAGTACGGCGGCACGGTCGCTGCGCGCTCGACCTACTTGTTCAACCCCGGGGCCGCCCAGGAGACGGCCACCACCGTCGTGACGCGGATGAAGGATGCCGGGGTGACCAGCGTGATCCTGAGCGTCGACCCGCTGGTGCCTTCCAACATCACTAAGGAGGCGACCAAGCAGGGCTACTTCCCCGAGTGGATCATCGGGCCCTCGGTCCTCGTCGACACCACCTTCT
Source organism: Actinomycetota bacterium (assembly GCA_049325515.1). Classification (GTDB taxonomy): domain Bacteria; phylum Actinomycetota; class Acidimicrobiia; order Acidimicrobiales; family VFJN01; genus VFJN01. The sequence goes on along the minus strand of JBMOLI010000013.1, from coordinate 293,820 downwards.
TCGGGCGCACGTTCGACCAGGAGCAGTGGGCACACGCCTTCGGCCTGTCGCTGCCCACCGCCCGCGCCGACAACTCGCTGTCCGACGCCTTCGCCGCCTACGAGTGGTACTACGGCCTCGAGGCACCGGTGAACACCGTCGGCATCGTGCTACCCGGACCTGCGCAGCTGATGCTCGGCATCCACCTCGCCGGGCCCGAGCTCACACCACAGACCTTCGAGCAAGGCCTCTTCCGCTTCCCGCCGGGCGCGGGCGGCAAGACCTTCACTCACTCGTCGTGGGGCGAAGACCTCTGGGGCCGGGCGGACTACAACTCGAGCGACGACGCCACCGTCATCTGGTGGGACCCCGACGTGACCGGTGAGGACGAGACCGGCAACGCGGGCACCGGGCTGCTGCGCTACGTGGACGGCGGCACCCGCTTCCTCCCCGGCGAATGGCCCACCGATCCGATCCCGTTCTTCGAGGAGGCCGGGTCAGTCACCATCTACGACGAGCTGCCGGCCAGCGACGCGCTGCCCGACTACCCGCCGTGGCCTGGGTCGCCCGCCGACGGCGGCTGACGGTTCAGCCCCGCACCCGATCGGGGTGCGGGGTGGCGAGGCCTCCAGGTACGAGCGGTGCCTAGACGAAGGTCGGCTTGACGCCGATGGCGTCGTAGACGGCGCGGATCAGGCCGCCCGAGCGCGGGTCGCCGTTGAGGCCCTGCATCATCTTGTTCATCACGTAGCCGAAGCCGATGCCGTTCTCGGGATCGCTGAAGCCGACGGAGCCACCCGCTCCGGTGTGCCCGTACGAGCGCGGGCCGCCGTAGGGGGCGAACATCGACGAGAGGAAGAAGCCGAGCCCGAAGGTGGTCTCGAAGTAGAGGCACTTGTCTGGACCGCTCGTCTGCAACTCCGTGGCCTTGGCGATCTGCTCGGCGGTCAGCAGCGGCTCGCTGGGCCCGCCCTCGACGGTGCCGCTCAGGCCGGCGTAGAAGCGGGCGAGCGAGCGGGCGTTGGTGACACCGTTCGCTGCCGGGATCTCGGCTGCGCGGATCGCCGGGTTGTTGAAGCCGCCCTCTGCATCGTTGAACACGAACGACGGCGCGCCGAGCGCCTTGCCGAGCAGCGTGTCGGGGCCCATGAACTGCGCGACCAGCTCGGCCATGGCCGGGTCTTGGGAGGAGTTGAGCGAGCCGTCGCCCCACTGGATGAGCGGGGCGACGCGGTGCTGCTGCTCATCGGGCAGCCCGATCCAGAACTCGAGGCCGAGCGGCACAGCGAACTCGTCGTGGAAGAAGGCGCCCAGGCTCTTGCCACTGATGCGACGCACCACCTCGCCGACGAGCCAGCCATAGGTGGTGGCGTGGTAGCCGTGCGCCGTGCCCGGCTCCCAGATCGGCTCCTGCGCTTCGAGTGCGCGCACGATCGGATCCCAGGCCAGCGCCTCCTCGAGCGTGAGCGTGGCGTCCACGTAGGGCAGGCCGGCCTTGTGGGACAGCAGCCACCGCACGGGGATGTCCTGCTTGCCGGCCGCCTTGAACTCGGGCCAGTAGGTGGCCACCGGAGCGTCGATGTCGAGGTCGCCCCGCTGTGCCAGCAGGTTTGCGCAGGCGGCCGTCGCACCCTTGGTCGTGGAGAACACGAGCTGCAGCGAGTCTTCGGTGTAGGGCGCTCCCGTCTCGACATCCGCGATGCCGCCCCAGAGGTCGACGATCTTGCGCCCGTCGACGTAGATGGACGTGGCCGCGCCCACCTCGCCGTTCTCGACGAAGTTGCGCGCAAAGGCGTCCGCCACGCCCTCGAAGCCTGGCTCGACACTCCCACCGATCTCGGTCACGACGCTCCCCCTCTGGTCAAGGCACGGGCCCCCAATCTGCCATGCCGGCCCAAGTCCTTGCACCTTCCGTGCAATCAGCGGCCTCTGGGCTGCCTAGTGCTGGTGCTGGTGCTGCTGCTGCGCAGGGGCTCGATGGCGCACCGCTGCGCCGGACACCTCCTGCACGGCGAGCACGGCGAAGAAGATCGCCACGGAGGTTCCGGCCATCGTGGCCCCGGCTGCGGTGCCGTGGTGGTAGCTGAGGACGAGACCGACCACGACGGCCACCCACCCGAGTGCGACCCCCACGAGCATGCACAGCCACACCCGGCGCGCGAGCAGCGCTGCGGTGGCCGGCGGTCCGACCAGCAGGCCGAACACGAGCAGCGTGCCGACGGCCTGGAACGACGACACGATCGCCAGCGCGATCAGACCGAGCAGCGCGAGGTGGGTGGTGCCGGGGCGCAGCCCGAGGCTGCCGGCCTTCGCCTCGTTGAACGACAGCGCGAGGAACGCGCGGTAGCCGAGCACGCTGGCGGCCACGACCAGCAGCGCGGCGGCTGCCTGCACTCGCACGTCGGCCCAGGTCACGCCGAGCACATCGCCGAAGAGCAGGCCCTGCACGTCGGTGGCGAACGACTCGCTCTTGGAGATGATGATCACGCCGAGCGCCAGCATCCCGACGAACAGCAATCCGACACCAGTGTCCTCAGCGAGGCGTGCCCGGCGGTTCACGATGCCGATCCCCGCCACCATCACCGCCGCTGTGAGGAGCGCTCCGACGGTGACGTTGAAGCCCCAGAGAACGGCCAGCGCCATCCCGGGGATGACGCCGTGCGCCAGCGCGTCGCCGAGGAAGCTCAGCCCCCGCAGCACCACCCACGTACCGACGACCGAGGTGGCGACAACCGCGAGCATCCCGGCGAGCAGCGCCCGCTGCATGAACTCCGGCTCGAACGGATCGAGGAACCAGGCCACGCTGCTCATCTTCCCCTGGTGAGAGCTGCGGCGATGCGCTGTGCGTTGGTGCGCATCATGTCGATGTAGGTGGCGCCGTCGCTGCCCCGCTCGCCGAGCGACTCGCTGTAGAGCTCGACGACGTCGACGTCTGCGCCCTCCGCCGCCAGCGCCTCGGCCAGGCGAGCCGGCGACGATGTCTCGGCGAAGATCGCCGGCACGCCCGCGCGGGCGATCTCATCGGCCAGGGCACTCAGCCCGGCTGCGCTGGGCTCGGCCAAGGTGCTGGCGGCGGGGATGACCGTGCCGAGCACCTCGAAGTCGTACCGAGCGGCGAAGTAGGTGAACACCTCGTGGTTGGTGACCAGCACGCGACGGTCCTCCGGTACAGCTTCGAGCGCCCCCACGATCTCGCCGTCGAGCTCCTCGAGCGCGGCGAGGTAGTCGTCGACCCGACCTCGGAAGTCGGCACTGTCGAGCCCGTCGACCAGGTCTGCCAGTCGGTCAGCGACGTGCTCCGCCGCGGCGCGCATCAGCACGGGGTCGGTGAAGAAGTGCGGATCGGCGGCGCCGTCATGCTGCTCGCGTCCGCCGATGACGCTGAGGCCGTCAGAGGCGACTACGACCTGCGCGCCGTCGCCTGCGGCTGCCTCGATCGTGTCGAGCAGCGCCGCCTCGAAGTCGAGGCCGTTGGTGACGAGCACATCGGCTGAGCGCATCGCCTGGGCCTGCTTGGGCGACGGTGCGAAGTCATGCGGGTCGGACCCGGGCGGCATGATCACCTCGACCTCGGCGTCGTCTCCCACGAGGTTGCGCACCACGTCGCCGAGGATGCTCGTTGTGACCACGACGCGTACGCCATCTGCGGCGGCATCGCTTCCATCGCTGCCCGAGCACGCCCCGAGAGCGGCGGCTGCCACGGCCAGCGCCGCGCTCCCCTTAACGAGAACGGTTCTCATGACCGACACCGTAAGGATCTTGGTTATCATTCGCAAATCACCACGACCCCGCCTCCCACCCTGCGAGCGGCCGCGGCCGCAACCGACCTCGAGCTGGCCTATGGCACGCACACGGTCCTGACATCCTCGAGCTTCGTGCTCCCCGGTGGAGCGGTGACTGCACTGATCGGGCCCAACGGTGCCGGCAAGTCCACGTTGCTCCACGCGCTGGCCGGCCTGCTCGAGCCGCGCTCCGGCCACCTGGAGGTGCCAGCGGCTGGTCGGCGTGGCGGCGTCGCCTACGTGCTCCAAGCGACGGAGGTGAACAAGCACCTGCCGCTGACCGTGCGCGAGGCGGTCACGATGGGGCGCTACTCGATCACCGGGCCGCTGCGGCGCATGCGCCTGGATGACAGGGCCGCGGTGGATGCCGCTCTCGATGCGCTTGCCCTCGGCGACCTCGCCAACCGACCCCTCCATGAGCTGTCAGGCGGGCAGCGCCAGCGAACCTTCGTCGCCCAAGGGCTGGCGCAAGGCGCCGACCTGCTCCTCCTCGACGAGCCGATCACCGGTCTCGACCTCGTCTCACGAGAGCACATCCTGGAAGCGATCGAAGCCGAGCGCTGCGCCGGCCGAGCGGTCGTCGTGTCGACGCACGACCTCGGCGACGCCGCCGCCACCGACCACCTCCTCCTGCTCGCCGGACGGGTGGTGGCGAGCGGCACGGCCGACGAGGTGCTGACCGACGAGCACCTGGCCGACGCCTACGGTGGCCACATGCTGCGCTTCGGAGGCCGCACGCTCATCCTGGACGATCACCCGCACCACTGAGCCGAGCGCCGATGTCCGCCGATCTCCACGCCACCGCAACCAGCAGGCTCCACGCCGACGGGCAGCGCTACACGCCGCGGCGCCGCGCTCTGGTGGAGCTGCTCGCAGAGGTGGACCAGCCGCTCACGATCCCGCAGCTGCTCGAGCGCCGCCGGGGGTTGGCCCAGAGCTCCGTCTACCGCAACCTCGCGGTCCTCGAGAAGGCAGGCGTGGTGCACCGCATCCTCACGTCTGACGACTTCGGGCGCTACGAGCTGGCCGAGGACCTCACCGAGCACCACCACCACCTCATCTGCTCGAGCTGTGGTGACGTCACCGACTTCACCGTGCCGGAGGCCGTCGAGCACGACCTCGAGACCGCCCTCGCCAAGGTCGCCAAGCGCAGCGGGTTCCAGGTGCGCCATCACCGGCTCGACCTCGTGGGCACCTGCCCGCGCTGCACGTGACGCGACGCGACCTGGCTCATTCGATCCGCGAGATGAGCCGTGCGGCGTCGCGGTCTCTGGTGCTGGCGATGGGCCTCCTGACGCTGGCCGGCGGCTGCGCCGAGCGAAGGCTCGCCACTCGTCCGAGCACACCGCAGGGCGCTGGCACGTGGGTGGCGGTCTGGATCGCCGGCGTCCTCGCCGCTCTGGTGGTCGGCGTGCTGCTGACCCTGCCGGTGTGGCGGCGCCGAGCTAGCGCGCGCGTGGCGGTGGCTGTCCTCACAGTCCAGACCGGTGCCATGGCGGTGGTGGGCACGCTGCTCGTCGGAGTCGCTCTGCGCAGCGGCCAGCTCGCCGACACTCCAGACGACACGGCGGCGTCCGTCGCACTGGTCCGCCTCAGCCGGGTGGACGGCGACGCAACCTTCTTCGACCTCATGCTCGTGGTGCTGCTCGTCGTCGTGCCGCTGCTGGTGACGTTGACCGCGCTGGCGGCTCGCTTCGCGGCGGGCCACGCGCCTGGCGAGCGCTGGGCTGCCACTGCGCTGCTGGCGCTCGAGCTGGGCGGGTCGACCTACGCCATCGTGCGCCTCGTCCTGGGCGCGCGAGGCCTCCCCTACCTGGGTGGCGCTCTTGCCTTCCCCGTGGTCGCAGCAGCGATGGTGAGCTGCTGGCCGAGGCAGCCGATGGCCGCCGCCCCACCTCGCCACGCGCGGTAGGGGCGGCGATGGCGCGGGCGGCGCTGCGGTCGGATACAACGAGGTCATGGCTGACGACGCACTCCGCACTGACCTGTTCATCGGTGGAGCGTGGCGAGCCGCCGCCAGCGGCGAGCGGTTCGACGTGCTCGACCCAGCCACGGAGGAGGTCATCGCCACGGTCGCCGGCGCCGGCGCTGAAGACGCAAGCGCCGCTGCGCAAGCGGCCGCCGACGCGCAGCCCGGCTGGGCGGCCACCGCGCCGCGCCAGCGGGCCGAGGTGCTCCGCCGCGCGTGGGAGCTGCTGATCGAGCGTGCGGACGAGCTGGCGCGCCTGATCACGCGTGAGAACGGCAAGGTCCTAGCCGAGGCCAAGGGAGAGATCGTCTACGCGGCCGAGTTCTTCCGCTGGTTCAGCGAAGAGGCGGTGCGACTTCGTGGCGAGATCGGCACGGCACCGGCCGGCACCAACCGGATCCTGGTCGTGCACCAACCGGTCGGCGTGGCCTACCTCGTCACACCGTGGAACTTCCCTGCGGCCATGGCCACCCGCAAGATCGCGCCCGCGCTCGCGGCCGGCTGCTCGGTGGTGCTGAAGCCGGCCACGCTCACACCCCTCACAGCGCTCGCCGTGGCAGACGTGCTCGACGAGGCGGGCGTGCCAGCCGGTGTCGTCAACGTCGTGCCCGGCAAGAGCGCAAGCACGATCACCAAGGCCGTCCTCGAGCACGAGCGCGTTCGCAAGCTCTCCTTCACCGGGTCGACCGAGGTCGGCAAGCTCCTGCTCGAGCAGGCCGCCGGCCGCGTGCTCAACACGTCGATGGAGCTCGGGGGCAACGCTCCCTTCATCGTCCTCGCCGACGCCGACATGGACGCGGCCATCGAAGGGGCGATGATCGCCAAGATGCGCCACAACGGCGAGACCTGCACCGCCGCCAACCGCTTCTACGTCGAGGCGTCTGTGGCGGACGAGTTCGCGGCGCGTCTCGCCGATGCGATGGGCGCGCTGCCGATGGGCAACGGGCTGGCCGATGGCACCCGCCTCGGGCCGCTGGTCGACGCCGACACGCGCGACAAGGTCGCCGAGCTGGTCGACAGCGCTGTGGCAGCCGGCGCCAAGGCCGCCGTCGGGGGCGAGCGCCCCGGCGATGGCCCGGGCTTCTACTACCCGGCCACTGTGCTCACTGGCGTGAAGGGCGACAACCCGATCCTCGCGGAGGAGATCTTCGGTCCTGTGGCTCCCATCGTCGCCGTGGCCGACGAGCACGAGGCGGTGCGCCTCGCCAACGCCACGACGATGGGGCTGGTCGCCTACGTCTTCACGCGCGACCTCGCCAAGGGGCTGCGGGTGGCCGAGGCGCTCGAGTCGGGCATGGTCGGCCTCAACAAGGGCATCGTGTCCGACCCCGCCGCGCCCTTCGGCGGCGTGAAGGAGTCGGGCGTCGGCCGCGAGGGTGGCCACGAAGGGGTGCTCGACTACACGGAGACGAAGTACATCGCCACCGACTGGTGAACCAACCAACGTCTGTGAACCCGGATGTCCGCCATGCGGACGTAGCAGTTCACAGACGTCGGGGCTTGGGCACCTCGAACTTGTAGCCCAGGCCCCGGATGGTCACGATCCGTGTCGGGGCGGAGGGGTCTTCCTCCACCTTGGCTCGTAGCCGCTTGACATGGACGTCGAGCGTCTTCGTGTCTCCCACGTAGTCGGTGCCCCACACTCTGTCTATGAGCGTTGTTCGGAGCAGGACACGACCGGCGTTGGCGAGGAGGACCTCGAGCAGCTCGAACTCCTTGAGCGGAAGCTGCACGACGACACCCCTGACCATGACCTCGTGTCGCTCCGGGTCGAGGGCCACGTCACCGACCTGGATGCAGTCGCCACTCGCGAGCGGGATGGACTCAGCGCCGGACTGCCTCCGGAGAACCGCGCGCATCCGAGCGACCAGCTCTCGCAGGCGGTAGGGCTTGGTGACGTAGTCGTCAGCACCTACCTCCAGCCCCACCACGGCGTCGATCTCACCGCCCTTGGCGGTGACCATGATGATCGGAACTGACGAGCGCCGGCGCATCTCCCGACAGACATCGATGCCCGACATCCTCGGCAGCATGACGTCGAGAAGCACCAGATCAGGACGCACCGCGTCGAAGACGTCGAGCGCGTCGGCACCGTCTCGCGCGACTTGCACGCGAAAGCCCTCGCGCTTCAGTCCGATGGTCAGGGCCTCCACGAAGGATTCCTCATCCTCGACGACGAGAACCGTGGGTGTGGGTGTGGCCATGTCGCCCTATCCGACCTCGGGGGCGAGGCCCTGCGGCGTGCCGGTGAGCGCGACAGGAGGGTGTCCGTCAGGGGAAGGCCTCACCGGAAGCTGGAACGAGATCTCTGACACAGTTCCTGGTCTGGCTGGGGCCGCCAGATCCCTCCTCTGGAAGACGCCCACGTGTCATCGAGGTGACGACTCGTCGCTCCAGCGGACCGTAGGAGACCTGGGTGAAGCCCCAGGGTGGGGCAGGTGGACCCCAGGTGAACCGAAGTGCAACGTTCGACCCCTGTGCCGCTACCTGGCTAGGCGGGATCGGTGCCGTTCAACGAGGGATGGTCGGAGGACACGACCTCCAACCTGCGCTCGAACAGGCGCTCGAAGAGATCCTTCTTCCTCCGAACGCCCCACACCTCTAGATCGGTATCGCTGTGCGATGCGATCACAAGGCGCACTCGATCCTCGAAGATCTCGACAGCGATCTCGTCCACGGACGATGAGTGGCCACGGTCGAGCCCGTCTGCGAGGCGGAGCAGCGACAGCATCCTCAATGTCTCGTCTCGGCGGTCCTCCGACAGGCGCCCGAAGGGCTCGAAGGACGCTTTCGGGTCGTTGCGACGGTGGTACCGGCCAAGGGTGGCCAGAACTCCGACGTCTTCGGGGCTGAAGCCTCGCAGCCTGCCGTGCTCGATCAGGTACGCGGTGTGCTTGTGGTGAGCGTCGACCGAGACGTGCTCGCCGATGTCATGGAGCCACGCTGCGTGCTCGAGCAGGTCACGGTCCTCGGGCCCAAGGTTGTGAAGGGGCCGGGTCTGGTCGAACAAGAAGACGGCGAGCCGCGCCACTTGGATGGCGTGATCCTCGTCAACGTTGCATCGGCGTGCGAGGCCCAACACCGACGATCGGCGGATTGCGTCAGCATCGTTCGTCCAGTCGGCGGCATCGTGGTGCCCGATGGCGTCGAGGATGATGCCCTCTCGCAGCGCCCACTCGCCCACCATCACCTCCTCGAAGCCGAAGATCCTCATCGCGGTCAACAGGATGAGCGAACCCACTGGGATCTGGTCGATCCGCCGGGACTCGAGGTGAGGGAGCTTGGACCGGGCCGCGGTTGGCAGCTGGATGAGCCGGTCGTGCGCCTGCTGCAGGTCGTGGCGGGATGTCACGAGCTGGTTCACCGACTGGGGCGCGTTGCCAGTCGCAGTGGCGGCGACCATGCGCGCCAGATCCAGGAAGGTGCCGCTCGTCCCAACCATGAGCCTCGGCACGAAGGCGCTCACCTCGCGCGCTATCGGTGTCAGCACCTCCGTGACGTGGCTCTTCACGCGGCGCAGCTCGGCCGGGCTCGGCGGGTCTTCCACGACGAACTGTGCAGCTAGCCGAGCCGCCCCGAGATGCACGCTGGTCGACCAGAGCAGCTCCACGTTGCTGCCGACCATGATCTCGAGACTGCCACCGCCCAGGTCGAAGCAGACCGCGGGACCCGGCTCCAGCACGAGGCTGGCCCGGATCGCAGCGAAGATGAGCTCGGCCTCGCGACGTCCGCTGATCACCTCCACCTCGATGCCGGTCTCCTCACGTATGAGGTCGACGACCTGTGCTGAGTTGTCAGCTTCTCGTATCGCGCTGGTTGCGCAGGCCACGATCTCCGTGGCGCCGATGGAGCGGGCCATGGTCGCGAAGCGATGAAGGGTCTCGAGGATCCGCTCGACGTCGGCTGCCGGGATCGTGCCGCTCCGGCTGACGACGTCGCCTAGGCGCAACATCTCCTTCTCACGGAGCAGCGTGTCGAAGGAACCGTCTGGATGAGCGTCCACCACCAGCAGGTGAAACGAGTTCGATCCCATGTCCACGGCGGCCAGGCGGATCAGCTCGCGAACCTGCGGCGTGTCACCGACCGTCATCAACCGCGAGTCTGGCCGTCAGACGCGACTGCTAGCAGGACCCCAGGGGCCGACGGCACGTCAGCAGCGCTGTGGCGAGCTCAAGGGGAGCGATGCGGCTGGCAGCACTCAGGCCAGCCACGCTCGAAGCCGCTTGCTGCTCGACCCCTCCCAGGTTGACTTCCAGTCGTGACGCGATGCCACCATCGCCTGCCGTTGCACGCCTATCAGCTCGCCCGCGACGAGCGCCTGAGCCGGCGAGCCGCGGGTGCCGGCACCGCGGAGCCAGCCCTCAGCCATCACCGCATCTTGAAGGTCACCAAGCACCGACTGGACGTCGGCCATCGCCCGAGCGAAGCGCTTCGCCGGTTTGCCGACCACCGGCGCGGCCGCTTCGGCGGCGTATCGCACTCTCTTGACCCGGATCCGGATGAGGTGGAGTGCATCATCATCCGGGTGCTTGCCCAACCGGTCGACGGCCGTCGCCAGATGCCTCCAGGGGGTTCGGACCAGCCCAGGAAGGGCCCGTCGAGCGCTGGCATCTGCTGCTGCTCTCAAGGGTGGATGCCCGCTGACGCGGGTCAAAGCCTCGACCAGTGCGCCGTAGCGATCGCTGTCGAGAGCAGCAACCAGTCCCGACCCAGCAGCGGCTCTCTCTGCTTCGAGGCGTCGAAGCAGCCCCCCTCCGGCGCGCTGGTCGGCTGCGGGGAGCGAGCTCACCTGCGGGCGCAGCCGCTGCAGCAAGATGTCGGCGTTGCGGACGGTGCCCAGCTCGGCTCCAAGCCACCGGAGCTCCTCGCGCAACGGACCGATGCGGTGATCGTCCAGCAGATCGCGGAAGGTGCGAAGGTCGGATCGGAGACGGCGCGCCGCTACGCGCGCCTGGTGAACGTCTTCCGGATCCCCGCCAAGTCGCACGCCGGGCTCGTGCTCGAGCAGCTGCTTCAGACCAGATGCCAGCGCCGCGGTGACGACGTTGCGCAGGGTGGCCTTCTCGCGATCGAGCCCAGCGACGATGGCATCGTCGGTGTCCGACACCGGGACGACGAATCCGACCGGAGGTGCATCCCGCTCGACAGGCAGGCACCCCCCGGTCATGGAGTGTCCTCCATCTCGGGCCATCGGCGTGCGCGTTTGAGCGCGGCCTCCTGGAGGCGATGGTGCGTGCCGCCACCGTCTGCTCCGGTGGCGCACCCCGGTGGCGGTCGCCATGATCCGTCGGCAAGCAGCTGCCAGGCCAGGGTCTCATCTTCGAGGTTGGCGTCGAGGATCTCCTGAAGCCGGTCCTGCAGGGGTGGCGCATCGACGGGCACCACCACCTCGATGCGGCGGTCGAGGTTGCGCGTGCGAAGGTCGGCTGAGCCGATGTACAGCCTGCGGGTCTCGCCGCTGCCGAACGAGAAGATCCGCGAGTGCTCGAGGTATCGGCCGACGATTGAGCGCACTCGGATCGTCTGCGACAGACCTGGGAGGTCGGGACGAAGGCAGCAGATGCTGCGGGTGATCAGGTCGACCGGCACACCGGCCTGGGACGCTGTGTACAAGGCGTCGATGATCGGCGGATCGTCCAGACCGTTCATCTTGAGGATGACGCGCCCGAGAGGGCCACGCTTCGTCTCCGACTCGATGAGCTCGAGAAGCCGTGTCCGCAGTGCCATCGGCCCCACGAGGAGCTTGCGGTACGACGACTGCCGGCTGTAGCCGGTGAGGAGGTTGAAGAGATCTGTGAGGTCGGCACCGAACTCGGGGTCGGCCGTCAGAAGGCCGACATCCTCGTATATGCGGGCCGTCTTGGCGTTGTAGTTGCCCGTGCCGATGTGCGCGTAGCGGCGAATTCCGTCGGTCTCCTTGCGGATGACGAGTGCCGTCTTCGAGTGGGTCTTCAGACCGAGCACCCCGTAGACGACGTGAACGCCGGCGTCCTCTAGCGCCTTCGCCCAGTTGATGTTGGCCTGCTCGTCGAAGCGCGCCTTCACCTCGACCATGACGGCCACCTGCTTGCCCCGTTCGGCCGCGCGGATGAGCGACTCGACGATCGTGCTCTCACCGGAGGTCCGGTAGAGGGTCTGCTTGATGGCGAGCACGGCAGGGTCGGACGCCGCCAGCTCGATGAACGCCTCGACTGACGTGTTGAACGAGTCATACGGATGGTGCACGAGGATGTCCGCATCACGGAGGCTGGCGAAGAGGTCGACCGGAGCCTCGTCGTCGCCCACGAGCCTCGGTTGAGTCGTCGGCACCCATGGCTCGTCCTTGAGCTCTGGTCGCTCCAGCTCGTACAGCGACCAGAGTCCGCCGAGATCGATCGGCCCCTCGACGACGTAGACGTCGGTCGGAGCAAGCTGGAGCTCTCGCAGCAGCAGCTCACGCACCTCGTCGCTCATGTGAGCGTCGACCTCGAGGCGAACTGCGCGCCCGCGCCGGCGACGACGCAGCTCCATCTCGACCGCCTCTAGGAGGTCATCGGCTTCCTCCTCGTCGAGCGTCAGGTCTGCGTTGCGCGTCACTCGGAAGGGGAAGTTGCACTCTGTGACCATGCCGGGGAAGAGGCGATCGAGGTGAGCGGCTATCAGCTGCTCCAACGGAACGAAGCGCTCCCCGTCCGGCATGCCGACGAAGCGCGACAAGAGCTGAGGCACCTTGACCCTCGCGAAGCGCCTGTCTCCGGAGACTGGGTCATGGACGATGACAGCGAGGTTGAGCGAGAGATCCGAGATGTGCGGGAAGGGATGCCCGAGATCGACCGCGAGTGGTGTGAGGACGGGGAAGACGTGGTGTTCGAAGACGTCTGCGAGATGCTCCCGATCGTCCGCGTCGAGCGATGCCCACTCGACCAAGCTGATCCCAGCGCCTGACAACGCAGGTGCGACGCCTCGCAGGAACGCATCGGACAGGCGCGCCACTTGGTCTTCGACTCGCTCGCGAATGGCGCGCAGCTGCTCGAGCGGGCTCATTCCGTCTCGCGCTGTGGCTGGAAGCCCCGCCGCAACCTGGTCCTTCAACCCCGCAACCCGAACCTGGAAGAACTCATCGAGGTTCGTGCTGCAGATGGCCAAGAACTTGGCGCGCTCAAGTGCGGGCTGTGACTCGTCTTGCGCCAGCGCGAGGACTCGCTCGTTGAAGTCCAGCCACGAGAGCTCTCTGTTGATGAACCGATCCGGGCCTGATGCGCCCGGCGTGAGCACATGGTCTTCCATGTCCGCCATCGTGCGTTGGGAGGGCTCGTTCAGGGCATTGGGCAGCACCAGGGCAGGTCGGAGCGACGGGAAGGTGTCCACGGGCCGCAACTATCGCCGCCCAGGGTGAACAGCAGGTGAACGTGGAGACTGAGCCGACTGCGGGTCCGTTGGCCGACCCATGACCAAGTCTTTCGCGCCCCGTCACCAGTCGTTCACCACGCCCTCGTAACGTGCGCGGGCGGGGAGGAGGTGGGGCGATGAGCACGGGCGGACCGGGCCACGGGTCGGAGCGGAACGACTGGTTGGGCAGGGTGCTGGTGGCGAGCGACGAGCCGGCCTGGGCGTCAGCCACCTGTACCTCTCTGTCCTCCGCCGGGTTCTCGGCCGATGCGTGCAGCCCTGCAAACGTGTCGTCAGCGTTCGACCGCAGCCTTCCTGACCTCGTCCTGCTGTCCTCCTCTGCTGCTCCGGAGCAAGCGCTGGCGATCTGCGGGTGGCTCCGTGCTCGTGACTCGACGCCGCTGGTCGTGGTCACGTCCTCCGCCCGGGTCGACCCCGTCGACCTCCTCACACAGGGGGCCGACCTCGTCCTGAGGTCGTCGATCGGGGAGCACGAGCTGGCCGCCCGGCTGCGGGTGCTCATGCGCGGAAGGGCACCCCGCCCGGCCCCCCAAGCGGTCATCGAGTTCGCCGACCTGATCCTGGAGTGCGAGCACCGCCGGCTCCACCTCGACGCTGGCACGCTCGAGCTCGAGGGCAAGGAGCTCCAGCTGATGGAGGCACTGATGGTCGCAGGATCGCGGATCACCCCCCGTCGCTGGCTTCGGGAGATCCTCAGGCAGGACGACACAGCGCTCGACGGGCTCGTACGCCGGCTGCGCGAACGTCTCGAATCCGTCGAGGGCTGGCGCCGGATCGTGACCGTTCGAGGTGTGGGGTTCCGTCTGCTCGAGCGGAAGCCACTCGAGGCCCAACCTCAGCCGGCTCCGATCCACCGAGTCATCGATCTGCGCGGCGCCAAGGTCGACGCCGTCGTGCAGCCAGCCGAGGCTCGTTAGCTCACTGGCTCTGGTCGCGACCGGTCCGGCTCCGAGTCGAGGTCGATGACGCCGACAGGCACACGGTCGGTCAGATCGATCACTCCATCGTGGTCGGTCAGGTCGATCACGTCGTCGGAGTGCTCGGCGCCGACCTCATCCGACGAACGCATCATCTTGGCGATCCAACGCCAGATCATCACCGCGAGATCGAGCACGAGGACCGCGCCGAAGACGTAGAGCAGCAGCGGGTGGTGGGAGAGCGTGCTGGTCGCGGTGACGGTGGAGCCTGCTCCTGATGCGATCACCTCGAACTCGTAGCGCCCCACGGCGGGCGACGAGACCTCGGCCACGACCTCGTGGGTCCAGGTCTGGCCGGGCTCGAGAGCGCCGGGTGCGTCGAGCCCGAGCTGGACGGCGTCGTCGTCGCTCCAATGCCCTACGGAGCCACGCAGGTCGAGCTTGGTCAGTGTCTCCGTGCTGTTGTTCCGGACCGACACGGTGGCCTCGTATCGCGTGGGCCCGCCGAGCGCTGAGCGAAGCGACGACAGGAGTCCGCCTGGCGCTTCGGCTGCCTCGACCTCGACGTCGACCAAGGGCCCATCCGGTGCGCCGACGAGATCGCCCGTTGGATGGCCACTGATCGCGATCGGCGCCACGGCGAAGTCACCGCCCGACGACGCCGTGGCCCGGACGATGCAGGGACAGTGGACCGGCGGCGCGTGCGCGATGAGCTGGACGAGCTTGGGGCGACCGCTCGCACTGGTCTCCTTGCTCACGCCTGCCGTCACGTTGCAGTCGGTTGCGCCGCGGTAGGCGAGGTTGCCGCACACCACGATGTTGACGAACTGCGACTCGAAGCCCTCGAACGTGACGACCACGGGCTCCCCCGGCGCCACCTCGGATCTGTCGAGGGTGATCCGTGGATCGCTCTGGGCACCGGCCGGTGAGGTGCCGAGCGCGAGCGTGACCGCGACGACGAGGCTCAGCAGGGCGTGGCAGGCGCAGCGGCGACCGCGCGTCATGTCGGCTGGTGCTCCAGGACGATCTCCCGAACGTGACCGGAGGCTGACGGCGGCGGGTCGTCTCTGTGCCTCTGGAAGCGACGCCGCGCAAAGCGGACGAGGCCCCCGACCACGAGGAGGGCGATGATCAGGTACGGAACCGCCAGCCCGATCGAACGGCGATCGTCGGCGCCGACATCGGCGTCTGATCCGTCGGAGCGGATCGCCTCGAGGTCGACCTCGGTGAAGGCCGCAACGGTGGCAGCTACGTCGTCGATGGTCTCGGTGAACTCGACGCTCTCCCCCGGTAGGAGCTCGGGCAGCTCGTGGAGTGGACCCGACCTCCGCATCAGGCCCAGCGGACCGCCGATGGTGACCTGGTGTGTGCCGGCAAGGCGGACGTTGCCGCGGTTCTCGACGCGGTAGGTCACCTCCGCGCTGCCGCCGAGCGGGTTCGCCGTCGCCGAGTAGTGAGTGCCGAGATCAGCCACTGCGAGCTCAGGGTTCAGCTCACCGTCGACGCGGATGTAGACCCTGGTGCCCGTCTGGCGATCGAGCGTGACGATCCGGCCGTCGGGGCTCGTGCCACGGGCATCGTTCGAGGCGAGGATCGCACCGGCATGGTCGCCCGGGCGAGCGTCGAGGGGCACGCTGACGACGATGTCGAAGGTGGCCGCGTCACCGGCCGGGATCTCGAGCTTGTCGACAGGGAGCTTGACCCAGGCTCCGACACCCGTCTGGTCGACGTCAGGTGGCAGGGGGGTGAAGGCGCCGTCGTCGTTGTTCTGGGCGTCGACCGGGAACACCTCGAACTCGAGCGGCACGTTTGAGAAGTTGAACAGCGTGACCCGGTCGGTGACCAGGGTTCCGGGGGCCATCTCGTAGCTGAGGTTCGCGCGGTCACCGGACTGCGAACCGTCGCCGGCGCCGGCCGGCGTGAGGGCCCAGCTGTGGACGATGCCCAGATCCGAGTCCTCGGGTATCGGTTCGCCGGGGGTGGCGCCCGAGCCACCGTCGGGCACCTCCTGCGCGGCGGCGGGCGCTAGCGCCGCCAGAGCCACCGCGAGGAACAGGGCGATTCGGACCCCGCGCCCGGATGCGGCTCGGATCAAGGACATCTGATTCGTCTCCGGGATCGGGCGGTGGTCTCGAGAGAGTGAGGGGCGGTACGGGCGAACCCGTACCGCCCCTCACTTTCGCTGTTGCTGGCCTCAACTGCTACCGAGGCCGGCAGTGTTCAACTGGCGTTCAGCCGTGGTGCACTCAGACTGCGCTGAACCGCAGCGAGCCCTCGTACAGGCCAGCGTCGGCGGTGACCGGGATCAGCAGCTTGATGCGTGCATCGAGGATCGCTGTGCCCAGCCCTTCACCTGAGCTGGCCGCCGCCAGGGTGGCCCCATCGCCGAGACCACCGATGGTGCTCGGCTCTACGGGCTGACCAGCCACGACCCGCTGGTTGTAGTCCGGGTTGCTCGCGTCAGCGTCGTTGTCGAACGCCGACGTGTCCTCGGTGACGACCGGGGTCCAGCCGAGGAAGTCGCCCGAGAAGTCGTCGAGGTCGACGCCCGTGCCTGCGCCCTCGCCAGCCTCGGAGGAAGCAACGAAGTCGTCCATGTCGCCGGTGACAGTCCACCCAGCGTCAACGTTGCGGGTGTCCACGATGGTGACCTGGTTCATCGCGGCCTCGGCAGCGAAGTACTGGCCCGCACCGGAACCCTCGGTGACGAAGTGAGCGATCTCGAGATCGAGACCGCAGTGCGTCTCGGACGACGGGCTGGCGACGCCGTTGCCGTTGGTCGGGTACGGGTACTGCGGGTAGGCCGGGTCGACATCGGTCTGGTCGTGAGCTGTCCCACCCGCCGGATCGACGATCAGGCTCGGCCCGCCTCCGCCCGGCAGCACCGGGGAGCCGACCGAGGAAGAGCTCACGGCCGGGACCGGGGGCAGCGCACCCGAACGGTCGAAGCCAAGAGGCGCTGTGCCCAGGTCGTAGCCGGCAGGCGTGCCGGGGGTGTCCGAGCTGTCGTCGCCGAAGTTGGCGACGGCCGCGTCCGCGCCCTCACCTGGGAGGGCGCCGTTGGAGCCACACACCTGGGTGAGGACAAGGGCGCCGATCGGGCGGGTCACGTCGATGTCCTGGATGACGATGTTGCCGGTGGCAACGAAGGCCGGGACGTTGCTCGCGGTGCCGACGCAGCCCGGGGCGAACGTCGGTGTGACCGTGATGGTGAGCGACGTGTTGGTCGGGACACCCGTGATGCGGGCGGAACCACCGGTTCCCGTGCCGGTCGGGCTGGGATCAGGCTGTACCGGGGTGCCGGCCGGCGTGGCGCCGACGTCGTAGCCCGTGACGGTGCAACCAGGGACAGCCGCCGGAGCGTTCCAGTCGACGTCGACGAACGGACCGGAGCCCGCGTCGTCGGTCCCGGAGTCCGTCACGGTGAGGTTCTGCACTGCTCCGCCGTTGGTGAACGGGGTGTGCGGTCCCGACTGGGCCGACGGGGTCGGGCTGAACCCGGCCTTGTTGGCCAGCACTCGTACGTAGTACGGCGTGCCGTTCGTCAGCCCGCTGATGGTGAGGTCGCTGGCATCGGTGGCCGCCGTCGTCGAGGTGCCGACCGGGCTGGAGAAGTCGCCCGAGACCGTCGACGCCTGTGCCGTGAAGTCGTCAGCTCCGGTGCCGGTGAAGGCGATCGCGATCTCGCCGTTGTCGACGGTGACCGAGTCGATGACCGGCGCTGTCGCGGGGACGCCCATCGTCATGAACGGGTTGGGCGTGCCGTTGGCGTCGATGGTCACGGTGCGGGCCCACCACTGGTTCGTGGCACCGGCCGCGTCGATGCACGCGAAGCCGATCTGGTACTGGCCGTCCGTCAGCACCCAGCCGGAGTTGCTGAAGTCGAACGCCGACAGATCGGACGGGTTGATCAGACCGGCGGGCGAAGCTGCCGGGTTGTAGCCGGTCCCAGGTGCGTTGTCCTTCCACAGCGGCGACGCGATGGAGCCGTTGCTGTTGTCACGGTCTTGACCGACGCGGTCGGAGGTGGGGCCCTGGTCGAACACCAGACTTCCGATGTTCACGCCGTCGTTGACGATGAACGTCTGGACGCGCCATCCGTCGCCGCCGGTCCCGTCGCAGGTTCCGTTGCTGAGCGCGAAGTTGTCGGCTGCTGCGGTGACGGGGTTGGGGGTGATGTTGGGCGCCGGTTGGGCGCCGGGTGCCGCGCTGGCCGGCGAAGCGGCGAGCACGGGTAGGAGCGTGGCACCGAGGCCGACGACGGCCAGGGCACTCGCGCGCTTGAGAAGTCTTCTCATGTGTGTAGCCAGTCCCTTTCTGAAGGATCGCTGGATGGTGGTGAGCTGGGAGGAGGTGTGGTGGGTGTGCAGGTCCGCGACCTGCACACCCACCCTTCATGGAGTGGTCAGCAGGCGGTCTCGGCCGAGCCGACCGTGCCGAGGCAGGCGGTGTCGTAGGCCCGCTTGTTGGCGGTGGCGCTGTAGAACCCGCAGGCCTGGCTCGGGGCGGCGAAGCCCAGCAGGCTCCGAGTGGTTGCGGCAGCCGCCGTGCACATGGCTGGGCCGGAGCCCGGGCCCTCCGAGTCGAAGCCGGTCAGGAACATCTCCCGCGTGGCCTCGAACCCTGGCTCGGTGATGGCGACGGTCGGGATGACGTTGAAGACGTCGCGACCGAACGTGGTGTCGGCGTAGTAGGTCGGGTTCGGCGAGGCCGTGCTTCCCGAGATGGTGTAGGCAGCCGCGCCACCGTTCTGAGTGCCGAGGTTGAAGGCGCCGCCGGTGTTCGCGACAGGCGGCGCATCCGTTCCGGCGCCGTCCACGTCGAGCGAACGGGTGCCGAGGCCGTTGAACTGGGCAACCCAGTTGGCGGCCGAGTAGCCGATGATGCACTGGGTGTTCGGCTGAGCCGCCACAGCGCTGCCGCCACCGACCGGCGTGTAGCCGTTGCGGATCCGCTCGCAGACGTCGTAGAGACCCTGCGGGTCGTGCTCCTGGATGCCGTTGATGCCCTGCTGGACGGCGTCGAACGCACCTGCGCACTCGGCCGTCGACTGGTTCAGCAGCGTCACGTTCCCGGAGTCGGGCGGCGGGGAGTCGCCGGGGAACATGTCCTCGTGCCACGACTCGTAGGTGCCCGAGCCCGACTGGATGCGGCAGGCGATGATCCGCGTGCCGCCCACGTTGAGCACCTGCGAGGTGCCGCCCGTGACGTGGAGCTGGCGGACCTGCGCCGTCGTGAGGTCGCTCACCGCGCTGGCGGCGTCAGGTGCGCTGTAAGCCCACTGCAGGGCATCCCGAGCGAACGGGACGAAGGTCAGGGGACCGGAGGTGGCGCTGGCGCCGGACGACGACCGAGCGAAGTCGACCAGGCCCGACATGTTGGCGCGCACCGTGGTGCAGCCGACGTCCGACCGACCCCAGCCGCGCTGCGAGGCCGGGCCGATGGCAGCGGAGAGGGCCCGGCGGCCGTTGCCCGAGCCGTTGGGCCGGTCGACGAGGATGCCGCCGGAGGGCTGGATGCAGGCCACCGGGCTTCCGCCGGCGTCCTCCTGGACGGCACGCCACGACGCGAGCTGAGCCCGACCCGACGCCGGGCCTGACCGGAGCGGGATGAAGCGGGTGCCGTTCACCTCGCCGGTGAAGGCATCGAGGATGTCCTGGGTGGTGTCCGAGCCGACCCCGACGAGCGGGTCCTCGAACTGCTTGGGGTCGGCGCCAGCGACACTGGCGCTGGCCATGACTGCGGCGGCCCCTACGGACGCGACGGCTGCTACCGCCGCGACCTTGGCGAGTCTCGCCCTGAGCGTGTGCTTCTGCATGTGCAGTGGTGCTCCCGTTTGGTGAGTTGATCCGGGTCCCATCGAGCGCTGTCCGCCCGATGCGGCACGCGGATCTGGGCCGCGCACCGAGCGCACCGTCGCGCCTCTGTTGGAAGGCAACGTGACCGACGGGTGAAGGATCTCAGCGGCCCGGAAGTGTTCACCTCCGAGCCACCAAACGGAGGCGCTGGCCTACCCGAAGCGGCCGTTGACGTAGTCGTTCGTGCGCTGGTCTTGGGGCGCGCTGAACATGACGTCGGTGGGACCGTGCTCGACGATCACCCCAGGGGTTCCCTGTTCGGCAAGGAAGAACGCACACCGGTGCGACACCCGCGCGGCCTGCTGCATGTTGTGGGTGACGATCACGATCGTCACCTCGTTCGCAAGCTCGTGGATGGTCTGCTCGATGCGGCGGGTCGACGTCGGGTCGAGGGCCGAGCACGGCTCATCCATGAGCAGCACACGGGGCCGGATGGCAAGCGCGCGCGCGATGCACAGCCGTTGCTGCTGCCCGCCGGAGAGCCCACCTCCGGGCTGTCGCAGCCGGTCCTTGACCTCGTTCCACAATCCGGCCTTGCGCAGCGTCTCCTCGACGACTGCGTCCTTCTCGCGGCCGCTCACCTTGGCACCCGTGAGCCGGAAGCTGGCCACGACGTTGTCGTAGATCGACATCGCCGGGAAGGGGTTCGGTTTCTGGAAGACCATCCCGATCTGGCGCCGGGCATCCGTGACGCGACGCTGCGCGTCATAGATGTCGTCTCCGTCGAGGAGCACCTCGCCGGCGAGCGACGCCGACGGGATCATCTCGTGCATCCGGTTGAGGATCCGCAGGAACGTCGACTTGCCGCAGCCCGAGGGACCGATCAGCGCGGTCACCTGGCCCGGCTCCATGGCGAGCGAGATCCGATCCAGGACGTGGTGGCTGCCGAACCAAGCCGAGATCTCGCGCGCCTCGAGGCCCGCCAGAGCCCCCGGCGCGTGTGGCATCTGCCGCAGCATGTCCGGCGTCTGCCGCGGCGGCTCGCTCCCGACGAGGGTCAGGTCAGCTGGCGGTGCCGCTGAGATCCGAGTCACGTCGGCAGGCTGCCGGGGACGGGCCCGGGGCTCCATGGGAGGCGCGGGCTCGAATGACGCCGGTGAGCACTGCCGCTCGGAGTCGGCGTCTCGGAGGTCGACGACTACGTCCTCCAGGAACATGTGCAGCGCCGCTCGGAACGCCGTCACGTCCTCGGGCGGTACGGCGACGCCGTGATCGTCCACGCCCGGCACGGTGAGGATCGTCCAGGGCTCGCTACCACCGTGCGACACCCGCTCGAGATCGTCCAGCGGCCACGACCACTCGTCGGCGCCGGCGGTGGCGACGACGCGCCGGTCGGTCACCCGCACGGCCGCAGGCACGAGGGGGACCACCGTTGCACGTCCGCTGATCGCGTCGCCCGTGACGAGCTGAACGATCGCTCCGCGGGCGGATGCGTACAGCTCCATCTCCCCGGTCGCGCTGGCCTCACTGGTGATGTGATGGTTGTTCATTGCTGGGGCGGGCCTTTCGGGCTCACAACAGGTTGGGAAGCAGGCGGGCCGCCTGGTTGGCGACGAAGATCCCGGCCAGGGTGAGCACCGGCAGGAAGACCACCCACGCCTGCGCCCGGCCCCACCGGTGCCACGACCAA
This sequence comes from Actinomycetota bacterium, assembly GCA_049325515.1. Classification (GTDB taxonomy): domain Bacteria; phylum Actinomycetota; class Acidimicrobiia; order Acidimicrobiales; family VFJN01; genus VFJN01. The sequence continues at coordinate 272,296 of JBMOLI010000013.1, read as the reverse complement.
ACGGCCCCGAGGGCGAGGACCAGCAGCACCTGGAGCCAGAGCGCCAGCGCCCAGAGCTCGCTGGAGTCACCGACCATCAGGCCCTCCTCTTGTGGGAGAGCCCCCGAGGGATGGAGACGCCCGGGCCCTGGGGTCGCCTCGCCGTCCATGGTCGCATCGACGCGCAGCACCCCGCTGGGCAGATATGGGCGGCCGTCACCCGTCGCCAGCACGAGCCGGCTCTCATCGGCTTTGACCGGCGCCGGAAGTGGCTCGCCCTCGCGCCGCACCCCCAGCACCTCGTAGGTGAACTCGCCCTGGCCAGTGGTGACGTCGATCCGGTCCCCTTTGGCGAGCTCGTCGAGTCGCCCGAAGGGCCCGCCGTAGGCGGCGCTGCGGCCCATGATCACGGTCGCCCCGGCCTGCCCCGGTAGCACCGTGTCGCGCCGGTGGCCGGGCCCCGCGAACAACGTGCCGCTCGAGGTTCCGGACACCACCACCTGCCGCAGGTCGATGGCGGGGATCTCGAGGTAGGCGACTGCCGTACCGACTGGCAGCACCTCGCCGTCGCCGTCGGTGGGACCGAGCGGGGCGGTCCCCTCCGCCAGCCGAGTGCGAAAGCTGTCGTAGAGCCGTTGCTGATGGGATCGTTGCTGGAGAGAACTGACGACGGTGAGCTGGATCAACATCCCGGCCGCGAGCACGAAGACGAAGACGAAGATCAGGCGCACCAGCTCGAGCAGCGGGCTGAGCGGCGGGGCTGGCTCTCGCTGGACGGCGACATCAGAGGTGGGTTCGACCTCCCCATCGGGCTCCGGCGGAAGCATGGGCGCAGGCATCTGCAGCTCCACTTCCTCCGGCCAGTGGTGGAGCTGGACGGGCTGCTCGGTCGTGACGGTCACCGCCGGGCCGTCGGTACGAGTGGTCGACCCAGGAGGTACAGCACGCGCCCCGCGTAGATCAGCACCAGCCCGAGGCCGGCGACGCCGACCCCTCCGCCGGTGCGCGGGAGGCTCGAGCCGCCGGTGCCGATCCCGGCGCCGGTCGAGCTGCCCAACACGTCGGTCGAGCCAACCGTGGACGGGACCGGCGTCGGTGTGCCCGCGCCGACCGTGAGCGACAGTGCGCTCGACGAAGACGGCTGGAAGGCCTCGACGTCGGTAGGCGTGAACGTGGCCACGACCGAGTGCGTGCCTTCGGCGAGGCTGCTGGTCGCGTAGGTCGCAACGCCATCGGTGACATCCACTGGGCCGCCGAGAACCTCCCCGCCCTCGGAGAAGGTCACCGTGCCGGGCGCCGCTGGTTCGACCGTGGCGGTGAATGTGACCTCCTCACCAACCGCTGCCTGGCCCGCAGGGTCAGATGCCAGGGAGACAGCCGTCTCCTGCGCACCTGCGCCGGACACGACGTAGGACAGCGTGGGCGACGTCGAGCCGCTGAACGCGGCTGCGTCGCTCGGAGTGAAGGTCGCGGTGATCGACTTCGTCCCTACGGTGAGGGCGGAGGTGGTCCAGGTCGCGCTTCCGGCGGACACGACTGCCGTGGCCTGCGGAGAGCCGCCGAGGGAGAACTCGACGCTGCCCGCCGCTCCAGCCGGCGTGACCGCCGCCGTGAACGTCACCTCGTCCCCGACGGTCGATGAGGCGGGGTCGGCGGTGACTGCGATGCTGGTGCTCTCGGGCTCGGGCTCGGGCTCCGAGATGACGAGGAACGGGTTGGGCGAAGCATCGGCATCGATGGTGACCGTGAGGCTCCACCACTGGCGGAGGGCGCTCAGCTCGTCGAGGCAGGCGTACCCGATCTGGTACTCGCCGTCGGTCAGCACCCAGCCGGCGTTGCTGAAGTCGAACGCGGACAGATCGGACGGGTTGATCAGCCCAGCGGGCGATGCGGCCGGGTTGTAACCGGTCCCGGGCGCGCTGCCCTTCCACAACGGCGAGCGGATCGTGCTGTCGGAGCTGTCACGGTCGGTGCCGACCCGGTCCGAGAACGGGCCCTGATCGAACACCAGGGTCGAGAGATCGACGTCGCCATCGACGATGAACGTCTGGACTCGCCACCCGTCGCCGCCGGTCCCGTCGCAGGTTCCGTTGCCGAGAGTGAACGTGTCGGCCGCCGTGGGGACGGGGCTGGGCGCGAGGCTCGGCGCGGTCTGCTGCCCATCCGCCGCCATGGCGGACGTGGCCGTCACGATGCCAGCCGTCATCGCTACGAGGAGGCTGATCACGCTGAGGATGAGACTTGGTCGAGTCGACTGACGCATGCAGGTGTTCATGGTGTTGGAGCCTTTGGCCGGGCCGTGTGTGTTCACAGCGCTGGTAGGGGGAGGACGCGCAAGGGTCGGGCGAGGAGGTAGCTGATCCGGGCGAGGACCACGACGAGCGCGGCCCACGCACCGACCGGGAGAACGGAGGACGTGTCGATCAGAGCCACCAGCGGCGCCCACGACACGCCGGTCGGGCCAACCGCTTCGTCAGCGGCGGGCGCTGCGGCTGTTCCAGCAGAGGCGGCCGGACCGGCGTCGTCTGTGACAACGACGCTGGTGGTCGCGCCTTCACCCGTGGAGGCGCCGGCCGCGACCGTCGTCGTGGTGGTGCCAGCGGCGGCTTCGGGCGAGGCAGCTTCGGCGGCACCGGCCGCGAGGAACGGGGTTCCGGTCGTCTGCACCGTGACCTCGAGGCTCCACCACTGGCGCGTCACGCTGGCGCTGTCGGTGCACGCGAAGCCGACCAGGTACCGCCCGTCACCAAGCGTGTAGTCGGACGGGTCGAGACCCACACCACCCAGCTCTCCCGGGTCGATCAGGCCCTTCGGCTCCTCGGCCGGCGGCTTCGACCACACTCCTCGCCCGTTCGATATGAGCGCCGCTGTGATCTGGCCGTCGGTCGCGTCGTAGTCGCTGCCCGGACCGAACGGCCCGAACTCGAGGGTGGACAGGTCACGGCCCGCTTCAACGATGAACGTGTGCCATCGCCACCCGTCGGCCCCGGACCGACCGGAGCCCTCAGCTTCGCAACGAGCTCCCGGCGGAGGCAACAGTGAGAACGGATCCGTCGGCGCCGCGACCTGTTCAGGTCTGAGCGCGGGCGCGCCTTGCAGCCCGTCGGCAGCGGCCGCCGCGGTGGTGGCGAGCGCGTAGACGCTCAGCGCCAGCATGAATGCGGCAACGAGCGTCGCCCATCGCGCCGCGACCCCGAGCGCCGGGCGCGCCACATGCGCACGGCGGCTCACAGCAAGGTCTCCTCTGCCCGGCTGATGAGTCCCGGATCAGCGGCCCGCTGGGACGAACGATGGAGGGCGAACCCAGCGACAGCCAAGACGAGAGCGAGGCCGATGAGGCCGACGATGACGGCTGTCGGGTTCGACGGTGCCGTCTCCAGCTCCCGCGGCTGGGGTCCGGTCACGGTCCAGCGCATGCCGACGGGCTCGTCGGTCGGTTCACCAGCGACCTCGATCGTGGTCTCCCAGAGGTTCGTGATGCGCCCGTTGAAGGTGCACGCAAAGCCAACCCGGTACACGCCCGCGGGCACGCCACCGTCCCAGTCCTCGATCCCGGCCGTCGGCACGTAGGTCCTGAAGTCGAAGCCGGGGAGATCGCGGATCGGGCCTGGCCCTCCGGCCTGGAAGGCGTCGCCGGTCAGCTCGGCCGCGAAGCGGTTGCCCTCGGCCGTCACGAGTGGCATCTGGAAGGTGCCGTACTCACGAAACTGGGTGGGGTACGGCCCGGTCCCGCTGAAGTCGAGCCGGGTGGGATCGACGTCGAGCGGCACCATGTAGCTGTCGACCCGGTACCCGTCGTGGGTCGAGTCGCCGGGGCACTCGTCCTCGCCCTCGAGCTCGACCCCGAACAGCGTCAGCCCTCCGCCGGTGTCGAGCGCGCTCCCCGTCTGGTCGATCACGAGGAGGTCGCGGTACTCGACGTCAAAGTCGCTGTTCGGTGGATCCTCTTGAGCGCCGGCCGGCGTGTTGGCGAGCCCCACCCAGAGCGCTGTGGTGATCGCAAGGCCGAGCGCACGGCGCACGCAGGTGGCGGAGGCTCTCATCGTTCCTCTCACCGTTGGGGGCCCGCGGCCGCTGCAGATGTCGACGGCGCGGCGCTGGTCCCGCTGCGCGGCCGCTTGGTGATCTCGACGAAGCCGAGCGCTGACAGCAGCACCACGACGGCGAAGGCGGCGACGACGAACCGACCAGCACCGAGTGCGGCCACGGGGGTGACGAGCCCGCTCGGTTCCCCCACCTCGGAATCACCTCCGGGGGCTTGCGCGGCTGGTGGCGCTCCGCTCAGATCCGGCGCGGCGAGCCGGCCATCGGTCGAGAACGTCGGCTCCGAGGGAAAGAGGAACGAGCTGCCGCCGGGTTCAGGGCCGGATGCGACAGTGGTCGGGGGGGCCGCCGGCGCGGGCGGTGCCGTGAGGGTGCGGACCCGGTCGGCGGCAGCGCTCGTCGCTGCCGCCAGCTCAGCGGGGAGCGGGAGATAGCCGGCGGGCAGCTGGCCCAGCTCGTAGCCCGGCTGCTGACCGGGGCCCGCGGCATAGTCGAGGAAGGCGGCGTACTGCTCACGGGCTTGGGCATCGTGGGCCAGCGGCCTGATGGCCGCATAGGACACCGCTGTGAGCGGGTAGGCGCCCGGGTCGGTGTCAGCCGGGTCGAGACGGAGGAGCCCGCCCTCATCCGACATCGACGCGACTGCGAGCCGTAGGCCGTCGCCGTCCGGAGCGATGAACCTGCGATCGGGTCCATCATCGCCGGGCAGGCTCAGATGGGCCGTCTGCAGCCCGAACCGGTGTGCCGCCGTCGTGTCGGTCAGGCCGAGCATCGTGCGGCGGCCCAGCTGCTGGGTCCCCGTGGACTTCCAGACCTCGTGTGGACTGCCTGCGAACATGTTGAGGAAGACCCTCGAACCGTCGTTCGCGAGGGCCGTCCGACTCGCCGTCTCCGTGAGACCGGAGGCGTAGGGCATCCAGTCGAGTCCGCACAGCAGCGGAGGTACCTCGACGATGTTCACCTTCGGGGACTGGTAGCAGTACGGGTCGCTCTTCGGGAAAGAGTCCGGGACCGGGCTGCCGAACGGGAATCCGGTCGAGCTGTGTGCCGCTGTCGTCGCGTAGACCGGGTTGACGACCATGCCCCACCCGTCCGGCTCGCCGGCCAGCCAGGCCGCCGACTCCGGATCGGCGAGGACCCAGTCCCAAAGCTGGCTGGCCGCGTCCGACGTGCCGGCCGGGAGGATGAGCCCGCCGGCGTTCCTCGAGCTCCCGACAGACCAGAGCGCGAACTCCGGGTTGAACTGGAGGAAGTCGGGATCGGAGAACAGGACCAGCGGGTTGCCGTCGTCCCACTCGTAGGGGTTCGAAGCGCGGAAGTCGAGGAAGTTGGCGTCGTCGATGTCGACCTGGCTGCGGTACGACTGCGTGAGCAGCTTGGCGACAAGCCGCGGGGTGAGGTTCATCCGCGCGTACCGCACTCCAGCGAGGGGCTCCCCGCCGCCAGTCGCAGAGACCCGCTCCACGTGGAACCCGATGGTGAGGGCCGAGGCCGTCAGAGGCGCGTAGACAACCGGGTTGTCCGCTGTCGACGCACCGGCGGGCAGGGGCCTGCTCACCACGACCATGCCGGGGGCGCCCGGCGCATCGCTCATCAGCTGCTGGCGGGCGAGCTCGTCGGATGACACTCCGTAGGCGTATGGGGGCAGGCCCGGCTGGGTGCACAGCACCGGTTGCCATGAGCTCACGGCGCCCAAGGCAAGCTCGCTGCCGTTCATCCGACGCTGATCGGCTTGGAGGTCGCACGGCGAATCGATCGGGGTGAAGGAGAGCTCGACGGCGACGCGGTTCCTCCAGGGCCCCGGACCCATGGGTGAGGAGACCACCCCGCTGTCCAGCGGGAACGGGAGGCCGTCCTGCTCCATTGCCGGGGTGCCGCGGGGGACGATGACGAGCCAGCACCGCGGCACGGTGGGTTGGCCTCCCGGGTTGGGCTGGACCCGCTGGCCGCACCCGAGTCCCGACGACTCGAGGCCGGTGTTGACCGTGAAGAGCGCCTGGCCCCTTCCGTCGCCCAGCGTGCGGACACCGGGCAGCTCGTTGGTCTTGACGGCGTCGAAGTAGGGGTTCAGCCAGAACTGCTGGTTCGGGTCGGTGGCCGCGGCGTCGACCTGATCGGTCACGACCGTGCCGTCGACGGCGACGAAGTCGCGGTAGATGTCGCCGGAGAAGTCGTCGGCCGTGCCGATGCTCGTGTCGGCTCCAGGGATGAACTGGTTGCTGAACGCTCGGCTCGTCGCGTAGGCATGCGCGAACCCTGGGGCTGGTTGCCCCCCCTGGGGTATGAGGGCGCCCCACACGCACTGCTCGGGTGGCGGCCCGGGGTTCTCGGGCACCAAGTCGTCGGGCTCGCCCCAGCACTGCATGACCTGAAGGAAGTTCGCGAAGAAGGTCGTGGGCTCCGACACCGTCGGTGGTGCGCCGCGCCAGGTGATGGAGATCGCTTGGTTCGTGAGGTTCTCGGTCTGGTTGACCGTGATCTCCATGCCGGCGAAGGCGCCGCGTCCGTTGATCGTGACGGCCGAGTCGGTGAGAGCCAGAGACGTGTCGATGCCCGCCATGCCGGGGAACGGGTCGCCGTCGGCGGCATCCGACTCGGACGCGGGCATGACGGCGAGAGCAAGGATGGCCAGCGCGGCCGCACAGACGCCGAGGCGAGGCCCGGAGATCCGTCGGGTCACCGTGTCACCTCGAGGCGAGACAGCCGTCGCCACAGCAGCGCTGGCGCGAGGACCAGGCCAAGGGTCAGCGCTGCCACTATCACCATCAACGTCTGGGTCGAGCCCCAGCCGGCCGCGTTCGCGAGCACCGTGGGGGTGGCCGCCACCAGACCGATCCCAGCGGCGTCACCTCCCGCTCCGTCGACGCTCGCACATATGCCGGTCTCGGGGTCGCACTCGGTCGTCCCGCCAACGGCGTCGCCGGTCGAGGAGGTCGAGCCGCCCGAGCCTGTGCCACCACCGGTCGCGGAACCTCCGCCGGCTGTGCCCCCACCCGTTGCGCCGCCGACGCCGCTGCCACCCGCGCCGCCGCCGGCACCACCTCCGCCGCCAGCCTCGCCCAGTCGGGTCTGACCACCGCTGGCAGAGGCCTTCACCGCTGTGGCTCCCGTCGCGCCCGCCGTGCCGAAGGGGCACTGGAGCGCTCCCTTGGCGTCGCAGTTGTAGGGCATGGGTGCGTTCTTGGCGAGCGTGTTGGTGCCGTCCGACGAGAACGTCGGGTTCTTGCACTGCTGGATGTTGATGTTCTGCACCTCGGCACCTGGGACGAGGCGGATCTGGTCGAACGCTGCCGTCACCAGGTTGATCGGGATCGGCGAGTACCCGAGCGAGGCCGACTGCTGCTGGGCCTGGCACATCGCGTAGTAGGCGAAAGCCCCGAGGGTGCGCCCCTTCGCCTCGTTGAACTGGCCCCGGACCTTGGTTGGCAGGATGAAGTAGGAGTACGACGAGAGCTGGTAGTTGCGCGGATCGGCGTCGGAGTAGACGGCGCGGAGGTCCTGGGTGAGGTAGGTGCTCGGATCGGACTTGTTGGTGTTGATCCTCGCCTGGAGGAGCGCGACGGCCACGTTCTCGGGCGATGGTTCGGTGTAGTAGCCGGCTGCGTTGAGCACCTTCACCACCGGGAACCCGGCGTTCAGCGCGTAGGAGTAGTTGGCGTAGCCGATCGCTCCCTCAGCGAAGCTCTGCGCCACGTACCCGGCGACGCCGAGGTCGCCGGCCTGAGCGATCATCCCCGAGATCGTCGGGTAGAAGGAGGTCTGCCCGCAGGCTGGTGCTCGACCTGACTTCGTGCAGTAGGCGTTCCAGATCGCTGGGTGGCGATCGATCAGCCAGCCCGTGAACTGCGCGGTCGAACCAGACCCGTCCGAGCGGACGACTGGCACGATCTTGCGAGCGGGGAGATCGAGGCCGGGGTTGTCGGCCGCAAGCGCGGGGTCGTTCCACTGGGTGATCGCCCCCGTGAAGATCTTGGCGACGTTCTCACCGGACAGCCGCAGGTTGGTGACCCGCTGGCCACCGATCTTGAGGTTGTACATGAAGGAGGTGCCGCCGGCTGTCACCGGGATGTAGGCGTAGCTGCCCGCTTCAGGTCGCTCCGGCGCCGAGCCGTCCTCGGGCTGGAACTGGAAGGGGATGTCCGACGCCGCGAAGTCGACCGTTCCGTTGAGCCAGTTCTTCCGGCCCGCACTGCTGCCGCTGGGGTTGTAGTCCACCGTGATGCCGAACTGCTTCACGTTCACGCGCATCGCATCGATGGCGTTGGCCGCCCAGGACGAACCCTCACCGGAGATGCGCTGATAGCTCTCCTGGGCGTTGCTCGGCGCAGCACTCGGCACAACAGTCGTCCACAGCACTGCGACCGCCACCGCAGCTGCCGCCAGCGCGCTCCGATTCCTCCTGCTCACGTTGTCGCCCCCTGGTCAATCGCACCTTCGAGTCGGGCTAGGTCCCTCGACGACCGTGCAGTGGCGCGGCGCGCGCGGCGCTTCGTCAGCTGGCCGACAGGGCGCCCGCCGAGCACGCGGGCCAGGGCGAAGAGCCCCAGGACCAGCACCATGAGGACCGCTGCCGTGGCGAAGCCACGTGTCTGGAGCTCGACCTGCGGCGAGCGGACGAAGTCGAACGTCGCGAGCGGCAACGACATCATCGGGTTCTCCGTGACGTTGGAGTTGATGGACGCGGTGACTCCGGAGGTGAGCAGCACAGGCGCGGTCTCCCCGATCCCGCGAGCGATGCCGAGGATGCACGCGGTCGCGAGACCGGATCGTGCGGTCGGCAGCACGACGAACCAGACCGTCCGCCAACGTGGTGCGCCAAGCGCCGCCGAGGCCTCCCGCAGGTTTCCTGGCACCAGGCGCAGCACGACATCGGCCGAGCGGATGATGATCGGCAGCATCATCACGCTGACCGCCAGCGAGGCTGCGAGCCCCGACCGCTGGAATCCCAGGACCAGCACCCAGAAGGCGAATATGAACAGGCCGGCGACGATCGACGGGAGCGCCGTCATGGCGTCGACCACCGTGCGAACGATGCGTCCCAGCCGGCTTCGCGTCTCGTTCAGGAACACTGCGCACACCATCCCCAGCGGCACTGTGAACAGGATCGACAGCGAGATGATCAGCAGCGTTCCGATGATGGCGTGGCTGATCCCGCCTTCTGTCAGCGGCTCGAGCGGCCCGGTCTCGCTCATGTCCTCCAGGTAGAGGTTCGAGCGGAGCAGGGCCTGCCGTCCCTTGTAGAGCGTGTAGCTGATCACCGACGTGAGGGCGACGAACGCCACGGCGGCAGATGCCCCGAGGAGAACCGTCATGACCTTGCTCACGACCGACGGCCGGTCCTCGTGCAGCGACACGAGCAGGGCATAGGTGACGACGAAGACAGCGAAGGTCACGATGATCTGGCCGAAGGGTCCGGCCAGGGGGGTCAGCCGTCCGAACAGCAGGAACCCCATGGCGAGCGCGCTCAGCGCCGCGCCACCGACGTCCAGAGCGTCTAGCTGCGACACGCCGCCGATGCCGCGAAGTCGGTTGGGTCCGACAGGGGTGGGCGTGATGCCCGGAAGGGTGGTGGCTCGAGGTCCGGTGCGGGCCGCTCCGACCTCGGTCAGGGTGGTCATGCCTCGCTCTCCGCACCCGATCGTGAGCGGGCGACGAAGGCCGACGCCGTGAAGTTCACAACGAGCGTGACCGCGAACAGCGCGAGCCCGGCGGCCATCAGCGCCGACAGCTCGAAGCCGGTCGCCTCGCCATACCTGGTCCCGATCAGGCTCGAGACCGAGTTGCCGCCTGCCTCGAGCACGCGGAAGTTGATGTCGAAGCGCGGCGAGATGATCAGGATCACAGCGATGGTCTCGCCGAGTGCTCGGCCGAGGCCGAGCATGGTTCCGCCGATGATCCCGCCTCGAGCAAAGGGCAGCGCGACGATGCGGATCATCCCCCACCGCGTTGCGCCCAGAGCGAAGGCGCCCTCGCGCTCGCCGGACGGGACCTGCGAGAACACCTCGCGCATGATCGCTGCCTGGATGGGGATCACCATGAGGGCGACGACCACTCCGGCCACGAAGGTCGAGGCGCTGTACACGGTGCCGGTCGCGAGCGGGTTGCCATGGTCGGCGCCTTCGACTCGGAAGATCGGTATCCAGCCGAACCACTTGGAGATCCAGCGAGCGAGTCCCAGGGCCATGGGTTGGAAGAACTTGGCTCCCCAGAGCCCGTACACGACGCTCGGCACTGCGGCCATCAGGTCCACCGCCGCGACCAACCACGACCGCAGGCGAGACGGCGCCACCTCGACGATGAAGAGCGATGTGCCCAGTGAGACCGGCACCGCGATCGTCACGGCGACCAGGGCGATCATGACCGTTCCGACCATGATCGACGCCATCCCGAAGTTGCCCGAGTGCGTCTCCCACTCAGCCGTGGTGATGAACGACCCGCCGGCCACCTCGAGCGCATCGAGAGCCTCGAGCGTCAGGAACAGGCCGACTCCCGCCATGATCGCGAGCACGACCAGCCCGCTCGCCAAGGTCCCGCGGAAGAAGATCCGGTCACCGCGATCGCGTCGCGCTCGGATCGACCTGGGCTCGGCCGGGGCCAGATCAGCCGATCGTGTCGGCAGGGTGGTCGTCAGCGTGGTCACTCTCAGCCCATCCAGGCGGCGAAGACGACGGTGACGATCAGTGCAGCGATCAGCGGCAGGAGCACGTCCGCGTGCACGAGCCGTCGCCAGAACGGTGTCTCGTCGCTCTCATCGACTGGCAGATGGCCGACGCTCCGAGGTTCCGCCGGGCGCTGTGCGGCTGGGACCCTCCTGATCTCAGTGGGTGGACCGACGACGGCGGGCACCAGGTGCAGCGTCGCTACCGCCTGCTCCCTCGCCTCTGCCAACCCAGCGGCGACCGCTGCCTGCACGAGCGAGCGGAGCTCGTCCAGGGACGCCGCCGTCGAAGGGCCACCGGGCTGGGCGGTCGAGCTCGGCGGCTCGTCGAGCGCTACAGCTGTCGCTGAGACATCGGGCTGCCCGGTCGAGCTCGGCGGCTCGTTGTGAAGCTCGGCTCGCTCGAGCGCGTCCGCAGCGACCTGCTCGGCCGCGGCGATCGCGACAGCCAGGTCGCGCTGTCTCTCGGTCCGACGGGCCTCGACGAGCTCGTCGAGGCTCTGCGCGAGCAGGGCCTCCGCCGCACTCGCGAGGGCACACACCTCGACCGCTGCCATCTCACGAAGAGCGGTGTCGCGCTGCGCGGCGCGAACGGCCAGCGACAGGCGCGCCACCTCGGCCCTTGCCGCTCGCCGGGCCCATTCGACGTCGTCAACGGGTGCAACCACGGCTTGATCCACGTCGCTCACGAACCCTCCGGCGCGTTCGCGCCCAAGGCCTGGGGTCGCTCCGACACCTCGACCTCCACGGCTGGGGCTCCTGAGTCCGAAGCGGAACGCAGCGCAGCCATGGCCTCCATGTGCGCGGCTTCGATCGAGTCCAGCTCAGCGCGGGCGGCCGCGGTCAGTTCTACGAAGCGCGCACGGAGGTGCTCCTCGGCCTTGTGACGCTCGTCGTCGGCAACGCTGCAGCGGGTCAGCAGCTGCTCCAGCTCAGCACTAAGCCGTGCTTGTTCAGCCTCCGACTCCTGAACGAATCGATCGAGACGCGGCCGGTCTTCCGACATGCCGCTCACCCTGCGCGACTGGATGTGGGTGGGGTGAGCGCAGGACCAGCGGTCGCGCTCACGGGACGACCCGAGCGCGTCAGCTGACCGTCGGGTGCTGGCCACATGTGCGCCGAGGCTAAGAGTCGCACCTGTCCGCAACTTGAACCGGCCGTAAACGTTGTCGGAAGGATGTCCGGCTAGGCGATGCGACTTGACGTCGTCCAAGTGCGCGCCTCACATCGCCAGGAGCGAGTCCCAGCCGCGAGAGCGAAGTTCGTACGGCGCGCACGCAGGGTTCACCTGCAATTCAGAGCAGAGCAACCTGGTCCCTCTAGGTTCTCGCCGTGTCCACACATCAACAGGACGGAGTCGCCGCCACGCCGGCGCTCGACCCGGTGCGCGTCTACGAGCCCGCTGCCCTCGAGGAACACCTCGCTGCCCTCGTGGCCGAGCGCGAGCGGCTGCGATCCCTGATCACCGCTGCTGAAGCCCGGCGAGACCAGCTCGCGGGAGACCGACCGCCCTCGGTGAGCGACCACCTCGGGACCGTCATGCTCGACACCCAGGCCCAGCTCGCCGCGGAGTGGGAAGCCTGCCGCCGCATCGAGGCAGCCATCGAGGAGGCTGCCGAGTCGGCGGCCGCTGGAATCGTCGCTGACGCTCGATCCCACGCCAACGCCTTGCGGACGATCGCAGGCGAGATCAGCGCAAGCCGTGCCGAGGCCGCCCACGACGAGGGCGAGCAGTGGTGGCAGGACGTCATCGACCTGACCCGGACGGACTCGGCGGAGCCCGCGCGGATCGCATGACCACAGTGCGCCTCGTTCCCCCCGAACCTCGTCACGTCGTGCTGGCGGACGAGGCCGACGCCCGCATGCGGGAAGCGGCCCGCGAGATCGAAGTGCTCGAGGCACGACTGAGCCAGATCGAAGCCGAGTCCAGGCAGATCGAGCCGGCCTCGCCCAGCGAGCCCGGCCAGGCCGACCTCCCAGAGTCGGCGCAGCTCATACTCAGATTCGTCGAGGATCTCGTGTCGACCAACCGGGAGAACATGAGTGACCTGCTGTCCGACAGGTACGCCTGGGCTGCGGGCCGGCTGCGCCAGGCTCACGCGGTCGCGCACGAGCTGGTGAACGAGGCCCTCGACGAGTTCGCCACCGCCCTGCACGAGCGCGGCGCCACGCGCACCAACCCCCTCGACACTCCGCCGATCGCCGAGCTGATCAGCTCGATCGGGCGATCCTCCTCGGCGGTGCTCGACGCCAAGGACGAGCCCGCCGACGCGGTCGCATCCCTCGACACCGCGCCGCACGACGAGACCGCGGTCCTCGATGTGGTCACGGTTGGAGCGCCCGAGCCCGCCGCCACGAATGGCCTGACCTGGCGGGACAACGATGACCACCGCGAAGGCGACAGCGACCCGCAGGATCGCGCTGCGGACCCCCCCGTCGAGATGCAGCCGGCGGCGACCGTGGACGACATGGTCAGCTCTGCAGTGCAGGCCGTCCTCCATGCTCTGACCGGCTCCGGAGACGACGGCGAGCACCCGATCGCTGCACCGGCTTCGTCTTCCCCAGCGTCACGATCGCTCGGCCTGCTCGAGGCGGCGGTGGACGACGCCAGGCGGGCCATCGGCGACGATGCGCCAGCGGCTCGAGCCCAGCCCGATCTCAGCCCAGACCCGGTCGCCGACGCGCTTATCGACGAAGATCTCGGCGACGACGATCTCGGCGACGAAGATCTCGACGAGGAAGGTCCCGACCGCGACGCTGAAACAGCGCCTGATGACGCGCTCGCCACGCGCTTCGAGAGCTTCTGGAGCGACGAGGTCGCTGCCACCGACACGTCGGCGAACCCGATCGTGTTCGGCGCCGTCATCCTGCCGATGCTCTTGGTCGTCGTGGTCATAATGCTCGCGCTCGTCGTCATCGGCTGAACCAACCAACGTCTGTGAACCCGGACGTCCGCCATGCGGACGTGGCAGTTCACAGACCAAGCCGAACTACCATCCCTGGCGTGTGCATGAGCTGCTTGGCCAGCGCCGACATGGCCGTCACGGGTGGGATCCTGGGAGCGGCGAGCCTGCGCGTCGGCCTGAGGCGCTACCTGCCGACCCTCCCGTTCCGCCGCCGCAAGGCGGTGCCGGCCGAGGCGTGCACCCCGGCTCCTGCGCTCGCTGACCACTAGTGCCCTAGACGGCCGACCGCGCACGCGAGACTCGCCCGGTGACCGCGCCGCCGATCGACCAGGCCACCCTCGACACCGCCGTGGCACTGCTGCGCGAGGCGGGCGACCGCACGCTGCGCTGGTTCCGGACACACGACCTCGAGGTGGTCCGCAAGGTAGACGGCACACCTGTGACGGCGGCCGACCGCGATGCGGAGCGCTTCCTGCGCGAGCGCTTGGCCGACGCCTTCCCCGACGACGGTGTGCTCGGCGAGGAGGAGGGCCCCGTCGCCGGGACGAGCGGCCGGCGCTGGATCGTCGACCCGATCGACGGCACCAAGGCCTTCACCTGCGGCGTGCCGCTCTACTCCAACCTGCTCGCGCTGGAGGATGAGCACGGCATCGCCATCGGTGTCGTGAACCTGCCTGCGCTGGGCGAGACGGTCTGGGCTGGCCGCGGGCTGGGCTGCTGGTCGGAGCAGGGGCAGGCCACAGTCAGCTCGCATTCGTCGCTCGCCGGCGCCTACGTGATGTCGAGCTCGTTCAGCCACTGGCCGGCGGGGAGCGTCGCCGCGCTGGAAGCAGCTGGCGCAGTCCTGCGCACCTGGGGCGATGGCTACGGCTACGCGCTCGTCGCAACAGGGCGCGTCGCGGCGATGGTCGACCCGCTCGTCGAGCCATACGACGTGGGGCCGATGCCGGTGCTGCTCGGCGAGGCAGGTGGCCGCTTCACCGACATCACGGGCGTCGACACGATCGAGGCCGGCAGCGGCGTCGGCACCAACGGCCTGGTCCACGACGAGCTACTCGCCCTGCTCGCAGGCTGACAGCGCTCCCAGCTCGGCGTCGGCAAGTGCACGGGCACTAGAGCCAGCCGATGCGCTTGAAGCGGCGGTAGAGCACGAAGCAGATCGCTGCCATCAGTCCGATCGCCAAGAAGTAGCCGTAGCGCCAGCCCAGCTCGGGCATGTGCTCGAAGTTCATCCCGTAGATGGCGCCGATCACGGTCGGGATGCCACCGATGGCGACCCAAGCTGAGATCGTCCGCATGTCGTCGTTCTGACGGGTGGTCACCTGCGCCAGGTTGGCGTCGAGCGCGTCGGTCAGCAGATCCCGCGCGTGGTGGATGGCGCCGACGACCTTGGTGAGGTGGTCCTCGACGTTGCGGAAGTACGAGTGCAGCTCAGGGTGTGCCCGGGGAAGCGAGCCAGCGGCGAGCTGTCCGAGCGGCTCGAGCAGGGGCTCGGTGTTGCGGATGAAGTCGAGCACCTCACGCTTCAGCTTGAAGATGCGCTGGGTCGGGTCGTAGCCACGCGGCCGGTGGATGTCGAAGACGGCGTCTTCGATCTCGGCCATGTCGTTGTCGAGGCCATCGATGACGGGCATGTAGTCGTCCACCACCCGGTCGATGACGCCGTGGAGCACGGCCATGGGCCCGCAGCGGATGCGATCGAGGTCGCGCTCGATCGTGGCGCGCACGCTGGCCAGCGCGCTGGCCTGGCCATGCCGCACGGTGACGACGTAGTTGGCGCCGATGAACAGCTGCAGCTCGGCGAACTCGACCGTCTCTGCCACGTCGTCGTATCGCGCGGTCTTCAGCACGACGAAGAGGTCTTCGTCGTACACCTCGAGCTTGGGTCGCTGGTGCGCGTTGACGGCGTCCTCGACCGCGAGCTCGTGCAGCCCGAACTCGTCGCGTACCGCCTCGAACTCCTCGGCCTCGGGCTCGTGCAGACCCAGCCAGACGAACGAGTCGGGCTCGGACGCCGCCTCGAGGGCGTCCATGAGGTCGAGCCGGCCCGGACGACGTTCGCCATTCGTGTAGACGGCGCAATCCACGATCACCGCGCCATCATCGCCCACCCGTGGCAGGCTCGCCCGCATGGACCCCACCACTCACATCGATCATGTGCGCACCGACAGCGCAGCGCTCCTCGCCGCGTTCCACGCCGACCCGGACGCCGCCGTGCCGACCTGCCCGGGCTGGACCCGCACCGACCTGCTGGCACACGTGGCCGGCGTGCACGCCTGGGTGCGCAAGCAGCTGTCGCTCGGCTCCGGCGAGCGGGTGCGGTTCAGCGAGGTCGAAGGACCGCCCGAAGGCGAGGCGCTTCCCGGCTGGTACGAGGCCGGCGCGGCCGACCTCGTGGAGCACCTCTCCACGATGGACGTCGACGCCACATGGCCGACGTGGGCCGGCCCGCAGCCCGGCACGTTCTTCCCGCGGCGCATGGCGCAGGAGCTCGCCGTCCACCGGCGCGACGCCGACCCGGTGCCGCTAGACCCGGCGCTGGCCGTCGACGGGATCGACGAGCTGCTCGAGCTCTTCGCACCACGCCTGCCGGCCGAGCGCTTCGAGGCACGCGCCGGCTCCATCCACCTGCACGCCACCGACACCGAAGGCGAGTGGCTCGTGCGCTTCACGCCAGAGGGAATTCGCTTCGAGCACGGTCACGCCAAGGGCGACGTCGCCCTGCGGGGCAGCGCTGGCGACCTGCTCCTGTGGACCTGGAACCGCGCTCTTGTCGACGAGCGCTTCGACGTCTTCGGCGACGCGACCCTGCTCGCGTTCTGGCGCGAGGCCGTCGTCTTCTAGACCGCCTCGCTCCCCGCGTTCGTTCTCCGGCGATCTCTCCGGCTACTGGACGGACAAATCGCCCGAGAACGGGTGTCGGGGCTGCTCAGACCGACTGGGCGGCCGGAGTCCACTCGGCGTGCAGGTGCTTGATGCCGTTGATGAAGTTGGACCGCAGGCGCTGCGGCTCGCCCACCGCACCGATGTCGGGGACCCGCCGCTGCAGCTCCTTGAACATGACGGTGATCTCTCGCCGTGCGAGGTGTGCGCCGAGGCAGAAGTGGGGGCCAGGGCCGCCGAAGCCGACGTGGTCGTTCGGCGTGCGCCCGATGTCGAAGCGGTAGGGGTCGTCGAAGACTGCGACATCGCGGTTGGCGGAGCTGTACCAGAGCACGACCTTGTCGTCCTTCTTGAACTCGTGCTCGCCGATGCGCACCCCGTCCTCGGTGACAGTGCGCCGGAAGTGGATCACCGGCGTGGCCCAGCGCACGATCTCTTCGACCGCGGTGGGAGCTAGGCCGTCGAAGTCAGCCCACCAGCGGTCGCGCTCCTCGGGGTGCTCGGTGAGGGCGAGGAGGCCGTGCGCGATGGCGTTGCGGGTGGTCTCGTTGCCGGCGACGACGAGCAGCAGGAAGAACGACGCCAGCTCGGCGGTCGTCAGCGTCTCCCCGTCGACCTCGGCCGTGACCAGCGCCGTGGTGAGATCGTCCTTGGGGTTCTTCATGCGCTCCTCGCCGAGCTCGGTGATGAGCAACGTGAGGTCCTGGGCGGCCTGGAGCAGGGCGGCCATGATCCCGCCCTCGGTCTGATCGGGCACGTACTCCTCGTCGCCGAGCCCGAGGATCACGTTGGTGCGGTCGAAGATGAACTGCTCGTGGCTGCGGGGGATGCCCATCAGGTCGACGATGATGCGCAGCGGGAGGATCGCCGCTATGTCGGTGACGAAGTCGCCCTCGCCTCGCTCGATGACGGCATCGAGGATCTCGGTGGCCGTGCGCTCGACGTCGCCCTTCATCGCATCGAGCTGCCGCGGGGTGAAGCCTCTCGACACGATGCGGCGCAGGCGCGCGTGGCGGGGGTCGTCCATGTTGATGATCGAGCCGAGGAATTCGAGGAACTCCGGCGGCATGTCGGCGATGTTGGTGCCCTGCCCGGAGCAGAACAGGCCCGGGTGCTTGCTGGCCTCGACGACGTCAGCGTGGCGGGTCAGCGCGTAGTAGCCGCGGCCGGGCGGGAACATCTCCGAGATGATCGGCTCCGCGAAGAAGCGGATCGGGTCCTCCTCGCGCAGCGTGGCGAAGGCCCCCTCGCGCTCGGCGAGGGGGCGCGTCCAGAACTCGAAGTCGGAGAGGTCGATCTCGGCGAGGGCGAGCGTGCGCTGCGGCTCCATGACCCCAAACTAGACCGCGCGGTCAAGTGGCTGCGCAGCCCGCCGGACTCAGGTGCCGCCCTCGAAGGTGGCGGCCTTGATGCCGAGCTGGGCGAGCTCGGTGAGGAACGGCACCGGGTCGGCGATGGCGGCCAGCCCAGCTGCGCCGGCGGGGATGCGGCCGTGCAGGGCCCAGCGCAGTGCCAGCGTGGCGACGGCGCCTGCGGCGACGGCAGGTCGGTCGAGCGCCCCGAGGACCTTGGTGTCCTGCACGCCCCCGCGCTTGCCGCGCACCTCCACCCGCACCGCTCCGACGAGCCCCTCGGGGTGCGGCTTGCGCAGCATCGGCAGGTGAGCGGTGATGCGATCTCGCCTGGTGGCGGCGAGACGCGCCGTCACCCGGGCCACGTCGGCGAACTCGCGCACGATCAGGAGCGCGTCGGGCAGCTCGGCGCGGTAGCAGTCCTCGGGCCCGATCGGATCGGGGAACCAGCAAAGCTCGCGCCCCGACCCGGCGGTGCGGCGCTGCCAGTGGCCGTCGCGCCAGTCGATGGCCGTGCCCGTGAGAGCCGCGTGGTGCGCACGCGCGCAGGCCGGGCCGCCGGTGCCGCTGCGGGCGATGTGGATCTCGTCGACCGTGTCGAAGCTGGCTGCCGCATGGCGCGCCAGCAGGCACGTGTAGCCGGGCGAGAAGCCGGCGCCCACCACGACCGACGCTCCGCTCTCCTCCGCCTCGGGGCCGAGCGCGAGCAGTCCCTCGACGTCGTCGATGCTGTCGGCGCACGAGACCACGGGCCGGCCGAGGGCCACGTGGTGGCGAGCGGCCGTGACGTGTGAGCCGTTCGGCCCGGCGATCAGCACGGCGTCGACATCGGCTGTCGGGTCGGCCACACCACCGCCGTCTGTGGCCTTGGTGCCCGAGCTGCGAACGACACCAGAGCGGCGCTCGCCATCGGGGTCGACGACGACCACCTCGTCGACGTCGTCGGCCTCCACGAGCTGGAGGGCCGCTCGCGCACCCACCGCGCCGGCTCCGAGGAGCAGGACCGTCGTCATCGCGCCAGCACTAGTGGTCCGTCGCCGGAATGGCGGCGTGGGATCGGCGAGTCATCGGCGTCGCTGGCAAGGATCGACGACGAAGGCGCAGCCGTAGCTGCGGCGAGGAGGAGGACGCCGTCCAGGGGCGTCGATGGCCGGCGAGACCCGGCGCATCATTCCGGCGACGGACCACTAGCTGAGGTCTGGCCCGGACAGCTCGCGCCAGCCACCATGCTGCGGCGGCGTGCCGCCCGTGCCGCGGAGGCGCAGCACGGCAGCGATCAAGCCGGCCACACCAAGTGCGAGCAGTGCTCGGCGCAGCAAGGCCATCTCAGCAGCTCCAGTTGCTCGGTCCGCGTGTTGCGTGCGGCTGGGACGAAGAGAACTCCGAGCCAATCCTTACCAGGGATCTCAGCCGCGGCGCATCCGCGGCCGGCCCACTGGCTGTTCGGCGCCGTCCTGCCGCGCCGGATCACCCAAGGTCAGGCGGCTGGTGGCGCGGGCCGCCCGAACAGGTAGCCCTGCGCCAGGTCTATGCCGAGTGACATCAACGTGTCCGCTTGGCGCTGATGCTCGACGCCCTCGGCCACGATGGTGCAGCCGCTCGCCGCGGCGAACATGACGAGGGCCTCTGCCAGGGAGGCCCTCTGGGGGTCTGAGTCCACGAACCTCACGAGGCCGGCGTCGAGCTTGATGAAGTCGGGTTCGAGATCGAGGATCCGGCTGAGGCCGGCGAACCCGGCACCCGCATCGTCGACGGCCACGCGCAGTCCAAGGTCACGCGCCTCCTGGAGAGCGTGTCGCAGCTCGCGCGGACTATCGAGCCGAGAGTGCTCGGTGAGCTCGATCACCACACGAGGCAACGGGTAGCGCTGGACGAGGTCCATGAACTCCGGCAGCGAAGGGAGCTTTGGTGAGACGTTGAGCGAGAGGAAGCAGTCCTCCGGGAGGCTGGAGATCGTGTCGAGCGCGCGCTCGACGGCGCACAGCTCGAGGTCGACTCCGTAGCCGACGGTCCAGGCGTCGCGGAACCAGCGGTCCGGAGGATGCATGGGTTCACAACCGAAGCGAGCCAGGGCCTCGACTCCCACCCTCCGGCCGGTGCGAAGATCGACCATCGGCTGGTGCACGATGCTCGGCTGCTGGTTCTCGAGCGCCCGGGCCACATCGAGCAGACGCGCGCAGTGCTCGCTCCAGCGGTGCTGCTGCCCCTCGAGCTGGCGACCGATGATGTCGGCAAGCGTGCGAAGCACCCCGACGTGGCTGGCCCGCACGCGCCTGGGCGGGGCGCTGACCGCACACAGAAGGCCGAAGGTGCTCCCGTCGGAGAACCTGATCGGCGCTCCGGCGTAGGAGCGGAACGGGTAGCCGGCCGTGCCCGGATGGGCATGGGTGTCGGCGATGACTCGAGGCAGCTCGCCGGCCAGCACGAGGCCGCAGACCGTCTCCTCGAGCCTGCGACGTTGGTCGACGGCGACTCCCAGGGGCTCGGCGCTGCCGTCGGTGAACCGCACGATGTGCTGGTTGCCCCGCGTCTCCGCGACGAAGGCCAGCTCCACACCCAGGTGCTCGCGCGCGGCGGCAAGGACGGCTTGAACCACGTCGGCGGGCGAGCTCGTGTCCAGCGCCGCAAAGAAGTCCGCCACGTCGTCGACCGCTGAGCGCATGGTCCCTCCTCACTATCGAAACTCGTCGTATCGTATCGGTGGTGGCTCCGGTTGCTCCCGATTCCGGCGACAAACCGCGCTCCGCGGTGGGGCGGCCTCGCAGTGAGCGAGCGAGGACAGCCATCCTGAGCGCCGCCGCTGACCTGCTGTTCGAGCAGGGCATCGACCATCTGACCGTCGACGGCATCGCCCACCGAGCGGGCGTCAGCAAGGCCACGATCTACAGGTGGTGGCCATCCAAGGCGGCGGTGGCGGTGGATGCGTACGTCACCACGGTCGGCCCGCTGGCACCCATTCGAGACCGCGGGGACCTCGCAGCGGAGCTGGCCGAGCCTGCACTGGCACAGCTGCGTCTGCTCCGCGACACCCGTGTCGGGACAGGCCTGAAGTCGATCATCGCCGCGGCGCAGCACGACCCCGAGGTGGGGAGGGTCTTTCGCGAGCGCTGGCTGGTGCCGCGACGCCAGATGGCCCTCGAACCGATCAGGCGGGCCCAACAGCGAGGCGAGCTGCCGCTCGACGCCGACGGTGAGGCGATGCTCGATGCGATATTCGGGCCGATCTACTACCGGCTCCTGGCCGGTCACGCCCCGCTGGACGACTCTCTCGTCGGCGCCCTGGTGCAGATGGTGTTGGCCGCGGTCCCGCGTACCTAGTCAGCGTGGTGGGGCTAGGAAGAATCGAACTTCCGACCTCATCCTTATCAGGGATGCGCTCTAACCGACTGAGCTATAGCCCCGTGAGCATCGCTCGCGTAGGGAGGCGAAGTTAGCCGCGTGCCCGCGAGGGGGGCGAGCCCGAAGGGGGCCGCGGCCTCGGCGTCGGCTCCTCCTCGAGGACGGTCAGGCGCACTCCCCCGGTGAGATCGCTCATGAGGTTGAACAGCAGCACCATCACCACGTTGGCGGCTGCACCGGCCAGCACCAGCACCACCCCACCGAGAGCGAACGCCTGCAGGATGCGGCCGTCCTCGAACTGGAACTCGCCGACCAGCTCCTCGCCTTCGCGGCAGTCTTCCTCGTCGCCGGGCGTGGTCGAGCTGGGAGTGTCCGGGTCGGGCACCTCCTCAGGCAGCGCGCCGGGATCGAGCTGGTCGACCGGGGCGGTGGAGACGACGTCGGGCGTAGTGGGCTGGGTCGTGGCTCTGGGAGCACCGTCGATCGGCTCGCAGTTGCCGAACCCGCCGACGGAGGTGATGAAGCTCTCCACGTTGTCGATCGTGCCGGCAGCGCGCGCCGCACCCCACAGGACTGCGGACGCCACGCAGATGATCAGGAACAGCGCCGCGTAGAAGAGCAGCGAGATCTTCAGGACGGACCCCGGGTCGATGTGGCGCACGATGCGCCGCACCTTGCGAACCCGGACCTTGCGAGACCTCGAGCCTGACGACCTGCCCTTGGTCGCCACGGGCTCGGGCTCGGCAGCCGGCGGCGCAGTCGCGGGAACCGAGGCGGTGTCGGGGCCGAGGGCCGGGTCAGCCGAGATGAGAACCGTCGAGCCCGTGACTGGACCGGCGGCGGGCCGCAACGGGGCCCCGTCCGAAGCCGGTCGGGCCGCATCGCGCCCGGGTTCTGCAGGCACCGCTCCGGCCCTCGACACAGGCGCAGCCGGCCCGCGCGGCGCAGCACCAGGTGGACGTATCGGAGGCACCCGATCGAAAGGCCTGGGCCCCGGAGCGTCGCTCTCACGACCGTCAGCCGAAGTCTCGGGCCGGGGTTCAGTCGTGCCGGCTGGCTCCGACTCCGCCGGTGGACGAGCCGCTACCGGGTTGCTCGGAGGAGCGACCCGGGATCGCTCGCCACGCTCGTCGTCTGATCGCCCGCCGCCGAACAGCTCGGGCGGCCCTTGCGCGTCGCCCGTTGTCGTCGCCGGGTCATCAGACACCCGCCGAGTGTATGGCACCACCTCGCGTGCTCAGCGGGCACCCGCTACGGGTTCGTCGGTCAATCACGGGTGGCTTTGGCAACAGCGCGTGCATCTCCGACAGTCACCGCAACCCACACATCCGCGCCCGACGCGCGCCACATCACCAGCTCGCCCCCGTTCGCCTCGGCGATGTCCCGGGCGGCCTCCTCGCCCTCGGCCGCGCCGGCGAGCGCGGCTGCGTCGGCCGCGGTGCGCGCCCGGGCGCTCTCGGCCGCGCCCCGCGCCAACGGCACCAGGGCCAGGAGCACCACGACGGCGACTGCCAGCACACCGAGCACCAGCGGCAGCGCCTGGCCCGAGTCACGCTGACCATTGGCGTCGCCGCTGGCCTTCAGCACCACCCGAATGCGAGCAGGCATCACATCCACCTCCGTTCGGCGCACACGGCAGGCGCGCCACTTCCAAACGGCAGGGGAAGCGCACTCAGGCTAGGACGACGCGCCCTAGCGGTCGACGGTCAGATGCGCCACGGACGGCGGCCCGGGTCAGGCGTCGTCGTCGGCTGAGAGCACAGGGGCTACCGAGGCAACGGTCTCGCCGGCGTCGAGGTTCATGACGCGCACGCCTGTGGCGTCGCGGCCCTGCGAGGAGATGCCGCGCACCTCCATGCGGATCAGCGTGCCGACTGAGTTGATCACGAAGATCTCGTCGTCGAGCCCGACCATGAAGGCTGCGACCACGAAGCCCTTCTTGGCCGTGAGCTTGATGCCGCGCACACCCTGGCCACCGCGGCCCTGCCGGTTGAAATGCTCGAGCTGCGTACGCTTGCCGTAGCCGGCGTCGGTGACGATCAGCATGGCGACGTCGTCGCGGCAGGTGTCGAGGCTGACGACCTCGTCGCCCGCGCGCAGCTTCATGCCGCGAACACCGGCAGCGGCCCGGCCCATGGCGCGCACGTCGTCTTCGGTGAAGCGGATCGCCTGGCCCAGCTTCGACAGCATGAGGATGTCGTCGCCGCCGTTGGTGGGAATCACCTTCACGAGCTCGTCGCCGTCTCGCAGGTTGATGGCGATGATGCCGGTGCGCAGCGACGAGTCGTACTCGTTGAACTTGGTCTTCTTGACCTGCCCCTTCTTCGTGGCGAAGAACAGGTAGCGGTTGGTCTCGTAGTCGCGCGTGTCGATGATCGTCTGAATGTGCTCGCCGGGCTGGAGCTGCAGCAGGTTGGGCATTGCGGTGCCCCGCGCGGTGCGCTCCTTCTTGGGGATCTCGTGCGCCTTGAGCCGGTACACGCGCCCCAGGTTGGAGAAGAACAGCAGGTAGGCGTGTGCTGTCGTGGTGAGGATGTGGGTGACGTAGTCCTCGTCGCGCAGCTTGGCGCCCGCCACTCCCCTGCCGCCCCGGCCCTGCGAGCGGAACGAGTCGGCCGCGACCGTCTTGATGTAGCCCTTGTGGGAGAGGGTGACGACGAGCTCCTCGTCGTCGATGAGGTCTTCGATGTTCATGTCGCCGGCGTCGAGCGTGATCTTGGAGCGGCGCGGCTCGGCGAACTTCTCCTTGACCTCGGCCAGCTCGTCCTTGATCACCGTGCGGAGCTTCACCTCGTCCGCCAGGATCAGGTTGAGCTCGGCGATCTCGGCCTGCAGCTCGGCAAGGAGCGTCTCCAGGTCGATGCGGGCCAGGCGCGTGAGGCGGCCGAGCGGCAGCTCGAGGATGTGGTTGGCTTGCACCTCGGAGAACTCGAACGGCGCCGCCATCAATGCGTCGCGCGCGGCGGCGCGATCCTCGCTGGCACGGATCGTGGCGATCACCTGGTCGATGACGTTGATGGCCTTGAGCAGGCCCTCGTTGATGTGCGCCTTGCGCTCGGCCTCGGCCAGCCGGTGCTCGGAGCGGCGCCGGATGACGTCGACCTGGTGATCGACGTAGGCCTGGAGCGCCTGCACCAGGTTGAGCGTGCGCGGGACGCCGTCGACCAGCGCCACCGTGTTGACCGCGAAGTTCGTCTGCAGCGGCGTGTGCTTGTAGAGGTTGTTGAGGATGACGAGCGCGGCGGCGTCCTTCTTCAGCTTGATCACCAGGCGCGTCTTGCCCTTGGCCGACTCGTCGTTGACGTCGCTGATGCCCTCGATGGCACGCGTCTGCACCAGCTCGGCGATGCGAGCAGCGGTGACGGAGATGGACGTCTGGTAGGGCATCTCGGTGACGACGATCTGGTCGCTGCGGGAGCCCTCTTCGATCTCTGCGACCGCCCGTATGCGGATCGAGCCCTTGCCCGTGCGGTAGGCGTCGAGGATCCCCTGGCGCCCCATGATGAGCCCGCCCGTGGGGAAGTCGGGCCCCTTGACGTGCTGCATCAGGTCATCTGGCGTGGCGTCGGGGTTGTCGATCAGGTGGATCGTGGCGTCGATCACCTCTGCCAGGTTGTGCGGCGGGATGTTGGTGGCCATGCCGACCGCGATCCCCTGGCTGCCATTGACCAGCAGGTTCGGGAAGCGGGCCGGCAGGACGGTGGGCTCGGAGTCGTCGCCGGAGTAGTTGTCGGCGAAGTCGACCGTGCCCTCGCCGATGCCGTCGAGCATCCGCATCGCGATCGGCGCCAACCGGCACTCGGTGTTGTGGTTGACGAAGCCGCCTGCGAGGAACGAGTGGTCGTCGCTCACGACCCGCACGGAGAACACCTCGGCGGGCGCGTCGTCGACGACCTCCGCAACGGTGTCGAACCGGTAGCCGGAGTCCATGACCGGCAGGATCACCCGCAGGATCTCCGAGTCCTTGATGCGGTCGATGATGCGGAGGCGCTCGGTCTCCCAGCGCTCCACCCGGTCGAAGTTGTGCTGCGTCAGCCACTTGCGCCCGCTGCCGCGGGTGTCGAACGCCGTCTCGGACCTGACGTAGTCGGCCACGAAGGGCACGAAGTCCTTCGTGAGCCGATGCGCGCTCAAAGGTGCGCGTGAGACGAGCTCGCGCAGCTTCGCCTGCTTGGTCTCGAGGAAGCCGATGCGGTCGGCAAACGCACGCACGTTGCGGAGACCGGAGATGATCAGCCGGTGCTCGACCGCCCCGCTCTGGCGCGTGTACTGGTGCCGGGCGGCGATGACGCCGAACTCGGCGAGCAGCTCTTGGAGCTCGCGGGCCAGCCGCTCGCTGTAGGTGGTGTAGTGGAGCGTGAAGCTGTTGTCGTCCGCGAGCCTGGGCCCACCGTCGCCCTCGAAGACTGCGCTCAGGAACGCCCGCTTCACACCCCAGCCGGCCTGCCACACGATGCCGGGCACGTGCTTCTCGGCCGCTCGCTTGCCCATCAGCTCGGCGAGCGGGCTGCGATGCACCTCGGTGAGATCCTGGACGTCGAGCTCGTGGATCTCCTTGCGATCGACGCGGGTGGTGCGGCTCGAGATGTAGCGGCGGCCGCCGACGAGGTTGTCGTAGGCGAACACGACGTCGTCGAAGAAGCCCTTGTCGGTGTTGTTGAACCCGGCCCGCCCCTCCGACACCCAGCCCTCTGACACCCAGGCGCCGAGCAGCGTGCCGAGCATCGACTCCCGCGCGCTTGGGACGACGTTCATCCAGGCGTTGCGAGCGATGGCGACGACTGTGCCTGGGGTGATCTCGTCGAGCGTGCGCCACTGGAACATGGGCACGCCCGCGATCGACTCGAGGCAGAGCAGCGGGTGGTTGCCCGTGCCGCGGATCGAGAACCCGAGCTTGGTGGTGAGCCGCCGGGTGGGGTGGACGCCGGAGTTGAACACCCGGTCGACTCGGACGGCCTTGCCGTCTTTGTCGAGCACCTCGAAGTCGGCCTCGCGCTCGCTGTCAGCAGGGAGGTCGACGACGTCGGCCATCTGCGGCGAGGACCCGTCGGCGAGCCGAATGCGGGTGTCGCCAGTCGTGCAATAGCGCGAGGCAGCCGCGCCAAAATCGGGCGATCCAAAGTTTCCGTGGCCGTCGACCAGGGGGTGGCGCAGCGAGAAGTCCTGCGCCATGCGCACGAGTGCGTCGTAGATGGCGCCGTCGCCGTGGGGGTGGT
The DNA here is from genome assembly GCA_049325515.1 of Actinomycetota bacterium. Taxonomy (GTDB): domain Bacteria; phylum Actinomycetota; class Acidimicrobiia; order Acidimicrobiales; family VFJN01; genus VFJN01. Next base: position 245,919 of record JBMOLI010000013.1, on the reverse strand, counting down.
ACTTGCCCATCACCTCGCCCGTGACGCGGGCGCACTTCATGTGCGACCGGTCGGGCCGGGCGCCGAGCTGGTCCATGCCGTAGAGGATCCGGCGGTGTACGGGCTTGAGGCCGTCGCGAGCGTCGGGCAGGGCCCGCGTCATGATGACCGACATGGCGTAGTCGAGGAAGGAGCGCTCCATCTCCTCCTGGATCTCGATGGGCTCTATGTCGGCACGGATGCCGCCGCCCTCGTCGTCGCCGTTGGGTGTGTCGTTGGGGGGTGTCTGGTCAGACATCAGATGTCCAGGAACCTCACGTCCTTGGCGTTGGTGACGATGAAGTGCTTGCGCACCTCGACGATGTCGCCCATGAGCGTCGACACGACCTCATCGGCGAGAGCGGCCTGCTCGACGGTGACCTGCAGCAGCGTGCGCAGGCCGTCTTCCATCGTGGTGACCCGCAGCTCCTCGGCGTCCATCTCGCCGAGGCCCTTGAGGCGGCCGAAGTCCTTCTTGTGGTTGGGGTTGTCGGTGAGGAACGCCTGCCTGGCGTGCTCGTCCTTCAGGTAGATCTTGTTCTTGCCGACCTCGGTGGAGAACAGCGGCGGCTGGCAGATGTAGATGTGGCCGTGCTCGACGAGCGGGCGCATCTGGCGGAAGAAGAACGTGAGCAGCAGCGTGCGGATGTGAGCACCGTCGACATCGGCGTCGGCCAGGATGCAGATCTTGTCGTAGCGGCGCTTCTCGACGTCGAACTCCTCGCCCACTCCGGCGCCGATCGCCGAGATGAGGGCCTGCACCTCGAGGTTCTTCAGCATCTTGTCGAGGCGGGCTCGTTCGACGTTGAGGATCTTGCCCCGGATCGGCAGGATCGCCTGGCGCAGCGGGTCGCGCGCCGTGACGGCAGAGCCGCCGGCCGAGTCGCCCTCGACGATGAACAGCTCGCGCTCCTCGCGGTTCTTGGACGAGCAGTCCTTCAGCTTGTCGGGCATGCCGGCGCCGTCGAGCAGCGTCTTCGAGCGGATCACGTCGCGCGCCTTCTTGGCGGCCATGCGGGCCTGGGCGCCGGCGATGGCCTTCTTCACGATCTTGTTGGCCTCGGTGGGGTTCTCCTCGAACCACTGGCCGAGCCGATCGTTGGTGGCCTTCTGCACCAGCGTCTTCATGCTCGTGTTGCCGAGCTTGGCCTTGGTCTGGCCCTCGAACTGCGGCTCGCGCAGCCGCACGGAGATGATCGCCGTGATGCCCTCACGGATGTCTTCGCCGAGCAGGTTCGGGTCTTTCTCCTTCAGCAGGCCCTTGGAGCGGGCGTGCTTGTTGACCACGCTGGTGAGCGCCGCCTTGAAGCCCTCCTCGTGAGCACCGCCCTCGGTGGTGTTGATGCCGTTGGCGAAGCTGTGGATGCCGTCCGCGTTGTAGCCCGTGTTCCACTGGAAGGCGACCTCGACCTCTTGGTCGGCCTCACCCAGCTCGTAGTAGCCGACCTTCGAGAAGAGCGACTCCTTGCTCGTGTTGAGGTGCTTCACGAAGTCGATGATCCCGCCGGCGTAGCGGAAGGTGACCGGCTCGGCGGCGTGGTCGGGGCGCTCGTCCTTGAAGCGGATCTCAAGGCCCTTGTTGAGGAACGCCATCATCTGCAGCCGCTCGAGGATGGTGCGGGCCGAGAACTCGGTGGTCTCGAAGACGGAGCCGTCGGGCCAGAAGGTGACGGTGGTGCCCGTGCGGCCGCGCGGCGCCTCGCCCTTCACGAGCAGCTTCGACTGGGGGACGCCGCCGTCGGCGAAGGTCATCACGTGGTGCTTGCCGTCGCGGTCGACCTCGACGACCAGCTTCTTGGAGAGCGCGTTGACCACGGACACGCCCACGCCGTGGAGCCCGCCCGACACCTTGTAGCCCTCGCCACCGAACTTGCCGCCGCCGTGGAGCTTGGTGAGGGCGATCTCGACGCCGGTCATCTTCTGCTGCTTGTTGATGTCGACCGGGATGCCGCGACCGTCATCGGCCACTCGGCAGCCGCCGTCGGCCAGCAGCGTGATGTCGATGCGCTTGGCGTGGCCGGCCATCGCCTCGTCGACGGAGTTGTCGACGACCTCCCACACGCAGTGGTGCAGACCGCTCGGCCCGGTGCTCCCGATGTACATGCCCGGGCGCTTCCGGACAGGGTCGAGGCCCTCCAGGACCTGCATGCTGTTGGCCCCGTAGGAGCTCGTTGTCTGCGCCACGAATCGACGTCCTTCAGCTGGTGGGCTCGGCGCCTTCGGCAGCCGAGCTGAGAAGAGGGGCCAGACGGGGCGCAAAAGCGCGAAAACCCTGGTCAGACACCCGAATCACAACGATGAGAGTCTACCAGCCGGGGTGTGACATCCCGGCCATCGCGAGGCCCCTCGCGGGCCTATCTCTTGGGCCCGACGCGCAGGTCGAGGGCCGTCACGCGACCAGGTCCGAGAAGCTCGGTGAGGCGCTTCAGGAGCTCGGCCTGGAGGAACCTCACGTGGGTCGCCATGGCCGGCTCGTCGACTGCAAGGACGAGCCGCGTGCCGTCGATCTTGAGCGGTCGCGTACGGGCCGCCAGCCCCTCCCCCACCACCTCCGACCAGCGGTCGAACACCAGGTGGACCCCGTTTCCCTCCGGCGCACCGAGCCCCCGCATCACGGCGTCGAGGGCTTTGCCGAGCGGCTGCGGGTCCGGGCTGTGACCAGGCAGCGGACGAGCGGGCATCGCCGTCAGGCTACGCCGCTGGCTGCACGCGCCACAGACCGAAGTGACGCCAGAACGCATGGCTGGGCCGTTGGGCGCCTCACTGGCCGGACCTAGCTGGTCGATGGTGTGAGAAGCCCCGCGGCAAGGGGAGCCAACCACCGTCCAACCACGAGGTTGAGGGCATCAGTAGCCCGCAGAGGGCCACGCATGCCCCCAACCTGCTGCCGCAGACCACGCTGCCACCCGCCGCGCCCTTTGACCTCCACGGCACCGACCAGCTCGCCCGCGCCAGTGAGGCACACGGACGTCCAGCGGAAACGCCCCAGCTACCTGGGGTCGTGCGTGATGCGGCCCTGGGCGACGCGGAGCACCAGGTCGGGGTCGGCCTTGGGGGGCAGGCCGGAGGCGCTCGTCAGCAAGGTCTGACCCGAGGGCAGGTTGGCCAGCAGTGCGTCGGCTCGGTCGGGGTCGAGCTCCGAGAAGACGTCGTCGAGCAGGAGCACCGGCGCCGAGCCGCTGACGTCGGTGATGACGTGGTGTGCCGCCAAGCGCAGCGCCAGCGCCAAGGAGCGCTGCTCGCCCTGGGAGGCGTGCGTGCGTGCCGGCAGGGCCCCGATCGTGAGCTCGATGTCGTCCCTGTGCGGGCCCACGGTCGACACGCCGCGCCGCACGTCGTCGGTCCTCGATGCGGCCAGCGCCTCCGCCAGGCCCAGCCCCGCCCAGTCGGCGACGTAGGTGGCGGTCACCTCAGCGGCCCGGTCTGCGACGGCGTCGTAGGTGCTGGCGAGCACCGGTGCGATCCGGGCGAGGAGGTTCTGGCGGGCCGATGCAAGCGCGCCACCCGCCTCCGCCAGCTTGGCGTCCCACACGTCGAGCGTGAAGGCAGCGCTCTCGTCGAGACGGCCGTTGGCGCCCTTGAGCAGGGCGTTGCGCTGCTTCAGCACCTTGTCGAGCTCGCCGCGCAGCGCGTCGTAGCGGGGGTGCGAGGCCACCAGCGCGTCATCGAGGTAGCGCCGGCGCTCGGCTGGTCCGCCCTTGACGAGAGCCAGGTCGTCGGGCGCGAAGACAGACACCCGCAGCACTCCCAGCAGGTCGCGCGCCCGCTTCAAGGGCTGGCGGTTCACGAGCACCCTGTTGCGCCCGGACGCCACCAGCTCCGCCTCGATCAGGATCGCCCGGCCCTCGCGCTCGCCTTCGGCCCGGATGACGGCCCGTTCGGCGCCCTGCCGGATCATCGTCTCGGTCGGTGCCCCTCGGAAGGACGACAGTGTTGCCAGCCAGCCGATCGCCTCGAGCACGTTGGTCTTGCCCTGGCCGTTGTCGCCCAACAGGGCTGTCAGCCCAGGCGCCAGCTCGATCTCGGCCGTGTCGTACGACCGCACATCGGTCAGCCAGACGCGGTCGAGTCGCACCGTCAGAGCCTGGCAGACCGAGCGCCAGCAGCCGCGGCGGCCCGATCAGGGCCGGCTCATCAGTGTTCCGGTCGGGTGCTCAGACAGTGGGTGCGGAGCCGTCGATCAGCTCGAGGCGGTTGCCGAAGGGATCGTGGGCAAAGGCGCGCTCGATCCTGTCGATGGGCTCCGCCTCCTCGACCGCGGCGCCGGCCGCAACCAGCGAGGCCACCACGCTCTGGAGGTCGTCCACCACGAAGGCCGGGTGCGCCTTGCGCGCCGGCCGGAAGTCGGGATCGACACCCAGGTGCACCTTCAGGCCGTCGCGCTCGAACCAGCAACCGCCTCGGGCGGCGAGCGCCGGCGGTTTCGGCACCTCGGGCAGGCCGAGCAGCCGGCCGTAGAACGCCCTGGCCTCGTCCTCCCCACCGGCCGGCATGGCCAACTGCACGTGGTCGATGTGGCGCAGCAACCGGGGCTCGGACCTCGCTAGGAGACGCGGACTGGCATCAGCAGGTACAGGAACTCGGGGTGCTCGGGGACCCGGAGCAGAGCCGGCTTTAGGGCGTCGATCGTCTCGATCGTGACCTCGTCGCCGGGAGCGACCTCGATGCCCTGCAACAGGTACTCGGGGTTGAAGGCGACCGTGAGGTCGGCGCCCTCGAACTTGGCGTCGATGCCCTCGTGGGCCTGACCGACGTCCTGCGTGACAGCGACCAGCTCGAGCCCGTCGGACGACATCGACAGCCGTACCGGAGTGGCCTCACGGGCGAGCAGCTTCACGCGGCGGACGGCCTCGAGCAGGGCCTCGCGGCCCACGGTCAGCCGGTTGGGCTGAGCCTGCGGGATGAGGCGCTCATACGGCGGGAACTCGCCTTCGATCAGCACGGTGGTGAGTCGCGTGCCGCCGACCTCGAAGCTGGCGTCGCGCTCACCGAGCCGGATGCTGAGCGTGGTGCCGGCGGCGAGCACGCGGGACAGCTCCTGGAGCGCCCGCGACGGCACCAGCACGTGCTGTCCCTCACCGAGCACCGATGTGCCGGGGAGGTCGCGGATGGCGAGCCGGTAAGAGTCGGTGGCGACCAGCCGCAGGCCGCCGTCGTGGGCGGCGAGCAGCACGCCGGTGAGGATCGGGCGGGCGTCGTCGCTCGACGCTGCCCGCACGACCTGGGAGAGGGCGCTGGCGAGCTCGCCGGAGTCGAGCGTGACCGCGTCGCCCGTGGGCACGGGCAGGCGGGGGAACTCGTCGGCCGGCAGGGTGCGCAGGCTGAACTCCGAGCGACCGGCCGAGATGCGGGCCTCGTCGGAGTCGACCTCGACCTCGACGCTGCCGGCGGGCAGAGCACGGACGATGTCGGAGGCGAGTCGGCCAGGGAGCACGGTGACGCCGTCGGCTGCGCCCGACACCTCCACGTTGACGGCGATCGTGAGCTCGAGGTCCGTGCCGACGAGGCTCAGGCTGTTGCCCGCGAGCTCGACCCGAACGCCTGACAGCACGGGCAAGGACGTGCCCCGCCCAGCTGCCGCGCGCCCGGCGCTGCCGAGCGCCTCGACGAGGACATCACGCTCACATCGGAACTTCACGCCGTGACTCGCTTTCTACCGTCGTGTTGTGCTGACAAACGAAGGAGTGGTGGTAGGGGCTGTGGATTGGGGACGAAGGGCTGTTTCCGCAGGTCAGCCGGGGTGAGGCTGTCCGACGGTTGTCCCCAGGATCGCACAGGCTGGAGGGCTGGACGGGGAGGATGCCCACCGAACGGCCGAGTTGCCCACAGGCCGACCTCCCGGCCAGGTGCTCGTCCACAGGTTCGCACCGCCGTCGTCCACAAAGCGTGTGACAGCGGTCACGAACCTGCTCGGATCGTCTGCACCAGCTCGGTGACCTGGTCGTAGGTCGGGCGCTGGGTCTGCATCTGTGCGCTGATCTTCTCGACCGCGTGGATGACGGTCGTGTGGTCGCGGCCACCGAACTCTCGGGCGATGGCCGGGTAGCTGAGATCGGTCATCTCCCGGAACACGTACATGGCGACCTGGCGGGCCGTGACCAGAGGACGCTGGCGCTTCTTGCCTGTGATCTCCTCGACAGGGATCCCGAACATCTTGGAGGTGGCCTCGAGGATCACCGCCGGCGTGATCGGCTTGGGCTGACGGGCTGTCAGCAGATCACCGAGCACGTGGGCGGCGGTCTCGACGCTCAGCTGCTCGGAGGTGAGGTTGGCGAAGGCGGCGACCCTGATCAGGGCGCCTTCGAGCACGCGGATGTTGTCGGTGATGTTGGTGGCGATGTACTCGAGGACCTCCGGCGGGATCCAAGTTGCCTCACGCTCGGCCTTGTTGCGCAGGATGGCCAGGCGGGTCTCGAGGTCGGGCGGCTGCACGTCGGTGATCAGGCCCATCTTGAAGCGGCTGCGCAGTCGGTCTTCCAGAGTGCCGATGGCGTCGGGCGGCCGATCCGAGGACAGCACGATCTGGCGGTTGGCCTGGTGCAGGTGGTTGAAGGTGTGGAAGAACTCCTCCTGCGTCTCGGTCTTGCCTTCGATGAACTGGATGTCGTCGACCAGCAGCACGTCTACGTCCCGGTAGCGCCTCTTGAAGCTGTCGTTGGTGCGCTGCCGCACGGCGTCGATGAACTCGTTGAGGAAGGCTTCGGAGGTGACGTAGCGCACCCGGTAGGTGGGGTAGTTCTCCCTGACGTAGTGGCCGATGGCCTGCAGCAGGTGGGTCTTGCCGAGGCCGGCGTCGCCGTAGATGAACAGCGGGTTGTACTTGCGGGCCGGTGTCTCGGCCACGGCCAGCGCGGCCGCATGCGCGAAGCGGTTGGACGGACCGATGACGAAGGTCTCGAACGTGTACCGAGGGTTGATGTCCTGTGCTGGCACACCACCGGTGGCACTGACACCCAACGCAGATGACGCTGAGCCGGCAGCCGCCGGGGGCGGCGCGACGGTCCACGTGGGTTCCGGCTCGTTGGGAGCGATCTCGAGCGCCAGCTCCACATCGCCGGCGCCCACGTCGGTTAGCGCATCTCGCACGAGCGACTGGTAGCGGCCCTCGATGCGCTCCTTGGCCAGGAACGACGGGACTGCCAACGTGAAGGTGCGCCCGTCGAAGCTCACGCCACGCGCTGCCTCGAACGAGGTGAGCCAGACCGGCTCTGACACCTGTGCCCGCACGATGCCTGCGCACTCGTCCCACAGGCGCTGCGCCTCGTTCACCCCGGGCCATGCCTCCTGCTCGAGGGACGTCCACAGCGACGTCCACACCTGTGGAAAACGGCTCCGTGGGGTCCGTTGCGTCCCGTATGGGGTGCAATGGACCAGGCGCCGCGCCGTCACGAGGGGCTAGGGGGCGGGGAAGCGACCGCCCCTGTGCCGCCGTGGCGGTTCGGGCACCGTAGCACCAGCACCCGACGCCCCGGCAAGGGGTCGTTGGACTTATGTGTTTGACCTGCTCAGAGGGGGTGAAAGGTCCCCCATCGGAGACTCGAGCTGTGGTAACGAGCGCCGGACGTGCCCCCAGGTTGCCCGTCGCGGGCGCGAACCTCTAGCGTTGCCCGAGCACCAACGGGTGCCGGGTTCCGGCGCGTCGTGGTGAACCCCCGCAGGATCGCTCCCGCCGGGCCGCCCCCACCTCGGCGGCCCGTGCAAATCCACAGGTTCATCGCTGCCGGGCCTCTCGGGCCCGCAGACGAGGAGGCACGCAGTGAAGCGCACGTTCCAGCCCAACAACCGCCGCCGTGCAAAGCGGCACGGCTTCCGCCACCGGATGTCAGACCGTGCCGGCCAGGCGGTGGTTCGGGCCCGCCGCCTCAAGGGCCGCAAGCGTCTCTCGGCCTAGTGGCCCGCCTCGCGAGCCGGGTCCTGAGAGGGTGACCACAGCGCTTGATCGCGATGCGAGCGCAGCGGCGGGCGGTCGTCTCTGGCGCGTCTCGACACGCGCCGAGCTGGAGGCGCTGAGGCGCTCGCGACTTCGGGGTCGGGTCGGGTCGCTCGCTGTCACCTGGCTTCCCCCTGCCCCCGGTTCCGCTGGCCCGCCGCGGGCGGCCTTCGCCGTGGGGCGCAGCGCCGGTGGGGCCGTCGTGCGCAACCGGATCCGCCGGCGCCTTCGTGCTGCACTCCGCCTGCTCCAAGCCGACGGGCGGCTGCCCGCCGGCTCCTACCTGATCGGCGCCGGGGCAGACGTGGCCGAGCAGCCGTGGCCTGAGCTCGTGACGGCGCTGTCGGCCGCGCTCGAAGGCGCCACCCAAGGCGGGTCGCGCTCGTGAGCCCGCTGGCCCGCCTCCTGCACTTGGTCGTCCGCGGGTACCGCGCCCTGCGCGCCGGGCGACCGTCCCCCTGCCGCTTCGATCCGAGCTGCTCCTCCTACGCCCTCGAGGCCCTCGAGCTCCATGGCACTCTGCGCGGCTCGTGGCTCACCATCCGGCGTCTGGTCCGCTGTCACCCGTGGGGTGGCGCCGGCTTCGACCCCGTTCCCAACGGAAAGGCGAACTGATGTTCGACGGCCTCTTCGAGGTCATCGCCAAGACGCTCAGCGTGTTCTACGACCTGGTCCCGAACTACGCAGTCGCGATCGCGATGCTCACGCTCGTCGTGATGGTGGTGACGACGCCGTTCACCCTCAAGGGCACGCGCAGCATGATCCAGATGCAGCGCCTGCAGCCCGAGATGCGGCGCTTGCAGCTCAAGTACAAGGACGATCGCCAGAAGCTCAACGAGGAGCTGATGGCGTTCTACAAGGAGAACCAGCTCAACCCGCTGGGCGGCTGCCTGCCGCTGCTGCTGCAGGCTCCGATCTTCATGATCCTGTTCAACGTGATCCAGGGCCTCACCCGGGTCCAGGACGGCACGTTCAACCCCAAGCACCTCGACCAGTCCTCACCGCTGTTCCAGGCGCTCGACCCAGTCAACGAGATGCTCGCGTTCGGGGTCGACCTGGCCGAGAGCGCCAGCTCGGCACTGTCAGAGGGCTTCGTCCACGGTCTCCCTCACCTCGTGATGGTGGCGATCGTGGCGGTCTCGTCGTACTACCAGCAGAAGCAGATCCAGGGGCGCAACCCGAACATGGAGGTGCCGCCCCAGCAGAAGATGCTGATGCGGCTGATGCCGGCCATGTTCGTCTTCTTCGCCTTCGTGTCGCCCGCCGCCCTCGTCGTCTACTTCGTGACGTCGAACCTCTACCGGATCGGCATGCAGCACTACATCACGCGAACCCTCTACCACGGCGAGGACTCCCTCGGTGCGCAGGCCCAGAAGGCCAGCCTGGAGGCCAAGAAGCTGCGAGACGAGGGCGGCGGCGACGACCTCCTCCCCCGGTTGGGCCGCAAGAACAAGGCCAGCGAGCAGGCCCCTGAGGCCAGCGGCAACGGGCCATCACCGAAGCAGCAGGCACCGAAGCCACCCTCCGCAACCGCTCGCACCGGCGCCCAGAACCGGTCCAAGAAGAAGAAGAAGCGCCGATAGATGGAATGGGTAGAGACGACCGGCAAGACCATCGAGGAAGCCAAGGACGCGGCGCTCGACCAGCTCGGCGTGGACGAGCAGGACGCCGAGTTCGAGGTGCTGGAGGAGCCCCGCACCGGGCTCTTCGGCCGCACCCGGGGGGAGGCACGTGTGCGGGCGAGGGTTCGCCCCACACAGCCTCGACCGAAGGTGGAGCGCCGCGAGCGGCGTGGGCGCGCCAGCGGGCGCGGCTCCAAGCCGGGCGAGCGCAGTCGCAATCGGGGCGACGGCCAGCGCAAGAAGAGCGACCGCGGGCCCAGCCCCGCCAAGCCGCAGGTCGAGGCCCCCGAGACCAGCGAGACAGCGACCGGTGCGGCCCGGACGCGGCCGGCCGGGGCGGGCGGGCGAGGCAGAGGGCGCGGTGGCCGAGGCCGCGAGACGCGACGTGAGGATTCCGACGACGACCAGGAGAAGATCGAGATGAGCGATACCGAGCTGGCTGCCCAGGGCGAGGTGGTTCGAGGCTTCCTCCTGGATCTGCTGGACGCCTTCGGGCTCGATGGCGAGGTCGTGGCGACGCCGGCGGAGGAGGGCGCTGTGGAGCTCGACGTCACAGGCGATGACCTCGGCCTGCTCATCGGCCCCAAGGGTCAGACCCTGCAAGCCGTGCAGGAGCTGTCTCGCAGCATCCTGCAGAGGCAGCTGCCGGGCGAGACCCACGCCCGCATCCGTGTAGACGTCGGCGGCTACCGGCAGCGGCGCCGCGAAGCGCTCGAGCGCTTCGTGCGCCAGATCGCCGAGGACGTCAAGGCCTCAGGCGTGCAGAAGGCCCTCGAGCCCATGACCCCGCCCGACCGCAAGGTCGTGCACGACACGGTCAACGAGATCGAAGGCGTTCGCACCATGTCCGAGGGCGAAGACGCTCGCCGTCGCGTGGTGATCCTGCCGGACGGCTGAGCTACCTGCTGGTTGGGCGGACTTCGGCCCGACCCAGCAGGCACCAGGCGTAGGGTGTGCCAGTGGACGACGTGCTCGCGCAGCTGGAACGCTCGCGCCAGCTGGGCTTTCTCGGCCCCGGCCCCGTGGTCGACCACGTCCTTCACGCCGGCGGCTTCCTGGACGCGCTGGCAGGGGTGGACGGCCGGGTGATCGACCTGGGCAGCGGGGGAGGGGTGCCTGGGCTCGTGATCGCGGCGGCGCGACGTGAGCTCGAGGTGGTGCTGCTCGAGGCGATGGGCAAGCGCTGTGACTTCCTCCGAGCCGCTGCGGCGGACCTGGCGCTAAGCAACATCACGGTGGTCCAGGAGCGGGCCGAGTTGGCCGGCAGGGGAGCGCTGCGTGGCTCGGCCGAGGCCGTCGTGGCGCGGGGTTTCGGCCCACCGGCAGTCACGGCCGAATGCGCCGCTCCCCTGCTCAGCGTCGGTGGCCTCTTGGCGGTGAGCGAGCCGCCGGAGGCGGCCGGCGAGGACCGCTGGCCCAGCGAGCCCCTGGCCGCCCTCGGTCTGGAGCCTCGGGTGCGTCGGCCTGGGCCACCGGCCATCCAGATGCTGCAGCAGGTCGTGCCCTGCCCAGCCCGCTTCCCCCGGCGAGTCGGAATCCCAGCCAAGCGGCCGCTGTTCTGATCGCGGCGTGTTCCACGTGGAACACGTTCCCCTCGTGCGATCCATGGTTGAGGGTTCCACGTGGAACATGGTCTGGTTCCTTGCGCCCGCGCCATCGAGAGGGCAGGATGCAGCGGTGACCGAGTCAGGCGATGCGGCGTCGCGCGGCCGCGCCATCTTCCAGCGTCTGCGGGCGCACCAATCCGACACCTCGGCTGAATCGGCAGGAGCGGAGCCATTGGGCGTTGACACGGCGGACGAGGCTGGTGAGGCGGTCGAGTCCCGAGCTGCCGCCTCGGACCTCGACCAGATGGCGGGTACGGAGGTTGGCGAGCCGTCCGAGCCGGTGCGCAAGGCCTTGCCTGGCCTGGAAGACCTGGCCGGAGTCGAGGATCTACTGACGGGGCCGGACGAGGGTGCGATGTCACGGGAGCCCGAGGATCGGCCGCACGAGCCTGGGATCTCCGGCGCTGCGACGGCTGAGGTGCTGCAGGCGGACGGCGCACTGGGAGTGGCTGATCGAGCTGAGCCGGCAGGAGCGAGCGAGGCTGAAGCGGCGGTGCATGCCGCGGTCACAGAGGCCTCCTCCGTCATCGATTCGGATCAGGGTGGTGAGGAGCCCGCCGCCCCGTCGGCTGTCTCTCCAGACAGCGGCGACCAGGCGCAGGAGAGTGGTTTCGCACGACCGCTCCCGCGGGTGATGGCCGTGGCCAACCAGAAGGGTGGCGTCGGCAAGACCACGACAGCGGTGAACCTGGGAGCCTGCCTGGCGGACATCGGCTACCGCGTCTTGGTGGTCGATCTCGACCCGCAGGGCAATGCCAGCACGGGCCTGGGGATAAACATCCGAGACCTGCAGGGTTCGATGTACGACGTGATCCTCCACGACCTGCCGATCGAGGACTGCGTCGAGGCCACCTCCGTGCGCAACCTCTTCTGCGCCCCGTCGTCGCTCGACCTGGCGGGTGCCGAGATCGAGCTGGTCCCGGCCTTCAGTAGGGAGCTACGCCTCAAGCGGGCGTTGGACGAGGTGCGCGACGACTACGACTTCGTGCTGATCGACTGCCCCCCGTCGCTTGGCCTCCTGACGGTCAACGGGCTGGCCGCCGCCACCGAGGTGGTGGTGCCGATCCAGTGCGAGTACTACGCCCTCGAGGGTCTCGGTCAGCTGCTGCGCAACGTCAACCTCGTGCAGCGCAACCTGAACCCAGCTCTCGAGGTCAGCGCCATCGTGCTGGTGATGTACGACGCCCGCACGAAGCTGGCCGATCAAGTGGTCAGCGAGGTGCGCGAGCACTTCGGTGCCAAGGTGTGCCGCAACGTGGTGCCGCGCACCGTGCGGCTGTCCGAGGCACCCTCGTTCGGGCAGCCGATCATTGCGTTCGATGCAAGCTCTCGCGGGGCGATCGCCTACCGCGAGCTGGCCAAGGAGGTGAGCGGTGGCACGCCGCAGCGGGCTGGGTAGGGGACTCGGGGCACTCATCCCCACCGACATCAGTGGAGAGGCGGGTTCGGCTCTTCGCGAGGTGCCCGTCGAGTCGATTGCGCCGAACCCTCATCAGCCCCGCAGCTACTTCGACGAGGAGGCCCTGGCCACCCTCACCGCGTCGGTGGCCGAGCTCGGCGTGCTCCAGCCGGTGCTGGTGCGCGAGATCGCCGACGACCGCTTCGAGCTGATCGCCGGCGAGCGCCGCTGGCGTGCTGCCAAGCGCGCCGGCCTCCCGTCGATCCCCGTGCTAGTGCGGGCCGTCGACGAGGTGCTGTCGTTGGAGCAGGCACTGGTCGAGAACCTGCATCGCGAGGACCTCAACGCGCTGGAGGAGGCCGCTGCCTACCAGCAGCTGATGGAGGACTTCGACCTGACGCAGGAGCAGGTCGCCCAGAAGGTGGGCAAGTCTCGATCAGGTGTCGCCAACACCCTGCGGCTCTTCCAGCTGCCACCGTCGATCCAGCGCCTGATCGCCGAGAACCAGCTGACGGCCGGCCACGCCAAGGCTCTCCTCGGCACGCCCGACCGCGTGTTCCAGGAGCGCCTGGCCAAGGACATCGTGGCGACCGGCTTGTCCGTGAGGGAGGCCGAGGAGGCAGTGCGCCTGCACAACGAGCAGGTCGAGCAGGCTGACCAGGACGGCGCGACAGACCCCGTCGGGCCTGCGGTGGCGGCGACGACCAGCAAGCGGCTGCGTGCACCGGGCCTGCTGGAGCTCGAGGAGCTCCTCGCCGACCACCTCAGCACCCGCGTGAAGATCTCGATGGGCTCGACCAACGGGCGTGGCAAGGTCGTGGTGGAGTTCGCCGGCCTCGAGGATCTCGAGCGGATCTACCGGGCCATGACCGAGAGCAACGGCAGCCCCCAATAGAGCAAACAGACCCTCGACGCGGTGTCGAGGGTCTGTGCTTAAACACGAGGTTTACGTTGTCCACAACCTGTGTGGAACCTTGTGGAGAACGCTGGGGCTACCGGTTTGGTCTGGGTAGCGGCAACGTGCGGTGAAGCCTCAGTCGAGGAACTCGCTCAGCTCCTCGAGCAGCTGGCCCTTGCCCTTGGCTCCCACCATCCGGCGGGCTGGCTGGCCGTTCTGGAAGACGATGAGCGTGGGGATGCTCATCACGTCGAAGCGGCGAGCGATGTCGGGGTTGTCGTCCACGTTGAGCTTGGCGATGCGGATCTTGCCGGCCTGCTCCTCGGCGATCTGCTCCAGGATGGGGGCGATCATCTTGCACGGACCGCACCACTCGGCCCAGAAGTCGACGAGCAGCGGCTCAGTGGCACCGGCGATCTCCTCGTCGAAGGTGGCGTCGGTCAGGGTGGTGGGCATGTCTGGAGATCCTCCGAAAGGGGGGTTGGCGTGCTGTGCTTCAGTACGGCTCATCCAACCGGGTGACGGTGCTGTGCATTCCCGGACCCCTGCCAGCGTAGCCTCGTCGAACAGGTGTTCGTAAACGGGTGACTCGACGAGCGGAAGAGGCTGGTTTCTCAGTGGCCTTGGGCCTCGAGCCAGCGCTCGGCGTCGATGGCGGCCTCGCAGCCGGAGCCGGCGGCGGTGATGGCCTGGCGGTAGGTGTGGTCCTGCACGTCGCCACAGGCGAAGACGCCCTCGACGCTGGTGGTCGTCGCGCCACCCCAGCTCCCCGTGATGAGGTAGCCGTTGTCCTCCAGCTCGAGCTGACCCTTGACGAGGTCGGTGTTGGGCTTGTGACCGATGGCGACGAACAGCCCGGTGACCGCCAGCGGGCTGGTCGCACCGCTCTGGACGTCTTGCACCACGATGTGGTCGAGCTTGTTCTCGCCGACGATGTCGGTGACGACCGTGTTCCAGCGGATCTCGATCTTGGGGTTGGAGAAGGCCCGCTCCTGCATGATCTTGCTGGCGCGGAGCTGGTCGCGGCGCACGAGCAAGGTCACCTTGCTGGCGAACTTGGTGAGGAAGGTGGCCTCCTCGACCGCCGAGTCGCCGCCACCGACGACGGCGATCTCCTGGTCGCGGAAGAAGAATCCGTCGCACGTTGCGCAAGTGGACACGCCGTGCCCGATCAGCCGGGCCTCACCGGGAAGGCCCAGCATGAGGGACTGGGCGCCCATCGACAGGATGAGCGCCCGAGCGGTGTAGGTGGGCTCCAAGGCGTCGGGGTTCCCCACCCACACGCCGAAGGGCCGGGCGGACAGGTCGACCCGGGTCACCTTCTCGGTGCGGATGTCGGCGCCGAAGCGCAGCGCCTGCTCGCGGAATCGCAGCATCAGCTCCGGGCCCATGACCCCCTCGGGGAAGCCCGGGAAGTTCTCCACCTCCGTGGTGAGCATGAGCTGCCCACCGGGCTGGTCGGAGGTGGACGACGGCTCGCCCTCGATGACGAGGGGAGCCAGGTTGGCCCGGGCCGTGTAGATGGCGGCGGTGAGCCCCGCGGGGCCGGAGCCGACGATGATCACGTCGCGCAGGTCAGTGGCTGGGTTGCTCATGGGATGCCTCTCGCTGGGGACGGATGTGGGAACGATTCACCAGGCAGGGGCATTCCCGCCGGCGGTCTTCTCAGCTGCTCTCGGAGGGGGCGCTGCGGCGCGACCAGAGCACCATCCCGACCACGCTGAACAGGGCGCCGACGATGAGATGGGCAGCCCAGGTGTGGTCGTCGCCGAAGACCGACTCCGGCAGGTACACGTCGAGGAAGCGCACCGCCCCGATGGCCAGCAGCACTGCGACCACGCTCCCGACCACTGCGGCGAAGGTGCCATAGACGACCCAACGGGCGACGGTGATGGCGGGCCCGGTGGTCTTGTCTCGGACCGAGCCGACGACCCGCTCGATCGTGTCGGCGGCCTGGGTGGGCCAATCGGCGGGCTCGTTCTGGACGGCGGCCGCACTGCGGGAGGCGGCGCGCGCTTCGCTCTGCGAGTGGTCACCTGAGGGCATGGCGAGAGGATAGATGGCGCGTGCGACCGCACCGCCCGGCCCAGTTACGGTGACGCCTCGTGGTCGTGGCGCGGACGGTGTTGGGGATCATGTGTGGCGCCGCTGTCGCCGCCTTCGGTGCGCTGGTCCTCGGCGAGTACGAGTTCGACGGGTCGCTCCCCTTCGTGGCCGGCCCGCTCTTCGGCCTCGTCGTCGCCGAGGTCGTGATCGGTGTCGGCCGGTTGCGCTCGATGGCGGTCGGGGCTGCAGCGGCTGGCCTTGCCTTCGGCGGGATCGCCTGGGCTGGCTGGATCGACTCGTCGGAAGGCGTCGAGAAGGTCAAGTCGCTCGTCTGGGTTGCTGCCGTGCTGGCCGCTCTGGTGGCCGGTGGGCGGGTGTCGTTGCGCCGCGGCGGGGATCGCTAGTGCCAGTGCACTGCGGACCAAGCGGTCAGAGCTTGCCGGCGCTCAGCGTCTCGCAGCTCGCTCGGTCGAGCACGAGCATCGTCTGACCACCCTCCGCGTCGTCCCTCACGACCACGAGCACCGCCTGATCGTCGAGCGTGGCGAGGGCGCTGTAGGCGATGGCGCCGCCCAGCGACTTCTTCTCCGCCTCGCAGAGGGGGGCGCTCTCGCCGCCGCTGGTCTCGACAGCGGGCGCAGTCGTCGTCTGCATGGCCGCGGAGCGGGCTGCGAGCTGCGCCCGCACGCTGTCGGCCAGATCTGCCGTGCCGCTGAACGATCCGAGGTCGACCAGCTCGCCGCCGGGGGCAGCGACGAGTGCGTCCGCGCTGGCGCTGTCCTCGGTGTCGCGCATGGTGGCGGCGCCCCCTGAGGCGTCCTCGCTGGTGGCGTCCAGGCCCGTGGCGGCTTGGTCGTTCGAGCCCGAGTCGAGCCGGTCTAGGAACGGCACTGCCAGCGCCAGGAGTGCGATGGCGGCCGCCACGCCGACCCAGCGCATCGTGCGCAAGGTGCGCGACCTGCTGACGAGTGGCACCGCCGCCACCGGCACGTGGGCGGAGGAAGCCGCCGCACCCGCCTCGTCGAATGCGTCGAGCGCGGCAGCGATGGCGCGCTCGCGCTGCAGGTCGTCGATCTGGGGGCCCTCCCCACGCAGCTGCTCCCGGACCCGGCCGAAGGCGGCGAGGCGCTCGGCGAGGTCAGGGTCGACCGCGATGCGAGCGGCCTCCTGCGGGCCGGTGTCGCCGTCGAGGTGAGCCGATGCGAGTTCGTCGAGAGGGTCGTGGCTGTCGGTCATGACGTCGATCCGGTAGGTGGACGAGCGGGGCTCGGTTGCGTTGTAGGACGCTCCGAGACCTCCGGCTGGTTCCTGGGCTCGAGCACCCGAGCGAGGTGGGCCCGCCCGCGCGCGATGCGCGATCGCACAGTGCCGGGAGGGATGTCGAGCACCTCAGCGATCTCCGCGTAGTCGAGATCGCACAGATCGCGAAGCACGACGGGAGCGCGGAACTCCATGGGAAGGGTCGCCAGCGCGGCGTCGATCGCCAGCCGGTCGGCCACCGCCTCGATGCGGGCCGTGCTGCGAGCGGAACCCTCGGGACTTCCCGGGAAGCCGGCGTCCAGCTCCTCCGGCAGCCCCAGGTCGGGGCGTCGGCGCCTGCGGCGCAGCTCGTCGAGGCAGGCGTTCGTGGCGATCCGATAGGCCCAGGTCGAGAAGGCGGCGCGTCCGTCGAAGCGAGGGATGCCCCGCGCGATCGAGATCAAGGCCTCCTGGCAAGCGTCGAGGGCGTCGGCCTCGTTGCCTGCCAAGCGCCGGCAGACCGAGTGGATGCGGTCGTAGTGGCGCCGCAGCAGCGCGTCCATGGCGGCTCGGTCGCCACCCTGGGCGGCGCTGACCAGCGCCCTGTCGTCGAGCTCGGGTCGGATGCCCGGAGGCTAGTGGTCTGCGTCGCGGCGCGGTCCGCTGCCTCGGCACGCGTCTCAGCGACCGAGGACGCGCACCTCTTGGATCTCGGCTGGTGCGCGTCCCGGTGCGTCGCCGCGATCCACGATCCAGATCAGCACGGCTGCCCCGCGAGCTCCCTCGAGGTCGATTGAGTTGATGCCGGCAGGCAGAGCGTCGGTGGTGGCGACCGGCGCACCCCAACCGGCCAGGTCGGTCGCGGGTGACTCCGCCACGAAGATCAGAGCGCGCCAGCCGTTCGTGGGGCTCCGCACCTCGAGCGTCTCGAGCGTGGCCGTTGCGCCGACCGTCACGACGATGCCGACCCCGGCCTTCAGTCGGGTGATGTCACGGTCGTTGTAGCCCTCGGTGCGCCAGAGTGTGGCCGGATCGCCGTCGCGCACGAGGTCGGCCAGCTCGTCGTTCTCGTGGCCATCGCCTTCAGGGTCGAACGCCGTCGCCTTGGTGAGCGTGAGCGCCGTGGGCTCGGCGCTCTTGCCACCGATGGCGTCCCGCACGCCGTCGAAGAACGACCCTGCGCCCGACCGTCCGATCAGCAGCCCGGCCACCCCGAGAGCGACCGCGACGAGCACGACCACCGCTGTAGGCACCAACCAGCTGCGCTCGGTCTGGCGGAACGACGGCTCCGCAGGCGGAGCGAAAAGAGGCGGCGCAGCTTGCGCGGCCGGGAGCGGGCCGACCGCCGCGCCGACGTTCGTTGCCGTGAGGTCGGGCGCCGGCGAAGGTGTCGCGCCGGCCGCTAGCAGAGCGGCGCGCATGTCAGCCGCCGAGTCGAAGCGATCGCCCGGCGACCGAGCCATGGCGCGGCACACCACGTCCTCGAGCGCCTTCGGCACGCTGGCGCGCACCTGGCGTGGCCTCAGCGGATCGCGCTGCAAGCGGGCGAGGGCGGTGGCCGCGTCGGTGTCGGCGCTGAAAGGAGGACGCCCGCACAGCATCTCGTAGAGCACCACGCCGAGGCTGTAGATGTCGGTGCGCGGATCGACGGCGTCGCCGCGCACCTGCTCGGGCGCGAGGTACTTGGCGGTGCCGACCATCAGGCCTGGCTGGGTCAGATCGGCGTCGGCGAGCGCCTTGGCGATGCCGAAGTCGGCGACCTTCACCCGACCGTCGCCGCACAGCAGCACGTTGGCAGGCTTGATGTCGCGGTGCACGAGTCCGGACCGGTGCGCCGCGTCGAGCGCCTCGGCCACCTGCGCCGCCAGGCCCGCCGCCTGCCAAGGATCGATGGGCGCCGGGTCGTCGAGGCGCTGGCGCAGCGTGGGCCCGGCCACGAGCTCCATCACGATCGCCTCGACGCCGTCGTCCGAACAGGTGTCGTAGATGGAGACGATCCCGGGGTGGGCGAGCCTTGCTGCCGCCACCGCCTCCTGACGGAACCGGGCGACGAAGGTGGAGTCGGCCGCCAGGTGCGGGTGCAGGAGCTTGACGGCCACCTGCCGCCGCAGCACCTCGTCGGTGCCCTGCCAGACCTGCGCCATCCCTCCCGATGCGATCAGCGCGCCCAGGTGGTAACGGCCCCCGAGCAGGCGGCCGGCATCGACGGGCGCGCGAGAGGCGGTCACCGGGGCACCGTCGGGAGGGACTGTTGACGACACGGCGAGCCAACGCTACTTGTCTGCGCGGCTGGTCCTCGGGCGGCGCCCATGTGCGTCAGGCCGGGTCGAGCCAGGTCACCCCCATCACCCGCGGGCCGCCGTGGGTGCCGATGACCGGGCCGATGTGCCCGACTCGGATTCCGTCCCGAGAGTGATGCTCGGCCAGCAGGTCGAGCATGTCGTCGAGGTCGGGCGCGAAGCCGTGGGTGACGCAGAGGTGCTCCACCTTGCCCGCCTCTACGACCTTGTCGCGCAGCACCTCGAGAGCTCGCCGGCGGGTGCGAGCCTTGCCTGCCTCCTCCACGACGCCGCTCGAGATGTCGAGGATGGGCTTGATCGACAGCAGCGATCCGAGCAGCGCCTGCGCTCCACCGATGCGGCCACCCTTCTTCAGGTTCTCGAGCGTGTCGAGCGCACCAACCACATGGGTGCGGCTCACGAGGTCGTTCACGAGTGCGACGACATCGTCGGCAGACGCGCCGTCGTCGGCGGCCTTGGCGGCGAGCAGCACCTGCGTGCCCAACCCGGATGTGATCGATCGCGAGTCGATCACGCGCACGTCGATGTCATCCGCCACAGCGGTGGCAGCGTTCTGCGCCGACTGCATCGTGGCCGACAGACCAGCGGACAAGTTGATGCAGACGACGGCGGTGGCGCCCGCTGCGGCTTGGCGCCGGAAGGCTGCCTCGAACTTGCCCGGCGACGGTGCCGCCGTCTCCGGGAGCACGGCAGACCCGGCGAGCTTCTCGTAGAACGCCTCGACGCTCAGATCGGTGCGGTCCTCCAGCTCCTCCTCGCCGAAGCGGATCGAGAGCGGCACGACCTCGATGCCGTGGCGGGCGATCTCGTCGTCGGTCAGGTCGCAGCTGCTGTCGGTGACGATGCGGACGGCCATGCGCGTGATGCTCCCGGGATCGTGGCTTGTGGGTCGAACCTAGTGTCCGCAGTGGTGCCATTCCCACGACAGGCCGGTCAGCGCGCGATGTCGTCCTGCTGGAGCGCGGAGTCCGCGTCGAGCGCGGTCGTGTCACGTGCACCGCTGATGTGAGCGGGGTGCGTCGAGGACACCAGCTTGCGGCTGCGCCGAGTGCGTCGCCAGTGGCGCGCCCACCAGATGAGCAGGAATATGGCTGCGCCTACCGATAGCACCAGGCCCACACCGGAGATGGCCGTCGACTGCACCGAGTAGTCCACCGCAGCGAGGGTGAGGGCGCCGTCGGGCGATGTGATGGTGACGTCGAGTGGGAACGAGCCCGACACCCGCGCACGCACCGCGATGTCGAGGCGCGTGGTCGGTTCGGTGAGCGTGAGTGGGATCGTCGCGCCCGCTGGGAACTCGAGCTTGGTGCTGCGCAGGTGGATGACGACGTCGACGGGCATCCCGGTGTCGTTTCGAACCGTCAGAGGCACGGTGCCGTCGCGCGCGGTCAAGGTGATGGTCGCGTGCGTGGGCGCGGTGATCGCAGTCGTGACCGACTCGATGGCGCGCACAGCGGCATCGAGGTGTGCGCTGCGATCGGCGTCGCTGAGCCGCGAAGCTGTGGCGAGGAGCAGGTGTGCCGCCGGCACTTCAGATAGCGGGTTGTCGCTTCCGATCACAGACCTGAAGGTGGACAGCAGCTCGCGAGCAGGGAGCACCTCTCGCGCCAGTGACGCTCTGATCGACCTGGCCTCATCGGGTACCAGAGCCCGGTCGACGCGCCCGCCGCCCGGCTGCCGCAGAGCGGACGCGGCCTCGAACGCTCCGTCGAGGTCGACGGGTTCGAAGATGTTGCCGGATGCGAGGCCCGACAAGAGGCCCTGCACGACCTCCGCTCGCGTCGACGTGTCGACCGGCACGACGATCGCGCGGGCGATGCCCGGTTGCTCGAACCACAGGAGCGCAAGCTCGGCCAGCAGCCGGCTCACCTCCAAGCCGGGTGTCTCCGGAGTACCGATCCGGTCGAGCACAGCCTGGTCGAGGGCGATGGCGTCGATCTCAGACTCATCGTCGGAGTCGATGACGAATCGCTGAGCCAATGACAGCGACAAGACGCCGGAGCGCAGCGGCTCGAGCTGCTCCGGCGCCACGACCAGGTTGCGAACCCCTCGTGATCGGAGGGCCGCCAGGCCGGGAAGGTCGAGATCGGGCTGCGCGATCCAGGTGCCCAAGGTGGGACGTACCCCGAGCGTGTTGGACAGGACGAGCCTGCCGCGCTCGAGCTGCTCATCGAGCTCTGCTTCGAGGCCGGCGTCGACGAGAGCGTCGGGCGACGCGTCGACGTACGGGAGCGCGAGCGTGGAGCGTTCCTCGGCTGCTACACGAAGCCGATCGAGCAGCGCGGCCGCTGCTGGTTCGCCGCTCGATGCGAGCGCCTCCACGGTCTCGGGCCGCAGCGCAAGGGTGGCCTCGACCCGCGCTGTGGCGGCTAGAGCCTCCACGAGGTCGTTCGCTCTGGCGATGTCCGCATCTGCCAGCTGTACGGTGCCGTCGGGTCGCAGAGCCGGTGGTTGATCGAGATGCGCCACCACCGCCACGGCGAGCGGGGGCGATTCATCTGCTGCGTTGGGTCGCACGAGCAGGTGCGTCACCAGAGCGGCGAGGGACTCGCCGGCGGCGCTTCGCACCTCGATCTCCACGGGGTAGACGCCGGCCGATGTCAGCGCGATGCCGCCCGGCGCTGACGGGTCGAGCGACAGGAGGATCCGGCGGCTCCCGTCCTGGGCGACCGGTAGGGCGGCGATCGGGGTGGTGACGTTGTAGATCTGGCTGCGGAGTGCGTTCCCCTCCATCGACGCGGCCAGCTCGGAGCGCGACCTGACGCGCCCGTGGAGGATCAGCTCGAGGCTGCCGTCCTGGGGGACATCGGGCAGACGGACACGCGCCTCGAAGCTGCCTCCGCGCGACACTGTCGGGGTCTGGCTGACGAGCTCGATGCCAGGGCTCGCTGCTTGAGCCGGCTGCGGATCCATGGCCAGACCGGCCGATGACGCCCCAGCCGGTTGATGGATCGCCAGCACAGCGAGCAGCAGTCCCGAGGCCGCGAGTTGCCTGGTCGAGCGAGCACGGAGTGCGAACCTTGTCGAAGAGCGCGTGATGGCTCGGCCTCCGCCCCGAACAGTGAGCCTCACGACAGAGATCGGCCTACAGGGCGGCGCAACACGGCGAGACCTTCGCGCTGCAACCGGAAGCCGAGCGACTCGTACAGCGCCAGAGCGGCGCGGTTGTCCTCCTGGGTGTTGACGAGCACCTCGCGGGCACCGCGTCGGCGGAGCCAGCGGAGGGCGTCGCTGACCAGCGCCGAGCCCAGCCCGCCGCGCTGCGCGTCGGGGTGCACCGCCAGCCGCTGCAGGTAGCCGCGTGGCCCCGCCCGTCCGGTGATGGCGTAGCCAGCAAGACCATCCCCGCCGCCCGGGGGGTCGGCTACTCGGAGCCGAACCGAGGGCGTGGCCGTCAGAGCGTCTTCGAGCGCGGCCTCGTCGAGACGCCAGAAGCTGGGGAAGGCGGCGTGATCCACCGCGAGCAGCAGTGAGCGGTCAGCACGTCGGCCGCGCCTGATGACCGCGGGCTGCGCGTCGATCGTCGGCGGCGGGTCGACCGTGCGCACCAAGAGGTGCAGGCGCTCGTGCACGGAGAACCCCGCGTGCAGGAAGGGCGCAGCGTCGTCGGGAGCTAGTGCGGCCGTCAGCGCCGTGCGGTAGCCAGCCCGGGACAGCGCCTCGACCGACCGGGCGATCGAGGCGACCGTCGGGCGGCCTCTCGAGGGTGTGAGGTAGGCAGTCGTGGTGTCGCCACGCCAAGGGGCGATGCGCAGTCGACTGTCGCCCCGGGTGAGGTCCCCGTGCGCGCTCATGGCGGTCCCAACGTAGTTGGGCGAGCCATGGCCTGAGCCGCACGTGATGCGGTCACCTCAGGGCACCCTGCTCGAGATGCCGTGAAGTCAACAAATGGCGCGAGTGCATAGAAATCGGAAGCATGGGTAGTGTCTACGGCGCGGGAGGCCGGAGCCTGTGCACGCCGGTTGCGCCAGCACAGGGTCCCAAGCTGGGAGGTAGACAGCCATGGATCACAGTGGGCGACGCAAGGCGGCAATCGTGTGTGCCGCATTCGCAGCAATTGCGCTCGGGAGCGCTGCCGCCGGGGCCGATCCGGTAAGCGGCGGAAGCGCCGCGGCGCATGCGATCGCCATAGACCTCGGTGGTCAGGAGGCCGCGCCTCCCACGCCGGCGGTGGAGGCCGTGGCCCCGCCGTTCGCAGATGATCAGGACGAGACGACGATCGACATCCCTGCCGCCCCACTGGCCGTGAGCGGCACGTTCATCGGCAAGGCCGCCGTGCACGAGGCGTCCGATCTCGAGACCACCCTCGGTCAGCCCGCCTCTGCGCAGGCGGTGGACGGTCCGTACAACGCTCGGGCCGTGGGCCAGATCGAAGCGCTCCAGGTGCTCATCGACGAGCAGGTGCCCGGCGGTCAGCTGCTCAACGCTGAGCTCATCACCGGCGAAGCCGTCGCAGTCTGTCGCGGTGGGACCGTGCAGTACTCGGCCAGCTCCGAGGTGGTGAACCTCCAGATCGGCGACCAGGATCCGCTGAGCGGCCCCCTGAACGAGCTGATCACGCAGATCTCGGAGGGCATCAGTGGGTCAGAGCTGGCGCAGCTGATCGACATCGACGTCAACGTGGTCACCAACACACCAACGGGTGCAGCCGTTGACGCGCTCGTCGTCACCCTCCTTGCCGCGGCCGGCGAGGCCCCGGCCGGTCAGATCCGTCTCGGTCACGCCGAGGTCGCCAACGTTGCATGCGGAGGCGACCTGCCCGAGTGCTCCGACACCGTCGACAACGCAGATCCCGAGGACACGCTCGCCGATGCAGCCGATCCTGGCTGCCACACCGACGGTGATGCCAACAACCCGACCACCTATGACCCGCTGGACGACGACGAGCGCGACACCGAGGTCCTAGGCGGCACGGCGCTGCCCAAGCCGTCGCCCGGCCCGCTCGCCCTGACCGGTGGTGAGGTGACGACGGGGCTGGCCGCGTTGCTGGGCCTGGCAGCGCTGGCGACCTTCGCCCTACGGCGCCGCCTCACCTGAGTCACGCCATGGGCGGACCGCGCAAGCGGTCCGCCCATGATCAGCGTCAGGTCACCAGAACTACGCTCGGTCGCAGAGTGACCGTCCTCTTCATCACCCACGAGCGCTACCTCGACCACAGCCCAGGGCGCGGTCACCCCGAGCGGCCCGAACGCCTTCAGGCGGTGCTCGACGGCGTCCGAGCGGCCGATCTGAACGAGGCGCTCGAAGCCGTGGCGCCGCGAGCAGCCACGCGACAGGACCTCGAACGCGTGCACGCGGGCGCCCTCGTCGACCTCATCGACAAGTCGAGCGCAGGTGGTGGCGGCTGGCTCGACGGTGACACGGCCACGAGCAGCGGCTCGTTCGAAGCGGCGATGCTGGCGGCGGGATCCGGGCTGACGGCGGTCGACGAGCTCGACGCCGGTGCCGCGTCGAGTGCCTTCTGCGCTGTGCGACCGCCTGGTCATCACGCCACGCCTCTGAGGGCGATGGGGTTCTGCCTCTTCAACAACGTGGCGGTGACGGCAGGCGCGCTGGCCGAACGCGGCGAGCGCGTCCTCATCGTCGACTACGACGCTCACCACGGAAACGGCACCCAGGACATCTTCTGGAGCGACCCGCGTGTCGCCTACGTCTCGATGCACCAGTACCCGCTCTATCCAGGCACCGGCGGCATGCGGGAGGTCGGTGCTGGTGAGGGAGCGGGCCTGACCGTGAACTTCCCCCTCCCGCCAGGATCCACTGGCGACAGCTACCGGGCGGCGGTGGATGAGGTGGTCAGGCCGCTTGCCGAGACGTTCCGACCGACGTGGCTCCTGCTCTCCGCAGGTTTCGACGCCCACCGCGCCGATCCGCTGACCGACCTCGCCCTGTCGGCGGGCGACATCGCCGATGTGACCGCCGAGCTGCTCACGCTCGTACCGGCCGGTCGGCGGATCGCCTTCTTGGAGGGTGGATACGACCTGGACGCCCTGGCCAGCTGCGCAGCCGCCTGCGTGGGGGCCCTGGCGGGTGAGCGCCGCGCCGACGAAGCCGCCACCTCAGGGGGCCCCGGAAGAGATGTCGTGGAGGCCGTAGGCCTGCTCCGACGTGAGATCGAGGGTGGTTGACCTCGACGGATCATGCCTGTGGACTGAAGGTGTGAGCAGATCGCGCCGATGCCCTCTGTCATGAGCCAGCTCGACGAGCTCCTATCTCACCTCAACGAGGTGCAGGGATCCGATCTCCACCTGAAGCCAGGGGCTCAGCCGCACGTCCGCGTGGACGGGCAGCTGAGGCCCGCACCGTTCGATCCGCTGGCACCGGGGGTGGTCGAGGCCCTCGCTGCGTCCGTCCTGGACGAGGCCCGCATGGGCGACCTCGAAGCGACCGGAGAGACCAGCTCAGCCCTGAGCGTGGCCGGCCTGGGCCGCTTCAGGGTTGCAGTGCACCGTCAGCGTGGGTCGCTCGCCATGGTGGTGCGGCGAGTGCCGCCGGAGATCCCCGCTCTCGAAGACCTGGGCCTGCCGCTCCAGGTCGAGCGCTTCGCCGAGGACGACCGCGGGCTCATCCTCATCACGGGCCCGCCTGGCTCAGGCAAGACGACGACCGTGTCGGCGCTGCTCGACCGCATCAATCGCACTCGCACGTGCCACATCCTCACGATCGAAGACCCGATCGAGGTCCTGCATGCCGACGTCAAGGCGCTCATGACGCAGCGCGAGATCGGCACCGACACCCTCAGCTACGCCGACGCCCTGCGAAGCGGCCTGCGACAGGACGCTGACGTGATCTTCGTGGGCGAGCTGGTCGACGCCGCTACCGCCCGGCAGGCGCTCACCGCCGCCGAGGTCGGTCACCTCGTCATCTCGACCATGCGAGCTTCCAGCGCCACCGACACCGTCGCCCGGCTGATCGAGCTGTTCCCGCTCGCCGAGCAGGACCTCGCCCGGCAGTCGCTGGTGAGCGTCCTTCGCGGCGTGGTGTGCCAGAGGCTGCTCGAGCGAGCCGACGGCAAGGGCCGCGTCGCCACCGCCGAGATCCTCGTCGGCACCTCGAAGGTGGTGGACGTTGTCGCCGACGCCAGCCGCTCGGCCGAGCTGGAGAAGGTGCTCGCGGACGGTCAGTACCACGGCATGCAGACGCTCGACCAGGCACTGCTCGAATTGGTACGAGACGGACTCGTCAGCATGCGCGACGCGCTGGCGTCGTCCACCAACCCCGAAGACCTCCGCATCGCTCTGGGCCACGCCGGCCTCACGACGCCCTGACGTTGCTCAGACGCCGTAGTAGCTGCGGAACCACTTGACGTAGTGGCCGACGCCCTCCGCTAGGGGGGTGCGCGGGGCGAAGTCGACATCGCGCTCGAGGGCCGAGGTGTCGGCATAGGTGGAGACGACGTCGCCTGGCTGCATTGGCACTAGCTCCAGATCGGCCTTCATGCCGAGCTCTCGTTCGATGGTGGCGACGAAGTCGAGCAGCTCGACCGGCTCGCTGTTGCCTATGTCGTAGAGCCGGTATGGAGCGGAGCTCGTCGCTGGGTCGGGTCTGTCACCTGACCAGGACGGGTCGCCGTCCGGGATGCGGTCGAGCACCCGCACCACGCCCTCGACCACATCGTCGACGTAGGTGAAGTCGCGCTTCATGTGCCCCTCGTTGAATACCTGGATGGGCCTGCCCTCGACGATGGCGCGGGTGAACAGTGCCAGCGCCATGTCTGGCCGCCCCCACGGGCCGTAGACGGTGAAGAAGCGCAGGCCCGTGGTGGGGAGGCCGAACAGGTGGCTGTAGGTGTGCGCCATCAGCTCGTTCGCCTTCTTCGACGCCGCGTAGAGGCTCACCGGGTGGTCGACGTTCTGGTGCACCGAGAACGGCATCAGCGTGTTGGCGCCGTAGACCGAGCTCGACGATGCGTACACGAGGTGGTCGGTGCGGTGTTCGCGGCAGGCCTCGAGCAGGTTCAGGAACCCCACGATGTTGGCGTCGACGTAGGCACGCGGGTCTCGCAGCGAGTGCCGCACGCCGACCTGCGCAGCGAGGTGCACCACTCGCTCGGGCCCTCGGTCGAAGGCCTTGGCCACGTCGCTGGCCACCGCCAGGTCACCCCGGATGAGCTCGAACCTGGGCCCCGCTAGCCGCTCGAGGCGGGCCTCCTTGAGGCTCACGTCGTAGTAGTCGCTCACGACATCGATGCCGACGACGTCGTCGCCGCGCTCGAGCAGCGCCTCGGCCGTGTGGTAGCCGATGAAGCCGGCGACACCGGTGACCAGAACGAGCATGGGGTTGCAACCCTAGAGGGCGAGGTGGCACAGCGGGCCGCGGGGCCACGTACCCTCGTCCGCGTGGTCCCCGAGCGACTTGCCCCGATCCTCGAGCACGTCCGCCCGCTGGCGGTCAGGTTCGACGAGGCCGGCCACAGGCTCTACCTGGTGGGTGGGATCGTCCGCGATCTCGTGCTCGGCCGGCCGCTCAGCGGCGACGTCGATCTCACCACTGATGCCCGCCCCGATGTGACGACGGGGCTCGTGAGGGGCTGGGCCGACGCCGTCTGGGACCAAGGAGCGCGGTTCGGCACCGTGGGCGTGAAGAAGGGCGAGACGGCGTTCGAGATTACGACGCATCGTGCCGAGGTCTACGTCCCCGACTCACGCAAGCCCGACGTTGCGTTCGCCGACGACATCGAGGCCGATCTCTCCCGGCGCGACTTCACCGTGAACGCCATGGCCCTGCGTGTGACGGGGGCAGAGGATGAGGCGCCCGAGCTGATCGATCCCTTCGGCGGCGTGGGCGACCTCGCCGCCGGCGTGCTGCGGACTCCGCTGGCACCCGAGGTGTCCTTCACCGACGACCCCTTGCGGATGCTGCGCGCGGCCCGCTTCATCGCCGGGTACGGCCTGAAGCCCGTACCCGAGCTTCTGGCCGCCGTCGTCGAGCTGGTTGGTCGACTCGAGATCGTCTCGGCGGAGCGCGTGCGCGACGAGCTGAGCAAGCTCCTCGTGGTGGACGACCCATCCGCCGGCCTCTGGTTCCTGGTTGACGTCGGGCTGGCAGACATCTTCCTGCCGGAGCTACCCGCGATGCGGGTTGAACAGGACCCGATCCACCACCACAAGGACGTGCTCGCTCACACGATCGCGGTCGTCGCCAAGACGAGGCCCAACCTGATCGTGCGGATGGCAGCGCTTCTGCATGATGTCGGCAAGCCCAAGACGCGCTCGTTCGGCCCGAAGGGCGTCTCCTTCCACCACCACGAGGTCGTCGGGGCGCGGATGGCCAAGGACCGCTTGCGCGCGCTGCGGTTCACGAACGACGAGATCGAGGCGATCACCCAGCTCGTCTACCTGCACCTGCGGTTCCACGGCTACAGCGACGAGGTGTGGACCGACAGCGCTGTGAGGAGGTACGTGCGCGACGCGGGCCCGCTGCTCGACGAGCTCAACGAGCTGACCCGCTGCGACTGCACGACCCGCAACGAGCGCAAGGCACGCATGCTGGCGGCGCGCATGGACGCGCTCGAGGCCCGCATCGCCGAGCTGCGCGAGCGCGAGGAGCTGGAGTCGATCCGGCCCGACATCGACGGCGACGCCGTCATGCGCCACCTGGGGATCCCGCCTGGCCGGGAGGTCGGCGAGGCATTGGCCATGCTGCTGGAGGCCCGTCTCGAGGAGGGTCCGCTCTCCGAAGGCGAGGCGCTTCGAAGGCTGGACGACTGGTGGGCGCAGCGCCAGAGCGGGCGTTGACCCGGCCCTCAGATGCCGTGCTTGCGGGCCCGGACTATGAGGGTGGCTGGCACGAACCGCATCAGGTCCACCCATCCCGTGCCTCGTGGACCGGTCTGTGACGGCTGCGGTTCGAGCAGCGCATCAACACGGAAGTTGGCGCGGCCGAGGCTGGTGAACAGCCCCGCGATCGTTCGGGGAAAGTCGTCGCCGATGCGGCCGGCCTCCCAGTACGAGCGGACCACGCGCCGCTCCGTGTCGTCGGGATCGACGAGGGCGAACGCTGGGTGGGGCAGGGAGAGCACGAAGTGGTGCTCGGGGCGAAGCACCCGGGCCACCTGGCGGAACACACGGTCGATGTCATCGACAGCGGTCAGGCCATGGGCGGAGACGACGCCGTCGATGGTGTCGGCGCGGACGAAGGCGAGCTCAGCCAGGGGCGCGTGGTGCAGCTCCAGCTTCACGCCTTCGCGCTCGGCCGCCGCCCGCGCTGCGGCGATCTGATCGGACGACTCGTCGACGCCGATCACCTTGGCGCCGTGGCGCGCGAGGGCGATGGCGTTGTGGCCCGCTCCGCAGCCGAGGTCGAGGATGCGCTTGCCCTCGACGTGGCCGAGCAGCTTCAGCGTGTCCTCCCGAGCGATGTCTGACCCATAGGTCACGACGTCGGTCGGGAGCACCTGCCCCGCGGGCGCGGCGAGCGTGAACCGTTGGTGCATGCCGTCAGTCTGACACTCAACGTCTGTGAACCCTGGCGGCCGCATGGCGGACGTGGGAGTTCACAGACGTTGGCTACTTGAGGTCGGCGTCGCCTCGGGCGTAGGCCTCGACCAAGCGGTGGGCTTCTTCGTCGCGGTACTGCTTGCCCGGGCTCTTCATGAAGTAGGCGCTGGGACCCTCGAGCGGGCCGCTCATGCCGCGATCGAGGCCGATCTTGGCGCAGCGGACGGCGTCGATGATCACGCCGGCCGAGTTGGGGGAGTCGTGCACCTCGAGCTTGAGCTCAACGGTGAGCGGCACGTCGCCGAAGTTGCGGCCCTCGAGCCGGATCAGCGCCCACTTGCGGTCTTCGAGCCACGGCACGTGATCGGACGGCCCGATGTGCACGTCACGATCGGAGATGCCCTGGTCGATCTGGCTGGTGACCGACTGCGTCTTGGAGATCTTCTTCGACTTGAGGCGCTTGCGCTCCAGCATGTTCATGAAGTCCATGTTCCCGCCGAAGTTCAGCTGGTAGGTGTGGTCGATCGTGGTGCCGCGGTCCTCGAAGAGGCGGGCGAGCGTGCGGTGCACGATGGTGGCGCCGACCTGGCTCTTGATGTCGTCGCCCACGATGGGCACGCCTGCGGCGCGGAACTTCTCGGCCCAGACAGGGTCGGAGGCGATGAACACGGGGATGGCGTTGACGAAGGCCACGCCGGCGTCGAGGCAGGCCTGCGCGTAGTAGCGCTGCGCCTCCTCCGAGCCGACGGGGAGGTAGGAGACGAGCACGTCTGCCTTCGTGTCGCGCAGCACCTGCGCGACGTCGACCGGCTCGGCCGGGCTCTCCTCGGCCACCTCGCGGTAGAACTCGCCGAAGCCGTCGAGCGTGGGGCCGCGCATCACCTCGACGCCGAGGTGCGGCACCTCGGCGAAGCGGATCGTGTTGTTGATGTCGGCGAGAAGCGCCTTCGACGCGTCGAGCCCCACCTTGGTGGCGTCGACATCGAAGGCCGCCACGAGCTCGATGTCGCGGATGTGGTAGCCGCCGAGCTCGACGTGCATCAGGCCGGGGACACGGTCCGACGGGTCGGCGTCGCGGTAGTAGGTGAGCCCTTGCACGAGCGAGCTCGCGCAGTTGCCCATGCCGGCGATGGCGAGACGGATTCCGGTCATTGCACTTCCTCCTGGAGGTTTGCCTGGCGCTCGACGGCGATGAGCCGATCGAGCCATGCAAGGTCGTGGACGAGGCTCTCCGCATCGCGTTCGCGCAGGGCGCCGAGGTAGGTGTCGTGGCCCGATCCGTTGCCGGTGCGGCGACGCAGCTCGTCGCGCCGACCGAGCAGCTCGGTGCGGCGACGCTCGAACAGCTCGAGGCGGGCGGGGTCGGGCAGGTGGCGGGCGAAGGCGACCCGAAGCGTGAACTCGCGGTCGTCGCTGACGTCGGGATCGGCGAGCAGCTCGACGAGCCTCTCGCGCCCGAGGTCGGTGATCCCGTATACCTTGCGGCCGCGACCGGTGCCCTTGCGCAGGCCCGATTCGCGCACACGGGCCCGGAAGGCAGCCAGCTCACCGACCAGCGATCCCGACATGGGAGACGCCGGCAGTGTGGTGCGCTCCTCGACCGCCTTCACCGCACCCTGAGCCTCCAGCCGTGCGAGGGCGGGGTAGAGCGAGCCGTAGCTGATGGAGGCGCGGCTGCTCAGCAGCTCAGCGAGCCGCTTCTTGAGCTCGTAGCCGTGGAGCTCCTGCTCGGTGAGCAGGCCGAGGATGGCGAGGTCGATCATGGCGTCTGTGCATCATACCGATGTATCGGTTCGATGTAACGACATCGTGGAGGAAGTGCGCCGATCCGTCAATCCCCGCCTGCTGTGACCTTCGCCACGATCGACCCATGTGACCACTCCCCGTAGCGGCCAGCCGTGGACCGGTAACCTCGCCGGCGTGACGTTCCGGCCCGAAGCGATCCGCGGTCATGGCCAGCAGACCGTCGGCGGGGTCATCGACTACCGACTCGCGCGGATGGGCGTGGTGTCCGAGTTCCGCAAGGGTCGGCTCGCCAAGCACGAGGTGTGCGACGCCCACCCCGAGCTGAAGCGGGCGGCCACCTCTGCCAGCGAGCCCACCTCCATGGAGTGCCCGATCTGCGAGCAGGACCACATCGTGCTCGTCACCTACGCCTTCGGTGATCGCCTGCCCTCATCGGGTCGATGCATCACCGCGAAGGGCGAGCTCACCAAGCTGGCCAAGGGTCGCCGCCGCCTGGCGTGCTACGTGGTCGAGGTCTGCCCGTCCTGCTCGTGGAACCACCTGGCCCGCACCTTCCTCCTCGGCGAGGGGTGACCTTCGCCGACGCCGACCGCTTGCGCGCAGCAGCGGCGGCTGCCGCCATCGTCCTAGCGGCCCTCTCTCGCGGCGACGCCCTCGTGCTGGCGGTGCTGCTGGTCGTCACTGCAGGCCGACTTCCCGCGCTGACGGTCCTGCCCGCGCTCGTGGCCTCGTCCTGGCGCTGGGGCTCGACCTCGCTCGAGGCCCTGGCTGGCGGCCAGGCGGTGCTCGGCCCCGCCGGTTGGGTCGAGCCGACCTCCGCTGCCGTAGTCGCGTGGCTCGCGGCGCTCGCCATCGTGCTCGCCGTGAGCTGTCGAACCGCCGTCTCGCCCGTGGAGGTTGGGGGCATGGGTGGCCCTGCGGGGGCTACTGGTGCCCCGAAGGTCGAGTTGGCTGCGCGGCTGCGGGGGGTTGGGGGCATGGGTGGCCCTGCGGGGGCTACTGGTGCCCCCAACCTGACGCGGCACCTTCCGCTGCTCGTGGCAGTCGCGGCGGGTGCCGCAGCGGCGGCGGTCGTCGCCGGGCCCGCCCCGGGCGGCCAGGTGTGGGTCCGCCTGGTCGGAACCGCGGCGGCGGCGCTGATCGCACTCGGTGCGGCCCTCCTGAGAGGGCGCGTCGCTCGAGCGGGGCGCCTGCTCGACGCGGCCGCCGTGTCAGCCGGTCTGGCAGCGCTGGTGGCGGCGACGCTCGACGCTCCCGGCTGGTCGGGCACCATCGACGTCGCAGCGCTGGGGGAGGGGCTCGCCATCACGGCGACGGTGTCGAGCCTCGCACTCGTGGCGCTGGCGCTTCCGTCCGCGCTGGGGAATCGGCGGGCGTGACGCCTACGCTCTCCGAGCCCCTCACAGATGGCGATTCCGCCGTCGTCACCCGCCCCGCATGACCGAGCGCCGCCCCCCCGCCCGCAAGCGCACGAGCCCCGCCCGCAAGTCGCAGGCGCGTGGGTCTCGCGGCAAGAAGCCGTCGACCAAGAGCGGCCCCAAGCCGGCGCGTCCCAGCGGGAAGCGCGTGCGCAAGCGGAGCATCTTCTGGCGCTGGCGTCGAGGCCTCTACCTGAGCGGGCTTGCAACGGTGGCCGCATGTGGCGGGCTCGCTTCGATCGCGTTCCACATCGAGCTGCCGCCGGCCGAGACGCTGTTCCAGACTTCGTTCGTGTGCGCGGCAGACGTCACCGAGGCGTGCGGGCCCGACAACGCGATCGCCACGTTCAGCGCCGAGGAAGACCGCATCAACGTGCCGCTCGAGGAGCTGCCCGACCTGCTGATCGACGCAGTCCTCGCCACCGAGGACCGCGACTTCTTCGACCATGGCGGCGTCGACCCAGCCGGCATCGCACGCGCCCTTTACCAAGACATCCGCGGCACTAGCCAGTCGCGCCAGGGCGGTTCGACGATCACCCAGCAGTACGTCAAGAACGCCTACCTGACATCGGAGCGCAGCGTGTCGCGCAAGATCAAGGAGGCGGTGCTCGCTGTGAAGCTCGAGCAGGAGCTCGAGAAGCAGGAGATCCTCGAGCGCTACCTCAACACGATCTACTTCGGGCGCGGCGCCTACGGCGTGGGCGCCGCCTCACGCGCTTACTTCGGCAAGGACGTTCGCGAGATCGGTCTGCCCGAGGTTTCGTACCTGGCAGGCCTCATCAGGTCACCGGGATCGGCTGACGCGCAGGACGACCCAGAGGAGGCGACGCGCCGCCGGGCGACCGTGCTCGCGGCCATGCGCCAGGAGCGCTACATCTCTGCCGCCGAGGAGACGACCGTGGGGGCGATGGACTGGAGCTACGTCATCCCGCGCAGGGATCGACGCGAGCTCCAGCTGCGCGAGGACTGGCAAGGGATCGGAGCGGAGTACTTCATCGAGGCGGTCCGCATCGAGGTGGCCGGGCGCTACGGCGAAGACCTCCTCTACGGAGGTGGCCTGCGGATCTACACCACGCTCGATCGGGACATGCAGGAGGCGGCTTGGTCGGCCGTGACCTCCACGCTCGACCGACCAGACGATCCCGCCGCGGCGCTCGTCGCGGTCGACGAGTTCGGCCAGGTGAAGGCGATGATCGGCGGGCGCGACATCGAGAGCCACGAGGTGAACCTGGCGCTCGGCAGGCAGGGCGGAGGGCTCGGCCGTCAGGCAGGCTCTGCGTTCAAGCCGTTCGTGCTCGCCGAGGCCATCCAGCAGGGGATCTCGCTCAACTCGAAGTTCCAGGCGCCGGCTCGGCTCGTCCTCCCGCGGGCGAACGCCGGCAAGGACTGGGTCGTCCGCAACTACGGCGAGACCGAGCAGGGGGTGCTCGACCTGGTCGATGCCACGCGGGTCTCGTCCAACACCGCATATGCGCAGCTGATGATGGAGGTCGGTCCAGAAGCGGTCGTCGACATGGCGGGCCAGCTCGGCGTGTCAGCCGAGCTCCCCGCCGTGAACTCGCTGGTGCTCGGAAGCGGTGAGGTCTCTGTGCTCGACATGGCGGTGGGCTTCAGCACCTTCGCCAACCGCGGCGTGCGCAACTCGCCGACGCTCATCCAGAAGATCGACCAGGTCGACGACGACGGCAGCGGCGTGAGCTCCGTCGAGCAGTTCACCCCGTCAGCCGATCGCGTGCTCGACCCCGAGCAGGCTGACCTCGTCACCCACTGCCTGCGCCAGGTCGTGGCCGCAGGCACTGGCCGTGCGGCCGACATCGGCATTCCGGTCGCGGGCAAGACCGGCACCACCCAGGAGAACCGCGACGCCTGGTTCGTGGGCTACACCCCCAAGCTCACAGCAGCGGTCTGGATGGGATATCCCGATCCCGACGCGAACGGCGACGTGCCGGTGATGGACGACGTGCACGGCCGGCAGGTGACCGGCGGATCCTTCCCGGCGGAGATCTGGGCCAAGTTCATGCGAGAGGCCACCAAGGGCCTGGACACGGGCAGCTTCAAGACCCCCGCTTCGTTCCCCGGCCGCGAGCTCAACCCTGAGCTCGAGCTCCCCACCTCATCGACCAGCTCGACGTCGTCTACCTCGAGCTCGAGCTCCACCTCCACCACCGTGAAGAAGACGACGACCACTACCGGGTCGACGACCACGACGACCACGGAGCCACCGACCACGACCGACACGACGGCGACCACCGACCCTCCCGGGCCGTCGGTCAACTGATGGCCGTCAGCGCGCTTCAGCGTGCGGGTAGTGCGTGCGGCACGGGTAGCACCATCGCTCCACCTCGGTCTCGACCTCGACCTTGGCCTCGGTGTCCCAGGCCTCGGGCGTGACGTAGGCGCGGTGCACCCGGAGCACCTCGACGTCTTCGCTGCCACAGCTGTCGCAGGTGCCGATCTCGTCCACCGCGGCACCCTAGGCCGTCGCCGCATGGCAGGGTTCACCACTCAGCGTGGCGAACAGTGCACCAGTCGGACACGTCGATCGGGCGTGCCAGTGATGAACAAGAGGCATCGCATGCGCAAGATCCTCATCCTCGGAGCATCGGTCTCCACCCTCGCCCTCGTGGGGCCGGTCACGGCCGCTCCGGTCCCCAGCGGCTCGCAGACCGAGACCACGAGCACCTCGTCTGACGACTGCGGTGAGGGCAACAGCCTCATAGCCGTGCACCCCACGTTGCTCTGGCCACCCAACCACAAGTACTTCGGCGATGTTGCAGGTGAGAACCTCTACTTCCTCGCAGAGGACGACGACGGCGGCAGCGTGACCCTGGTCACGACGGGGACGCACAACCAGTACGACTCGGAAGGGGCCGAGCTGAACGGCTCGGGCAACACGGGCGACGAGGATGGTGATGGCGTCGCCGACGATGTGATCCCCAACGAGGACGGCGCGCTGTCGGCCGACTCGACTGCCACGACGCCGGCATACGCCGAGACGGCCGACGGGTCGGTGCAGACGGATTGGATGGCGCGGGCAGAACGGGCGGGCACGGGCGTTCAGGCTGGCGTGCCGAACCGCACCTACACGCTGACGGGGATGGCGACCTTCGACGACGGCTCCTGCGATCTGAGCATCGGGATCGTCGTGCCGCACGACATGGGCAAGGGCACGGGCAACGGCAAGAAGCAGCCGGTCCGTTGATGACATGACCGAGAGCAAGGTGGCCTGGGCACATTGCCCAGGCCACCGTCGCGTTGGCGCCTGTGCGACCGGCTCGGCCCGCTGGCGACTGCGTGCGGTGCTCCCACTGGTCAGCTTGCTCATGGGCTGTGCCGCGCCGTGGGCAGACAGCGACGCTCATGACTCGTCCGGGCTGGACCGGGAGCTTGCCGCGCCGGCACAGCAGAACCCGAGCGCTGGCGATCCTGAGGCCGCCGTCGATCCTTCGCGGGGAGGATCAGCGGGAGGGGACACCTCCGCTGCGACCGGCACGAACCCATCCACTGATGGAGGAGGCGGGGGGAGCGAGGCTGCCCCCTCGACGGCCGGACCCCGCCGGCTCGCCCTGCAGAAGGATGCAGCGGGTGACGCTGGAGCGCAGGCGCCCGCCTACGCAGACCTGGTCAGCATCGAGCTCGTCGACACGGGCGGCGCACTGCGCGCCACCCTCACAGCTGCCGGGCCGATCCCCCGTGAGCTCGAGGACTCCCAGGCTGCGGGCATCGGACTCGATCTGTTCGCCGGGGCTGGCCGGGAGAGCGACTACCAGATCTTCCTCGAGGGTGCGGCCGATGGCTGGTTCGCATACCTCGAGAGCCCTGCCGGCTTGGAGCATTTCGTCGGCACGTTCGAGCTCGACGCAGATCGGTTCGTGGTGGAGGTGCCGTGGGAGTCGTTGGGCAACCAGCGCGCCGGCAAGCTGTCGGTGTTCGCCGACTGGTCGTCCGCACTGCTGACGCTGGCGGTGTCGTCCGAAGACCACGCGCCCGACAACGGTCGGGTTGCGTACGGGTGAGGTGCCCGGCTTGGAACGGGCCGCGGGGCGGCTCTAACGTTGTCGGTGCCGCCGGCAGCCACCCAGGCGCTGGACGGTAGGAGGTAAAGCGATATGCGCACGTCGCTCACCGCGCCCGCCATCCGGGCTCGCAAGGTCCGCGCCGGCACCGACCCGCTCGTGATGGTCACGGCCTACGACGCGCCCGCAGCGCGGATGGCCGACGAGGCCGGCGTCGACATGATCCTCGTCGGCGACTCGGTCGCCATGGTCGTGCTCGGCTACGACGACACCCTGCAGGTCACGGTCGACGACCTGGCGCATCACACCGCCGCGGTCGCGCGCGGTCTGGCCACGTCGGCACCGGACCGGCAGGAGAAGCGGCCGTTGATCGTGGCCGACCTGCCGTGGATGAGCTACCACACGACTCCGGTCGACACCGTGCGCAACGCTGCCCAGCTGGTGCGCGCCGGCGCGCAGGCCGTGAAGCTCGAAGGCGGCCGCAAGCGGCTGCCGATGATCGAGGCGATCCTCGACGCCGAGATCCCAGTGATGGGGCACCTCGGTCTCACGCCACAGTCTGTTCACGCCATGGGCGGGTTCAAGGTGCAGGGTCGGGAGCACCGCGCGGCGCTCGAGCTCGTAGCGGATGCGAAGGCGCTGGCTGCGGCCGGCTGCTTCGCCATCGTGCTCGAAGGGGTGCCTGACGAGGTCGCCCGCATGATCACCGACGCTGTCGACGTCCCCACGATCGGCATCGGTGCCGGCCCCGGGTGCGACGGCCAGGTGCTCGTGTACCACGACGTGTTGGGGATCGAGGACCGGTTGCTGCCGAAGTTCGTGCGGCGCTACGCGGATCTGAAGGGCGCTGGCGTGAAGGCCCTCGCCGCATACGCGGACGACGTCCGCAGCGGGGCCTTCCCCGCGGCCGACGAGAGCTACCACCTGACCCACGATGTGGCGGAGACCCTCGGCCTCTACGGCCTGGCACCGATCGGCGCCTGATCGGCAGGTGCCGCGCGGTCGTCGTGGCACGATTGCTCGATGCCCTACGACGTCCTCGTTCTCAAGCGCCTGTTCTGGGCGGCGATCGTCGTAGCCGGTCTCGGCGTTTGGGCGATGCTGATCCAAGGGGCGGACAAGCCCGCTGACCCCTACCTGATCCCGCCCGATGCGCCTGGCGACCCAGCGCGTGTGCCGCTCGAGGGGTTCGAGGAGATCGCTCTCACGGTCGCACCCGCCGGGGGCGGGGACCTCCTGACCTGGTGCCTTCTCGCTGCGCTCAGCGCGGAGCAGCGAGCGCGCGGGCTGATGGGCGTCACCGACCTCCAGGGCTACTCGGGGATGGCGTTCGTCTACGACACCGACGTCGAGAACCCGTTCCACATGCGCAACACGCCGACCCCGCTGTCGATCGCATGGATCGACTCCACCGGTCAGATCGTGTCCACGACCGACATGGCTCCTTGCGAGGACCGTGAGGGTTGCCCGCTCTACCCGCCGGGTGGTCCCTACCGCACCGCCATCGAGGTGTTCCAGGGCGACCTCGACGATCTCGGCATCGAGCCCGGCGCGCGGGTGACCGTCGGCGGCGCATGCGCGCCGATCGCCTGACGGCGCTCAGCCGACGGCAGCGACGACGGACATGACGGCCTCGACGATCACCTCGGGCGCCGAGAGCTGGATCGTGTAGCCGCTGCCCTTGGC
Organism: Actinomycetota bacterium; assembly: GCA_049325515.1. Taxonomy (GTDB): domain Bacteria; phylum Actinomycetota; class Acidimicrobiia; order Acidimicrobiales; family VFJN01; genus VFJN01. The sequence continues at coordinate 207,555 of JBMOLI010000013.1, read as the reverse complement.
GATCACGAGCTCGCCTCGGCTCGACAGCTCTGCCTGCGCGCGTTGGTGCTGCTGCCAGAGCGCCTCAGCATCTCTGGTCTCCAGTGGGCCCAGATCCGGATCCCGGCTCACGACGATCAGCGGCAGGTCTCCCAAGTCTCCGTCAGCGCTCACCTGGTGGTAGGTCTCGGGCAGACCCTGGAGCTCGGGCTTGTCGCGGATGTCCGCCTCCGCAGCGCGGCGCTGCTCCTCGGTGAGCAGCGGCATCAGCTCTTCGACGAAGGTCGGACTGACGGCGTCGACTAGCACCACGCCCACCACCAGCTCGGGATGCTGAGCCGCGAAGTGCCGCACGTAGAGGCCACCGTCGCCGTGGCCCACCATCACGTACGGGCCGCGTTCGCCGCTCTCGGTCAGGGCCGAGTGGAGATCGTCGACGACGTCGTCAGCCGTCGGCGCGGCCGGGCCCGCATCGCTGCGCCCGAGGCCCGCCCTGTCATAGCTGCAGACGCGATTGGTGTGCTGGAGAGCGTTCTGCACGTAGAGCCACTCGCTACCGAGGGCACCGCCACCGGCCTCGAGCACGACGGTCGGGCCGCCCTCACCCGTGCACCTCATGAACAGGTCGCGCCCGCCGAGGTCGACGACGTGGAGGTCGAGCTCGATGGGGCGAACGGCGGCGGCTGCGATGCGAGCCGGGTCGATCCGCACGACCGCTGCCTCCCGGTGGAGGGCGACCCAGACCGATCCGTCAGAGAAGGCCACGCTTCCAGGCACATAGCCGACGAGGACGGTCGAGACGACCTCGTTCGTCGCAGTGTCGATCTCCGTGAGCGTGCCGTCGTGGAAGCCGGTCACCCACAGACGGCCGTCGCCCAGGGCCAGCCCAGCTGGCTGCAGGCCTACCGGGATCGACGCCACGACCGCTCCGCTGTCAGCGTCGATGCGCACGACCTGGTGGTTGGCGATGTCACCGACCCAGACGGCGCCCTCGCCGACGGCGATGCCGCGCACCTCGCCCTCGATCTGGATGCTGTCGCTCACCTGGCCCGTTTCCGTGTCGATGCGAACCACGGTGTCGGTGCCGAGGAGCGTGCGCCACAGCCCTGCCGCGCCCTCGGAGAGGAAACCTTGCGCAGGGTCGAAGGGGACGGCGGGCGCCGCCGCCAGCGTCCGAGGGTCGAAGCGCTCGAGTGTGCGTCCATCCGTGGGCACCCAGACCCGGCCCCCCACGAACTGCACGGCCTGGGCCCCGTCAGGCACCTCAGTCGTGGCCTCGACCTCGAGGCTCGTGGGATCCAGCCGCGCCAACCGGGGTGGCCCGTCGATGACCGCGAAGACGGCGCCGTCGCCTGCCGTGACCGAGTCCGGGAGCGCCAGGGCGACATCTCCGGTCACCTCGTTGGTCTCGGTGTCGATGCGGTACAGACGCCGGTCGTTCTCGCTCGCCACCAGCACCGCGCCGTCGACCGTCGCAAGGACGCGCACCCCCTGCTGCTCACCGACCGCCACGTGAGCGGTGACGAACTCCTGGCGACCGGTGATCTCGAGCTGCGAATCGTCGTCTTCGACGGCGACCGAGACCAGGGCGAACATCGCCGCCGCGGCGGCCACGAGCGCGACCAGGCGGCGACCGCGGTCGCGTCGCCGAAGGCCCGTCCGACGGGTCTCCAACCACTCGCCGCTCGGCTCGGGCGCCTCGTCGGCCCAGCGCGCGAGCGTGGCGCGCAACCTGTCCTCGAGCGGCCGCTGGTCGAGGGTCATCGCTCCACCTCCTGTCGCAGCTTCTCGAGCGCCCGGTGCAGCAGCGACTTCACTGCCGGCACGCGGCAGCCCAGGGCGGTCGCGATCTCAGCTTCGGGAAGGTCGAGGTAGTAGCGCAGCACGACCGCTGCCCGTTGCCTGTACGGCAGGCCCGCCAGCGCGTAGCGCACCTCGTTGTCCGGAGCCTCGACGGCCTCGGGGCGCGGGTCGGGTCGCCGGCGCAGCTCCAGCGCCGCCCGGCGGCGATGCGACGCTGCTTCGTGCACCACGGTGGTGCGAAGGTAGGCGGCGGGGTGCTCGATGGAGTCCCAGCGCCTGTGCACCCGGATGAAGGCCTCTTGCACGAGCTCCTCGGACGCCGCGCTGCCGCTCGTCAGCAGGTGTGCCAATCGAACCATCGGCCCGAGCGAGCGCTGGTAGAACGCCGCGAACGGCTCCCGCAGCGGCACGGCCTCACTGGGCTGGGGTCGGTCGCCCTCCGCTCCGTGGTCGACCATCCCGTCCACCTTCACACCTCATAGACGCCTGGGCCCGCCCCAAGGTCGCGCGGCCGACTGTCACACCCCTCGAGTTCACTGTGGGATGTGTGCAGCAGCCCCGCCCACCGCTACGCTCTCCCGGCCAACTGCAAGCCCCTTGCTCCCAGATCGGGGGCCCCGGCCGTGCCGGGTCCAGGAGGAGGATGATGCCCCATGCGGGCCTATGAGCTGATGGTCATCTTCGAGTCGGGTCTCGAGGACCAGGCGATCGACGACCAGGTCAAGTCGGTGGCGGCCCAGATCGCCACCCGTGGTGCCACAGTCGCCAACACCGATCGGTGGGGGCGACGGCGCTTCGCCTACGAGATCGACCACAAGACGGAGGGCTACTACGTCGTCTGGGAGATCACTGCCGACGGCGCCGACCTCGAAGCACTCGAGCGCTCGCTCCGACTCGCGGACGAAGTAGTCCGCCACAAGCTTGTGCGTCTGCCCGACCACGAGGCCGCTCGCCGCGGCCTGGTGGGAGCGCAGGCCGAGCCGGCCCCAGCGGCCGGGTAAGGACCAGGATCACCATGGCAGACAACACCGTCACCGTCATCGGAAACGTCACCCGCGACCCCGAGCTGCGCTTCACGCCCTCCGGGCAGGCGATCGCCACCTTCGGCCTCGCCGTGAACCGGCGCTGGCAGAACCGCCAGTCGCAGGAGTGGGAGGAGCAGGTCTCCTTCTTCGACGTCACGTGCTGGGCTCAGCTGGGCCAGAACGTGGCCGACACCCTCTCCAAGGGCAGCCGCGCCATCGTCACCGGCCGTCTCGAGCAGCGCTCGTGGGAGACCGACCAGGGCGACAAGCGCTCCAAGGTCGAGATCATCGCTGACGAGGTGGGTCCCAGCCTGCGCTGGGCCACCGCCGAGATCACCAAGAACGAGCGCCGCGAAGGCGACGGCGCGCCCGCAGGTGGTGGGGGCGGCAATCGTCCCGTCCAGAACCAGGCGCCTGCTGGCTACGACCCTGCTGAGGAGCCCTTCTGATGGCCAAGCCCGTACGCACGAAGAACAAGGACAGCGCCCGCCGCGCCAAGAAGAAGGTGAGCCTGCTCGTCACCGAGCGGGTCGAGTACGTCGACTGGAAAGACGTCAACCTCCTGCGCCGGTTCATGTCCGACCGCGCCAAGATCCGTGCTCGGCGCGTCACCGGCAACAACGTCCAGCAGCAGGCCGAGATCGCCCGCGCTATCAAGAACGCCCGCGAGATGGCGCTGCTGCCGTACGCGAGCCGTGTCACGCAGACGCGTGGACCGAAGCGGGGCGATGGAGAGAGAGGCGGTCGCCGCGAGCGCGACCGCGATCTGCCTGCACCGGACATCGAGCCCATGGACCGATCACTGCTGGAGGTCGACGTCGAGGACGATCTGCTCGACGACGGCTCCGACGATCTCGTGCTGGCGGATGCCGCCAGCACCGGCGAGGAGGAGTGATGAAGGTCGTCTTGCGGGCTGACGTCGCCCAGGTCGGCAAGAAGGGCGACATCCTCGAGGTGGCCGACGGCTACGCGCGCAACTTCCTCGTCCCCAAGGGTCTCGCCTTCCGGGCGACCGCGGGCGTCGAGGCACAGGCCACGGCGATGCGCCGGGGTCGAGACCTGCGCGACGCGAGCGATCGCTCGGCTGCGGAGGAGGTGGCCAAGGCGCTCGTGCCCCGCACCGTCACCATCGCCGCCAAGGCGGGCGCCGAGGGGAAGCTCTTCGGCTCGGTCACGACCAGCGAGATCGCTGAGGCGGTCGCCGCTCAGACCGGCATCGAGATCGACAGGCGCAAGCTGCACCTGGACGACCCCATCAAGTCCCTCGGCACCCACCTGGTGCCAGCCAAGCTCCACGCCGAGGTCGAGTTCCCCATCACGGTCGAGATCGTCGCCTCCTAGCCACCGGCCCGGCCGCCCCTCGGCCGGTGCCACCTCAACGCGGAGACGGCGCTCCGTCCACAGCGCGCGCCCTTGATCCCCAGGGTTGTCCACCGACGGTTCACAGGGTTGTACCCCTAGCCCCCCACAGGCCGCCTGGCGCAAGGTGGAGGTCCCCATGGCCGCACGAGCAGAAGACCTAGACACCAGCCGCCGAGCCGCCGCCGGGCGGGTGCCGCCTCATGACCTCCAGGCAGAGGAGTCGCTGCTCGGGGCGATGATGCTGTCCTCCACGGCGATCGCCGATGCGGCCACGGCCGTCACCGCGTCCGACTTCTACAAGCCGGCCCACGGCCACGTCTACGACGCCATCCACACGCTCTACGCCTCGGGTCAGCCCGTCGACTCCGTCACCGTGGCCGACGAGCTGCGCCGGGCCAACCTGCTCGAGGCGATCGGCGGCCCGGCTGTCCTGGCCCAGATCATGGCGTCCACGCCGGCGACCTCCAACGCCGCCCGCTACGCCCAGATCGTCGAGGAGTACTCGCTCCTGCGCCGCCTCATCACCGTGGCCGGGGAGATCGCCGAGCTCGGCTACTCCGTGCCCGAGGACGTCACCAAGGCTCTCGACCGAGCGGAGTCACTGGTCTACGAGGTCAACGAGCGGCGCGTCACCGACAGCACTCGAAAGCTCTCCGACATGCTCTCGGAGAACCTCGATCGGCTCGAGGCGCTCGTCGAGAAGGGCGAGACCATCACCGGCACGCCCACGGGCTACCTCGACCTCGACGATCTGCTGTCTGGCCTGCAGCCGAGCGCGCTCGTGGTGGTGGGGGCGCGGCCCGCCATGGGCAAGACCTCGTTCGCGCTCGGCATGGTTGCTCACGCTGCGCTGGCGGCGCGCCGCCCGGTGCTCTTCTTCTCGTTGGAGATGAGCAACCTCGAGCTGAGCCAGCGGCTCCTGTGCGCCGAGGCCAAGGTCGACTCCACGAAGATGCGCAACGGGCACCTCCAGCCCGAGGACTGGAAGCGCATCTCAGGCGCCATGGGCCGCCTCGGCGAGGCGCCGATCTGGATCGACGACAACCCCAACCTCACGATCATGGAGATCCGGGCCAAGGCGCGGCGCCTCAAGAGCCAGGTCGGCGACCTCGGCATGATCGTCGTCGACTACCTGCAGCTGATGACGGGCCGCTCCAGCGCCGAGAACCGCCAGGTCGAGGTGTCCGAGCTGAGCCGCGGCCTGAAGATCCTCGCTCGCGAGCTGGAGACACCGGTCGTGGCGCTGTCGCAGCTCTCTCGCGGCCTGGAGATGCGCTCCGACAAGCGCCCCATGCTCGCCGACCTCCGCGAGTCGGGATGCGTCACAGCGGACACGCGCGTCCTGCGCGCCGACACCGGAGCTGAGGTCACGATCGGCGAGCTGCTCGTCTCCGGCGCCACCAACATCCCCGTGTGGTCCCTCGACCGCGATCTCCGGATGGTGCCGGCAACGATGACGTCGGTGTTCCCCACTGGTGTCAAGGAGGTGTTCCAGCTGCGCCTGGCTTCAGGCCGCACCGTGATGGCGAGTGCCAACCACCCCTTCCTCACCGTCGACGGTTGGAGTCGCCTCGACGAGCTCGCCCCCGGGGTGCGCATCGCCGTCCCTCGCAGCGTTCCTGCGCCGCTCGACCCGCAGCGGTGGCCCGTCGACGAGGTCGTGATGCTCGCGCACCTGATCGGAGACGGTTGTGTGGCCTCACGTCAGCCCGTCCACTACACGAGCGCTGACCCGGCGAACCTGGCTGCCGTCGAGCGGGCCGCTGCGCACTTCGGGATCACGCCCCGCCGCGTCGACCAAGGCACTTGGTCGCACGTGTACCTCCCCTCACCGCACCATCTCACGCACGGTCGTCGCAACCCGATCCAAGCCTGGCTCGAGCCGATGGGCCTGGCGGGCCTGCGCTCGTTCGAGAAGTTCGTTCCCGACGGCGTGTTCCGTCTGCCCGACGATCAGGTAGCGCTCTTCCTCCGCCACCTCTGGGCCACCGACGGCTGCGTGCACGTGAGGAAGCGGCTGGCGACGATCTACTACGCCACCACCAGCCGGGCCCTCGCCGACGGCATTCAACAGCTGCTCCTGCGGCTGGGTGTCCAGAGCCGGGTGAGAGAGGTCGCGCAGGGCGATCACCGGCCGGCGTTCCATCTCCACATCACGGGTGCGCCCAACCAGCTCCGCTTCCTCGACCAGATCGGAGTGCACGGCATCCGTGGGAAGCAGGCCGAAGCTGCGGCCGCCATGTTGCGCACGATCGTGCCCAACACGAACAACGACACGGTCCCGCGAGAGGTCTGGCAGCGAGTGAAGACCGCGATGGGAAGGTCCGGAGTTTCCGCTCGGGATCTGGCCGCAGGGCTGGGCACCGCGCACTGCGGATCCACGCTCTACAAGCACAGCCCCAGCCGTGAGCGGCTAGGGCGCGTGGCCACGCTGGTGGATGATCGGGTGCTCGACGCTCTCGCGACTTCCGACGTCTTCTGGGACGAGATCGTCGGCATCGATCCGCGCGGCGAGCAGCCCGTGTACGACGCGACAGTTCTGGAGACCCACAACTTCGTGGCCAACGGCATCACCGTGGAGAACAGCATCGAGCAAGACTCGGACGTCGTGATGTTCATCTTCCGGGAGGAGATCTACGACCCCAAGCCCGAGAACGCGGGGCACGCCGAGATCATCGTGTCAAAGCACCGCTCGGGCCCCACGGGCGTCGTCTCCCTGGCCTTCCTGCCCCAGTACACCCTGTTCGCCAACATGGCCCGCGGCTTCGACTGACCTAGCTGCGGCTGGGCTGTCAGAGCTCCCTCCGCGCTGCGGCCTCGAGCAGGTCGCGCACCTCCGCGTCGGTGGTCTGCGTGAAGTCCTGGTACCACTGACCGACCGCGGTCAGGTCGGCGGGCGTGAGCACGCTGACCACCTCGTCCGCAACCCGCGCTAGTCGGCGACTGGAGTCCGGCGAGCAGACTGGCACCGCCAGGACGACCCGCGCCGCGTGCCGCGCGCGAACAGCGGCGAGTGCCGCCTCTGCCGTGCCGCCGGTCGCGACGCCGTCGTCGACGACGATCACGTGGCGCCCCGCGAGCGGGGGAAGTCCCCGGTCGCCGCGGTAGGCCTGAACCCGACGCTCCAGCTCTGCCAGGGCGCCCTCCGCGAGCAGGTCGATGTCGGCCTCCGAGAGACCTAGGTGTCGCGCCAGATCGTGGTCGACGACGCGGGCACCGCCCTCTGCAACAGCGCCGATGCCGAGCTCGGGCTGGCGCGGCGCACCGATCTTGCGTGCGACGAGCACTTCGAGCGGAGCTCCTAGTGCAGCGGCTACCTCGAAGGCCACCGGCACGCCTCCGCGCGGAAGGGCCAGCACGATCGGGTCGTGCAGCGATGAGGCAGTGATCAGGGCGGCCAGCTGGCGGCCGGCGTCGCGTCGATCACGAAACCTCATCTGATCTAGGTGGCCACCGTCCGCGCCGTCGCCAGAGCGGCCGCTGCGTCGGCGCCGGCTCGGCCCACCAGCCAGCACGCGATGGGGGCGGCCACGCGCTCCGATCCGTGCGCTGCGGCACCGGCCAGGTCGAGCAGCACCTCGGTCGTTGCTGCATCAGGCGGCTCGACACCGAGTCGTGCCGCGAACGTCTCGATCCACTCGGTCGCTGTCATCGCCATGGGCTCGAACCTACCGTGAGGAGGTGGATGAAGAAGGGGGTCGACTGCGGGTCTCGAGCAGCTGCTCCGTGCCGCTCGGCGAGCTCACCTGGCGCTTCAGCCGCTCGGGTGGGCCTGGGGGCCAGCACGCCAACACGGCCGACACCCGTGTCGAGCTGCGCTTCGACATCGCTGGCTCCCCCTCGCTCGGACCGCGCCAGAAGGCGCGGCTGCTCGAGCGTCTCGGACCGGAGGTCAGGGTGGTGGTGGCCGACGAGCGCTCACAGGCCCGCAACAGGGAGATCGCGCTGCGACGCCTCGCCGAGCGGCTGGCGGCCGGCCTCCGGGTCGAGGCGCCGCGCCGCGCCACCCGCCCGACCAGGAGCAGCGTCGAGCGCAGGCTCGACGCCAAGCGCCGGCAGTCGGAGCGCAAGGCGGCGCGGCGCCCTCCTCCCGCTGACTGATCGCTCGTCGGCCACCGGCTGTTCGCGTGGCACGTCTGCCACCGCGAGCGGTGGAGCTCGGGCGGACAGAACATGACAAACACCGGATTGGCGGCAAATATCCTGGGTCGTCCTGCCTAAATGCCTCATCGACCCACAACATCCCCTGCACGCTGGGTCGCCGGTGAGCGACGATGGGTGCTGCGGGCGGCAGGTCTACTGGCCTTCGGGGCCTCATGACTGGAGCGGGATCAGGATGAGAGGTGGCGGAGGGAGGGCGACTGGCGCTGTGGCCCGCCGTCGAGTCGCCGCGGCCGCGCTGGTGATCGCAGCCCTTCCGGCCGGAGCCGTCGTCCGCTACCTGCCGGATCGTGAGCTCAGCTCTTGGGCGCAGGCCACCACGGCTGTTGTGGCGGTGGTGATCGTGGCGGGCCTGTCACCGCGGCGCGGCAGGTCGGTGGCGTCGTGGAGGTTGCTCGCGCTCGGTCTCGGGATCTGGGCCGCCGGCTTCGTGGCGGTCGCAGTGGTGAGCGGGGATGAGCTGGCCGGTGTCGAGGTTCCGCACATCAGCGACGTCCCCCGGCTGGCGGGACTGCTGGTCGCAGGCGCAGCGGTCTTGCTCATGGCGCAGGCGCGCGGCATCCGGCGCAACTGGATAGCGCACATCGACGCGACGGTCATCGGCCTCGGCTTCGCCTTCGCCCTGGCGGTGGCCGCCTGGCCGAGGATCGCCGACGCAGACCTTTCCGTCGAGGGCGTGTGGGTCACCGACGCCGCGCTCGTGCTGGCTGGGGTGATCGGTGCGGCGGCTGCGCGGCTGGCCGTGACCCGCGCATCTGCGTTGCCCGCCGGTCGGTTCCTCGTGGGTGGGACGCTGACGATCGTCGCCGGCGGGGTGTTGCTGCGCGCGGCGCAGCTCAACGACGGCTCCGAGGTCCTCGATCGGGTGGGCTTGGGACTGCTGACCGTTGGTCCTCTGCTGATCGCTGCGGCAGCGGTTCACCCCAGCGCGGCGCGGATCGCGGATCGCGAGCACCTCGTCGCGTACGAGATGACCAGGATGCGCCTCGGCGCACTCGCTCTCGCCACTGCGGCGTCGCCCTTCGCCGCTGCGGTGCAGCGAGCCCGGGGCAGCGAGGTGGACGGCCTTCTCGTAGCGCTCGCTCCCTCGGTCCTCATCATCCTGTTGCTGGCCCGCCTCCAGATCGTCGTGCGAAGCGCCCAGGCCCAGGCGGCGCGGGAGCGGGTCATCCGAGAGACGGCGACGGCGCTCCGCAGCGCCAGCGACCTGCCGGAGATCCGCATGGTCATGCTCAAGGCCGGCGCCCGGCTGGTCGGCACGTCGCTGCGCTACGTGGCATGGGTCGTGATCAACGACCGCGGCGCCGTCTCGCCCCTCGACCTCTACGGCCCGCAGGGGCCGATCGACCGAGCGTCGGCCGGCATAGACGACGCGTTGGGCCACCTCCGCACGCTCCGAGATCAGCCTCTGCGAGTACTGGACAGCACCGGCGGCGAGATCGTCGTAGCGCCCATCCCCACGCAGTACGCCACGCGCTCGGCCCTGGCCCTCGCCGCCGGCAAGCGCGTGCCGGACGAGATCGACGATAGCCTGGTCATCCTCGGTGCCCAGTGCGCCCTCACGGTGGATGCCCTGGTGCAGGCCGGCGAGGTGGAGGAGAAGCGCAGCGAGGCGCGCTTCCACCAGATGGTGCGCCACAGCACCGACGCCGTGCTGATCGTGGGGCGCGATGGTCGTGTGCGCTACCAGACCCCGTCGGTGGTGCGAGTGCTCGGCTATCTGACCGTCGACCTCGACGGGGCTGCGCTGGAGCGCATCGTGCACGCCGAGGATCTCGGCCACATCGCCAGCTTCTTCGACCAGGTCGTGCACGGCCCGGCCGAGACGGTGCGCACGATCGAGGCCCAGCTCCTGCGGGCCGACGACTCGACGATCCACGCCGAGATCGTCGGTCTGAACCTGCTCGACAACCCCGACGTCGGCGGCGTCGTGCTGACGATCCGCGACGTGTCCGGGCGACGCCGGCTCGAGGACCAGCTGCGCCACCAGGCATTCCATGACCCTCTCACGGGCCTGTCCAATCGAGCTCTCTTCGCGGACCGTGTCGAGCACGCCCTCGACCGGGTCAGGCGCGACGACTCGCTCACTCCGGCTGTCGCCTTCATCGACCTGGACGACTTCAAGCTGGTCAACGACAGCCTGGGCCACGGTGTGGGCGACCAGCTGCTGCGTGCGGTGGCCGACCGGCTCCGCAGCTGTCTGCGATCGGGCGACACCCCAGCGCGCCTCGGCGGCGACGAGTTCGCGGTCCTGCTCGAGGACGCTCCGGACGAGGCCGCGATCCTCGAGGTGGCCGACCGGATCCTCGACGCGCTCAGCTCACCCGTGCAGATCGACGGCCGCGAGGTCTTCGCGCGAGCGAGCATCGGCGTGGCCATGCGCCACGGCTCCGAGACCACGCCCGACGAACTGCTCCGCAACGCCGACCTGGCCATGTACACGGCCAAGGCCCACGGCAAGGGCTGCATCGAGGTCTACGAAGCAGGCATGCAGCACACCGCTGTCGATCGGCTGGCGTTGAGGGGCGATCTCGAGAAGGCGATCGACGCTGGTGACATCACCGTCGTGTACCAACCGATCGTGCGACTCGTCGGCGGGGAGGTCGTCGGCTTCGAGGCCCTCGCACGCTGGCACCATCCCGAGCGCGGGAACGTGCCGCCGGCAGAGTTCCTTCCGATAGCGGAGAACGCGGGCGTGATCACGGCGCTCGGTGCGCTCGTGCTCCGCCAGGCCTGCGAGCAGCTCGCCAGCTGGCGCGCCGCCAACCCGGACGAGGCATGGCAGATGAGCGTCAACCTCTCTGCCCGCCAGGTGCTGTCGCCCGAGCTGATCGGCCTCGTGCGCGGAGCGATCGAGTCGACGGGGGTCGACGCGGGATCGCTGGTCCTCGAGCTGACCGAGGCGGTGCTGCTCTCCGACAGCGAGCAGGTGCTCCGCCGCCTCCAGCAGCTGAAGGACCTCGGGGTGCGAATCGCCATCGACGACTTCGGCACCGGCTACTCGTCGCTGAGCTACCTCCAGCGAGTGCCCTTCGACATCCTCAAGATCGATCGTGCCTTCGTCTCTGCCCTCCGACACGAGGCCCCGAACACCACCCTCGTGCGCACGATCATCGACCTGTCTCGCACCCTCGGTCGCACGGCGATAGCCGAGGGCATCGAAGAGCAGGTGGAGCTCGCCGGGCTGCTGGAGCTGGGCTGCGAGCTCGGTCAGGGCTTCTACTTCGGGCGACCCGTCGACCCGCGAACGCTCGAGCACGACCTCGGCTTCCACCCCGCCAACACCTGGTGACCCAGCAGCACAGTGCCGCGCGCTCCGCGCCGGTGCCGTGGTTTACCGTCAGCGCTGATGCGAAGGCGCCGCGGGATGCTCCTGGGCTGGATCGTCGTGGGCCTCTACGCAGCAGCCATGGCCGTGGTCACGATCCAAGAGCTCGGCGACGACGCCGGCCGCCCGCCAGCGGACGAGACCGACCCCGCTGAGGCGTTCGCAGCTGCATGGGAGCGCTTCCGCCAGGCGACCTTCGTCGCCACCGGCACCTACGAGCGACGCAGTGACGTGACCGGAGCGGTGCTCACGTCAGACGACGTCGTCGCCCAGCGGCCACCGCGGCGCGTGCACCGACAGCTAGGTGGTGTCGACGGGCGCGACGACGATCGTCTCATCGTCTGTCCGGCGCCGCCAGCGGACGACGCGGAGCGTGCCGAGCCGTGCCGGTTGGGCCCTCCCGGCGGCGTCACGTACGCGGAGAGCGTGAAACGGGAGGTCGCCGGCATCCGCTCGCTGACGCAGGGCCGGTCTCCGCTCTACCGGGTGACTCAGCCCGAACCCGGATGCTTCGCCCTGGAGCTGCTGCGCATCGACCCGCGCGCGCCCTTCGGCGTCGAGGCCTCGTTCTGCTTCGCAGCTGAGTCCGGAGCGCTCGTTGCACGGCGGGTGCAGCACGAGGGCGGGATCGTGGAGGTCCTCACGGTCACGTCCGTTCGCTCCCAGGTGACCGACGCCGACCTCGAGCCCTGATCGGGCGAGCGGCTGGACCCATGGGAGGGGACGGAGGTCACGGCATGTTCGCCGGCCAGGGACCGGTTGCGATGCGGTTGGAGGGAGTTTCGCAACCCCCGTCCCGATTCCCGTGCTTGGCCAGCGGGGGCGATGACCACTGGCCAGTAGCAGCATCGACACCCGTTGCGGCCACCTTGAGTGATATTTCTGGTCACTGGGGGTGACCTGCGACCGTCGTAGTCTGACCCCATGTTCCTGGGAGAGGACCTGCTGGCCTATCTCGTGCTGGCCATCGGTGGGGCGATGGCCGTGGGCAGCTTGATGGCCCTGGTGCGGCCCCCCGAGGAGCGCAAGGAGGGTGATCTCGAGCGTGCGCCGCTCGCCCGCAGCCTCGTCTTCGCGGCGATCGGGCTGCTCGGGGCGGTCTGGGCTCTCGCCAGCTTGTTGCGAGGCTGAGGACGGCCTGAGCGCCTCAGCTGCGGGTGAGGCGCAGGCCCAGCGACACGAGCGTGTCGAAAGGAGCGTTGTAGCCGCGCTCGAGGTGGTGGATGCCGTGGATCGTCGATGAGCCCTCGGCCGCAGCCGCAGCGATGACCGACGAGAAGCCTGCCCGCACGTCGGGGATGGTGACGTCGGCGCCTTGCAGCTTGGATACCCCCCGCACCACCGCGGAGTGCTTGGCGGAGGAGTCGTGGAAGCGGCATGCGGGGCCGCCGAGGCAGGTGTCGAACAGCTCGATCTCGCCGCCCATCGCCTTGACGGCGTCGACGTAGCCGAGCCGGTCCTCGTAGACGGTCTCGTGCAGCACCGACATGCCATCGGCCTGCGTCATCAGGACGATCAGAGGCGGCTGCCAGTCCGTCATGAAACCGGGGTGCGTGTCGGTCTGCACCGCCGCCGGGCGCAGCTGCGTTGCGCTGGCACTGATCCACGTGTCGTTGATGTCGATGCGCGCGCCCATGCGGTGCAGCGTGTTGATCGCGGTGACCAGGCGGTCTTGGTTGCACCCACCGACTCGCACACGCCCGCCGGTCATCAAGCCCGCGACCAGGTAGCTGAACGCTTCTAGACGGTCGCCTTGCAGCATCGCCTCGGCGCCGTTGAGGGACTCGACGCCCTCGATCACGAAGCGCCGGTCTGGCCGCAGCGCGATGTGAGCGCCCATCCGCTGGAGGAACAGTGCCAGCTCCACGACCTCTGGCTCGGTGGCGGCGTTGTGGATCACGGTGCGCCCCTCGGCGAGCACCGCGGACAGGATGACCGTCTCGGTGGCGCCGACCGAGGGATAGGGGAGCGTGATGCGCGAGCCCTTGAGGCGGCCCTTCATGCGCGCCGTGATGCCCTGCGGCTGCACCTCGACCTCGGCCCCCATCTGCTGGAGCGCCGACACGTGGAAGTCGACGGGGCGTCGACCGATGCGGTCGCCGCCGACGAGCGGCACGAAGGCCTCGTGCGCACGGTGGAGCAGCGGACCGAGAAGGAGGATCGGTATGCGGTTGAGCCCTGAGAACTCGAGCGGCACCCGTGGCGTGGGCTCGGGCACGGGCGACACCGTGATGGCGTCGCCCGCGATGTCGACGTCGAGCCCGATCGACCGCAGGATCTCGGCTGTGATGCCGACGTCGCCGACCAGCGGCGCGTTGCGGATGATCGAGGGTGAGTCCGCCAGCAGAGCGGCGACCATGTGCTTGGTCACAGCGTTCTTCGACCCAGCCACCACGACGTCGCCACGCAGCGGGCCGCTCGGCTCGATGTGCCAGGCCGGGCCGTCGGCGTCGACGTCGACGGGGCTGGGGGGACCGGCGGAGCTCACAGCCCCCGAGGCTACCTGTCGCTGCCCTGTCCGCTCGCGGGCCGGCCGGGCGCCCTTGCGGACGTCCGGCCGGGCCAGCGGGGCTCTTGTTGCCTAGATGGCGTCGGTGTCGCGCTCGCCGGTGCGGATCCGGTGCACGGAGCCGACATCGGTGATCCAGACCTTGCCGTCGCCGATCTTCTCCGTGCGGGCAGCGCCAGCGAGGGCATCCACGATGCCTTCGGCTGACTGGTCGTCGGCGAGGATCTCGAGCTTGATCTTCGGGACGAAGTCAACCGTGTACTCCGCGCCGCGGTACACCTCGGTGTGCCCCGACTGCCGGCCGAAGCCCTGTACCTCGGTGACGGTCATGCCGTTGACCCCCGCCGCCTTCAGGGCTTCCTTCACCTCGTCGAGCTTGAACGGCTTGATGACTGCTGTGATGAGCTTCACGTCGTTCCTTCCGGTCAGTTGGAGTATGCCGTCTCGGCGTGCTGGCTCAGGTCGAGGCCCGTGTCTTCGGCGTCCTCATCGATGCGCAGACCGAAGATGACGTCGACGGCCTTGGCGATGATGAAGGTCACGACTGCCGAGAACACCAGTGCAGCGCCGACGGCAACCGCCTGGTCGACGAGGAGGTCGGTGCCACCGTCGAAGAAGACACCGTCGAAGCCCGCCGAGTTGATGGCAGCGTCGCCGAAGAACCCGAGCAGCAGCGATCCGACGATGCCGCCCACCAGGTGCACGGCGATCACGTCGAGGCTGTCGTCGAGCTTCAGCGCCTTCTTGATGCTGATCGCCAGGTAGCAGACCACGCCCGCGATGGCGCCGATGATGATCGGCGACATGCCGCCGACGTACCCGGCGCACGGTGTGATCGCCACCAGCCCAGCGACCGCCCCGGACGCTCCGCCGAGCGTCGTGGCGTGCCCGTCCTTCAGCTTCTCCGCCACGAGCCAGCCGAGCATGGCAGCCGATGCGGCGAGGCTCGTGTTGACCAGGGCGTGAGCAGCGATGCTGTTGGCAGCGCCAGCGGAGCCGGCGTTGAAGCCGAACCAGCCGAACCACAGGATGCCGGTGCCCAACAGGGTGAACGGAAGGTTGTGCGGCGGCATCGGCTGCTCCGGGTAGCCCTTGCGCTTGCCGATGATCGCCACGATCACCAGAGCCGCGATGCCGGCGTTGATGTGGATCGCAGTTCCGCCCGCGAAGTCGAGTGCGCCCCGCTTGAACAGCCAGCCCGTCGGGCTGAACACCCAGTGGGCGATCGGCGAGTAGACGAGGACCGACCAGAGGGCGATCACGATGGCGTAGGACTTGAACTTGAGCCGGTCTGCCGTCGCGCCCGTGATCAGTGCCGGGGTGATGATGGCGAACATCATCTGGAAGGCGAAGAACACGATGGGCGGAATGGTCAAGAAGTCGAGCCCCGGGAGCGGGTTGACGAAGGTCCCGTCGGCGTTGAACTTCGTCACCAGGTCGGTCATGAAGGCGAAGTCGAAGTTGCCGACGTAGCCGCCTCCGTCGCCGAAGGCGATGGAGAACCCGACGGCAGCCCAGAGCACGCCGATCAGGCCCATCGCGAAGAAGTTCTGCATGAGCATGCCGAGCACGTTCTTGCTGCGGACCATGCCGCCGTAGAAGAACGCCAGACCCGGCGTCATGAACAGCACGAGCGCCGTTGCAGTCAGCACCCATGCGGTATCGCCAGCATTGACTTCCATGTCGCTCCTAAGTCAGGGGATGAGGCTCGCGACAGATTCCTGTCATTGTGTTTCACGAAGGTTTCGTGACCTGGCCACGTTTGTGAACAACTGCCGAGCCGCCCGAGGGGCAGCTTCGGCGGGCCAGGGTTCAGGGGGCCGCTTGGGGCCCGCGCACCAGGCTGCCGGGGAGCTCGCCGGTGAACTCGTCGTCGGCGACGGTCTGCACGCCCGCCACGAACGTGGCGTCGTAGCCCTTGGCCCGCTGCACCAAGCGTCGTCCACCTGCGGGAAGGTCGAACGCCATCCGGGGGAGGCCGAATGAGAGCGCGTCGAAGTCGATCACGTTGAGGTCGGCGCGCATGCCGGGCGCGATCAGGCCGCGATCGTGCAGTCCGTAGAGCTCGGCCGTCTCGCGGGTCTGGCGCGCCACCACGTGCTCGAGCGGGAGCTTCGGACCTCGGCGGCGATCGCGAGCCCAGTGCGTGAGCATGAACGTCGGGGTGCCGCCGTCGCAGATGGCTCCACAGTGAGCACCGGCGTCTGAGAGCCCCATCCGCGTCCGCGGGTGCTGCACCGCCTCGTAGGTCATCGACAGGTCGCCGTAGCCGTAGTTGAAGAAGGGCGCGTAGAGCATGCCGTTGCCGTCGTCGCTGCAGAGCTGCTCGAGCACGAGCTGCATGGGCGGGACGCCGCGCATCGACGCGATCGACGCCACCGAAGAGTCGGCCGACGGTTCGTAGTCGATGTCGGCGCCGTCGACAGGCCACATGCGGTTGAGCTTGGCGAGCACGGCCCGCTCGAAGAAGCCTCCGTCGTCGGGAACGTCTTCGATGATTCGCCGTCGCCGCTCGGGCTCCGCCAGCGCGGCGAGCCGCGCCGGCATGGGCAGGTCCGCGACCTCCGCGTACGCAGGATGGAACAAGAGCGGGTGCACGCTGCCGTGAAGGCAGTACAGGATGCCGATCGATCGTCCGGCGACCTGTGCGTAGAGCGGGAGCCCGTCGAGAGCGGCTTCGTCGAGGAGTCGGAGGACCTCGCGCCACACCTCCGGGTCTTGATCCGGCTGGTTCAGGTTCACGCTGACGGTTCGGCCAGTGCGACGAGCCAGCTCTTGCATCCAGGGCCACTCGTGGACGGGGACGTGGGCGTGCTCGGGCGCGAACTGGAACACGCCGTGACCGGCGCGAGCCATCGCGTCGCCGATGGCAAGCAGCTCGTCGGCCGAAGCGGTCGTGCCGGGAACCAGCTCACCGGCCTTCGAGCGGTGCAGGGGCGTGCGACTGGTAGAGAAGCCGAGCGCGCCCGCTCGAAGGGCCTCCGTCACGAGCTCGCCCATCGCGGCGGAGTCGGCGGTGGTGGCAGGCAGGTTGTCGGCCCCACGGTCGCCCATGACGAACGCGCGCAGCGGGCCGTGGGCGATCTGGGCGCCGACGTCGAGCACCCGGGGCATGCGCTCGACCGCGTCGAGGTACTCCGGGAAGCTGGTCCACTCCCAGGTGATGCCCTCGGTCATGGCCGAACCGGGTATGTCCTCGACGCCCTCCATCAGGTCGATCAGCCACTCGTGCCGGTCTGGCGCGGCGGGCGCGAAGCCAACACCGCAGTTCCCCATGACGACCGTCGTCACCCCGTGCCACGAGCTGGGTGTGACCCACGGGTCCCATGTGACCTGGGCGTCGTAGTGGGTGTGCACGTCGACCCAGCCCGGGGTGACGAGCCGGCCATCGGCGTCGAG
This sequence comes from Actinomycetota bacterium, assembly GCA_049325515.1. GTDB lineage: Bacteria > Actinomycetota > Acidimicrobiia > Acidimicrobiales > VFJN01 > VFJN01. Next base: position 189,989 of record JBMOLI010000013.1, on the reverse strand, counting down.
CACGCGTCCTGCGCTGGCCGTCGAGGCCGTGCCGGCGGCGACCACCTCCACCACTCGGCCGGCGTCGACGACGACGTCGGCCGGGCGGGCGGCTCCCCCGGACCCGTCGACCAGGTGACCGTTGCGTAGTACGAGATCAGCCACCGTTGGACCGAGCCGCGTCGGGTTGGGCGCCGCGCACCAGGCGCCCTGGGAGTGCACCTGTTGGCGAGCCATCGCGGTAGGTGACCTGACCCGACACGACGGTTGCGAGGTAGCCGTCGACCCGCTGGAGGAGCCGCTTGCCCCCGGCCGGGAGATCGAAGTGCATCTCCGGCGGGTGAAGGCGCAGACCGTCGAGGTCGATCAGGTTGAGATCGGCCTTGTAGCCGGGGGCGACAAGTCCGCGGTCGAGCATCCCCACGGCCTCTGCGTTGCGCCGAGTCAGGGCGTGGATCGCCCACGGCAGCTCCACGCGCGGCCCCCGGCTGCGGTCGCGGACCCAGTGAGTGAGCATCGTGGTGACGTTGGAGCCGTCGCAGATCGTGCCGACGTGGGCGCCACCATCGCCGAGGCCGATGAGCGTCTGAGGGTGCTGCATCATCTCGAGGATCGCCGAGAAGTCATGGTCGACGTAGTTCGCGAAGGGGAAGTAGAGGAACCCGGTGCCTCCGTCCGCCACCATCGCGTCGTAGGCGAGATCAGCTGGCGTGCGGCCCGCCGCGCGAGCGCGAGCTCCGATCGTGCGATCGGCCGGCTGCTCGTAGTCAGGCGGGTCGCCGAGCTCGAACAGCGCGTCGAAGCGGTTGGCGTCCCCCGGCCCCTCCGCTGCCAGGATGCGCGCTCGAACCTCAGGGTCGAGCAGCAAGGCGACACGCTCCGCGTGGGGCACGTCCGCGATGCGGCGGTACTCGGGGTTGGCGCCGAAGGGGCTGAAGCTGGCCTGGAGGCCGAAGAGGACGCCCGTCGGCCGAGTTGCTACCTGCGCCTTCATCGGGAGCCCGTCGGCGGCCGCCTGCTCGAGCAGCGCCAGCATCCCGCGATAGCCATCGCTCGATCCCGATTGTGCGAGCGACACGGTGAGCGGCCTGCCCGAGCGCTCGACCATGTGGCGCAGGCGCATGAACTCCGCCATGCCATCGGGGAAGTCGGAGATCAGCTCGATCACACCAGCACCCGTGTCGCCCATCGCCTCCGCGATCCCGACCAGCTCCTCTTCTGCCGCGGTGAGTGTGGGGGTCCAGTCGCCGGTGCTGGTCCGGTGGTTCAGGGTGCGTGAGGTCGTGAACCCGAGAGCGCCGGCGCGCACCGCCTCCGCCACGAGGCGCCCCATCTCCGCGATCTCCTCCGGCGTGGCGGGCTCGCGCCGCGCCCCGCGATCACCCATCACGTAGAGTCGCAGGGCTCCGTGGGGGACCTGCGCGCCGATGTCGATGTCGTGGTCGAGCCGCTCGATGGCGTCGAGGTAGTCGGGGAAGCTCTCCCAGTCGAAGGAGACCCCTTCGTGCAGCGCGGCGCCGGGGATGTCCTCGACGCCCTCCATCAGCTCGATCAGAGCGTTGTGGTCGGTTGAGCGGACGGGCGCGAACCCGACGCCGCAGTTCCCCATGACAACGGTGGTGACGCCGTGCCAGGACGACGGGGCCAGGTGGTTGTCCCAAGTGACCTGGCCGTCGTAGTGGGTGTGGATGTCGACGAAGCCAGGCGTCACGACAGCGCCGTCGGCGTCGATGACCTCGCTGGCGTGGGCCGTGGAGGCCTTTCCAGCGGCCACGACTTCGGCCACGAGGCCTTGGTCCACAACGATGTCGGCCATCCGCGGGGCGGCCCCGGAGCCGTCGACGAGGGTGGCGCTTCGCACGATCAGGTCAGCCATGGGCGGTCAGTCCACCAGAAGTGGCGCCGAGATGCTCAGACGACGGAGGTCAGCCGCTGGCGCGAGGCCACGCGCATTCCGCTCGATCCGCCACAAGCAGCGGATCTGGGCCCCTTTCGGATGTTGCGGAGGGTTGCACTTCAGCCTGAGTGGGGTTGAAGCCGATAGTCGACCATGCGTTTCGAGCGGCTTCGTACCCCCTCCGTGGCGGTGCCGGTCGGTGCCGCCGCGGTCGCGGTCATCTCGGCAGTGGCCAGCGGGTCGGCAACGCGGCTGACCTGGGCTGGGGTTCTGGCGTCGGTCTCGCTGGCATGGGTCGCCGTGCGGGTGCCCCCTGACGGGCCGCTTCTGGCGGGCCAGGTGATCCCCTTGTCGGTCAGCGCATCGCTGCTCACCATCTGCGGCGCCGGCCTCGACCAGACCGCGGCCGCCCAGTCGTGGAGGTCGATCGTCGCGGTCGCGGCATACCCGTTCCTGGGCCACGCGCTGGTGAAGATGGTGGCCGCGCACAGGCAGATCCGCGAGATCGATGTGCTCGTCGAGTCAGCGCTGGTGGCGACGGCCGTGGGCATCGTCCTGCACGTGGCCGTCGGCGACTGGCGCGAGCGAACCCTCACGTCGGCTTGGAGCGATGCCCAGGGCGCCTTCCCCGCGGTGCTCGTCGCGCTCGACGTGGCACTGCTGGTCGTCACGGTGCGAGGGATGCGTGCTCCGTCAGCCCGGCGCGGCCCACTCGGGTGCATCCAGGTCGGGGTCGTGTGCCTTCTCACGGCACACCTCTGGCAGGAGCTCCAGGTGTCACAAGGGCAGTCGGCCGGTGCCATCGGCAACGTCTTCGCGCTGGCAGGACTGCTGGCGCTCGGCGCCGCTGCACTCAACCCGGCCGCCCGAGTCGAGCCCGACCGGCTGCTCGAGCATCCGGTGCTGTTCTCCTCGACGCACGCCGCGGTCGTGGTGATCGCTCTCCTCGCTGCACCTGCCGTGCTAGCTGGCCAGGCTGTGCGTGGCGTGACGGCCTCTGCGACAGTGGCCACCGGTGCCGTCATGAGCGGGCTCATCCTGGCCGGCTACCTGGTCGGCATCCTGCGTGAGCGCGCCCTGACCGAGCACCAAGCGACCCACGACGACCTCACCGGGCTGCCCAACCGCACCCTCATCGTCGACCGCCTCGACCGTTCCATTGCGCATGCGCGCCGGTGCGGCGGCAGCTGCGCGGTGCTCTTCATCGACCTCGACCGGTTCAAGGAGATCAACGACACGTTCGGCCACGCGGCGGGCGATGAGCTTCTGCGCAACGTGGCGGACCGCCTGCGCACCTGCATCCGTGACGAGGACACCGTCGCCCGCCTCTCCGGTGACGAGTTCGTGGTGCTGCTGCCACACCTGACCGCTCCGGATGACGTGGTGGTCGTGGCCGAGCGCGTGCTCAAGGCGCTGGGGACGCCGGTGACCGTGGCCGAGGAGCGGTTGCTGCTGTCGGGCAGCGTCGGCATAGCGCTCTATCCCAACGACGGCGATTCAGCCCACGACGTGCTCGCCAGCGCGGATGCGGCGATGTACCGGGCCAAGGACACGCGCGGCAACTCGTGGGAGGTCTTCAGCAGCACGTTGGCGACGCAGGCTCAGGCTCGGCTCCACCTTGAGGCCGGGCTGCTGGACGGCCTGTCTCGTGACGAGCTCGTCCTCCACTACCAGCCGATCGTCGACCTGCCGACCGGCCGCACCGTGGGAGCGGAGGCCCTCGTGCGCTGGAACCATCCGGAGCAGGGCTTCCTCCTGCCTGGCCACTTCGTGCCCATCGCCGAGCAGTCCAACCTCATCGTGCTGATGGGCGAGCAGGTGATCTTCGGTGCGTGTCGCGAGCTCCGGCGCTGGCAGGACCTGGGCCTGCACGACCAGTTCATCTCGGTCAACGTGTCGTCGAGGCAGTTCACGCAGGGCCTCGTGTCTGTCGTGACTGCCGCGCTGCGCTCGACCGGCGCTGCACCACACAACCTGGTCGTCGAGCTGACCGAGAGCACCGTCGTCGACAACCTCGAAGACGTAGCGGCGACCCTCGAGGAGCTGCGCTCGCTTGGCGTGACGGCGGCGATCGATGACTTCGGCACGGGCTACTGCGGCCTCCGCTACCTCGGCACGCTGCCGGTGGCCTCCCTGAAGATCGACCAGTCGTTCATCCAGGGGATGACCCCGAGCGCCGCCGCGATCGTCGCAGCCACGATCGCCATGGGGCACAGCCTCGGTCTCACTCTCGTGGCCGAAGGCGTCGAGACAGCGGAGCAGCGCCGCTTCCTCGCCGATCAGGGCTGCGACCGGGTGCAGGGCTACTTCGTGGGTCGCCCGATGCCATCGGAGGAGATCATCGACCGCCTCCGAGCAGAGCGCAGCAACGAGACGCATGCCCCTGCACTTCCACCGATGGCTGTGGTCGACTCAGCTTTGGCCTAGCTGCCCTCTTCCCTGATCGCCCTGCCGCTAGCAGGCTGCGATCAGCCAGGTCGTACGTGTCGGTTGGATGGATGGGTGGATGGAGCGGGTGACGGGAATCGAACCCGCGTTCTCAGCTTGGGAAGCTGATGTTCTGCCTCTGAACTACACCCGCGGGATCGACGGATCGTAGCCCGACGCCTCGGACCCCAACATCTGCGCGGTCGTCGATCGAGTGGCACACCGGCCGCACTAGGTTCGGCGCCGTGATCCTGTCTGACCGCAGCATCCGAGAAGAGCTGGCCGCTGGGCGGATCACGCTCGACCCCTTTGACGAGAGCCTCGTGCAGCCAGCGTCGGTCGACGTCCGGCTCGACCGCTACTTCCGCGTGTTCCTCAACCACACGATGCCGGTCATCGATGTGAAGAAGAACCTGGAGGAGCTGACTCGCCTCGTCGAGATCGATGCCGACACACCGTTCGTCCTCCACCCGGGTGAGTTCGTGCTCGGCTCCACCTTGGAGAGGGTGGCGCTGCCCGACGACCTCGTCGGCCGCGTCGAGGGCAAGAGCTCGCTGGGCCGGCTCGGCCTGCTGATCCATTCGACCGCGGGGTTTATCGACGCGGGTTTTGACGGGCACATCACGCTCGAGCTGTCGAACGTCGCCAACCTGCCGATCACGCTCTACGCCGGCATGAAGATCGGCCAGATCAGCTTCCTGCGGATGACCACGCCGGCCGACGTCCCCTACGGATCCGGCTCACTCCAGTCGAAGTACCAGGGTCAGCGCGGCCCCACCCCGAGCCGCTACTGGGAGAACTTCTGACGTCTGTGAACCCGGATGTCCGCATACCGGTCGTGCGGGTTCACAGACGTTGGTTGGTGGGGGTTTGCAGACGTGTCAGGCGCCGCGGGCTAGCTCGTCGCGGCGGTGGCGTGCTCGCTCGTCCTGGGGGCGCTTGATCACGTCGGTCACCTCGGCCACTAGATCCTTCACGTGGAAGGGCCGCACGACGAAGGCGTCGGCGCCCGACTGGAACGAGAACGTGCGGTTCTTCGGGCTCGGTGCGCAGAGCACCACGCGGGCGCTGTTGATGCGCCGGTCGGGATGGGTGCGGATCTGATCGAGCAGCTTGAGGCTCGAACCGACGCCACCGGTCTGCAGGTCGAGCACGACGCAGCGCGGCAGGTGCTGGCTCATCAGGTACATGGCAGTGGTGTCGCTGTCGGCGCCGCCGGCCTGGAAGCCGGCTAGGCCCAGGAAGCGCACCAAGAGCTCGCACGCCTCAGCATCGTCGTTCACGACCAGCACGCGGGGCGGCCGTCGACGGTCGACCTTGCCATCCCACTCGTCCTCCTTGCGCTTGAGCAAAGCCATCGTTCCCCCAGGCCCGCCTGAGCGGGTTCAGTCCTCGAGCGTCTGCAGCTCCGCCAGCGGGCGGGCATCGTCGCCCGCCTCCAGCGCCTCGAGCAGGTGCATCGAGATGTCGGCGACGCGCACCGACTCCTCCGCCCCCGCTCCCTTCACGCCGTCGTCCAGCATGATGTAGCAGAAGGGGCAGGCGGTGGCGACGCGACTGGCGCCAGTTGCGATGAGCTCCTCGGCGCGCTCGTCGTTCACCTTCTTGCCGGTGCTCTCCTCCATGAACATGCGGGCACCACCGGCGCCGCAGCACATCCCTTTGGTGCCGTTGCGGCCCGCCTCCACGACCTCGATGCCACCCAGGCTGCCGATCACGTTGCGCGGCGACAGGTAGACGTCGTTGTGGCGGCCCAGGTAGCAGGAGTCGTGGTACACGACCCGCTCCTCGAGACGCGCGCCGGTCATGTCGAGCTTGCCCGAGCTGATCAGCTGCTCGAGCAGCTGGCTGTGGTGGATCACCTCGAAGTGCCCACCGAGCTGTGGGTACTCGTTCAGGAGCGTGTTGAAGCAGTGGGGGCACTGCGTGATGATCTTCTTCACGCCCATGCCGTTGAGCGACTCGATGTTCGCCATGGCGAGCATCTGGAAGATGTACTCGTTGCCGGAGCGGCGGGCCGGGTCGCCGGTGCACTGCTCGGACGGGCCGAGGATCGCGAAGTCGATCTCGGCGCGCTGGAGCAGCTTGGCCATCGCGATGGTGACCTTCTGGTTCTTGTCGTCGAACGAGCCGGCGCAGCCGACCCAGTAGAGGTACTCGTGCGCGAACGGGTCGCCGGGCTCGACGATCGCCACGCCATCGACCTTGCTCGTCCAGGCGGCGCGCTCGGTCTGGCTCATGCCCCAGGGGTTGCCGGAGTTCTCCATGCCCCGGTAGGCCGAGCCCAGCTCGGTCGGGAAGTTCGACTCCATCAGCGACAGGTAGCGCCGCATGTCGAGGATCTTGTCGAGGATCTCGATGTTCACGGGGCAGATCTCGTCGCAGGCCTTGCACGTGGTGCAGGCCCAGACCTCCTCCGAGGTGATGCGCTCGAACAGGCTGTTGGCGCTGACCGTGATCTCCGGGTCGACACCGATGGGCGGCGACACCGGCGGGGTGCCGGTGCGTGCCATCACCTCGCCGGTCTTCAGCACGATCTCGCGCGGATCTAGCGGCTTGCCGGTGGCGTGTGCCGGGCAGACGGATGTGCAGCGGCCGCACATCGTGCAGGCGTCGGTGTCGAGCAGCTGCTTCCAGGTGAAGTCCTCGATGGTGGACGCACCGAAGCTCTCGAGCTCGGTCTCCATCAGGTTGGGCATCGGCCGCATGGCGCCCTTGGGCCGCTCACGGTCCTTCAGGTACATGTTCAGCGGCGACGTGAAGATGTGGCGCAGCATCGTCACGGGCAGGATCGCGACGAACAGGAAGAAGCTGGCCACGTGGGCGACCCACCAGATCTGGTGGGCACCGGCCAGGTTGCTAGTGCCGTCGATCAGGCCCGACAGCGGGTATCCGATGAACGACCACTTCTCGAACTCGGGCCGACCGTCGAGCGCGATGCGCCACACCTCCGCACCGAACCCGGTGACGGCGATGGCGAAGATCGTGCCGAGGATCAGGGCGTGCTCCGGCTTCGTCTTGATGCGAATGCGGTACGGGCGCTGCACGTAGCGGCGCACGACAGCCCACATCACTCCGGTGAACAGCATCAGACCGGCACCGTCGCCCACAGCCGAGTAGGCGCGGTAGATGTCGCCGTGGAGGAACTTCCAGGCCTCGGGCACCTGGTGGTTGATCTCGAGCACGGTGGTGACGGCGAGCAGGATCAGGAACGAGAAGTAGATGAGGCTGTGCATGATCCCGGCCGCCGGGTCGCGCAGCAGGGTCTGCATGTACACGCCAGCGCGGAAGTCCTTCATTCGCCGGCCGACGTTCTTCGCCGTCGTACGCCGGTTGTCCGGAGCGCCCCGCTCCCAGTTGCGCACCCGCTGGCTGAACAGCACGGATCCGTAGACGATGAGAACGGGGAAGACCGTGTAGAAGACCAGCTTCCAGGCGCTCGGGATGTTGCCGAACACCTCGCGCTGCACAGTGCTGTCGTCGTGCTGCTGGAAGATGGTCGCAGTGATGCCGGACCCGACTGTGATCGCGGCGAACACCAAGCCAAGGCCGATTGCGAGCTGGTGAGGCTTGAGGCGGGACTTCACGCCGCGAACGTACCTGCTCCCCGGTGTGTCGCCCGAATGCGCGCCGGCGGCTAGCGCGGGTTTGGCCCGCCGCTCGCCGTCAGCCGTACGTCTTGGTGTCGAGCTCGCGGATGCGGCTCGCCAGGCTCTTCAGCAGCTTGTGCGCGATCGGCGGAACCTCGTCGAGGATGCCGGCGAACTCGCGAGCACCGAGGACGAGGACGTCGATGTCGGTGACGGCCGTGACGGTCGCGGTGCGGGGGCCATGGTCGAGGAGGGCCAGCTCCCCGAAGCAGTCGCCTGCACCGAGGGTGGCGACGCGCCGACCGTTGCGGCGCACCTCAGCGGTGCCTCCGACGATGACGAACGCCTCGCGCCCGATGCTCCCCTGCTCGCAGAGGTGCCGACCGGCGGGGAGCGCGACCTCGTCGGACGCCCTGGCCACCGCCTGCAGCTCCTTCTTCGAGCACGCCGAGAACAAGGGGACCGAGGCAAGGTGGTCGAGGTGTGATTGGCGAGTCATGGGCGCGCACTATACGGACGAACTGGACAGCGCGCTGTCGAAACCACCGATGGCTCGCGTTGGACCCTTCACGAGCGTGAAACAAACGGGTAACGCTTCATCCGTACCGTCGCCCGGGTGGATGTCGTGATGCTGCGCTGGCCCGACGAGAGCCATCGGCGCGAGCAGCTTCAGCGCGACAATCGACCGCGGTTGCTGCTCGTGGAGGGCGAGCTGCCGCCCCTTCCCGCCGACGATCTCGAGGACTGGATCCGGGTGCCGGCGGGCGAGGACGACGTGCGTCTGCGTGTGGCGGGTCTGCGCCTGCGCGCAGCCAACCGCCAGCAGCCCGTGCCGCTGCTGGATGACGACGGGGTGCTCCGGTTCGACGGCCTCTGGGCCTCGCTGCCTCCCGTGGAGGCTCGGCTCACAGCCGCCCTGGTGGAGCGCTACGGGGCGGTGGTCGCGCGCTCGGCCCTCGCTTCGGCGGGCTGGCCCAGCGGGGCCCCGGGCCGGAACGCTCTGGACGTGCACATGCTGCGGCTTCGTCGCCGAGTGACGCCCCTCGGGCTCGCCATCAGGACCGTCAGGTCACGTGGCTACCTGCTCGAGCGAGCGGAGAGGGTCGACCCTCAGGTGGTGTCTTCGTAGAGCAAGCCGAGGCGCCCGATCGTGATGCGGACGGCGCCATCGAGCAGCGCCTTGTCGGAGGGACGTGGGCCGGTGAGGCGGATCACGTGCAGCAGGTCGCCCTGGCGCATGACGATGATGTCGCGCTCTTCGATGGCCCCGGTCTCGGGTTCGACCTCGATGCGTATGGCCAGCACGTCGTCGGAGAGCACCCCGAAGTCGAGCCCACCCGCTCGGATCGCCACCCCACGGTCGTCGACCACGACCTGGTCGCAGCGCTCGGCGACGTCCCGGTAGACCTGCTCGGCGGCGGCGCCCTGACCCGGGAACCAGGCGGCCGTGTCGGTCAGCACCACGCCGTTGGCCGTGAAGTCGGCGCTCGCGGCCAGCTCGGGCTCGAGCTCACCGAGAGCATCGTCGCAGTCGTGCTCGTCGATCGTCTCGGCGCTGATGGGCGTGCCCGGCTCGTCGGAGGCGGTGAACGCGGCGGGCAGGTCTTCCTCGGTGAGCAGGGTGGCCTGCAGGTTCTCCTCCGTCACCGGGACCGGTTCTGGCTCCGTGAGCTCGCGGTCTGTCGCGCACGAGCTCAGCACGAGCGCACCGCCGACTGCCATGGCCGCGACCCATCGTGCCCGCATGTGGTCCTGGTGCACCGCACTGCCTCCTCGGGAGCCCTGTCCGGTCATTGTTCCACTCAGCCCTCCGCCTGACGGGCCACTGCCTCTGCCGCGGCCCGGATCTCCGCCGCGCTGCGCAGGTAGCGCTCCTCCACAGGCTTTGCCTCGAGCGGACGCAGATCGTCGTCGAGCTCGTAGACGAGCGGCTCGCCAGTCGGGATGTTCAGCTCGACGATCTCCTCGTCGCTGATGCCGTCGAGGTGCTTCACCAGCGCGCGGAGGCTGTTGCCGTGGGCACCCACGAGCACCGTCGAACCCGCCAGGAGGTCGGGCGCGATGCCGTCGGTCCAGTAGGGGAGGAGGCGAGCCACCACGTCCTTCAGGCACTCCGTCAGCGGCAGGTCCGCGACGGGGACCTGGGCGTATCGCTCGTCGCCGTTGGGGTTGTAGCTGTTGTCGTCTTGTATCGCCGGCGGGGGAACGTCGTAGCTGCGCCGCCAGACCTTGACCTTCTCGGCGCCGTAGAGAGCGGCGGTCTCCGCCTTGTTCCGGCCTGTCAGGTCGCCGTAGTGCCGCTCGTTGAGGCGCCACGACCGTCGCACCGGGATCCAGGACCGACCCATCGCGTAGAGAGCCAGCTCGGCTGTGCGGATGGCACGGGTCTGAAGCGAGGTGTGCAGCACGTCGGGCTTGATGTCGTGGGCCGCCATCAGCTCGCCGCTCGCCGTCGCCTGCGCCTCCCCCAGCTCGGTGAGCTGAGCGTCCCACCAGCCGGTGAACAGGTTCTGCTTGTTCCACTCGCTCTCGCCGTGGCGGAGCAGCACGAGCCGGTGGGTGACCATCGGCGAGACGATACGTGGCGTCATGCCGTCAGCTGTCCAATGCCGCCAGATGGCGGGCAGGATGGGGCGATGGCAGAAGGCCCGGCGCTGCGCGTGGTGGTCGTCGACAACGATCCCGACGCGCTCGAGCTGGTTCTAACCGATCTGAGCCTCGAAGGCCATGAAATCGTCGGCAGCTGCCTCGACGGCGCCACAGCACTCGAGCTCTGCAAGCAGCTCCGACCCGATGTGGCGGTCGTCGACCATCGCATGCCGCCTGGCCCCCACGGGCTCGAGGTGGCTCAGCGCCTCGCGAGGGAGGCGCCTGACGTGCGCGTCATCGTGTTCACCAACTACCAAGACCGCGCTCTCGTGGAGGCAGTCCGAGCGAGCGGCGCGACCTACCTGCCCAAGGGGAACCTTCGGCTCCTGCGGCAGGCGGTCATCGGCGAGGCGGCCGCCGGCTGACCCACGAAGGGCAGTGCCCGCTCAGCTGATCGTGCGGAGGATCTCCTCGACGATGTCGGCCAGGTTCTGCTTGCTGATGACGCCGCGCACGCCGAGGGTCGCCGCTTCCGCGATGATCGAATCGTTCAGGAAGGCGCTCATCAGCAACACCGTCTGGTCGGGGTCTTCGGCCAGCACCTGGGCCGCCACCTCGAGACCCTCGAGCGCCGGCATGCGCTGATCGAGCACCAGCACATCCGGCCTCAGCACCTCGAACAGCTCGAGCCCTTCCACACCATCGGCTGCCTCGCCGACGATCTCGAAGCGCTGATCGATGCTGAGCATCGTGCGCAGCAGCACGCGCAGGTCCGGCTCGTCGTCGACGATCAGGACCCTTATCGTGTCGGTCGCCTGAGGCGGGGGGCTCATCCGGCGCTGACGAGCTCTCGTATGAGAGAGGGCAGGTGGTCGAGCTCCTGCTTGGACACGCAGCGCGTCACACCGATCTCCGCCGCACGAGCCCGGACCTCGTCGTCGAGGAATGCGCTGTAGAGCAGGATCAGCTGGCTCGGACGCTCGGACAGGATGCGCCGCGCCACCTCGAGCCCGGTCAGCTCGGGCATGCGGTTGTCGAGGATCACCACGTCGGGCTCGGGAGCGTCGAGGTCGCGCCACACCCGCAGCGCCTCTGCACCATCCGCCGCCTCGCCCACGATCGAGAGGCCGTTGTTGGCCATCTCGATCACGAGGCGCACGAGCATTCGCATGTCGAGTTCGTCATCGACGATGAGCATGGTGGTCATCGGATCCCTCCCTTGCCACCTAGAACATACGCTTGCGGAGGCGCTGCCGGTCGAGTCGCACAGGCGACTGGTCGGTCAGCCGGAGGTTTGTCGGTGAGCGGACCAGGACAGCATGGGCGATTCGCCCCGAAGGAGATCGCCATCGGCGGCCTCGCCGCCGCTGTGGTCCTCGGGCTCGGGCTGATCGCTGCCCTGCGCAGCCACGAGGTGGCGATCGAGCGCGGAGCGGCCGAGGATGCGGTGATCCTCGCGGACGCGGTCACTGGTGTGGCGGTGGACCTCGAGGTGCAGGTCCGGGCGGTCTCAGAGCTGGCCCGCAACGCAACAGCCCCGGGGGCAGTCCCACCCCCAGGCTTCGTGCCGATCGATCCCGCCACGACGACGGCGCTGCCCCCAGCGCTGTCCGCCGAGCAGCGCACCGACCGCCGCGTGGCAGCGGTGCTCGACCGAGCGCGCGACTCAGGCGAAGTCGTTGTCAGCGGCCCCATCGACCTGGGCGACGGGCCGCGCACGCTCGTGATCGCCGCCGCCTACGTGCGCGATCCCAATGTCGGGCGGCCTCAGACCACCGTGCTTCGCCGGGAGCGGATAGCGGGCTGGGCCGTGGAGCCCGTCGATCTCGGCGCGGTGCTCGCCCGCCACGTCGACGAGGGTGAGGTCGCCTCGATCAGCGACGGACCGACAACGCTCGTCGCGGGCGACTCGCCGATCCGCGATGGGCTTCCCGAGCGCACGGTCGAGTCCCATGGGCGACAGCTGCTCGTCCGTGCCGGCGACGCCTCAGGGGTTGGAGTGCGCGCTCCGGTGATCACCCTGGTCGCCATCGCCGCACTCCTCGCTGCCGCGTCTGCCGCGGCAGTGCTGCACGCGGCGCGGCGGATGCGGGCGCACCGTGAGGAGGCGGCCGATCGAGGCGCGCAGGTGCGACTCATCGGCGAGGTCGCTCCGCTCGTGCAGCAGTCGCTCGAGCTGGCCGACGTCCTGCCCGCGGTAGCGGTGCAGCTCTCGGACCACTTCGGCTTGGCCGGGGTCGGCCTGTCCACGGTGAGCAGCGCGGCCGGGCAGGTCGAGCTGTTCGGCATCGGTGAGCCACCTGCGGAAGGCACCAAGTCCGTGCTGCGCCCGCCCGAGCACCTTGCGGCTGGCGAGACTCTGTCCCTGGCCCTTCAGCGGGGCGGTCGCAGCGTGGCGCTGCTCCAGCTGGTGGCCGGTCGCGACCTCGACGCGGCCGAGCTCCAATCGCTTCGTGCGCTGAGCGAGCTCGTCACGGCGGCCGTCGTCAACGCGGCTCTGTACGCGAGCCAGCAGGACAACCTGCGCCGGCTGCGCGACCTCGATGCGCTCAAGACGGTGTTTCTGGGCACGGCTTCTCATGAGCTCCGGACACCGGTGACTGCGATCAGCGGCTTCTCCACGCTGCTCAGCGAGAGCTGGGAGCGCTTCGACGAGGACCAGCGACGCAACTTCGTCGAGCGGATCAGTGCCAACGCTCGGTCGCTGAGCGCGGTGGTGCAGGACCTGCTCGACTTCTCGATCCTCGACAGGGGCACGCTCACGGTGACGATCGAGCCGATCGATCTGGCGGCCGTCGTGGAGGCGGTGGTGACACGCCTGGGAGCGATGTTCTCCGAGCACTCGGTGGTCTTCTCAGCTGAACCCGCGCCGATGGTGGACGCCGACGTGAACGGCATCGAGCGCATCGTCACGAACCTGCTGACGAACGCCGTCAAGTTCTCGCCGTCCGGTACCACCGTCACCGTCACGGTCGGCCCCGCACAGGACGGCTATGGAGCCCAGGTCGTGGTCAGCGACGAGGGCCCGGGGATCCCGCCAGAGGAGAGGCATCAGGTGTTCACCCGCTTCTTCCGCGGCAGCAGCGACGCGGTGGCGCAGACGCGCGGCGTGGGCATCGGCCTGTCGGTCGTCGCGGAGCTGATCGCTCGCCTGCGCGGAGATGTGCTCGTCGATGAGGCGCCGGGCGGCGGCGCGCGCTTCACCGTGAGGTTCCTCCGCAGCTCCACCACATCGATGTCCAAGGAGGTCGCACATGCGCCGACGACTTGAGTCGGTCCTTCCGCTGCTGGTGCTGGTGGGCTTCGTGGTCGCCGCCCTCGTGGTCAACCTCCTGCTCACCAGCGCTGAGGAGCGGGGCGTAGACGCGCTGGAGAAGTCCCTCAAGGGTGAGGTCGAGGCGGTGGCGCGCAGCCAGAACCAGCGCTTCGCCAACACGTTCGCGGGCACGGCCGGCATCTCCGGCACCGACCCCACCGACCCGTACCGCTTGGTGGAGAACAGCCCCGAGGATCTCGCCAAGCTGGAAGAGCTCGTCGAGCTGCTGCCGCCCACCTTTCGCTCGGGCTTCTACCTGGTCGACGCCGCCGGCACCGTCACTCAGGGCGTGCGCTTCGTGGGCGACCCGATCGGTGATCGCTTCGAGTGGCCCGGCTTCGACGAGCTCGTCGCGTCACCTGCCTTCGCGGCCGGCGGCGGAGTGCTACCCGTGTCGCAGGGGCTGACGACCAACGAGCCGGTGATAGCGCTGGCCATCCCCATCTACGACCTCACCTCGGCCACACCTGCCGTGCGCGGCGCCTTCGTCTTCGAGAGCGTCGTGGCGGAGGACAGCGACTTCAACAAGGAGATCGGCGAGCTAAAGCGCGGCGAGACCGGCCGCTACTACTTCGTCGACGACCGCGGCTCGGTCGTGGCGTCGAACGAGTCGGCGGCGATCGCTGAGATGCTCGACGACGTCCGCTTCCTCGACGAGCCGGCTGGTCTCCATCGCTTTGGTGGAGAGGTCGTCGTCCTGGCCGAGGTGCCGGCCGCCGGTTGGCGAGTGGTCTTCCGCCAGGACGCGGGCGAGTTCGAGGAGGCTCTTTCCGGTCCTCTCGAGACGGTCGGCCAGATCCTCGTCTTCGGTCTCCTGGCGGCGGGCTTCATCCTCACCACCATGCTCTTCCGTCGTCTGCGGGCGGCGCGGGCCGAGCAGGAGCGCCTGCGCGCGTTGACTGAAGCGCAGCAGGAGTTCATCTCGATCGTGTCCCACGAGCTGCGCACCCCGGTCGCCGGCATCCTCGGCTTCCTCGAGACCAGCCTCGACCACTGGGACGGCATGGACGACGATGAGCGCCGCGCCGCCCTGTCCCGCGCGGCATCCAATGCACGGCGTCTCCAGGCGATGACGCGCGACGTGCTCGACACGCAGAGCGTCGAGGCCGGTGCGCTCGTTCACGTGCTCGAACGGCTCAACCTCGCGGCCGAGGTGCGAGTCGCCGTGGCTGCCGCTCGCGATCTCGACGGCGAGCGCACCATCGATCTGGCGCTCCCTGATGAGCCCATCTGGGTCGACGGCGACGCCGACCGGCTCCAGCAGGTGCTGGCGAACCTCATCGACAACGCCCGCAAGAACTCGCCCGCCGTCGAGCCCCTGACCGTCACCGTGACGCGCACCCCCGAGGGGGGCGAGGTCGCCGTGACCGATCACGGCCCCGGCATCACCGACGAGTCGCTGGAGCGAATCTTCGACAAGTTCGTTCGCGGGCGGGGCGACAGCGTCAGCGGCACGGGGCTGGGCCTCTACATCAGCCGCCAGATCGTCAGCGCCCACGGCGGTCGCATCTGGGCAGAGAGCGCTCCCGGCGAGGGAGCGACCTTCCGCTTCGTGCTCCCCGGCGCTGCCGGCGGCGCTCTCGAGCCGACCTCAGGTCAACCCGCCGACCCAGCCCAGAGCCCCACCACCAGCTGATCTCGGATCCCGCGAGCGGGAGCGGCGCCCGCTCGACGCCACCGGCCCGCGCCGTCTCACCGCTGGCCCCGAAGCCGGCCCGGATTCGATGTCACACCCCGCGGGCTACAACTCGGCGATGGGAAAGAACAACCGTCAACGGCGTGCCGCCAAAGCTCGGAAGCGTCGTGAGTCGGCCGGGTCTTCGTCTGGCGATCGGCCTACAGGGAGCGCCCGCTGGTCGCCGTTCGACTCACCTGCGAGCGAGCCGGGGCCCACCATGGGAGAGCTCCTCACACTGGCAGTGCGGGCCCATCAGGTCCGGGACGACGATGCGGTGGCACGCCTGGTCGCGCGCCTTGCGTGCTTCCCAAGCGAGCCCACGGCCGCGAGCGTCGCATCCCATCTGGAGGATGAGGTGGCCCGGCTGTGGCGCCGCGGCTGGCAGCCGGCCGACGTCGATCGGGTTGTCCGGCGCGGGCTCGCCGCGTCAGAGGCGGAGCTGGCTCGGTCCGTGATGGGTGCGCAGTCGGTGAGCTATCGCGAGCTAGGGACGAAGGTCGCGCCACGCTGGATGAGTCAGCTCGACAACATCGACGCAAGCGCAACTGCGGATCGGGGCCAGTCATATCTGCTGCGGCGAGGGCCGTGGCCGACAGCGGTCCTCGTCGCAGTGCGGGTCATGGCGTTGCTCACCCGCCTCCCTGCTCTTCCCATCCTCAGCGATCCGCCGGAGCGGTGGGTCGACGGGCCCCAGCCCGCGGCCGGGTCTCTCCCGGCCAGCGTTCTCGACAAGGTCCGTGCTCTGCTCGCCAAGGCCGAGTCGACGACCTTCGAAGCCGAAGCTGACTCATTCACCGCCAAGGCGCAGGAGCTGATGGCTCGTCACCGGATCGACCGAGCAGTTCTAGATGCCGGTCGGGACCATGCCCGCGAGCTGGTCGGGGGCCGGCGCCTGGGTGTCGACGACCCCTACGCGGATGCAAAGGCCATGCTCGTGAGCGGCATCGCTTCGGCCAACGGATGTCGTGCGATCTGGTCGAGGGACTTCGGGTTCACCACAGTGTTCGGCTTCCCTGGCGACCTCGACGCCGTGGAAGAGCTCTACACATCGCTGCTCGTGCAAGCCACGATCGCATTGCGCCGCGCGGGGTCGAAGCAGGATCACCATGGCCGCAGTCGCACCACCCGATTTCGTCGGTCCTTCCTGGTGGCGTTCGCAGTCCGCATCGCCCACCGGCTCACGGAGACCGTTGCTGCCACTGTCGATGCGGCCAGCGAGGAGTCCGGCATGGCACTTGAACCGATGCTCGCGGCCCGCGACGAGGCGGCTGCCGCCGCTGCCGAGGAGGCGTTTCCTCAGGCCGGCTCCTTCGCCCCGCGCGCGAGCGACCGCGAGGGCTGGCTAGCCGGCACCGTCTTCGGCGATCAGGCCGATCTCTCTATCGGCCCCGAGCTGACACCACGGGCCCGTGCCGCATCATGAGGGTGGGTATGCTCGCATGCATGCGGACGACCATCAATCTGCCTGACGGTCTCGCGGAGGAGGCCAAGCGCCGGGCATCTGAGGAGGGTCGCACGTTCACCAGCCTGGTGGAGGAGGGTCTCAGAGCCGTGCTCGACCGACCGGTTGAGCGAGCCAGTGTTGCTCTCCCCACTCACGGCCACGCTGATGATCGGCAGCTCGTCGACCTCGAGGATCGCGACGCCCTGTGGGAAGCGCTCGACGCGGACGGGATTCGGTGATCATCCCCGACGTCAACGTGCTCGTCTACGCGTTCAAGGAGGTCACCCCACACCACGCCGCCTACCGCACATGGCTGCTGGCGGCGCTTGATGGTGACGAGGGACTGGGCCTGCTCGACCCGGTGCTCACCGGCTTCGTACGCATCGTCACCCACCCGAAGGTCTTCCAGCGACCGGCACCGACGACCGACGCGCTGGCCTTCGTGGAGGCCCTGCGGCTGGCGCCGGGATCACGTGAGCTGCGGGCGACCGACGCCAGCTGGGGCCGTCTCGCCGGGCTGGCGCGCACGGATCGGGCGCTGCGGGGAAACCTGGCGCCCGATGCGTTCCTGGCGTCTGTGGCGCTCGCTCAAGGAGGCAGGATCGCCACAGCCGACCGTGGCTACGCCCGCTTCGACGGCCTGCGCTTCTTCGATCCGCTCGACGAGCAGGGCTGATCTGCGAAGTTGTAACTATCAGACTCAACTTCTATCCTCCGCAGAGACACAGGTTTCACGACTCTCCTCGGAGGACCCCCCATGCCCAAGGCTGTCGGCATCGATCTCGGCACCACCAACTCGGTCGTCTCGGTCCTCGAGGCCGGCGATCCCGTCGTCATCCCCAACAGCGAGGGATCGCGCACCACGCCTTCGGTCGTCGCCTTCTCCAAGGGCGGCGAGGTGCTCGTCGGCGAGGTCGCCAAGCGCCAGGCGATCACCAACCCCGACCGCACGATCCGCTCCGTCAAGCGCCAGATGGGCACGACGTGGAGCACCGAGATCGACGGCAAGAAGTACACGCCGCAGGAGATCAGCGCGCGCACGCTCATGAAGCTGAAGCGCGATGCAGAGGCCTACCTCGGCGACACGGTCACCCAGGCCGTGATCACCGTGCCCGCCTACTTCGACGACGCGCAGCGCACGGCCACCAAGGAGGCCGGCCAGATCGCCGGCCTCGAGGTGCTGCGCATCATCAACGAGCCGACCGCGGCGGCCCTCGCCTACGGGCTCGACAAGAGCTCAGCCGACGAGACCGTGCTCGTCTTCGACCTCGGCGGCGGCACCTTCGACGTGTCGATCCTCGAGATCGGCGACGGCGTCTTCGAGGTGAAGAGCACCCACGGCGACACGCACCTCGGTGGTGACGACTGGGACCAGAAGGTGATCGACTGGCTGGTCGAGCAGTTCAAGTCCGCCCACGGCATCGACCTGAGCAAGGACAACATGGCCGTGCAGCGTCTGATGGAGGCTGCCGAGAAGGCCAAGATCGAGCTGTCCCAGGTGCAGCAGACGCACATCAACCTGCCGTTCATCACCGCCACCTCCGACGGACCGCTGCACCTGGACGAGACGCTCACCCGCGCCAAGTTCCAAGACCTCACCGCCGATCTCCTCGACCGCTGCCGCACTCCTTTCGAGCAGGCGATCAAGGACGCCGGGCTGACGAAGGACCAGATCGACCACGTCATCCTCGTCGGCGGCTCCACTCGCATGCCCGCCGTCCATGACCTCGTCGTCGACCTCACGGGCAAGGAGGCCAACAAGGGCGTCAACCCCGACGAGGTGGTCGCCATCGGGGCGGCCGTTCAGGCTGGCGTCCTCAAGGGCGAGGTCAAGGACGTGCTCCTCCTCGACGTCACACCGCTGTCGCTCGGCATCGAGACCAAGGGCGGCGTCATGACCAAGCTGATCGAGCGCAACACCACCATCCCGACGCGCCGCACCGAGGTGTTCACCACGGCCGAGGACATGCAGCCATCCGTGGAGATCCACGTGCTCCAAGGCGAGCGCGAGATGTCGCAGTTCAACAAGACGCTCGGCAAGTTCCAGCTCGTCGATCTGCCGCCGGCTCCTCGCGGTGTGCCGCAGATCGAGGTCACCTTCGACATCGACGCCAACGGGATCGTGCACGTGTCCGCCAAGGACCGCGCCACCTCGAAGGAGCAGTCGATGACGATCACGGGCCAGTCGAGCCTCGACAAGGACACCATCGAGCAGATGGTTCGCGACGCCGAGGCTCACGCCGAGGAGGACCGGCAGCGGCGCGAGGAGGCGGAGGTGCGCAACAGCGCCGACACCCTCGTGTACCAGACCGAGAAGCTGCTCAAGGAGCAGGGCGACAAGCTCGAGGGCGACGAGAAGACCCAGGTCGAGGAGCACCTGGCCGCGCTGAAGACTGCCATCAGCGGCTCCGACGTGGACGCCATCAAGTCAGCGACAGAGGCGCTGATGACGGCTTCGCAGGGCTTCACCCAGCGGCTCTACGACGCCGCCGCCGAGGCCGACCGTGCGGCCACCGGGGGCGGTGGTACCTCCCAGCCATCCGACGACGACGTCGTCGATGCTGAGATCATCGACGACGCCGAGCAGGCGTAGGCGGGCTGGTGAGCGACGCGCGACCCGATCCCGCCGAGAGCGTCCCCGACTCCGACGATGTCGTGATCGAGGGCGAGCTGCTCGACCTCGAGTCGACGGACGACGAGCTGAGCGTGGTCGAGGAAGAGGTGTCCGTCGAGACCCTCGTCAACGACCTCGAGCGGCTCGCCGTCGAGCGCGAGCAGTTCCTCGATGCCTACCGCCGCACCCAGGCGGACTTCGAGAACTTCCGCAAGCAGTCTCAGCGGCGCCAGGACGACCACGTGCAACGGATGGTCGGCGGTCTCGTCGAGCGGCTTCTGCCGGTCCTCGACGCCTGCGACAGCGCGCTCCAGCACGGCGCCACCGAGGTGGAGCCCATCGCCGCCGCGCTGCTCGGCACGCTCGAGAAGGAGGGCCTCGTGCGGATCGACCCGCTCGGCGAGCCCTTCGACCCGACCGTTGCCGATGCTGTCGTGCACGAGCCGGGCCAGGGCGGTGAGCACGTCGTGTCCGAGGTGCTCCGCGCCGGCTACTCCTGGCAAGGCCGCGTCCTCCGCCCAGCCATGGTCAAGGTCACGGACTGATGTCGGCCTCGCAACCGGAGGTTGCTCGCCGAGCGCGCCTGACGAGGGAGGTGTGGGGGGAACGGCTCCTGCGGTGCCCCCCACCTGTCGATCGATCCGGCTTCGCCGGTCGGGCGACTGGCGATGAGCGCGGCCGGAGGCCGCACCGAACTGTTCGGTGTGCAACCTCTGGTTGCGCACCGAGGTAGCCATGGCGCCGCAGCGCGAGTGGTTCGAGAAGGACTACTACCGGATCCTCGGCGTGTCCGACACCGCGTCCGCCAAGGAGATCAAGAGCGCGTACCGCAAGCTCTCGAGGCAGTACCACCCCGACGCCAACGCCGGCGACGCGGCGGCAGAGGAGCGCTTCAAGGAGATCTCGGCTGCCTACGACGTGGTGGGTGACGCCGACCGGCGCAAGGAGTACGACGAGGTGCGCCGCCTCGGTCCCGCCGCAGCCGGCTTCCCCGGCGGAGGCGGACCGGGCGGCTTCACCTTCACCGACGCGGGTGACATCGGAGACCTGCTCGGCGGGCTGTTCGGGCGCGGCCGCCGCGGGGGCACGCGCGGGGGAGGCCCTCACCGCGGCCAGGACCTCGAGGCCGAGCTGCACCTCAGCTTCGACGACGCCGTCACGGGTGTCACGACCGCCGTGCACCTCACGAGCGAGGCGCCGTGCTCTACGTGCCACGGTTCCGGAGCTCGGCCGGGCACCTCCCCTCACCGCTGCGCCACCTGCGGCGGTTCCGGCGTCGTGTCCGACAACCAGGGCCTGTTCTCGTTGTCGTCGCCCTGCCCCACCTGTGCCGGGCGCGGCGTGGTGATCGAGGAGCCGTGCGGCACGTGTCGCGGCACCGGTGTCGAGCGGCGGCCGCGGGAGGTCAAGGTCCGCGTGCCGGCTGGAGTCGACCACGGCCAGCGCATCAGGTTGAAGGGCCGCGGCGGCCCGGGACGCAACGGCGGCCCGCCGGGCGACCTCTACGTGATCGTCCGGGTCGCTCTGCATCCGATCTTCGGCCGCAGGGGCAAGGACCTCACCTTGAGCCTGCCCATCACCTTCCCCGAGGCCGCGCTCGGCGCCGATGTGGCTGTGCCGACCCTCCACGACGGCCCGGTCACGTTGCGCATCCCGCCCGGCACTCGTTCGGGACGCACCTTCCGCGTGCGCGGCAAGGGGGTGGCGCAAGCCAAGGCCTCCGGCGATCTCCTCGTCACGGTGGAGGTGGCGGTACCGTCCAAGCTGTCGAGCGCGCAGCGCAAAGCAGTCGAAGCCCTCCAAGCCGCGTCCGACGGGGACTCCCCCCGGGCTCATCTCGGAGTGTGATGCGAATGGCCAACACAGATCGCGCCGTCTACGTGATCTCGGTCGCTGCAGAGCTGGCCGGGCTGCACCCGCAGACCCTGCGGATCTACGAGCGCAAGGGCCTGGTCGATCCGGCTCGCACCGGGGGCGGCAGCCGCCGCTACAGCGATGCGGACATCGAGCAGCTGCGGCGCATCCAAGAGCTGACGGCCGAGGGCCTCAACCTGGCAGGTGTGCAACGCGTGCTCGAGCTGGAAGCAGCGCTGGCCCAGCTGCGGCGTGAGCTGGCGGCGACGCGCGAGGCCGCGGCTGCCGCCCTCCAGCAGACGCATCGTCAGTACAGGCGCGACCTGGTGCCGCTCAGCCAGAGCGTCGTGCGCTTCCGCCAGGGCTGAGGGCCGACCGTACGGAAGCTCGGGACGGCGGCTTCGGCGCGCCCGCGCCAGCGCGGAGTCCTCGCCATCATTGACGGTGGGTGGTCATACAACCACTAAAGGTGGCTGTCTAGTGGGCCGAACAACCTACGAGGCCCAAGCCAGCACTCAAGCGGCCGGCCCTCCCAGGAACCCCCCGCACCCTGTCCGCACAAAGGAAACCTCCCTTGGCACCCCAGCCCGCACCACACACCGCACCCCAGTCCCCGCCCACCAAGTCCTCTGGAAAGAGCCGGATGAACCGGTTTGGCTCGATCCTCGTAGCGATCTCTGCTCTAGCTGGGACCGTTGCCATCGGCAGCGATCGGGCCACGGCGGCCACCAGCGTCAGCGTCGTCGCTTCGCAAGACGCCCACATCAACCAATCCTCAGCCCGCTCGAACTACGGCAAGCGCTCTGAGCTACGTGTCCGCGATGGCTCCAAGGACTGGCGCAGCCTCATGCAGTTCGACGTGGCCGGCCTCTCCGGCCCGGCGCAGGTCTCACTGAGACTCGCCGTCACCGACAGCAGCAACAAGGGCGGTGCGGTCTACGCGATCGCCTCGACCTGGAGCGAGACGACCGTCTCTTGGGCCAACGCACCCCAGCCTGCCGGCGGTCCGATCGCCCAGATCGGCGCGGTGACTGCCGGTCGGGCCGTCGAGGTCCCAGTCGGGACGATCCCCGGCAACGGTCGCTACTCCTTCATGGTGGCGGGCGGCGCCAACAACAGCGCCGTGTACGCCAGCCGTGAATCCTCGACCCCGCCGAAGCTGATCGTCGCGTCGCAGTCCTCGTCCACGACCGCCGAGCCCACGACGACCGTGGCGCCGACCACGACCGTGGCGCCGACGACGACCACCACAGCGCCAACGACCACGACCACAGCGGCCCCCACCACGACGACCACCGCTGCCCCGACCACCACGACCACCGCACCCCTGCCGCCCGCGCCCGCGGGTGACGGCATCTGGGTCGACGCCAGCGTGCTGGCGAGCCGCCCCATGAGCGGCGCGGCCTGGAACAGCCTGAAGGCCCGCGCCGACGGGTCCCTCGGCTCCGCCAACATCAGCGACCAGAACTCGAACCACGACATCAACACGCTGGCCGTGGCACTCGTGGCCGCTCGCACGGGCAACGCCGCCTACCGAGACAAGGCCGAGCAGGCACTGCTGTCCGTCATAGGCACCGACGAGAACCCCGATCCGAACTGCGACTACACGCCGAACAAGGCCCGGGCCATGGCGCTGGGCCGCAACCTCCTCAGCTACGTGGTGGCAGCGGACGTCCTGAACTTCCGTGATCCTGCCTTCGTGGCCTGGGTCAACATGGTCCGCTTCAAGGACAACTGCCCCAACACGGGGTCCGGCTCCTACCCCGACGGCAAGTGGCTCGACCTCTCCGAGGAGCACAACAGCTCCGGCAGCAACGGCTCGGCGATGGCAGGTGCCTCACGCATCGCGGCGGCCGCCTATCTCGGTGACACGGCCGAGGTCGAGCGGGCCTGGGCGACCTTCCGTCGCTACGCCGGCGACCGCAGCGTCGGCCCCAACCTCACCTTCAACAGCAACGGCCTGACGTGGTCGCACGACTCCAGCAACCCCGTGGCGGTCAACCCTGCCGGTTCGACCAAGGCCGGGCAGCGCATCGACGGCGCCATCATCAACGACATCGGCCGGGGTGGCGCCTTCACCTGGCCTCCGGGGTACACGCAGTACCAGTGGGAGGGAGCGGCCGGCTTCTTCGCCCAGGCTCAGCTGCTGGCCCAGGCCGGCTATCCCGCCTGGAACGTCCAGAGCCAGGCTCCCCGCCGGGTCGTCGAGTTCAGCCTGCACCTGTCGAACCTCTTCGGCAGCACCTGGTGGGATCACTCCGACTGGGTGAAGTACCTGGCCAACAAGGCTTACGGACTGCAGCTGCCCATCAACGGCCCCGCCGACGAGGGCAAGAACATGGCCTGGACGGACTGGGTGTTCGGGCCCTGATCCACTGACCCGAAGGTCCACGGCCGACGCTGCGCCAGCCATCACGGCTGGCGCGGCGTTGCCCGTCCTGGAGTCACCCCCGCAGGTTGCGGTCGTGGTGGCCGTGCCGCCGCTGCCGCTCCTCGTTCGTGAGGACGGGCAGCATGTCCCGGTTGTAGCGGAGCCGGTAGCGCAGGTAGCGCGCCAGCTTGCGCCAGCCACCTGTGAAGCGTCGCCCGGATGTCTCCACCGCCAGCGTGCGTGAGCCGGTGTAGACGACTCGATGGCCCGCTGCCTTGACGGTCGGGCCGACGTTGAGGTCGTCGCCGAGCATGCCCTGGTCGTAGAGCGCGAGCACTGCCGTGCGCCGCACTCCGTAGTTGCTGCCACGCGTCGTCGGGATGCGCAGGAGCACCCGCTTGACCCAGCGCGACACGTGATGCGCGGCGATGCGTGCCCGCACCGACCAGAGGGGTCTCAGGTCGTAGTAGTCGACCCGCCCGTACGCTGCGCCCGTAGCCGGATCGGTGAGCTGCTCGACGTACCAGTCGAGCAGCCTGGTCACGTCCCGGATCCGGCAGTCCGCGTCGAAGGACACGACCGCCTCGGCCGCCGCCGCGCGGATGCCGGTCATCCGCGCCGAGAGGCAGACCGCCTCACCAGACCGGAACACCGACGGGTGCGCGGCGACTGTCAGGCCGAGCGCGCGGTACTGCTCGATCTCCGCGGGCGCGGCCTCGGGCTCGTAGTTGTTGACGGCCAGCACCACCTCGACGGTGCGGTCACCGGAGTAGCCGCACACCTGCGCCACCACCTCGAGCGCCGCTCCCAGGTCTTCGCGCGCGTTGACAGGGATGGCCACTGAGACGTCGGGGGCGGCGTGGGCTTGCGGGCGCAGCCGACTGAGATGGCGCCTCAGCGCCTCGATGTCGACCGTGGCCTCAGCCATGTCCGGGCTCGCTCGGACCGGCTGGCTCGTCGGCATCGTGGTCACGGCGGGTGTCCCATCGGTCGATGCGCCGGCCCTGAGCGACGTTGATCGCGGCGCGCAGTGCGGCGGCATTGACGAGGCAGAAGTAGGCAGGCAGCTGGAGGATCTTGCTACGCCCGACCGGCGTCTTGCCGGCCGCCAGTCCTACGGCACCAAGCCCGTAGAGGACCGCCTGACCGGTCGCCGCCGCCTGGTAGAGCCTCCCTCGGCCGATCGAGGAGACGCTGCTGACGAAGAGCACGAGCAGGGGCACGGCGACGAGTCGGCGCAGCACCTTGTGGCTCAGCAGCTGCAGCGCGTAAGCGCCCGAGCGACGGGGGTCGAGCAGCGAGCGGCGCTCGATGACGCCGCGCAGCCCGCGGGTCATGATCCGCACCTTGCGCTCGTACTCGAGACCCGAGGAGCGTGCCGGTGGCTCCCAGGCGATCGCTCCATCGGCGAACACGAGTCGGAAGCCGCGCTCGATGACACCGGTGGAGATGTAGAAGTCATCGGTGACGCCCTCAGCCGTCGGTCCGACGAGCTCGCGCCGCACCGCGTAGAGGGCGCCGGTTGCGGAGATGACGTTGCCCGCGGCCGACTCGGCTCTCTTGAGCATCCGGTCGAGGTCCCAGTAGCCGCGTTCGCCGTGCGCCTGCCCGCCAGCGTGGTCGGGCTCGTAGCGCTGGTCGCCGGCCACGCCACCGACCGTCGGGTCTGCGAACGGAGCGAGGAGGTGCTTCAGCGCATCGTGATCCAGGCGGCTGTTGGCGTCGGTGAACACCAGGATCTCGCCGGTCGACTCCGCTATGGCGGCGTCGAGCGCGCGCGCCTTGCCGAGCCTCGGCAGGTCGAGGACGAGCGCTCTTCCGCCACCTGATCGGCGGGCCTCCGCGACGGTCTCGTCGGTGGAGCCATCCGACGCGACGATGAGCTCGATCCGGGCCTCGTGGTCGAGGTCGAGCACCTGGCGCACCTTCAGCCCGATCGAGGCGGCTTCGTCGTGAGCGGCGATGATCACCGACACGCCAGGGGCCTGCCAGGTGTCGTCGCCCCTCAGGGGACGCGGTCGCGTGCGTGCTCGCGCCAGAAGCCACGCGGGGAAGCCCGCGTAGGTCCAGGCGATGATCGCGAGCGCACCCCAGAAGAGCGTCGTCACGCGGCACCCACTCTGTGCTTGATCAGCGCGGCCAGCTTCTCGGCGTTGTGATGCAGATCGAACTCGCCGCGCACCGTTGCGAGTGCGCCGTCGACGATATGGCGCGCGAGGTCTGGCTCGTCGCGCAGACGGAGCAGCGCTGAGGCGATGGCCGAGCTGTCACCGGGTGGTGCGAGCAGGCCGGAGCACTCGTGCTGCACCAGCTCTGGGATCCCGGACAACCGGCTGGCCAGCACCGGTACGCCCGAGGCCATCGCCTCCATGAGCACGACGGGGATGCCCTCGCGCTTGCCGCGGCGCGTGGGCACGCTCGGTGCCACGAGGACATCAGCCGCGCGGATGTGCTCGGCCACCTCGGCACTCGGCAGAGCACCGGCGAAGCGGATGAAGCCCGACAGGCCGAGACCGTCGGCCAAGCGCGCCAGCGAGTCGCGGTCGGGTCCGTCGCCCACGAACGTGCAGGACCGAAGGGCTCCGCTGTCGCGCAGCTCGGCGCACGCCTCGATCAGGTGCCGCTGGCCCTTCACCTCGTGAAGCGTTCCGACGCACACCACATCGAGCTCGTTCGCCGGCTGGCGGAAGGGCCGGGGTGTGAAGAGCGTGCCGTCGACGCCGCACCGAACGACGTGAACCCGACTGTCTTCGATCGAGGCGCCGCACTCCCGCAGCATCAGGTCCTTGTTGTCCTCGGAGATGGTGACGACGAACGCCGCCTCGCGTGCCTTCATCGGCAGCATCGTGCGGTCGACGTGCAGGTCCGAGCCGTGAGCGGTGAAGCTGTATGGGATCCCGACAAGGCGATGGATCAGCCATCCGGCTACGGCTGGATGCGTCGCGAAGTGGCAGTGGACGTGATCGACGCCGAGGCCCTTCATGCGCTCCGCCATGGCCACAACCTTGGGGAAGATCCCAAGGCCGCCGACGAGGAAGTTGGCGCTGCGCCACGTCTGACGCACCAGCGTGAGGAGACTGCCGAAGTACGCGCGTGGATGCCGGAGAGCACAGCGCACGTTGCTCGCCACGATCGATGTGCTGACGAACGGGTAGAAGTGGGCTCGCTCCGCCAGCCGCTCGGCCACTGGGTTCACGACCGGTGCCCTCTCGCGAAGCAGCGGGAAGATCTCGACGTCGACGCCGTGCTCCGGTAGGGCCACCAGCTCGTTGAGCACGAATGTCTCGGTGAGCTTCGGGAACCGCGACATGGTCACAGTCACGAGCGGCCTGGGTGTGGGCAGCTCGATGGGGTCGCCAGCCGTCACGCGAGCCTCCGCCCAAGCAGCGCGCCGGCGGTGGGGACCAGCTGGGCGCGCAGCGCCGCCCCCGTCGTGCGCCCTCCGATGTTGATGCGACGCAGGTTCCACCGGTCCGCTCCCGGCAGGCGGTTGTGGCCGCGTGCCGTACCGAACGCGGCCACCAACCCGGCTTCGCGCACAGCGGCCGCAGCCGTCGAGTCGGACTGGCCGGATGGATAGGCGAAGACAGGCACCGCGTCGGGGACGCGCTCGCGAAGGTCCGACCAGGAACCGGCGACCTCCTCCCGGGCCGCGTCCGCCGGAAGGCGATCGAGCATGGCGTGGGTGCGGCCGTGGGGTGCCAGCTCGAGACCCTCGCCCGCGAGTCGTTCCAGCTCCCCCCAGCTCAGCACTGACGGACGGGCCGGCTTCGCGCCGAGCGCATCGACGATCCGGTCGACGACGGCCATCGCCTCGTCCGCTGGGAGTGACTTGATCGGACCGCGCAGCGCGCGGAACGCCTGATGTGCAGCGTCGGGACCGCTCAGGTCGAGCGGTCCTGCGGGCGTCGACTCCAAGGTCGTGACGCTCGTGGTGCGCAGCGCGTCCCACAGCCTGTCCCACCAGAACGCCACGGACGTGTCCGGGAAGCCGGTGGGGACGAAGGCCACGCCGGGCAGCCCAGCGTCGGACAGGATCGGCCAGATGTGGCGCGCCAGGTCGTCGGCCGCGTCGTCGAAGGTGAGCAGCACGGCACCAGCCGGCAGCGGATCACCGCCGCTCAGCGCCTCGGCCACAGCCCGGGCGCGCACGACCGTGCGGTTCTGCGCCAGCCAACGCACCTGCTCGGCGAAGGCGTGCGGAGTGGCGCTCAGCAGACCGGGCGATCGATCCGGGTTGGCACCCGCCTCGTCCACGCGATGCCACGTCAGCGCAACGAAGCTCCCCGCTGAGGGTGGGAGGCGTTCGAGCAGCCTGATCACGGGAAGTGCCAGACGGGCGGCACCAGGTGCCATGCGCGCGAGCGTGCTCACGAGCTCGCCCTTGCCTTCTTCGCCAGGTGGCGCAGCGCCTGCCGCACGTCCGCGATGCTCGCGCCCAGGTCGCGGGCGGAGAGCACGTCGTAGCCGTCACCGGGAAGTGGGAGGCGCAGCGCGGCGCGGATGGCTTCGGCACGCGGCGGGTGGTCGACGCCGTTGGCGCCTGCGCCGCGCAGGACCGCAGCGATCCACATGAGCTCGAGCCGCAGGTCTCGCGATCGGATGCCCACTCGGTAGGTCGGAGCCACCGGCTCAGGCCGGCGCCCCATGTGCACCTCGGCGGCCAGCGCGGGGAAGTCGACACCGCTGCGCGTCGCGAGCGGCAGCGAACCCCAAGGGCGGGCGTTGATCTCCATGAGGGACGGCCCGTCGGGGCCGACCTTGAACTCGACCATGGCGAGGCCGGTCCAGCTGAGCTCTTCGAGCAGCTCGCTCGACCACCTCAACAGATCGAGATCGAGCGCCTCGCTGACGCGCAGGGTGCTGGGGCCCCCCCGCAGCGGGTACTCGCGGATGCGGCGGTGCTGGAACGCCGCGATCACGCGTCCCTGGTCCAGGAGCAGCTCGACGCCGACGCCGGCTCCTTCGTGGAAGCTCTGGACCACGACGTGGGTGTCGGGCATGGCGGTCATCAGCCGCGGGAGCTCGGCGGCGGATGACACAACCGCGACGCTGTGACGCTCCAGATGCTCCGGTCCCTCGGTGACGGACCAGCGCGGCTTGAGGACGACGGGCCAGCCGAGCTGCGCGGCGGCCTGGTTCACATCGTCACGACCTCGGGCCAGGGTGCTGGGCGGCACTGGAACGCCGAGGCGCTGCGCAGACTCGACGGTGCGCCACTTGTCGGAGGCCGCCTCGTAGGCGTCGTGGGGAGCGGTGGCGAGCACTGCGTGGTCGGGGAGCGGGGCCCGCCGGCAGATGCGAACCATCTGGTCGGTCATGGGAAAGACCAGGGCGCAGCGGCTTGCGGCGACTGACTGGGCGAGCTGGTCGGCGACGCGGGCTGCGTGGCTGGTGGGGTCGGCGTGGACGAGAGAGCTCGCCGCGCTCCGCGAGCGCAGACCGGGTGCCCTGTGGTCGGTGGCGGCCGCGATCACATGCCAACCGGCCGCGTGGAGCGAGCGGATGGCGGCGACGGCACTTCCGCGCTCGGCGTCAGTCACGAGCGCGACCGGCTGGTCATCCATGGCGCGCACCTCGGATCAGGTCGAGCACCTCCTTCACCGTGCCTTCGAGCGGCTGCTCCACGCTGACCCGCTCGAACCTGGGCACCACATCGGCAAGCGCCTCGTACTCGAGCTGCCGCTGGGCCAGCACCTCGACGCTGCCTTCCCCCTTGCGAGCGAACAAGACCTCCGCCGGGGCCATCAGGTGCACGACGAGATGCGGGTAGCGGAGCGCGTGGCGTAGGAACCAGCCGTGCAGCCGTCGCTCCCATGGGAGGCCCGGCGCGGTCACGTCCGTGGCGTGGTAGTCGAGGAGGTAGTGGCGGTCTACGACGACGGTCTGCCCGCCGCGCAGTCGCCATCTCACCCGGGCCTCGCGCTGCACCTCCTCGGCAGCGCGGTTGGCGAGGCGCAGCGCAGCGCGCGCATGTCCCCTGAGCGATCGGGGCGCTCGAATGCGCGAGACGTCCGCTGCGAGCAGGGGGCCGCCCGCGTCGGGAGCGCTTCCCATCGCTCGCTTCACTCGCAACGCCAGACGAGTCGTCGGTAGCGGACGGTCGGCGCTGGCGGCGCTCACCCCCATGTAGATCGACGACGCTGCCACTCCCTGCTCGCGCAGCGCTCCCACGACGGCGGCGCAGACCGTGGACTTGCCGGCACCATCGGGGCCCACGAGAGCGACCAGCAGCCCGTTCACGAGATGGCCCCCAGCAGCGCGTCGCTGGACGCGCGGATCGGTACTGGATACGGGTGCTCGACTCGGATGGTTCGCTTCGTCGCGAGCAGAGAGCGCAGCCGCTCCAGCTCCAGCGCGTTCAGCTCCTCGAGCGACGGCCAGACCCGTTGCGGGAAGGCGAACCTGGCCATGTGCAGGGCCTCCGCCAGAGGGGCGCGCTCGTGTGCGAGCGACGCGGCGGCGCGGCGGGCGACGTCATCCGGGTCGACCTCGTAGGCGCGCACGCGGTGGCCGCGCACCACCGTTGCGAGCACGACCGTGTCGAGCGGGCCCGAGCCGGGGCCCTCGGGCGCGCTCAGCAGCCGAGCCGGTTCGACGTCGACATGGCGTTGCCGTTCGAGCAGCCACACCGCTCGAGCGAGGGCGCGACGTCGCCCAGACCCGCGCGCGGCCACCGCCTCCATGGCTCGTACGGCGGAGCCGATGGTGCGCAGGCGCGCTCTATCGGATGGCAACAAGCGCTGCCGGTACTCGGGCAGGGCGGCCAGGTGCCAGTCCCAGACCCGCACCGGTTCGCCTAGGCCCCCCACCCGCTGACCGTTGGGGGTCACGTAGGCCCACTCGTCGGCCACGTAGCGCGCTCCGCGGGCCACGCAGCCGAGGAGCAGCTCGGTCTTGCCGCCCTTTGACCACCCGGTGACCAGCACGCCCTGCCCGTCGTGCTCGAAGGCCGAGGCGTGCAGGGCCAGACCGCCGCGCCGTACCGCCGCCACGTTGAGCAGATGCGTCAACAACGGGGGTCGACCGACGCCGTGCTCGCACTCGACCTCGATGCAGCCCTCCGTGAGGTCGGGCAACGGCAGGACCACGGCCACCGGACGCGCCCAGCGTCCGCGGGTGAGGACGAACCGTGAATCGTCGAAGGCCGCCTCCCGGGCGCCGAGCGACCACCCGGCCCCGCCATCGAGCACGCTGTCGACGTATCGAACCAGCAGGTCGGGGGTACCTCCCGCCCGGCCCAGCGGCATGCCGAGCGCGGATGCAGCGGCCTTGAGATCGTCGGCTCCTGCGCCCTCCAGGCGCACCTTGAGCCAGCCATGGACGTCGACGTCGGTAGCGCTCACCGAACGCGCAGAGCGGTCAGGGATCACGAGTGCCTTGGATCATCTTCCGTGCAAGAACATGAACATTCGAGCATGCATGGGCACCCACCCGTACCCGTACTTCTGCTGGCTATCTGGCCGTTACCTGGTGCACACTGGGCATTCAGGACTAGGCCTGACGGACCACGCTCCGTGGCCTAGTGTGATGGCTCTTCCACCGCCGCCAGAGGTTAGGGCAAACCTGGGCACACAAGGAGGAGGTAGGGCGGCGGAGGTGGCGATGGATCAGGGCGTGCTGGGGAATCGGGAGGCGTGCTCTCATTCGGGCACTGCATGCGCATCAGGAGGACGGGCAAGATGAGGCGCGAGCTTCGGGCTGTGGCGACGCAGCACACGGAACGGGGAAGACGATGGCGGCCGCGGGTCCGCACGTGGGCGAGCGTGGCACCGCTCTGCGTGGGCATGACCGTGCTCGCTGGGTCGACGTGGGCGATCGGCCCCGTAGGTGGGATCGTGGTCACGTTGGGAGCGCTCGCCTCCGGGCTCCTGTTCTCGATGGCGTTTGCCCCTGACGATCAGGTCATCGATGCGCGCTCCCGGCTCGAACAGGAGCTCGAGCGGGCTCGCCGCTTCGGCCACGCGCTCACTCTGGTGCGGGTGCCCGGGGCGGGGCCCGAGTCAGAGAGCTTCGTGCGACATCCCAGCGCGCGCACCGGGCTGGCCCGGCGCATCGACCAGGCCTGGATCGAGGGCGACGATCTCTACCTCACCCTCTACGACACGGGGGCCCACGGCGCAGCCCTGGTGATAGATCGACTGCGATCGTTCGGGATCGCCTCGGACGACACGCAGATAGCGGTCTTCCCCGAGAGCGCGCTCACGGCGGGCGAGCTCCGACGCCAGGTGAACGTGGCAGCGGCCAACGGAGAGGTGCCCTTCACGGGCGTGTCGATCGAGTCGACGCACGAGCACGGCCGGCCGCGGGTGGTCGCCGACCTACCGCCGACCGCAGCGCGCTGAGGCCGACGTGATCGTGCACGCGGGCACCCGGCAGGTGCCCGGGTACCAGCTCGCGAAGCGCGTCTTCGACATCGCCGTCGTGCTGCTGCTCGCACCTCTGGTCGTCCCGGTGCTTGCGCTCGTTGCACTGGCGGTGCGGATCGACTCGCCGGGTCCGGTGATCTTCTGGCAGCTGCGAACGGGCCGGCACGGGGCGCGGTTCCGGCTCTACAAGTTCCGCACCATGGTGCGCGACGCGGAGGAGCAGAAGGCCTCGCTTGCCCACCTGAACGTGCTCCCGTTCCCAGATTTCAAGATCCCGGACGACCCGCGCATCACTCGTGTGGGGCGATTCCTCCGATCCACCAGCCTCGACGAGCTGCCGCAGCTGTGGAACGTGCTGAAGGGCGAGATGTCGCTGGTCGGCCCACGGCCGACCTCGTTCGCTCCGACCACCTACGACCTCTGGCACACGCGCCGGCTCGAGGTCCGTCCCGGCCTCACCGGTCTCTGGCAGGTGGAGGCGCGCAACGGCTCCAACTTCGACGAGCGGTTGCGCCTCGACCTGGCCTACATCGACGGCGCGTCGATGTGGGTCGACCTGAAGATCATCGTGGCCACCGTCGCTGCCGTGTTTCGCCGATCCGGCGAGTGACGCGGCCGGGCGTTGATGGAGAGCTCGCCAGCGCCTAGGAGCACGTCACAGCATGCGAGCATCCGCGAGCGGCCAGATCACGGCATCCACGCGGGCAGTGACCGTGCCCTCGGGGATCGGACCGAACGCCCGGCTGTCCACCGACTCGGAGCGGTTGTCACCGAGCACGAACACATAGCCATCGGGCACCTCGATCGGGTCGAAGTCAGCCGTGCCGGCTCCAACAGGCAGGTAGCTCTCGTCGGGGGCCACCCCGTTGACCCTCAGGTGGCCGTCCGCCGCCTCAACCGTGTCGCCTCCGACCGCAACGACCCGCTTGACCAGTTCGTCCCCTATGGCCCAGCCCGGTGGCGCCTCGATGAGGACAATGTCACCGCGCCTCGGCTGGCTGGCGCGGTAGTCGACCTTGTTGACCAGCACCCGGTCGCCGTCGGCGAGAGTCGGCTCCATCGAGGTCGAGGACACGGAGTAGGGGGCGAACAAGAACGCTCGCACAGCTAGGAGCCCCAGCACGAGCGGTAGGGCGATCATCAGGGCCCGACGGGGGCGGGGCAGGCGTCGCAGGACGCTGCGCAGGAGCCTGCGAGACGGGGCCGCGAACGGGAGCTGGTCGGGCGCAGATGTCAGATCGGGATGACTGTCAGGAGGCTGGTGATCGGGCTGCGCCGGTGACCTGAGTGCGGAGGAGGGAGGGGAGCTCGCTTCGGCGCGCCGCAGCACATCGCGCACGTGCTCTTCCGCCTCCCGCAGCATCTCCTCTTGGAGCTGAGACGCCGTCTCCCAGGCCCGATCGAGGATCTCGGTGGCGGCCTCCTCGGCCCGAGCACGGATGGCGGCGGCCTCCGCCCCGACCTCCTCCACCGACGCAGTGACCTCGAGCAGATCGGCAAGCCGCGCTTCCGCGGCAGCCACGCTCTCGTCGGCGGCCTGCGTCAGCTCACGGGCCTGCTGCTCAGCGGCCTCGAGCAGGGCCGCCGCGGTGGCGCGCGCCTGCTCGAGCAGATCCGTCGACCGGCTCGCGGCAAGGTCGATGACGTCGTCTGCCAGCGCCTTGGCGGCCACCTCGAGAGCGGGACGGCGCAGGTCGATGTGCGCCGGCAGGGTCGGCTCGCCGTGGCCGTCGGTGTCCGGCGAGTCGGCTCTGTCGGCATCGCCTTGGCCCTCGTGCAAGCGCCCGTTGCCCGCAGACGCGCCGGAGAGGCGTTCGCCGAGAAGGTCGTCCGACACGGTCTGCACGGGGTCAATGGTGCCGCGGGAGTCCCGAGACTTGGGTGATCCCACCTCTCGCTGGGCCCGCTGGCGCGTCTTGGCGCTTGTCCAGGACGAGTCGGCCCGGCCCGCGCGTCGGGTCGTAGCGTGTCGCGTCGTGCCAGCGCAGTGTCGTGAGCCGAAGCGTTCTCCAGCCGACCGACCGCTCGCGCACCGGCGCTCCAGGCGGCCCGCAACCGTGCAAGGCGTCCCATGACCGCCGACCCCACGCCGAGTGCTGATCTCCACGCTGTCAGGCGGGCTGACTGGCGGTTCCTGCTTCCGGACCCGGAGGTGCGGCGCGTCGTCTTGGCCGGCTCTGGCGTGGCGGCGCTGCATCGCGCCGGCTTGGAGGCGGACGGGGTCGAGGTCGTCGAGCTGGCCGGATACCACGGGCTTCCTGATCACGCCGACGCGATCGTGTGCTCGGCGGAGCCTCATCTGGCCGCAGCGCTTCTGCGGGACAGGCCGAGGATTCCCCTGTATGTCGAGCTGGGTGCCCGCGCTGCGTTCGACCGGAGGTGGCGAGCGCTGCTGCGAGATCGGGATGGGGCTCACTTCCTCGTCGTGCCGGACCACGATCGCCGCCGCGCCTACGCACCCCTCGATGACAGGAGGTCTCTGCGCTGGCTGGGGGCCGGGCGCCAGGGTCCGGCGGGGCGACTGGCCAGGTCGGGACTGGCCGATCTGCAGCTCGTGCGGGCCGCGGCTCGACGGGTGGCTCCGTCACGAGCCGTCGTGCTGTCGCAAGACCGATCGCAGCACTCGCTCGCCGCGTGGCTGGCCTCGTCGGCACTCCTCGACGAGGACGGACCCGAGGACGAGACCGCGCCAACGTCGCACCTGATCCTCACCCCTCGGTTCGCGACGTCTCAGCACGTGGTCCTCCTAGCCGGGCGGCGCAAGCCGGAGATCGTCGTCAAGACATCGCGCCTCTCGGGCGACGGGGTCGACGGCGAGGTCAGCGCTCTGCGACAGCTCTGGGCCGCGGCTGGCGGTCGCGACGTGGGGGCGCCGCGCCTGCTGAGGCACGAGGTCTGGGGCAGGCGGACGATCTTCGCCGAGACCGCCGTGAGAGGAGAGCCCGTCAGCGCCCGCTCCGCCGCGGCAGATCCCTCGGGCACGGCAACCGATGTGACGACCTGGCTCATCGGCCTGCCGCGGGAAGCGGTGGCCTCGACTCCTGCACGCCTGGCTGCGCTGCTGACGCCAGCGCTCGACGCTGTGGCTGCGATGGGTGAGAGTCACGAGGAGGAGCTCGTGCGGGCCACGCGGCTGGCGACGGCCGAGCTGGCGCGCTGGGAGCTCCCCGTCGTGTTCGAGCACGGAGACGTGAGCGCACCGAACATCTTCCGAACGTCGACCGGCATCGCTTTGATCGACTGGGAGCTGGCTCGACCCGTGGGGCTCCCCGGCCACGACCTGTTCGTGGCGCTCGGCTTCGTGGCGCGATCGGTCAGCAGCGAAGTCGGCGGTGCGGCTCTCGAGCGGGCCTTCCTCCACTCCCCACCGGCATGGCTGCGGGGCGAGCTGGGTCGCTATGCCCGCCAGCTCGGGTTGCCTGCTCAGGCGCTACCGGCCCTCTTCCTGTGCTGCTGGGCGCGGGTGTCGGCCTCGCTTGCCGCCAGGGCAGCGGCCGATCACGGCAACCTCGACTGGTGGAGGGGTCAGCCCGCTACGCGCCTGTGGACCGCGGCCGCGCGTCAGCCAGAGAGGCTGTCATGGATGGAGTGAGGCCGGTCGCGTGGTCCGGCCGCTTCGAGTCGTCAGACGCTGGCTGCTGAACGCCTGCGCGCGCCGGCCCGGAGCACGAGACCAACGCCGGCCAGGCCGCCGCCGAGGATGACGAGGCCGATCACGTCGCCGCCGGTCAGCGGCAGCGGGCCCCTCGACTGGGTGGTTCCGAGCACCGTCTCGGTGGTGGGCGGGTCGCCCGGGTCGCGCTCCTCCTCGAAGGGCTCGACCGTCGGCGGCGTCGGGTTCGTGTATGGGTCGTCGTCGGCCGCTGCCATCGGCGCCCAGATGGTGACAACCAGAGCCAACAGGACAGCTCCGACCAAGCTCCGCCTCGCCATGTTCCTCATATCGTCCCTCCGGTCGCCCGCAACGCACCTTGTTGCCCCGTGAGAGCACACGCGTTCCCACCCAAGATAAACCAGATCCGGATCTGCCGCCACGGTGAGCGGTCGGGTAGGTCCGCTGGGGTGGTTCTCGTACACTGCTGGCGCCGCGGTCCCGCCGGCGACGCCGGCGTGAGGAGGTGTGGTGGAACTCAGCGGGTTGGTGCCGCTCGTGCAACGGTCGTGGCGACTGCTCCTGGCGGCGGCGGTCCTTGCCGGGCTGGCCGGGTACGTGGCGGCGAGCCAGGTGACCGTTCCCTTCGAGGCCGAGTCGCGGGTCCTGGTCGGGCCGATCAACTCGGACAACGACACGCTCGACGCCGCCTCCCGCCTCACGTTGACCTACGCCGAGCTGGCCACCAGCGAGCGGCTGCTGGAGGCCGCCGCCGAGTCGCTCGATTCGGGCATGGGCAGCAGCCGCTTGCGCCGCTCGCTCACGGTCACGGCCGACGACGTGACGAGGCTGATCAAGATCAGGGCCACAGCAGACGATGCCGAGACGGCCGCCGCCATCGCCAACGAGGTGTCGCGCCAGCTCACGCTCCTGTCGCCTGCTGAAGCCGACACGCCCGCCGGTCTCGTGCTCGTGATCGACCCAGCCAGCGCTCCCTCGGGCACCCCCGCCGCGCCCGTGCCGCTGTACGTCGGGCTGGCTGCCTCTCTCGGCCTGCTCCTCGCGCTGGTGTCGGCAGCGGTGTCGGAGGCGACGAGCAACCTGGTGCGAACCCCCGGCCAGCTGCGGGCGCTGACGGGGTGGGAGGTCGTCACCGCCATTGGCGCCCCCGAGGGCAGCGCGCTCCAGGACGCCGTGTCGTTGACCTCGCCGCAGGCTGTGTCCTACAGGCGCATCGCCGCCTTCGCAGGTGAGCGCCTGCGGCTGCGCGGCGCCCGCTCCGTCCTCGTGGCCGGAGCGCAGCACTCAGACGACAGCCATCGAGCGGCCGTCGGGCTCTCTTCGATGCTCGCAGCGAGCGGCCAGAGCGTCGCGCTCGTGATCGCAGGCGAGCCAGGACACCTGGCGGAGGTCGACTTCGGCGACCTGGCCGTGCGCCCTCAGCCGATCGCGTGGTTCGACCCGGCCAGGGCGCTGGTGGATCGCGACCTGGCCTCAGAGCTCCTGGCCTCGTTGGATGCGGATGTCGTGATCGTCGCTGCGCCAGCGGTGAACGAGTCTTCAGAGACCTTGACCTGGGCGAGCCTGGCGGACGTCGTGCTGATGGTCCTCCCACTGGAGCGGATCTCGGAGAGCGACGTGATCGACGCTGCTGTGGCCCTTCGCATCGTCAACGCGGCCGTCGATGGTGCCGTGGCTGTCCAGGCGCCAGCGACGAGGGCGGGCTGGACGTCACGACTGCGGCTCGGCGGGTCTCGGCCCCGCCGCCAGCAGCCACGTCCGGCGGGTCCTCTCGTCGCACCCGAACCGTTCCCCGGCGACGTGTCTGACATCCCGCGCGTGCTGCAGCGCACGCAGCCGCATCGCCCGGTCGAG
Organism: Actinomycetota bacterium; assembly: GCA_049325515.1. Lineage (GTDB taxonomy): Bacteria > Actinomycetota > Acidimicrobiia > Acidimicrobiales > VFJN01 > VFJN01. The sequence continues at coordinate 152,394 of JBMOLI010000013.1, read as the reverse complement.
CGCGAGACCGGCCCGGGCGCACAGTGGGGCTCGTTCCCGTCGGGCCCCGTCGAGCGCGTGGGCCGGTCGCCCAGACCGGTCGGCGGTGGAGAAGCGGCCATCCCCGCCGAGCGCGTCGGGCACGTCGACGCCTCAGCCGCCGCAGGCGTGCACGTCGACCTCGCCGTCGGTGAGGGGTCGACGGTCGTCGCTCCGGTCGCGCCAGGTGCCGCTGGCGTCGCTCCAGCGAATGGCGGGAACTCGGGCGGAGGGCTCGACGAGCACGCTCGCCCAGCTGCCGGGCAGGGTGAGCTCCACCACGACCTCGCGGCTGGCACCCCGAGCGAGCTCGAGCTGGAGGCCGATGACCCTGCTCGGTCCGTCGGTTCCGGCGACGTGCAAGGGCGGGGATCCGGCAACCCGGACTGAGCGCGCCGCACCGGGCACGGAGGCGACGAGGATCCCGCGGTACTGACCTGCGGTGAGCCCGATGTCGGGACGGTCGTTGGTCACGGTGGGTGGCTCGTCCTCGGGCGTGCGGTTCTCGACGCAGACGGTGATGCGGACGTCCACGCCTGCCTCGGTGCGCTCGCTCTCGAGCGCCGCGTCCACGCGGATGAACTGGTCCGTCTTGCCGGCTCCGCGGTTGTTCAGCGCGAGGAGGATGCTGTCGGGCTCGAGGTCGCCGGCCACGCCCACGCCCTCCCAGCCCGCTTGGGCGTCCGGGTCGTTCGACCACATGAAGAGGTGCCGGCCGGCGACGGCCTTCCTGAGGGCCTCGGCCATGTCGACCAGGTCCCAGTCCCCATCGACAGCAGCCCGCAGGACTGCAGCGGCGATGTCAGCCGACCTCTCCTGGCGCTCGGGTCGATCCGAGCGGGCAAAGCGCACGTACTGCTCGTGGAGCAGCTCGTCCACCAGGGTGTCCGCGTCGAAGGTCTCGGAGCCGACGGTGACCGGGCCCGTCACCCTCACGATGGCGCCCAACGCGACAGGGTCGATCGCGATGACGCCCTCGACGGGCGGTCGACCGCTCTTCTGCCAGATGTCGGCGGCGACCGCTGCTGCGACCGGGAAGCGCGGCGACAGGAGGAGGTTGCGGATCTCGAGGTCGGGCTCGGCCCAGCCCCAGAGAGATTCGAGCTCCTCGGGGAGCGCGACCGACCCGGCTGGCGCCACGACGTCTTCGACTGACTCGAAGTCGGACACGTCCCCGCGCCCGCCTTCGCTCTCGAGGATGCCTCCCGCGAGCAGCATGCCCGAGCCTGCGCGCATCTCGGCGTTGTTGGCGGCGAACACGAGGGTGGAGCTGGGACCGTCGAGGAGGCGCGCGAGCGCGGACAGAGCGGCACTCGCATGGCGCGCATCGCGACCCAGCTCGTCCAGCTCCGCCGCGAGCTCATCGCGCGCGTCGGCCAGTGGTGACACCAGCGCGTCGTCCGGGCCGAGGTCCGCCGCGGCGATCTGGGACTCGACACCCTCGACGATGGTGACGAGTCCCTCGACGGCGGCCAGGCGTCCCTCGGGACCGGAGGGTGCGTCGTCGATCAGAGCTTGCGCCCGCTTGCCTGCTTCAGCGATCTCCTCTGCCAGCTGGCGGACGACTCCGGTGAGAGCCCTCGTGGAGCTCAGCTGCCGGCCGATGACCGGCGCGCGGCGGACCGGTAGCCAGAGCGCGCTCGACGCTCGATCGTGGGCCGTGTCGAACGCGTCCGCCGCACCCTCCACCTTGTCCACCAGCGTGCCGTCGAGCAGCTCGGTGAGGCCCACCCCGCGCCGAGCGGAGCGGAGAGCATCGCGGCCGTCGCGGCTGTTGCTGATGATCGACAGCGCTGTCAGCGCGCAGGCCAGGGTCCAGGCGAGGAGGAGCGCGGCCGCGATGCGGGTGAGCAGGCTTCGAAGGAGCATCGCGATCTGGACCGCTCGTTGGTGCTCAGCGCACGGGGGCGCGCTGCGCTCCAGCCCTTCGATCGTTGCGTCGCTCCACCCCGAGCACCCACGCAGTCGCGTTGGCCAGTCCGAGCAACATCCAGAAGTAGCGCTGGTAGGCGAGATGGAGGAACACGCCCGTCGCCAGGTAGGCCGCAAGCGCGAAGAGCATCGACGAGGCGAGCGCCGCCAGCTCGGGCCGCCGCGACCGCCAGTAGCGCTGCACCGCTCCGAGGTGGAGCGCAGTGACGCCCACCGCGCCGAGGAGCGCTCCGATCCCGAGCAGTCCGAGGTCAGCGGCCGTCTCCAGGTAGAGGTTGTGGGCGCGCCTGTTCTTGTCGAAGTGCCGCAGGTTCTGGTCGTTGCCGACCTGCTGTGAGTACTCGCGGAAGTACCGCTCAGGGCCCACGCCGGTGATGGGATGGTCGACGAACACCTCCCACGCGGCGAGGTTCGACGTGGCGCGCCCCAGGATGGCCCCGTCGACCTGCTGGTCGGGTGAGTCGGTGCTGAACGCTCCGATGCGGGCGAGCGAGCTGAGCCTGACCGCGTAGTCGGGCTCGACCACGAAGATCGCAACCGTGGCCAGGAGCAGACCGGCGACCGCGTGACGGAGGCGGATGTGTCGCCGCACCAGCAGGAGGATGAACAGACCGAACATGGCAACGGTCGCCCCTCGGGAGAAGGTGAGCAGGATGCCGCCGAGGATGGCCCCGAGGCTTCCGGCGGCGAGCGCCCGTAGGCGCCGGTCGCTCTCGTGCTTCAGCCTGAAGAGAGCAAGCGGGGCCGCCACCAGCAGGATCTGCGCGTAGCGGTTCTGCTCGCCGATGGGGCCGCTCAGCCGCGGGCGAAGCACCTTGCCTTGGCGGTCCTCACCCACCTTGAAACCCTGGTCTGTCACCTGGGCGAGGCCGCCGAAGTCGTTGTCGTATGCGCCCGCCGCCTCCTGCACGAGCGACAGCGATCCCATCAGCGCTGCCGCTAGCACGATCGCCCAGATGATGTGGCGCAGCACGCTGGCGCTGCGCACGACGTTGATCACCAACAGGAAGATCAGGAGGCCCTCGAGGACGAAGTCACCGATGGGCCGCGCTGCCTCGGTCACCGACGACGATGCCGCGGCGGCCACGATCATCGCCAGCAGGTAGCAGAGGATGAGCGGCACAGCGGGCGTCACCACCACCGGCTCCCTCGAGATCACCAGATGGTGGAGCAGCGGGATCCCGAGGATCAGCACGAAGCCGCCGGCGGCGATCGACGGGGCACCGTGGAACTGCGTGGCCACGGCCAGCAGGTTGGCGAACATCACGAAGAAGAAGGTGATGGTGGCCACGTCGGGTCGCCAGAGGGCGGCCGCAGTCAGCGCCACGGCCAGAAGACCGAGCACCACGATGGTCGGTCCGATCAGCAAGGCGAGCCCGATCGCGATCGCGAAGCCCAGAGTGGCGGGAGCAGCGAAGCGGGGGCTGTAAGCACTGCGATGCCGCGGGAGCAGCCGCCCGGCGGCACCCAGCCCGGCGTCGATGGTGCCCGCTGGAGCCGTCATCTCGCTGGCTGCGGGCTCATCAGATCCTCGGGCCGCTCGGGTCGGCTCCCAGACCGGTCGGGGCACCGTCCGCGGCGGGCCTCGCCCGGCCAGCGCGTGAGAGCCATGCCGCCGGGATCGGGAGGCGTGCCGGCCGCCAGCGCCTCTCACGGCCACGCTCGTCGAGCAGCGTGCCGACCAGCTTGCCGGCAACGCGATGGAGGCTGCGGACGCTCTCCTCGACGTCGTCCCAGCGCGTGACCCCGAGCCTGGCGACGAGGACGGTCGCGTCGGCCACGCCGGCCCACACGAGAGTCGGGAGCGAGCTCGGAGCCTGACCTGCGTGGATCACCACGATGTCGGCGTTGTCCTTGAGCTCGTCGAGGAGCAGAGCGGCACCCTCTGCGTCGATCCGGCTCTGTCGCATCCAGGCGTTGGGCGCCGCCACGAAGAGAGGGTGAGGGCTCCGGAGGGGAACCGGCACGAGATTGCTGTTGCGGGCGTCTCCGACGGCGCCGTTGAGGCCCAGAAGGGGAGCGATCCCGCTCTGCAGCGGGTCGGCGTCGGCGAGCACGACGCGCTCGCCCAGCTCGGCCAAGCTGGCGGCGAGGTTGGCGGCGACATCGCCGCTGCCCTCCCCGGAGTCGGTGCCGGCGATGACGATCGTCCGGACCGGGCCCCCGCGCTGCTCGAGCGTCTCGAGCCTGGCCGCGGCGGTGCGGAACGATCGGGCGGTCTTCGAGTGGCTGATGCCCGATACCACGAGGCGCTCCGCCGCGTCGCGTCCCTCAGCGCTGGGTCGCTGCGATCCGAGGACGGCGAGCACGGGCACGCCGCTCGCATCCGACAGGTCTGAGGCCGACCGGATCCTGCGGCTCAGCTGCTCGACCGCGATCAGGAGCGCGGTGGCGGTCACGAAGCCACCCAGCCCGCCCAGCACAGCGATCGCTTCCACCTCCGGTTGCACGGGGGATGTCGGCGGCGTGGCCTCTTCGATCACACCGACCCGCCCTTCGGCGCCTCCGGAGGCGTTGCCGTTCTCGCCTGAGGCGAGGTCGGCCAGCTCGGCGCCGAGCGCGTTCGCGATGGCGGCGGCTGTTGCGGCATCGGGATAGCGCACCGTGATCGTCAGGAGGCGGGTGACCTCGCTGCCGGTCGCCGTCACTCGCACGTCATCCGGCTGGGCGATGTCGAGGTCTTGTGTTGCGGCCGCGAGCGTTCCATCGCTCTGCGCCAGCTCCGCGTAGGTGATGGCCAGCTGGCCAGCGGCGCGCAGCACGTCGGAGTCGGCGTTGATCGGACCGACGAGAAGCTGGGTGGTCGCCTCGTAGCGAGCCGTCGACGCTGACGCGAGCTGGTAGGCGAGCACACCACCGACCAGCGTCGCGAGGACCAGCAGCAGCCACCACCGCCTCACGATCGCGACGATCTGGCTCGGCTCCACGCTCACTCCTCGAAAGGCATGCCGCGCTGGCGCGCGTGCGGTCGCGAGGGTACTGGCCCGCCGAGGCCGGCCACAGGTCAGCGCGGCGGTGGTGGGCCCGCGTCACGCTGGTTGCGAGCGCTCACGAGAAGCCGGCCCGCGAGCGGCATGCGCGCCACCTCCGGGAAGGTGCGAGCGATGTCCAGCTGGCTGCGCGCGGTGGCGAAGACGGCGAGCGTGGCGAGACCTGCGACGAGCAGCGCAACCGGAAGCGCCGGGTCCGACATGACCTGCACGACAGCCACAGCCGAGATCGCCCCGATGATCGCCACGTAGACACGGGCATGCGCAAAGGAGAAGACCCCGATGCCTCTGTCGGAGCGCAGCCCGAGCTGGTTGAGCGAGTTGTAGATCACGAGTGTCGTCAGAGTGCTGATCGCGGCCCCCAGCGGCCCGTGGCGCGGGATGAGCACCAGGCTCAGCACGAGGTTGGCGAGCGCCGCGACCGCCGAGACCCCGACGATGTAGCGAACGCGTCCCAGCACCTTCAGCGTCGTGCTGTTGAAGCCCAGCGCCGCGCTGAAGTAGTAGCCCCCCGACACGAGGGCCAGGTACACCCAGGACGAGCGGTATCGGCTTCCGAAGAGCACTTCTGTGATGGTCGGAGCGAGCGAGGTGGTCAGCGCCAGGATGGGGAACGAGAAGACGGCCACCCACGCCGCGGTCTCCCAGTAGAGCCGGCCGATCCCATCTCGGTCGTCGCGTGCGAACAGGCGCGCCGCCATGGGCGTGAACAGCACACCGAACGTGAGCAGCACGACCTGGTTCATCTTGGCGGCGGGAAGGATCACCTTGTAGGAGGCGACGTCCTCGGTGCCGCCGTACCTTCCGAGCAGCACGGCATCCGCAGTGTTGAGCAGGATGAACAGCACGTCGCTGGACAGCAGCGGCAGCGTGTAGGCCATCACCTCCTTGACGGGGAACGACAGCGACCTCGGTCGGGCGTGCCGCAGGATCCCGCGCCTTCGCATGATCCCGATCAGCAGGTAGGTGTAGGTGGCCACGCCGACGATGCCTGTCACCACGTAGCCGGCGGCCAGCATCCGGGGACCGCCGCCGCTTGCCACGAGCAGACCTGCGACGGCGAGCCGCATGGCGGGCGTGAGGACGTTGCGTCTGAAGAAGATGGCTCGCGGCTTGGCGTAGACCGCGAAGAGCCCACCCATCATCCCGTCGATTGCCTGCACCGGCGCGAGGAACACGAGGATCACGAGCACGGTGACGGTCTGCCGGTCGTCGATCAAGGAGCCCGTGATCCAGCTCTGGAGGCCGAGCACAGCGATGACGCACAGCGAGCCGAGCGAGAGGATGGTCGACAGCTGCAGCGCGATGGTGCCGAAGGCCTTGTTGAACTCGCCTTGCTCGTCGTAGATCGCGACGAAGCGTGTGATCCCGCGGTCGATCCCGAGTGTGATGACGGTCGACGCGGTCGTGACGAGCGACAGGGCATAGGCGAATGCGCCGTACTCGCCCTTCGTGAGCTCACGGATGATGATGACCTGGACGAGCAGGTTGACGAAGACCGAGATCACCTTGCCGGCCAGCAGCAGCGTCGAGCCCCTGATCTGCTGCGTGACGATCTGGTCGTTGTCCGGCTGCACCTCGCCCGGGGTCTCTGTGTCCGGGCTCATGGCGTGGCCCTGGCGGAGCTGGCTCTGGCGATCTGCGCCAGCGCTTGTGACAGCACGCCGTCAGCGCCGACAGCCGTGTCGATCACGACGGAGCGCGGGTTGCGCTGCGCCAGCTCGAGGTAGCGGTGCCGCTGCTGATCGAGGTGTGAGACGTCGTGCTCGCCCTTGCGCTGGTACAGCGACTCGGCCGGCGCGTCGAGGATCAGGAGCAGATCGGGCGGGGCTCCGGTGCGGCCGATGAGCGAGCGCCGCATCCTCGCGCGTCGGCGGCGGCTGGGCGGTGCGACGAGGGCGTCATAGGGGTGCCGATCGAACACGACGACACGTCCACGAGAGCGATGCCACTGAGCCCGGACTCGCGCCCACATGAGGCGAGCGATGACCGCAGCGGTGGCGCTTCCCGCGATTGACCGGGCGCTCGCTGATGCCTTTGGGTAGGGCCCCGCGTAGATCGACCTCACATCTCGCTCGCTGGACAGAGCAGCGACGAGCGACGCGGCCAGCGTCGACTTGCCGGCGCCGTCCGGCCCGAGCAGGGCGACCGTGAGCCCCGGGGAGTGCCGGCTGTGCAGCGCAGTCATGCGGTCGAGCCTTCGAGGATCCCGCGAAGCGTCGCGTTGTCGCGCTCGTCGAGCATGCGGCGCAGGAAGGAGATGTGCGCCCCTCGCTCGCGATCCCATGGGCTCAGGCGTGTCGCAGCCTTCACCGCGTGCATCGCCCAGCACAGGTGGAAGAGCGGCCCGACCAACGATCTCGGTACGTCCACCGTGGTGCAGTACGTGTCGATCGACGACTCGAGCAGTGGTTGCAGCGGGCCGTGCCCGAGGAACGACGACGTCGCTGCCGAGTGCCGGTCGCTCGCCCCTTCGCCTCGGGCGACCAGCGTGGCGTAGGAGCGAAGCAGGTAGAAGAGATCCCACAGTGGTGGCGACGCAGGCTCGGCGTTCTCCCAGTCGAGGAAGGCGACGCCCCCTCCTCGCTTGGCGATGAGGTTCCACGTGCCCGGGTCGCCGTGCGCGAACACGGTCTTCACGTCTCCCGCCGCAGCGATCTCGTCGCAGTGCGCTCTGAGCATCTCGATGTGGCTGGAGCTCATCTCGTAGGACCCGTCCAGCCGGTCGACGATCTTGGTCATCGCAGCGGCCGCCTCCGTGGCGCGGCCTGATCGGGCGGACATCGCGCCGAGCCGGGTGAGCCAGTCGAGTGCATCGCGCACAAGAGCGCAGTCGGCTGATGCGGCCGTGGCGGACTGGAAGGAGCTGCCGTGGACGACGGACTCGGCGCAGATCGCGAACGCCTGGTGGCGGGTGCAGAAGGCCAGGCGCGGCACGACGTCCCCGGCCAGATCCCGCCAGCCGTGAAGGCTCGCCAGCGCCGTTGCGGCGCGCTCGAGCCGCGCTGAGGCGCTGTCGCTGCGCGCCACCTTCACGACGAGGCCTGGCTCCTTCGCGCCCGGGTCGAAGGCGAAGAACAGCACCTTCTGGTTCTCGTAGTCGCCCGGCGTCACGAGCACCCAGTCGTGACCAGCGAGATCGAGACCGACTTCGGCCGCCGCTCGGCGCACGTAGAGCGGGAGGTCGGATGTCACGCCTTCGCCCGTGAGCTGTCCTCGCCGCCTTGCGCGCGATGACACTTGAGCGATCCGCGCCTCGAGCCGCCCGGCGACCGTCAGCCACCGCGCGACACGGCGACGCGCCGCCGTCGCACCAAGCGCTCGGCCGCCCGGTGCCGACTGCAAGTCGTCGCCACTCGCCTTGCTCGGGCTCGCCACGGCCGGGCGCAGGCGCGAGCGGTAGCGCCTGCGCAGGTCGATGAGGACGCGCTCATCGAGCGTCGCCTTGTCGAGGCCTTGAGCGCGGAGCCAGGCCGCGGCGCGAGATGAGTAGTCAGGGGTGGCCGCGCGCACGTCACCGAAGGCAGGCGTCAGCCACGCTGCAACGGCGCCGCCGCCCACGCCGAGTGTGGATGCGACGCGGTCCAGCGGCGTGGGGCCAGCGCCTTCTTCGAAGACGACCGCGTGCTCGCTTAGTGAGGCCGCCAGCGCGGCAACCGCCCCAACGTCGCTCAGCACCCGCCGCGCTGCGCGGCGACGGCAGACGGCTACCAGGTCGATGGCGCCCACCTCTGCCCGGAGCTCCGCAAGCGCCCGGGGGACCTGCCCCGCCCCGTCCACGACGATGACCTGTGCTGCGACCCTCTCGAGCAGGGCAGCGGCCGCTGGTGAGGGCGCCCCGAGGCACAGCACCGCTCGCGCGGAGAGGGAAGGCAGCAGGAACGCCCATCCGGCGCCAGTTGCCGGACGCAGCAGGTGCGCGCCGGCGGCGTGCTCCTCGGCGAGGGTGCTCTCGAGCACGTCAGCAGACGTGCGCTTCCATGGCCTGGAAGGTCGCGTCGATCGGAACCGGGTAGGGGTGCTGGACCGCGAAGCAGGGGAGGTCGTCCAGGGCCGCGTGCAGCAGCTCCCGTTCCCGCTCCTCAGCACCGGCCACGGCCTCGCTCACTCGCTGTGGGAACGCGAAGCGTGCGGCCAGGTTCGCTCCGATGATGCTCAGGCGGTGGTGCTGGTGCGCGAACACCATCCGTTCCGCGACCTCCTGCCCGCTCATCGCCTCCACGCGCACCACCGTGTCCTCGCTGTTGAGGAGCAGGAAGGCCCGGTCGAGGTGGCCGTGCCCGACCCACCGCTCGGCTCCGAAGAGGGCGTCGGGGTGGATGTCGACGTGGCGGCGGTCTTGCGCCGAGCGCAGCGATCGACCGAGCGCGCTCGCTCCGGGCACCCCACGTGCACTGGCCCGCCGTGCGGCGGCCCCGACGCGGTCGACTGCGCGGAGCACTCCCATCCGCGAGCGCTGCTGCGCGGTGACCGCGGCCCGGTGCTGGGGCAGCTGCTCGAAGTGCCAGTCCTGGAGCCGCACCGGCTCGGGCACGCCGAACATCGAGCCATCGGCCGTGACGTAGCACCACTCGTCGGCCACCGCGAGCGCACCGTGCGCCATGAAGCCCAGCAGCGTCTCGGTCTTGCCGCTCTTGCGCCAGCCGGCTGCAGCGACACCGATGCCGCGATGGGTGAAGGCCGAAGCGTGCAGCGGCAGCACGCCCTTCGAGAGCATCACGAGGTTGAGCAGCGGGACGAGCATCGGGACGGTGGTGATGCCCCGCTCGCACTCGATCTCGCAGGCCCGACCCAGGGTGTCGAGAGGAACTGCCGCGACGGCCACACCGTCGGGGGTGCGACGCAGCAGCAGGAACCTGTCGTCGGTGAACGCCATCTCCTCCAGCCCGATCAGCCGCATCGCACCGTTGCGGGGCACCGACTCGACGAAGCGGACCTCGAGGTCGGCTTCCCCCGAAGCGGGGCCGCCCGTCGAGCCGAGCTGCCGAGCCACAGCAGCGGCAGCCGCAGGTGGCGGGTCGACCAGCCTGACCGTGACCAGCCCGTGAAGGTCGTGGTCGACAGTCAGCAAGCCTGCCCCTTCCCGTGTCCGCCCTTGCCATGCCGGTCGAGCCGGCGCTGAACGATAGCCCGCCAATCCCTGGCGCCTCGGGGGTGCGAACCGGTCACTCCCCGAACAACCAGTCGGTCCAGGCCATGTTCTTGCCCTCGTCGGCTGGCCCGCTTATCGGGAGGTCCAAGCCATACACGAAGTTGGCGAGGTACTTGGCCCAGTCGGTGTGGTCCCACCACTCGTCGCCCAGCTCCTCGGCCAGGCTGCGGTTGAACTCCATCACGCGCCTCGGCGCGTCGTCACTGACGTTCCAGCTGTCGTAGCCCGCCCGATCCAGCAGCTGAGCCTGCACGTAGTACCCGGCCGTTCCCTCCCAGTGGTACTGCGTGTGCTCCGGCGGCCAGTCGAAGGCGTCACCCCGGCCGATGTCGTTGATGATCGCGCCGTCGATGCGATGGCCGTCTTTGGTCGAACCAGCAGGGTTGATGGCGACCGGCTCGTCCTCGTCCGCCGCCCACGACAGCCCGGGTTCGTTGAACGTGAGATCCGGGCCCACGCTCCTGTCACCTGAGTATCGGCGGTAGGTGTCCCACGCAGCGTCGAGCTCGTCGTCATCGCCGAGGTAGGCGGCCGCCGCGATGCGAGCCGCGCCAGCCATGGCCGAGCCGTTGCTGCCGGAGCTGTCGTGCTCCTCCGAGAGGTTGAGGGGCTCACCGTCGCGCACGTTGGGGCAGTTGGGCTTGAACCGCACCGTGTCGACCCAGGCTGCGAACCGCGAGCCCTCGCTTCGCGGATCGGCATCCGGTCGCAGACCGATCAGGTCAGCCGCGATGACGTAGCTCGGCAGGTTGCGGCCCAGGGACAGAGCGCGGGCGCGGTCAGGCCCCACCTCGCAGTCCCTGTCGCGGTTCTCATCTGTGCCGATCACGTCCATGAGGGCGGCCCGAGCCTTGGCGAAGTAGGCAGGGTCCTGCGTGCGGGCCGCCACGAGGGCGACGGCCAGCGTGTCGATGTCGTGGTCGCTGTCCTGGTCGGCGATGTCCGCTTCGCCCAGATCCGAGTCGGCTCGTGCCTTCAACCTCTGCCACGCCCGCCCCTCGACGGGCCGCGACATCAGATGGTCCGGGTCGACCCAGATCCGCCCGGGTGGTTCCACGGGGGCACTTGATGACGTTTCGGGGGTCTGTGTGCCATCGCTCGACACGGCTGAGTAGGCCGCTACGGCTAGCCCCGCGACGGCCAGCGCCGAAGCACCCAGCAGCACCCTGCGAGAACCTCGCATCTCGTAGGAATGTAGTGCCGGCCTCACGCGCCGTGGACGGCGGCAAGGCGCCGGGCCTACGCTCGCTCGGCGGGACGCACGTGGACGACTAGTGCAGGGCGATGGTGATCATGGGGCGGCGCGGGTTGAGGGTGGTCCGAGGGGTTTGGCTGTATGCGGCTTTTGCCGCTCTTGTGGCGGGTCTGCTCCCCCTCGTCGCGATGCCCGCGGCCGCCGCCGACGGCTTCGACGATGTCGGCTACGAGGGCGCCCCGTTCTTCCCGGCCGCCGGCAGCATCACCGGCGAGAAGCCCGAGAGCAAGGTCTGGTGGAACGACGGCTCGTGGTGGGCGTCGATGTTCGCCCCCACCCCTGGTGAGCACCACATCTTCCGCCTCGACGGCACGTCGCAGACCTGGGTCGACACGGGCATCGTGCTCGACACTCGCGCCGGCAGCCGAGCCGACGTGCTCTGGGACGAGTCGATCGGAAAGCTCTACGTCGCCTCGCACAGCTTCTCCAGCCCATCTGGAGGCTCGAGCCCCGCCTACCTCTACCGGCTCAGCTACGACTCCGGCACCGACACCTACTCGATGGATCCGGGCTTCCCGGTGCAGATCAACAACGCCAGCACCGAGACGCTCGTCATCGACAAGGACGCCAAGGGCCAGATCTGGGCGACCTGGGTCGCCGGCAGCAAGGTGACCGTGAACCGCACGGTGTGCTCGCCGGGCTGTGATGACGCGACGTGGGGCACCGCGTTCGTGCCCGCCCTCGACGGCACATCGGTCGCGGGTGACGACATCTCCACGCTCGTGAACGTCGGCGGCGACATCGGGCTGATGTGGAGCAACCAGTCGACAGCAGGCGCTGGCCCGCGGTTCCTCTTCTCCCTCCACGACGACGCGGCCGATGACACCACCTGGCCCGCCAGCGAGGTCGCCTTCGGAGGTGCCGGCAACGTCGACGACCACCTCAACATCAAGGTGGACGACACCGGCCGCCTGTTCGCGGCCGTGAAGACCTCCCGCACGGGTGCTACCGACACCTTGAACGCGCTCTTGGTCCGCGCCGTCGACGGCACCTGGACGATGCACCCCTTCGGCACCTACTCCGACCACCACACGCGGCCGATCGTCGTCCTCGACGAGGCAAACCAGATGGTGCACATGCTGGCCACCGCCGCGGAGGCAGGAGGCACCATCTTCCGCAAGTCGTCGCCCCTGAGCGCCGTCTCGTTCGCCGCTGGCGTTGGCGACCCGTTCATCCGCGACGCCAGCGACGCCAACCTCAACAACGCCACGACTTCGAAGCAGAACGCCGACGCGACGTCGGGGATGCTCGTGCTCGCCTCCAACGGCACGACGCGCCGCTACTGGCACAACCTCGACCCGCTCGACGGGTCGACGCTCCCCGGCAACAGCGCGCCGTCCGGGGTGAGCGACTTCTACACGACCCCCGTGTCGACCCAGCTGGTCGTGCCAGCGCCTGGTGTGCTCTCGAACGACATCGATGCCGACACCGACCCGCTCACCGCGGTGAAGATCAGCGACCCGACGACAGGCAGCCTGTCGTTCAGCGCTGACGGGTCGTTCACGTACACGCCCCCTACCAACTTCGCGGGCACGGTCACCTTCCAGTACGAGGCCGACGACGGTCGAGTGCGGTCCGCCGCCACGAACGTGACGATCGGCGTGGGCACCGCCGGCTCGGCCGTCGCCACGCTTGTCGCCGACAGCCACGTGAGGTCGAACCAGCCCGACTCGACCTTCGGTTCCTCCTCCGAGCTGCGGTCCTACCTGAGCGGCTCGACTCGCAACGACTCGTTCATGCGCTTCTCGGTGGCCGGGAGCGGCACCGTCGAGTCGGCCACCCTGCGCCTGTTCGTGACCAACGCGAGCCCTTCGGGTGGCTCGGTCTTCCAGGTTGGCGACACGACCTGGTCCGAGTCGGGGCTCACATGGAACAACAAGCCCGCCGTCACGGGCTCGGCCCTGGCAACCCTTGGTGCGGTCTCCGCCGGCACCTGGGTCGAGATCGACGTCACATCAGTGGTCGGCTCGAGCGGTGAGTTCGCCTTCTCTGTCGAGGGTGCCTCGAACGATCTCGCCGTGTTCTCGAGCAAGGAGGGGGTCAATGCCCCCGAGCTGGTGATCACAGTCCAGGCCGGTCCGCCGCCCCCGAACAGTCCTCCGGTGGCTGTGGCAGACAGCTACGCCGCCACGGCTGACACGCCGCTCGTTGTGGCGGCGCCGGGCGTGCTCGGCAACGACTCCGACGTCGATGCAGACGTTCTCTCGGCCGAGAAGATCAACGAGCCGGAGAACGGCACCGTCACGCTGAACACGAACGGCGGCTTCACCTACACGCCTGCCCCAGGCTTCACAGGAACCGACGCGTTCAGCTACCGCGCCTTCGACGGTGAGGCCTTCTCGAACGTGGTGGGCGTCGAGCTCACGGTCGCCGAGCAGCCGCCGACGTCCACCGTCACTGCCGTGGCCGCCGCTGACACTCACGCTCGCTCGAACCAACCCGACTCGACCTTCGGTTCGTCAGCCGAGATGCGCTCCTACCTCAGCGGGTCTACCCACAACGACTCGTTCGTGCGCTTCTCCGTGGCGGGGGGCACCGGCACAGTCCAGTCGGCCATGCTGCGCCTCTTCGTCACCAACGCCAGCACATCTGGCGGCACCGTCTTCCAGGTGGGCAGCACGAGCTGGGCCGAGTCGACCCTCACGTGGAACAACCGCCCGGCTGTGACCGGCTCCGCACTCGGCTCGCTGGGCGCCGTCTCGGCGAGCACGTGGGTGGAGGTCGACGTCACCTCCGCGGTCGCCGACCCGACAGGTGACTACGCGTTCTCGGTGCAGGGCGCCTCCAACGACCTCGCCGTCTTCTCGAGCAAGGAGGGCGCCAACGCTCCCGAGCTCGTCGTGACGGTGCTCAACGGCCCGCCGCCGCCGAACAGTCCGCCGGTGGCGGTCGCCGATGCCTACGCAGCGTTCAGCGGGGTTCCCCTCGTGGTCGCAGCACCTGGAGTGCTCGGCAACGACACCGACGTCGACCCCGATGTGCTCACAGCAGAGAAGATCAGCGATCCCGTAAACGGCACGGTCTCGCTCGCCTCCGACGGCTCGTTCACCTATACCGCCGGTTCGGGCTTCACCGGAACCGACGCCTTCACCTACCGCGCCTTCGACGGTGAGGCCTTCTCCGACGTAGTGAGCGTGGAGCTCACGGTGACGGAGCAACCCGCCACCACGACCGTCACCGTGTCGGCCGCTGCCGATGGGCACGTCCGATCGAACCAGCCCGACAAGGCCTTCGGCTCGTCGGCCGAGCTGCGCTCCTACCTGCGGGGAGGGACCTCCAACGAGTCCTTCGTCCGCTTCACGGGAGCCGGCGGCACCGGCGCGGTCCAGTCGGCCACTCTGCGCCTGTTCGTCACGAACGCGAGCGTCGCGGGCGGCAACGTGTTCCAGGTGGGCGACACGACCTGGGATGAGTCGACGCTGACGTGGAACACGCGCCCTGCGGTGACGGGTACCGCTCTGGCGTCGCTGGGCGCGGTCGCGGTCGGCACCTGGGTCGAGGTCGATGTCACGGCAGTCGTCGGCGCCGGCGGCGACTATGCCTTTTCGGTGCAGGGCCTCTCGACCGACCTGGCCGTCTTCTCGAGCAAGGAGGGCACCAACGCCCCCGAGCTCGTGATCGTGCGCGCCAACTGAGCCGCAGCCGTCGGCTGAGGCGCCAACAGCCCACCCATGGACCTGCTCTACATCACCAACGGGTTCCCGTTCCCCCTGACGAGCGGCTACCTGCGGCACTACCACCTGCTGCGCGAGCTGGCCCCGCGCCACCGGGTGACGCTGCTGTCGATGGTGGGCCCCGGCTTCGAGCCCGCTCACCGTGAGGCGCTGGCTCCGTTCGTGGATGCGATCCACACCTTCGGGGCAGGCCCCGGTGGAACGCGCCTCGCCAAGGTGCGGCGCCGCCTCGAGGGCGTCGTCCGCTCGCCTTCGAGCGGCCCCGTCGCCGCGATGCGCGCCGTGGCTGAGTCGCTCGTGGCACGCCAGCACTTCGATGCTGTGGTGTTCAGCGGGAAGCGCACCTATCCCGTGCTGGATGCGTTGCGATCCCTTCCCGTCGTCGCCGACATGTGCGATGCCACCTCCAGCCGGTTGCGAGGCGGGCTGACGTTCGCGGCCCCTGTTCAGAGGGCCCGTGACCTTGCCGAGCTGCTCGAGGTGCGGCGCGTCGAGCGCCACCTCCTGGACCTGGCGGACCATCTCGTCTTCGCCTCGGCCAGGGACCGCGACCTCCTTGCGCGTGGGCCCGCGCTCGAGCGGTCGACCGTGGTGCCCAACGGCGTCGACCTCGAGTTCTGGGAGCGATCCGAGCCGACGCTCGGGCGATCGAGGGTCGTGTTCACCGGCAAGATGGACTACCCGCCCAACGAGCACGCCGCTCTGCACCTGGCTCACGCGGTCATGCCGATCGTGAGACAGTCGGTGCCGGATGCGGAGCTCCTCATCGTCGGCCGCGATCCGACCGCTCGCCTGCTTGCGGCTGCCGGCCCCGGTGTCACCGTGACGGGGTACGTCGACGACGTGCGTCCCTATCTCGACAGCGCCTCCGTGTTCGCCGCGCCGCTGCACTTCGGTGCGGGGATCCAGAACAAGGTCCTGGACGCGCTTGCCATGGGCGTGCCCGTGGTGGCGTCCTCCCTCGCCGCCGCCGGGGTGCGCGCGGGCGACGGCAGCGCAGCTCCGATCGCGGTGGCGGACGGTCCGATGGCCTTTGCCGGGCTGGTTGTCGAGCGTCTCCGAGCGGCCGCCGCCGGGGCCAGCCCATCGGCCGAGTCGCGGCGCTTCGTCGCGGACAGCTTCGCCTGGGCCGACAGCGCCAGGCTGCTCGAGGATGCCGTGGGAGCGGCTGTGTCAGCCCGCTCGCTGCGATCTGCGACATAGAAAACTTGACAGATCCGTTGTCAAGTTTTGACGACCTCCGTACGCTGGCGGCATGGCGTTCGAACCCAGCCGCTGGACCCACAAGACCCAAGAGGCGCTGAACAGAGCGCTCGAGACCGCCAAGGCCGAGTCCAACCCCGAGGTCACGCCCGATCACCTGCTGGCAGCGCTGGTGCGCCAGGAGGAGGGCATCGTCCTACCCATCCTCCAGCGTGTCGGCCTGGCCCCGCTCGCCCTGCGCAACGCGGCCGACGAGGCCGTCTCCAAGCTGCCCAAGGCATACGGAGGCGAGGCCCGGCTGTCGCGCGAGCTGCAGGCAGTGATCGACGACGCCGACGCCGCCCGAGTCGACCTGCACGACGAGTACCTGTCCACCGAGCACCTGCTACTCGCGCTGGCCGGCCGTCTGGGCATCGAGCGCGAGCGCCTGCTGAGCGCGATGGCAGAGGTCCGCGGCAGCCACCGGGTCACGTCGCAAGACCCTGAGGAGCAGTACCAGGCACTCGAGAAGTACGGGCGCGACCTCACCGAGGCGGCGCGCGCCGGCAAGATCGATCCGGTCATCGGACGAGACGAGGAGATCCGCCGCGTCATCCAGGTGCTGTCGCGGCGCACCAAGAACAACCCCGTGCTGATCGGCGAGCCCGGTGTCGGCAAGACCGCGATCGTCGAGGGTCTGGCCAGGCGCATCGTCGAGGGCGACGTGCCGGAGAGCCTCAAGCACAAGCGGCTGATCAGCCTCGACCTCGGTTCTATGGTCGCCGGGGCGAAGTACCGCGGCGAGTTCGAGGAGCGCCTCAAGGCCGTCCTCAAGGAGATCACCGATGCCGAAGGTGAGGTGATCACCTTCATCGACGAGCTGCACACCGTCGTGGGCGCCGGGGCTGCGGAAGGGGCCATGGACGCCGGGAACATGCTGAAGCCGCTCCTCGCCCGCGGCCAGCTGCGCATGATCGGTGCCACCACGCTCGACGAGTACCGCAGCCACGTGGAGAAAGACGCCGCCCTCGAGCGCCGCTTCCAGCAGGTCTTCGTGGGCCAGCCGAGCGTGGAAGACACGGTCGCCATCCTGCGCGGGTTGAAGGAGCGCTACGAGGTGCACCACGGCGTGCGCATCCAGGACGCCGCTCTGGTCGCCGCGGCCGTTCTCTCCGATCGCTACCTGACCGGGCGCTTCCTTCCCGACAAGGCCATCGACCTGATGGACGAGGCGGCTTCCAAGCTGCGCATCGAGATCGACTCGCTCCCAACCGAGATCGACATGGTGGAGCGCCGCGTGCGCCAGCTCGAGATCGAGCGCGTAGCCCTCGCCAAGGAGACCGACCCGGCCTCGGCCGAGCGGCTCGAGGCGCTCGACGCCGAGCTGGCCGACCTCACCGAGCAGCGCGACGGCATGCTCGCTCACTGGTCGAACGAGAAGGAGGCGATCGGGCGCATCCAGACGCTGAAGGAGGAGCTCGAGGGGCTGCGCAACGACCTGGAGCGCGAGTCGGATCTGGAGAAGGCAGCCGAGATCCGCTACGGCCGCATCCCCGACCTCGAGCGCGAGATAGATGCCGCAACGGGCCTGCTCGACGAGCTGCAGGGCCACCAGCGCATGCTCAAGGAGGAGGTCGACGCAGAGGACGTCGCGGAGATCGTCGCCAAGTGGACCGGTGTCCCCGTCTCACGCCTCATGGAGGGCGAGATGGCCAAGCTCGTCCGCATGGAGGACGTGCTGCACGAGCGCGTCATCGGCCAGGACGAGGCGGTCAGCGCGGTGGCCAGCGCCATCCGCCGCAGCCGCGCCGGTCTGTCTGACCCGCATCGCCCGATCGGTTCCTTCCTCTTCCTCGGCCCGACTGGCGTCGGCAAGACCGAGCTCGCCCGCACGCTTGCCGACTTCTTGTTCGACGACGAGCGCGCCATGGTGCGCATCGACATGAGCGAGTACATGGAGAAGCACGCAGTAAGCCGGCTCGTCGGCGCGCCCCCCGGTTACGTCGGCTACGACCAGGGCGGTCAGCTCACCGAGGCGATACGCCGCCGCCCCTACTCGGTCGTGCTCCTCGACGAGATCGAGAAGGCCCATCCCGACGTCTTCAACGTGCTGCTGCAGGTGCTCGACGACGGCCGCCTCACCGACGGCCAGGGTCGCACGGTCGACTTCACGAACACGGTCCTGATCATGACCTCGAACCTCGTCGGAGAGCCGATCGACCACTTCCGGCCCGAGTTCGTGAACCGCATCGACGAGATCGTGCGCTTCCGCTCGCTCACCGAGGCCGACCTGGCGCCGATCATCGAGCTGCAGCTCGGCCACCTTCGTGAGCGTCTGGCGGAGCGGCGCATCACCCTCGAGGTCACCGACGCGGCGCGCGCCACCATCGCCGCCGAGGGCTACGACCCCGCCTTCGGTGCTCGCCCGCTCAAGCGCGTGATCCAGCGCGAGGTCGCGGACAAGCTCGCCACAGCGCTGCTCGACGGCAGCGTCGTCGACGGCTCCACCATCGAGGTCGACTCAGAGGGCGGCGAGATCCTGCTTAGAACGGTCAGTTTGTCCTAGGTCGTACGGCTCATTGCCACGCACGGTGAGGGATCGATTGCCCTATGTGCTGCGGCGTGTAGTACGCTGAAGGGCACAGGGAGGCATCGATCCACCGGCTGGCTTGGTCGCAGCGCTGGTGAGGAGCCAAAGCGAACCCGGCCCTGAGATTCAACCAGCCGGGCGGACCTCCATGACGAACCCGGCACTCACCCTCCGGGAGCATCATGACCTCCACCAAGCGGGCGTACTTCCAGTCCCGATCTCGCGCGACCGCGGGCTTTGCCTTCATCTTCGTCGGCACCGTCATCCTCGCGAGCGTCGGCAGCTTCGCCGGCGCCTCGACCAGGGTTGCCACACCCGTCGCGTATGACGGCAACCTCGACTGCGGCGACCTCGGCTTCGCCTACGAGTTCAAGATCGACGGCCAGCCCGAGGAGCAGACCTACACGGTCACCGACCCCGATGTCGCCATCACCGGTCTCGTTCCGCCCACCGCCACCATCACGATCTCCAACATCGAGAGCCCCGGCGGGCGCATGGAGTTCGACTGGGCCTCCAACATCGTGTGGGGAGCCGTGCTGGTGAAGCAGGGCAATGGCGGTCTCCGCTACGACTACGTGCCGCCCGCTCTCGACGACCAGAACGTGCAGACGGTCGAGGGCAGCAACGAGGACGGCATCAGCCACGTCAGCTTCTGCGGCCCGGCAGCCGTGACCACGACGACGACTGAGGCGACGACGACCACGACCGAGGGCACGACGACGACTGAGGCGACGACGACCACGACTGAGGCGACGACGACCACGACCGAGGGCACGACGACGACCGAGGCGACGACCACCACCACGCAGCCGACGACCACCGAGACCGTCCTCGAGACGATCGTCACGCAGACGACCGCCCCGCCGACGACGGATCCGTCGACGAGCGACCCGTCCACGACGGTGACGGTCGCAGGTGCGCAGATCAACCGCAGCCTGCCTCGAACCGGTGTGGCGGCGCTGCCGTGGAGTCAGGGTGCCATCGTGCTGATCGGGGTGGGACTGGCTCTGCTCGGAGCTGCTCGCATGAGGGCCGAGCAGGCCTGACCTCGATCTCAGCGGGGGCGCGGATCAAGGGGCTCGCCAGCAGGCGAGCCCCTTCCGCGTCCTGACGGCCAGGTCCATCACTCTCCGTGAGAATGGGCCGAATGGCTCTCTCTATCTCACTCTGGGTGGTCGTATGATCACTCCAGGGAAGCACTGATCCGACGGCTGAACTGGTCGCTGCGTCGTCGGGGAGCTACAGCGAACCCGGCCCTGCGTAGCAACATCCACGCCGCCGGTTGCGCCCTCCATCGCTCCGTCGGCAAGCACGACAGGAGCCGATGTGACGACCAGCACGAAGCGCAGCGGGGTCTGCAAGATGGGCATGGCGGCGGTCTCCGCTGGCCTCCTCGTCGGTGTCGCCGCCGTTGCTCTGAACCCGGCCGGCGCAGCTCCCGGCGGTCGCTCCACCGGGAGCGTCACGATCTGCCATCGCACCAACTCGGTCGACAACCCCTACCGCCTGATCGAGGTCGCCTTCGACTCGACCAACGGCGAGCTGGTCGGGCCCGACCACACGGGCCACGCCGGTCCGGTGTTCGACTTCTCGGCTGACCCAGAGGCCGAGGACTACCCCTACGCCCCGCCCCTCAACGAGGACGACTGGGGCGACATCGTTCCGGGCTACGAGTGGGACGGCGGCTCCTACCCCGGCCTCAACTGGCCCGAGGGCCAGGCGATCTGGGAGAACGGCTGCACCGCGCCGGCCGCAGATCCGCAGGGTGAGGACCCGCAGGGTGAGGACCCGCAGGGTGAGGACCCGGTCGAGGATCCTGAGGGTGAGGACCCGCAGGGCGAGGATCCTGAGGGCGAGGACCCGGTCGAGGATCCTGAGGGTGAGGATCCGCAGGGCGAGGACCCGGTCGAGGATCCTGAGGGTGAGGATCCGCAGGGTGAGGACCCGCAGGGTGAGGACCCGCAGGGTGAGGACCCGGAGTCGAACGAGGTCCCCGGGACTCCCGAGACGCCCGAGGTCCCCGAAACGCCTGAGACGCCCGAGGTCAGCGAGGGCACGCCGTCGGCCGGTAGCGAGGTGAGCTCGACGTCGGTGGAGAAGCAGCCGGTGGTGGTGCTCGGAGTGCAGGTGGTCCGCTCGGCCGAGCTGCCCCGTACAGGTCAGGACACCGTGCCGCTCGCAGCCTTCGGGTTCGGGCTCATCCTGCTCGGCGCCGGCGCCGTGATGGTGAGCCGCCAGGAGGCAGCCCAGGTCTGAGGTCGAGGGCACTGGGGAGCCCCACATCTCGTGCGGGCCGGGGAGGCGGACGCCCCGGCCCGCACGGACCAACGCAAGCTCGTTTGGAGGGCGGTGATGACGGACCGAGGCGCACAGCGCGGCGGTCCGTTGTCGCGTCAACCGGTTGGTCGGTTGCATCGGACCGACGGTTAGGATCGTCCGCTGCTTCGTGAACAGCTGAGGGAGGCGGGCTGGTGCCTGCAACGATCATCGTCGGAACCCAGTGGGGTGACGAGGGCAAGGGCCGCTTCACCGACCTCTTCGCCAAGGAGATGCACCTCGTCGTGCGCTACCAGGGCGGCCACAACGCCGGTCACACCCTGGTCGTCGACGGCGAGACGTTCGCTCTCCAGCTGATCCCCAGCGGGGTGCTCTACGGGCACATCACGCCGGTCATAGGCAACGGCGTCGTCGTCGATCCTGCCGTGCTGCTGGCCGAGGTGGCGATGCTCGAGAGCCGCGGCATCGACTGCTCGAAGCTGAGGGTGTCGGGCAACGCCCACCTGATCCTCCCCTACCACCAGCTGATGGACCGCGTGACCGAGCGCCACCTCGGCAAGAACGCCCTCGGCACGACGCGGCGCGGCATCGGTCCGGCCTACGCCGACAAGGCGGCGCGGGTGGGCCTGCGGGTGCAAGACCTCTACGACGCCAAGATCTTCCGGGAGAAGCTGGCGCTGGTGCTGAAGGAGCGCTCTGCCGTGCTCGCCAAGGTCTACAACCAGCTGGCGCCGACGGTCGATGAGATCGCGGCCCTCTACCTCGACGACCTGGCACCGCGCATGGCGCCCTACGTGGCCGACACCATCAACCTCGTGCACGAGGCACTCGAAGCCGGCCAGCACGTGCTGTTCGAGGGAGCGCAGGCCACCTTCCTCGACCTCGACCACGGCACCTATCCGTTCGTCACGTCATCGAACCCGATCGCCGGCGGCGCCTGCACTGGCGCCGGCGTGGGGCCCCGGCACATCGATCGTGTGGTGGGTGTCGCCAAGGCCTATGTCACCCGAGTGGGTGCAGGCCCCTTCCCCACGGAGCTGTTCGACGAGATCGGCGAGGCGATCGTCGAGCGCGGCCACGAGTTCGGCACCAACACCGGTCGCCGCCGCCGGCCCGGCTGGATCGACGCAGTCATGCTGCGCCACGCCGTGCGCATCAACTCGCTGTCCGAGCTGGCCATCACCAAGCTCGACATCCTCGACGCCTTCGACGAGGTGAAGGTGTGCGTGGCCTACGACATCGAGGGCCGGCGCTTCGACCACCTGCCCGACAACCAGAGCGCGCTCCACAAGGCCGTCCCGATCTACGAGACCTTCCCCGGCTGGGGGAGCGACCTGAGCGAGGCCACCGAGCCGGGGCACCTGCCTCAGCGCGCTCGCGACTACATCACGTTCCTCGAGGCTCAGGTCGGCGTGCCGATCCGCCTGCTCGGCGTCGGCCCCAGCCGCGACCAGTACGTCCAGCTGTCAGCCTGAGCAGCGCCGGCGCCCTCGGGAGGGCTGTCGGCCACACCCTCGCGGATCTGCTCAGCGACCGTTGTGCCGACGCGTGCTCGCCGTCGCTGCGGGATGCGACAGGATGGGCGTGTGAGGGTCGTCGTGGTCGGTTCCGGGGGCAGGGAGGCGGCGCTGGCCGAGGTGCTCGGTCGCACCGCCAGCTCCGTGGTCGTCACGCCCGGCAACCCCGGCATCCCAGGGTCTGACGCCACCAAGCCCGAAGACCTCGACGCCGACCTCTACGTCATCGGGCCCGAGGCGCCGCTCGTCGACGGTCTGGCGGATCGCCTGCGGGCCGACGGGCGCCTCGTCTTCGGACCGGGCGCGGACGGCGCTCGCCTCGAGGGCTCGAAGGCCTGGATGAAGGAGCTGGTGACAGCGGCCGGCGTGCCGACTGCGCGCCACGGCAGCTTCGACGAGGTCGGCCCAGCGCTCGACTTCCTGCACGATCTGCCAGGGCCGTACGTCGTGAAGACCGACGGGCTGGCGGCCGGCAAGGGCGTGCTGGTGACCCGAGATGTGGCCGAGGCCGAGCGCGACATCCGCGAGAAGCTGAGCGGTGACAGCTTCGGTGCAGCCGGCTCCAGGGTCGTGATCGAAGAGGCGATGTCTGGTCCCGAGGTGTCGGTCTTCGCCGTTTGCGACGGTCGCCGCTCGGTCGCGCTGGCGCCCGCCCAGGACTTCAAGCGCGTGGGTGACGACGATGTCGGTCCCAACACCGGCGGCATGGGCGCCTACTGCCCGCTGCCCTGGCTGCCCGCCGGCTTCGCCGATGACATCGTCGAGCGCTTCATCGACCCGACCCTTGCCGAGCTGAGGCGCCGTGGCATCGACTACCGCGGGGCGCTCTACGCAGGGCTGATGCTCACACCCGAGGGCCCCAAGCTTGTCGAGTACAACGTGCGCTTCGGCGACCCCGACGGGCAGGTCGTGCTGATGCGCCTCACCTCCGACCTCACCGAACTGCTCGCATCCGCGGCCGCCGGCGAGCTGGCCGGTCAGCCGACACATGACGACGACGCGATGGTGCTGGTCGTCGCCGCGGCGGAGGGCTACCCGTCCTCACCGCGCACCGGCGATGTGATCGAGGGGCTCGAGGCCGCCCGCCAGGTGCCCGGCGCCACGGTGCTCTGTGCCGGGGTCGGTGCCGGCGACGAGGGTCGTCTGGTCACCGCTGGCGGGCGCGTCATCGACGTCGTCGGGCGCGGCCCCGACATCGCCACCGCGCGCGCCGTCGCCTACGAGGCCCTCAGCCACGTTCGTTGGCCGGGTCTTCACCACCGCACCGACATCGCCCGCGACGCATCCACCCTGCGCCCCGATGGGTGATGCACCGCAGGAGCACGCGCCTTCACCCATCAGCTGGGTGAGAGACGGACTCGGCGCGTCAATCGAGGGATCGCCGCATGAAGGGAGATCAGAGTGAGTCACAAGGTCGCCGTGCTGATGGGTTCGCCCAACGACCGGGACAAGATGCAGCCGGGTGTCGACATGCTCGAGCGCTTTGGCATCGAGGCCGACGTGCGCGTGCTGTCGGCGCATCGCACGCCGGCGCAGGTGACCGAGCTCGCATCATCCGCCCGCGAGCAGGGCTACGTAGCTTTCATCTGCGGAGCGGGCATGGCGGCGCACCTGGCCGGAGTGGTGGCTGCGCACACGACGCTGCCCGTAGTCGGCGTGCCGCTGTCGGGCGGCGCGCTGAACGGGGTCGACGCGCTGTACTCCACCGTTCAGATGCCGAAGGGCATCCCGGTCGCGACCGTGGCGATCGACGGCTCAATGAACGCGGCGATCCTCGTCGTCGAGATGCTCGCCATCAGCGATGCTGACCTGGCGGCCAAGCTGGCCGAACATCGCGCTGAGATCGCGGGCTGATCGAGCGGTCCTCCTGCTGCCGCCTGCGGGCGCCGAGGGTCAGTCGGCGAGGGTGGGCTGACGGTCCTCCCACCAGGGCGTCTCCCAGCCGGACGGCTTCGGCTTGGCGACAGGCCGCTCGACCTCCACGGCGGCGGCCGTGTCGGCCGTCTCCGGCTCCGGCTCCTGCTGGGGCGCCCGCTTGTCCGCCTTGGCGGCGGCCTTTGCTTCTGCCTTGGCTGCCTTCTGGAGCGCCTTCAGCTGGCGCTTCGGCAGCGCGGGGCGAGTGGCCGCGGTGCGCACACCGCCTGCGAACATGGCGCAGGAGATGCAGAACGGAGGCTTCTTGGGGCCGAACGAGTAGATGAGGCAGTCGTTGCACCATGACTCGCCGCAGCGACCACAGTGAGCGACTCCCCTCTCGTGCGGGTGCTTTGCACAGCTGTGCATCTTCGCCCTCATGTTCTCTCGGATGCCCGATCTGTTCCCCCCAGGGTAACGACGTAGACCCCTGCGATCTTGAGCCGGACGGACCATTTGGCCCAGGGCGACGAGGTCCGCGATGGGCGCAATGGCCCGTTCCGTGTGGCCCGCTCGCGGCCCCGGTGGGAGGATGAGGACGTGCCCGGCGCTCACCTCCCCAACGTGCTGGCGTCGCGCTACGCCAGCGCCGCGATGGCAGACCTCTGGTCGCCCGAGCGCAAGGTGGTGCTGGAGCGCCATCTGTGGGTGGCGGTGCTGCGGGCGCAGCGCCACCTCGGCGTCGACATCTCGCAGGAAGCGATCGACGACCACGTCGCTGTCATCGACAAGGTCGATCTGGCGAGCATCGAGGCACGTGAGCGGGTCACCAAGCACGACGTGAAGGCCCGCATCGAGGAGTTCTCGGCCCTGGCAGGACACGAGCTCATCCATGCCGGGATGACGTCGCGCGACCTCACCGAGAACGTCGAGCAGCTGCAGATCCGCGCCGCCCTCGAGCTCGTGCGCGACCGCATGGTCACAGCGCTGGCGCGGCTCGCTGAGCTGGCATCTGCGCACGCCGCTCTGGTGCTCACCGGGCGCAGCCACAACGTCGCTGCCCAGGCCACCACCCTCGGCAAGCGCTTTGCCAACGCCGGCGAGGAGCTCCTGCAGGCTCTTCGGCGGGTCGAGGAGCTGCTGGCGCGCTACCCACTGCGTGGCATCAAGGGCCCGGTCGGCACGCAGCAGGACATGCTCGACCTGCTCGGCGAGCCCGGCCGCGTCGCTCAGCTGGAGGCGGCGGTCGCCGATCACCTCGGCTTCGACGCCACCCTCAACAGCGTCGGCCAGGTGTACCCCCGTTCGCTCGATCTCGATGTGGTGTCCGCCCTCGTGCAGGCGGCGGCCGGCCCGGCCAGCCTCGCCACCACCATCCGCCTGATGGCCGGCATCGAGCTGGCCACGGAAGGGTTCCAGCCGGGCCAGGTCGGCTCGTCGGCCATGCCGCACAAGATGAACAGCCGCTCCTGCGAGCGCATCAACGGGCTCGCCGTCGTGCTGCGCGGCTACCTCTCGATGGTCGGCGAGCTGTCCGGTGATCAGTGGAACGAGGGCGACGTGTCCTGCTCGGTCGTGCGGCGCGTAGCTCTGCCCGACGCCTTCCTTGCTGCCGACGGGCTGTTCGAGACGTTCCTGTCCGTGCTCGATGGCTTCGGCGCCTATCCAGCCGTGATCGCACGTGAGCTCGACCGCTACCTGCCCTTCCTCACCACCACCAAGGTGCTGATGGGCGCGGTCCGGGCGGGCGTCGGCCGGGAGGTCGCGCACGAGGCGATCAAGGAGCACGCGGTCGCGGTCGCGCTCGAGATGCGCGAGCAGGGCGCGGTCGCCAACGACCTGCTCGATCGGCTCTCCGCCGATGAGCGCCTGCCCCTCGAGCGCGGCGACCTCGATGCGCTGGTCGGGGCGCCGCTCAGTTTCGTGGGCACAGCGCTGGCGCAGGTCGACACCTTCGTGGCACAGGTCGCCGACGTCGTCGCCCGCCATCCCGACGCAGCCACCTACCGCCCCGAGCCCATCCTCTGATCACCCGGGAAACGGGCTGAGGCGCGGGGGTCGATCGGATACCGTCGGCTACGTGGCCTCGAACCTTCCGCTTCCGCACCTCTACTCCGGCAAGGTCCGCGACATCTACGCCGTGGGCGAAGACCAGCTCCTCATGGTCACGTCGGATCGGCTGTCTGCCTTCGACGTCGTGCTCGACGAGCCGATTGCGCACAAGGGCCGCGTGCTCACCGCCATCTCGGCGTTCTGGTTCGAGGTGCTGGGTGACGTCGTCGGCAGCCATCTGATCTCCACCGACGTCGCCGATCTGCCGGCTGATGTCGCGGGCGCTGATCCCGATCTGGCTGGCCGCATCATGCTGTGCCGCAAGGCGGAGATGCTCTCCATCGAGTGCATCGTGCGCGGCTACCTGTCCGGCTCGGCCTGGAAGGAGTACAGCAAGAGCGGCACGATGCACGGGCAGGCTCTGCCAGCCGGCCTGCAGGAGAGCGACGAGCTGCCCGAGCCCGTGTTCACGCCCTCGACGAAGAGCGACGTGCACGACGAGAACATCTCCTTCGAGCGGGCCGCCGACCTCGTAGGTCTCGAGCTAGCAACGCGCGCGCGCGACATCTCGCTCGCCATCTACTCACGAGGCGCCGCTCTGGCGCGCGAGCGCGGCATAATCATCGCCGACACCAAGTTCGAGCTGGGCATGGTCGATGGCGAGCTGGTGCTGTGCGACGAGGTGATGACGCCTGACTCGAGCCGCTTCTGGCCGCTCGACGAGTGGAAGCCGGGTGTCACGCCGCCGAGCTTCGACAAGCAGCCGGTGCGCGACTACCTCGAGACGCTCGACTGGGACAAGAACCCGCCGCCTCCGCCGCTGCCCGCCGATGTGGTCAGCGCCACGAGCGAGCGCTACATCGAGGCCTACGAGCGCATCACTGGCCGCAGGTTCGCGGAGTGGCCCGGCGTCACCAGCTGAGCTCGCTCTCAATACCGAGTCGCAGGTCCGGGCGACTCCCCCCGCCCCGAGGCAATGAGTCCCATCGGCGATCGGTGGAGGCAATGAGTCCCGCATGTGGGACTCATTGCCTCGAGCCCGCAGCGGTGGGACCTATTGCCTCGGCTCAGGTCGGGGCGCGGTCAGTAGCCGATGAAGTCCATCGTGAGCCACAGGGTGCCGCCGCTGCTCACCACACCGATGCCGACCTCGGACACCTCGCTGCTCAGCATGATGTTGCGGTGGCCGCCCGAGCTCATCAGCATCGAGTGGATCTCGTCGGCGCTGCTGCCGTAGCCGACGTTCTCCTTGATCGTCCGCCAGCCCGTCACCCCCGCCCGCTCGAGGTCGCGCGCCAGGTTGGGGTTGTGACCCAGCGAGTGGGTGGCCATGTAGCTCGACCAGCTGCGCGCAACCGAGCGGGCTCCGCCGTTCAGCGCCAGGGCCGGCAAGCCGTTGCGCTGACGCTCGCTGTTGAGGAGCTGCAGGGCACGCGCCTCGCTGTCGGCAGCCGTCATCGGCGCGGGTGGCGGGGGCGGCGGCGGAGCGGGTGCCGGGACCGGGGCACTCGGACGAGGTGGTGCGGTCGGTGCCGGTGCCGGCGGGGGGGCCGACACCGGCGCGACTGTGGTGGTTGGAGCGATCGTCGTGGTCGTGGTTGGCGGCACCCAGCGCAGGCGCTGCTCCTCATCGAGAGGCCGTGAGACGCTCGCCGCCTCGCGCGTGGACTCTGCTGAGCCGGGATCGGCCATCACGAGACGCAGCCCCACGACACCGCCGACGAGCAGGGTCGTTCCCAGCAGCACGCGCAGTCTCGGCAAGCCTCGTCTCCAGACCCGGGCCGGCGCCCGCTCCCACCTATGTTGCGATGATGTTGCGATGATTGCAACAACCGTCACAACGCCTTGCACATCGGCGGCGGACTGTAACACTTCGGCTGTGACCGGCCAGCCATCGGTGCCTCGTTAGGATCGGAGCATGCTGTTCTCGGTGCTCGTGGAGACCCGACTGCGCCCTGGGATCGCCGATCCGCAGGGCACCACGATCGAGCGCTCGCTGCCTCACCTCGGCTTCGAGGGGATCTCCGGGGTGCGGGTCGGCAAGGCGTTCAGGTTCGTGCTGGAGGCCCCCGACGAGGCGACGGCGCAGGCCCACGCCGACGAGGTCACCCAGCGCTTCCTGATCAACCCCGTCATCGAGGACGCCGACGTCGTCGTGTCCGCTGCGCAGCCCGCCTGATGGCCGCCCGCGTCGGCGTCGTCGTCTTCCCGGGCTCCAACTGCGAGCTCGACGCCATGGAGGCAGTGCGCGACCTCGGCGGTGAGGCGGAGGTGCTCTGGCACGGCGACAAGGCCCTGGCCGGCGTCGACGCCGTCATCGTGCCCGGGGGGTTCGCCCACGGCGACTACCTGCGTCCCGGTGCCATCGCCCGCTTCTCGCCGGTCATGGATGCTGTGCGCGACTTCGCCGCCGAAGGGGGCCCGGTGGTGGGCATCTGCAACGGATTCCAGGTGCTCACGGAGGCCGGAATGCTCCCCGGAGCGCTCCAGAAGAACGCCGGGCTCAAGTTCTTGTGCACCACCACCACGCTGCGAGTCGAGACGAATAGCACGCCGCTCACTGCCGAAGCGAGGGTCGGAGATGTGCTGCGGATCCCCATCAACCACTTCGAGGGCAACTACACGTGCGACGCTGAAACCCTCGCAATGCTGCGCTCCGAGGACCGGGTGGTCGTGCGCTACGTCAACAATCCCAACGGTTCGATGGACGACATCGCAGGGGTCTGCAACGAGGCACGCAACGTGGTGGGGCTCATGCCGCATCCCGAGCGAGCCTGCCACCCCCTGGTTGGCTCCACCGACGGCGTGGTGCTCATCCGCTCGCTCCTCGCGAGCGCCGGAGCGGCACTGCCCTCAGGCTGACCCGACCATCCCGGTGGTCAGCTGGAGCGGCTGACCCCGGCCCTCTTGAGCACGGCTGCTTCGACGCCGAGCTCACGCCATGCGGCATACGAGATGCCCTTGCGGGCGCTGTAATCGGCTGCCGCGCTCACGAACTCGTTCTCCAGCTCGGTGAGGTCGACCTTGGCCTCGGCGCTGCCCAGCTCGGCCTTCAGGTCGAGCCTCTCTTGGATCAGCTGGAGCCGCTTCAGCGGGTCGGCCTTGGCCAGCTCGACGTCGATGCGGTCGAGCCGCTTCTGAACGGATTCTGTAGTGCGCTTACGACCTCTCTTCGGCTTGTGGGCCTCGAGTGCCTCTAGATAGCGGCGGACTGCACGACCCTGATTGCGCCCCTCAGCAAGGGCAGCCTTGTGCTCATCCGACATGGGAGTTCTGGTGCGCTTCTTAGCCATGCTGGCGATCCTATTTGAAGCCTCGAGGCCGCGCTCATTCGTGGCGTCATAGAGCATCGGACGACCCGCGTAGGCTGCGGCCATGGTCGCCGATCCTCCCGACCCCAGCGACGCGCCACTGCATCGCGCGCTGGGCCTCACCGACGAAGAAGCCAGCGCCATCGAGCAGATCCTCGGCCGTCCCGCCAACCACCTCGAGCTGGCCATGTACTCCGTGATGTGGTCGGAGCACTGCTCGTACAAGTCGTCGCGCGTGCACTTGAGGCGCCTGCCGAGCGAAGCACCGCACGTGCTCGTGGGGCCCGGAGAGGGCGCCGGCGTCGTCGACGTCGGTGATGGGATCGCCGCCGCCTTCCGCATCGAGAGCCACAACCACCCGTCTGCCATCGAGCCCTACGAGGGGGCCGCCACGGGGGTCGGCGGCATCCTGCGCGACGTGTTCTCCGTCGGCGCTCGCCCGATAGCTCTGATGGACCCACTGCGGTTCGGCCCGCTCGACGACCCGCGCAGCCGCTGGATCGCCGAGGGCGTCGTGTCAGGCGTGTCCGGCTACGGCAACTCGGTCGGCGTGCCGACCGTGGGCGGGGAGACCGTCTTCGACCCCACCTACCAGGACAACCCGCTGGTCAACGTCTTCTGCCTCGGCACCTTGCCGCAGGAGCGCTTGGTGCTGGCCCGAGCGTCGGGCCCGGGCAATCTCACGGTTCTGTTCGGCTCAGCAACCGGGCGCGACGGCATTGGCGGCGCCAGCGTGCTGGCCTCGGCGGGCTTCGGCGAGGGCGAGGACGACAAGCGACCCAGCGTGCAGGTCGGCGACCCGTTCGAGGAGAAGCGCCTCATCGAAGCATGCCTCGAGATCCTCGACGCCGGTCTCGTGGTCGGAATCCAAGACCTCGGCGCCGCTGGGATCACGGGTGCGGCCAGCGAGACGTCGTCCAAGGGCGGCGTCGGGATGGACCTCTACCTGTCGGAGGTGCACGTGCGCGAGGAGGGCATGGCGCCCTTCGAGATCATGATCAGCGAGAGCCAGGAGCGCATGCTCGCGATCGTCGAGCCTCAGAAGCTCGACGACCTAATGGCGGTCTGCGCCAAGTGGGAGATCAGCGCTTCGGTGATCGGCACCGTCACCGGCTCCGGTCGCTTCCGGGTGCTCGACCGGTTCGACGGTGAGGTGCTCGCCGACATCCCCGCGAGCTCGCTCGATGCTGATGCGCCGCTCTACCACCGCCCGCTGGCCGAGCCGACCAACCGCGCTGCACGCGCGGCGGACAGCGCCGACGCGCTGCACGCACCAAAGGACGCGGGCGCCGACCTGCTCGACCTGCTGGCCGACCCCACCTGGGTCTTCAGCCAGTACGACCACCAGCTCTTCCTCAACACGGTCGAGACCCCAGGTGGTGACGCAGCGGTGCTGCGGCTCAAGCACCCGGCCACCGGTCGCGACACCGGCCGCGGCCTCGCGCTCACCTGCGACGGCAACCATCGCTGGTGCTCGCTCGATCCACGGCGGGGCACGGCGCTGGTCGTAGCCGAGGCGATGATGAACCTGGCTTGCGTTGGCGCACGGCCATTGGGGCTCGTCAACTGCCTCAACTTCGGGAACCCCGAGCACCCAGAGGTGATGTGGCAGCTGTCCGAGGCGATCGACGGCATGGCTGAGGCCTGCCGCGTGCTGGGCATCCCTGTGGTTGGCGGCAACGTCAGCCTCTACAACGAGAGCAGCGGCACTGACATTGACCCGAGCCCCGTCGTCGGCATGCTCGGCCTCGTCGACTCGCTCGAGCGTCCACCTCCCGGCGTGCGGCTCGTCGAGGGCGGCACGCTCGTGCTGCTAGGTCCCGAACCGCGCTCGCTGTCCGGCTCGCGCTGGGCATGGGAGCAGGGCCACCGAGGCGGCGAGGCACCCGAGCTCGACCTGGCGGCCCACGCCGCGGTGGCGGGCCTGGTGCGCGATCTCGTGATCGACGATCGCCTGGCCGGCGTGCACGACGCCGCGGACGGTCTCGGTGTCGCTCTGGCGGAGATGGCCTTGCGCAGCGGAGTCGGCTTCGACCTGCCCGCCGAGGGCGCTGACCACTCCTGGCTCTTCGCCGAGTCAGCCAGCCGCGCGGTTGCCTGCGTAGCGTCCCATCAGATAGAGGCCGTGCTCGCAGTGGCCCTGGACGCCGGTGTGACAGCGGCGGTGATCGGCGAGGCTGAAGGCGACCGCCTCAGAGTGGGCGAGCTGATTGCCATGCCGCTGGCGGACGCCGTCGCCGCCTGGCGCAGCAGGATCCCGGAAGCGCTGGGCGAGGGCACAGCGCACTGACCCCGGGCGCGAAGCAGGGCGGCCCGAAGGCCGCCCTGCTTTCGATAGTCCCTGTCCCTGCTGGGTCAGGGCGTGTTGCTCGCGCAGGTGGGGTTGCCGCCGACGTCACCTGGGCTTCCCTCGTCATCGGCGCAGATGTCGCCGGACTGGGTGACCGGGTCGCCGTACGCCGTGACATAGCCGTCGAGCGGATCCGGGTTGGTGGGGGCACCGTCGGCGGTGACCTCGCCACCTCCTGAACCGACGTCCACGGTGGCATTGCCGATAGGCGTTACCACGGTCTCGGCCTGAGCCGGGATGAAGGCGCCGGCCGCCAGCGCACCGCCGGCCATTGCACCCACGAGAACTGCTCGCCACTTCGTCATGTCTGTTCTCCCCTTGGTTGTCTCATGTCGAAGGCCCGCCCCCAGAGCGCCAGTGGCGCTCCCCGTTCAACACACCTTTGAGTCGGGCTAGCGGTGACATTCGGCATAAAGGGGACGATCCCCTCCTTTTCGGCACAGATTCTCTGTCGTGCCGGAGAAGCAAGAGGGGCGGCCCTGAGGCCGCCCCTCCTTCAAGCTGGAACCTGTGCCCGATCAGGGGCTCTCGGAGATCTGCCACCAGAGCTCGGCCTGGAAGCCGTTGGGCGGGCTGGCGCTGCTGGGCGGGCCCAGGTAGCCGGCCGCACCACGCAGGATCCGACCGAAGCCGCCCCAGCCGGCCCATGGGCCGTAGGCCTGATCGACGGTCATCACGCCGGTGACGGGCCCGGGGTTGGCTGTCGCAACCGTTCCGGTGATCTGCCCTTCGAGCCGGTTGGGACTGTTGTCCTTCTGCACGAAGTAGGTGCCCGCGTAGTCCCACTCACCGTTGACGTCGTTGTAGGTCCAGTCGAGGGTAAGCCCGACGGCCGCTCCGTTGCCCTGCCCGTCGAAGTTGAGACCGCGGCCCTCGAAGGTGGTG
The DNA here is from genome assembly GCA_049325515.1 of Actinomycetota bacterium. Classification (GTDB taxonomy): domain Bacteria; phylum Actinomycetota; class Acidimicrobiia; order Acidimicrobiales; family VFJN01; genus VFJN01. Next base: position 119,355 of record JBMOLI010000013.1, on the reverse strand, counting down.
CCCTCCCAGCTCTGGGTCGACTCGTTGAAGGTGCCGTCACCAGTGCGGGCCAGCGTGGCCACCGTGCCGAGCGTGCCGCCCGCTGGCTGCGTGGGACCCTCGGGCACCCGTACCACCTGGGTGGCAACCATGCGCCAGTCCAGCCCGTCCCAGAAGTAGCGGCCGGACACCTCGACGATGTTTCCGGTCTGCACCACGAGGTCGCGCTCGGTGATCATCTTCCCGGAGCCCCAGTAGCGGGTGCCCGGCTGCTCGTAGATCCGCAGCCCGTTGCCGTGGGCGGCCGCGATCGCCGAGACGTGCCAGCTGCTGGTCTGCTCGACGGGGCTCACCTCGAAGCCGTAGAGCTCGCTGGAGCAGCACGACGGGATCAGACGGGTGCCGGTGAACCTGACGATGCCCCTGATCCAGAACAGTCGGAGCGAAGTCATGTCCCGGGGCAGGTTGGGGGCTGGGTTCACCGCCGTCGGACCACCCGAGGAGATGGGTGGCGGCGGGCTAAAGACGTTGTTGGCCAGGAAGGTGTACTGACCGTTCTTGAGGTCGAAGCGGCCGCTGACCCAGACGTCGAAGCCGTCTTCCGGCTTCACCGTTCCCGTGAGGTCGGACCTGGTGTAGCTGCCGTCGCCGTCGAAGTCCTCGAAGAACCTGGTGTCCTGCTTGACCGTGATCTCGACGGGGTCGCTCTTGGCGCTGATGTCGCCGCCCCGCCGATAGGTGTTGTCGAGCACGAAGCGCCCGATCACGTCACCCACCACCCCCGGGGTGACGCTCGTGTCGGTCCCAGCCATCTCGAATGGCTGCGGCTGAAGCGTGTCTGCCCCACCGACCCCGGCGACGTTCGCCAGCGCCCCCGCCAGAAGAAGCGCCGCTAGGAGAACCTTGGTCAAGCGACCTGCCATGAGCCCACCACCCTCGTGTCCACCCGCCCCGTCCCCGGGGCCGCGGCGCCTCCGCGTCGCACTGGCGTGAATTTTCGACACCAAGGCGACAAATCCTCCTCATCTGCCCGTTTAGGAGGATCAAACAGATTCAGGATCTATGCGATCCGTATCACGAGGAGCGCTCCTGCCCTCGCGCAGAGCGCGACCAGGCAGTCACCCCATAGGGCAAGGCTCAGGGGCCAGGCCCCTGCTGCGGTGTCGATCCGGTCGACCACGCTGCCGGCCTCACCCAGCGCCACGATCGCGCTCGCCTCTGGACACGCGACCCAGATCAGACCGTCTGGCCCGAGAGCCATCCCGAAGGGCACGGATGGAACAGCCGCATGCGTCTGCACGTCGAAGGGCTCGGCCATCTCGAGGGCCGAGACGAGAGGCCGATCGGAGTGGCCCAGCCACAGCAGGCCGCGGCGGTCGTCCCTCAGGCCGAAGCGTGTTCCTGCCCCGGCATCGATGAGGACACCGCCCTCGGCAGAGATGCGGGCGACGGAGGGTGCCGCCGTGTCGGTGACCCAAACCTCACCGTCGGTCTCGGCAGGAGCGATGACGATGTCGGGCCGAACCATGCCGGTGGGCAGCCGCCGGCTCGAAGCCGCGCGCCCAGGCGCCGGCACCGTCCACAGCCGCTTGACCGCGTGCCCGTTGTCGACCACGAGACAGCCCGCACCGTGCGCCGCCGTCCCGAGGACCTCATGTGTGCGCGCGAGGCGCGTGATCCGTGAGGTTCCACTCGGTTCCACGGCCGCCACGCGTCCAGCCAAGGTGAGGCCCACCCAAGCCACCCCCTCACTGACGACGGGCAGGTGCGGATAGGCGGGGAGTCGGATCGATCGCCACTCGCCATCAGGAAGGTCGGTCCACACGAGCGTCGAGCTGTCGCGGCACGTGACCCAGGCACGGTCGCCGTCGACGGCGAGTCCGAGCGGGTACTGACCCGGCACGGGAAGCTCCAGCAACAGCCTGGACGCTCCGGAGTGGCGCGACGCTCCAGGCGACAGGAGCGGACCGTTCGCATCGGTCACATCGGTCACATCGTGATGGGGAGTGGGTCGGCGCACGCGCCGCGCAAGGTCACGGATGAAGATGCCGTCGGCCGCCAGGACGGAGCCTGCCGATACCAACGTGTACAGCGTCACCTGAGCCGCGAAGCCGGCAGCTGAGTCCGGCATCCACTGGGTGCGCACGAGGACGAGGGCCGCGGCCGCGCCGCCGGTCGCGAGGATCTCGCGCCACGCAACTCGAACGAGTGGCACGTCGTCGAACATCCGGTTGACGAAGAACTGGCGCACCACGACCGAGATGACGCCGAGCGAGCCGACCGCCCACGCCGCGCCGTCGATCCCAGCGAACACGACTGCGGGCAACAGCACGACGAAGACCCACGCCTCGCTGATCGTCTTGAAGGCCAAGGTCGGCTTCGTGTCCCCGCGGGCTCGGAGGAAGATGTCCCACGAGAAGCCGATGCTCCCGGTGGTCACCGCCAGACCTGCGAGGCGGAACAGGAGCGTGGCTGGCTCCCAGTCATCGCCGAGCACGAACCGGACGAGGTCGCCGGCGAAGATGGCGAGGCCGAAGCCTATGAAGCCGGACCAGATCACGGTGATGCGGTTCGTGACGATGAACGCTCGCCGGTGACCTGCGAGGTCGCCCTGGGTGCGCGAAAGGGCTGGGAAGAGGCTGTGCGCCACCAGGGCATCGATGAGGAATGCCCTGTTCACGAAGCCCTGCGCCACCGCGAGAAAGCCGACTCCGACCAGTCCCAGCCAGCGGGTGATGACGATCGTGCCGCCGACGGTGCTCGCCATGCCGAGCAGGTTGGCCACCCACAGGGGCCATCCGAAGCGCAGATACCGTCCCACCATGCGTCGATCGAGGCGGGCCCTCGGGCGCAGGGGCGCAGTCAGCCACATGATCGTGGCGGCGGCGCCGAATGCTGCAACCGCCCCAGCGACGAGCGCCCACACACCAGCCCCCGCATAAGCCAGCGGGACGGTCACTGCGAAGCTCACCACGGGTCCCACGGCGTTCACCAGGTTCTGGCGCCCGTAGTGGAGCCTGCGGAGGTGGAGTGCGCTCGTCAGGCCCAGGAACGCGTTCGTGTAGACGGTGGCCGCCAAGACCGAGATGACGAGACGCAGGTCCGGTTCGTTGAGCAAGGCCGCCACAACCGGAGCAGCGCCGACCAGCAGTGCGACGATCGCGGTGGCCATGATGACCTCGAGCGTGAAGGCCACGGAGTATGCAAGAGGAAGGTCGACTTCGTCCTCCTGCGTGAGCTTCTCGCTCACCCCGAAGTCGCGGATCAGGCCTGCCACGCGGACGCTTGCCATCGCTACGGCGAACAGTCCCAGGTTCGCAGGCCCGAGCAGCCGAGGGACCAGCAAGCTCTGCGCGAAGCCGAGGCCCTGGACGAGGACGCTGAACGCCGCCGCGAGGAGAGCCCCGCGCCCGACGGCCCCGGCGAGGAGGCCTAGCCGCTGCGTCGGCGCGACGGGGAGCTCGGGCTGCGGCTCGGGGAGGACAGGGACCGTCATGGTTGCCGCTTCACAGGTACAGGGTGCGATAGCGGATGCTGTTGACGGCGAACACGGCGACCTCCACGAGGTCAGCGGTCAGAACCTGCGCCCGGTGGAGGAGCCTGCGGTGGACCGGCGCGGCGCGATCACGTGTGCGCACGAGGTCGAGTGTGAAGAACGCTCCGAGCAGTGCGAACGGGGCCCACCACCGCACGATGACGGACCCAGCCAAGACCGCCAGACCCAACAGCAGCCGCGCGTGCGAAGGTCGGTAGAACCAGCGCCTGTAGGCGAGCACGCGGATCTCTGGGTGGTACTTGACGATCTGGATGACCATTCCCCAGCGTCGCCGATCGCGCAGATAGGCCCAGTAGGACGACGGCCAGACCTCGTGGTGCACGAGGGCCTCCGAGGCGAATGCCGTTCGATATCCGGCCTCGCGGGCGCGCCAGGCCAGCTCGGTGTCCTCACCCGACGTGTTCGGACCTGCGAAGGAAGGCCTGAACCCGCCCAGAGTCTCCAGCACCTCGCGCCGATAGGCCATGTTGCACGTCTGGTAGAAGCCGTTCTCGCTCTCGACGCGCTGCGTCCGCGACCACGGTCCCTGCCTGTCGGCCTGGTCAGGACGCGGCAAGGTCCTGCCCTGCACGAGATCGGCGTCGCCCCGCTCGATCGGAGCGACGAGGGCGTCCAGCCACCCAGCAGTGGGGACGCAATCGTCATCGGTGAAGGCGATCACGGGTGCCCGCGCCAGCTGCCAGCCTTGCTGGCGCGCCAGGCCGGGCCCCCCGCGCGCGACGCGAACCGAGCGAATACCGCGCGCCGCGAGGACTGCGGGCGTGTCGTCCGGTGACTCATCATCGACGACGATGATCTCCTTGTCGCGGCGCGACTGCCCTTCGAGGGCGTCGAGCAGATCGGCCAGCATTCGCGCCCTGCCATGGGTGGCCACGACCACCGAGACGGAGGGAGGGCCGTCAGAGGAGGGCACTGTAGATCTCCTCGAGTTCTGCACCGACCCGCGACCAGTCCCAGTGCGTCGCGTGCTCACGGCACCGACGCGCGGTGGCCGCGTCTGAGGACATCTTCATCGTGTCGACGATCGAGTCGACGAGCGAAGAGATGTCGTCGTGCGCGAACAACCGCCCGACGTCCTCGGTCGAGATGATCTCGCCGCCGGCTCCACGGTCGGATGCCACCACCGGCGTGCCCGCCGCGAGCGACTCCACGAGCACGAGACCGAAGGCCTCGTCAACGGATGGCAGCACGCTCACGGCTGCGCTGCGGTACAGCTCTGCGAGGAGGTCGAGGCTCGGGTTGTTCGCAACCTCAGCGTGGCGCCGGGCTGCGTCGGGTAGCGAGTCGAGCATTCGGGTCGCAACCTCGGCATCCTGTGATGCGAGCACCAAGCGAGCGTCGGGGACTCGCTGGAGGATGGCTGGGAAGGCGCTCACGAGCAGGTCGACTCGCTTCCGGGGGTCACCGGGTGCAGCGGTGCACAGCACCATCGGCTGGCCACCGGGGCGAGGCCCCGCGTAGCGACTGGTATCCACCCCGGGTCGCACGACCTCGGCCTCGAGGCCCATCTCTCGAGCGAGGCCTGCCCTTGCGAACTCGCTCAGACAGTGCAGGCGGGCTGCCCCTTGCACGGCGAAGCGGAATGCGGCCTTGTGCAACGGCAACCCGGCCAGCGAAGCCTTGCGGGGAAGGCCGGGGATCCACATCACGTAAGGGGTGCGGCCGCGCCTCGCGAGTCGCACCGCTGCGGCGTCGACATAGTGATGTGCCTCGATGACCTGGAAGTCGGAGGCGCGGATCCCTCGAGCGATCGGGATGATGCATCGCAGGAATACGTCGTAGCGGTCGGCACCCCATCCCCGATCGAGGCTGCGGTGCTGATAGCGCACTCGAACACCTTCTGGTTCGAGCGTGGCCATCCGCGTCTCGCCCGTCGTGGTGACGAGCCAAGTCGCGTCGTGCCCCTGCTGTCCGAGCCAAGTCGACAGCTCGCGGCAGTATCGCTCTGCACCGCGCCAGACGTCCGGGTGGCCGAACGGGCTCGTCAGGCCGATCCTCATGTCTCTCAGCGTTGCTCGATGACGCGAGCTGGAACCCCGCCGACCAGCGCCCTCGCGGGAACGTCCTTGTGCACGACCGCGTGGGCAGCGACCACGGCATGCTCACCGATCGTCACGCCCATGAGCACGGAGGCCTTGGCGGCGAGCCAGACGTTGGCTCCGATCTCGACCGGCGCAGACTCAACGTTGTCGTAGTACCCCGTGGCCTCGTCCGTGTGGAAGTGGCGCGAATCGACGACGGTGCAGAACTCGCTCAATGAGGCGAAGCGAGCCAGGTGCACGCGCTCCGCACAGTGGACGACGCTGTAGTAGCTGATGACGTTGTCGCCATCGAGTACCAGCTCACCTGCGACGTTGAGCACGGCCCCTCGCCGCACGCTTGATCCGGCGCCGAGTCTCACGGTTCCGCCACGGAGCTGGATGCGGACACCCTCGTGCAGCCAGGCGCCCGGGCCTAGCTCGATCCGCCCGGTCGTCCCACGGTCGACGCTGATGCGCGTGCCGCGCTCCAAGCGGACTGATGGATGGGCCACGACCTCGAGGTGCGCACCCCCGAGACGGGCCCGAGCCTTAGCCGCTCCAAGCGCAAGTCGAGCGCGCAACCGCCATCGAAGAGCGAGGACGCGACGCACGATTCGAGTATGTCAGGTCGCCCACAACGCCCCCTTCGTCCCACTGAGTCCCCCGGGAGGAACGCCCAACGCCGCTGTCGAACCTTGAGGCATCCCGAAAGCGGATAAATCGGGCGGAACGGGAGGGGTTCCATGAGGGCTTCGGCCAAGGTCATCTTCGTCCTGGCTGCCTTGGCGGCCACCATGCTCGTAGCAGTGGGCCCGGCAACGGCCGACTATCACACGCTGTGCGGCACAGCCGGCGACTCGCACATCCTCACCAACACGGGAAGTCAGCTGCGTGCGTCGGGCAGCATCACGTGCACGGGTCGCACGATCAACGTGCAGAAGTTCCAGATCCTCGATGTCGCAACGCAGCAGCCCGTGGCCTCGCTCGCCCCGATGACGTGCAGCGGGGGCTGCACCTTCGAGATCTTCGCCCCGCTCGCAGCCGGCTACTACGAGGTCTCGCTCCAGTTCCACGTGAGCGACAACCTGATCACGAACTTCCGTCAGACTGAGTACCTCTTCCTCGGATCAGGCCAGCCATCTCGGACCTGCGGGTTCCGGTTTGGAAGCGTGCCCGTGAACTGCGTCTGAGGGCCGTCAGAGCAGGCACCACGGGTCGGTGTCCATCTGGAGCTGCTCGCACAGCAGCTCCAGATCGGGGCGCAGCCGCTCGATGATTCCCCGCTCAACAGCAGCGGACAGCTCGGTGTCGGTCGCTCGCAGGGAGCGACGCGTCAAGCGACCGTGGGCCCGCTGCACCACCTCCGGGGCGGCCTCTAGAGCCCGCGAGTACCAGCCGATCTGGAGCATGGCGCGGGCACCGGCCCGTGGTACCTGCTTGTGCTCAGAGCGGTGGTGCTCGACGTGGGGATCGTGCGATGTGAGGTCGGGGTCGACGCCGAGGTGCGTGAACACGAGGCGCAGCGTGTCGGCTCGCCGGTCGCGCAGGTCTTCTGAGCGAATCACGAGGAGCTGCTCGCGCGAGAAGTGGCGCAGGTACTGCTGGACCTGCATCCCGTACATGGTGGCGGTCTGGTAGCGGAGGTCGTGCACGAGGGCCACGTCGATGGGGCGATGTTCGCCCCCGCGACTGAGGCCGTGCAGGTAGCTCGACCGCATTCGCTCGATGGGGTGCCGTACGAGGTAGACGAGCCGCACATCCGGGATCAGTTCCGCGATGCGCGCGGGCACGCCCGTGAAGGCTGGGAACATGGTGTAGCTGGGGGAGGCCTCGCCTCGAGCGCGAGCGTCGCCTGCCTCTTCGAACTGCGCCTCGTACCACCGCTGACCGTTGGACCACCTCTGCTCGAGCACGAAGTAGTTGAGCTCCTTGCCAGGGCTCACGAAGACGTCGGGGTGTGCACCGAGGTAGTGGTAGAGACTGGTCGTGGCGGCCTTCTGCGCTCCGATCACGAGGAAGGTCGGTCTCACCTCACCTCGGCCTCCACCACGAGCATCTGGTCCAGGTTGCGGAGCATCGGCAACCCGACGATTCTCGTGGCCAGGCGCCGCTTCCGACCTCCCTGCCACCCGACACTGGCGCGGCGGCGGACGCTGAACAGGGGATCGAGGAGCTGGGACAGCTCGGTCCACCGGTACTCGCGCAGGTGGCTGGTAGTCGCGTAGTAGGCGGAGGCGGGCCTGCGCACACGATGGAGCCGGTCACTCAGCTTGCGCACGAGGACGTCGATGTTCCAACGGTTCGGCGTGGCGAGGACCATGCGACCGCGAGGTCGTAGCACGCGGGCAAGCTCTGAGATCGAGCGGGCATCATCTGGCACGTGCTCGATCGTGTCGTCACAGACGACGGAGCCGAACGTGCCAGCTGCGAACGGGAGAGCCTCGAGATCTCCGACCACTGGGAGGATCTCTATGCCCGCTCTAGCTGCAACCATGCGAGCGAGGCGAACCGTGCCGAGGCCGATGTCGAGCCCGACCACGCTGCGGTCTTCCCGGCCTCCGAGTGCCAGCGCCGCCACGGGATTCGGTCCGCACCCTGCGTCGAGGACCAGCCCACGGGCGTCGCCCATCAGCCTGCTGATCGCCGCCAGCGTCTCGGGCCTCGAGAGGACGGGCACACCGTCGGCGTCGTCACCGTAGGTGTCGTGCAGCAGATCGCTGAACTCCGCATATAGGGCCTTTATCTGGACTGGGTCGCCAGTGGCCACGACCTCGCGTCCCCGCTCCCGAATGGTCACGAGCGGGTCGGTGCGCTGCGGCGCGGTGGCCGAGCCCTCCTCCGCTTCGTGATCAGCCATGGAGGACAACCTATCCGTGCGCTCTGTGCGCAGCCGTTGGTGACTGCCCCGGTGAGTGCCCCGCCATTGGGGTCCCCATTTCGGTTATATCGGGATGATTCGGGCGTGAAACGCAGCGCAACGCGCCCGAGGCGACCTGCCGTGCAGGAACGGGGTGAGCGCCCCCCGAATCCACCGCGTGAAAACACCCACGGGCGCACAATCGCCTCATCGCAGCAGGAGAACTCATGCGTCGCTCCCACCTCATCGCAGCCGGCCTTGCCGGGATCATGCTGCTCACGGGCGTGCCCGGTGCGGGGGCTGCCGAGCGTTCGACGCACTCTGGGTGGTGGTGGCTCGCTCAGACCGACGACGAGTCGACCCCTGTGAGTGGCGTCGCAGCCGACCAGATCGCCGTGGCTCGCGAGGTCCATGCCGAGACGAAGCAGGCTGCTGTTTGGTTCGACGTCTCTGATGTAACGACCCCACCGTCGCGGGTCATCGTCAGGCTTCGCCAGGTGAGGGACACCCGTGGGGGTGGCGGCGGAGGTCTTCTCGCGTGCCCGATCACCTCCGCATGGTCAGAGGCGGACGGTGGAGCCTGGTCGCGGCGCCCCGCTTCCGACTGCTCGAGCGGCATAGGGGCGGGCCAGGCCGGGTCCGATGGCTACTGGAGCTTCGACGTCACCAACCTCGTCTGGAGCTGGGCCTCCGGCGCAAGAGCCAACCACGGCTTGGCGCTGTACTCCGCGCGCAGCGACTTCAACCCCAGCTACGAGATCATCCTGGGCGATCTTCGCGGCAGCGACATCTACGGGCTTCCCGGCAGCACCGGCGCGGCTCCGGCTCCGCAGCCTCAACCAGAACCGGAGCCGCAGCCTGAGCCCGATCCCGGGCCGAGCGCCCCCGCTCTTCCAGCGGCTCCGACGGTGCCCGGAGCCCCGGCAACACCCTCGGTGCCGTCAGCGCTCGACGTCCCGGGAACGCCCGATGCGCCCGGCACCCCGGAAGCGCCCGGCACACCCGCCGTACCCGATCTGCCCTCGGGCGATGACGGCTCGGATGACCCCGGTTCGCCCGACGCTTCGGATCCCTCGAGCACCCCGGAGCAGTCAGGCGGCGCGACTGGCGGAAGGCTCCCCTACAGCATGGGAGGTTCGTCTGCAGGGGGCTTGGGTGCCACCGGGTCACTGAGCACCTCCGAGGACTGGATCGCGACTGCGGTGTTGGCCACCCAGGGCTCGCCGACCGGCAGCGCCGAGCTCGAGGAAGCTCTCGGCGCGCTGTCAGACGGTGCCGGGCCCTTCTCCGCCGACAACGATGCCTCGTCGCCGGTGCTGCTGGCCCTCGGTGTCGTCGGTGCGCTGGTGTGCGGCGCTTGCGCGCTGCGCTATCAGCAGCAACGAACGCAACCGGTGTCGACCTCGGACTGACGACCATCCCGGCGAGCCGCGCGCCTCATCCGAGCACGGCGCGGTAGATCCGGTCGACCGCATCGATCGTTCGCTCGATGGAGAAACGAGCGCGAACGGCAGTGGCCGACGCCTCACCCATTGCCTCACGGCGCGCGGGGTCTCGTGCCAGCTCCTCGACCGCAGCTGCGATCGCGCGGGACGATGCCGGCGGGACCAGCAAGCCGGTGACGCCAGCATCGATGAGGTCCATCGGGCCGCCGTGAGCTGTCGCGACACACGGCACGCCATGCGCCATCGCCTCTGCGAGGGCTAGCCCGAAGGGCTCGGGTCGGCGTGATGCCTGCACGAAGACCGATGCGTCGGTCAGCAGCGACTCGACGTCATCGACAAAGCCGGGTAGCTCGACCTCCTCACTGAGTCCGAGGCGAGCGATCTGTGCTCTCAGCGAATCGCGGATCCGTTCCTGTCCTGGATAGATGTCGCCTGCGATGGTCGCGCGGGCGTCGATCCCCCTGATGCGGAGCTGCGCCACGGCATCGACGAGAAGCTCGTGACCCTTCCAGTCGTTCAGGCGGCCCACCGCCAGGATTCGTAGGTGGTCCGACGGAGGACGACGCTCCACTCTCGGCGAGAAGCTGAGACCGTCGTGAACGAGCTCAGTTCGGTCGCGCAGACCCGCGGCGCGCGCCTCTTCGGCGATGGCCGAGGAGATGGCGATGACGCGCGCAGCACGGCGACCGACCAGCAGCGCGTACGCGCGCCACGCGCGCGGGTGACCGGCGTGGGACTCGCGCACGTGGAGGACCACGGGTCGTCGCGCCAGGCGTCCACCGAGAACTCCACCGAGGCTCACCGAGGAGTTCACGTGCACCAGCTCGGCCGAGCGCGCCAGCCTGCTCAGCTGGCGCGCCGAGCGGGGCAGATCGAACCCGAGGAACCTGGCCCAGTCGGCGGGGCCGAAGACTCGACGCACGGCGCCGCTGTCGACGACCTCCCAAGCGATTCCGAGCTCGTCCAAGTCAGCGGCGAGCGGACCGTCCTCGTGGAGCGCGACTCGAATGTTCCAGCCGCGCTCAGCCAGGCCTCCCGCCAGCAGCAGGAGCGCCTTGTCCCCGCCATAGCGCTCGGCTGTCGGTTGGACGAACAGCACACGGCGACCGGTCACTAGGTGGCACTCACCTGGTCGAGCAGAGCGTTAGCGACGTCGACCCACGTCCGGCTCGTCGCGGCGCGTCGTCTGTTCTCTCGCTGGGAGGGCGAGTCGCTGGCGACGGCTCGGCCGATCGCCTCCTCGAACTCTGTGGGATTGGACGCAACGTGGACGAGCGAGCCGTGCTCGTCGGTGGCGCCGTTCGACGTCGACACCACAGGTAGACCCGCAGCTAGGTACTGCAGCAGCTTGATCGGGAACGACTTCCTGTTGAACGAGCTGTCCGTGTACGGAATGAGCCCGACGTCCAGATGCTGGAACCACTGCGGTAGGAGCTCGGGTGGCTGGTGGCCGGTGACGACGACCTTGCCGCTAGCGAGCAGATCACTGACGGCGGCCGAAGGCTTGGGACCGAATCCGCCTCCGATCACGACGAGAGTGCCGCAGCGCGTGGCGCTTTGGAGCAGATCGACGTCGAGACGGAAGTTGAGACTGCCCACGTAGCCGAGGAACGGCCGCCGCGCGCCGCGCAGCGCCTCAGGCAGTGGCGTGTCCACCGGCGGCGGCATCGGGTCAGTCGCATGCGGCAGGTACACCGCGTCGACTCCCCGTGACCGCAGCTGGTCGACGAGCGGAAGAGAGCAGGCCACGGTGACGTCCGCCTTAGCTGCCAGCTCGAGCTCGCGGTCCCGACATGCCTTCGCGTCGGCGCCGGGTAGATCCTCGAGGCTGTCAGTGCAGTAGTACGCGCGTGGTGCGTCGACCTTCGCAAACAGTGCACGCGACTCGAGCGAGAAGGCGACTGCAAGATCGATGTCGGGCATGCGCTTGTAGAGGCCTTTGGTGAGCAGGGAGGCGTTGACCGCCTGGCCGATGCCACTGTTCTGTCCAGGCATCGCCCGTGGACGCCACACGCGCACCCCGTCGCGCTCGTCGTCCCGCGGGCCGAGCAGATCGCTCAGCCGTGCTGGCTGCCGGATCAGCGACAGCGGGCTCACCGGTGGATCCACGTAGAGCACGTCGTGTTGCAGACGCGCGAGCGCACGCGCCACCAGCTGTTTGCTGACCCAGAACGACGACCACCGTGCGGACGACAGGATCGCGACGTTCACGCCCGCAGCGTAGGAGCGAGTGCACGGGCCGAGCGCGCGACGGGCCGAGCACGATCGCCATGACCGCCCTGACGCCGATGGCACCGGGGCCGGTAGCGGCTCATCCGCCTAGTTCGGCCGCGATCTCGGCAGCCTGCTCCGTTGACTCCGCGGTGCGGACGAGTGGGCTCTCGTGGGTCCAGGCCTCGATGAACCTCCTGAGCTTCCCGTAGTGGTTGTCGAGCACCACGTGCGGGATCCCTAGGAGCAGGCAGAGGATGTGGCCATGAAGTCGATCCGTCACTACCACGTTGCCATCGGAAACGAGCCGCGCTCCACGGTGCAGGTGCTCTCGCGCTATCCGGTCGAACGAGCGCCATGAGAGGTCCCCTCGGAGTGGCCCCGCTACAAGGACACGATCCAGGCGGCGGCCGGCGGAGAACGCAACGCGCCCCACGGTGATCGGGCCTCTTCGCAACGCGCTGGTGGAGCCGGGTCGAAGCCAGTCGACCGGGACCACACCCTCGGGCACTGAGGCCGGGTGATCGATCGCCTCGGCGTCAGTGCGCAACAACCAGATCTGTGGTTGCACAGGTGCCCGGCGGCGAAGGGCGCCGAGTGCGAAGGCCGGGTCCGGGCACAGGACCGTGTTGACGCCGAGCCGCTCGGCTGCGCCGCGACTCGGCCGGTCGCGCACCAAGACCGTGATGTCCGGATGCGTGCCCAGGGCGTTGGCAGCACGGCGCATCGCTTCATCGCTAGAGAAGTGGATGGTCTGCGGCAAGACGATCACGCGCTTGTCCCGCATCGTGGCGATCACGTGCTCCCTGAACTGCTGGTGGGCGGGCCAGACGTCCCCGAAGTTCCCCCCGCCGTGCAGCAGCACCACCCCGTCGCCGACCGCTGCTCGTGCTGCCCGCACATTCCATGTCCCTAGGGAGCACGCGTAGGGCACGGTCACTCCCAGCTCTCGGAGCGCCCGGCGTTCCCCCAACCAGATCGCACTGTCACCAACGTTCGAGTGGTGCGGAAAGTCGATGAGGACCGCCCGGTCGTTGCCCGCCAGGGCATCTCTCACGCACCCCACGAAGCCCTGGCCCAAACGATGAACCAAGTCGGTCGGAGTCGACGGGCCGCCCGGCGTCACTGCGTCCTAGTCCGCATGGACCCATCGGGTCTCATGATCCCGGCGAGGCGTGGGAGCGTGACCGAGTCGGCTCCCGACGGCCCGCAAACGGCTCTGATAGATGCGTGATCGGGCCAAAGTAGCCGTATGGGGAGGGCTGGCGAGGCGTCCGACGAATAGGGGGCCTTTGCCATAAATAGGTCGAAAGGGACAGACACTTGAAGGCGCTTTCCCTTCCAGCAGGCCGGTAGATCCCAGCGGAGCACGCAAAGAAGCGAACAATGCGCTCTCCGCGCGTTTCCGGATCGGCCACAGAAGGAGGCGCGGCGCTCCGCGTCGAACTTCCGAGGCAGCCCAGAAGGGCCGATCCGAGGAATCCAAACGTCATGAACGCCCTACTACGCCTCAGCAAAGACAGGTCCTCGCTCCTGCGACTCGGCGCGCTGTCGATCGGGATCTACCTGGTGCTCTTCGCGCTCGTCTCCCTGCAGCTCGGGGGCGGCGGGTCCTCGGCGAACAGCAACCCGTCACTCGGGGTGCTGGGGTGGACAAAGGCGCTGGCCCCTAGCGTGGCCGGCAACACGCTCGACCAGATTCGCAACAACGCCCTACCGCGGCAGTCCGATCTTCAGACGGTGGTCATGCCGCAGGTCATCGAGCGACAGACGCTCATCGTCCCCGGCCCTAGCTCTTCGTCGTCGAGCTCTCCCGCCGCTCCGACAACAAGTGCTCCGCAGCGCGGCGCCGACAACGGTCCGAGCGCGCCGACGGTTCGCATCACCGATGTCAACCCAGACGGTCCTCGCGTAGGGCGCACCACGCAGGTGCGCTTCCAGGGTGGAGACCTCGACGGGATCATCCGGGCCATCGCAGTCGACTGGGGCGATGGCAAGACCGATTGGTCCTACCTCGCGGATCGCTGCACGCCGAGAGCGTCCGAACCCGAGCACTCGTTCTCGCCGGCGGAGCACACCTACGAGCAGGTCGGCACGTTCCAGATCACGGTGACCCTGTTCTCCGCTGGATCCTGTGAGCGGGGTGCCATCCAGTTCGAGACCGACCAGGTCGACGTCGAGGTGGGTCCGTTCGTGCCCGCCATGCCCGAAGTCTCTCCGTAGCGATCCGACCATGCTGACGCGGGCCACTCGAACGACGGAAGATCATGCGCCGGACCTGACGCTGAGCTCTCGCTTGGAAGCGCTCGTCCACGAGCCCCTTGTCCGGCCGGCGGCCTTGGCCGACGTCGGGGTCGTGGTCGTCATGCACAACTCGGCGTCCGTGATCGACGAGTGCCTCATGAGCCTGAGCGATGTTCGCTCCACCGCCCAGGTGGTGGTTGTCGACAACGCTTCGTCCGACGGATCCGCCGAGCTGGTTGCGAGTCGCCATCCAGGAGTCACTCTTCTGCGCAAGCGCCGCCGGAGCGGCTTTGCCACGAACTGCAACATCGGCGTTGCAGCGACCCACGCTCGCCACGTCCTCCTGCTCAACCCCGACACTGCAGTGAGGCGTGGTGCCGTCGACGCTCTCGTTGCCTACCTCGACTCTGAGCCGACAGTGGGGATTGTTGCGCCTCGCCTCGTCTACCGCGACGGTTCTCCTCAGCCGTCAGCTCGCGCGTTCCCCACAGTCGCAACGGCACTGGTGAGGCGCACGCCACTACGCAGCCTGCTGCCAAACTCGGCGCTGGAGCGGCGGTATCTCCAGCAGGGTACTGACGTCGATCTCTCGGCGGCACGCGACATCGACTGGGCACTCGGGGCCGTGCTCGCGATCCGAGGCGAGGCATGGATCGACCTCGGCGGTCTGGATGACGGGTACCGCCTCTATTGCGAGGACGCCGACGTTTGCTGGCGGGCACACAAAGCTGGCTGGGCCGTCCGCTACCTGCCTCAGGCCGTGGTGGCTCACGACCTGAGCGAGCACACGAGGAAGCACTTCTTCACCGTCCGAACGGCCTGGCATCTCCGAAGCCTCGTTCGGTTCGCCCGCAAGAACGGGCTACGTCCACCTGTTGGCTCACCCAGCGCGGAGGGTTCTCGCTGATGCCCAAGGTCACGAATCGTCCGCTGATAGCACCGGGTGTGCTGGTAGACCCTACGGGTGTGACGGAGCCGACGGACGGAGCGTCTCGTCCTCTCAACACCATCATCGATGAGACGGGCCGCGGCTTCGATCACCTGATGGGAGTCGCCAAGCGCTGGTGGCTCGTGCTGGTGGTCGGCACTTTGCTCGGGGTCGGTGTCGCCGGTCTGGCGCTGGGCGCGGCTCAGACGACCTACATCGCCAAGTCGATCGTGCTGATCGACCAACCGGCGCTGACGAACGATCCGGGCCAGGGAAAGGTGACCGTCGAGAAGCTCGGCGCGCTCATGCCGACCTACACGCAGCTCGTCACGAGCGACGTCGTGCTGGACGGGGTGCGCGAACAGCTCGGCACCACGCGGTCGGTGTCGTCCATCCGCGATGGGGTAACGGCGCGGCAGAACGCGGACACGCTCACGCTCACCATCGAGGTGACAGCCGACAGCGAGGCCGAGGCGGCCCAGATCAGCGAGTCGCTCGTCGCACAGTTCGGAGCGAGGGTCAGCGAGCTCGGCCAGGGAGCAGTTCTCCCGGACGCCGCCCGGCTCGTGATCATTCCGCTGCAAGCGGCTGAGGTCACTCCGGTGGGGCCGCGAGCCGGCCGCACGCTGGTCCTGGCCGCCCTGCTGGGCTTCGGTCTGGCGGCCACGGCCGCCTTCGTGCTCGATCGATCCTGATGTCGGGGGTGACCCTGATGCGCCCCACCGCCTGGCGAAGGCTGCGCTGGCTGCTCGGCGCCGCTGGCCTGATCGCTCTGACAGCACAGCTGGCGATCGTCGCCCCGGTGGTTCCGGTCGTCCTGGTTCTGGTGAGCGCTGGGATCGTGCTGGCGGTCGGGAGCACCTGGCACGGCCTGCTCGCCGTCATGTTCGCGACCGTGCTCCTTCCGATCGGGTTCTCGGTCCGAGTCGGCGGCGTCAGTGTGTCGATCGGGCGCCTCCTGCTGCTGCTGCTCGTGGTCGGCTGGTTCGCCAGCCTGCGGCGTCCCGATCGCCCGTTCGTGCCTCGTCGGTCGCCGTTCGACGGTCCGATCGTCTTCCTTCTGGCTGCGATGGTCTTCTCGGCTCTCGTAAACCTGCCGACCATGAGCTCGGTGGCCGTGCTCGGCGTCGTGCGGAAGCTCGGTCTCTTCAGCATCGACTACTTCGTGCTGTTCTGGATCGCGTTGAGCGTTCTCACAACTGAGGCGCGGGTCAGGCGACTCCTGCGGATCTTCGCAGGACTCATCGTGTTCACTGCGGTGCTCGGTCTGGTCGAGCACACGACTGGCCGAAACGTGTTTCAGCACCTCGCACCTCTGCTGCCACAGCAGCTCGGTCGGCAGGTTGTCAGTGCGGCCCAGGGATTCATCCCGACCAGAGGCCTGATCAACCGAGCGCGAGCCACCTTCGAGCAGCCCCTGGGCTTCGGGACGATGCTCGTCATGGCGCTGCCCTTCGCAGCGATGTTTGCCCTCATGGCGCGAGAGCGCGCCGCAAGGCTCGCTTGGGGCTTCGGTGCGTGCTTGATCGGCGCCGCCATCCTTCTCACTGCAGGCAGGTCGATCTACGCCCTCGCGGCCTTGACCTTCCTCACCATGATCGTCTTCCTTCCCGATCGACGTACGCGTGTGGCGGCCGCCTCGATAGGGCTGCTGATCGTGGCGCTGTTCCTCGTCCAGTCCGATGTCCGGCGCACCATGCTCACCTTCGTCTCAGCGAACCGAGGCGACGCGCTCGAGGGCAGCATTCAGAGCCGCGTCGATGACTACGGACCGGTCCTCACACTCCTGAGCGATCGACCGCTAGCGGGCTACGGGCCGAGATCGTTTGCGCCGGATGCCCTTCAGGAGAGCGGGCTGCTCACCGCCGAGAGCAACATCGTGCTCGACAACACCTACCTGGGGACGCTCGCCGAAACCGGGATAGTGGGCCTCATGGCACTGACCGCGCTCTTGGCCGTCGTGTACGGCAGCGCATGGCGCGTACTGCGATCCTCGAGGAATCGCGATGAGTACCTCGTACGCCTCGCGCTCGTCGTCTCCGTCCAGAACTGGATCCTCATGGGGCTCGCAGCCGACACGTACCAGTTCAACGCGCCGCCGCGCATGTTCTCGCTGGTAATGGCCGCGGTCGCTGCGCTGAGGATCAAGTCCGGTTGGCGCGCGCCAGAGATCGGGGAGCCGTCCGTGGGGTCGGACGGGACGGGTCAAGACGTGACCGGGTCATCAGCTCGCGTTCTGGAGCCTGCTGGCTGATTGCGCAGCGGCGCAGTCACTCCGAGCTTTGGAACCGAGGGCCACTCTCCGGCGGTGCGATGAACGGGGCGTTGCGCAGTGCCGACGCCTGCCAGCGGAGCCGGGTTCTTGCGCTGCTGCTGAGAAGTGCTGGCGCGGCGAGCAGCGCAATCCGAAGTGCGGCACCGAGGGTCCGCGCCACTCGCCACCTCCCAAGAGCGGCACGTCCGCCGTGGGTGAGCATGTATCGGGCTTCTCCGGCCAGCTCTCGACGAGCGTCGGAGCGGTCGTCGATTGATCCTCCGATGTCGTGCTCCACCGTCCCGCCAGCCACGTAACGGACGCGCCAACCGGCCTGAGAAGCCCGTAGGCAGAGGTCGGTCTCCTCGACGTAGAGGAAGTAGCCCTCGTCGAAGCCCACCACATCGGCAAGACAGCGTTCGTGGATCGCTAGGCAGGTACCCATCACCCAGTCGACATCGCGATCCACGCGATGGTCACGTCTCGGCATGCCCAGCTGCAGGGGGCGCGCACCGCGCGGCCAGACCCTTGCGAGGACCTCGGCCAACCCAAGCCCCCCGACGAACAACCGGAACGGAGTGGGGAAGGACGCCGCACTGACCTGATGACGTCCGTCCGGAAACACCAGCCGGGGTCCGGCGATGCCGACCCCCGGGTCATCGAAGCTCGAGACGAGAGCATTGAGCGCGCCGCTGTGCAATCGGGCGTCACTGTTGAGCAGCACCTTGACTGGAGCGCGCGACCGATGGAGACCCCTGTTGCAGGTCGCAGCGAAACCGAGGTTGGTCGCGTTGCGAAGAAGGATGGCTGCCGGGAAGTTGGCGGCGACGATGTTCGGGGCGCCGTCTTGCGAGGCGTCGTCGACCACGATCAGCTCGACGTCGGAGGGAACCGAGGAGAGACATGAGGCGATGATGTCGGCGCCGTTGTAGAGCGGGACGATCACACTGACTCGAGGCCTGTCCCCTTCGGGCCTGTCGATACCATCGATCACGATGCCGTCATCCCTCGCGTATGTGGTCTGGCAGTTCCCAAAGCTGTCCGAGACATTCATCGTCGAGGAGCTGAGAGCGCTGAAGCAGCTTGGGGTCGAGCCCTTGATCTTCGCCCGTGACCGTCCTCGCGGCGAACCGGTCACCGAAACGACCCGAGATCTGCTGGGCCGCGGGGTGTGGCTGAGCCAGCGCAGCTTGATGCGCCAGGTGGGCGCCGCTTCGTCGACGGTAGCGCGACACCCTGTCAGGTCGGCGCGCCTGTTCGGGGTGTTCGCCGGCACCCGCAGCAGGCGGGCCATGCTCAACCTGTGGTTCGGACTTGTCTTGGCAGGGGAGGTGCGGCGGCGACGCGTCCGCTACCTGCATGCGCACTTCGCCGACACGGCGGCCGAGCTCGCCTTCGTTGCGGCTCAGATTGAAGGAATCGACTTCGGCGTCACCGCTCATGCGGCTGACATCTACCTCGGGCGGTTCCTGTGCCGGAAGCTCGACGCAGCCGCACTTCGAGTGACGGTGTGCCAGTACAACGTCGAGCAGCTGCGCGAGCGATGCGGCGACGTCGGTCCCATCCTTGTGAAGTACGCCGGCGTCGACACGGACCAGTTCCGGCTGACCGCACCCAGACCGTCGCGGCCGGGGCGGAGCGTCGTTGCGGTCGGACGCCTCACCTGGAAGAAGGGGTTCGACGTGCTGCTCCGATCGATCGCACTCCTTCGCGAGGAGGGTGTCGACGTCGTCTGCGTGATCGCCGGTGACGGAGAGGCCGATGCCTGGTTGCGGCAGGTTCGCCAGGATCTCGGGCTCGGCGACGTCGTTCAGATGCCCGGAGCCGTGACACCGGAGGAGGTCAGGGTCCTGTTGGAGGCAGCCGACGTGCTCGCTGCGCCGTGCACGCTCACAGCGCATGGCGACCGGGACAGCATGCCCGTCATCATCAAAGAGGCGATGGCGATGGAGCTTGTGGTCGTCGCGAGCGACGAATTCGGGATCCCCGAGATGGTCACGCCGGACTGTGGCGTCCTCGTTCCTCGGGACGACCCACGGGCACTCGCCGACGCGCTCAAAGCTGTGCTCGAGTTGAGTCCTGAACAGCGATCGGCGATGGGACGGGCGGGCCGCGATGTCGTCGAGGCGCGCTTTCAGGAGGTCGACGGAGCGGCCTTGCTCCGTGACGCACTCATCGGCTTGGGGGTGCTCGCCGCTCCCGCCGACACAGCGCAACGTGGAGCGAGTCACGATCGGGCGGTGGGGTAGAACTGGCGCCATGAGCACCCCTGAGCTGAGCGACCTCGTGGCCTCCAACCCAAGCTGGTACCACACGATCGAGCTCCCGGGCGGGGTGGTCACGCCTGGTTGGTTTGATCTTCGCCCCCTCATCTCCAAGCTCCCCTGGCCGGACATCTCCGGAAAGCGTTGCCTCGACGTTGGCACCTACGACGGTTGTCTTGCCTTCGAGCTCGAGCGACGAGGTGCGTCGGAAGTTGTCGCGGTGGACATCGCGAGCCACGAGGACTGGGACTGGCCCGCGGATGCGCGGATCCAGGGTCCGCAGCGCCTAGCGGAGATGGCTGGGGAGAAGGGTCGCGGATTCGAGATCGCGCGCGACGCCCTCGGCTCGCAGGTCGAACGACGATTCGTGAACATCTACGACCTCAACCCCGACGAACTCGGAACCTTCGACGTCGTCGTCGTCGGAGCTCTGCTGCTCCACCTACGCGATCCGATCCGCGCCATGGAGGCCGTCAGATCGGTGTGTGGTGGACAGCTGCTGTCATGGGATCAAGTCGATCTAACGCTCTCCGCAGTTTTCAGACGGAGACCAGTCGCTCAGCTCCATGGCTCCGGCGAAGGGGTGCAATGGTGGACGCCCAACATCGCCGGCTACCACCGGATGCTCTACTCGGCCGGCTTCCAGATCGAGGCCAAGGCGGGGCCGTGGTCGCTCCCCTTCGGCGCCGCGCACCCGCCGACGCGCTGGCGCAAGCGCGACCTCCTGCTACAGCGAGTCATGACGGGAGGCACGGGGCTCACCTCGGCGGCGGTCCGTGCAGTCCCTAGGTTCTGATCTCGATTCGGTCGCCTCAAGCCGGTCGCCGAAACGCGGTGATCTTGTCGCCTCGCGGGTTGTTGCCGAGCGTCTTCACATCGAACTCGTCCTGATCGCCCCAGGAGTCGAACTGACGGGTGACTTCGAGCCCGACGCCCTCCAGTAGCTCCCGGAACCGCTTTGCGTCCATCGCGCTGCGCCACCCAGTGGTGCTCCCGCCATCTCCGTGGTGGATCACACCGATGCCTCCCGGCACGAGAACACGAGCGAACTCGTCGACATAGGCGCGAATCTCCGGCGGGGCGATGTGGACGAATGCGTCGAAGGACCAGATGGCGTCGACGGAGGCCGCCGGCACCATCGACAGGTCGGCGCCCGAGTTGACGTAGTACGTGATGTTCGAGCAGTTGGCGAACCGCTGCTTGCACTGCTCGATGCATGTTGATGAAAGGTCGACCAGCGTCAGCTCGTCAGCGATCTTCTGAAGGTGCTCGGTCCATCGGCCGCCGCCGGGGCCGATCTCCACGATCCGTCGCCGTCCCTCCAGATAGGGGGCCATGACGTGCTTGACGAGCGCCGCCTTCCACTCGGGGCTCGGAGTCCACTCCTCGCCAGACTGGCTCCAATCCCAGCCATCCCAGACCCTGCGGTTGCGATCTCGCGTGTTGATTCCGGGAAGATCGCGGGAAGTCTCGAGGTCGTGCTGGCGTGCCTCGAGTGAGCGCAGCACCCGCCGGTTCGCTTTGAGCAGGAGATGTTGGAGCGTCCACCGGATGCCGTTCGCAGACGCCAGCTCACGAATCTCGTGGATCCTTCCAGCGGGTCGCCTCATCTCGGTCACGTTGCGAGATTGCCACAACGTCGAGGCGCTCCACGCCCAGGGGACCATGACCGGGTGCCTTAGTCTCGGGGTCAGTGGATCTCGATGACCTGGGTAGCAACTGGGACCAGCTTGGCGCGCTCGATCCGTTCTGGGCCGTGATGTCGGATCGCGAGCGCCGCAACAACAAGTGGGACGTAGAGGAGTTCTTCGCCACAGGACGCAGAGAGATCTCCGACCTGCTCGACTACCTCCGGGATCTCGGCATCGAGATCGGCCGTGCGCGCGCACTCGACTTCGGGTGTGGTCCCGGACGCCTCGTCCAGGCGCTGGCAGGTCACTTCGACAGCGTGACGGGCATCGACATCGCTCCCTCGATGCTGGAGCTCGCTGAACGCCTCAACCAGCACGGTGACAGCTGCCGCTACCTGCTCAACACAAGGGCTGACCTGACCGTCGTTGGCGAAGAGAGGTTCGATCTGGTCTACACGCACCTTGTGCTTCAGCACATGGAGCCCGCTTACGCCCGCGCGTACATACGCGAGCTTGTGAGGCTCGTGGATCCGAATGGCGTGGTCGTCTTCCAGGTGCCCACGTCGTCGCTGAAGCAGCGAATCAAGGAGCTCCTGCCCGACGGCTTGCTGACGAGGTACCGGCGGATCAAGTCGGGCGGCGGACCCTCGATCCAGATGAACGGGCTCGATCCCGCTGACGTGGCCCGGACGGTTCGATCAGCGGGTGGAGAGGTCTTCCACCAACAGCGCTGGCGTCGTGACTCGAACGACTATCGCAACGCGTCAGACCTTGGTTATCGCTACTTCGCCCGCCGGCAGCTGGCGGATCGGACGCAGGCCTGAAGGTGCGGCAGGTAGCGATAGCGGCGAGGGCAAGCGACCTCGAGCCGACCGGTGCGCGTGAGCTGTGGGACCGCGGGCTGCTCTACAGATCGATGGTGCGTTGGGGAGGCGGTGCGATCCGAGCGAGCACGGGCTGGCGGCAACCGGAGCGGGCGCTGCGGCGTGCGGCGAGCGCGGTGTCCGCTACGGGCAAACGGTGGCCTTCCTGGGTGGGTAGCCCGGCTCGTCGCACGCTGCGCGACTGGAGCCAGATCGCTCCGGTGCGCGTGCCACCGGGCACCGAGCTGCTCTATGGCCACATCAGCTTTCCGGTGGCCCCTTCGGTGTCGACGGTCTGGAGCACCCAAGGGGTGCTCGATGCAAGGCCTGGGCAGTGGTTTCCTGATCAGTCGGCGCAGACTCACGAGCGCTTAGTGAGACGCGCGGCGCTTTCGCAGTGCTGGTCGGAGCTCGGACGCCAGGGACTACTGGAGCGGACGTCGGCGATCACCGAAGACGACATCTGGGTTGTGCCACCTCTCGTGTACATCGACCTGCCGCCGGCGGCTCCGAAAGTCGACGAAGACATCGTGGCGGTGTTCGTGGGGGCCGATGGTCGCGCCAAGAACCTTGGTGTGGTGATCGAGGCGATGGCCTCGGTCGAGCCGGGCCTGCGACTCCTGGTCGTGACCAACGATCCGGCGCCCGGCCACCTTCCGACGTGTGTCCGCTGGCTGGGCCCGCGCGCACGGCCAGAGGTGCTCGGCCTGCTCGCGTCTTGTGACTTCCACGTGTTTCCGAGCCGTTCGGAGTCCTTTGGAGGTGTGGCAGTGGAGGCCATGGCGGCGGGGCTTCCTCAGATCGTCGACCGGTCGGGCGTGCCAGCCGAGATCGCCGGCGATTCAGCGCTAGTGGTCGACGGCGACGATGTCCGCGAAGTCGAGGCTGCGATCTCGCAACTGGCTGGAGACGCAGCCCTGAGGCGGCGCTTGGCGGGCCTTGCGGGGCAGCGCTACGCGGAGACGTATCACCCCGACGTCGTCGGCCCAATGCTCGAAGCACTGTTGGACGAGGCCTGGAATCGATCTCGCGCGTGATGCCTACGATCGCTCGAATGCCAACGGTCTGGGTCGGGTGAGGGTCTTCGTTCTCGTGCCGACGCGCGCGAGACCGGACGACCTTCTGCGGTGCCTGCGGGCGCTTGATGCCCAGACGCTCCGACCGGACGGCGTGGTTGTCGTGGCGCGCCCGGATGACAAAGCGACATCCGACGCGCTAGGGGCGGCGCGCTTCGAAGCGTTCCGGCCGGTGCTAGTGCCAGTAGCCCTGCCCGGCCAGGTTGCTGCGCTCAACGAGGGACTGGCTCAAGTGCGTCGACTCAAGGCCGATGTCGTCGCCATAACCGATGATGATGCCGCGCCCCGGCCCGACTGGTGCGCTCGCATCGCTGCTCACTTCGAGGCCAACCCAGCGATCGCGGGTGTCGGGGGTCGTGATTGGCTGCACTCCCCGGATGGTGGAGTCGACTGCGGTGAGATGCCGGTGGTTGGCAAGGTGCAGTGGTTCGGGCGGGTCATAGGCGGACACCAGCGAGGCGTCGGGAACGCAAGAAGCGTCGACGTCCTCAAGGGAGTGAACATGTCTTTCAGGCTGTCCGCCATCGAGGGCCTGCAGTTCGACGAGCGTCTGCGTGGCAGTGGAGCACAGATCTTCAACGACTACGCGTTCTCGCTGGCTGTACGAGCGAGAGGGGGTCGGCTGATCTTCGACCCTCAGGTCGCCGTCGACCACTACCCGGGTGCGCGGGCCGAAGGGCAGCCGCGACTGGGCCGGTCTGCCGATGCTGTTGCAGAAGCAGCCCACAACGAGACCCTCGCCCTTACGACCTTCTTGCGAGGTCCTCGAGCGGCCGTGTTCATCGGCTGGGCCATTCTCGTCGGCAGCCGTCTAGCTCCTGGGCTGCTGGTTGCGATCAAACTGCGGCTCGGGGGCCACGACGGCGCTTGGCGACTTCTTCGAGCCTCGATCGCTGCACGGTGGGCCGCCCGATCCAGGGCGCAGTCGGTGGGACGATGAAGCGCGATCCGCGCCTGGTTGCGTCCGTGCTGGTGCCGACCTACCGGCGCCCGGCTCTCCTGCGCGAGTGCGTCACCGCGGTGCTCGGGCAGCTCGAGGAAGGCGACGAGATCGTGGTCTGCGATGACGACTCAGGGGACGACACGATCAGCGTCCTGGAGTCCTTCAACGACCCCAGGCTTACCTGGGTCAGCCAACCCAACGGTGGGTGTGGTGCCGCCCGCAACGGAGCGATTCGGGCGAGCCGCAACGAGCTGCTGGTGTTCGTGGACGACGACGAGCCTCCGCGACCCGGCTGGCTCAAGGCGCACCGCGATTTGCACGACCCTGAGCGTCGGATGATGGTCATGGGACGCCGGGAGCTTCTAGTGCCTCGCCGCGGCCGATCCGAAGTCATCCCTTCGCACATCCCGACCCTTGAGGGACCGATTGCAAACGAGGGATCGTTCTCGTTGCGGCGACAGGTTCTGCTCGAAGTCGGTCTCTTCCGCGACGGGATGAGGCGTGGCGAGGACATCGAGCTGTTCTGGCGTCTGCGGCGCGCGGGTGTGGTGTTCGTGCTGGCGCGAGATGCAGTCACGCGTCATTCGATCGACCGCAGCTTTGACGTGTTCTACAAGGAGCGGGTGAACGGTGGGAAGGCAAGTGCGGAGCTTCGGCGAGTTCACGGCATCGGCCTCTTCCCAGCGGTGGACTCCATGCGGCTCGTCGATCGACTCTTGGCAAGATCCGCTATGCGTAGCGAAAGGGCGGGCCAGCTCCTGGCGCGTGTGCTGTGGATCGGGGTGAGGAGCGCTGGATGGCTCGGATCTTGGCGTGTTCAGTCCGTACTGGCAGGACGGATCTCACTCATGCTGGGCGCTGCATGGGAGCGGCGCTCGCTCGACCTCGATCCTCCAGGGTGAGACGAGGCCGGTCGGGCGGATGCCGCCGTGATCAGAGCGGACGCCGGGCGGTCAGCACCCCGTGCCGTACCCCGCCCTTGCCGCCATTGAACGGGATCACGAAGGTGGCTCCGTGGCGTACGTCGAGGAACCCGGCCGCGCGCAGCATGTGCTCCCAGCAGGCACGGTTTCCGATCCACCACGTGAGGTGGGGTGAGATCGCCTGGAACTTCGCTAGCGGCCGCCCTCGTCCGAAGAGATCCAGCCAGCGATGGACCTCCTCGCTGATGTGGATCACACCGCCGGGCTCGAGCAGCTCGTACAGGTTCATCAGTGCTCCGACCGGATCACGCAAGTGTATGAGGACGCTGCCGATGAACACTCGGTCGAAGGTGCCGATGTCCTCCCTCGTCACCTTGTAGGCGCTGTGAAAGCGTCGCTGGACGGTTGACTCGAGAGCCTCGCGAGCGACGTCGAAGTTCCGATGCCGGGGCTGGAATCGAGTGGTGCCCTCGAGTCGCGATGGCACCGGCCAGTCGAGCGACTCGGTGTCGGGGACATCGAGCGCCACCACCTCGGCGCCGCGGCGCTCCATTTCGAAGGAGAAGAAGCCATCGAAGGTGCCGACGTCAAGCGCTCTCGTACCTGCCATAGAGGCCGGGAACCCGTACTTGTTGAGCACGGAGCGGTGGTCGAAGAAGCCCTTGGTTACGACCCCGCCTGGTAGCTCCAGCGTGTGGTACCACTCGAGGGCGGCGACCTCGCCGGCCAGGTCCGTGCTCATCGGCGACTCCGGGTTCGAATCGGGGAGAAGGCCCAAGGGTGCCACAAGCAGAGGGAGTCGCTGTGCGGTCGAGCCCTGCCGCGCGCCCGTCTCTCGACTCGAGTGGCTAGCGAGCGCCGCGGCCCGACAGGACGACTCCGGGAGTCCGGGCGAGGATCTGGAGATCGAGCCCGAGGGACCAGTAGTCGACGTAGGAGACGTCGAGCCGTGTCGCCTCGGAGAATGGCACCAGGAACCGTCCTGAGACCTGCCACAGCCCGCTGAGGCCCGGCCGGACCGCGAGGCGGCGACGGAACCACTCCGGATACTCGGCGACCTCGCTCGCCAGCGCCGGCCGGGGACCTACGAGGCTCATCTCGCCTCGCAAGACGTTGACGAGCTGGGGGATCTCGTCGATCGAGAAGCGACGGATCCAGCGCCCCACCCTCGTCACCCGGGGATCGCACCTGAGCTTGAAGTAGGGGCCGCTTGCCTCATTGAGATCGAGGTAGAGCACCTTCTGGGCGTCGGCGTCGGTCTGCATCGAGCGGAACTTGTAGATCGTGAAGCTGCGTCCGTGCCGGCCTACGCGCTCCTGCTTGTAGATCACAGGGCCTGGCGAGTCGATCTTTATGGCCACGGCCACGGCCAGCGTGATCGGCGTCGTCAGGAGCAGCGCAACGGCCGCCCCGAGCACGTCGATGACACGCTTCACGGCCCAGCTGACGCCATAGTGGCGGGCTGGGCGGTAGGACAGCACCGTCGCGCCGGCGACGCCCTCGACGGTGATCGAGGTGCTGAGATGCCGGGCGAGCGCCGGGAGGACGCTGATCTCCACGTCGAGACAGGACGCCAGATCGAGCACGTCGAGCAGCTCCCCCTCGGACACCGACCCAGAGTCGAGGAAGATCCGCTGGACGCGGAGCTCATCGACGACCCTAGAGAGAGACGCCAGGTCTCCGAGAACGGTGACCGGAAGGTCCGGGTCGATCGGGCCAGGGTTCGTGTCCACGAAGCCCAAGGGCTCGATTCCGTACTCGGGGTGGCCGATGAGACGGGATACG
This sequence comes from Actinomycetota bacterium, assembly GCA_049325515.1. Taxonomy (GTDB): domain Bacteria; phylum Actinomycetota; class Acidimicrobiia; order Acidimicrobiales; family VFJN01; genus VFJN01. The sequence continues at coordinate 92,375 of JBMOLI010000013.1, read as the reverse complement.
AGGTCCTGGCCCTCGGGTCCGCTACCCACCACTATCGCCCTCTGCGGCCTGCTCATCGCCGCGCGCCGGTGACGTGCGTAGGCGATAGCCCGCCCGCAGCACAGCGCCGGGCTTGCCACCGCTGTGAAGATCATGGCGGTCGCCGAAGCCGTGCCTGTGATGGCCGCCGCCGCCAGTGCGCCCGCCGCGACTGACATCGTCATCGTGCCGGACTGGCCGAGGGCCGTGGGCAGGAGCACGCTGCGGTAGAGGTTCGCCATCCGGAGCCCAAGGATCGCCGTGACCATGGCGGCGCCCGCGAACCGCAGAGGCGCGTGCGTCAGGACCGCCGCGGCGGCAAGCGCTGCGACATCGGCGACCAGGAAGAACCACAGCGGCGACCACCAGCGGTGGAGGAGGGGGCGCGCCGACCGTGATACGAGATCGCGAGGTTTCGGCGCGGTGAGGTTGTCCGGCCGCCGGTCCAGAACCGCTTGACTGCTGAGTGGATGCCGCTGGTCGACCCGCATCTGCAAACTGCCCTCGCGCCTGCCGCCACCGGACCTTCGGCCCGGTGTTCCTGCCCGGTCTGATTCCACCCTTTGGGCGCGTTCTCCTGCTTCGGCGGGTTTTCGGCGCAGTGGGAGAGGGCCCGCCCACGCTCGGCGCTGCGGGGCTCTGGGGCTCCGAGCCCTCAGGTCGTGGACGCCGCCGCACTCCTGGCAGACTGGGATCCGTGGCCGACGCCGAGCAGCTCGACGAGCCTTGGGACGACAGTCCCAAGGAGGCCTGTGGCGTCTTCGGGGTCTACGCCCCGGGCCAGCCCGTCGCCCACCTGACCTACCTCGGGCTGTTCGCGCTGCAGCACCGCGGCCAGGAGTCGGCCGGCATGGCCGTGAGCGACGGCACCGGCGTCACCGTCGTGAAGGACCAGGGGCTCGTGGCAGCCGTCTTCGACGACCGCATGCTGGCCGGGCTCACGGGCCACCTCGCCATCGGGCACTGCCGCTACTCGACCACCGGCTCGTCCACCTGGCGCAACGCGCAGCCTGCCTACAAGGGCGCCGGCGAGCGCCAGTTCGCCCTCGGCCACAACGGCAACCTCACCAACACCGAGGCGCTGGTCGAAGGCGCCGGGATGCTGCCCGGCACCGTCACCAGCGACACCGATCTGATCGCCGAGCTGCTCGCCGCCGAGCTCATGCACCTGCCCGAGGACCGCAGCGACGAGCGCGACCTCGAGCTGGCGCTCAGCAACGTGCTGCCACACCTCGAGGGCGCCTTCTCCCTCGTGGTCATGGACGAAGGCCGTGTGATCGGTGTGCGCGACCCCAACGGCTTCCGCCCGCTCTGCCTCGGCAAGCTCGAGCACGGCTGGGTGCTCGCCTCCGAGAGCCCAGCGCTGGATGTCGTCGGTGCGCACTTCGTGCGTGAGCTCGACCCGGGCGAGATGGTCGTCATCGACGCCACTGGCCCGCGCTCGTTGCGGCCCTTCCCCGACAGCCGCGTCGACCCGAGGCTGTGCCTGTTCGAGTTCGTGTACTTCGCTCGACCCGACACGCGCCTCTACAACCAGAGCGTGCACCAGGCTCGCATCCACATGGGCGAGCAGCTGGCCGAGCAGGCACCCGTTGAGGCCGACATGGTGATGGGCGTGCCCGAGTCGGGCGTGCCCGCGGCGGAGGGGTTCGCGCGCCGCAGCGGCATCCCGTTCGGCCAAGGTCTCGTCAAGAACCGCTACATCGGCCGCAGCTTCATCGCTCCGAGCCAGGAGCTGCGCGCGCGTGCCGTGCGCATGAAGCTCAACCCCCTGCGCGAGAACCTTGCCGGCAAGCGCGTCGTCGTGGTCGACGACTCGATCGTGCGTGGCACCACGCAGAAGCAGCTCACCAAGATGCTGCGCGAGGCGGGTGCGACAGAGGTGCACCTGCGCATCACGTCGCCGCCCGTGAAGTGGTCGTGCTTCTACGGCATCGACACCGGCGACCGCACCGAGCTGCTCGCGTCAGCGCTCACCGTTGACGAGATCCGCGACTATCTGAACGTCGACACGCTCGCCTACATCCAGCTCGATCGGTTGGTCGCCGCCACCGGCGCACCCGGCGCCGGTTTCTGCGACGCCTGCTTCTCGGGGCAGTATCCGGTGGCAGTGCCCGTCACGTTGCGCAAGCACGTGCTCGAGGAGCCGGCGCGCGCCGTGGCCGGCCCCGCTCAGATGACGATCGACTAGCGAGACCAGAGGAGAGGCGCAGGTTGGGCACCAGCTACGAGGACGCAGGGGTCAGCATCTCCGCCGGGGACGAGGCCGTCGAGCGCATCAAGTCGAAGGTGCGCTCCACGTTCCGTCCCGAGGTGATCGGCGACATCGGCGGCTTCGGTGGGCTGTTCTCCTTCGCGCAGCACCGCTACAGCAACCCTGTGCTCGTGTCGTCCACCGACGGTGTCGGCACCAAGGCGCTCATCGCGCAGGCGGCGGGGCGCTTCGACACCATCGGCGTCGACCTCGTGGCGATGTGCGTCGACGACATCGTCTGCCAGGGCGCCGAGCCGCTCTTCTTCCTCGACTACATAGCCGTCGGCAAGCTCGACCCTGACCACATCGAGCAGCTCGTCGAGGGCGTGGCGCACGGCTGCCGCCAGGCCGGCTGCGCGCTGATCGGCGGCGAGATGGCCGAGCACCCGGGCGCGATGGAGCCGGGCGAGTTCGACCTCGTCGGCTTCGCGGTCGGCGTGGCCGAGCGCGATCGCCTCATCACCGGCGAGCACATCAAGACGGGCGATGTCCTCATCGGCCTGCCATCGCCCGGTCTGCGCTCCAACGGCTACTCGCTTGCCCGCAAGGTGCTGCTCGACGGCGGCCAGCGGCGCCTCGATGAGCCGGCCTGGCCCGGCGCGCACCACAGCCTGGCCGAGGAGCTGCTCGTGCCGTCGGTGGTCTACGCCCCTGCCATCGCTGCGCTGCTGCGAGTCGTCGACGTGCGGGCCATCGCCCACGTCACCGGCGGCGGCCTTCCCGGCAACCTGGCGCGCGTGCTGCCCGAGGCCGCCGACGCCGTCATCGAGAAGCGCAGCTGGGAGTCGCCGCGGATCTTCACCGAGATCCAGCGGCTCGGTGAGGTGTCGGACGACGAGATGCGTAAGGTCTTCAACCTCGGCATCGGCATGGTGGTCGTAGTGCCGGGCTCCGAGGCGCACCGCACGCTCGACATCCTGCGCACCGAGGGCCACCGTGCCGTCGAGATCGGACAGATCGCAGCCGGCAACGGCAGCGTGCGGTTCTCGGGTTGAGCCCGATCCTGGTGGTCGACGACCACGAGGACTTCACGATCTCTGGTAGCGCATGGCGAAGCACCTGAGCGCGCTGCGGATCGTGGCTGTGTCGCTCGGGGTGGTCGCGCTCGCCTCCGTCGCCATCGGCTGGCTCCAGTACCCGAGCCACATCACCGCGGCCGAGGCGCGTGCCGTCGCCAAGGGCGCCTTCGAGGCGGCGGGCGTTGACGCGGTCATCGACCCCGAGCCGACGCTCGGGTTCTTCACCGCTGAGGGCGACGACGAGCGCGTCCGTGTGTGGAGGACGTCCGCTGAGATCGACGGAGGCATCGTCGAGCTGTGGGTTCAGCGATCGGACGGTCTTGCGGTCTTCATCGACGCCCGCACGCCAGACGGCTCCCGTGAGCTTCTCACCGAGGACCAGTTCGCCAGAATCGAGCGCTTCGCGGACAACCCCGCGGAAGGTCGCCAGATCCGTCGCAACGTCGCGCTGACGGCCGCCGCAGCTCTGATCGTGGTCATCACCATCCGGGTGCTCGACGCGTCCACGCGCCTCCCTTCGTGGACGCCCGCGCTGCGGCCACCGCTCGGCCCCACTGCGCCGCCAGGCCCGGGGGCACGCCAGCGGCCTCTTCGAGCCCAACCCCTCCTAGCAGCAGAGGAGTCCCCGTGACGGACCGACCTTCCGCTCCGACCGCGCTCGTCGAGCACCTCCTGGCACACAGCGTGCGGCGCGGCGACTTCGTGCTGAAGAGCGGCAAGCGCAGCGGCTGGTTCATCGACGCCAAGCAGACGACCTGCCGGCCCGACGGCATGCTCCTCGTGGCCGATGCAGCGCTGGCGGCGATCCCCGCTGATGCCACCGCCATCGGCGGGCTCACGATGGGCGCCGACGCGGTCGCCTTCGGGGTCGCCGCCATCGCAGCAACGCGCGGCCGGCAGCTGCGCAGCTTCAGCGTGCGCAAAGAGGTCAAGGACCACGGGGCGGGCGGTCGGCTCGCGGGCGCGCTGGAACCCGGCGACAAGGTCGTCATCACGGAGGACGCCGTCACCCGTGGCGTGTCGATGCTCGAGGCCGCCGAGGTGGTCCGCGAGTGCGGCGCCGAACCGGTGATGCTCCTCACCGTCGTCGACCGCGGCGGCACCGTCGAGGCGATGGCCGCCGAGCACGGACTGCCCCTCGTAGCGCTCGTCACGGCGGTGGATCTCGGCTTCGACTACGAGGGCTGAGCCCCCGCGAGCGACCTGCGCGGTCGATGCGCCCCGCTGCGCGCGGCCCTTGTTGCGGGAACCTCCTAGACCGCCAGTGTGCACCCTGACTAGTCACCCAATTGCACCGAAATGACCCGATGGGGCCATAGGCGTGAGCCGTGCCTACCCGTACGTTTGAGGCCGAAACGGACATGCCGCCACGTATGAGCGTGGCCGCCCGGAACCACACCACGAGGAACACCATGGCGCAGCACGACGACATCGACGCACCCGAGGCCCTGCTCACACCAAGCGAGGTGGCGGCTCTGTTTCGAGTGAACCCCAAGACGGTGACCCGCTGGGCACGCTCCGGGAAGCTCACTGCTATCCGGACGCTCGGCGGGCACCGTCGGTTCAGGGCATCGGAGATCCGCCGATGCCTCGAGGAGATGTCACACGAGATCACCTGATCCTCGGCCGCCTCACGGCGGCGTTGGAGGAGGACGAAGACGGCGCCAGATCGCTCCCGGCGCCGTCTTCGCGTTTTCCCGGCATCGCGGGGGTGGGAGTACCGTCGCCGCCGGACTCGGGCGCGCGTGCCCGGCCCGGCGACAAGATCGGTGACCACATGGCCACGCCCACCGCAGCCTTCTCCATCCGCCTTCGCGTGCGGCTCGACAACCGGCCCGGCACGTTGGGCCGGCTCGCCACAGCCATCGGTGAGGTAGGCGGCAACATCACCGCCATCGGCGGGTTCGACGTGCGTGGCGCCCACCTCGATGAGGACGTCATCGTGAACTGCTCCTCCGAGCAGCACATCGAGAAGGTCGTCGGCGCGGTGCGGTCGGTCGACGGTCTCGAGCTGGTCGAGGTGTCAGACCGCACCTTCTCGATGCACGAGGGCGGCAAGATCGAGGTCCTGTCGCGCATGCCGGTGGCCGACCGCGACGACCTGTCGATGGCCTACACACCAGGCGTGGCACGGGTGTGCACCGCGATCCAGGAGCACCCCGCCCTGGTCCACGACCTGACGATCAAGAAGAACACCGTCGCCATCGTCACCGACGGCACCGCGGTGCTGGGGCTGGGAGACATCGGCCCGGCCGGCGCTTTGCCGGTGATGGAGGGCAAGGCGCTTCTCTTCAAGGCCTTCGGGGGGGTCGACGGCTTCCCGATCTGCCTGGACGTGTCGTCTTCCGAGGAGATCATCGAGACGGTCGTGCGCATCGCGCCCGTGTTCGGCGGCATCAACCTCGAAGACATCGCCGCTCCGGCCTGCTTCGAGATCGAGGACCGCCTCAAGGAGCTGCTCGACATCCCCGTCTTCCACGACGACCAGCACGGCACCGCGGTCGTCGCGCTGGCCGCGCTGGAGAACGCGCTGCGGATCGTCGACAAGCCGATGTCGAGCCTGCGCGTCGTCGTCGCTGGCGTCGGAGCCGCCGGTGTGGCGTGCAGCAAGATCCTGCTCGAGGCGGGTGTGGCCGAGATCATCGGCGTCGATCGCAAGGGCGCCATCTGGGAGGGTCGCGACGACCTCAACTTCGCCAAGCGCTGGTTCGCGGAGAACACCAACCGCGAGCGCCACGAGGGCACCCTCAGCGACATCATCGGCGGCGCCGACGTGTTCCTCGGCGTGTCAGGGCCCGGCCTGCTCACGGCATCTGATCTGCGCCGCATGGCCAAGGACCCGATCGTGTTCGCCATGGCCAACCCTGACCCGGAGATCCGCCCCGAGGATGCCGACGGGTTGGCGGCGGTGATCGCCACGGGTCGTAGCGACTACCCCAACCAGATCAACAACGTGCTGGCCTTCCCCGGCATCTTCCGCGGCGCGCTCGACGTCGCCGCCACCGCCATCACCGAGGGCATGAAGCTGGCCGCCGCCCGAGCCATCGCTGAGGTCGTCGGCGACGAGGTGCGCCCCGACTACATCATCCCGTCCGTGTTCGACACCCGGGTCGGCCCCCTGGTTGCCGAGTACGTCGCCGAGGCCGCCGTCAACGAAGGCGTCTGCCGCACCGCCACCGTCTAACAACCAACGTCTGTGAACCCCCACGTCCGCATGCCGGCCGTCCGGGTTCACAGACGTTGGTTGGTGATGGGTAGCCTCGGTCGCCGTGGAGTCCCCCCTCGCCGCCTCCCCCTTCGACACCTCCCCCCTGGCCACCGTCGAGTCACCGATCGCCGCCGCACCGGCCTCGGCGGCCGCAGCGGCAGGCCCGGCCGGCTACTGCCCGGCGCCGCCTGCGACCGGGGCGCTGGTGCACACCTCGCCAGCCGACCTTCGGATGCGGCGCCTGCTGCGCCTCCCGCTCGACGCACCGAAGGCGAGCGAGGAATCCGCCCGGTCGCTGGTGGAGCGTTCGCTACTCATCTCGACGGTGCGCTGCCTGCTCACCTACATCCTGCTTCCGTTCGTCGCACCGATCCTCGGTGTGGGCCTGGGTGTCGCACCCGTCGTGGGCCTCGTCGTAGGCACTGTGGCGATCGTCGCCAACGTCGCTTCGGTTCGGCGCTTCTGGCGGGCCGACCACAAGTACCGGTGGCACTACACGGCGCTCGCCTCGGTGATCGTCGTGATGCTCACCTGGCTGATCGTGGTCGACGTCGTCGAGCTGCTCTCCTGACGCGAGTGAGGGACGCCCCTTGCGGGACGTCCCTCACCTTGTCGCTCACCGGGGGGAAGGGCGAGGTTCAGTCAGTGTCTGAGTCTGCCTCGGCGTCGTCAGCGTGCTCAGGGTGCTCGCCGTTGACGTGAGCGGTGATGCGCTCGACGAGGTTGGCCTTCATCTCCTCGGAGCGGGTGGCGTCCAGGTCGCCGCTCTCGACTGCAGCGTCGATGCGCTCCGTTGCATCGGCGACGAGCGCGTCGATCACGTCCTGCACGTCGACGCCGTTGGCCTCGGCCACCTCGGCGACGGTCGAACCATCAGCCAGAGCGGTGCGCAGCTCCTCTGTCGTGATGCCGATCGCCTCAGCGGTGGCTTCGAGCGCTAGGTGGCGCAGCCGGGGATGACGACCAGGACCGGGCCTGCCGGGACCGTCGTGGTCGCCCCAGCCCGTGCGGTTGACCAGCTCGGTCATGCGCTCGGGCAGCGCAGCCTCGATCTCCTCGAGGCGCTCGGTGGCGTCGGCCACGAGGGCATCGATGACGACCTGCACGTCGACGCCCTCCTCCTCGGCCACCTGGGCGATCGACTTGCCGTCTTGCAGTGCCGTGCGCAGCTCGTCCTCGGTGATGCCGAGGGCCTCTGCCGCCGCTGCGAGGCCAGCGCCGCGATGCCCGAGATGCCCGCCGGGGCCACCGAAGCCAACGGGGCCTTCGATGTCGCTGGTCGCACTGGTGTCGTCGGTCTCGTCCTGCGCTCCTGACAGGCTCGGCGTGCCGAGCAGCGCTCCGGCCACGCCCCCGCCGGCGAGGGCGAAGGAGAAGGCGGCTGCGCCGAGGAGCTTGCGGGTGGAGGTCATGAGAGGTTCCTTCCGTGGGGGGTGGTTCTCATGCACCACCATGACGGCCCAACCTCAGAGGTTGCTGTGGGCCACCCAGGATGTGCCGCAGACCTGTGTGCGCCGGCTCAGGCCGTTTCCGGGGTGGCGCTGACGGCGTTGGCGACCTGGAGCTGGTCGAGCACCGCCAGCACGAAGACCACCGCGATCGTGCCGTAGGCGGCGGCCCCGACCCCGTAGACCGCGTAGGCGAGCAGCGCCACCACCCAGGGCACCAGCAGCCCGACGTGGACCGAGCGCCGACTGATCCAGGGCCGCATGAACAGCGAGTCGAGCGCCTGGACGACGACGACGATCACCCCCAGCACGATCGCCATCGTGCCGGAGCGGAAGCCGACCGTGAGGAGCAGCAGCGGGATCGAGCCCGCGACGAGACCCACATGAGGGAGCAGCGCCATCACGGCGATGGCGAACCCGAGTGCGGCAGGCGCCGGCAGCTCGAGCCAGTTGGCCACGCTCGTCCCGATCAAGCCGAGCAGCACCGCAACGGCGACGGTCAGCAGCACGGCGCGGCGGGCGCGCTGGAGAGCGAGCACTCCGATCGCCTCCACGCGCCGCCGCCGGTCGGCGTCACGGTCTTGAGCCAGGGCCGCCGCAGCGATGCGGGGGCCGTAGGTGAGCAGGAAGACGGTGAGGATCGCGCAGAGCAGGTAGGTGGGCGCAGTGCCCGCGGTGGTGCGCAACACGTCTTCGCCGCCTGTGGCGCGCTCGTTGAGCGCGTCGACGAAGCTGTCCACGCGCTCGCTGATGCGCCCGTCGCGCGCCAGCTCGCCGAGTCGGTCGTCGCGCGCCTCGATCCTCGCTGCGGCTTGAGGCGCGGCGGTCTCCAGCCGGTCGAGCGCGTTCTGCACGTCGTCGAACACCAGGTAGGTCGTGCCGACGCCGACGACGCCGACCACGACGAACGTGAGGAACACCGCCGGGACGCGCCGGATGCGCAGCGCCAGGTTCTCGACCACGGGATCGAGCAGCACCGCTGCGATGGCCGACGCGGCGGCCCACGAGAGCGGGCGGTGCGCCGCGACGAAGACCCCGCGCGCGACGACGAGCACGACGAGCGTGCCGACGATCCAGATCGCGCCGCTTGGCGAGAGGCGGACCACCCGGTGCTCGAGGGTCCCTCCCGTTGCTGCCACCGGGTCATACCGTACCGACGGTGAGCACGGCGTCCGTGGAGGGTGGCGACAGCCCTCGCGCACCCGATCGCATGGTGGTCGACATCGACCCGATGTCAGCGCTGACAGTCGGGGTCGTCGCCTCAGTCGCGGCGGCCGGATGGGCCATCGCGACGAGCGCGCCCGACATGGTCACTCGCATCGCGGTGGGTCTGCTGATCGGTGTGGCGCTCACCCCGCTCGTGTCCGCTGTGCAGCGACGCTGGGGCACGTCGCGGGGGACGGCGGCGGCGGCAGTCGGTGGCGGATTGATGGTCTCCTTCGCCGCCGTCGTGCTGCTTGTGGCACCTCCGGCGGTCGAGCAGGCCGGCGACTTCAGCCGGGAGCTGCCCGCAACCGTCCGCGAGCTGTACGGGTGGCCGATCGTGGGTCAGCGCCTCGCGGACGCCGACGCGGCGGGCGAGGTCGCCGACGCCATCGACCGCCTGCCCGCTCGCTTGGACGACCGCACCCTCGCCGAGCTAGGCGAGCGCCTGCTCGGCGGCTTCTTCAGCACGGTCGTCGTGGTCATCACCGCGCTCGGCGTGCTGGTCGACGGTGAGCGCATCGTGCGCCGCGTGCGGTCGATCGTTCCGCCGTCGAGGCAGGCACGTGCCGACGAGATGGGCCAGGTCGTCTATCAGACCTTCGGCAGCTACTTCGCGGGCTCGCTCCTCGTCGCTGTGCTCAACGGCCTCGTGGTGCTCAGCGTCGGACTCGTGCTGGGTGTTCCCCTCGCGCCTGTCGCCGGGCTCTGGTCGATGCTGACCAACTTCATCCCGCAGATCGGCGGCTTCCTGGGCGGCTCGTTCTTCGTCCTGCTCGCCCTGACGCAGAGCCCGGTCACCGCTCTGATCGCGCTGGTGTTCTTCATCGCCTACCAGCAGCTGGAGAACAACGTGCTCGGACCTGCGATCGTCGGCAGCGCCGTGAACCTCACCCCGCCGGCCACGATGCTCGCCGCGCTGGTTGGCGGTGCAGCGGCCGGCGTGCCCGGGGCCCTCGTGGCGACGCCGCTGATGGGCGCCGCCAAGGCGCTCTACCTCAAGCGCCGCGGCGAGCTGCCGCCGCCGCGCGAGCCGGCGCTGCGCCGAGGCCTGCGCCGCCACATGGAGCGCGTGCGGGCGAAGGTGACCGACCTCACGGGCGGCTGAGCGGAGCCTGCTCCGGCTCGTTCGCCGCAGCGTCGACGGGAGCGGCCACGGGGGCCGCGATCGGGAGCTCGACGCGCACCGTCGTGCCGGCCCCCGGCGTCGAGACCAGCGACACCCGGCCGCCGTGGGCGCGAACGGTGGCCTCGACGATGGCCAGCCCAAGCCCGGCGCCTCCCTGGTGGCGGCTGCGCGAAGCGTCGGCCCGGTGGAAGCGCTCAAAGGCGTGGCTCGCGTCCGCCTCCGACATCCCGGGGCCGTCGTCGGCCACCTCGAGCACGGCGGAGTCGCCGACGCAACGCACGCTCACAACGACCGATGCGTCGGGTGCGTGGACGAGAGCGTTGCCGACGAGGTTGGCGACCACTTGGCGCAGTCCGTCCTCGTCGCCCTGCAGCACGACTGGTTCCGGCGCGTCGAGCGTGACCGCGCGGTTGGGCGCGGTGGCCCGCGCGTCTCGCACCGCGTCTGATCCGAGCAGCGCCAGGTCGACGGGCCCACGCGCCACCGGCCGACCCTGGTCGAGACGCGCCAGGCGCAGCAGCGCATCCACGAGGCCTCCCATGCGGACGGCCTCCTGCTCGGTGCGGCGCATCGCCTCGTCCAGCTCGGCCGAGTCGGTGAGCGCGCCCGAGCGGTAGAGCTCGGCATAGCCGCGGATCGTCGTCACTGGAGTGCGCAGCTCATGCGAGGCGTCGGCCACGAACTGCCGGAGGCGCGCATCCGATGCGGCGCGCTGCTCGAAGGCGTCCTCGATGCGCTCCAACATGGCGTTGAGAGCCGAGCCGAGGGCGGCGGCCTCCGTGCCCGAGGTGCCTTCGGGCACTCGCTGCGAGAGATCGCCGGCCGCGATGGCTCCCGCCGTCGCGGTCATCTGCTGCACGGGGCGCACGCCCAGCCGCATGACCCACCACGTCACCAGCGCCAGCACCGCAACCACCAGAGCTAGGGCGATGCCCTGCACCGCGATGAGGCGGTTGACCGCGCTGTCGACGTCATCGAGCGAAAGGCCCAGCACGCCCGTGGTGCCGCGCGGCCCGTCGCGCAACAGGAGTCGATAGCGGGAGTCGGACTCATCGCTCGGCACGGTGATCGCCTCGCGAGCGAGCAGACGCTCGACGTCGGCCGCCGTCACCACGGGCAGCGGTGCGGCGTCGCCCTGTAGGTCGGGCGCGTGCAGCGTCGTGAGCTCCCCCAGGCGCGTGATGACGCCGACGTAGAGGTTGCTGAGGCGGGGAGTGGGCTCGTCGGTCGGAGCGCCGGGCCCGTCGGGGCCCTGCTGACCGATCAGGCTGCGCAGCTGCGGGCTCGCCTCGCGCAGCTGTGTGTCGACCTGTTCGACGAGGTGGTCGCGCGTGGTTCGCGTTATCGCTACGGCTGACAGCGCCAGCACGGCCGCCAGCACCGCCATCCCGAGCAGCAAGCGGGCACGAAGTGACATGAGCGGCGGCCTCAGGAGGGGGCGCGCAGCGTGTAGCCGACGCCTCGGATCGTGTGGATCAGGCGTGGCTCGACCTGGTCGAGCTTGCGCCGCAGGTAGCCGATGTAGGTCTCGACCACGCCGCCGTCGCCCCCGAAGTCGTAGTCCCACACGTGGTCGAGGATCTGCGCCTTGGACACCACCCGGCCCCGGTTGAGCAGCAGGTAGCGCAGGAGGTTGTACTCGGTGGGGGAGAGCGCCACGTCCGCACCGGCGCGGGTGACTCGGTGCGCGTCGTCGTCCATCTCAAGGTCAGCGCAGCGCAGCCGCCCGTCGTCGGCCTCGACTCCGGCGCGGCGGAGCACGGCCGTGATCCGTGCTACGAGCTCCTCCAGGCTGAACGGCTTCACCAGGTAGTCGTCGCCTCCCAAGGTGAGGCCCCGCACCTTGTCCTCGGTTGCGTCGCGCGCCGTCAGGAAGAGCACCGGTGTGCGATCGCCGGACGAGCGCAGCCGCTTGCACACGTCGAAGCCGTCGAGGTCGGGCAGCATCACGTCGAGCACGATCAGGTCGGGGCGCACCGTCGGCACGGCGTCGATGGCGCTGCGCCCGTCGGCCACCGGGTGCACGTCGAAGCCGGAGTGGCGCAGCGCCGCCTCGAGCATCGAGCGCAGGTTGTCCTCGTCGTCCACGAGCAGCAGGCGCGCCTGGGTCACGCCTTCGAGCATGGCACCGCTTGCTGTGCGCCCGCTGTGAGCCGCCTGTGAGGATGCACCGCCACCTCACAGGCGCCTGACAGCCACCTCGGAGGATCGCGTGCCAGCATCGCCCGATGCCGGTCCCCGCCCTCCTGCGCCAGCGCCGCACGTGGCTCATAGCCATCCCGGTGCTGGTGCTGCTCGTCGCAGTCGTGGGCCCCTGGGTCTACATCAACGTGCTGAGGGACGACCCGCCTGAGCGCCTCACGCTGGCAGACGCCACGACCACCACCGCAGCGAGCGGCGACGCCACCAGCACGACCGAGGCGGGTGCCGCTGGCGGCATCGAGGGTACCTGGGTAGTCGGTGAGGGCAGCGTCGCCGGCTACCGGGTGAAGGAGGTGCTCTTCGGGCAAGACGCCGAGGCGGTCGGCCGCACGTCAGAGGTGACGGGCTCGCTCGAGATGGCGGGCACGACCGTCACCGCGGTGGAGGTGACCGTCGACATGGCCTCGGTGACGAGCGACGAGTCGCGCCGCGACGGTCAGTTCCGCGGGCGCATCATGGACACCGCCACCCACCCGACCGCCACCTTCGTGCTCACCGAGCCGATCGAGCTCGGCGAGCTGCCCGCCAAGGGCGACGAGGTCAGCGTCGCCGCCACCGGCGAGCTGACGCTCCGAGGTGTGACGCGCGAGGTGTCCTTCGACATCACCGCGCGCCGCGGTCCCACCTCGATCGATGTCAGCGCCGCGATCCTGCTCGACTTCGACGACTTCCAGATCCCCGACGCCAGCGGCGGCCCCGCCAGCGTCGGCCGAGAAGGAGAGCTGGAGCTGCTCCTGGTGTTCACGCGGAGCTGACCACCGAGGCCCGCATCACGAGCTCGGTGGCTGGCCCCCAATCCAATCGAGGATCGGGGGCTCGAGGAGTGATGCAACCGCCTGGTGGCCGAGGGCGGTGTAGTGCAGCCCGTCGAGCATGGCCTTGCGCCAGCCGAGCTCGTCGACGACTGCACCGGCCTCGACGATCTGAACGCCGTCGTCCGCCAAGTCGGCCACGAGCTTGCGGATCAGATCCGTGTAAAGGGCTGAGCGCTCGACGACGCCTGGCATGAGATTCTGGAGGAACGGTCCCGGTGGGTTGAGCGTGAGCACCAGCACGAGCGCTCCGGTCTCGCGGCGCGTGATCTCGATCAGCCGTCGCATCTCAGCCTCGAACCGCGCAGGCCGAAGGCGCCAGGTGCGCATCCCGAGACGGCGGCTGATCGGTGGCATGGATGCAGCCATGAGCCGCTGGAGCGGGCGGACGAGCAGTGCCCGGAAGCGCTGCGCCACGGGGTTGAGGGACGGCCGCCACGTATATACCCATCGCATCATCGGCACGGGGAACACATTCGGCTCGCACTCGCCGAGGCCGTAGTTGAGGATCACGGCGTCGGGCATGTGCGAGTAGACGGCCTGCTCCCAGCGAGGGAGCACGTCATGGACCCTGTCCCACCAGCGCGCTTCGTTGAACACGAAGGCATCGACGCCACGATCGCGGAGCCGCACCTCGAGGAGCTCGGCGTAGCTGCGGTCGCCGACGTCCTTGCGCCTCGGACGCACGTACATCGCAGTTGAGTTGCCCAGCACGACGATGCGAGCACGGCGAGGGAGAGGATCGTTGCCGGATGCGGTCATGCGATGCTCTCCTCCAGTCGCTTGCGGTCGACCTTGCCCGTCGAGGTGCGCGGCAGCGCGTCAGTGATCGCGATCGAGCGGGGGATCATGTATCGCGGCAATTGCGTGGAGAGGTGTCGCTTCAGCGACATCTCGTCAGCGTCCCCTGCCACTATGGCGACGAAGGCGTGGAGCGCGTGACCGAGGTCATCGTCGGGAATGGCGACGACTGCGGCCTCCGTCACGGCCTCGTGGCGAAGCAGCGCCTGCTCAATCTCCCCGAGCTCGATGCGGTAGCCACGGCTCTTGATCTGGTGGTCGCGCCGCCCGAGGAACTCGAATTCATCGCCCGGCAGGCGCCGAACCATGTCCCCGGTGCGATAGGTGGGGTCGTCGAACTTGTCGTGGAGAGGGTTCTGCACCAACACCTCCGCGGTTCTACCCGCGTCGCCCCAGTAGCCCTTCATGACGGTGGGCCCGCGAACGAACAGCTCGCCCACCTCGCCGACCTCGACGGGACGCAGCGCTTCGTCGAGTGCGAACACCTCCTGGTTCTCACAAGCGCGCCCGATGGGGAGGGGATTGTCTCCCTCCAGGCGCTCGGGAACGACGTGGTAGGTGCACACGTTCGTCTCGGTCGGGCCGTAGAGGTTGGCGAGCGTGGCGTTCGGGAGGAGATCTTTCAAGCGTGCGAGGTGCTTCACGGGGAAGACCTCGCCCGCGAACAGGACGAGCCGCAGGGACGACACGGCCACTGGCTCGGCGGTTCGCGTGAGCAGCACCAGAGCGGACGGGACGCTGTACCAGACGGTGAGCTGACGCGACGCGATCGCCTTGGCCATCTCCGCGCCGAAGGCAGCGGTCTCCGCGCCGAGCAGGTGGACCGATGCGCCGGCACGAGCGGCCGCGTAGAGGTCAAGCACCGACAGGTCGAAGTGGAACGGGGCATGGTTGCTCAGACGATCGCCGGCTGTGATCGAGAAGCGATCGACCACCCAGTCGGCGTAGGCGAGAGCGTTGCGGTGCGTGAGCATCACGCCCTTGGGCATCCCGGTGGAACCCGACGTGTAGAGCAGGTAGGCGAGATCGCTCTCACACCCGCTATCGAGCGCGCTCGCCACGCTGCCATCGACGGACACGGCTTGAGCGGCCTCGACGCTGCCTATCGCAACCAACGGGGCGGCAGTGCCGGCCTCGCCAAGGCGTACAGCCCTGCGCTCGTCGGCGCAGATCACTCTGCAGTCGGCATCGTCGATGATCGACTGGGCGCGGGCCAGCGGCATCGACGGGTCGACCGGCACGTAGGCAGCGCCCGCAGCCATGATCCCGTAGAGCGCTGCAACGGTGTCCGTGCACTTCTCCGCTGAGACCGCGACCCGATCGCCAGGTCGCACACCGTGTTCGCGGAGTGCGGTGGCGTACTGACCTGCGCGGTGCACCAGCGCTTCGTAGGAGAGCTCACCGTCGACGGCGGACACAGCGAGGGACGCAGGCGCCGCCTCGGCAGACCTCTGAAGGGCGCCGTGCAGGGTGAAGGCGATGTCCGACATCTAGAGCCCCAGCTCGCGAGCGATGACCCGACGCATCAGGTCGGACGTGCCCGAGTAGATGCGTCCGCCGATCGCATCGCGCAACCGGCGCTCGATGGTGCCTTCAGTGCTGTAGCCGTAGCCCCCATGAACCTGCATGAGGTCGAGCATCCCCTGCATCGCGGTCTCCGAGGCTGCGAGCTTCACCATCGCCGCCATCGCTGTGCTGCCCTCCCCTCGATCGAAGGCAGCAGCAGTGTCGTAGAGGAGGGACCGAGCGGACTCGAGCGCCACGTGGGTGTCCACCAGCCGGTCAGCGACCGCCTGGAAGGACGAGATGGAGACGCCGAACTGCGACCTCTCCCGCGCGTAGGCGACGGTGTCATCGAGCGCCCGAGCAAGGGCGCCGAGCTGCGCCGCCATGATCAGCGAGCGCTCCCACTCCATCGACGTGGCGAACACCTTCGCGCCGCGCCCCTCCCGGCCGAGCAGACCGGCCGGCCCCACAGCGACGCCGTCCAGAGCAATCTCCGCCATCGGGGAGGTGCGCAGGCCCAGCTTCCCGATCGGCTGCTCGACCTCGAGGCCCTCGGCTCCCGCCTCGACGAGGAACGCGCTCACGCCCAGCGGCCCCTCGCTGCCGGGGGAGCGAGCGAAGACGATGAACAGGTCGGCCACGGGAGAGTTGGTGATGAAGGTCTTGCGGCCGTTCAGCACCCACCCCTCGCCCGAGCGTGTTGCTGTCGTGCGAAGCGAGAAGGCATCGCTGCCCGACTCGGGCTCGGTCATCGCGTGCAACCCGATCGACTCACCACGGCAGAGGCGCGGGAGGTAGAGCGCCTGCTGCTCGGTGTTGCCGTGCTGCCACAGCGGCACGACCGCGCTCCAGAGGTGCGCGTTGATCGAGAAGGCGAGCCCGAAGTCGACGCAGCCGTAGCCCAGCGCCTCGAGCGCCGCTGCGGTCGTGACGCGATCCGCGCCCGATCCCTCGAGCTCGACCGGCGCGGGCAGGCCGCACAGACCCATTTGAGCGCAGCTGGTCCAACCCTCACGCCAGAACGTGCCAGCAGCATCTCGCTCTCGGATCGCTGGGTCGTGGAGCCGTTGGAGCGCGAACTGCTTCACGGATTCGGTGAAGGCGCGCTGCTCTTCTGTCAGCCACGCAGAGGGTCGCAGCGGCACGTTTGAGGCTCCCAGGATGGCCGAATCAGGTCGTTATAGTAGCGACGCCTCGCGCCAGCGCCGTCGACCCCCGGAGACAACGTGACTGCCGATACCGGCCCCATCCGTGACTTCATCCGGCGCGAGCTCCTCTACGAGCCCGATGCCGCTCTCGACGAGCGCACGGTGATCTTCCCCGACCTCATCGACTCGCTCGGGATCATGGAGGTGGTCGACTTCTTGGAGGAGCACTACGGCGTCGAGATCCAAGACGACGAGCTGCTCGCGGACAACTTCGCCACTCTCGGTGCCATGGCGGCGCTGCTCGCCCGCAAGACTTGATGGGTCGCTCACGCCGCCGTCGCATCAACGAGCGCCTGCGTCTCAACCGGCTCGCAATAGGCGGCTGGGCTGCCCAGTCGCTGTTCGCAGCCAACGAGCTCGGTCTCTTCGATCTCCTGGCTCGCAAGGGCCCACTCGATGCGGCCGCGGTCGCGGGTGAGCTCGGCACCGATGTCGACTCGACGCGCCGGCTCCTCGGCGCCCTGACGGCGATCGACCTTCTAAAGCACGTGGACGGCGATCGGTTCGAGAACACCTATGGCACCAATGAGTTCCTGGTGCCGGGCAAGGCCGAGTCGATGACCACCTGGGTGTCGCTGATCGGTCAGTGGAACCAGACCTTCGCCAAGCTCCCCGAGTCAGTTCGCACGGGCGAGCCGGCTGAGGTTCCCGAGGAGCACCTCGGCCAGAGCGACGACTACACGCGTCGCTTCATCATCGGGATGCACGACTATGCGGTCGGGTTCGGCCGTGAGCTGGCTCGCCACCTCGACCTGTCCGGTAGCCGGCGGTTGCTCGACATCGGAGGCGGCCCGGGCACCTACTCCGTGCTGCTGGCCGAAGCGAACCCCGATCTGCGCTGCACGGTCTTCGACTTGCCCGAGGTCGTGGCCATAGCTCGCGAGGTGATCGCAGAGCACGGCCTGAGCGACCGGATCGACACCGCCTCAGGCGACTACCACACCGATCAGCCGCCGGGGGGCTACGACACCGCGCTGGTGTCGAACACGCTCCACCAGGAAGACGACGACACCTGCGTGAGCGTCCTCCGCAAGGCCCATGACGCGCTCGAGCCGGGAGGCATGTGCGTCGTGCACGCCATGTTCCTCAACGAGGAGGGCGACGGCCCTCTGTGGCCGGCGCTCCACAACCTGCTGATGCTGCTCGTGTACCGCGGCGGCCGCGCCTACAGCGTGGGCCAGACGGAGGCACAGCTCATCGCGGCTGGCTTCGCAGACCCGGAGCACCACCGCATGTCGTTCTTCAACGCCGGCTCCTTTGTCACCGCTCGCAAGCCGAGCTAGCAACGCGAGGAGGGAGCCCCGAAGGGCCCCCTCCTCAACTGGTTCAGATTCGAGCGAGCCGAGTCAGAGCGGCGTGGTGGTGCCGTTGACGCACAGGCCGGGGTTACTTCCAACGGTGAGCTTGCCCTCGACAGCGTCGGGTTCGCTGTTGCCCGCGAGGCTTCCGCCTCCGCTGGCCATGCCGCCGCTTGCTTCGATCCAGCCGTTGTTCCCCTTCAAGCCGACGTAACCGAAGTTCTGATCTCCGCCCGCGTAGGCACTCCCGCCGGGAGTCGTCGGAACCGACGTGGCACCTGAGCGGGATGGGGCGGTGTCCGAGGTGCATTCCGCCGCCGTGGCGGAACCGGCGGAGAGCAGGGTTGCGGCGAAGGCGGCTGCGGCCGCTCCGCCCAGGATTCGCTTGATCATGTCGTTCCTCCAGAGGAATCGGTGTGAACTGCACGAGCGGGCCAGACTCCTGCGGAGATCCCCAGCGGTCGCCCAAGCCCCGCCTCCTAGTACGCCGCCCCAGTCTGCTGTTTCTGCCTGATTTGCACTGTTTGCGTATGATCTTGCGGTTGCTCCACATTCAGTGGTGGTTCGGCCTCTGAGAGCGCTCGCCGTGTGCGTTTCCGCCCGGTGCTCCGGTGGCGCGAGGCGTATCGTGGCTCATGTCATGCTGGTCCCGACCTGTCCCCCTTCGACTAGAGGCTGTTCAGGGGATCCGGCGACGCGCCGATGGTCGGGGGTGGCCCCGACGACGTCCGCCCCTCAGCCCAGGCGACTGCTCCGCACGCTCGCGGCTGCGGCCGGTCCGGGCGTCCACCTCCTCTTGACAGCAGCGCACCTCGTGCTGGCCTGGATGATGGTGTTCTCGCTCGAGATCGGGCCCGTCATCGCAGACGTCGACGCCCGTGCCGGCCACGGGATCCACGCTGGCGACGTCCTGGCGTTGCCCTTCGCTTGCTTCGCGCTGGCCCTTTGCGCCCACGGTCTCGCGGGTGAGCGCAGTGCCCGCGTGCCCCTAGGAGCGGGGCTGGCCCGGGCCTCGCTCTAGATCTCAGCACTCCGCGCCAAACAAGGTGAGTGGGCCGCCGGCGCAGAACGTCGTGATCCATGCGCCGCATCGCAGTCCTGCTCGTCGCTATCGTGCTGACGTCGACGGCTTGCAGCAAGGCGGACCGGCCCACGCTCGCGGACGTCGCCGGCACGATCGGCCCGTCGGCCAGCGGCGGCGCACCCGGACCCGGTGACACCGCGACCAACGGCCTGGCCTCCACCACGTCGACCTCGCCACCGGTGTCCAGTGGGGGAGGCACCGAGAGCGTTCCGCCTGATCCGGCCGCGGCCGAGGTGCTCGATGTGTACTTCGATGCTCTCCTGGCACAGGACTTCGAGGCCGCCGAGCAGGCCAGCATTGGTAGCGCACAGTTCATGGTGCGCGTGCGCGATCTCGTAGCGCGCTACAACGCCGAGCGCGAAGGCGTCACGGATCTGAAGTACCTGGAACGGTCGTTCGAGGTCGCCTCCAGCGCTCGCGACAACGTGGCCTACGTCGGCAAGGCGCGCCTCGACTCGACGGTGTCGGGGCCAGCCGGGGAGCCGCACACGGAGTCGGAGCTGTTCGAGAACCCGGTGGTGTCCTCACAAGGCGGCCGCTGGCTCGTGGCGGCCTACATGTACAACGGCGAGCCGCTCGAGCACCATCCCGCCTCCTCGCGCGCCACGGTCGGGGGTGTCGAGCTCCGCCTGGCGGGAGCACTCGCATTCGGCACCTCGGCCGGTCTCGTGGTCGACCTCGTCACCGACAGCAACCACGGCATCAAGGTGGAGGAGGCTCGGATCCGATACGCCGACGGCGGTGTCAGCGCCTCGACGTTCGGTGCGCTCATATCCAGCAAGCCGGCTGCCCTCTACTACCGCTACGAGCGCAGCAGCTCGCGTCCAGTGTCATGGGAGGCGACGGTGACGATCGACGAGGGAACCGCGAGCGAGGTCACCAAGGAGGTCACGCTGGACTTCTAGCCCCGGGCGGTCGGCCCCAAACGGTGGGGAGGTGCGTGGATGGATCACCTTGGGCCGCGTGGATGGATCAGTCTGGCGCTCGATCCCACCCGCCCCGCGAGCTCGGTCGATCAGCGCAGGACGTAGTCGTCGGGGTTGGGCTGGCGGGTCTGCTGCCAGTACTCCAGCAGGCTGAAGGGCCAGTTTTGCGCCACGCGGCCCTTGGCGTTGCGGTACCAGCTGTTCACCTCGGCGGCGCCCCACACCATGTTGCGGTTGGCTGTGTCGATGCGCTCGTTGTAGGCGTCGTGCACGTCGGCCTTGCAGTCCATCGAGCGATGGTGCCCTTCGAGCAGCATGCGCACGGCCTCCGTGACGTAGTGCACCTCGCACTCGGAGAAGTAGATGATGCTGCCGTTGATGACGATGTTGGTGTTGGGGCCGTAGAGCAGGAAAAGGTTCGGGAACTCGGGGATCGTGAGCCCCAAGTAGGCGCGGGCGTCGCCACCCCAGCGCTCGTGCAGGTCGACGCCGTCGCGGCCGATCACGCGCATCGGCGTGAGGAACTCTGACGCCGTGAAGCCCGTGCCGTAGATGATGACGTCGACCTCGTGGTCGGCGCCGTCGACCGTGCGCACGCCCTTGTCGGTGATCTCGGCGATCCCCTCGGTGTGCACGGACACGTGCGGTTGCTGGAGCGCCCGCGCCCAGCTGCCGTTGTCGCGGACGATGCGCTTCGCCAGCGGCGGGTACGGCGGGATCATCTTCTCCCGCAGCTCTGGGTCGGTGAACTCGGTCTCGAGGTGAGCGGTGAGCAGCTGGCGCACCATCTCGTTGAGCATGCTCATCGAGCGGTGCTGGTCGGGCCACTCAGGATCGACGACGGCGGCCGGCAACAGCCCCTCGTGCATGCGCCAGAACTGAACCAGGCGATCCCAGCGCGAGTAGTCGGGGATCCAGTGCATCAGCCAGCGCAGGGCGCCGGGCAGGTCGTCGTGGTAGTTCGGCGTTGGCGCGAGCCAGGGCGGGGTCCGCTGGAACACGAGCAGCTCGGCGACCGACCCCTCGATCTCGGGAATGAGCTGCGCGGAGCTGGCCCCGGTGCCGATGACGGCCACCCGCTTGCCGGTGAGGTCGACGCTGTGGTCCCAGCGCGCCGAGTGGAACCACGGCCCGGCGAACGACTCGATCCCCGGGATGGCGGGGAGCTTGGGTCGGTTCAGCTGCCCGACCGCTGAGATGACCATCTCGTATGTGTCGGTGGACTCGTTGCCGTCCGGACCGCGAGTGGTGACGCGCCAGCGTTCGTCGCCCTCGTCGAAGCGGGCCTCGATCACCTCGGTGCCGAAGCGGATGTGCGGCCGCAGGCCCAGGTCGTCGGCGCAGCGCCGGAAGTAGTCGAGGAGCACCGACTGCGTGGAGAAGAACTGCGGCCAGTCGCTGCTCTGCGCGAACGAGTAGCTGTAGAAGTGGTTGGGCACGTCGACCCGGCAGCCCGGATAGGTGTTCTCGTACCAGGTGCCGCCGACCTCGTCGTCCTTCTCGAGGATGATGACGTCCACGCCTGCCTGGCGCAGGCGGTGCGCCGCGAGCAGCCCTGACATGCCGGCGCCGATGATGGCGACGCGCCACGGCACGTCGGGCGCGACCTCGGCCTTCGACCAGCTGGGCGCACGATGGTCGGCGCCGGCCAGTCCGAGCTCCTCGCGCAGCACGCCATACCACTCGTCGGTCGACGGGCCGACGATGAACTCGATCATCGAGTGCAGCGCTTCGGGCGTGGGGTGCGGCGCGGGTGGCGCGCCAGCGTCGCGGTGGCGGACGAGCGCCTCGAGGGCGACGGCGCGCGCGTTGGCGATCTGCTCCGGCGTGAACCCGGCGTCGGGCTGCATGAGCAGCAGCGGATCTGGCCGCAGCTCGTCGCGCAGCACCGAGAGGTCGCCAGTGAGATGCGCCACAGCCGGCAGCAGCGTGATGAAGTCGGCCGCCTCCACCGCTGCCCCCAGCTGCTCGTCGGTCGCCTCACCCACGTCGCGCTGCCTCATGGAGCCAGTCGACTCGACCTTGACCGCATGGTCAAGTTCCTCTCTCGGTGGTTCTCGGGCGATCTCTCCGTCTCCCGGCCGGAAGGATCGCCCGAGAACGGCTGGGGTTCGGGCGTGGTCAACCGGAGATCCGGACGGGGACCTCGACGACGTTGATCTGGCTGCCGTCCTTTGCGGACAGCTCGAACACGATGACCGAGCCGATCCCCTCGCGGGGCACGTCGAAGGTGGCCGTCACGTCGAAGGTCCCACGTGTGCCGGTGCCGGAGGTGGCCATGGCGGGCTCGTCGTAGACGATGAGCCCCTCGCCGTCGGTGACGTTGATGACGAACGAGGCCTCGAAGGTGTTGCCCGTACCGGAGATGCGCAGCGGGCTGGTCACGTCCTCGAAGGGCAGCGGCGACTCGACGAGGAT
The DNA here is from genome assembly GCA_049325515.1 of Actinomycetota bacterium. Lineage (GTDB taxonomy): Bacteria > Actinomycetota > Acidimicrobiia > Acidimicrobiales > VFJN01 > VFJN01. Next base: position 69,841 of record JBMOLI010000013.1, on the reverse strand, counting down.
GGCGGGGGAGAGGTCCTCCCAATCGGCGCGGGTCTGGGGGTCATCCAGCATGAGACCCTCGCCGCCGAGGACGGTGAGAGGCTCACCGTCCACCTCGAACTCGACCGAGTCGACCGTGTCGAACTGGGTCAGCGTGAACACCACCTGCGCGACTCGGCCCTGCATTGAAGCCGACCCCCCGCCTGATGTGAACTCTGAGGACAGGTCGACGGTGGCCACACCGTCGGCGATGGTCACGCCGTTCAGCTCGGTGCCAGCCGGGATCGTCGTGGAGAACCCGATCTCCGCCTCCGACGCCTCCGGGCCGCTCAGCAAGCCCTCCATCGCTGCGGCGGCGACAGCCGGTCCGGTGGCTGTCCTGGCGACCGGCCCGACCCGCTCGTCGCGCAGGAAGTAGGCGCGCACGACGGTCTCTTCGGCTGGCTCTTCGGTGGTGGTCGTCTCCTCTTCGGTGGTCGTCGTGGACGCGTCTGTCGTAGTGGACGACCCGTCGTCGTCATCCCCGCAGGCGACTAGGGCAACGGGCATGACGAGAGCCGTCAGCACGGCGAGGGAACGGACGCGAACTGATCGATGTGGACGCACGTTTGCTCCTGACTGTCGAGCATGGGCGCTACCGCCCAGGTGACATCGTGAGCTCCTCGTCGGAGGTCGAGCCAGGGTCGAAGTGCACGTCACACCGGACCTTCGGCCCTATCCCTCGAGGCGCTCTCGCGGAGACGCTGGCGGGGTGATCGACACCTTCCGCGTGGAAGACGGCAGCACCGCGCCTGCTCCACCCTGTGAGCCGCGTGGAACTCGCATCGACCTCGACGGGGTCGCTCGGCGCTACCGCGTGGGAGAGGTCGTGGTCACGGCGCTCGACGGCATCGACGTGCACGTCGACGAGACCTCGCTCGTCGTGGTCCTGGGGCCGTCGGGGTCGGGCAAGACCACCCTGCTCAACATGATCGGGCTGCTCGACGCACCCACGGAGGGCACGGTGCGGCTGGCGGGCCGTGACGTCACCCGGGCGTCACCGAGGGAGCGCTTCGAGCTGCGTCGCACGACGGTGAGCTTCATCTTCCAGAGCTTCAACCTGTTCCCGGCGCTCACCGCGCTGGAGAACGTGCAGTTCGGCGCGGACGTGGCGCGCCGGCCCGACTCCGGCGACGTCGCGGCGACCACTCTCGAGCAGGTCGGCCTTGGTGATCGCATGCGTCACTTCCCGCACCAGCTCTCCGGCGGTGAGCAGCAACGCGTCGCCATCGCTCGCGCTCTTGCGACGGGCAACCCGATCCTGTTGGCGGACGAGCCCACAGGAGAGCTCGACTTCCGCACCGGGGTGCAGATCCTCGAGCTGCTCCAAGCGCAGGCCGATGCCGGCAAGACGGTGCTCGTCGTCACGCACAACCGTGAGATCTCCCGTGTGGCTGACCGCGTGATCGAGCTGGGAAGCGGCCGCATCGTGAGCGACGGACCGCCCGTTGGCGGGCGTGCTGCCATCGCCGACCTGCGCTGGTAGTGGCGATGCCGCGCTCCGCTCCCTCGCTGTGGCTGCGATGGTCGTGGCGCGACCTGCGCAAGCGGTGGCTGCTGGTCGTCGCCATCTCGCTCATCCTGGCGCTCGGCACCGGCGCCTACGCGGGCCTCGGCAGCACTGCGGCCTGGCGCCGCCAGTCGAACGACGAGAGCTTCGCGCTGCTCGCGATGCACGACCTGCGGGTCACGCTGGCTCAGGGAGCGACGGTTCCGGCGGGGGTGCTCGAAGGCGTGGTGCGCGGTCTCCCTCACGCGGCGTCTGTCACCGCGGTCGAGGAGCGGCTCATCGGCGTCACAGAGGTCGACGCGAGCCGTGACGGCCACACCGTCCTCGTGCCGGGTCGGGTCGTGGGGATCGAGCTGGGCGCAGGAGGCGTGACGGTCGACTCGCTCCACGTGTTCGACGGTCGTGATCTGTCGCCGATCGACGACGGCAAGCCGGTTGCCGTGCTCGAGCACCGCTTCGCCAAGCACCACGACCTCGGGACCGCCGGCACGCTCGAGCTGAGCGGCGGCTCGACCATCGACTACGTCGGCGTCGGCACCTCGCCCGACAACTTCCTCGTGACGAGCCGATCGATCGGCGTGTTCGCGCAGGCAGGTCTCGCCGTCCTCTTCGTGCCGATGGCCACGGCCCAGGAGCTGCTGGGCCAGCCAGGCCAGGTGAACGAGCTGGTGCTCACCCTCGCTCCCGGGACCGACCGCGAAGTGATCGAGAGCGAGCTCGCCACCGCGCTGGAGAGCGGGCCGTCTGCGGCCGTGGGCGGGGGCACCGCTGGCGCGACGATCACGGAGCGCGAGGACGAGCCTGCCTGGCGGTTGCTGTACGAGGACATCGAAGGCGACCAGCGCTTCTGGAACATCATCGCCGGCCTGATCCTGGCTGGCGCCACCTTCGCTGCCTTCAGTCTGATCACCCGCATCGTCGAGGCGCAGCGGCGCGAGATCGGCATCGGGATGGCATTGGGCCTGGCACCGTGGCGACTCGCCATCCGACCCGCCCTCATCGGCGCGCAGATCGCTGTGACGGGCGTGCTCGCCGGTCTGGCCGTGGGGCTGCTGCTCGACGTCTGGCTGCAGTCCGTCTTCCAGTCGGTGCTGCGAATGCCGGTGTTTCGTGCGCCCTTCCAGCCGTGGGTCTTTGCACGTGCCGCGGCGATCGGGTTCGTCCTTCCGCTCGCGGCGACGGCCCTGCCGGTCTGGCGCGCTGTACGAGTGCAGCCCGTCGATGCCATCCGCACGGGTCACCTCGCAGCGCGGTCGCGGGCCGTCGCCCGTCGATCGCGCTGGCTCAGGCTCCCGGGCCGCAGCTACTGGCGCATCCCGGCCCGCAACCTGCTCCGCACCCCACGCCGCACGCTGATCACGGCTCTCGCCCTCGGCGCATCCATCACGACGATGGTGTTCACGATCGGTTTGATCGACTCGTTCGTGCGGACGATGGACGCCAACGAGGCCGAGCTCACCCACGGCGCCGAAGGTCGCAGCGAGGTGGAGCTCGAGACGTTTCTGCCGGCCGCGGCGCCCGAGGTGGCGGGCATCGCTGCGTCACCAGCGGTCGCAACGGCTGAGCCCGGTCTGCGCCTCTTCGGGTCGGCCGGTGAGGACGAGGAGATCCAGCTCATCATCGACCTGCTCGACTTCGACTCAGCTCAGTGGTCGCCCACCCTGTCGTCGGGTGAGGTCGAAGCGGTCCTCGATGGAGGTCTCGTGCTCTCACGGAAGGCGGCCGACGACCTGGGCCTGGCTGCGGGTGACTCGTTGCTGCTGCGTCACCCCGAGCGCGTGGGCTTCAGCTACCGGATGGTCGATAGCACCGTCCAGGTGGCTGCCATCCACCCGGGGCCCATGCGCTTTGCCGCCTACCTCGACATGAGCCAGGCGGCCCTGTTCGGGATGGAGGGCCTCACCAACGTCGTCCAGGTCACACCGGCGGAGGGCGTGACCGACGATGAGCTGCTGCGCGCCGTGTTCGGTCTGCCTGGCGTCGGCTCGGTGCAGTCGGCCTCCGCCGCTACGACGCTCTTCAAGGAAGCCCTCGACGAGTACTTCGGTGTGCTGCGCGTTGCCGAGCTGATCGTGCTCGCTCTCGCCCTGCTGATCGCCTTCAACGCTGCCAGCATCAGCGTGGACGAGCGAGCGCGCGAGCACGCGACCATGCAGGCCTTCGGGCTGTTGCCGCGCACCGTGCTTGGCCTCGTCATGGTCGAGATCGTGCTCGTCGGCCTGGTCGGCACTCTGCTCGGGATCCTCGCGGGGCGCGGGCTCCTGTCGTGGATGCTCGTCGCGCAGCTCGAGCAGACGATGCCCGACCTCGGCGTCGTGCCGTACGTGTCTCCGGAGACGCTGCTCACCGCGGTCGCTCTAGGTGTGGTCGCCGTCGCCGTTGCTCCACTCCTGACCGCACGTCGCGTGAGCCGCATCGACATCCCGTCCACGTTGCGCGTCGTCGAGTAGTCCGCCGTCCATGTGCGTTCTCGGGCGATCTGTCCGGCCCCCTGCCGGACAGATCGCCCGAGAGCTGCTGGGACTCGCGCGGCCGGGGACGGCTGTGCGGCAACCGGTAACCTCGACGGGCATGCGATTACCGGCCTAGGGTCCCGCACCATGCCGAGGACCCTGCTCGCCCCGCCGCTGCCGTCCAAGGTCGACACGGCCAGCGAAGCGTTCCAGCAGAACCGGGCCGACCTGCTCGAGCAGCTGGAGGTGATCGACGGGCTGCTCGACGAGGCGTCCGCCGGAGGTGGCCCAGCGGCGATGGAGCGCATGCGGTCGCGGGGCAAGCTGCCGATACGCGAGCGCATCGCCAACGTGCTCGACCCCGACAGCCCCTTCCTGGAGATCAGCGCGCTGGCCGGCTACGGGTCCGACTACACGATCGGTGGCGGCATGGTCGTCGGTGTCGGCGTCATAGCCGGCGTCGAGTGCGTGATCATGGGCAACGACCCCTCGGTGCTGGGCGGTGCGCTCACGCCCTACGCGGGCAAGAAGTGGTCACGCGCAATCGAGATCGCGCGTGACAACCGCATGCCCTACGTCAGCTTCGTGGAATCGGCCGGCGCTGACCTGCGAGTGCAGACAGGAGGCGACGGGGGTGCGCCTCGGCGGCGGGTGCAGACCGACCACTTCGCCGAGACGGGCCGACCCTTCTACGACATGATCGAGCTCTCCAAGCTCGGCATCCCGACGGTCTGCGTCGTGTTCGGATCGTCCACCGCGGGCGGCGCCTACCAACCCGGCCTCTCCGACTACGTGATCGTCGTGAAGGAGCAGTCGAAGATCTTCCTTGCGGGCCCGCCACTCGTGAAGATGGCCACGGGCGAGGAGAGCGACGACGAGACCCTCGGTGGCGCTCGCCTCCACGCCGAGGTGTCGGGGCTGGGCGACTACTTCGCCGAGGACGAGATGGACGCGTTGCGCATGTGCCGCGAGGTCGTGTCCCACCTCAACTGGCGCAAGGAGGGCCCCGGGCCGTCGCTGGCACCCGACGAGCCGGCCTACGACCAAGATGAGCTGCTCGGCCTTGTCAGCCGCGACTTGCGCCAGCCCGTCGACGTTCGTGACGTGTTCGCTCGCGTCGTAGACGGCTCGCGCTTCGAGGAGTTCAAGCCGCGCTACGGATCAACCGTCATCTGCGGGTGGGCCTCGATCCACGGCTACCCCGTCGGAATGCTCGGCAACAACGGAGTCATCTATCCCGAGGGTGCCGAGAAGGCCGCCCACTTCATACAGCTCTGCAATCAGGTCGACCTGCCGCTCGTGTTCTTGCAGAACATCACCGGCTACATGGTCGGGCGCGACTACGAGGCGGCCGGGATCATCAAGAAGGGCTCCCAGATGCTCAACGCGGTCACCAACTCGACGGTGCCGCACCTCACCGTCACCATCGGCTCCTCCTACGGCGCCGGCACCTATGGCATGTCCGGCCGGTCCTTCGGCAACCGCTTCACCTTCCTCTGGCCCACGGCCAAGATCGCCGTGATGGGGCCGAAGCAGATCGCCGGCGTCATGTCACAGGTGCGCCGCGGCCAGGCGGCACGCAAGGGCGAGCCCTTCGACGAGGAAGAAGATGCCCGCATCGTGGCCGCCGTAGAGGCCGCGCAGGAGCGGGGCTCGTTGGCGCTCGTCGCCACCGGCGCCATCAGCGACGACGGCATCATCGACCCGCGCGACACGCGCACCGTCCTCGGCCTGTGCCTTTCGGTCGTCCGCAACCGCGCCGTCAAGGGCGCCGACGGCTATGGGGTGTTCCGACTGTGATCGTCCTCGTCGAAGCGGAGCTTCTCCTCGGAGCTGATGGGGCCGGCTGCGCCGGCGCTGACGGCTTGCTGGCGAACGACCGGCGGAGCCGGATCGATCGCCGGGCGGGGGGCTCCGGCGGAGCCTCTGCCCCCCGCACCCCCCGCGCAACCCCGACCGTCAGCGGGTGGGTCTCATGATCACGTCGCTGCTGGTTGCGAATCGGGGGGAGATCGCTCGGCGGGTGTTCCGGACCGCGCGCTCGATGGGGATCCGCTGCGTCGCGGTCTACGTCGACGCCGACGCGGGCAGCCCGTTCGTGCGCGAGGCGGACGAAGCGGTGCGCCTGAGGGGTGGCTACCTCGACATCGCGTCGATCCTCGAGGCGGCAGCCGCCACGGGTGCCGAGGCCATCCACCCCGGCTACGGCTTCCTGTCCGAGAACGCCGAGCTCGCGCAGGCGGTCGTCCACGCCGGGTTGATCTGGGTCGGTCCCTCCGCCGCGGCGATCGCCTCGATGGGGGACAAGCTCGCCGCCAAGGCCGTCGCCGTAGACGCCGGTGTGCCCACGCTGCCGTCGTCGGCCGACCCAGCCGAGGCCAGCGACGTCGGTTACCCGCTGCTGGTGAAGGCGGCAGCCGGTGGCGGCGGCAAGGGCATGCGCATCGTCGACTCCGCCGCCGACCTGGCCGATGCGGTCGCGGCGGCGCGTCGCGAGGCACTCGGCGGGTTCGGCGACGACCGCGTGTTCCTCGAGCGCTACGTCGCGCGCGCCCGTCACGTGGAGATCCAGATACTCGGCGATGCGCACGGCGGCCTCGTGCACCTCGGCGAGCGCGAGTGCTCGATCCAACGCCGCCACCAGAAGGTGCTGGAGGAATCGCCCTCGCCAGCCGTCGACGCCGGCTTGCGCGCCGCCATGGGCGACGCGGCGGTGCGGCTGGCGCAGGCGATCGGCTACCAATCGGCCGGCACGGTCGAGTTCCTGGTCGACGACGACACGCGCGAGTTCTTCTTCCTCGAGGTCAACACGCGGCTGCAGGTCGAGCACGCCGTCACCGAAGAGGTCACCGGCATCGACCTGGTGCGCGAGCAGCTGCGCATCGCGGCCGGCGAGCCGCTCGGCTACGCGCAGGATGCAGTGTCGTTCAGCGGCCACGCCATCGAGGCCCGTCTCTACGCCGAAGACCCGAGCGCCGGCTTCCTCCCCGCCACGGGCACGCTCGCTGCCTTCGAGCCCGCCGGCGAACCGTCCGTGCGATGGGACTCAGGCGTGGAGACCGGCTCAGTCGTCGGGCTCGACTTCGACCCCATGCTCGCCAAGGTCGTGGCCCACGCTGCGACCCGAGCGGAGGCGGCCGGCCGCCTGGCGCTCGCGCTAGAGCGCCTGCACCTCGGCGGCGTGACCACGAACCGCGACTTCCTCGCCTCCACGCTGCGTCACCCCGCCTACCTGGCGGGCGACACGACCACCGACTTCATCGAGCGCATTCAGCCCGACAGCGCCATCCGGCTGAACCGCCGGGACCTCGAGCGCGCGGCCGCCCTGGCTGCGCTCTGGATCCAAGGTGCCAACCGGGCGCAGGCCGGTGTGCTGGGCTCGGTGCCGAGCGGCTGGCGCAACGGTCGCCTTCCCGCCCAGCGGGTCGAGCTGGCGCATGGCGACGACACGATCACGGTGCGCTACCAGGCCAACCGCGACGGCACGTTCACCCTGGTGGGAGATGACGAGGCCACCGCGGACGACGCTGCGCCCGCTCCCACGGCGCGGGTCCATCGCTGGTCGGAGACCGGCGTCGACGCCGAGATCGACGGACGCCGCACGAGCGCTCGGATCACGTGTGTGGGCGACCGGCTCCATCTGCAGGTGCCTGGTGGCACCGTGACCTTCGCGATCGTGCCGCGCTTCGTCGTGCCCGGCTCCGAGCTCGTGCACGGCGGCCTCGTGGCTCCCATGCCTGGAGTGGTGCTGGAGGTCCGCTGCGCGGTTGGATCCGTCGTCGAGGCGAACGAGACTCTGGTCGTGCTCGAAGCCATGAAGATGGAGCACCACGTGAAGGCGCCCGCCCACGGCGTGGTGTCCGAGGTCCGTGTGGCGGTGGGCCAGCACGTCGAGAACGGCACCTTGCTCGTCGAGTTCGAGCCCGCCGACCCGGCCGAAGCCGGAGCGCCGGCGCAGTGAGCACGCCGATCCGCATCGCCAACTGCTCCGGCTTCTACGGAGACCGCCTGTCCGCAGCCCGCGAGATGGTCGAGGGTGGACCGATCGACGTGCTCACCGGCGACTGGCTGGCCGAGCTGACGATGCTGATCCTCGCTCGCACGCAGGCCAAGCGCCCTGGCGGCGGCTACGCCCGCACCTTCGTCACCCAGATGGAGCAGGTGATGGGCGCCTGCCTCGAGCGCGGGATCAAGGTCGTGTCCAACGCCGGCGGGCTCGACCCGGCGGGATGCGCAGAGGCGGTGGCAGAGGTGGCCGACCGGCTCGGCCTGAGCCCGACCATCGCCTACGTGAACGGTGACGACCTCTTGCCCCGCCTCGATGAGCTCGTGGCGGCCGGCGTCGACCTGGCCCACTTCGAGACGGGCGCGCCGATCGGTGACACTTCGCGCTTCATCAGCGCCAACGCCTACCTCGGCTGCTGGGGGATCGTCGACGCGCTCCAGCGCGGCGCCGACATCGTCGTCACGGGTCGCACCACCGATGCCGCAGTCGTGTGCGGGCCTGCCGCGTGGCACCACGGCTGGCCCCGCGACGACTGGGACAAGCTCGCCGGCGGCGTCGTGGCCGGGCACGTCATCGAGTGCGGCACACAGGCCACAGGTGGCAACTACTCGTTCTTCACCGAGGTGCCTGGTATGGCGCGCACGGCCTTCCCCTGGGCCGAGGTCGCTGACGACGGCTCGTGCGTGATCGGCAAGCACGACGGCACCGGGGGCGAGGTGTCGATCGGTACCGTCACCTCGCAGCTGCTCTACGAGATCGGGAGCCCTGCCTACCTCGGCCCCGACGTGACGGCGCGCTTCGACACGATCCAGCTGGAGACGGTGGGGCCGGATCGGGTGCGGATCCATGGCACGCGTGGCGAGCCGCCGCCCAGCACGCTCAAGGTCGCCATGAACGAGCTCGGCGGCTACCGCAACGACATCGGCGTGGCGCTCACAGGACTCGACATCGAGGCCAAGGCGCAGCTGGTCGAGGACGCCTTCTGGGAGGCCTGCCCGCTGAAGCCGGGCGACTTCGCCAGCGTGACCACGCGGCTGGCGCGCACGGACAAGGCCGATCCCGCCACCAACGAGGAGGCCGTCGCGGTCTGGCGGCTGACTGTGAAGGACCCCGACGAGCACAAGGTGGGGCGGGCCGTGTCGAGCACCATGGTCGAGCTCGGCCTGGCCACGATCCCCGGGTTCTTCGGTGTGAGCGGTGTGAGCGGCGGAGCGCGCGCCTACGGCGTGTACCGGCCAGCGGTCGTGCCCGCCGATCTCGTGCCCCAGCACGTCGTCGTGCTGGGAGGCGACCGCACCGTGGTCGAGTCGGTCGCGCCGGCTGGTGAGGTGTCGATCGCGCCGGCGCCCGAGCCAGAAGCGCATGCCCCAGGTGGCGAAACGCAGCGCGCGCCACTCGGGCTCGTGGTGGGCGCCCGCTCGGGCGACAAGGGCGGCAATGCCAACCTCGGTGTGTTCGCTCGCAGCGACCAGGCATGGGCTTGGCTCGACTCGTTCCTCACGACCGAGCGACTGAAGGACCTTCTGCCCGAGACCGCCGACCTCGATGTCGACCGCTTCCGGCTGCCCGCCCTTCGCTCGCTCAACTTCGTGATCCACGGCCTGCTTCAGGAGGGCGTGGCCGCGTCGACGCGCCAGGACGGTCAGGCCAAGAGCCTGGGCGAGTGGCTTCGTGCGCGATTGGTCGACGTGCCCTCCGAGCTGCTCGCGGGTGACGCGTGAGCGCGGTGGCCACTCTCGACGAGACCCGGCGCCGGCTGCGCGCTGTGCGTGGTCCGCGCCCGCTTCTCAGCCGTGAGCGCGAACGAGAGCTCACCGAGCGACAGCGGCAGATCCTCGACGAGCTCGAAGCCCTGGTCGCCGATGGCTTCGCCGAGCTGACCATGGCCGAGCTGGCGGCCCGCCTCAACTGCTCGCTGCGCACGCTCTACGCGCTTGCACCCAGCCGCGACGAGCTCGTGCTGATAGTGATCGACCGCAGCCTCTGGCGCATCGGGCGGCAGGCGCACGACGCCATCGGCGACGACCTCTCACCTCTCGACGCCATCCGCGCCTACCTCGAGGCGGCGACGGTCGCCGTGAGCGGCTGGACGGCTGCGTTCGCGCGCGACCTGGCGGCCGTGCGCGAGGCGCAACAGCTCCAGGACGGGCACAACGAGTACCTCTTCGCCGTCACGCGCACGCTGCTCGACCTGGCCGTCGAGCGCGGCGACATCGCGGCGGTCGACACGTCTGCCGTGGCTCGGGTGCTGGCCGGTCTCGGGCGCTTCTTCTCGCGCCCAGCGGTCATCCCCACCCTGCGGTCCTCGCCCAAGCAGGCCGCCGACGACGTCGTCGACCTGATCCTCGCCGGGCTGCGCGCCCACACCCCCGAAGGAGCACCATGACAGACGTGCACGAGGTGGCGGCCGATCTGCAAGCGGAGCAAGCAGCGCTCGACGCCATCGTGAGCGAGCTGAGCGACGACGACTTCGCCAAGCCCACCGCCAGCGCTGGATGGACGGTCGCAGACCAGATCGGTCACCTCACCTACTTCGACGGTGCTGCAGCGACAGCAGTCGAGGACCCGGCTGCGTTCAAGGCCTCGTTCCAGGAGCTGCTCGCGGCGCCCGATGGAGGTGACGCCCTCACCCTGGGCCGAGATCGGTCGCCCGCAGAGCTCGTGGCAGCGTGGCGTGCCAACCGCCGGCGCCTCGCTGCGGTCGCCGCCACGCTCGCGGACGACATGCGGATCGGCTGGTACGGCCCGTCGATGGGCGCCAAGTCGTTCCTCACGGCGCGCCTGATGGAGTGCTGGGCCCACGGGCAGGACGTGGCCGACGCGGTCGGCCGCCAGCGCACGCCGACCGACCGCGTGCGGCACATCGCGCAGCTCGGGTTCATAACCCGGAAGTGGAGCTACGTGAACCGCGGCATGGAAGCGCCCGGGGGCGATGTGCGGGTCGAGCTGAGGGGACCATCCGGAGCGGTCTGGACCTACGGCCCTGACGATGCCCCACAGTCCGTCGTCGGCCCGGCACTCGACTTCTGCCTCGTGGTGACGCAGCGCCGCCACGTGGACGACACCGACCTCGTGGTGACCGGCGACGTCGCTCGGGACTGGATGGAGAAGGCGCAGGCCTTCGCCGGCGGCGCCACCGACGGGCCGCCGCCGAGGAGCAGCTGATGGGCGTCGTCGACACCGACCTTGCCGGCGGCGTCCTCACCGTCACGCTGGCGGACGAAGCCAACCGCAACGCGCTCGGTGGCCATCTGGTGGCCGAGCTGATGGCGGCGCTCGACGAGGCGGAGGACGACCCCGACGTGCGGGTGATCGTGCTGACCAACCGGGGCAACGTGTTCTGCGCCGGAGCGAACTTGTCCGAGCGCTCCTCCGACCTGGCGCCGGCAGCGGTGCGGAGCCCGCAGGACCTGTTCGGCCGCTTCGCCCGCAGCACGAAGCCCTACGTCGGCCGCATCGCGGGGCACTGCGTCGCCGGAGGCATGGGCCTCGCCGCAGCCATGGACATCTCGATCGCGGCGGAAGACGCCAAGTTCGGCTTCACCGAGGTGCGCGTCGGCGTCGCCCCATCTGTCATCTCCGTCGTGTGCCTGCCGAAGCTGCGCACGGCCGACGCCCGCAGCGCCTTCCTGCGCGGCAACCGCTTCCCGGCCGCCGAGGCAGCGCGCATGGGACTGATCAACGCAGCGGTGCCCGCCGACCGCCTCGACGCCGAGGTCGCCGCCGTCGTGAGCGACCTGCTGGCCGGCGGACCGCAGGCGCTGGCCGCCGCCAAGCAGCTGCTGCACTCGGTGCCCGGCATGCCCGTGGACGAAGCCTTCCGCTGGACCGGTGAGCTGTCCGCCCACCTCTTCACCACCGACGAAGCCCGCGAGGGCATGACCGCCTTCCTCGAGAAGCGCCCGGCTGCATGGGTGCAGCCCGGACCCACCCAAGGAGCCTGACGATGCAGACCGCAATCACCGAGATGTTCGGCATCGACCTGCCGATCCTCGCCTTCAGCCACTGCCGCGACGTCGTCGCCGCGGTCACCAAGGCGGGTGGCATGGGCGTGCTCGGCTCGGTGGCGCACTCGCCCGAGCAGCTCGAGATCGACCTGGCGTGGATCGAGGAGGAGGTGGGCGACCGCCCCTACGGCGTCGACCTGATCGTGCCCGCCAAGTACGCCGGCTCGGACGAGGGCGGCCTGTCGCTCGCAGCGGTGAAGGACCTGATCCCGCGCGAGCACGTCGAGTTCGTCAACGACATCCTGAAGCGCTACGACGTGCCCGAGCTGCCGAGCGAGGGTGAGGGGCCGACCGCGGGCGGCGGGCCGGTGCGCGACACGGGTAGCGGCATGATCTTCTCCGCAGAGCGCGCGGGTCCCCAGCTCGAGATCGCGCTGGCGCACCGCACCGCGCTCGTCGTCAACGCGCTCGGCCCGCCCACGCCCGACATGATCGAGCGCGCCAAGGAGGCGGGCCGTCGCATCGGCGCTCTCGCGGGTGCCGCCCAGCACGCGGAGCGGCACGTCAACGCCGGCGTCGACATGATCGTCGCGCAGGGTTACGAAGCCGGCGGCCACACGGGCGAGATCGGCACCATGGTGCTGATCCCCGAGATCGTCGACGCCGTCGGCGACGTGCCAGTGCTCGGCGCGGGCGGGATCGGCCGAGGCCGCCAGATGGCCGCGGCGATGGCGCTCGGCGCGGCGGGGGTGTGGTGTGGCTCGGTGTGGCTCACCACCGAGGAGGCGGAGACGCACCCGGTCGTGAAGGAGAAGTTCCTCCACGCCTCGTCGGCCGACACCGTGCGCTCGCGGTCGCGCACCGGCAAGCCGGCACGCCAGCTCAAGTCGGCCTGGACCGAGGAGTGGGACGACCCCAACACACCGCAGCCGCTCGGCATGCCGATCCAGCCGGTGCTGGTCAACGCCGCGCTCGACCGGATCGACCGAGCCGCCTACCGCAAGGGCTCGGGGGCCGAGCAGCTCGCCAACTACTTCGTGGGCCAGATCGTCGGCAGCATGAACCAGACCAAGCCGGCCGCGCAGGTGGTGTTCGACATGGTCGACGAGTTCATCGAGGCCACCCAGGCGCTCGCCCACCAGCTCGAGGTCTGAGCCCCTTCAGCCGCCGGAGAGTGCCTGCATGAGGGTGATCTCCTCGAGGCCGTCGATCGGCTCGCCGAGGTCGCGCACCGACTCCATGCCGACGAAGACCTTCATGTGCGTGCGCAGGCGGCCCTGCTCGTCGACGACCCGGAAGCGCAGACCCGGGAACTGCCGGTCGAGGTCGACGAGCAGCTCGTCGATGGTGGTCCCCTCAGCGTCGACGACCTTGGCACCGTCGGTGTAGGACCGCAGCGGTGTGGGGATGCGGACTCGCACAGGTCAGCTCGGCGCCCACTCGATGCTGTAGATCTCGGGCAGGTGCGCCGCCAGGTTGGTCCACGTCTCGCCTTCGTCGACCGACCCCCACACCTCGCCGCCGGTGGTGCCGAAGTACACGCCGACCGGATCGCCGCCGTCGACGGTCATGGCCTGGCGCTTGACCGTGAACCAGCCGCGCTCGGGCAGGCCCTTGTCGAGCCGCGACCAGCTCGCTCCCGCATCGCGGGTGAGGTAGGCGGCGGGCTTGCCGTCGGGGCTGGTGCGCGGCCACACATCGGTGCCGTCCATCGGGAACACCCACGCCGTGTCGGGGTCGCGCGGGTGCAGCTCGATCGGGAAGCCGATGTCGCCCACGTCGCGCGGCATGTTGTCGCCGATGCGCTCCCATCGCTCGGAAGGGCGGTCGATGCGGTAGATGCCGCAATGGTTCTGCTGGTAGAGCCGGTCGGGCATGGCCGGGTGCATGCGCACCGTGTGCGGGTCGTGCCCGAAGGGCGGGTCGGGGTCCGGCATGAAGTCGGCGGCGCAGCCCTGGTTGAGCGGGTGCCAGTCGGCGCCACCGTCGGTGCTCTCGAACACGCCACCGCCCGACAGCCCCAGGTAGAGGTGCGAGGCGTCGCGCGGGTCGACGATCACCGAGTGGAGCATCGAGCCGTCGGGCGTGTTCTGGGCTGGCCACTCCGCCCACTCGACCCATGACGGGTGGTCGTTCCAGCCGTCGACCGGCGACCAGGTGTCGCCCCCGTCTTCGCTGCGGAAGAGCCCTTGCGGCGAGCCCCCTGCGTACCAGGAACCGGGCTCGTCGGCGTGGCCCGGGGTCAGCCAGAACACCTTGTTGACCGCCCGATCGAGCGCATCGCCCGCACGGAAGGCGGGCGGCTTCGACGCCTCCGCGAAGGTGCGACCGCCGTCGCTCGAGCGCATCACGGTCGGGCCGAGGTGGCCCGTGCTGACGCCCATCATGACGACCGCAGGGTCTCGGGGATCGGCGACGGCGTGGTGGACGATGTGACCCAGGAACTCCGGCCCGTCGAGCGTCCAACCGCCGCGGTCGGCGTCGGGCGTCAGCGTCCAGAGCCCCTTGCGAGTTCCCACTAGCAGCATGGCCGCGAACCTAGCCAAGCAATCGGCCAGCGCGCGTGCCGTCACGACCGGAAGCGGCCGCAGGCCAGAGCCGTTGACGGCTCTGGCCTGCGGCCCTTCTCGTGTGGTCGGAACCGGCGTCGATCCGGTGACCTTCCGCTTTTCAGGCGGACGCTCTGCCAACTGAGCTACCCGACCGAGATCTTCCGTTGTTGCGGTCCCGACGGGATTTGAACCCGCGACCTCCGGCTTGACAGGCCGGCGTGCACTCCAAACTGCACCACGGGACCGTGGTGACTGACTTGCTGAACGCACCCCCAACGGGATTCGAACCCGTGCTGCCGGCGTGAAAGGCCGGTGTCCTAGGCCGCTAGACGATGGGGGCTTGGGACGCCATGACGACAGCCCGGGATTGCTCCCCGTTGAGGGTAGGGGCGAGACACTAGCAGCGCGCCCTCACCGCTCAAACCTCGAACCAGCGGCTCAGAGGCCGAGGTCGCCGGCGTCGCCGGGGCCCTCGTCGGCGACCTCGGGCAAGCCCTCCGCCAGTGCGTCGACCACCTCCGTCAGCAGGAACCCGAGGTACTCGTAGACGGCGTAGGCGGGCGCGTCGGGATCGTCCTCGGCGATCTCGGGCATCTCCTCGCTGACGTCGAGGCGCGTGCCGAGCACGAGCCGCAGGTCGTTGAGGCCGCAGAGCCACGCCGCCATCTGCTCCTCGTCGAGGTCGTCGGCGGCCAGCGTGGCGTCGAGCGTGGCCAGCGCGCCGAGCCGCCGCTCCAGCAGCTCGTCGCGCACGAGCTGCTGGTACTCGCGGTCGCGCTCGGGGTCCTCGTTGTAGGCGGTGGGGAAGAGGCGCCGCAGCGTCGGGTCGTCCGTCGTGGCCAGGAGCAGCTCGCGCAGCTGCTCGGCCAGGCTGCCGAGCAGCTTGCGCTCGGGATCGGGGAGGCGCACCTCGTAGGTGCCTCGCCGTGTGCGCTGGATTCGTCGCCGCCTGAAGATGGCCATCAGCTGTCGTGCTGCATCGTGGCCCACAGCCCGTGCTCGTGCAGGCGGAAGACGTGCAGCTCGCAGGTCTCCCGCGGCCCGTTGGCGACGACGGCGCGCCCTTCGGTGTGCACCTGCATCATCAGGCGATCCGCCTTCTGGCGTGAGTAGCCGAAGAGCTTCTGGAGGACGAACGACACATAGGACATGAGGTTGATCGGGTCGTTCCACACGATCACCACCCACGGGACGTCGTCCTTCGTGGTGATCTCGTCGATCGGCTCCTCGACGCCGACGGGTGCGGGGGCGGGAACGGCGGTCACGGCGCTGCCTCTGCCACGGGTGCCAGCGCGTCGGCCTGCTCAGACGGAGCATGCGAGCTCGCGACCTGCAGGTTGCGATCGGCGAGGATCGGTGCGGTGAGCGCCAGGTGGAAGCGCAGCACAGCAACCCACACGAGCACCGAGCCGAGCACGTGGAGGCCGACGAGCACCTCCGGCACACCGGTGAAGTACTGGAAGTAGCCGAGCGTGCCCTGCGCCACGATCAGCGCGACGAGCACGTTGCCGCGCGCCACCGCAGGGCCGGCCGCGTCGCCACGGCTCACACGCCGCAGCACCACCACCACGATCGCCAGAAGCACCCACACCGCCAAGCTGTGCACACGAGCGACCGTCGTGACGGCGAACGGCAGCCGGTCGGCTGCCTCGTCGCCGCCGTGCGGGCCGCTGCCGGTGACGAACGTGCCGCTCACCAGCACGACCCCGGCCGCGCCCACGAGCGCGCGCGACCAGCGCAGCAGCTCGGGCGTGGCGCGCGGGCGGCTGACGACGCCATCGGGTTCGCCCGCCTTGTGGTGCAGCACGACTGCGTTCCAGACGAGCACGGCGGACAGGAGGTAGTGACCGGCCACTGCCACAGGCGTGACGTGCAGGAAGACGACGAGCCCGCCGAGCAGCGCCTGCGCGAACACGCCTGCCACCAGGCCCCACGACCACAGCGTGAGGTCTCGCCGGAAGGGCCGGCGGCGCCGCGAGCCGAGCACGGCGAGAGCGACCGCGAGCGACACGGCACCCGTGAACACCCGGTTGAGGAACTCGATCCAGCCGTGACCGCCGGTGGCCCCGCGCGGCACGAGCGAGCCGTCCTCGCAGGTGGGCCAGGTCGGGCAACCCATACCCGAACCCGTGAGGCGCACGGCGGCTCCGGAGACGACGATGGCGCCAAGGGCCACCAGGGCCGTCAGCGTGATGATCCGGTACGCCCGCGGGCTGATCGCGGAGCGCGGCGACCTGCTTGTGGCGGACCGGATCACGGGCATCGTCGCCAGGCTAGGGACCGCCGCCCGCGCGGCTCCATACGTGCAGGTGGCGGGTTCGCCGCCGCCAGCAGGCCGGGCCTAGCCTGCCCTCCGTGTTCGCACCCAGGCTCTCGACTCGCGCCCGGATCATGGCGTATGTCGCGCTGACGAAGCCTCGGATCATCGAGCTCCTGCTGGTGACCACCGTTCCGACCATGATCGTCGCCGAAGGGGGCCTGCCCTCGGTCTGGCTCATGGCTGCGACCGTGCTTGGCGGCACGATGGCAGCGGGCGGTGCCAACGCCATCAACATGTACGTCGACCGCGACATCGACCGCCTGATGGAGCGCACCAAGGGCCGACCGCTCGTCACGGGAGCCATGTCTCCCCGCGCCGCCCTCACGTTCGCCATCTGCCTCGAGATCGTCGCCTTCCTCTTCCTCTGGGCGACGGTGAACCTGCTGAGCGCTGCCCTGGCGGTGGCGGCCTGCCTCTTCTACGTGTTCGTGTACACGCTCTGGCTGAAGCGGACATCCACCCACAACATCGTCATCGGTGGCGCCGCTGGCGCCGTGCCCACGCTGATCGGCTGGAGCTCTGTCACCGGCACGCTCGACTGGGCGCCGATCCTGCTCTTCGCCATCATCTTCTACTGGACGCCACCGCACTTCTGGGCGCTCGCCATCCGCTACCGAGACGACTACGCGGCGGCCGACGTGCCGATGCTCCCTGTGGTCGAGAGCCTGCGGCGCACCTCCAGCCGGATCCTCGCCTACACGTTGCTGCTGTGGGCGCTGACGGTCGCCTTCTCGCCGGTCGCCGGCATGGGCCACCTCTATCTAGGAGCCGCCATCGTCCTCGGTGCCGTGTTCACCTGGTACGCGGTGCGGCTCCTGCGCATGCAGGACCCAGGTCGGAGCGGGCCAGGCGTGGCGTTGGCCGGCGGTGCTGCTGCAGGCGCCGCTGAGATCGCGGTGCGGGCCACCGCCATGCGGCTCTTCACCTGGTCGATCACCTACATCACGCTCCTGTTCGGCGCCATGGCCCTCGACGAGCTGCTGCGCTCGGGATGGTGAGCGCCGGTCGGGCCGGCCAGGTTCGAAGCAGACCTGCCCACGTGACTAGATTCCCGAACCGACCCCATCCGCTCTCACAGGTGCCTCGATGACCGTCACCGAAGACGCTCCGGCCGCCGTCTCGGCGCCACCAGAGCCCACGGCCCCCGTCCCCGCGGTGGCGGGCGTGGCCACGATCCTCGGTTCTGCCGACCACAAGGTGATCGGCCGGGTCTGGATCATCGCTGCCCTGGTGCACGCCGTGCTGGCGGGCGAGGCGGCTCTGCTCGTCGCTGCCGAGAAGATCGACCTGTCCGGCATCGACATCCTCGGCACCGACTGGTTCGACCAGTACGTCGCCTACCGGTCGATCGCCGCCGCCTTCCTGTTCCTGCTGCCGCTCAGCATCGGCGTGGCGACGATCGTCGTGCCCCTCCAGGTCGGCGCCGCCACCATCGCCTTTCCGAGGGCGGCCGCCGCGGCCGCGTGGGGCTACGTGCTCGGCGGCGGCCTCCTGGTCGGCTCCTTCGTGATCGAGGGCGGCCCCGGCGGCACGGACGTCGACGGCCTCAGGCTCTTCACCGTGTCGTTCGCGCTGCTGCTCGTCGTGTCGGTCGTGGCTTGGATCTGCATAGCCACCACGGTCATCGCGCTGCGGGTGCCGGGCCTGTCGATGGCGCGCACGCCGCTGTTCGCCTGGTCCAGCCTGGTCGCCGGCGCCGTCTGGGTCATCGTGCTGCCGGTGCTCGCCGGCGTCACCGTGCTCTCCTACCTCGACATCCGCTACGGCGGCGGCGGCGGCTTCTTCGGCGGCGGCACCAACACGCTCTACGACCGCATCGCGTGGGTCTTCGGCACTCCCGTCGTCTACGCCTTCGCCATCCCCGCGCTCGGCGTGGTGGCCTCGGTGGTGCCGGTGTTCACCCGCACGCGCCACCACCAGCACCGCCTGGCGCTCGGCCTGATCGGCGCCTTCGGCGTGCTGAGCGTGGGCGCGTGGGCGCTCCCCGGCTACGGCGACGACGCCTACCCCTGGCTCTACGACGTGCCGTGGGTGGCCGTGTCGCTCGCCATCGTCGTCCCGGTGCTGGGCCTGCTCGGCCTCTGGGCTGTCACCGCGCAGCGCGGCAAGGCCGCCCTCGCCAGCCCGCTCCTGTTCGGCCTGTCGGCCGCGCTGATGCTCCTCGTCGGCGTGCTGGCCGGCGCGGCGCAGGCGATCGAGCCGATCGAGACGCTGGTCGACGGTCCGGGCACCACGCTCTACGGCACCAGCTGGTCCACCTCGATCGCTTCCTACGTGGTGCTGGCCACGGCCATCGCCCTGCTCGGCGGGCTCGTCTACTGGGCGCCCAAGATCATGGGTCGCACGATGGCGGAAGGGCCCGCCCGTGCCGTGGCGCTGCTCTTCCTCGCCGGCACCGTGGCCTCCAGCTTCCCCGACCTCGTCGCCGGCCTGCTCGGCCAGCCGGCCGACCCGGCCGCGCCGGTGCTCGACAACGTCAGCACCATCGAGGCGCTCAACATCGCGTCCACGGTCGGCGGCGCGCTGCTCGTGCTGGGCGGGGCGCTGCTCGTGATCCTCCTGGTCAGTGCCGCCCGCGGCGATGCAGCGGCCGACGATCCCTGGGAGGGGCACACGCTCGAGTGGGCGACGGCCTCGCCCCCCGCTCCCGGCAACTTCTCGAGCCTTCCCGAGATCACCTCGGAGGCGCCGCTCTACGACTCGCGCCACAGCAACGTGGAGGGATCGGCCTGATGTCCGCCGCCGTCACCGTCAGCCCCCTAGCCACGGCGCCCGCCCCCGAGCCGCGCCGGCCCCGTGTGCTGCTGATCGGCTCAGCCTTCGCGGCGGTCGCGTCCAGCCTCGTCGTGCTGTCGATGCTCGCCGTCTACCTCCAGATGCGCGCCGATCGCCTCGCCGATGGCGTCACGGCCCTGCCCGACGGCACCGTCCTCCCGCTCACACCCGGCAACATGGGCATGGTCACGCTGTCGATGTCGGTCGTCACGATGGCCTGGATCGTGTACTCGCTTCGTGCCGGCGACCGCACGCACGCCTACCTCGGCCTCGGCCTCACGCTGCTGCTCGGAGTCGCCTTCATCAACTCCACCGCCTACCTCTACCAGCAGCTCGCCATGGGCTTCACCGCGTCTGGCACGGCTGGCCTCCTATACGCGGTCACCGGCGCCCACATCGTCATGACGGTCGTCGGGCTCCTCTTCATCGCCGTCATGGGCTTCCAGGCTCTGGGCGGGCAGCTCAGCGGGCGCGACGCCGAGAGCATGTCGGCGGCTGCGCTCTACTGGTACGTCACCGTCGCTGTCTACGCCGCCATCTGGTACGGCATCTACATCACCAAGTAGCGAGGCACTCTCCTTCGATGTTCACCACCGGATCCAAGTGGTTCCTCGGCCTGGGGCTGGTCAGCTTCGCGCTGGCGGCCGCCTACGGCTGGACCACCGGCGGCAACGGGCTCGGCCCGCTGACAGCCGGCTACAACGGCGGCGTCGGCGACCACCTCGGCTACACGCTGCTTGTGTCGATCGGCTTGGCAGCCACGCTCCTCGGCATCGTCGCCGTCGCCACCCGCGACGCCGCCCCATCGGCGCTGGCCGAGCTGGCCGGCACCGACACGCCTCCCGCCGTGAGGGCCCCCGCGCACGGCGCCTACTGGCCGGTGGTCGGTGCCTTCGGGGCCACGCTCGTCGTGCTCGGCCTCGTCATCTCCAACGTGCTGTTCGTTGTCGGCTTCTTCGTCCTGCTCGCCGTGCTGGTCGAGTGGATGGTGCTCGCCTGGTCGGATCACGCCACGGGTGACCCCGAGGTCAACCGCATGGTGCGCAACCGCCTCATGGGGCCCTTCGAGGTGCCGCTCGCGGGCGTGCTGATCGCCGGCGGCACCGTCGTGGCGATCTCACGGGTGCTGCTCACCTCATCGGAGATGGGCGCCGTGGCCGTGGCAACTGCGCTCGGCATCGTGATCCTCGCCATCGGTGCGCTCATCGCCACCAAGCCGCGCCTGTCGGCCAACCTCGTGGCGAGCCTGTTGGCGCTCTGCGCCGTCGCCGTGGTCGCCGCTGGTGTGGTGTCTGCGGCTCGCGGCGAGCGTGTCATCGAGCACCACGAAGAGGAGCACGGCGAGGACGACGGCCTGTCGCCCCACGTCCCCGAGGGCACGAAGCCAGCCGTCACCACCACGGTGGAGGAGCACGGCTGATGCGCTCCTCATCGCACCCCGCCGTCCGAGGAGTCCGCATGTTCCGCCGCGTCGCAGGTCGCTCCCGCATCGCCCTCGTCGCGCCGCTCGTGCTGGCGCTGGCGGCCTGCGCCGAGAACGCACCGCTCGACACGCTCGAGCCGAAGGGCCCCGAGGCACGCTCGATCGACAACCTCGTCAACCCGGTGTTCTTCATCGCCGGTGTCGTGTTCGTTCTGGTGCAGGCAGGCGTGCTCTTCCTCGCCTGGCGCTTCCGCCGCAAGCACGACGACGACGGCAGCCTTCCCACGCAGACCCACGGCAACTTCAAGCTCGAGATCGGCTGGACGATCCTGCCGGCGCTGCTGCTCGCCGGTGTCGGCGCAGGCTCCGTGCTCACGCTGCTCGATCTGGAAGACCACCCTGCCGGTGCGCAGGAGATCACCGTCGTCGGCCAGCAGTGGTGGTGGGAGTACCGCTACGACGTCGACGGCGACGGCGAGGACGACATCATCACCGCCAACGACCTCGTGATCCCGGCCGGCGAGCCGATCAGCCTCACGATCACCTCCCGCGACGTCATCCACTCGTTCTGGATACCCGGCCTCAACGGCAAGCGCGACGCCGTCCCCGGCCGCGAGCACCCGCTGCTCCTCGAGGCTGACGAGCCCGGCGTCTACCGCGGGCAGTGCACCGAGTTCTGCGGCCTGTCCCACGGCTTCATGCGCATGCGGGTGGTCGCGCTGTCAGCGGCTGACTACGAAGCCTGGCAGGAGAACCAGCTCGAAGGCGCCGCGTCACCGAGTGGCTCGCTGGCACGCGAGGGCCGCGACGTCTTCCGCACCGCCTGCAGCGGCTGCCACCTCGTGCGCGGCGACGAGGGCAACGAAGACCTCTTCAAGGGCACCGCCCAGGTCTCCGGCGCGGCACCGGATCTCACCCACTTCGCCAGCCGTGGCGTCTTCGCCGGCGGCGTGTTCGACACCTGGGTCGACCAGGACGAGAACGGCGAGATCGACATCGACGAGCGCGGCGGCGAGTTCAACGTCGCCGATGTCGTCGCCTGGCTGCGCGACCCACCGGGGCAGAAGCCGATGTACCCGAACGGCAGTCGCGGGATGCCCAACCTCAACCTCACCGACGAGCAGATCCGGGCTCTCGTCGCCTACCTCGAGACGCTGGAGTAGCGGAACATGGCGATCGTCGAGCGACCTTCAGACGTGCTGGCGCTGCCTTCGGGCACAGCGCTGCACCACACGCCCCTGGGTGTCTTCACGCGGCCCCGAACCAAGACCGGCTGGCGTGCCTGGGTGAGCACCGTCGACCACAAGAAGATCGGTGTGATGTACGGCGCCTCGGCGCTGTTCTTCCTCGTCATCGGCGGAGTCGAGGCTCTGGCCATCCGTGCGCAGCTGGCTGCGCCCGACCAGAAGCTCCTCTCGGCTGACCTCTACAACCAGGTCTTCACGATGCACGGCATCACGATGATCTTCCTCGTGGTCATGCCGATGGGCGCGGCGTTCATGAACTACCTGATACCGATCCAGATCGGTGCTCGTGACGTCGCCTTCCCCCGCCTCAACGCGCTGAGCTTCTGGACGTTCCTCTTCGGCGGCCTCTTCCTCAACACATCGTGGTTCCTGGGCGGCGGCGCCGACGGCGGCTGGTTCGCCTACGCACCCAACACCGGCGTGATCTTCTCGCCGAGCCACGGCATGGACTTCTACGCCATCGGCCTTCAGATCACCGGCATCGCCTCGCTCGTCGGCGGCATCAACCTCGTCGTCACCTGCCTCAACATGCGTGCGCCGGGCATGACGCTGATGAAGATGCCGGTGTTCACCTGGATGAGCCTCGTCACGCAGGTGCTCCTGGTCTTCGCCATCCCGGTCATCTCGGTGGCGCTGTTCCTGCTCACCTTCGACCGGCTCTTCGACGCCAACTTCTTCAACGTCGCGGCCGGCGCCGACCCGCTGCTCTGGGAGCACCTGTTCTGGATCTTCGGTCACCCCGAGGTCTACATCCTGATCCTGCCCGCCTTCGGCATCGTGTCGGAGATCATCCCGGTGTTCTCCCGCAAGCCGATCTTCGGCTACCCCTTCATGGTGTTCTCGGGCATCGCCATCGGCTTCATGGGCTGGGGCGTGTGGGCGCACCACATGTTCGCCTCCGGCCTCGGGCCGATCTCGGTGGCCGCCTTCTCCGTGTCGACGATGTTCATCGCCGTGCCCACGGGCGTGAAGATCCTCAACTGGATGGCCACGATGTGGGGCGGGAAGATCAGCTTCACGACGCCGATGCTGTTCTCGATGGGCCTCGTCGCGATGTTCACCATCGGCGGCCTGTCGGGCGTCACCCACGCTGTCGCCCCGGCCGACACGCAGCAGACCGACACCTACTACATCGTCGCCCACTTCCACTACGTGATCTTCGGCGGCGCGCTGTTCGGCTTCCTCGGCGGCTTCTACTTCTGGTGGCCCAAGGTGTTCGGCTACATGCTGAGCGAGACGATCGGCAAGTGGCAGTTCTGGCTCACGATGGTGGGCTTCAACCTCACGTTCGGGCCGATGCACATCCTCGGCCTGCAGGGCATGAGCCGGCGCATCCCCACCTACCGCGACGGCTACGGCTTCAACTTCTGGAACATGGTGTCCACGATCGGCGCCTTCATCATCGCCGTGTCCATCCTGCTGTTCTTCTGGAACATCGTCCGCTCGAAGCGCCGCGCCGCGTCGCAGCCGGCTCCCGGCCCCGACCCGTGGGACGCCCGCAGCCTCGAGTGGAGCATCCCGTCGCCGGTGCCCGAGCACAACTTCGACGACCCGCCGGTCGTCACCCAGCTCGACGACTTCTGGCATCGCAAGTACGGCGAGGACGAGAACGGCAGGATCGTCCAGATCGCGACCGCTGAGGAGGTCGCCATGCCGGGTGACGCCTCACGGGCGCACCTGCCGGCGCCGTCGTACTTCCCGATCCTGATGTCGGCCGGCCTGCCGCTCATCGGCTACGGCCTCATCTTCAACCTCGCCATCGCGGCGGTCGGCGGTGCCATGGTGCTGGCCGGCTTCGTGGGCTGGGGCCTCGAACCGGCAGACGACCTCGACCTGCCGCCCCACGGCGACGACGGTCACGGCCCCGACGGCGACGGCCATGACGACAGCGGGGCCGAGGCGGAAGCAGCTGCCGCGGATGAAGCCACGGATGCACCCAAGGCCGAGCAGGAGGTGACCGTCGGTGACTGACACCAGCATCCACGTCCCCACGTCGGTCCACGACGAGCCGGGCCACGGCCACGCCACCGCTACCGGGATCTCCAACGAGAAGCTCGGCATGTGGGTGTTCCTCGGGTCGGACTGCCTTCTCTTCGGCGGCCTGATCTCCACCTACCTCCTGCTGCGCCACCGCAGCGTGGAGGGCATCGGCCCGAAGGACGTCTTCGACATCCCCTTCACGTCGGTCAGCTCCTTCGTGCTGCTGATGAGCTCGCTGACGATGGCGCTGGCGGTGGCCTCGATCGTGCGAGGCGACGTGCGCCGCAACCGTGCGTGGCTCGCCACCACCGCCATGCTCGGCGCCGTGTTCATCGGCGGCCAGGTGTACGAGTTCACCACCTTCTACCGGGAGGGTCTCGGCTACACGACCAACATCTTCGGGTCGGCCTTCTACACGCTCACCGGCTTCCACGGCGTGCACGTGAGCGTCGGCATCATCATGCTGATGTCTCTGCTGGTGATGTCGCTCCGCGGCAACCTCGGCCCCGACAAGGCCGAGGCCGTCGAGATCGTGGGCCTCTACTGGCACTTCGTCGACATCGTGTGGATCCTCATCTTCACGATCGTCTACCTCATCCCCTAGGACGCGCCGATGACCACCACCGTCTCATCCGCAGCCGAGCACGAGGTCGACGAGACCGTCCACGACCACCCGAGCGACGCCAAGTACGTCAAGATCGCGGTGATCCTCGCGGCGATCACCGCTCTCGAGGTCGCCACCTACTTCTGGGAAGGCGCCAGCACGCTGGGTCTGGTGCTCGTGCTGTTCCCGATGATGATCGCCAAGTTCGCGATCGTCACCGGCTACTTCATGCACCTGAAGTACGACAACCCGATCTTCCGGCGTGTCTTCGTGTTCGGGCTCCTGCTGGCAACGGCCGTGTTCATGATCACGTTCTTCGCCTTCAACTACTTCGACGACTCCTACCTCAGGTTCTTGCGAGGCTGACGCATGACCGCCCACGCCGTGCCTGAGGCGCTCGAGCCCCGGCGCATCGATCGGCGGGGGCGACCGTGACCGGTGTGGTGGCGCACGCCGCCGAGAACCACGCCCACTTCTGGCGCTGGGTGCCGCACCCCGAGGTGTGGCTCCTGGTGAGCGCGCTGGTCGTCCTCTACGTGTACGCCGCTCGCGTCATCGGCCCCAAGGTCGTGCCCGCTGGCGCGCCCGCAGTGACACGTTCTCAGCGCCGCTGGTTCGTGTTCGGCATCGCCGTGCTGTGGGTGGCATCCGACTGGCCGATGCACGATGTCGGCGAGGAGTACCTCTACCTCGTCCACATGATCCAGCACACCCTGTTCACGCTGGTGATGCCGGCGGCACTGCTGATGGCGACACCCGAGTGGCTCGCCCGGCTGGTGCTCGGCAAGGGCCGCGTCGATCGGTGGGTGCACAAGCTGGCCCGTCCAGTTCCCGCCGCTGTCCTCTTCAACGCGCTGGCCCTGCTGCTCCACTGGCAGACCGTGGTCAACACGGCGTCGACCAACGGCTTGTTCCACTACGGCGTGCACACCGTGATCGTGCTGTCGGCGCTCCTGCTGTGGCTGCCGGTCTGCGGGCCGCTGCCAGAGCTGCGCATCTCGGTGCCCGCCCAGATGCTCTACCTGTTCATCACCTCGATCGTGCCGACCGTGCCCGGCGCCTGGCTGGTGTTCGCCGAAGGCGCCGTCTACAGCGTGTACGACATCCCGCAGCGCATGTTCGACATCTCGGTCACGACCGACCAGCAGGTCGCCGGGGCCATCATGAAGCTCGGTGCCGGCACCTACCTGTGGGTGGTGATCATGGTGCTGTTCTTCAAGTGGTCGGCCCGCAACGAAGCCGCAGACCGCGAAGCAGCGAGGTCAGCGCGCCTGGCCCGTCAGGCCGCCGCGGCCGCTGCGCCCGACGGTGAGGTCCTCACGTTCGACACCGTCAAGCAGGAGTTCGACCGCCACCCCACCCCGCCCGTGGAGCAGCCCCACCCCTAACAACCAACGTCTGTGAACCCCCACGTCCGCCATGCGGACATTGGGGTTCACAGACGTCGTCCGGAGGCGATACTGACGCCGTGACGGACGCGGCCTTCGACGAGGCGGTGCAGGAGTTCCTGCTCGGGGAGGTCCGGCCGGCTCGGTTGCGCGAGCCCCGCAGCGCCGATCGGTTCGACGGCGTCGAGCCGCAGATGGTCGCGAGCCCCGTCGGGGAGCTCGCCGCGTGGCGACTTGGAGACGGGCCGGCTGTGCTGCTTGTGCACGGCTGGCAGGACGACTCCTCGCTGTGGTCGCCTTTGATCGACGAGCTCGCCCGGCGAGGTCGCTCGTTGGTCGCCTTCGACCTGCCGGCGCACGGGGTGTCGGGTGGGGACTGGGGGCTCGGCTCGGAGGGAACCAACGGGGTGCTCGCGGTGGCCGGCGAGCTCGGCCCGATCGACGCTGTCGTCGCTCACTCCTTCGGTGCCGCCTGTGCGGCATTGGCGATGACGGAGGGCTTGGCCGTGGAGCGGGCCGCACTTGTCGGCACACCACTGCTGGCTGGAGGCAACCGGTGGCTGCGCAGGGCCGAGCAGCTCGGCGTGCCCCGCGAGGTTGCTGAAGCGGCCAAGCGGATCTATGACGACAAGCAGGGGCCCAGGCGTGCGGGCTACAGCGGCCGAGCCGTGATCTCAGCGCTCGATGCGGACCTGCTGCTGGTCCACTCGACCGACGACGAGCGCTACCCGTTCAGCGACGCCGTGGAGGTGGCACCACTGTGTCGTAGGGCTGAGCTCTTCGCTGTTCAGGGCTTGACGCACCGGCGCTCGGCCCGCGCTCCCGAGGTCGTCGCCCGCATCGCAGACTTCGTGACCACCAACCAACGTCTGTGAACCCCCACGTCCGCCATGCGGACAATGGGGTTCACAGACTTCGTCACTCCCAGCGGAAGAGGCGGGTTGCGGCGAGCGGGGCCGCCACCGCCCACGCCGCCAGCACGACCCACGCGCGCCCGGGGACGGCTGTGGCATCGGTGAGCGTGCCGCGGATGGCCTCGGCCAGCGCGCCGCTCGGAAGCACGCGGGCCAGTGCGCGCACTGCGCTTGGCAGCTCGTCCAGCGGGATCACCATCCCGGACAGGAGCAGCAGCACGAGGTAGATGCCGTTGGCGGCGGCGAGCGTGACGAGCGCCTTCAGCGTGCCTGCCAGGCAGAGGCCCAAGCCGGCCAGCGCGATCGTGCCCAGCACCAATGCCGCGAGGAAGCCGGCGCCGGGGCTCGGGTCCCACCCCAGCGCGAGCGCGATGCCCCACAGCACCGCGACCTGCACCACCTCGACCACGAGGATCGAGAGCGTCTTGGCAGCGAGGAGTCGCGGTCGGCCGAGCGGCGTCGCGCCGAGGCGCTTCAGCACGCCGTACTCACGATCGAAGCCGGTCGCGATCGCCAGGTTCACGAACGAGGTGGACAGGACGGCGAGCGCCAGCACCCCCGGCGCGAGGAACTGGATCGGATCGCCGTCGATGGGGAGCACGTCGACGTTGGCGAAGAACACGAGCAGCAGCACCGGGATGCCGAGCATCAGGAGCAGCGACTCCCCGTTGCGAGCCAGCAGCGTCAGCTCCAAGCGCAGCTGTGCCAGGAGAGGTCTCATGGTGCCGGCTCGCCAGCGCCGCCGCGAGCCAGGGTGCTCACGGCCGCTGCTCCGCTCGTCGCCCGCGTGGCCGACGCCCAGCGTGTCCAGTGCCGGGGTCTGCGGCGGTCGTCTCGGGCGGTTCGGCGACCAACCGCAGGAAGACGTCTTCGAGGCGCTGCCGGCCGGCGCGGAGGTCGGCCAGCGGAAGGTGCTGCTCGGCCAGCCATGCTGTCAGGGCGGCCACCAGCTCGGGCGAGCCGCCGGCGGCCACGAGGTACTCGCCGGTGCTCACCTCGGTGACGCTGGCTCCTATGCGCTGGCCGAGCTCGGCCACGTCGAGGCCCGGTGGTGCTCCGAAGCGCACCTCCTCGACGGCGCCCTGGGTCATCAGCGCGGCGGGGCTGCCCGCTGCGACGATCGTGCCGCGATCGAGGATCACCACATGGTCGGCCAGCTTCTCGGCCTCGTCGAGATCGTGGGTGGTGAGCACGACGGTGACCCCGTCGTCTCGCAGGCTGGCGACCACCTGGCGGATCGCCACGCGCCCGACCGGGTCGACACCCGAGCTCGGCTCATCGAGGAACGCGACCTGGGGCCGGCCCACCAGCGCGAGCGCGAGAGCGAGTCGCCGCTGCTCGCCTCCCGAGATCTGACGCCACGTGCGCCGCTCCTTGCCGGTGAGCCCGACGCGCTCGAGCAGATGAGCCGGGTCGAGCGCGTGCTCGTACAGCGCGGCTGCGTGGCGGATAGCTTCGCCGACGCGCACTCCTGGACCTATCCCGCCTGACTGCAGCATCACGCCGACCCGGCGGGTGAGAGCGGCATGGTCGGCCACGGGGTCGAGGCCGGTCACTCGCGTGTGCCCGCCGTCGGGTCGGCGGAACCCCTCCAGCACCTCGACAGTCGTCGTCTTGCCCGCGCCGTTCGGTCCGAGCACGGCCGTGATCTGGCCAGCCTGTGCCACGAAGGAGATGGCGTTGACGGCCACCACATCGCCGTAGCGCACCGTCAGGTCCTCCACCTCCACCGCAGCCATCGAGCTGACGCTACCGAGCGGCCACTTGGGGGCCCGAACTCACAACCGATCCACCCGCGAGGCCCCACTACCGTCTGGGGATGCTCGACATCCGCCGCATCCGCCTGGAACCCGACGCAGTGCGCGCAGGGCTGTCCCGGCGGGGTGGCGACGCGGCGGCACACCTCGACCGCATCCTCGAGCTCGACAGCGCCCAGCGCACGCTGGGCAGCCAGCGGGACGACATCCGAGCCCGCATCAACGCACTGTCGAAAGACGTCGGGCGCCTGCGCGGCCAGGGCGACTCGGCTGGAGCCGAGGCGCTCATGGCCGAGAGCCGGGCGCTCGGCGACGAGGAGAAGGCGCTCGACGCCGAGGTCGCACGGCTGACCGATGAGGTGCGTGACCTCCTCTTGCGCACCCCGAACATGCCGGCCGACGACTGCCCCGATGGCGCCAGCGAGGCCGACAACGTGGTGCTGCGCATCGAGGGCTACGACCCCGGCGCCTATGCGGACCACCAGCGGGTCCCCCACTGGGACATCGGTGAGGAGCTCGGCATCCTCGATCCGGAGCGAGCCTCGAAGATCGCGGGGTCGATGTTCACCATGTACCGCGGCTGGGGCGCGCGGCTGCTGCGAGCGATGGTGCAGCTGAGCCTCGATCGCAACGCGGACGCCTACGAGGAGATCCGTCCACCCACCCTCGTGCGCACCGACACGATGATCTCGACGGGCCACCTCCCGAAGTTCGAGGAGGACGCCTACCACATGGAGCGCGACGACCTCTGGGCCATCCCCACCGCCGAGGTGCCGCTCACATCGCTGCACCGAGACGAGATCCTCAGCGAAGCCGACCTGCCGCTGCGCTACACGGCGTACACCTCGTGCTTCCGCCGCGAGGCGGGCGCCGCTGGTCGAGACACCCGCGGCCTGCTCCGGGTGCACGAGTTCGACAAGGTCGAGCTGCTGGCGGTCGCGGCCGGAGCGGAGCAGGCCATCGCCTGCCAGGAGGACGTGCTTGCGCGCAGCGAGTCGATCCTCACCGATCTGGGTCTGCCCTACCGCATCCTCGACCTGTGCACGGGCGACGTGGGCGCGTCCGCCGCCCGCACCTGGGACATCGAGGCCTACGCACCCGGCTGCGACATGTGGCTGGAGGTCAGCTCGGTGTCCTGGTTCGGCGACTACCAGGCGCGTCGTGCCAACATCCGCTTCCGTCCCGCAAGCGGCAAGGGCACCGAGGTCTGCCACACGGTCAACGGCTCGGCGATGGGCTGGCCCCGCACCGTCGCCGCCTACCTCGAGACGCACCGCCAGCCCGACGGGTCGATCGCGGTGGTCGACTGCCTGCGGCCCTACCTGGGCGGTGTCGAGTCGATCGTCGCCCGCTGACGGCGAGGCAGTGACCCGGCTCACCGGTGGAGGCCGGTCTCTGCCATAGGAGCCAAAGCTCCGTTCCTGCGGGACTTCCGGCCCTTCCTGAGCTCGCAGGTGATCCCTACGTTGGATCACATCGTTGATGCGGACAGCAGGGAGGGCGAGCCATGACCTCACCGTCGAACAGCGCGGGGCGGCGTTCGACGGCGCCCGAGGTGCTCCGAGAAGCCCACGAGACCCCTTCGATCGACCGCCGCGGGTTCCTCACCTGGGCGGCTCGCGGAGGCGCGTCCCTCGCCGCCGCCGGGGCCTTCGGGTCGCTGGTGGCGGCCTGCGGCAGCGGATCGGACGAGTCCGGGGACGACAGCGGCGGTGGCGACGGCGGCGGGGGCGACGGCGGGGGATCTGACTTCTCGGGCCTTGGCGTGTCGACTCTGAAGGTCGGCGTGATCGTTCCCACATCAGGCGTGGGTCAGTTCCTCGGCGACATCGTGCAACGAGCGCTGGGTGCCGCCAAGAAGCACATCACTGACGCCGACCTCACCCATGGCGTGACGATCGACTACGTCATCGAGAACGCACCCGCAGAGGAGTTCGCAGACGGGACGACCAAGGCCTACAACGCGCTGATCGCCGACCCCGAGATCATCGGGATCCTGTGGTGCACGCCCTACGGGATCAGCGAAGCGGCGCCACAGCTCCGGCGCGATGGCATCCCCGTCATGTCCGTCTACGGAGACACCTACTCCGAGGGGAACCTCTATCCCGAGGGGGATGGGCTGCGGAACGTCTTCCAGATGCTGCTGCCCGACACGATGTCGTTCGACGCGCTGTGCGACTACGCGAAGAACGATCGCAAGTACACCTCGACGGCGCTGATCTACGACAAGCTGACGCTGCCCTCCGCCGCGCAGCAGTTCACCACCGCGGCAGAGGACCACGGGCTCGACATCGTGGGGATCGAGGAGTTCACCTTGTTCTCCGCCGACTACGGAGCGCAGCTCCAGCGGCTGAAGAGCGCAGCACCGCAGTGCCTGATCGTCTGGGGCCTCTCCGACAACACCGCGCAGATCGTGAAGGGCCTCGATGCCCTCGGGGCGGCATACGTCGACACGCCCACAGCGAAAGGTGGAGACACCTGGGCACCTCAGATCCTCGGCTATCCCGGTGGCACCGGCGAGAAGAAGTGGGCCGAGCTGGCTGGCGACAGCGCCAAGGCGGGCACCCTCACCGCTTGGTACCTCGGCGGTCTCGTAGGCGGTCCGCACTTCCCGATCCGCGACTGGCTGGTCGCCTACGACGGCAATGGCGCGAGCGGCGGGGAGGAAGGGGCACCAAACGCCTGGTGGGCTCTGCTGCAGGCCGCCAAGACCGCCGGCACGACCGAACGTGCAGCGATCGTCGACGCGCTGGAG
This sequence comes from Actinomycetota bacterium, assembly GCA_049325515.1. GTDB lineage: Bacteria > Actinomycetota > Acidimicrobiia > Acidimicrobiales > VFJN01 > VFJN01. The sequence goes on along the minus strand of JBMOLI010000013.1, from coordinate 38,192 downwards.
ACGATGCCGAAGATCGAGTTCGCGGGCCTGCCGTTCAGCTTCGGTCCGGAGAACCACCTCGGGATGACTCGTGACGACGTCTGCCTCATCACGCTCGAGAGGTACAGCGGCCCGGTCGACACCGATCCCCCGTACGAGCTCGGTCGCGAGTGGACGGAGACATTCCCCCTGATCGACGAGCGCTACGTAGGCCCGGCCCACCTCATCCGACCGACTCTCGAGGCGAACCTGCGAGCACAGCCCGAGTACATGCAGCAGATCCTCGCTGAGAACTGGGGCACCCAGTGCTCGAAGGAGCCTCCCGACGCGCCGGGCAGCACGGTCACGATGACCGGCGACTGCAAGGTGCACTGACGGCGCGCTCGTCATGGGCGAGGTCCTTCAGGCGGTCAAGTACGCCCTCACGATCGGCTCCGTCTACGCGCTCGTCGCCGTCGGCTACAGCCTGATCTTCTCCACCACTCGCATAGTCAACTTCGCGCAGGGAACGCTCGTGGTCGTCGGTGGCTACCTCGGTTGGTGGATGTACGCCCAGGCCTTCGACGGCGGCGTCCCGATGGTCGTCATCCTCCTGCTGGTGCTTGCGGTCACTGCCCTTGTCGGCCTCCTCTTCGATCTCGTGGCCGTGGAACCCCTCGGTCGGTTCGATCCGCGCACCAACATCGGTTGGCTGGTGACGACGTTCGCTGCAGCGATCGTTGCGCAGGAGGTCGTCTCGAAGCGCATCAGCGACACCGGCCAGACGCTTCCCGCCCTCGTCGGATCGGTAGGCGGCTGGACGGGATCCGTCGTCGCCGATGTGGCGATCGGACCCAGCGACGTGCTCCTGGTCGCAGTCACCGCCACGCTGGTGGCCGGGCTCGAGGCCTTCCAGCTCGTCACTCGCGCAGGCCGAGCCTTTCGGGCCGTCGCGCAGGATCGTCAGGCGGCCTCCTTGATGGGCGTGAACCCGCAGAGGATGGTGCGGCTCAGCTTCATCATCGCCGGAGCGCTGACCGGGCTGTCAGGTGTCCTCATCGCGCCCCTCTACGGCGTGCGGTTCAACATCGGCCTCAACCTGGGGGTGGCCGGCTTCGTGGCGGCTGTCATCGGCGGGCTCGGATCGACACGCGGTGCCATCGTCGGTGGCTACCTGGTCGCAGCGGCCGAGGGCGTCGTCGGCGTCTTGTCCGACCGTGCCGACACCTACCGGCCCGTGATGGTGTTCGCCATGTTCGTGCTCGTGCTGGCTCTGCGCCCGACCGGGATGCTGGGCCGTCCCGTCGTGGACAAGGTGTAGCCGTGCGCGCCGACGCACGAGAGCGGGGTGTCCGTGCAGCGCTGTCCTCGCTGCCCGTTGCCGTACTCGTCGGGTTCCTGCTCTGGTTCGGGCTGGCACTGAGCCACGACAGGTACTGGATGCAGCTGGGTGTCGAGGCGATGTGGGTGGCCGCGTCGGTCATCGGCCTCAACGTCCTCCTCGGCTACACGGGGCTGCTCTCACTCGGGCACGGCGTGTTCTTCATCCTCGGAGGGTTCGTCGGCGCGGTGTGGGCGGTCGAAGGCTGGGGACTCGACCCTTGGCTCGGGTTCCCGGTCGCGTTCGCGCTCGGCATGCTGCTGGGTGCGGTGCTGGCACTGACCTGCTGTCACCTGCGCGGCTTCTACCTGACCGCCGTGACCATCGCCTTCGGGCTGCTCCTCTCCTCGACCGCGCTGATCTTCGACCGCCAGTTCAACGGCCTCTCAGGCAGGGCCGTCACCAAACCGCTCGACACGGAGTTCTCGTTCCTCGACTCCACCAACCCCAACCGTTACCTGGCCGGCCTCTACTGGCTCGGCGTGGCGATGGTGCTCTTGTTCCTGTACGTCGTGTGGAACCTCGTTCACAGCCGTTGGGGTCGCGCCTACAAGGCGATCAGAGAAGCGGAGGTCGCGGCCGAAGCGTCCGGCATCCCGACATACCTCTACAAGGTCTCGTCCTTCTCGCTGTCAGCGGGCATGGTCTCGATGGCAGGCGTGCTGGCGGCGCAGACGACCCTGCAGGTGCGCATGGTCGACGGCACGGCGGCCGTCGGGCAGTCCTTCCAGCTGGTGATCGACGCGGTCGTGGGCGGGCTCGGCACCCTCGCAGGCCCCGTCGTCGGAGCCTTTGCGCTCACGCTCGGTCTTGGCGTGGACATCGGCGGCAAGAGCATCGGCAACCGCATCGGCGAGTGGGAGACAGCCTTGCTCGCGGGTGTCGTGATCGCGATGGTCATCGCTGCGCCAGACGGGTTCGCGGGCGTGCTGCGACGGGCCGCTTCGCCTGTGCTGCGACGAGTGAGAGTCCCTGCCTCGGTTGTGCCTCCCGCCGCCGACATCATCACGGGGGATCGCCCCGGCGCGCCCGCCCCCTCCGCCACGCGGGGCGAGCCCGAGGGGCCCCTCCTCGAGGTCAACGACCTGACGTTGACGTTCGGTGGGCTCGCCGCGCTGTCGAACGTCGACCTCGCCTTCGAGCGTGGGACCGTCCACGCCCTGATCGGTCCGAACGGCTCCGGCAAGTCCACCCTCGTCAACGTCGTCAGCGGCATCTATCGAGCTGACTCGGGGAGGGTGAGGCTCGGGGGCGAAGACCTCGCCTCGGCATCGCCACATCGTCGAGCGCGGATGGGCGTGGCGCGCACATTCCAGAGCTGTCAGATCTGGCGGCGCATGACGGTGCTCGACAACGTGCTCGTCGGCGCGCACACCCGCACCCCCGGGGGCCTGGCACGGTCCCTGCTGCTGCCGCTCTGGCTGCGGCCCTGGGAGCGAAGCGCACAGCAGCGCGCGCTCGACCTGCTGCGGTTCGTCGGCCTGGCAGGCCGTGCCACCGCGCTTGCTGGGGTGCTCCCGTTCGCCGATCAGCGGCGTCTCGAGATCGCACGCGCCCTGGCCTCGGAGCCTCGGCTGCTCATCCTCGACGAGCCGGCTGCAGGCATGCACCCCACCGAGGTTCGCGGACTGATCGAGCTGGTGCGGAGTGTCAAGTCGCTGGGGATCACCGTGCTGCTGATCGAGCACCACATGGAGGTGGTCAGCGAGCTGGCGGATCGTGTGACGGTGCTGAGCTTCGGACAGGTGATCGCGCAAGGTCCACCAGCTGAGATGGCCAACGATCAGCGCGTCATCGAGGCATACCTCGGCGAAGAGCGGCGACAGCGGCCGTCACCCGTGGTGGCTGCGACGGGCGCAACCGGCCCACGCCGCCCCTCCCCGGCCGCGGCTGCGCTCGCAGTTCGGAGCCTGCGCGTGAGGTACGGCGGGGCGCCGGCCCTCGAGCGAGTCGACCTCGACGTCTTCCCGGGCGAGGTGGTCGCGCTGATCGGCGCGAACGGTGCAGGGAAGTCGACCACCTTGAAGACGATCTCAGGCATGAGCGAGCTGCTGAAGTCCGTAGAGGGCGAGATCACGCTCTTCGGGCAGCGCATCGACCACCTGGCAGCGAGCGAGATCGCGAAGCTGGGCATGGTGCACGTCCCCGAGGGTCGACGGGTGTTCCCGGAGTCCACCGTGGAGGAGAACCTGCTCCTCGGTGCCCACTTGCGTCGCGATCGAGGCATCAGCGCCGATGTCGAGGCCGTGTACGAGCGCTTCCCCGTCCTGGGACGCCGGCGCAGACAACCCGCGGGGCTCCTGTCCGGCGGCGAGCAGCAGATGCTCGCCTTCGGCCGTGCCCTCACCGCTCGACCTCGGCTGATGCTGCTCGATGAGCCATCGCTGGGCCTGGCCCCGATCATCGTCGATGAGGTGTTCGAGGTGATCCGCGCGCTCTCGGGCGACGGCGTGACGATCCTCCTCGTGGAGCAGCTGGCGAAGCGTGCCTTGGAGCTCGCCGACCGCGCGTACGTCCTCGATGCGGGCCGCATCTCGAAGAGCGGCGACGCCTCGCTTCTCGCGCTGGATCCCGAGGTGGCGGCTGCCTATCTCGGCGGCGTCGCCACGATGACGGCGCCGCGACCGTGAACGGTCTCCTCGCGCGCGATCCGTTCACCCTGATTGGGCCGTTTGACCCAGATCGCCGGCGGAGGAGGTGGGTATACGGTCCGTGTGGTGGCCGAGGCTCATCTGGAGCGACCCATATCGATCGTGCTCGCCGATGATGACGATCGGTTCCGCTCGCTCGTCACCTCTGTCCTCGAGGACGACGGGTACTCGGTCGTGGCGCAAGCGGACGACGCCAAGGGTGCGTGCTCGGCAGCCAAGGAGCATCGACCCGACGTCGTCGTGCTCGACCTGGTCATGGAGGGCTCGCAGGGTCTCAGCACCTTGCGCGAGATCCTCGAGGACGAGCCCCACCAGGCCGTGCTCGTCATCTCGAGCCTGTTCGACCCGGTGGTCGAGCAGGAGGTCGCAACCCTGGGCGCTTGGTACATCGAGAAGGCCGAGGGCCTCGAAGCGCTCGAGCACGCCATCGACGGGATCGCCTCGATCGCGCATCAGCGCCGCTGAACCCTGGCCCGCCGCCCGCGGCTCACGTGTCACGATCAGCTCGTGGACCTAGACGCGCTGCGCCAGGAGTACGAGACGACGCCGCTCGACGTCGCTGATCTCGCTCCCGATCCGATCACACAGATCGAGCGCTGGCTCGCGCGCTGGCTGGAGGCCGCACCCAACGAGCCGACCGCGATGGTGCTGGCGACGGCCGACCCTTCCGGGCGGCCCTCTGCGCGCAACGTGCTGTTGCGCACGCTCGACCAGCGAGGCCTGACGTTCTTCACCGACTACGGGAGCCGCAAGGGCCAGGACATCGCCTCCAACCCGCAGGCCATGCTGCTGTTCAGCTGGATTCCGCTCTTGCGGCAGATCCATGTGGCCGGGCCCATCGACCGGGTGCCTCCGGAGGAGAGCGACGAGTACTGGGCCAGCCGCCCGCGGGGCAGCCAGGTGGCGGCCTGGGCATCGGAGCAGTCGAGCGTGCTGCCCGACAGGGCCACGCTGGAGGCGATGGTCGTCGAGGTTGCCGCCCGCTTCGAGGGGCGCGACATCCCGCGGCCCGAGGGCTGGGGCGGCTACCGCCTCGTACCGGACACGGTGGAGCTCTGGCAGGGTCGCCCCAACCGGCTGCACGACCGCCTGCGCTACCAACGGCCCGCGGGCCGCCCGGACGAGTGGGAGATCGTGCGCCTCAGCCCGTGAGGCGACGGTGGAAGGCGGCCCGCCGGGCCTCTCTGCGCCCGGGTGGTTGCACTGTGCCGCTGGCCGCTCAGCCGTCGGTGGGCCAGGTGCGCGCGGCCTCGCTCAGTGCTGCGATCAGGTCCTGGCCGTGGGGGATCGGCGCTCCGTCTGGCAGGTCGGCCCACATCGGCACGCGCGAGCGCACCCGCGGCGGCAGCTCGAGCTGCACGCCACCTCCTGCGCAGCGGTTCACCGGGTTGGATCGATGGACGCCGCGCAGCTCGCGTGGCACATCGTCCAGCTCGTCGATCACCGAGTAGCTGGGCATGCCAGCGCGCAGGTGGCCGGCGAGGTGCGTGGCCAGGGCGCGGTTGGCACCACCGAGGAGGAGCGTGGTCCACATCCCCTCGCGCCCGTAGCCGTGGATGGCGACGGCGACGTGCACGTGCTCGAGGAACGACGCCAGCGCCGGTGACTCGTCTGGCGTGACCTCGACAGACGGGATGTGCCACCGCAGGTCGGGCGGCTGACGCACCGCGTAGACCGACGCGCCGCTGGCTTCGGCCGCGGCGACTGCGATGCCGTCGGTGCCCTCCTCGAGGTTGCCGCCATGGAACGCCATGAACCCGAAGCGCGAGCGCAGCGTGACGAGCTCCTCCACGCCGTCGTGCGACAGCAGCTCGGCGAAGCGCCCGCTCACCCGATCACCGGCTGTCAGGAGCGTCGCCTGGCGCGGGTGCCGTAGGTGGCAGTGAGGACCGAGGCCAGCCCGAGTGCGAGCACGAGGCCGATGCGAGTCGGGCCGGCGTCGTTCACCCAGCCGGCGATCGAATCGGACCAGCCGGTGACGACGTCGACCGCTTCGGAGCCGCTGCCCTCACCCGCGCGCACCCGCCGCTCGTACCAGCCGTAGTGCGCCAGGTAGGCCCCGGCCACGATCAGGAGTGCACCCGAGGCTCGCGTGACATACGGCAGCGCGCGTCGCAGCCAGTGCACGATGCTCTGGCGCGCCATGCCCATGCTCACGGTGAGCGACAGCAGCACCAGCGTCATCCCGAGCGAGTAGGCGACGAACACGGCAAGGCTCGACAGCAGGTTCTCCCGCCGGAACGTGCCGGCAACGGCGCCAGTGAAGAGCGGCAGCGCGCAGGAGATCGAGGCTATGGCGTAGGAGACGCCGAAGATGTACATCGACTGGCCCGAGCGCTCGCGCCCGCCGCGCTGGAGCTTCGGCAGCGCCACGATCGGCTCGAACCCGCGCAGCATCGTTATGCCGAGGATGACGAGGCCGCTGCCGATGATGATCGTCGCCCACGGGGTCCACCGGTCGATCGACGCCGACAGGTGGTAGATGGCGAGGCCCGCCACGCTGAACACCGTGATGAACCCGGCCGACACCGAGAGGCCCACGCTCAGCGAGCGACCGATGCTCGCCTGCACGCCCCGGTCGTGACCGTCGATGCCGAGGAAGTAGCCGAGGTAGGCCGGCAGCATCGCGAAGCCGCACGGGTTCACCGTCGCGAGCATGCCCGCCCCGAACGCGATTGCCAGCGGCGCGTTGATCATCCGGCGGCGCCGATCACGCTTCGATGCCGAGCTCGTCGGCGATGATCTGGCGCAGCTCATCGGCATCGAGCTGGCCGCTGCGGGACGTGAGGATCCGACCGTCGGCGTCGAGCAGCACCGTTGTCGGCAGCACCGTCCCACCCAGCGCAGTGATGACCGATGCGTCCTTGTCCTGTGCGGTGCGATACGTGACACCTGTGCGCTCGACCAGGTCGAGGGCGTCCTCCGGACGATCTTGGAGCGCCAGGCCGAGGAAGGTCACCTGGTCGCCCAGCTCCTGGTGCACCTCCTCGAGCGCTGGCATCTCGGTGATGCAAGGCACGCACGTCGAGGCGAAGAAGTTCACGAGCACGGGCGTGCCCCGCAGAGATGACAACGCCACCTCGTCGCCCTCGAAGGTCGTGAAGGCCACCGAGTCGGTGTCGCCTTCGGCCTCGTCTGCGGGGGTGAGGCGGATCGAGTCGGTGCTGAGCGCGGGTTCGTCGTCATCGTCGAGCAGCGTGTAGGTGCCGATGGCTGCGGCCAGCGCCAGCGTGGTCGACAGCGCGAGCAAGCGCAGCGGGGGGCGGGGGGCTCGTGGCACGGCGACGACGGTATCGCTGGGCGCCTGCGCCCCACACGTCGGCCGGAGAGGGAGGTTGGGGGCAGGGGTGGCCCGTCTGGGGCTAGTGGTGCCCCGAACCGGTCGGCCGACGGCGCGGGCGCTCGTGCGGTTGACCGCGGGGCAGGCCGGGGGTCGGCGTGGGCGCACCCGCACGACGGGGGGTTGACCGTGCGGATGTCGCTGCCGTTGCCCCGGCCCGCCCGGAACGGTGTCCTCAGCCCGGGGCCGCCGCCTCGCGGCCCCGGGCTTGATCAGGTGACCGAGCCGAGGGTCAGGCCGTCTTGTAGACGACTCGCTCCCTCAGGTACTCGGGCACTGGGATGTCGGGGAGCTGGTCCTCGGGGCGAGCGACCTTGGGGGGACGTCCCCTGCGCCGCTTGCTCTGGAGCACCCTCCCGTTGAGGAGGAGCTGACCGCCCCACACGCCCCACGGCTCGCGCCGCTCGAGCGCCCCTTCGAGGCACTGGGCCATCACAGGGCACAGGGCGCAGACCTGCTTTGCCTTGGCGATGTCCTGCAGCTCCTCGGAGAAGAACAGGCCGCTCATGGTGCCGGCCATGTCGTTGCAGCGGGCTTGGGCCCACCAATCCCTGTTGGGTTCGGTGGGGTCAAGCCCGCCGGGTTGGTCGAACTCGTATTCGTAGCGCTCGGGCAACATGGCCCTGCCCCCTTGCTGGTCGGTTTGATCTCGGTGTCGTTGTCGGTCGCTGGGCTGGTCGGATGGGTCTGGTCGGGTGGGTGGTGATCGGGTCCGGGGCCGGAGAACGAGAAAGGCCGCCGGGTGATCCCGGCGGCCTCTCGGAGGTCTCTGCGTCTCGCTGGCGTGTGCCTATGGCGAGAGCTCCAAGAGGGGCCGGGTCGGGCGGTTCTTGCGGTCGAGCACCATGAAGGTGGCCGGCTTGGCAATGGCGCCCTTGGTCCAGGTGAAGGACGGGTGGTTGCCGGACACCGGGTGCTGCACCGTGACGCCATACGTGGCGGCGAGTGCTCCGGTGTGGCACGACGCGAGGGCTGCGGAGCCGCGGAGGCGCGCAGCACCGGCGTCGGCCAGCAGGCCTGCCATGGTGTGCGTGGTCTCCATCGTCACGGGCTCCTCAGAAGGGTCGTGCTCGGGTCGGCGACTCGAGTGCAGGCATCGGACCACGTGGCGGCACGAGGCGTCAACCGCATTAGCGACAATTTTCCGCGAGTACCTTGCCAGCCCATGGCATCTTCCCCGCCCGAGGTCGGCGGCGGGCTGGTGCCCCGGCCCGCCAGCGGCCGGGTGTTCGAGGAGTCCCGGCGCGTGCGGCTGGCCGACGTCAGCCCCGGCGGACGCCTCCGTCTCGACGCCGCAACCCGCTTCCTGCAAGACCTCTCGGCGGACGACACGGCCGACGCAGCGCTGCCCGACGCCGAGTCATGGGTGGTGCGCAAGACGGTGATCGAGGTGCACGCCTTCCCCCGCTACCTCGAGGCCCTGGAGCTGGCCACCTGGTGCTCGGGCACCGGCAGCCACTGGGCCGAAAGGCGCATAAGCCTCGTCGGAGAGGCAGGTGGTCACGTCGAGGCCGCCACCACCTGGGTGCACGTCGACCAGGCGAGCGGCCGTCCCAAGCGTGTGCCGCCGACGTTCCACGAGCTCTATGGCGAGGCGGCAGGCGGTCGGCGCGTGAACGCGCGGCTGGAGCTCGCCGCGCCGTCCGAGTCCACCGTTGCCGGCGCCGAGCCGTGGGTGTTGCGCTTCACCGACTTCGATGTGCTGTCCCACGTCAACAACGCCGCCTACTGGGAGGTGGTGGAGGAGGTGCTGGCTAGCCGGCGTTCGCTGCGGGCGCCGCTGCGCGCCGAGCTCGAGCACCGGCTGGCGATCGAGCGCGGTGCCGACGTCACCTTCGCCACCTGCGACGCGGTCTTCGAGGCCGCGCCCGGCAGCTCGGAGCACCCCGACGGTCTCATGGTCTGGGTGCTGGCCGACGGCGAAGTTGCCGCCACAGCCCGGGTGTCGCGACGGGACCTCTGGCGGCCCGACCACAAGCCGGGTGGCTGAGGCGGCCATGCCGCGTCCGTGAACGCTGACGTCCGCATGGCGGACGCGGTGGTTCACAGACGTCGTCAGACGAGGTTGTAGTGCAGCGTGCCGGAGGCGTCGCGCGACTCGGCTTCGCCGATCGCCCGCAAGTGCTCGAGGTGCGCGTACGTCTCGCTCTCGGCCATCTGGCCCCACGAGCGCGGCTGGAACAGGTGGTGCGACAGCTCCTCGACCGAGGCCGAGCCGAGCTCGGCCGCTGCCTTCCGCAGCACGTCGAGCCGCTCCTCGTGGTGCTGTCGGATGGCGGCGGCGCGGCCGGCCAGATCCGCAAAGGGGTGGCCATGCGCCGGGAGCACGAGGCCCACGCCCTCGAGAGCGGCAACCTTGTCGAGCGATCGGAAGAACTCGGTGAGCGGGTCCGCGCCGGCCACGAGACCCGATATGTGCGGCGTGATCGTCGGCAGAACGTGGTCGCCAGACAGCACCACCCCCTCGGCCGGGTCGAACAGGCACAGGTGGTCGTTGGTGTGGCCCGGGGTGTGCAGGGACACCCACTCGCGTCCGGCCAGCCGGATGATCTCGGCGTCGTCCACCCGCCGCGTGGGAGACGGCGTGCGCACGAAGCGGCGCAGCGCCACGCGGTAGAAGCCGAACTTGAGGCGCCGAGACAGCGGCGGCTGGAACGTGGCGTCGGAGCGCCACGGCATGGCCCGGCCCCACGGCGGCGGCGTGGGCTCGTCGTCAGCCACCTCGTCTTCGGCCGGGTCGAACCAGGTGCGGAAGCTTCGGTGGCTGACCACCTCGGCTCCGTAGCTGTCGCGCATGCGACCGGCCCCGCCGAAGTGATCTGGGTGCGAGTGGGTGACGATGACGGTGTGGACGTGCTTGGGCTTGTAGCCCGCCTGCTTGAGCCGCTCGACCAGCGCACGCCACGACTGCGGGCCGGGCAGGCCAGGGTCGACGATGGCCACGCCGCGCTCGTCCTGCAGGAAGTAGCAGTTGACGTGGCCCAGGCCCGGCAGCGAGATGGGCAGCTGCGAGCGGAGGATGCCAGGACCGACCTCGGTGATCTCCTCCGAGGCGGGCTCCTGCTCTTGGCGCCTCGGGCGCCCCGTCTTGGGCGTGCTCTCCACGCCGGCGAACCTACTTGACCGGCTGGTCAAGAGTCCCGTCCGCGGCGGGCATCGGCTTGAAGACGTGCTCGCGGTACCAGCGCAGCTCCTCGATCGACTCGCGGATGTCGTCGAGGGCGCGGTGAGCGGTGGCCTTGCGTGGCACGCCATCGAGCTCACCCGGGTACCAGCGGCGCGTGAGCTCCTTGATCGTGGACACGTCGACCGAGCGGTAGTGCAGGTACTCCTCGATCTCGGGCAGGTAGGCGGCGAGGAAGCGCCGGTCGGTGCCGATCGAGTTGCCGCACAGCGGGACCGAGCGAGGGTCGGGCACGTGCTGAGCGATGAACTCGAGCGTGACCTTGCCAGCCTCTTCGAGCGAGACGGTGGACGCCTCGATCGCCTTCAGCAGCCCGCTCGCTGTGTGCATCTCGTGCACGACAGGGTCCATCAGCGCCATCGCCTCGGGCGGTTGGTGGATGACGAGATCAGGCCCCTCCGCCACGATCCGCAGCTCGTCGTCGGTGACGATCGTGGCGATCTCGACGATGACGTGGCGGGCCGGGTCGAGCCCGGTCATCTCGAGGTCCATCCAGACGAGCATCGCCGCAGGCTATCGGTCGGGTGTGACAGGCCTCTGGGCCACACGGCCCGACTCCCGCGGCTTGGCGGGCCGCATCGTGGCAGGCCGTCTCAGGTCAGGGCCGTGTGCGTGCGCGTGCGCGGTCTACCTTTGACCGCCATGTCTGCCCTGCTCGTCGTGCCGGTGGTGCGCCTCGATCCCGATCTGCCCCTGCCGCAGCACGCCAGGACGGGCGACGCCGGGCTGGACGTGATGGCGCGCATCGACGTCACGCTCACGCCGGGCGGTGGGCGCGCCCTCATCCCGACGGGCATCGCGTTCGCGCTGCCCGAGGGCTACGCCGGGTTCGTGCAGCCGCGCAGTGGGCTCGCACTGCGCCACGGCGTGACCGTCCTGAACTCGCCCGGCCTCATCGACTGCGGCTACCGCGACGAGCTCAAGGTGCTGCTCGTCAACCTGGATCCGGTCGAGCCCTTCGAGGTGCACCGCGGCGACCGCATCGCTCAGCTCGTCGTGCAGGCCATCGCCCAGGTCGAATGGTCCGCCGTACCCGAGCTGCCCGGCTCCGAGCGCGGCGCCGGCGGCTTCGGCCACACCGGCCGATAGGTCAACTCCACACACCCCCCCCACCAACCAACGTCTGTGAACCCGGATGGCCGGTATGCGGACGTAGGTGTTCACGGACGTTGGTTGGTGGACCTCGGGCCTACTCGTCGCGGGTGACGTCGCCGGCTGGCTTGTCGGACCGCAGGCCCAGGTAGCTGGGGTGACGGAGGCGGCCGTCGCCGGTCCACTCGGCGAAGGCGAGCTCGGCGACCAGCTCGGGGCGCACCCAGTGCGGACCGCGCACGAGGTCGGCGCGCGGGGGCGGCGGCTCGAACGGGCACTCGTCGATCGCCAGCGGCGCCAGCAGCGCTCCCAGCCGTCCGAGCTCGGCGTCGGTGAAGCCGGTGCCAACGCGGCCGGCGAACCGCAAGGGCAGCCCGTCGCCAGCCTGGTCGTGATAGCCGACGAGCAGTGCACCGAGGCGACCCTCCCGGTTCCCCTCGCCCGGGAGCCAGCCCCCCACCACCATCTCCTGGCGGCGCCGCACCTTCACCTTGCGCCACGAGAGGCTGCGCCGTCCGGGCTCGTACAGCGAGTCGATGCGCTTCGCCACGATGCCCTCGAGCCCGCGCTCGATGGCCGCGTCGAGCAGGGCCGGGCCGTCCTCGTGCATCGGTGACAGCCGCCATGAGGGACCCGGCTCGAGCAGCCGCTCGAGCAGACGACGCCGATCGGTGAGCGGCAGCGCGGTGAGGTCGTGGCCGTCGAGGTGCAGCAGGTCGAACACCACGTAGGTCACCGGCACCTCGGCCGCGCGTCGAAGCGCCTCGGCCGGGTTGGCGATGTGCATCCGCTGCTGCAGGCGACCGAAGCTGGGGCGGCCCTCGTCGTCCGTGGCGACGAGCTCGCCGTCGAGCACCGCCGTGGTCGCCGGCAACGCCTCGGCCAAGCCCGCCAGCTCGGGCCACGAAGCCGTCACATCTCGCTCGTTGGAGGACACGATTCGCACCGAGGCGCCGTCCACGATGGCCAGCGCCCGCATCCCGTCCCACTTGATCTCGTAGGCCCAGCCGTCGCCGCTCGGCAGGTCGCCAGCCACCGCCTTCATGGGCACGAGCGAGCGCGGCAACGGGTCGGGACCCACGCCTGGCAGGCTACGGGGCGTGCGGATCGAGGCCTGGCGCGTCCATGACACCGGCCTCGTCGCCGCTCCCGGCCCGTTCCGCCGCCTGTCCGGGGCAGTGCGTCACCACCAGGGCCGCGGCGAGCAGTGGCCGGCGCGGGTCACGCTCACGTTGGTCGACGACGAGCTCGTCGTCGATGGCGTCGGCTCTTGGCCGACCGACGAGGTGACCGTGCGGATCGTGAGCGACGGGCCGCCCGTCAGCTTCGTCGTGCAGATCCCGGGCGCCTCCCACCTCCTCGCCGCCGCGGCAGACGACACCACCTCTGCGCTCCTGTCCGCGCTCGGGGCCTGACCGACCGCGCCGTGTCACGAGATCGGCGGCGACGCGCTGGTTCTCGTGTCAGCGAGGTCGCGGCGCGCCGATGCGCTCGGGTCCTAACGTGCCGAGGTCTGATCTGGCGACGAGGGGGACGAGATGACAGAGCTGGCGCTTGCCGGGACGGCCGCGCTTATCACGGGCGGCGGGAGCGGCATCGGCCTCGGCTGCGCGCGACACCTTCTGCGCGACGGCGCGTCGGTCACGCTCGCGGGTCGTGGCCAGGAGCGCCTCGACGCAGCCGCCGCCGAGCTGCGAGCGGAGGCGCCGCCGGGCGCCGAGGTGCGTGTCGTCACGTGTGACGTGGCGGACGAGGACGCTGTCGCCGCCGCCGTCGATGCCGCCACTCAGATCACGGGCGGTCTTCAGCACTGCGTCGCCTCGGCCGGAACCGGCGCGCTGGCACCCGTCATCGCCATGCCGGCGGAGGAGTGGCACCGCGTGCTCGGCATCAACCTCACGGGCGCGTTCTTCACGCTGAAGCACGCCGGCGCCGCGATGGTGCGGTCGGGTGGCGGTGCCTTCGTCGGGATCTCCTCCATCGCGGCGCCGCTCACCCACCCGTTCATGTCGGCCTACTGCGTGTCCAAGGTCGGCCTCGAGGCGCTCGTTCGCACCGCCGCCGACGAGCTCGGCCGCGCCAACGTGCGAGTCAACGCGGTGCGTCCCGGCATCGTGCCGACCGAGCTGGCGGCGCCGCTCGAGCAGGATCCCGCTGTGCTGGCCGACTACCTGGCGCAGATGCCCGTCAGCCGCACTGGCACGGTCGACGACGTCGGCGCGCTCGTGCGGTTCCTGTGCGGGCCCGAGTCGTCATGGATCACCGGTCAGTGCATCGGCGTCGACGGCGGCCACCACCTTCGCCGCGGGCCCGATGTGGAGCACTGGGCCCGTGCCGTCTACGGAGACGACGTCGTGGACGGCCGCCTCTGACGGGGTGCAGGAACAGCCCTGGTGTACCTTTCACTCCATTCTTGGAGCGGTCTGCAGGGCTCAGGCCCCGTGGTGCGCCCCGGTCGAGTCCGACTGCCTCGACCGGCCGCAAAGCCCTGACTTCCTTCCCTACCGACCGGTAGGTAGGCTGTGCGGATGACGTCCGCCGACGCCCTGCTCGCCGAGCTCGAGCCCACCGCCGCTCGACTGCTCGACCGCCACCTCGCCACCTCCAAGGAGTGGTTCCCGCACGACCTTGTGCCGTGGAGCCGAGGCCGCGACTTCGAACCCGACTACGAGTGGTCACCCGACGAGGTGCACCTCTCGGATGAGGTTCGCAGCGCGCTGTTCGTCAACCTCCTCACAGAGGACAACCTGCCCTACTACTTCCGCACCATCGAGCGGATGTTCGGCCGCGACACCTCGTGGGGCGTGTGGGCCCGCCGCTGGACCGCGGAGGAGGGTCGCCACTCGATCGTCATCCGCGACTACCTCACCGTCACCCGCGCCATCGATCCGGTCTCGCTCGAGCGGGCGCGCATGGCGCAGGTCGAGTGCGGCGAGGTGCCCGAGCCCGAGACCCCCCACGACGGCTTCGCCTACGTCGCGCTGCAGGAGCTCGCCACGCGCATCGCCCATCACAACACCGGCAAGCTGCTCGACGACAAGGCCGGCTACGAGGTGATGAAGAAGGTGGCGAGCGACGAGAACCGCCACCACCTCTTCTACCGCGACCTCGTCACCGCGGCGCTGGAGGTCGACCCCTCGGGCATGGTGTGCGCCATCGAGCGCCAGGTGCGCACCTTCGAGATGCCCGGCACCGGGATCGTCGACTTCGACGCTCACGCCAAGGCGATCGCCAAGGCGGGCATCTACGACTTCGCGGCGCACCACGACCAGATCCTCGTGCCGGTGGTGCTGCGCCACTGGGGCGTCGAGTCGCTCGAAGGGCTCACGCCCGACGCCGAGGAGGCTCGTGCCGCGCTCGTGAAGCGCATCGAGCGCATCGGCAAGGCAGGCCGTCGCTTCGCCACGCGTCGCGACGAAGACCAGGCCCGCCTCGCGCTGGTCGGCGCCTGACCCAGCACGCTTCCGGCCGGGCCGTTCGCGCCAGGCACGCGGCGGGTCGAGACGCCGGAGTGGGAGACGACTAGCCGCCTCGCGCTCGTCGGCGCCTGATCCAGCACGCTTCGGGCGGTTCGTGCCAGGCACGAGGGGGATCAAGACCGCGCGGCGTCGTTGACGACAGAGGCGTCGTGCCTCTGACGAGCGCGCTTCGTGGCTCAGCTCAGTCGTCGATCGCCGCGTCAGGCGGCTCGCTCGAGTCCTGTCCGAACGTGACGGTGAGGTCGAGCTCGTCGCTGCCGCGCACGACGTGAAGCGCCAGCGAACCAGACGTCCGCGCCCCGTCGAGCGCGCGGTGCAGGTCGTCGACCGTGGCCAGCTCGGCGTCGCCTGCCTGCGTGAGCAGGTCGCCCACCTGCACGCCGGCGCGGTGGGCCGCGCTACCTGCCTCGACCGTGCGGACCAGCAGCCCGCTGCGAGCGGGGAGCCCGACCGACGCGCGCAGCTTGGCGGCGACCTCGCTCGGAGCCAGGCCTACGCCCAGCACGAGCCGGCGCGGTGACGTGCCGCGGCACAGGTCGTCGACTCGAGCGTGCAGCTCCGCGTCGGCGGGCAGCGCCAGGTAGAAGCCGTCGCCGAGCCGCGCGGTGTTGAGGCCGACGAGCCGGCCGCTCTCGTCGACCACCGGGCTGCCCGATGAGCCGCGCGCCAGTGGGGCGGTGTGCTCGAGGCTGCCCGTCACCTGCCTGCCCCGTGGCCCGCGGAACGCCCGCTCGGCGCCGCTGATCAGACCGAAGGTGATGCGGGAGCCGCCGCCGGGCGTGCGGCCCACCGCGAAGACCACCGCACCGGGGCTCGGCACGGAGCCGGCCCACTCGATCGGCGTGATGTCACCGGTGTCGACCGTGACGACGGCGATGTCTCCGTCGCCGTCGATGGCCGCCAGCTCGCCCTGGGCCGAGCGGCCGTCGCCGAAGGTGACCTCGGTAGTGCGGTCGCGCAGGTTGTGCGCGTTGGTGAGCACGCGGTCCTTGGCGACGACGACGCCGCACCCCCGGCCGCCGTGGCGGCCGATGCGGACGACCGCCGGGCCGGCGACCTGGGAGACGGCCGTCGCAGCCGCCTGGAGAGCGCTCGTGAGGGATGCGGATGCCTCCATGGCGGGGTCCTTTCGTACGATGCGAGGGTCGATTGCTCATCGCAAGTCACTTGCTGATTGCAAGTGACTGTATCGGAGGCGTCTGCGATGCCAACCTCACCCCGCCGAAACGTGCTGCCGCCCGTCGCCAGCCCGCTCGACGCCGCCCTGCGCCAGGTCGGCGACCGCTGGACGCTGCTGCTGGTGGAGGCGCTGCTGGGGGGCCCGCGCCGCTTCGGTGAGCTGCTCGAATCGCTCGAAGGGCTGGCGCCCAACATCCTGTCGAGGCGCCTCAAGGCCCTCGAGGCGGGCGGCCTCGTCACCGCCGTGCCCTACTCGCAGCGCCCCTACCGCGCCGCCTACGCGCTCACTGCCTCGGGCGGCGAGCTGGCGGGTGCCCTGCGTCTGCTCGCGCAGTGGGGGGCCGGGCGTGACGCCTCCACCAGCGGCGCGCTCCACCACGACACCTGCGGCACCGCACTCGAAGCGCGCTGGTGGTGTCCCACGTGCGAGCGCGCCGTGGAAGACGGCGAAGCCCCTGACCTTGACTTCGTCTGAGCAGCCGTGCCCCGGCAGGTCGCCGGGCTGACCTGCGTCAGCTGTAGCGCTGGCGGACGGCACGCACGATCGAGTCGGCCTGCAGGTTGGGCAGCCCGGCGCCGCCATCGACGATCAGCTCCTGGCCGGTGACGTAGCGCGCCGCGTCGGAGCAGAGGAACGCGATCACCTCGGCCACCTCGTCCGCCGTGCCGATGCGGCGCAGCGGCGTGCCCGCCTCCGCCACCGCGGTGAAGTCGGCATCGTCCGTGATGACAGACGTGAGCGCGGTGGCGATCATCCCGGGCGACACGCAGTTGGCGCGGATGGCGGGCGCGTACTCCAGCGCGACGGTGCGAGTGAGGTTGACGATGCCGGCCTTGGCGGCGCTGTACGGCGCCTCGCCCTGCAGCGGCCGGCTGGCGTTGAGGCTGGCGACGGTGACGATGTTGCCGCCGCGCTCGCGCAGCAGCGGTATGGCGGCGCGGACCGTGTGGAAGGTGCCGTCCAGGTTGACGCCGACGACGAGCCGCCACTCCTGGTCGGTGTACTTGTGCAGCGGCTTGTTGATCCCGAAGCCCGCGTTGGCGACGACGTCAGTGAGGCCGCCCATCGCGTCTGCTGCGGCCTGTACCGCTGCGGTGGTGGCGGCGGGGTCGCTGACGTCGACTTCGAAGGCGTGCCCGCCGATCTCCTCCGCAACCGCGCGCGCGGCGTCGGCCGCGCGGTCGAGCACAGACACCTGCGCACCGCGCTCAGCCAGGCAGCGCGCAGTAGAGGCGCCGATTCCCGCACCTCCACCCGTGACGATGGCGGCGTGACCCGAGAGTTCGCCCGGAGCGGCCGTCACCGCGCCTCCAAGCGCAGGGGAGCGGAGCGGATGCCGGCGATCACGGACGAGCCGCTGCGCTCGACGACGCCGGCCACTTCGAGGCGCTGCCAGCGCTCAGCCACTCCTTCGAGCACGACCGCCAGCTCGAGGCGCGCCAGTGCAGCACCGAGGCAGAAGTGCGGCCCGTGCCCGAGGGCGACGTGGTGGTTGGGGGAGCGGCCCACATCGAAGGTCGAAGCAGTGGGTCCGAACTCGGCTTCGTCGCGGTTGGCCGACGCGTAGATCAACAGGAGTGGATCGCCCGCCGCGATCTCCACCCCGCCCAGCGTGGTGTCGTCGACCGCGGTCCTCAGGAACGAGGTGACCGGTGTGGTCCAGCGCAGCGCCTCCTCGACCGCGCTCGGCACGAGCGCCGGGTCAGCAGCCAGCCGGTCGAGCTGGTCGGGGTGCTCGGCCAGGGCCACGAGTGCCCCGGAGATGGAGTTGCGCGTGGTCTCGTTGCCGGCGACGAGCAGCTGGATGAGGAACATCCCTAGCTCGTCGTCGGTCAGCGACTCGCCGTCCTCCTCGTAGGACGCGAGCATCGACACGACGTCGTCGCGCGGCGCGGCTCGTCGCTGGGCCGCCAGGCCGAGCAGCTCGACGGTCATCTCGCCGAGCAGAGCCATGCGCTCCTCTTCGGGCCAGTCGGTCGCGCCGGGGATGGCCGCCTCCGACCAGCGGAAGAGCCGTTGCTCGTCACCCGCCGGCAGCCCGAGCAGCGAGGCGATCAGCTGGATGGGCAGCGGCACCGCCAGCTCAGCAGTGATGTCTACCGACGTGCGGTCGGCTGCCTTCGCAGCGATGCCATCGAGCAGGCTGTTGGTTCGCTCGCGCACGAGCGGCTCGAGGCCGCGCACGACCGTGTTGGTGAAGCCGGGACGGGCCAGCTTGCGGTAGCGGGTGTGCTCCGGCGGGTCGGCGTGCATCATCGTCGGCGGGGTGTCGTATGTGACGCCGATCTCGTCGACGAGGATGCCCTTCCGCGAGCAGAAGCGGCTCGGGTCGCTCGACGCTTCGCTGACGTCGGCGTGGCGCGTCACCGCCCAGAAGCCCTTCGTCGCGTTCCACGCCAGCGGCGCCTCGCGCCGGAGCGCGCCGAGCGCTCCGTGCAGGTCGCCCGCGTACGTGGCCGCATCGAGAAGCGCGTCGGTGAGCGGTTCATGGGCGCCAGGCACGGCCGGGAACCTACCAACCAACGTCTGTGAACCCCCACGGCCGGTATGCGGACGCCAGGGTTCACAGATCTTGGTAGACCCGCGGGATGAGCGCTCAGGAGCGGATGGTCGAGCTGGGTTGCTACGGGCTGGCGGGGCACGCCGACGACCCGCGGGTGCTGCTCGACGAGGTGCGCGACGCCGAGCGCATCGGCCTCGGCTCCGTGTTCCTGTCGGAGCGCTTCAACGTGAAGGAGGCGGCGACGCTCACCGGTGCGGCCGCGGCCGTGAGCGAGGAGGTCGGCATCGCCACCGGCGTGACGAACACGCCGACGCGCCACCCGCTCGTCACCGCGGCGTGGGCGACGACGATGCACCGCCTCACGCGCGGCCGCTTCGCGCTCGGTGTCGGGCGCGGCATCGCGCCGCTCACCGACATCATGGGCATCCCCCGCATCACGATGGCGCAGATGGAGGACGCCATCGGCATCTACCGGCGCCTCTGGAAGGGCGAGATGATCTTCGGCCACGACGGCCCGGCCGGGAAGTACCCGCTCCTCGTGCTCGATCCGACCTTCGACGAGGACATCCCCGTGATGGCCGCCGCGCTCGGCTTCAAGACGATGCGCTGGGCCGGGGGCGTCGTCGACGGCGTGATCCTCCACACTTTCGTGACCGACGAGGCGCTGGCGCGCTGCGTCGCCGAGGTGCGCGCCGGCGCGGGGGAGGCGGGCCGCGATCCGGCATCCGTGCGGGTGTGGGCCGTGCTCGCCACCCTGCACGAGCCCGACCACGAGCGCAGCCTGCGCGGCGTGACCGGGCGCATGGCCACCTACCTCCAGGCCTACGGTGACGCGCTCGTCGCCATGAACGGCTGGGACCCCGCTCCGCTCGAGCGCTTCCGTGCGGACGAGGTTGTGGGCTCGGTCGCCGGTGCGATCGACGCCAAGGCCACGCTCGACCAGCTCGAGCACATCAGCGGCCTCATCCCGCAGGAGTGGCTGCCCGCCGCCATCGGCTCCGCCGATGCCTGCGCCGCGCGCGTGCTCGATCAGCTTGCGGCGGGCGCCGACGGCGTCATCCTGCACGGCTCGTCGCCTGCAGAGCTGGAGCCGGTGGTCGCCGCCTACCGCAAGGTTCGCCCCGCCGGCCGCTTCGAGGGTCGCAGCGCCAACCCCGCCCGCTGACCCGAGGCAATAGGTCCCGCTCGACTGCGGTCGAGGCGATGACTCCCACATGCGGGACCCATTGCCTCGAGAGCGCGCCCGTGGGACCTATTGCCTCGGGTCCGGGTTGACCTTGCTCGAGAGCGCGCCTGTGGGACCCATCCCCTCGGGTGGGGCTGACCTTGCTCGCCTCGCGGATGGGAGGGCCGCTACGAGGGCGGCGCGCTGGCGGTGGTGACGAGGATGGCGCCGTTGAGGCTGATGCCGCTGTCGTCAGCCAACGTGGCGAGCAGGTCGGTGACGGCTTGGATTGCGACGGGCTGGCGGTCGATGGGGATGGTGTCGAGCACGGCACGACCGGGTCCGCTGTCGGCGAGGGCGGCGGCTGCCTCGGCCGCGTCGTCGCCCAGGTGAAGCGGCACCACAACGGGCGCGACGTCGATGCTCGTGAACCCGGCCTGCTCGAGGGTGCGCCTGACGACGTCTTGCTCGGACAGCGCGAACATGCCCGGCCCGTCGCCGCCTGCCTCGGGGAGCGTGCCGAAGCGCAGCAGCTCGGCTCCGGGGATGGTCAGCCAGTCGTTGGCGACGAGTGGCTGCCACGTGGCCATGCAGAGGCGCCCGCCACCTGCGAGAGCGCTCCGAACGTTGGCGAACGCCGCTACTGGGTCGTCGAAGAACATGGTGCCGAAGCGGCTCATCGCCACGTCGTAGGCCTGCTGCGCGAACGGCTGGGTCTGCGCATCGGCCTGCTCGAAGCTGGCGTTGCCTATGCCGCGGGCAGCAGCGCGCCCGCGAGCCACGTCGAGCATCAGCTCGGACAGGTCGACACCGTGCGCCGAGCCGCCAGCCTCGACCGCGTTCGCCGCAGCCAGCGTGGTTGCGCCGCACCCACAGCCGATGTCGAGAACGCGCTCGCCCGCCTGTAGCGACGCCGCCTCGAGGAGCGCGTCGGCCACCGCTGTCATCAAGCGGTCGCGCCGATCGGGGTCGGCCACCCATCGCTGGCCGTGCTCTCCGTTCCAAGCCTCGCGCTGTGCCTCGTTCGCTCCGGTCATCGTCTGTCCTCCAAGAGCTGCTGCAGTGCACCGGTGGTGTCGGCCGGTTCGACGATGCCGAGCCTTCGCCCGATGGTGTGGATGGTGAGACGACCGGTGGCGTGCGCCAGCAATCCGCGGCCTCGGGTCGCGAGCGCCGCCATGTCGTCCGCAGACGTGCCCGCCGGCGCCTCGGACAGGAGCTCGACGGTGGCATCGGCGATGGCAGAGGTCGCCTGGCGGATCGTGTGCAGCAGCCTGAGGACCTGGTCTGGCTCGTAGCCGCCGCCCAGCGCCTCCGCCGCCAGCACCAGCAGCGATGGGCTCGGGATGCAGAACCGGCCGGGCGCGCACGCTTCGACCAGACCGGTCGCGAGCACCTCCTCGAGCCGCTCGGGCACGAGGCCCGGAAGCGCCAGCTCGATCTGCTCGAGGGTGGCCGGTGTGCCCGGCTCGTCGAGGTGCACCAGCTGGTCGGGTGCCAGGCCCAGCACGTCGCCGAGGTCGCCGCCGTCGCGCCAGGAGGTGAGCAGATCGCGTATCCCGGCGAGCGAGTAGCCGCGCCCCTGCAGCCGCTCGATGATCGCCAGGCGCGACAGGTGCGAGCCCCGGTAGATGCCGACTCGGCCGCGCCGCTCGGGTGCGGGCAGGAGGCCGATGGTCTGGTACTCCCTGATCGTGCGGACCGGGAGGTCGGCGCGGCGAGCGAGCTCGTCGACCGTGAGCTCCACGGGACCGGCGGCCGGGAGCTCTCGCGGGGCTGCTTCACTCATGGGTGGACAGTAACATGAATGACCGTTACGGTAAACACTGTGACTGATCTCCCGACAGAAGCCAGCCCCGAGGGCCCCGCTACCGCCGTCGAGCTGGCGCTGCTGCAGGTGCTGCGCCGAGCCATCGGCGATCCCGCCATCGAGTTCGACGGCGAGCCGGTCCGGCTGACGGGGGGCTTCTGGGCCGAGCTCATCTCGTTCCGACTGACCGGCGCACAGGCTCCGTGGGATCGTCGCCTCGTGGCGCGCCTGATGCCCAACGCCTCCCTCGCCATGAGGGAGACAGTGGTGCAGGCCGAGGTCGCCGAGCAGGGCTTTGCCACCCCACGCGTGCACCTCTCGGGCGACGCAGATGGCGGCCTGGGTCGAGCCTTCATGGTGATGGACCACGCCGATGGCGCACCGCTGCTCGCCGGCCTGGCCGGCGGTAGCGCGATCGTGCGGCTCCCCGCGCTGGCGCGCCGCATCCCCGACACTCTGGCCAGCGCCATGGCGAGCCTGCACCGCGTCGACGTCGCCCCCATCCGCGCCCGCCTGGCCGCCCTCGCCACCACCGCCCACGACACCGACTCGCCCTACACGACGCTCGCCGGCGCGGGTGACGGCATCGCAGCGTTCCTCGTTGGTCTCGAGGCGGCCGCGCATGCGCTCGGGCGAGCCGACCTGGTCGGCGCCGCGCGCTGGCTCGCCGCCCATCCGCCCGCCGACGCGCCGGATGTCGTCTGCCATGGCGACCTGCACCCGTTCAACGTGCTGATGGCCGATGACGGATCCTTCACCGTGCTCGACTGGTCGGCCGCCAACCTCGCACCCGCCGCCCACGACGCCGCCTTCACGTCGCTCGTGCTGTCCGAGCCGCCCCTCTACGTGCCGCGAGCCGTCAGACCAGTCGTCCGTGCGGTCGGGCGCATGCTCGCCCGCCGCTTCCTCCGCACCTACGAGCGCGAGAGCGGCACCGCCCTCGGCGCGGAGTCGCTGCGCTGGCACCAGGGTGTCGTCTGCCTGCGCGCGCTCGTCGAGGCCGCCCACTGGGTGGTGGCGGACGAGCTCGACAGCAGGCAGGGTCACCCCTGGCTGGTCTCCGGCGCGGCGTTCGCCAACCGGCTGTCGACCCTGACCGGCCAACCGATCCGACCTCTGTGAACCCCCACGTCCGGCATGCGGCCGCCGGGGTTCACAGACCTCGTCAGGCGGGCCGACGGGCGAGGAAGACGTGAGCTGAGACGTCGTAGGCCCGTGCGTTCGGCTCACCCGCCGACCCGCCGAAGGCGTCGACCGGCATGCCGACCGAGAGGTCGGTGAACCCGGCGCCCTCGATCACGGCCTCCCAGTCATCGGTGGGCAGCCCGCCGGCGATGCATCCGGTCCAGAGGTCGATCTCGCAGACCGCCGCCTCGGGCACAGGCTTGCCGTTGGCGATGTCGGCGAACTGGAGGACGCCGCCGGGTCGCAGGGCGCGGAAGGCCTGCGTGAACACCGCTGCCTTGTCGGCGCAGAGGTTGATGACGCCGTTGGAGATCACGACGTCCGCCCAGCCGTCCTCGACCGGCAGCTCCTCGAGGATCCCCTCGCGGAACTCGACGTTGTCGAGCCCGAGCTGCGCCGCCGTGGCGCGCGCCTTCTGCAGCATCTCTGGCGTCATGTCGACGCCGATGACCTGCCCGGTCTCGCCGACCGCCTGCGCGGCCACGAAGCAGTCGAAGCCTCCGCCCGATCCCAGGTCGACGACGCGCTCGCCTCGCTGGAGCGGCCGCAGCGAGAACGGGTTGCCGACGCCCGCGAACGACTCGACGGCCCGGTCGGGCAGGGCGTCCACGACGGCGTCGTCGTAGCCGAGCAGCCGCGCCAGCGGTCGCCCGGTGTGGAAGTGGAACTGGCCATGGGGCTGCAACGCCACCTCGCGGTACTTCTCGCGCACGTCGGCGCGGAGCGCCTCGGGATCGACCGGGATCGTGTCTGCCATCGTGGCTCCTCCTTAGTCAAGCGAATGTTTGAATAATGCGGAGGCCGGGACTCGATGTCAAGCATTCGTTTGAGGATATGGATACAGTCTCGGTCGTGCCGGACCATCGCGCCGCCAAAGACGCCCTGTTCGAGGGCTTCGCCGCTGTGACCAAGGCGCTCTCCAGCGGCCGCCGAGCCGAGATCGTGGATCTGCTCGCCCAGGGCGAGCGCTCGGTCGAGGAGATCGCCGACGAGATCGGTCAGAGCGTGGCCAACACCTCGCACCACCTTCGGGCGTTGGCGCGGGCCGGCCTCGTCACGACTCGGCGTGACGGCACCCGCATCCACTACTCCCTCGCCAGCGAGCGGGTCGCCGAGCTCTGGGGCGCGATCCGCGGAGTGGCCGAGCACCACGCTGCCGGGCTCGACCGCCTTGCCGCCGCCTACCTCGGCGACCGCGACGGCCTCGATGTGATCAGCCGCAAGGAGCTGGCCGCACGTCTCAAGGAGGGCTCGGTCGTCGTCTTCGACGTCCGGCCTGAGCGCGAGTTCGCCGCCGGCCACATCGCCGGCGCCCGGTCGGTCCCCCTGACCGAGCTGCGACGGCAGATCAAGGCGCTACCTCCTGACGCGGAGGTCGTCGCCTACTGCCGCGGCGCCTACTGCGTCTACGCCGACGACGCTGTGCGCGAGCTGACCAAGCGCGGCTTCTCCGCCAGCCGGCTCGAGGACGGGTTCCCCGAGTGGCGGCGGGCGGCGCTGCCGGTGGCCACGGGCGGCCACGAGCCGTCCTAGGGACCATCGCTCCAGCAGCATCTTCAAGTGAGCGCTTGACAATGCTCTCGGCGGGGCGCAATGTTCAAACATTCGCTTGAACAAGGGGGGTCGTGCAATGTCCATCACGAACACGGTCGAGGCCACGCTCGACGCCAACCCGGACGACATCTTCGCCACGCTCACAGACCTCACCCGTCTGCCTGAGTGGAACACCGCCATCACCAAGCTGGTCGACGCCCCGGCCGCTCTCGAACCGGGCGCCGAGTGGGTCGTGCAGATGCACGCTCTGGGCCAGAGCTGGGACAGCCGGTCGCGAGTGCTCGAGATCGACCGGGCCACGCGCCACTTCGCCTACCGCTCCTGCACGGACGACGGCAACCCGTCTTACGCCATCTGGACCTGGGACGTGAGGCAGCACCCGGCCGGTAGCAGCGTCACCCTCACGTGGGACCTCCATCCGGCCACCTTCTGGCGCCGCGTCCTGCTGGCCCGCATCCGCGCTCGCCAGCTGGCCCGCACGGAGATCCCCGCCTCGCTCCAGTCCCTCGCGGCGGCAGCCCGCACCAACAACCAACGTCTGTGAACCTCTACGTCCGCCATGCGGACGTAGAGGTTCACAGACCTCGGGGCGGTGGTCGGCAACACTCGATGCATGGCGCATGTCCACCACCACACCGACAGCGGCCAGCCCCTGACCACGCCGCGTGTGCAGCGCATCTTGGTCGGGGTCGTCGCCGCCTTCGCGGCCGTGGCGGTCGCTGGCCTGTTCCTGCTGTGGCCCGACTCCGAGCGACCGATCCTCGCGGAGGAGCTCGGTCTCGGCGCTGAGCTGGTCGACGCCACCGTCACCCGCGTCGACCTCGTGCCCTGCGCAGGGACCACCGAAGAACAGGGCATCCTCTGCGAGAAGCTGGAGTTCCGCATCACGAGCGGCACGCCTGACGGAGAGGACGGCTCGCTCGAGGTGCCCGTCACCGAGGCCGGCATCGACTTCGACGAGGGCGACCGCATCGTGCTCGGCTACCAGCCCGAGGTGGAGGAGCAGTTTCAGTACTACTTCAACGACTTCCAGCGCGACACGCCGCTCGCGCTCCTCGTCGGCCTCTTCGTGGTCGCGGTGCTCGCGCTCGGGCGCTTCCAGGGCCTGCGCGCGCTTCTCGGCCTCGTCGTCACCGGTGTGGTGATGGTTGCGTTCCTCTTCCCGTCGGTGCTCGACGGCCACGACCCCACGGCGGTCGCGCTCGTGTCAGCCGTGGTGATCGCGCTCGTGGCTCTCTACCTCACGCACGGCGTCACCGAGCGCACGACCGTCGCCCTGCTCGGCACCTTCGCGGCACTCGGCGTAACAGCGGTCCTCGCGGCGGTCTTCACATCGCTCGCCACCTTCACCGGGTTCGGCACCGAGGATGCCTTCTACTTGCAGATCGCCTCGAGCGCGGTCGACATCAAGGGCCTCGTGCTGGCCGGCATCATCGTCGGCAGCCTCGGTGTGCTCGACGACGTGACCGTCACACAGGTGTCGGCCGTGTGGCAGCTGCACCAGGCCAACCCGTCCTACGGCCCGCGCCGCCTCTACAGCGCCGCCGTGTCGATCGGCCGCGACCACATCGCGTCGACGGTCAACACGCTCGTGCTCGCCTACGCCGGTGCATCGCTGCCGCTGCTGCTCATCTACACGCAGGCCGGTCGCAGCCTCGTCGACGTCGCCGCAGGCGAGCTGGTCGCGGTCGAGGTCGTGCGCACGCTGGTCGGCTCCATCGGTCTCGTCACCGCCGTTCCCGTCACCACCGCGCTGGCCGCCTGGGTGATCACCAGCGGAAGCGCGCTTGGCGGCGGGCGCGCCCCTTCACGCCCAGCCGACACCGGCAGCCACTCCCACGAGGCCCCGCCCCGGAAGCGGCCCGCGTCCGAGCCCGAGCCGCCCGAGCCCGAGCCGCCCGCACCCGAGCCCGTCACCTGGGAGCGCTTTGCCCCCGAGGAGGACTGGTAGACCGACATCTGTGAACCCTGGCGGCCGTCATGCGGACGTAGCAGTTCACAGACGTCGGTCGGTGTCGCGATGGTGGCCGCCCATCATCATCCGCATCATCACGATCATCATGAGCGGGCAGGCGAGAACGACAGCCAGGAAGCCGACGCTGCTCGCCGATCCGCCGAGGGCGATGAAGACGGCGACCGCCAGGGCGACCCCGACGACGCACGGCGCAAGGTGGGACTTCTTCATCCGACGCTCCTTCTGTTGTCAGCCATCTTGCGCCCGTGACCTGTGGCGCGCCGGGGGCCTTGGCCCGTGATCGAGGTGACCAAGGTCCCTACCCCCCACGGGTATCAGCCCCAACAACCAACGTCTGTGAACCCTGACGGCCGGCATGCGGACGTAGCGGGTTCACAGACGTTGGTTGGTGGGCTGGCTCGGCTACGGTCCGCATGGATGACGCGAGCGCGCCTGGTGCGGTGGCCGGCTCTGGTGGTCTTGCCGGTGCTGGTAGGCGCGCTGCTCTTGATGCACGGCCTCGATGGGTCCTCGGGCCTGGTCCCTGACGGGGGTCAGCGTGGGCCCGCCACGGCATACGCGCATCCCCCAGCGCGGGGTGCCGTCGCCGCAGAGACCGGGGCCCACGCCGTGCGACCGGCATCCCCGCCGACGTCATCCGCAGCCCCGGACCATCACGAGCCGCACTGTGACCAGTGCACCTCGACGCACCTGATGGCGGTCGCGTGCATGGCTGTCCTGTCAACGGCGCTGGTGGTGCGCGCCACCCGCGCCTCGACGCCGCGGGCTGCGTCGGCTGCGCCGGGCGTGGCGACTCCGGCGACGTGCCGCCCAGCTCGCGCCGGAGCGTGGGGCGAGCCGCCCCCGGTGTGGGTGCGGCTAGCGGTCATTCAGCGTTGATTGCACCCGCGTAGCGAGTCACGCCACCGCAGCGGCGCGTGACGGGCCGCGACGCGCGCCCCCGGCGCGTCGTCTCGAGCCAGCGCCGCGTTGCGGGCTCAACGTCCGTTCTGACTGAAAGGAGCGCGTCCATGCGCCCATCCCACTCTGCTCTTCTCGCCTTCGCCGCGGCGGCAGCCTCCGCCGCCGTCATCGCGGCTTGCGGCGACACATCGAAATCAACCAGCCCGCACAGCACCATGAGCGGTGGCGGGCCGCACGACGAGGTGTCGGACGTGGCACCCGGTTCGCAGCGCATCGAGGTGACCGCGGCGAACCTCGAGTTCGACCCCGACGAGATCACCGTGACGGCCGGCGAGGACTTCGCCATCGTCCTCACGTCGCACGACCTGCTCCACGACTTCAACGTCGAAGGCGTCGAGGGCCATGTCTCGGCTGATACGGGCGACACCGTCGCCGGCGGCTTCCGAGTCGACGAGCCGGGCACCTACACCTTCTACTGCGCTGTGGAGGGCCACCGCGAGGCAGGCATGGAAGGCACCCTCGTGGTCGAGGCGACGTGACGCCGCTCGCGCTCGTCACGTCGATCCCCAGCCCCGGCAGCAGCTCGATCAACCTCGGCCCGCTCGAGCTGCGCGCCTACGGGCTCGTGATCGCGATCGGCGTCGTGGTGGCCGCCCGCATCGCGCAGGCGCGCTGGTCGAGGCGCGGGGGAGACGCCGACGACATCGCCAAGCTGGCGACGTGGTCGGTCCTGGCCGGGCTGGCGGGGGCGCGGGCGTATCACGTGATCACCGACTACCAGCGGTTCGAGGGTCGCTGGCTGCACGCGCTGGCGGTCTGGGAGGGCGGGCTGGGCATACCCGGCGGCCTGCTGGCGGGCGTGCTGACCGGTGTCGCCCTCGCCCGCCGGCGCGGCCTCCCCGCCGCTCGGCTGCTCGACGTGGTCGCTCCCGCCATCCCCGTCGCACAGGCGATCGGCCGGCTCGGCAACTGGTTCAACCAGGAGCTCTTCGGGCGGCCCACCACCCTGCCGTGGGCGTTGCGCATCGACCCGGAGCACAGGCCCGACGGCTACGAGCGGATCGCGACCTACCACCCGACCTTCCTCTACGAGGCGCTGTGGAACCTGGCGCTCGCCGCGCTGCTCGTCGTCTACGAGAGACGGCGACCCGGCGCGCGCCCGGGCACCCTGTTCGCCCTCTATGTCGGTGGCTACGCGGTCGGTCGCCTGTGGGTCGAGTCCCTGCGAATCGACCCCGCCAGCGAGATACTCGGCCTGCGCGTCAACATCTGGGTCAGTCTCATCACCCTGGCGGCATCGACCGCGTGGCTCGCCCTGCACCGCCCCAACAACCAACGTCTGTGAACCCGGATGACCGGTATGCGGCCGTGGCGGTTCACAGACGTAGGTTGGTGTCCATGGCGGGCGCGCGTTCCACCGACCGGTCGCTGCGGCCCGCGGGCAGACGGCGGTGAGCGACCGCGCGCCGCTGGCTGCGCGGGCCTTGGCAGAAGGCCTGGGGACCGGGCTGCTCGTGGCCGTCGTCGTGGGATCGGGCATCGCCGCCGAGCGCCTCTCGCCGGGCGACGTCGGCCTTCAGCTACTCGAGAACTCGACCGCCACGGTCCTCGCGCTGGCTGCGCTGATCCTGACCTTCGGGGCGGTGTCGGGCGCGCACTTCAACCCTGCCGTCACGCTGGCGGAGCTGGCGCGCGGCAAGATCGAGCGGCGGGCGGCGGCGGCCTACGTGCTGGTGCAGGTGGCCGGTGGGTGCGCGGGCGCGATCGTCGCCAACCTGATGTACGAGCTCCCGGCCATCGACCTGTCCACGCACGACCGCATCACCTCGGCGACGTTCCTGGCCGAGGTCGTCGCCACCTTCGGGCTCCTCACCGTGATCTTCGGCGTCGTGCGCTACGGCCTGCCCGGCGCGGTGCCGATCGCGGTGGCCGGCTACATCGGTGCGGCCTACTGGTTCACCTCGTCCACCAGCTTCGCCAACCCCGCCGTCACGATCGCCCGCACGCTGTCCGACACCTTCGCCGGCATCCGCCCTGCTTCCGCTCCCGGCTTCATCGCGGCTCAGCTCCTCGGCGCCGCGCTGGCAGTCGCCGTCGCGCGCGTCGTCTTCCCCGAACCCGAGCCGTCCTTGGAGGACACCCTCGATGCCCGACGCTGACAGCGCACCCCGCCGTGAGCGGCCGACGGTGCTCTTCCTCTGCGTGCACAACGCCGGACGTTCGCAGATGGCCCTCGGCTGGTTCACGCACCTGGCGGGAGATCGGGCCGTCGCCATGTCGGGCGGATCGGAGCCGGCCGATCGGATCAACCCGGTGGCGATCGCGGCCATGGCCGAGGTCGGCATCGACATCACCTCGGAGCACCCGAAGCCGTGGACCGACGACATCGTGCGAGCCGCAGACGTCGTGGTCACGATGGGCTGCGGCGATGCCTGCCCTTGGTTCCCGGGCAAGCGCTACGAGGACTGGCAGCTCGACGACCCAGCCGGACAGGGCATCGACGTGGTGCGGCGGGTGCGCGACGAGATCGAGCGCCGCGTCCGCGCCCTGCTCGACGACCTCGACGTCTCCATCCAGTCCTGACACGCGCGGGAGCTCTGCCCGGGCACCCGCTCGCCGCGAGGAGCCTGACGGCCCTGACTGGCTGTCGTTGTCCCGCTGGTTATCGTTCAGGAGCGGGGGTGTAGCTCAGCTGGCAGAGCAGTCGCCTTTTAAGCGATTAGTCGCGAGTTCGACCCTCGCCGCCCCCACCGCACAGTCCAAAGCTCCGTGGCCGTCCAGCGCCCGCGGGAAGCGGGGCTGTGCTGCTCGCCTAGCCTCGGTCTGTGGACCCGGAGCACCCCTCGACCCCGCCGCACGTCGAGAGCGCGCCCGACCTGCCCCTCCTCGATGACGTCGAGGGCGAGCTCGACGACGTCGAAGCCGCGCTCGGTCGTCTCGACGAAGGCACCTATGGCGTCTGCGAGGTCTGCGGCGCGCACATCGACGACGAGCGCCTCAGCCGCCAGCCCGCCACCCGCTTCTGCGCTGAGCACGCCCCGGCCTGAGCGGAGGCGCGCTGCGTTCGGTTCGGCCGCTCAGTCGCCGAGCTCGTCGCCCATGTGCTTGGCGATGAGGAAGCCGTAGGCCCGCTCGGTCTTCGGGTAGCGGTGGGCCAGCTCCCAGAACTCCGCCGAGTGGTGCAAGTGCACGAGGTGCGCCAGCTCGTGCACGATCACGCCGTCGAGCACCCAGCCCGGGAAGCCGGCGATGCGGTCGGAGATGCGGATCTCGCCCGTGGATGGCGTGCACGAGCCCCAGCGCTGCTTCTGGTTCGTGACCCACTGGATCGACTTGGGCCTGGGCAGGTCGTAGCGCTTGGCCAGCTCGCGAGCCCGCTGGTCGAGGTCGACCTCCTCGGCGACCTGCTGGCGCTCGAGCTTGGCGACCAGGTCGGTGACGTACTCGGCCTCCTGCGCGCGCGTCATCCACTGCGGCATCCGCACGACGATGCGGCCGTCGACGATCCGGGCCGACACCGACTTGCGCCGCTTGGCCGACCGTACGACCTCGACCTCCATCGTGCGCAGCGACCTGGCCCGCGGCCTCAGCAGCGGCTCAACCGGCGGCGACGGATCGTCGCCCCGCGGGTCGCGGCCTGCTGGCCCCTCGTTGCCGCTGGCGGCGGCGTGGCCGCGGCCCCGGACGCGGCCGCGGCGCGGCTGTGTGGGCGTGGGCTCGGTCCACTCGTCGATCGAACCGGACCACAGCGACTCCACCCGATCGACCATACCCATCCACCCCTCCGACGTCTGTGAACACCTACGTCCGCATACCGGCCATCCGGGTTCACAGACGTTGGTTGTTCAGAGCTGGGTGGGGATGGTGAGCTCGTCGGGGTCGACCAGCACGACGCGGTCGCCGAGGCTCACCGCACCCTGCGGGCCCACCTCCATCCAGCGGCCGCCCAGGTTCGGCAGCCGCACGAACGGCGCGCCGAGCACGCGCTCGAGCGCGTAGACGAGGCCGCCGTGCGTGACGGCGATCGCCTCGCCGTCGCCAACCAGCTCGTGGACGCGCACGAGCGCGGCCGTGGCGCGCACGACGAGCGATTCGTCTGGCTCCCAGCCCGGCGGCCGCTTCCGCGGGCCGCCCTCCTCGGTCACGCGTGCAGCGGGCTCGGTGCCGTCGCGCGCGCCCTCGATCGGGGGCGGCGGGCCGAGGTAGCCCGGCCAGTCGCGTTCGATGTCCGCCCGCGTCAACCCCTGCCACGCACCCGCATGGCGCTCACGCAGGTCAGGGTCGAGGAGGACGGGTCCGACGCCGAGCTCGCTGGACAGGATGACCGCCGTCTCCGAGGCGCGCTGCAGGTCGGACGACACGATTGCGTCGACCACGCCCAACGACCGGCTGGCGTGCATGGCCTGGTGGCGCCCGAGATCGGTGAGCGCCGGGTCGGCCTGGCCCTGCCAGCGCCCGTCGGCGTTCCACTCCGACTGGCCGTGGCGGATGAGCAGGACCCGGGTCATGGCCCGCGAACCTACCGGCCCCCTGCGACAACCCCGGGCGACGTGCCCGGTCGCGCACTCGTGCGTGTGAACGGGCACCTGTGCGCGTCGCGGTGGCTGTGGCGGGTTGGTGCACGAGTCCGTCATGGCCTTGCATGCGCGCACTCGTGCGCAAACCGGCTGTCGTGCGCGTGCCGGTGGTGGTGGCGGGTTGCCGCACGAGTCGGCCATGGCCTTGCGTGCGTGCGTGCGGTGGCGCTTGGCGCACGAGTGGGCGGCGGGGCGGGCGCACCCGCGCACTCGTGCGCAAACCGGCTGTCGTGCGCGTGCCGGTGGCTCTGGCGGGTTGGCGCACGAGTCGGTCGCCGGGACCCCGCCACGAGGACGGGCGCATGCGGCGTGGGGGCTGCGAGCGTCGGTACGCTCACGCCGTGAAGCCCGACAGCCGATCGGAGGTCGTCTCCGCCTGAGGGCGGCGGCGCTGGAGGTGGCTGTGCTGCGCCTGTTCGCGGGGGCTCGGGAGGCTGCTGGCACCGGCCGCGACGACGTTCCCGGAGCCACGGTGGCCGAGGTGATCGACGCTGCTCGCTCGCGATACGGCGAACGCTTCGCTGAGATCGTCGAGCACTGCCAGGTCTGGCTGAACGGCGAGCCCTCGGAGCCCGCCGACCCCGTCGCCGACGACGACGAGGTCGCCGTGCTCCCACCCGTCTCCGGCGGCCAAGCCTGATGGCCCGCGCCGGCACCGCCGCGCCGCGCCGCCCCTCGTCGAGGCGCTCGTCCTCGGCCAAGCGCCCCGCCCCCGACAGCGGCAGCAGCGCCCGTCGCCGCTACACCGTCGTCTACGACATCAGCGGTCCGCATGTGCGCCTCGGTGCCGCCTGGTTCGTGCTCGCGGTCGCGGCCATCGGCATCGGTCCGTTGCCGACCGCCCTCGTCTACGGAGGCGCGGCCGGCATAGCTGCCGCACAGACCGCGCGCCGTTGGCGCAAGCGCGGCGGCCGCGCCGACGAGCCGATCGCCGCTGCCATGGCCGGCCTCATGGGCGTCGGCGCCTGCTTGGGCGCAGGGGGCGCCGGGCTCGCCGTGCTGGCGGGCGTCGTGCTCGCCCTCATGCGCGCCACCGCCGACACGCAGTCGCCCCACCCCACCGTGGTCGACGCCGGCTGGACCATCCGCTGCGCGCTGCCTCCCGGCATCGTTGCCCTGTCGATGGTGCTGCTGTCCCGCCTCGACCAGGGCTCGGCCTTTGCGCTGCTGCTGCTCGCCTCGGCCTACGAGACCGGCGACTACCTCATCGGCTCGGGCGCCAGGAACCCCTACGAAGGCCCGGCCGCAGGCGCCGCGGGCATCGTCGTGCTGACGTTCATCGTCTCGACGCTGCCGATCTCCACCCTCGACTTCGGCGAGGCCTGGCTGTTCGGCGGGATCGTGCTGCTGCTGGCGCCGCTCGGCCAGCTCTTCGCATCGGCGCTGCTGCCGTCGAACCGCACGCGCGCCTCCGCCTTGCGTCGCCTCGACTCGCTGCTCCTGGCGGCTCCCGCCTGGTGCTGGGGCATCGGCCTCATCTCCTAGCCCGCTCGTCCCCGCTGTCACACTCTCGGTATCGAGATGGCACCGGCGCGGGCCGGGGCCGCTGTCACGCCTTCGGGGCTGTGGGAGCGGTTCTCGTGACAGCGACGGGCGCGCACGCGGCGCCGGCCTGCGCCACCTCGACCCATGCCGACAGCGCGGGGCGCTAGTCGGTGGTCTGGTACACCTCGTAGATCACCCAGCCGTCGGTGTCGCTGTAGCTCTGACGGAAGTGGGTGGCGCCGCCGGGGAACGTGAAGGCGCAGTCGAGGTGTGGGTCGGGCTCGTCCTGCTCGGTGCAGCCTTGGTACTCCCAGTCGCTGCCGCCACCGGGGATGGCGAACAGCGTGTCGATGGCGCTCTCGGTGGCGATCTCCTCGGCGCAACCGCGGTCATCGAGCGCGTAGGCCTGGTAGAGCACGAGGGCGGTGTGGTCGGGATCGTCCGGCTCACCCGACGTGCACAGCTCAGGGGCCACAGTCGCCGGCGGCGTGGTGGTGGTCGTGGTCGTAGAGGTCGACGTGGTGGTGCTCGAGGTGGTGGTGGACGACGACGTCGTGGTCGTCTCCTCGAGCGTGGTGGACGTGGTCGACGTCGTGTCGGTGGTGGACGTCTCGTCGTCGTCGCCGCCCAGCAGCAGCGCCGCCAGCCCGATCAGCAAGACGAGCGCGAACAGGCCCGCCAGGATCCACCAGCGTCGATCCGGCTGGCCCGGCTCGCGCCCGCCACCCGCGCCGGGGGGACCTGGCGTGTACGGCGGCTGCCCGCCCGTCGGCGGTCCGCCCGCGGCCGCCGGCATGGCCTGCGTGGGGTCGGTGACAGGGACGTCGACGCGGGTCGGGTCGCCGTACGGATCCTGATCGGTCATAAGGGGTCCTCCCGACAAAGCCGCGGGCCCGCTCACCGTACCGAGGTTGGCCGAGGGTGGTTGAGGCAAGCCGTCGACCTCTGTAGGTTCGAGGCGCCATCCCCTAGCGCTGAGGTGAACAAGTGGAGATCTTCGACAACTTTGCCGATCCCAGCGGTCCTCTCTCCGTGCTCACGCGCGGCGCCCATGTCCTCGTCGGAATCACATGGATCGGGCTGCTCTACTTCTTCAACTTCGTGCAGACGCCGGCCTACGCCGAGCTCACCGACGGCGCTCGCTCCGAGGCCCTGCGCAAGCTCACGTTCCGGGCGCTCTGGTGGTTCCGCTACGCCGCGCTGCTCACGTTCCTGTTCGGTCTCATGCTGCTCACGATCCAGGGCGACGGCGAGAACATGGACCTCTACCTGTCAGGCGTGGGCGGCACCGCGATCCTCACCGGCATGCTCTTCGGCACCACGATGTTCCTCAACGTGTGGGGCGTCATCTGGCGTCACCAGAAGGTGATCATCGGCAGCGCCGAGTCGGTCGCAGCCGGCGGTCAGGCCGACCCGAAGGCGGCCACGCTCGCCAAGCCCGCCGCCCGTGCGTCGAGGGCCAACACGCTCATGTCGATCCCGATGCTGTGGTTCATGGTCTTCGCCGCCCACGGCGCCGTCTGGTTCGACGGCATCGGTGGCACCGTCGGCTACTGGGTGCTCGTGCTCGTGCTCTGGGCCTTCATCGAGGCGTCGGCCCTCGGCCTGATCGGCGGCTTCGACAGCCCCTTCAACAAGCTCGTGTTCGACAAGCACAAGAACACGATCACCGCCGGCTTCGTGCTGCTCGCGGTCCTGCACTTCGTCGGCTGGGAGCTGATCCTCGCCGTCTAGGCAGGCCGCCGGGCGAGCGGCGCCCGGCTGAGGCGGGCACCGGGAGGCCTGGTGAGCCGCGTGACCGAGCGGTCAGCCGGCCGGCGGGTGTCGCCTCGCTCTCAGCCCGGGGCGCCGACGGTGAGCTCGGCCTTCATGCCGGCGGCCTCGTGGCCGGCGACGTCGCAGTAGAGCTCGTAGGTGCCGGCGTCGAGCTCGATGCTGCCCTTGTCCTCGTCACCGACGGCCAGCTTGAAGCCTGACTGGCCCCGCACGAGCAGCGTGTGCGCGACGCTGCCCTGGTTCGTGTAGGTGATGTCGACGCAGCCGGCCTCGGCGTCGTAGGCCTCGGAGTCGAACATGAGCTTGTCCAGCGCGCCGACCTCGATCGACGAGTCGGCCGGCTTGCAGCCCGACGCGCTGCCCCCGCCGTCTCCGCCGGTGTCGCCGCAGGCCGTGAGCGTGGTGGCCAGCGCCACGGCGCCGGCGATGCTGAGGAGGGTCGATCGCATGCCGGTCAAGGTAACCGGACAGAGGACATCTGCGGCCAGTCCGGCCCGTTCCAGGACAGGTGTGGGGATACGCTCACGCCATGGCAGCGGACCTCGACGAGCTGCTCGACCCTGACTACCTGGGCGAGCTCACCTCCCACTCCATGGAGCGGGTGCGAGAGATGCGGGCGGAGTGCCAGGAGGTCGAGACGGGGCTGTCGCTGCTGCGGCGCATGGTGCAGGGCCGGCTCGACATCGTCGGCATGGAGCTCACCCGCCGCGCCGAGGGCGGCGACCCGGCCGACCTGCCCGATCTGATCGCCCGCCTGCCCGAGGTGCTGTCCGACCGCACCAGTGCGCCGGGCGTGGGCCGGCTGCCGCAGCTGATGACGCCGGGCGAGATGCCGCCCCAGCTCGAGGCCGAGCTCGACGGCATCGTCGGCAGCGGCCACTTGGCCGACCTGCCCGGCCTGCCCGACGACGAGCTGCGATCCCTCGCCGACAAGCTCGAGGCGTTCGAGCACAAGGTGTCGGGCCACCGCCACGCCCTTTTCGACCTCATCGACGCCCTGCAGGCCGAGATCACCCGCCGCTACAAGACCGGCGAAGCCACCATCGACGCCCTCCTGCAATAGCAACCCCCAACAACCAACGTCTGTGAACCCTGGCGGCCGGATAGCGGACATCCGGGTTCACAGACGTCGCGGGGTGTTAGCGCTCGGTTAACGGTTGCTCGCGACAGTCGCGTAGCCTTCCGGCCATGAAGGAGGAGCTGGAGCACCGTTGGCATGAGCTGGGGGAGTTCATCCGCGATCAGCGCCGGGTCGGTCACCTGTCGCTGCGCAAGCTCTCCGAGATGGCCGGCATCTCCAACCCCTACCTGAGCCAGATCGAGCGTGGGCTGCGCAAGCCTTCAGCCGAGATCCTCCAGCAGATCGCTCGTGCGCTTGAGATCTCCTCGGAGACGCTCTACGTGCGTGCCGGCATCCTGGAGGAGCGGGAGGGCGCCGATCTGGTGGCCGAGATCCGCCGCGATCCGGGCCTCTCCGAGGAGCAGAAGAAGACGCTGATCCGGATCTACAGCTCGTTCCGCCACGAGAACGACGGCGACGCCCACGCCGGCGGGGAAGAACTGGTCGACGCAGAGCGTTGATGCCCCCGCGGGCCTGTTGCCCGTAGCCGACCATGCGCCGACTCGCCGTCCTCTCCCTCCACACCTCGCCTCTCGCCCAGCCCGGACAGGGCGACAGCGGGGGGATGAACGTCTACGTGCGCGAGCTCGTGTCCGCGCTGGCGCAGGCGGGCGTGCAGGCCGATGTCTTCGTGCGCCGCTGGGACGACGACAGCCCCGAGATCGTCGAGGTGGAGCCCGGCTTCCGGGTGGTCCACGTCGAGGCCGGCCCCACCGACCTCGCCAAGGAGCAGCTGCCCGACATCGTCGACGCCTTCGCTGACGGCGTCCGCAGCCACCTCGAGCTGCTCGGCGACGTCGACGCCCTCCACGCCAACTACTGGCTCTCCGGCGTGGCCGGCCACCGCCTGAAGCACGAGCTCGACCTGCCGTTGGTGTCCACCTTCCACACGCTCGCCCGGGTGAAGGCGGAGACGGGCGACCCCGAGCCCGAGCGCCGGGTCCACGCCGAAGCGCAGGTGATCGGCTGCTCCGATGCCATCCTCGCCAGCTGCGTGGCCGAGGCCGACCAGCTCGTGCGGCTCTACGGCGCCGACCCCACCCGCGTCGAGATCGTGGCCCCCGGTGTCGACCACGCCTTCTTCTCGCCCGGCGACCGCGCCGGCGCTCGGCGGGCGCTCGGCCACCTGCACCTGGGCGACGGCCCGGTGCTGCTCTTCGTCGGACGCATCCAGCCGCTCAAGGGCCTCGACGTCGCCGTGCGGGCGCTGGCCGCGCTCGACGACCCCACCGCCACGCTCGTCGTCGTCGGCGGAGCGAGCGGCCGCGAGGGCGCCGCCGAGGTGGAGCGCATCGACAAGCTGGTCGCCGACCTCGGCGTCACCGACCAGGTGCGCTTCGTCGCCCCGGTGCCCCACCACCTGCTGTCCACCTACTACCGGTCGGCCGACGTCTGCCTCGTGCCGAGCCGCTCCGAGTCCTTCGGGCTGGTCGCGCTCGAGGCGGCCGCCTGCGGCACGCCCGTCGTCGCCGCCGCCGTCGGCGGGCTGCGCACGCTGGTCGAGCACGAGCGCACGGGCTTCCTGGTCGAGGGCCGCGACCCGGCCGCCTTTGCCGCCTATGCGCAGGAGATCCTCGCCGTGCCCACCGTCGCCGCCGACCTCGCCACCCACGCCGCCGTCCGCGCCCGCGACTACACCTGGTCCACCGCGGCCGCCCGCCTGCGCCGCATCTACGGCGACATCACCTCCCGCTCCCTGGTCGACTGCTCCTAGCCGTTCGGTTCCCCGGTCGGCGGTCGGGTCCGACCCGAGGCAATAGAGATGCGGCGCAATAGGTCCACCACTTGATGGTCGTGGTCGTCCATGGTGGTGGTCATGCGTGAAGGCCACTGGGTGAAGATCAAGCCGTCGAGGGCGTTGTGTGGCATGTCGC
>JBMOLI010000012.1:0-162612 GCA_049325515.1 Actinomycetota bacterium | reverse complement strand
TCGTGTTCGACGGGCCCTCCCGCGTCATCGACGTCGGCGCCCGACGCCGCTTCTTCCGCGGAGCCCTGCGGCGTGCCATCGAAGTGCGCGACCGCACCTGCTTCCACCCCTACTGCGACGAAGTACCAGAGCGACCCCACATCGACCACATCATCGAATACTCCAAAGGCGGCCTCACCACCCAAGAGGGCGGCCGCCTCGGCTGCGACTTCCACAACGAGCTTCGAAACCGACAACCCGACCCCGACAACGGCCCCGACCCGCCCTGATTGGTCCTCGGCGGCGTGGCTGCCAAAGATGTCCTGATGCGTTCGTGGTGCGGTTGCCGTGGCTGACGTGCTCACCGCGTTCGCCGTGGTGCTCCTCGCCGAGCTGGGCGACAAGACCCAGCTCGTCGCCCTGACGCTGGCGGGCCGCTACTCCGCGCCCAAGGTCCTCGCCGCGCTCGGCGCGACCATCGTCGTGCTGCAGACCCTGTCAGTCACCGCAGGCGCTGTCATCAGCGACCTCGTGCCCGACCGCGCCATCGCCGTCGCCGCGGGGCTGCTGTTCCTCGGGTTCGCGTTGTGGACATGGCGATCGGCGGAGGACGAAGACGAGGACGTTGCTGCGACCGGTGGTCTCGTCAGCGTCGCGATCGCCTTCTTCCTGGCCGAGCTGGGCGACAAGACCATGCTCACGACGGCGGGCCTGGCCGCTGACCGCGGCGCGCTGCCGGTGTGGATCGGGTCGACTGCGGCGATGATCGCCGCGACGTCTCTCGCCATCGTCGGTGGCCGAGCCCTGGCGGCGCGGGTGGAGGCCGACCTGCTGCGACGCATCGGTGCGATCGCCTTCGCCATCGTCGGCGCCGCCACCCTCGCGGGCGCGGCC
Organism: Actinomycetota bacterium; assembly: GCA_049325515.1. GTDB lineage: Bacteria > Actinomycetota > Acidimicrobiia > Acidimicrobiales > VFJN01 > VFJN01. The sequence continues at coordinate 161,739 of JBMOLI010000012.1, read as the reverse complement.
GCCGGCTGACGTGCCTACGGATGCGCGTGGCTGACGCCCCGACCCCCGCAGGGCGGTCGCTCCTCGAACCGCACCCCGATCGCCTGCCGCTCCACCATCCGCGTCGCACGGAGATCCTCGATGCGCACAAGGCGGCCATGGAGGCGGCCCAGCCTGGCTACCTCGATCCCGTGACGGGGCTCTTCGTGATGACCGCCGCGGAGCACGTCCGCCGGGGCGCTTGCTGCGCCAACGACTGTCGCCACTGCCCTTACTGCTGAGTCCTGCGTGGGAAGTCTCAGTCGAACGTGACCCGCGCGTCGAAGGCGGCTCGGCGCGCGGCGCGACGCAACGTCGTGAGAACAGCCGACCCGATGAGGAGGACGGCGACCACGTTGGTGATGGCGCGTCCCGTGTCCCAGCCCCAGGTCGACGTGGCCAGCGTGTACAGCAGGAAGCGGTGGAGGTTGTCCAGCACGGCGTCGCCCGCCACGTAGGAGAGCTGGGTGTCCGTCCCGAGGCTGAAGGGCCAGCCCCAAAGGTTCACGAGGAACCCGTACATGTAGGCGGAGAGCCCGGCGTACACGGCCAGCAGCGCGATCTCGGCCCTCCCCCGCGCTCGCGGTAGCAGGCCGGCACCGAGGCCGACCCATGACGAGGCCAGCATCTGGAACGGCAGCCACGGGCCGATGCCGCCGGTGAGCAGCGCGGAGGCGAACAGCGTCGTCGACCCCAGCACGAACCCGAAGGCCGGCCCGTACACGCGGCCGCCGAGCACGAGCAGGAAGAAGACGAGCTCGATGCCGCCGGTGCCGGCGCCGAGCGGGCGCAGTGCCGCGCCGATCGCCGACAGCACCCCCAACATGGCGATCGCCTTGGTGTCCATGCCCCGGCTCGAGAGCTCGGAGAGCACCACCGCCATGAGCGCGGGGAGGATCAGCGCGAACACGTACGGCGCGTCGCGCGTGTGCGAGAAGTCGGCGGGTGGGTCGATGATCAGCGGCCAGGCGAACATCGCCAGCCCGGCGGCCGACGTCAGGATCAGCGCCAGCACCGAGCGGGGCGCCATGTGCACGACCGCTCGGTCTCGCTGCACGGGGATCGCGCTCACGCTGGGGCCTCCGCCAGCGCGCTGGCGACGTCGTCGACGGTCAGCCACGGCAGGGGATGCAGCACGCGCGCCACCTGCGGGGCGAAGGCGACGGACGAGCCGACGACCTGCGCCGCCTCCCCGTCAGCGACGATCTCGCCGTCTGCCATCACGACCACTCGGTGAGCCACGACGGCTGCCAGCTCCACGTCGTGGGTGGAGACGACCACGGCGCGGCCGTCCTCGGCCAGCTCGACGAGAAGCGAGGCGAGTCGCTCCTTGGCCCGGTAGTCGAGCCCCCTCGTCGGCTCGTCGAGCAGCACGACAGACGGCGACGCCGTGAGCTGCACGGCCAAGACCAGCGCCAGGCGCTGGCCTTCAGACAGGTCGCGCGGATGCGCTTCGCCTGCAACACCGGGCGCGATGCGATCCAGCAGTGCGCGGCACCTGCCCGGGGTGACCGCCGCGTCACGATCGGCTTGAGCACACTCGTCCTCGACCGTCGCCAGGTAGAGGAGATCAGACGGCGTCTGGGGGACCAGCCCGACGAGCTCGCGGGCCTCGCTCCGCGCCGCCGCGGCCGGATCTACGCCGGCGACAGTCACGACGCCGCGCTCGCGTGGACCCGCTCCGTGGAGAGCCCAGAGGAGCGACGACTTGCCCGAGCCGTTGCGACCCATCACGGCCACGATCTCACCGGCGGCTACGTCGAGGTCGACCCCAGCGACGGCGACGACGTCTCCGTAGCGAACGACGATGTCATTTGCCGACAGCAGCGGCGCGCCCACACCAGACCCGCTCGGCGAGCTGCGTCGAGGTGCCGGGGTCTCAGCCAGCCGCTCCCGGAGCGGCGCTGCGGAGCGCCGCGCGTCACGCACAGACAGCGGCAGCGGATCCCAGCCGGCCAGGCGCCCCAGGTGGACCACGGGCGGGGCGAGCTCCGCAGTCGCCAGCGCGTGCGCCGGCTCATCGAGCACGGCGGTGCCGTCACCCGCCAGGTAGATGACGGAGTCGGCGTACTGCACCACCCGCTCGAGGCGGTGCTCGGCGACGAGCGCGGTGATGCCGACATCGTGCACCAAGCGGGTGATGGCGGCGAGCACCTCCTCGGCCGCGGCAGGGTCCAGAGCCGAGGTGGGCTCGTCGAGCACGAGCACCGTGGGCTGTACCGTCAGCACCGAGCCGATCGCCACCCGTTGCTGCTGGCCACCGGACAGCGTGCGCAGAGGTCGCGCTCGCAGGTCCGCGATTCCAAGCAGGTCGAGGGTCTCCTCCACTCTCTTGCGCATCACCGCGGTGGGAACTGCCAGCTGCTCCATCACGTAGGCGAGCTCCTCCTCCACCGTGTCGGTGACGAAGCCCGCCAGCGGGTCCTGACCGACCACGCCGACAACGTCTGCCAGATCGCGGGGTGGGTGCGTGCGGGTGTCGCGCCCGTCGACGAGCACCCGACCTGCCAGGTGGCCGCCGGTGAAGTGAGGCACGAGCCCGTTGACAGCGCCGAGCAGCGTGGACTTGCCGGCACCGGTGCGGCCGATCACGAGGCACAGCTCGCCCTCGGGGACGACGAGGTCGACGTCGGCCAGCGTCGGCGACCCGGCCTCCGGGTAGGTGATGGTGACGTGCTCGAACCGGATCACCCGCCACCCCCAGCGACGAGCTCGGCGGGCTGAGCCGGCAACAGCGCACGATGCCTTGCCGGGCGCACGGTTGGCGGTGCCAGCCAGGCCGGGAGCGCGCCCAGGAGGATCGCCACAGCAGGCAGAGCTGGCAGCGGCGGCCAGCTGAGCGGCTGGAGCGACGGATGGAGGCCGGCGCCATCCAGCTGGGAGGCGACGAGCACGAGCAGCGCGACGGCAAGACCCGACAGCGCGACGGCCCATTCCTCCGCGCGCCAGGGATCTGGCCGGTAGCGCGTTCGCTTCACTCGGCGGCCGGCCAGCCGGAACCCGGCGGCCGCCGTGGTCAGGCCGACGAGCAGCATCGGGTATCCGAGGTTGCGCGGAGCGGTCGAGTCGAGCAGGCCGTAGGTGCCGACGCAGACACCGGCCAGGCCACCGAGCACCAGCGCCGCCGTGGCGCGCTGCGCCGCCGGCGCGGCGGCGACCGCGCGGCCGTAGCCCCGCGAGTCCATGGCCGACGCCAGCAGGAGCGAGCGGTCGAGCGCGTCGGTCATGACGGGGATGGCGATCTCCTTCAGCACGCGCATGCGCCGGCCCGCCTCACCGCGCAGCCGCCGCGCCCTCCGTACTCGCTGCCCGCTCTCCACCAGCTGTGGAGCGACGCTCAGCGCAACGGTGACCGCGACGCCGATCTCGTGCAGCGCCGAAGGCATGGCCTTGAGCAGTCGCTTGGGGTTGGCGAGGACGTTGGCGGCGCCGACGCAGAGCAGGAGAGCTGCGAGGCGCAGGCCGTCGTAGATCGCGGCGAGCACTGCCTCGGCGGACACCGCTCCCCCGATCCTGATGCCCGCGGCCGCCTCCGGCAGAGGGATCTCGGGAAGCGTCACCAGCACGTGCTGGCCGTGTTGCCCGTCGAACAGCGCGCGGAACAAGACCCGGATCGCGATCACCACGAGTCCGAGGATCACGTAGGAGCGAAAGCCGCGAGCCCATGGCGCGTCGCCTCTGCGCGCGGCCACGACGTAGCCGGTGACAGCCACCACCAGCACGAGCAGCAACGGGTTGGTGGTGCGGCTCGCCGCCGTGGCGAGCCCGATCGCCCAGAGCCACCACGCACCGGGGTGGAGTGCGCGTGGGAGACGCTGCATCCGGGCTTGCATGCGCCTACCCGACCTCTTGCCCCGCCGCGTCGATGCGCCGGCTTCGAGCTCGCCTCGCGGCAGCGACGCCGAGCAGCGCGACCACCGCGGCGCCGACCAGCACGCCGGTCGGTGATCCGGTCCCGCCCGAGCCCCCGGGGCCGCCTGATGCGGTGCCAGTGCGGTCGAGCGCGGCCTCACCCCCGACGTCATCGCCAGCGCTGCGCGCCGAGTCGTCGCGCGCCAGCGGTGCGTCCCCGGGCGCGCCGGAGACCGTCGCGTCAGTCACGCCGTCGGACGGAGCATCGGTCGTGTCCGGCGCTCCCCCACCGGTGGGCGGCGGCGATGCGCCCCCGCCGTTGTGATCCGACCGCGTGGTCGTCGTGGCCGCGGTGGTCGACGTTGTCGTTGGCTCATCGCAGTCCGTGGACTCGCCGGGCTTCCGCTCGCATCCGTCCACGAACGACCAGCCGTCGACGCTGCCGGGCTCAGGGTCGCGGCTTCCTGCGCCCAGGTCGCTGTAGGTCCAGGCGCCGCCCGGCTCGGATGCCAGCCAGTAGGACCAGTAGTAGTCGGGCGGTGGCGTGCGATTGCAGGGGCGGTTGCTCGGCTTGCCATCGATGCGGCACAGGAAGCCGCCCGGGATGACCTCATACGAGAACCCCGCCCTCGACAACGCGTCGAACCCCGACTTCACGGGCTCGGGCGCGCAGCGGGTCTGCACTCCTCCGCCCAGCGTGCCGAAGTCGACGACGACGGTCACGCCCTCATATCCAGCGCAGGCGCCCGGCGACCCTGACTGAGCGGCCGCCGAGCCGGCGGTGTACCCGCCAAGGGCCGCGGCGAGGAGGACGAGGCTGAGCCCCGTCCTCCCGCGCTGCTGACCCTTGCGGAGCATTAGATCGCGGCCGCCCGGCGGCGGGCGGCGCCGATGAGGGTCGCCCCGGCGAGCAGCAGAGCGACAGCCAGAGCCACAGAGGCAGCGGACGCCCGACCGGTGGCGGGCAGGGTGCCGCGCCCGGCCACCTCCGTGCCGAGCACCTCGATCTCGATGCTTGCACGCACGCCTGACGTGAGCCCGACCAGCTCGATGCGGTGCTCGCCGACCTCCAGGTCCGTGGGGATCGTCACGGCCTTGGTGACTCGACCCTCACCATCTGCGACGACCGTCGCCAGCAAGACCGGCGTGGAGTGCAGGGTGATGGTGACCTGCTCGCCGGGTGTGAAGCCCGACCCGCTCACGGTCGTCGAGCCGCCGAGCACGACGCTGGTCGCGCTCGCTGTCGCGGTGGGCGCGCTGGGCGGCGCGGTCGTCGGGACGGGAGCGCACGGGGCGAGCGCCGCCGGGTCGATCGGCTCTGCGCCGATCTCGCTGTAGGCGGGCAGGTCGAGAGCCAGGACGGCCTGACCCGTAGCGCGGCGGAAGCCGTCGCGCTCAAGAGTTGCGATGCCGTCCGCAGCCGAGTCGTAGCCGGCCTGGTTGAGCGCGATCGCCCCGCTGTCGTCGCCCGAGGTGAGCTGGAGCCCGGTGACGAAGCCGGCGGCGCTGTCCGCGGACGCGTCCGATCCCACGGCGCGCAGCGCCTGTGCGGCGAGTCCGCTGCTGTTGGTGTTGGCACCGCTCTCGCCACCGAACGAGCCGTCTCCTGCCTGGTTGTCGAGCAACCACGTGATGGCGTCGGAGACGGCGCCGCGCACCGCGCAGTCCAGGTCGACCGCGGCGAGCGCCTGGATCGCGAACGCTGTGGCATCGGTTGTGCTGGACGCATCGGAGGTGCAACCGCCGCTCGTCGTGTAGTCACCGCGGAAGCCGCCGGATGGGCACTGCTGGTCGAGCAGGAACTCGATCGCCTCGTCCGGGGCGCCTGCAGCCGTGCGCGCCAGACCCATGATCGCTAGGGCCTGACCCAGCCCGTTGCTGTAGTCGTCCCCCCAGCTGGTCAGATCGGAGAAGCGCCCAGCGTCGGCCCCGTCGGCCTGCATGCGGGCGAGCAGCTCGCTCACCAGGTCGAAGCCACCGAACGAAGTCGGGTCCGACCCCTGGATCGACGCCATGAGGAGCGCCTTGCCGAGCGCCGCCGCGTAGCGATCGTCCGGGCCGAAGTCGCCGCCCGTCACGTAGTCGCCGATGCTCGCCTCCACCTGGTCCGTGGCGGTGGCGGCGGCAGGCTCGCTCCCCCGCCCATCGGCGGCGAGCGCCAAGATGGCGTCGATCGTGAGGCCCCAGTCGTCGAAGGAGTAGATCTCGCTTTCGTACTCGTAGCTGGTGGTGAGATGACCTCCGTCGGCCGTCAGCTCGCCTTCGAGCCAGTCGAGAGCCGCATCGGCTGGTGCAGTGAGGGAGGCCGGAGCGAAAGCGGAAGCGGGGGCAGCGTTTGCAGCGCTGACGTCTAGGAGCGGGATCGCCGCGAGGAGAGAGCCGGCTGCGAGCGCGGCGCGTCGTCCGAGCGAACGGCGGGGAGCTGACATGGGTTGGAACCTTTCGGTGGGGCCGAAGGGTGCGGACATCGCCCGGCACCGGCCAGCTCCGCTGCTCCTACGGGACAGCTCGACCGTGGTTCCCGGGCTCCCGATCCGCAGACCTCGACGATCAATGGAGCCGTTGTGCTCTCGGTCGGGCATTCCGACTCGTCACCAGCGGGCGCTGGCGACCTACGGCTGCGGGTCAGTGCCGGACTTCGACCGGCTTCCCCCGCCCGAGAGCGATGTGACAGCCACTGCGAGCAGCGACCGGTCGCGACCCTACTCCGCGGTTGGACGTAGCCCAAAGGGCGCGCCCTAGCCTGAGCACGATGGCCGCCACGGAGCACGACGCGCTCGGCACCGACGAGCGCTTCCGGTGCTCGCCGTGGACACGGGCGCAGGGCGTCGACCCGATCGGCTCCACGCCGCGCTTCGATGCCCTGATCCTCGTCGAGTGGCCGCTCCCCTGGCCCGCTGACGTGGGTGACATCCCCGAGCTGGCCGAGGCGTCGCGGGCTCCTGGTGTGCGCGTCATGCTCGTGGTGCCGCGCCACGACGATGGCGCGGAGGGCCTGTCCCGCGTGGTCCACCACCGACGGCTCGACGCCAACCGCTTCGTCGGCACCGACCACCTCGTGCCCCGCCCCGAGATCGGCCAGCTCGTCGCCGACCTCGCCGCCGACCCACTCGGCGACCGCCACCGGCCTTCGGCGGTCGACATCTCTCCGCCGGAGGTGCTGGTGTGCGGGCACGGCAAGCGCGACGCGTGCTGTGGTCGGTGGGGAACCCTGCTCCACGCCGAGCTCGCGGCGCGCCTGGAGGGCGTGCGGGTGTGGCGCTGCAGCCACACCGGCGGGCACCGCTTCGCGCCCACCGCGATCACTCTCCCCGACGGGCGGGCGTGGGCCCATGTCGATGCCGACGTGATCAGAGACATCGTCCACCGTCGAGCGGAACCCGCCGACCTCCACGACCACGATCGCGGAACCTCCTCCCTCGACCCATGGGGCCAGGTGCTCGAGCGCGCAGTGCTCGCCGAACGGGGGTGGGCGTGGCTAGACCAGCGTGACCTCACCGTGAGCACCGTGGTGTCGGACGACGGTGGTCGGGCCGACGTCACCATGTTCTGGCCAGGTGGCACGGCATCAGGTCAGGTGACCATCACCCGCACCCTGCCGGTGCTGGTGTGCGGCCAACCCCCGGAGATGGCCGAGAAGCAGAGCCCCGAGTACGCGCTTTCCCGCTTCGAGATCCACTGAGGCCGCGCCCGCGGCGACCGGTAGCCTCTTGCCATGGCCGAGTACCAGACTCCCGAGTTCCATCCGGCCTTCGAGGAGTACTGCGAGGCGATCTACGAGCTGAAGGAAGACGACGTCGAGGTCATCCAGGCTCGCATCGTCGACCGGCTCATGGTGTCCCGCCCGGCCGTCTCGGAGATGATCAAACGGCTCGAGGCTGAGGGCCTGGTGCGGCTAGACCACAACGCGATCAGCCTCACCGCCGACGGGCTCAGGCTGGCCGAGCGCGTCGTGCGCCGCCACCGCCTGGCCGAGCGCTTCCTCACCGACATCCTCGGGCTGTCGTGGGCCGATGCCCACAAGGAAGCCGGCAAGTGGGAGCACGTCATCTCAGCACCGGTCGAGAAGGCCATCGTGCGCGTGCTGGGCGACCCCACCACCTGCCCGCACGGCAACCCGATCCCCGGAGCCGACTACGTGGCACCCGAGATGCGCCCGCTCAGCGAGGTGAGCGTGGGCGCCGGGTTCACGGTCACTCGCATCCCCGAGGAGCTCGAGTTCGCGCCGGGTCTGTTGGAGTTCCTCGAGGACGCTGACGTCGTACCAGGCCGCTCCGGCACCATGACCGCCGCTTCGCCCGACGGCACCACCACCGTGGAGATCGAGGGCCGGCACATCGGCATCGGGGCGTTCGCCAGTCAGCGGATCCTGGTCACGGTCTAGAAGCGAGCCTGGCCGCTCAAATGGGCCACAGACCCACCGGGATCGCGGGGACTCCTGCTGCCGCGCTGCTCCAGCGCACGCTTGGCCGCCGCCCGACGCGCTGGTCTCTCGGCGCCGCCGGCGCGGTCGTCATGGCGGTGGCGCTTGTGGGCGTGTACGCCGCCGTCGACCGCGCGGCGCTCACCGAGGCGTGGCGCACCGCCATCGGCGACCCGGGCGGCATCGGAATCGTCGTCACCGCGCTGCTCGCCGCCTTCGCCCTCCGCGCCGCCGTCTGGCGCAAGGTGCTGCCCGGGCTGACGACCGGCCAGGCCCTGGCAGCGATCCACCTCTCCATGGGGGCCAACCACGTGCTGCCGTTCCGTCTCGGCGAACCCCTGCGCGTTGCCTCCGTCGTGCGCCGTGCGCCGGTCGACGCTGTGTCTGCCACGGCCTCTGCAGTCGTCCTCCGTCTCGCCGACGTGGCCACTCTCGTGGTCATCGGGGCCGCGGCGGCGCCAGTGGCCTTCAGCCGCTTGCTGGGCACGTGGGGCTGGCTGATGACGGCGGCGGTGGCGATCGCCACCACCGCCGCGTGCGCCTGGGTCCGGCGCCTGGCAAACCGTGACGAAAGTGTGCGGATGCCAGGTCTCGTCGCGCTCGCCGGCACCGGCGCTGCCTGGCTTCTCGAGGCGGTCGCCGTCTGGCAGGCGCTGCGATGGGCCGGGATCGACGTGACCCCTCGCGGAGCGCTGCTGGTGACCGCGGCCGCCGTGAGCGCCCAGGTGGTTGCTGTTGCCCCGAGCGGGTTCGGCACCTACGAGGCAGCGGCCGTTGCGGCGCTCGCGTCGCTGGGCCACGACCCAGGCGTTGCCCTCGCCGCGGCGCTCACGGCCCATGCCTGCAAGACGGCGTACTCGCTCGTGGCGGGCGGGGTGGCGATCGTCGCCCCCCGCCCGAGCCTGCTGACCATGCGCGCGAGCCAGGCATCCGTTGGGTTCAGCCCACCGTGAACGTGGTGACCATGCCCTCTTCGTAGTGGCTCTCCACGGTGCCGTCTTCCTCGGTCTCGACGAGTGCGCAGAACATCACGTAGTCGCCTTCGCTGAGGTCGAAGGTGCCCTCGCAGGTCTCCCCCGCCGGGAACGCCTCGATCTCACCGATCACGGCATCGCCCAGCGCCTCCTCGTCGGGCGCGCCGTCGACGAGCTCGATGTCAGACGGCACACCCTTCACGATGACGAGCTCGTGATCCTCTGCGCCGTCGTTCTCGACGCTGAAGCCGATGGCGCCTGCCGCGACCTCGTCGGGATCGAGCACGATCGAGAACTCGTCGAGCGTCGCGTGAACCGTGGTGTCGGCAGTGTCGAGCCCGGCGGTGCCGCCGACTGCTTCGCACTCACCCGCCACCGTCGAACCGCTCGCACTCCCGCTCGCGGAGCCACTTCCACTGGCCGACCCGCTGCCGCTCGCCGAGCCACTACCGCTGGCGCCGCTCGACCGCACGTCGGCGCCGTCGTCGTCGTTGCTGCACGCCGCAGCAGCGAGGGCGAGCGCCAGGACGGCCGCAACACCGAGGATCCGCCGCTGGCGGGTGCGCGACGGTGAGACGGCGGGCAAGGAGACCATGGGGGGCATCTGCTCAGACAGGGACACGGTTGGAGGACCTCCGGTTGTTGGGTGGATCGGTGCTGGTTTCCGCGGGGGCGGACGGGTGGGCATGTGGACGGGCGACCGAGCGCCAGCCCGCCCAGACGAGCCCGGCCAGTGCCGCCAACCAGAGCGCTTGGAGCACCCAGGTCGACGTGGTGACGGCCCTGTAGTCGGGCAGCAGGGCTCGCCAGGCGCGGTACAGGGGATTGTGCGTGCGTTCGAAGTCGACGATGAGCGTGAGTCGGTGGTCGATGGCCTCGAGTACCAGCCATGCCCAGAGGACCGCGCCGATACCACCGAGCACGCTGAGCAGCCTTCGGGCACGGGGCTCGACGCTCCCGACCCACCACGCTGCGGCGAGCACGAGGCAGGGCAGGACGACCACGACCTGACGACCTGGCCACCACCATCCGTGCATGGTGAGCGCCGCCCACGTGGCGGTGGCCCAGCCCGCCGCGAGCGGGGCGACGAGAGCCACCCAGCCCGGCGGCCGGCGCCGGATCACCGCGGCCATGGCCGGCACGGTGAGCAGGTAGGCGGGTGCCCACGCTGCCAGGCCGAAGCCTCGGTCGAGCAGCAGCCCGACGAGGCGACGCGAGCGACCGAGGTGGTCGGGCGCAACACCGACCACGGACAGCTCGCCGCCCACGAAGTGGTCGCCGGCGGCGTAGACCGTCCAGCCGCCGTACCAGGCGCGGTGCAGCAGCAGGTAGGCCACGCCCGCCACCGCGAGGCTCGCAGCGAAGGCCAGTGCACGCGCCCACCGGCCGCGCCGAACAAGAACGACACAGCCGATGGCAGCAAGCACCGCGGCCGTGGCGGCGTACTTCACGCCGAGCCAAGGCAGGGCGACGATGGCCAGCCCGGCCGCCCAGCGACCACCGCGACCCAGCGGCCCGGTGAGCGCGGCGACGGCAACGGCGATGGCAAGTGCCGCCGGGAGCTCGGGGTACACCTGGGTGGCGTAGGAGGAGAGGGGGGCCGCCAGCGAGAACGCCAGCACGGCCAGCCCAGCGGGCATTGCCCCGACATCGAACCTCCGGACCGCGATCCAGACGAGCAGCCCGGCGAGAAGCCCGGCCAGCGCGGCCAAGGTGACCTTGGCTGCCACCCAGCCGCCCAGACCCATGGGTACCGAGAGCAGCAGGGGCAGCAGAGGGTCGTGAGGGCTGACCAGCCGGCCTGAATCGTCGACGGCCCGCGTCTGGACCGGCAGGCGCACCTCATGGAACGCGCGGTAGCGCTCGGCCGCCAGCTCGTCGGTGACCTCCAGGCTGTGGTCCTCCCACAACGACAGAGCCGTCACCAGGTACTGCGGTTCATCGGCGGTGGTCTGGGCGCTGTAGCTAGCGCGTGCGCCCACCGCGAGGCACGACCAGGCGAACGTGACGATGGCCACAAGGCCGATGACATGCCACGCTCGATCGCCGACGCTCGGCGCGGTCGTGGCAGTCATGCGACGCGATCGGCGCGGCGCACGACGAGCGCCCACGTGAGGATGCCAGACACGGCCACGAGCACGATGGAGGCGAGTCCGGCCTCGGCGAGGAACCCGTCCTCGGTGGCGCCCCACATCCGCGTGGCAAGGGTCTCGAAGCCAAACGGAGACAGGAGGAGGGTGGCGGGCAGCTCCTTCATCGTGGACAGGAGGACGAGTCCACCGCCGGCGGCCAGCCCCGGGAGCATCAGCGGGAGATCGATGGTGGCGAGCCGCCTGACCCTGCCTGCACCCAGCATCCGCGCCGCGTCGTCGAGTCGAGCTGGCACCGAACCGAGCGCCACCTGCGCTGACCGCATCGACTGAGCGCCGAAGTGGACGACGTAGGCGAGGACCAGGAGAGGGTAGGTGCGGTAGAGCGCGAACAGAGTGCCCGACCCGGAGGTGGTGAGGGCGATCACCGACAGCGCGATGACCAGACCCGGCAGTGCGAAGCCCGACACGACCAGTGCGTTGGCCGGGGCCGCAAGTCGCGAGCGATGACGCGCGGTCAGGTAGGCGACCGGCAGGACGACGGTCACGGCGACCACGGCCGTGACGACGCTCACCCATGCGGTGCTCTGGGCGGGGCCAGCCAGATCGCCGAGCTGGTCGCGGAGGTACGAACCGGGATCGGCGGCCCCGTCGATGCCTCGCCAGGCCCAGAACGCCAGGCTCAGCAGCGGCCCCACGAGAGACACCACCACCACCGCGGCCATCAGCGCCGCCGTCGGCCAGCGCCACCGCCCGAGAGGCATCCTGAGCGACGTGCGCGCACGAGCCACGGTGGCCGCTGGCGCGCGCTTGACCATGCGCCGCTCGCCCGTCGCGACAACGAGGGCGATCACCGCAAGGAGCAGAGCGAGTGCCAGGGAGCGGCTGCGGTCGAGCAGCCGGTTCTCGTAGATGACGCGGGTGAGCGTGTCGTAGCGGAGCAGCTGGACAGCACCGAAGTCACTGATGACGTAAAGGAAGACGAGGAGCGCCCCGGCGCGGATCGCATCTGCCAGCTGTGGCAGCACCACGGTGCGGAACACGGCCAGTGGTGAGCGGCCGAGGAGACGGGCGCTCTCCTCGTAGGAAGGCGGTAGGGCAAGGAGCCGAGCCGCGACCGGCAGGAGCACGTACGGAAAGGTGAAGAGCGTGAGCACCGCCCACGCGCCCACGAAGCCCTCGACGCGGAAGCCTCCGACACCGAACCAGGTCTCCAGCAGGCCCCCACGGGCAAGGGATGCCTGCAGGGCGAAGGCACCCACGAACGACGGGAACACGAGCGGTAGCGGCGTCAGCGCCGCCCAGACGCGTCGCAGTGGCACATCGGTGCGGGCGAGCACCCAGGCCACCCCCGTCCCGACGATCGATGACGAGGTGGCGACCGCTGCCGCCAGTGCCAGCGACCGGAGGAGCGGGTCGATGGCGTCGCGAGCGGCCAGCGTGCTCCAAAGGTCGCCCGCCGCGCCGGCATTGCGCGCCAGGAGGTAGGCGAAGGGAGCGGCGAAGAGCAGAGAAACCGCAGCGGCACCCGCGACGAGGCTCCACGGTGCGCGGGCATCGGTGAACCGGAAGCCCGAGCGCGTTCGAGCGCCTGCGTCCTCCTCAGCGCTCACGGCGGTCACCCCCGAGACAGCCCGCTCTGCTCGATCAGCTGCGTCGTGCGCTCCAGCCCACCACCCAGCTTGTCGAGATCGATGCTCGTCGTCGAGATCTCGGTGAACGGCGGCACGCCGCCCGATGGCTTGACGCCCGCGGCCAACGGGTACTCGAAGGTCTCGTCGGCGAAGAAGCGCTGCGCGTCCGCCGAGAGCATGTACTCGATGAACTGCGCGGCTTCGTCGGACATGTCGCTGCCGTCGATCACGGCGGCGGCGGTCACGATGAGCAGTGAGCCGAGGTCCCCCGACGGGAAGAAGTGGTTGGCGGCTGGGAGGTCCGGGTCCTCCGCCAGCTCGCGGTGGAGGTAGTAGTGGTTGACGAGGCCCATCGGCACCTCACCCCGGCCGACTGCCTGCACGATGGCGAGGTTGTTCGGGTAGGTGGGGCTGTCGTTGTCGGCCATCCCCGCGAGCCACTCCGCTGCCGCGTCGTCGCCGAGCTCGATGCGCATGGCCGTGACGAAGTCTTGGAACGACCCGTTGGTGGGCGCCACCGCCACTCGGCCAGCGAGCTCGGGCGCGGTCAGGTCGAGCACGGAGGCCGGCAGGTCGGCCGGATCGACGAGATCTGTGTTGTAGACGAGCGTGCGTACTCGGCCGGAGAGACCGATCCAGGTCTCGTCTCCGGCCTCGAGCTCGGCGGGCACGAGCGAGAGCACGCCCTGGGGGAGGGCCGCAAGCCGGCCCTTTTCGTCGAGGAAGCCCAGCGCACCTGGGCTCTGCGAGAGGAACACGTCGGCCGGGGTGTTGCGCCCCTCCTCGTCGATGGCCAGCGCCAGGTTCGCCGAGTCGTCGTAAACGACATCGATGGCGATCCCGGTCTCCTCGGAGAACTGCTGCAGTAGGGGGTCGATGAGGTTGCGGGTGCGTCCGCTGTAGATGACGAGGCGACCCTCGTCCGAGCTGCAGGACGTCAGGATCGGGGCGACGAGGAGGAGCAGCAGAAGGACCGCGCCTCGCCTCGCCGACCGGGTGGTCAGAGCCATGAGGCCGCAGGCTAGCCACGCCCCACGCTTCATGTAAAGATGGCCTAACAATGTCTGGAGCCTCCGATCTCGCGCCGGTCTTCGTCTTCTTCCCAGCCCACGATGAGGAGGCCACAGTCGGCTCCGTGGTCAAGCGCACGCCCCCCACAGCAGGCGGCCGTCCCGTGGTCGTGGCCGTCGTGGACGACGGTTCCACGGACTCGACTGCGGCTGCGGCCTCGGTCGCCGGCGCCGAGCTGATCTGCTTCGAGCGCAACCGCGGCCTCGGCGCGGCGGTGCGGGCAGGGCTCGCCTCTGGTGTCCACCGAGGTGCCGCCGCCGTGGTGTTCCTCGATGCCGACGGGGAGTACGCGCCCGAGGAGCTCGACCGGCTGGTGGAGCCGATCCTCGCCGGCGCGGCCGACTACGTCGTGGGCAGCCGCTTCGCGGGCGGTCCACGCGACATGCGCCCGCACCGCTGGTTCGGCAACCGGTTGCTCACCATCGCCGTCCGGCTGCTGGTGCGCCGGCACGGGGTGCGAGGCCTCACCGATGGGCAGTCCGGGTACCGGGCGCTCTCGGCCGAGGCAGCGGCCCGAGCGGAGGTGATCCACGACTTCAACTACGCGCAGGTCCTCACTCTCGACCTCGTGGCCAAGGGCTTCCGCTACGCGGAGGTGCCGATCTCGTACGCCTTCCGCCAGCACGGCAGATCGTTCATCCGTCTCGGCCGCTACCTGCGTGCGGTCGTCCCGGCAGTCCTGGCCGAGGTCCGATCGAACCCGCTCCCGGCCGAAGCGGGCGGGCGTCAGAGCGCGGTGCGAGCACCACGTCTTGCCGGTCAGTCCTCCACAACGAACGCTCTGAACGACTCACGAGCGCGGCGCCAGGCGGCACCGTCGATGGTGCCGTCGCTCATCAGCGATCCGGCGAGCGCCCACCCCATGGCAAGGACGTGATGGGAGTTGTCGGCCACGAAGAGGCCCTGGCGGCCGAACGTGACCACGCCAGGTAGGTCTTCGACCCACGCCTCCACCGTCGCCAGGTCCGTGCCGTAGCCGGGGCGGTAGACGGGATAGACGCGGGAGGCCCGTCGCACGGCCACGTCGACCACGCGCATCGGTGGCAGGCCTGCGGCGACGAGCTCATTGCCGAGGCGAGCGGCGAGGTCGTCCGGGGACGACGCCCAGATCTCGTCGCCCTCGGAGCACGGGACCTCAGCGCACAGCACGGTGCTGTCGGTAGGGTCCTCGTCGTTGTCCCGGTAGCGCTTCGGCTCGGACAGGCGCGAGGCTACCACCGCTGGCTCGGGGAAGTAGTGCGCGTCGAAGCTCGTCCAGCTCGGCGCGTCCAAGGCGAGGTAGAGGAACACCATCGCTCGGTGCTCGAGGCGGGCGGCCGCTTCGTGCACCTCAGCAGGTGCACCCTCCACGAGGGAAGCAAGGCTGGCGACAGGGGCCGTCGACCAGACCTGCCGAGCATCGACGGTGGTGCCGTCGTCAAGGACGACGCGCACTCCGTCGTCGCCGGGGACCAGCGACGTCACACCGGTGCCGACGCGGACCTCGGCTCCCGCGCTCGTGGCCGCGTCAGCAAGCGCCTCACTGATCTCTCCGAAGCCCCGCCGCGGGTAGAGGAACGTGCGCGATCCGGGGTTCGTAGCGCGCCTGAGCTTGCGCGCGATCGCCATGGGCGAGGAGGCCGCGATGCGCCTCCGAGCCACCTCGCCAGCCAGAGCGCTGCCGTCGACGCCCCACAGCTTGCGCGCATACGGCCCGTAGAACGTGCCGTGGACGGTGGGGCCCAGGCCGGCCCTGACCACCTCGGCGTAGGTGTCGTCGCGCGGTCGGCGCAGAGGCGCGACCACCACGTCGAGCGCCATCCGCGCCGCAAGGCCACGGGGCAGGTTGCGGACGAGGTCGGTGGTGCGCAGCGGAAACGAGAGGAGCCGTCCGGCCATGGCGATCCGACCGTTCCGCAAGCGCACCTGGAGGTCTGCTCCGAGGAGACCCTTCAGCTCAGCCAGCAGCATCGGGTCGATGCTCGGGTGCAAGCGGTGGCTGCCGTGGTCGACCCGTTGCCCCGCCAACTCGAAGGACCCCGCCAGACCGCCGACGACAGGAGCCCGTTCGAGCACGGTGACGGGGTGCCCGGCGCGCGCCGCGTGCCAGGCGGCCAGCAGGCCCGCCGGGCCTGCTCCCACGATCGCGATCACGAAGCGGCTGACTCGGCGGCGCCGTCACGGCGGAAGGCGACGGCCGCCGGTCCGACGTAGCGCACGATCACCCGATCGCCGCGCACGAAGCGAGGGGCCGACGCGGATCGAACTCTGACCACCTCACCTCCGGCCAGGCGGGTGAAGGTGATGCAGTCGTGGCCGTAGTACTCCACGAGGTCGACCACACCCTCAGCCGCGCCGTCGGCGGGGTCGGTGGCGTCACCCTCGTCGAGTCGGAGCTCTTCGGGGCGCAGCAGGACCAGCACCGGGCCCGACTCCTCCTCGCGGAGCAAGACCGGGCCGAGCAGCGTTCGGGCCGTCGGCCCCTCGGCCGATCCAGCCACGAGGTTGGCGTCGCCCACGAAGTGCGCCACCCATGGCGAGGCTGGTCGGTCGTAGAGGCCTGCGGGAGTGGCCTGCTGCACGATCTGGCCATGGTCCATGACGGCGACCTCGTCGCCGAGGACGAACGCCTCCTCCTGATCGTGCGTGACGAACACGGTCGTTATGCCGAGCTCGACGAGCAGCTGGTGCACCTCGGCCCGCACATCGACGCGCAACGCCGTGTCGAGGTTGGAGAACGGCTCGTCCAGCAGGAGCACGCTCGGGTGCGGTGCGATGGCTCGGGCCAGCGCGACACGCTGCTGCTGCCCGCCCGAGAGGGTGCCGGGCGAGCGATCGCCCAGTCCCTCGAGCCCGACCATGGCGAGAGCGTCGGCGACGCGAGGGCCGCGCCGCTCCGCTCGTGGCAGGCCGTAGGCGACGTTGGCTGCGACGGACAGGTGCGGGAAGAGCCCCCAGTCCTGGAACACCATGCCGACGCGCCGGCTCTCGGGGGCGACGTGGGTGTCGGGGCCGGCCACCAGCCGCTCCCCTATCCGCACCTCGCCCGCAACCGGCCGCTCCAACCCTGCGATGGTGCGCAGAAGCGTGGTCTTGCCGCAGCCGCTGGGGCCGAGGAGTGCGACCACCGATCCGGCCCTCACCTGGAGGTCGATGCCGCGCAGGATGTCGGGCCCGCCGAAGGATGCGCGCAGCCCTCGAACCTCGATGGCCGCAGGACCCGGGGGCGACAGCACAGTGTTCATCCTGCCGAACACGCTATCGCCGGTACCCTTCACCAACTGAGGCCGGGCTCCGGCCCTCCGCCGCTCCGCCTCGGTCCGCGCAAGCGAGCCGCCCGCCGGTAGTGCTAGTGACCTGGCGTCCGAAGTACCTCCGGCAGCGGACGCTCGTGCACGAGGACAAGGCGCTTGGTGGCTCGAGTGAGTGCCACGTAGAGCGCCCGGGCGCCCTGCACCTCCTCCTCGAGGATGGCTGCGGGCTCGACCACGACCGTCGAATCCAGCTCGAGCCCCTTCACCAGGCTCACCGGCACCACGGTGATCTGGCTGTTGAGGCCATGCCGGGAGGCGCGACCGAACTCGACGCCCTGCGCCTCGAAGGCGCCGACGACCTCGGCAAGCAGAGAGTCGGGCACGATCACGGCCACGCTGCCCGGATCGACGGCTTGGCGCTCGATCAGCGCCTGGCGCACCACCTCGGCGCCAATGCCCCCCGGCTCGGCTGCGATGAAGCGGGGCTCCTCCCCCGTCTGACGAACCGACGACGGCGGCTTCAGATCGGGCGCCGCCAGCGCCAGCACCTTGGCCGCCAGCTCCATGTTGGGCCCAGGAAGTCGGTAGCCGATGGTGAGCTCGGTGCGGCGCGGGGGGCGCCGGTCGGGGAGCTGCGAGAGCACCTCATCCCAGTCGGCGTGGGCCCAGGCGCCGGTGGACTGGGCGATGTCGCCGACGATCGTCATCGAGCCGTTGAGCGAGCGCCTGGTCAGCATGCGCAGCTGCATCGGCGACAGGTCCTGCGCCTCGTCGACGACGATGTGGCCGTAGGTGCGGACGTCGTCGTCAGGTGCTTGCCCGTTGCGGCGGCGGCGCGGCTTGGGACCGAGCAGCGAGCGGGCCTCGTCGAGCAGGGGCACATCGTCCACGGTCCAGCGGGCCTCCGCGGGCGACGCTGAACGCGGGCGGAAGAGCGCGGCGCGCTCCTCGGCCGACAGGTGTCGCTCCGCGGCCAGGTCGATCAGGGCATGCGACCCGTAGAGGTCGTGCAGGAGATCGCCTGGCGTGAGGACCGGCCACATCCGCTCGAGCGCCTCGACGACCTCGGGCGCGTGACGCAGGCGCTCGCGCACCTCGTGCGCCTCCACCGGCACGCGCGCGCTGTCGGCGAGCGTGGCGAAGACGCTCGCTTCGACGTGGCGCCTGCCCGCGTTGTGAAGCCGGAACCGACGCTTCGCATCGGCGACGATCGCCTTGCTCTGCCCCACGGTGAGGCTCAGCGTCTGCAGGCCGTAGCCGACGCGCAGGGTCCGGCGCAGCGCTCGCTGGCGATCGTGCACCGCGTTGGCCAGCACCTTGGCCATGCGAAGGTCGCCCTTGACTCGAGCTGGCTCCGGCGCGTCGCGGCCGTCGATCGTGAGGGTGCCTGCGCCATCGAGCAGATCGGCCAGCACGGCCAGCTCGACACCTGCCTCGCCGAGGCTGGGCAGCACCTGCTCGATGTAGCCCAGGAACAGGCGGTTGGGGCCGATCACCAGCAGGCCCTGGCCCTCGAGCGGGAACCGATGGGTGTAGAGGAGGTAGGCGGCGCGGTGCAGAGCTACGACCGTCTTCCCGGTGCCGGGACCTCCTTGCACGACGAGCACGCCCGGCAGCTCGGAGCGGATGACCTCGTCCTGCTCGCCCTGGATCGTGGCGACGATGTCGGTGAGCCGCCCGGTGCGAACCTCCTCGAGGGCATGGATCAGCGTGCTGCGACCGCGTATCTCGCGGCCCTCGTCGAGGATCGACAGCTCGCCACCGAGCAGACCGGCAGACTCTCCGAAGAGCTCGTCCTCTATCGCGAGGAGCTGTCGGCCGCGCGTGGCGAAGTGGCGCCTGCGCACGAGCCCCATCGGCGAACGGCCCGTGGCGCGATAGAAGGGCTCCGCGACCGGCGCTCGCCAGTCCACGACGAGCGGTTCGCGGTTCTCGTCGGCCACGGCAAGGCGCCCGATGTAGAAGGTGTCGCCGCCCTCCGCCTGCGTGCGGTCGATGCGCCCGAACACCAGGCTGGCGTCACCCAGCCACAGGCTCGCCAGGCGCTGGGCGATGTTGCCCTCGATCATCTCGCGCTCCCAGCGCGCCTGCTCGGTGCCGCCCTTTCCGACTTCGACCATCGAGCGCAGCTTGGTGGCCTCGACGCGCGTGCGATCGAGGCTCTCGTAGGCACGATCGATGTGAGCCTGCTCAGCGGCGAGGTCGGGATGGGACGTCATCATCCTTCCGGGCACAAACGAGGGATCGACCATTCTACGTCTGTGAACCCCCATGGTCGGTATGCGGACGTGGAGGTTCACAGACGTTGGTTTATGAGCCCTCGTCCTCGCCGATCTCGCGCAGAGCGTCACGGAGCGCCACTCTGAGTCGCCGTGCGATCGTGGGCGACAGGTGCGCGATCAGGCCCTCGCCGGCCTTGCCGACCTCTTCGACGGTGAGCACGACCCTCGGCTCGGCGTCTTCGTAGTCGTCGCTTATGGCCACGGCCCACGAGAGGTGCTGGATGTCCTCATCGCTGGGCGGGAGCTCGTCGAGCGTGAAGGGGTGGTCGTCGATGGATCGTCGCACGCCGACATCTGACCACGACTTCGCCCGGCCCAGAGGCGGGCCATAGGTTGAGTCGCGATGACCGCCCCGCCCGCACCACACATCGAAGCAGCGGACGCTCCCCTTCTGCGCGCAGCCCGCGGGCTGCCCGCCGAGCGCGTGCCCGTCTGGTTCATGCGCCAGGCCGGCCGTTCCCTGCCCGAGTACCGGGCGCTCAGAGGCGAGGGCAGCATCCTCGACGCCATCCACGATCCAGCCACCTCGGCCGAGATCACGCTGCAACCGGTCCGCCGCTACGGCGTCGACGCCGCGATCCTCTTCAGCGACATCGTCGTGCCCGCTGCCGCCATCGGCTTCGGTGTCGACGTCGTCCCCGGGGTCGGCCCTGTTGTGCGCGAGCCCTTCCGTGGCGACGCCGACCTGGCTCGACTGCGGCCGTACGAACCCGAGGGCGACGCGCCCTACGTGCAGGAGACGGTGCGGCTGGTCGTGCGGGAGCTCGGCTCCGCCACACCGCTGATCGGGTTCGCTGGAGCGCCCTTCACGGTGGCCAGCTACCTGATCGAAGGTCGGCCCTCGCGAACCTACGGGGCGACGAAGGCGATGATGCACGGCTCGCCAGCCCTCTGGCGTGAGCTCCTCGACCGCCTCGCCGACATGGCGATCGCCTCGCTGCTGGCCCAGATCGAAGCAGGCGCCACCGCGATCCAGCTGTTCGACTCGTGGGCCGGTGCGCTGCCACCGGACGTGTACGAGGAGCTGGTGATGCCGGCCAGCGCCAAGGTGCTGGCCGGCATCGCCCACACGGGCGTCCCGCGCATCCACTTCGGCGTGGGCACCGGCGAGCTGCTCACGCTGATGGGGAATGCCGGCGCCGACGTCGTGGGCGTCGACTGGCGCGTCCCGCTCGACGTGGCGCGGGAGCGGGTGCCGGGCAAGGCCGTGCAAGGCAACCTCGACCCTGCCGTGTGCCTGGCTGGGTGGGACGTCGTCGCCGAGCGCACGCGCGACGTGCTCCGGCGCAACGGAGGCAGGCCGGGCCACATCTTCAACCTCGGCCACGGTGTGCTGCCCGAGCTCGACCCTGGGGTGCTCGAGGCCGTCGTCGACCTCGTGCACGAGGAGGGCAGGTCAGACGGGCGCTTCGATGGCTGACACGACCGGCGTGGTCGTCATGGCATACGGCACGCCAGCATCGCCCGCCGACGTCGAGGCGTACTACACGCACATCCGTCGCGGCCACGCACCCACCGCGGACCAGCTGGCTGCGCTGACCGCGCGCTATGCCGCCATCGGTGGCACGTCTCCCCTCGCAGAGCGGACCGAAGCGCAGCGAGCGGCGCTCGAGCAAGCGCTCGCATCGCGCGCCCCAGGCCGATTCCGAGTCGCGCTCGGGCAGAAGCACGCCGCCCCCTTCATCGAAGACGCCGTCGATCAGCTGGCCGATGCGGACGTCGCCTCGGTGGTCGGTCTCGTCCTGGCACCTCACTTCTCGCGCGCATCCATCGGTGAGTACCAGGCCCGCCTTGCCGCCGCTGCGTCCGCACACGGCTTGCCTTCAGGGGCCATCGACTCCTGGCACCTCGAGCCTGCCTACATCGCGTTCCTCGCCACAGCTGTGCGCGAGGCGCTGGCTCGCCTCCCATCGCGGACGAAGGTGCTCTTCACCGCGCACTCACTACCCGAGCGCGCTCTCGTGAACGACCCATACCCCGACCAGCTCCACGAATCTGCGGCCGCCGTCGCCGCTGCGGCAGAGCTCGATCGGTGGGCGGGATGGTCGCTCTGCTGGCAGTCCGCAGGCCGCACTCCGGAGCCATGGCGCGGTCCTGACATCTTGGCGGTCATCCGCGACCTGGCTGAGACGGGCCGCGCTGACGGCGTTCTCGTCTGCCCGCAGGGCTTCACCAGCGACCATCTCGAGGTGGTGTACGACCTCGACATCGAGGCAGCGCGGCTGGCCGAATCCCTGGGCCTGGCGTTCGGCCGCACGCGGGTGCTCAACGCCGATGCCGCTGTCCTCGACGCGCTGGCCGGCCGGATCCTGGAGGTGCGACCACGATGACGCAGGCGGCCCGATCACCGGAGGAGACAGACGTGGTCGTCGTGGGTGGCGGGATCACTGGCCTCGCTGCGGCGCGCGACCTCGCCCGCGCCGGTGCCCGCGTCACGCTGGTCGATCCCGCCTCACCCGGCGGCAAGGTCCGCACCTCGCCATTCGACGGCGCCCTCCTCGACGAGTCTGCCGATGCCTTCCTCGCTCGCGTGCCCGACGCGGTCGAGCTCTGCCGAGAGCTGGGCATCCAGGGAGACCTCGTCGCGCCGGGCGCTCGGCGCGCCTACGTGTGGAGTCGTGGCGCGCTCCGCCTGTTGCCTGAGGGCCAGGTGCTGGGTGTGCCCACCGACCTCGATGAGCTAGCCGGCTCCGGGATCCTGTCCCCGGAGGGCTTGGCACGAGCCCGGCTCGACCTCGAGGTGCCGATGCAGGCACCAGAGGACGACGTCACGATCGGTGCCCTCATGCGCACGCGCCTCGGGGACGAGGTGGCCGACCGGCTCGTCGACCCGCTCGTGGGCGGCATCAACGCAGGCGACACCGACCACCTCAGCCTCGCCGCGACCGTCCCTCAGCTCGACGCCGCCGCGCGCAGCGGCGCATCATCGCTGATCGAGGCGTGCCGCGCGCAGCGCGCCGCGGTGACGGATCCCTCAGCGCCTGTGTTCTTCGCACCGCGCACGGGGATGGGAGCCCTGGTCGACGCTGTGCACGGCGATGCTTCAGCGAGCGGCCTCGTGACCGTCTGCGGAACGGCGGTCGGATTGGAGCGCGACGGCTCCAGATGGCGTGTGAGCTTGCTCGACGGGCACGTCATGCGAGCCGCTGCCGTCATCATCGCCACACCCGCGGGTGTCGCGTCCGCTCTGGTGGGCCGCCACGCGCCGCTCGCCGGCTCCCTGCTGAGCGACATCCCCTACGCGTCCGTCGCCATGATCTCGATCGCGGTCGATCGCTCCGCGGTGGACCGCGACCTGGATGGCAGCGGGTTCCTCGTGCCGCGCGTCGAGTCGCGAGCGATCACAGCATGCTCGTGGGCAAGCTCGAAGTGGCCCCACTTGGCGGGAGGCGACGCGGTCTGGCTGCGCACGTCGGTCGGGCGCGATGGCGACGACCGCGGCACCAAGCTTGACGACGAGACGCTCGTCCAGGCCACGCTCACCGACCTGGCCGACACGATGTCCCTCCGCGGCGCCCCCCGCGAGGTCCGCGTCACGCGCTGGCCCGCCTCCCTGCCGCAGTACCGCCCGGGGCACCTCGGGCGAGTGGCACAGATCGAGACCGACCTAGCTTCGGCAATGCCGTCGGTGGTCGTCACCGGCGCCGCCTTCAGAGGCTTGGGTGTTCCGGCGTGCATTCGGCAGGGCCGTGCTGCGGCTCAAAAGGTGCTCACCGCTCTTTCGCCACATCCCGGCTGACGCTCGGCTCGATTCGCGCACGGCCTGCGTCGCAATCGGGGAGAACGTCGGCCATCATTGCTCGATGAGCCTCCGAGGTCGCGCCGCGCGCATGTCTCGCCCACTGATGGTGGTCGCTGTGCTGGCACTGGCGGGAGGGAGCAGCCTCGAGTCCTCGAGCGCGGACGACAGCGACGAGACGTTCGCCATGCCTGCGGTGCCGTCGCTGGCCGCGGCCGAGCCCGATCCCGAGCCATCCGAACCGCGCACGTTCACGCCTCCACCGCTCCCGGTACCGGAGCCCTCACCGCCCGATCCCCGTGCGCCCACACCCGAGATCCGCCACGGCCTGCTAGAGATCCCCTCCATCGGGCTCTCGCAGCCGTTCTTCGAGGGCGTCACACTCACTGCCATCGATCGCGGGCCGAGCCACTGGCCGGGGACGGCCATGCCCGGCCAGCTCGGCAACGTGGTGATCGCCGGGCACCGCACCACGAAGACGCGACCGTTCTGGGACCTCGACCTCGTGCAACCGGGCGCCGAGCTGATCTTCACCATGGCATCAGGCGACCGCTACATCTACGTGCTCGATCGCACAGAGATCGTCGACGGAAGCGACGTCAGCATCATCACGCAGACCTACGGCTTCACGGCAACGCTGTTCGGATGCCACCCGAAGGGCTCAGCCGCCCAGCGCATCGTGGGTCACTTCAGGCTGCAGTCAACCGAGCTGGCCCAGGCCGCCGCGTGACGAAGGATCCCGAGCGCATCAAGCGCCGAGAGGCCGAGGCGGCCAAGCTCGGCATCACCGAGGACGAGCTGCGCCGACGCCGGGCCGCCGATGACGCTCTGCACCTCGAGCGCAAGGCGTCTGAGGCCGGGGTCACGGTCGAGCGCTACCTCGCAGACCGACGACGCGAGCGCAACAAGTCCAAGCGGGCTCGGCGCTAGCGAGCGGCGCGCGCTGCAGGGCGGCGCGCGCGGGCCATCATCTCCCGGTGCCCACCGCTCCACCTCGACTGCGCACGTTCGCCGGCTGCGTCGTCGCGGGGCTCGCGCTGTGCCTCTCGCTGCCACCTTTCGGGTTCTGGCCGCTCGCCTTCGCCGGGCTGGTCGCTGTCGACAGGCTCATCGCCGACCAGCCGCCGCGCCTGCGCTTCGCGCGCGGCTGGCTGGTGGCGCTGGCTTGCTTCACTCCGTCCCTCAGCTGGATGACGGCACTGACTGCACCTGGATATGTGATCGCCTGCGTCGCCTACGCGGGGATGCTCGGAGCGGGCATCGCCGCGGCGCCGCGAGGCACAGGTCGCTGGGCTGCGTTGGGCGGCACGTGGGCTATCGCCGAGCTTGTCCGCTGGTCGTGGCCCTTCGGTGGGGTGCCGCTGGCCAGCCTCACGTTCGGCCAGGTGGCAGGACCTTTCGCGCCGGTCCTCCGCATCGGCGGCAGCGTGATGCTGCTGGTGCTGACGGTGCTCGCCGGCCAGGCGATCGCGGCCGCCGCTCGCCGCGCCTGGCGTCCGGCCGCCGGGATCGCGATCGCGATCGCGGCTGTCGTGACCGCTTCGACCATCGCTCCGGACGGGCGCGCGGCCGGGACGGCTGAGATCGCGCTCGTCCAGGGTGGGGGCCCGCAGGGAACCCGCAAGACGGACACGGGAGTGGTCCGCGTCTTCGAGCGCCATGTCGACGCCACCGACGCAGTCGTGCCGCCCGTCGACCTCGTGGTGTGGCCGGAAGACGTGATCGACACGGATGGCGCATTCGTCGACCATCCGTGGTCGCGGGTCGTTGGTTCACTGGCTGCTCGGATCGGGGCGCCGTTCCTCGTGGGGACGGTCGAGGGAGCGGACCCGGATCGATTCCGCAACAGCGCGGTGCTCGTCGACGTCGACGGTGAGGTGATCGATCGCTACGACAAGGTGCACCGCGTGCCCTTCGGCGAGTACGTGCCGCTCCGCTCCCTGCTCGAGCTCGTGGCGGATGACGCGCTGCCCGACCGCGACGCGCTCATAGGTGACGGGCCCAACCAGATCGACGTGCCGGGCGCCATCGGTCGAGTAGTCGCCCCGATCTCATGGGAGATCTTCTTCCCCGACCGCACCCGCGAGGGCGTCGAGGCGGGCGCGAGGCTCGTGCTGAACCCGACGAACGGATCATCCTTCACCGGCACGATCGTCCAGACGCAACAGGTCGCGGCTTCACGGATGCGCGCGATCGAGACGGGACGCTGGGTCGCACAGGTCGCACCGACCGGCTTCAGCGCGGTCATAGACGATCGCGGGGTGGTGCAAGTGCGGTCGGCGGTCAGCGAGCGCATCGTGATCCAGCGGCGTGTCGAGCTGAGGGAGGGCCTCACGATCTACACGCGGCTCGGCAACGTCCCTGGCTTGGCACTCGCGGTGGCCCTGATCGCCTTGGGCTGGGGGATCGAGCTGCGCCAGCGCCGCCGGCGCTGATCAGCCGGCTGGTCGGCCGAGGTCGAGCGTGCGGTTGACCTTCACTGCGTCCAGGAACTTCCGGTCGTGGGTGACGAGCAGAAGCGTGCCGTCGAAGCCCGCCAACGCGCTCTCGAGCTGCTCGATCGCTTCGAGGTCGAGGTGGTTGGTCGGCTCGTCGAGAACGAGACAGTTCACCCCTTGCACCATCAGCTCGGCGAGCAGCACCCGCGTGCGCTCACCGGGTGACAGGTTGGCGCCCGCACGCCCCATGTGGTCCGCGCCGAGGCCGAACTTGGCGAGCAGCGAGCGCGCCTCGGAGCGATCGAGCTGCGTGGCATCCATGAAGGCTGCCAGCAGCGGGGCGGCACCGGCGTAGGCCGCTCGCTGTTGGTCGAGCAGCCCGATCCGGACACCGGGCCCGATCCACCGGTGTCCGCTCGCCAGCTCGATGTGGCCGAGCAGTGCCCGCAGGATGCTCGTCTTGCCGGATCCGTTGGGTCCCAGGATCGCCAAGCGGTCTCGCCATCCGACCTGGAGGTCGATCGGACCGAGTCGGAACGTGCCGACCTCGATCACCGCCGCGTCGAGCCGCGCCACGACATTGCCTGATCGCGTCGCGGCCTTCAGCTCGAGCTGGAGCTGCCACGCCTCCCACGGCTTGTCGACGACGTCGAGCCGCTCGATGGCCTTCTCGGTGGCCTTCACCTTCGAGGCCATCTTCTCGGAGCGCTGCTCCTTGGCGTGCGTGATGAACTTGTCGCCATCTGTCTTCTTGCGCTTGGCGTTCCTCACGCCCGTGACAGCCCACTCCCGCTGGGTCTGCTGTCGCTGCTGAAGGCGCTGACGCTCAGCGGTGTACTTGTCGTACCCCTCGCGCTGCTGACGCCGAAGCAGCTCTCGTGAGGCGACGAAGTCGCTCCAGCCGCCCGAGTGCTCGACCGCGTCGTGGTCGGGAAGCCGCAGCTCCACTATGCGACTCACGACGCGGTCGAGAAAGGCGCGGTCGTGGGACACGGTGACGACGGCGCTCGGCGTCGACAGCACGAAGTGCTCGAGGACGTCCAGTCCCGCGAAGTCCAGATCGTTGGTCGGCTCGTCGAGCAGCAGGACGTCCTGACGTGAGAGCAGGATCGCAGCGAGCGCCGCACGCGCCGCCTGCCCACCCGAGAGCTGGCCGACCTCGACGTCGATGCGATCCATCGGTAGGCCGACCTGGGCCAGCACGCTGCCGATGCGCGCATCGAGGTCGTCGCCCCCGATTGCGAGGAAGTGCTCCAGCGCGTGCGTGTACGACTCGATGGTCTCGGGCTCACCCGTCAGCAACGCTGCGGCGTCGTCGAGCGCTCCGGACGCGGCGGCGACGCCCGTGCGGCGCGCAAGGTAGGCGCGCAGCGTCTCGCCCGCCTGCGCGTCGGGCTCCTGCGGCAGCCACCCCACCGTGGTCGTCGCTGGCGATCGCTCGACCGAGCCACCGTCAGGTGCTTCGAGTCCCGCGAGGATGCGCAGCAGCGTGGACTTGCCGATGCCGTTGGGGCCGACCACGCCGAGGCGCGCGCCCGGCACGACGGAGAGCGACACCCCGCCGAGCACCACCTGGCCGCCGTGATGGCGGACTACGTCCTTGGCAACAAGCACGAAAGGCGACGCTACCGGCGCACACCCGAGCGGCTGTCACGAGATGTGCGCCGCCATCCCCGATCTGGTGACGCCAGCTGCGCGTCAGTCGACCCAGTAGCGCCGCACCCGCTCGCGCTCCGCACCCACCACCACCGCCTCGAGCACTCCGCCGCAGCTCTCGATGACGGTGGCGGACCCGGCGTTGTCGTCGTCGCAGGTGATGAGGACGCGCTCGACGCCGCGGGCGCGTGCGATGACGAGGCTCTGACGCAGGATCTCGGTTGCGTAGCCGCGGCGACGGTGAGCAGCCAGCACGCCGTAGCCGATGTGCCCGCCTTCGTGAGCGAGGAAGTCGTTGAGCTCGAAGCGGATCGACGAACGCCCGACGATCAGGCCGTCGACCTCGGCCATGAGGAGGGTTGAGGGAACCCAGCTCTCCCAGCGTCCCGGCAGGCGCAGCCCTCGACTGAGCTGATCGAGACCGTCGACGTAGTCGGCGAAGGGTGCGCCCGGGTCGTAGCCGAGGCCGAACGTGAAGCCCTCCCGCGCCATCTCGTCATGGGCAGCCCGGAACGCCGGCTCGTCCTCAGAGCGCAATGGTCTCAGCCGAAGTGATCCGCGTGTCGAGGTCACGGGTACACCCTGGCAGCGGCGACGCCTTGTCCTCCAGCGGAATCGCGTCAGGCAGGTGCCGGAACGATCCGCACGGTCAGGGCGGGAGCCTCTGCCGGTTGGCCGGGCAGGGTGACCCTGCACCCCCCAGCGGTCGCCAGCCAAGGAAGAGCGGCGGTGTGACCGAGCAGGTGCACCTCGGCCCCCGCAGGCGGGGTTACGTCGAGCTCCACCTCGTCGGAGGCGGGCGTGTCGAGGACCGTCGCGTAGAGCGCGCTGCCCACCGTCGTGAAGCGCACCTCGTGGCCCTCACCCGTCTTGCCCGTCGGGCGGCTTGCCGGGCGGCTCCCGTATATGGCCTCACCGTTGTTGCGGAGCCACCATCCGAGTGCGAGCAGCCGCTCGGCTTGCGCCCACGGGATCAGCCCTTCAGCAGTCGGACCGACGTTGAGCAGCAGGTTGCCTCCGTGCGCCACGATGTCGATGAACATGCGGATCAGCTCGTAGGGCGCCAGGTAGGTGTCCTCCGACTCCTGCCGGTTGAAGCCGAACGACGTGCCGATGCCCCGCGTGCTCTCCCACTTGCGGTTCGGGTCGCCTTTGGTCGAGTACTCGGGGGTGACGAAGTCGCAGTGCTTGGCGCCGGCCGTCTGCGCCATCCAATCGAAGCGGTTGTTGACGACGCCGTCCGGCACGGCCGCGTAGTAGTCCTCGAACAGCCGGTCGAGGTCGGAGGCGGCCGGATAGCCGATGTCGTTCCACAGCACGTCGGGGTGGTAGCGGTCGATCAGCTCGCGCCAGTGCGCGTCGGCGTACTCCTGGTAGTCGGCCGTCTGTGGGATGGCGCTGAACATCGATCGGAAGTCGGTCATCGGCAGGCCGCCGAAGGTCCAGTCGAGCCCGCCGGAGTAGTAGGTGCCGAAGCGCATGCCTCGATCGCGCACGGTCGCGGCCAGCTCGCCGACGAGGTCTCGCTCGGACGCCCAGCGCTCCTTGTGAGGGTTCGGTGTGTCGCTCGGCCACAGGAGGACCCCGTCGTGGTGCTTGGTCACGAGCACGACGTATCGAGCGCCGGCCGCCTGGAAGAGGTCGGCCCACGGGTCGGGCTGCCAGCCGGCATGACCATCGAGGAACTGCGCCACGAAGTCGTCGTACGGGCGGTTGCCGTGCACCTCGGCGTGGTGCAGAGCCGCCGGGCTGCCCTCGATCGCGATCGAGTTCTGGTACCACTCGACGTACGGCGAGCAGCGCATCGCCTCCTCCCACCCGCCCCCACCGGACGCGAGATCGAAGGGCGAGTCCATGATCGGGGCGAACGCTGGAACAGCTGCCGCCGTCCAGTGCACGAAGATCCCGAGCTTGGCGTCGTCGAACCACGCGGGCAGCGGGCGCGTCCCCGGATCCATCGATGAGTCCTCCCAGTCGCCGCCGCGGGGCGGATGCGATGACCGTAACCGCGCGCGCCCGCCGACGGCCTCAGACGTCGAGCACGAGCGTGACAGGCCCGTCGTTCACGAGGCTCACGGCCATGTTCGTGCGAAAGCGACCGGTGGCGACCGTCGCGCCCAGCTCACGTAGCTGTTCAACGACGGCATCCACGAGAGGCTCCGCCTGCTCGGGTCGCGCCGCTGCGAGCCACGACGGCCTACGACCGCGGGTGGTGTCGCCGTAAAGGGTGAACTGGCTCACGACCAGCAGCGGCGCTCCGGTCTCCATGGCGGACATGTTCATCACGCCGTCTGCGTCGTCGAACACACGCAGGTTCCACAGCTTGTCCGCCATCTTGGCTGCGGCGCGCTCGTCGTCGTCGTGGGTCACGCCGAGGAGCACACACAGCCCGGCCCCGATCTCACCGATCACCTCGTCGCCGACAGCGACGGATGCACTGCTCACTCGCTGCACGACCGCTCGCATCCGGTCGACCGTAGTTGTGCGGGTGCCGAATGCCGCCTGCCGGCGACGACACAGGTCACTATCGTCGGCCTGTGGGCGGCATCGAGGTGAACGGCGTGACGTGTCGCACCCCGGGCGGCGTCGAGCTTCTCCGCGAAGTGAGCTTCGCGGTGCGAGAGGGCGAGCACGTGTCGCTCGTCGGCGCCAACGGCGTCGGCAAGACGACCCTGTTCCGCGTCATCTCGGGCGATCAGCAGCCTGAGGCGGGCAGTGTCCACGTCGAAGGCCGGCTACGGGTCATGCGCCAGCTCGTGGGCTGGCGCGAGGAGGGCCGCACAGTGCGCGACATGCTGCTCGACCTGTCGCCCGACCCCCTGAAGCGCTCTGCCGCCGAGCTCCAGGCCGCCGAGCGGGCCGCTGAGGAGGCACCGGGTGAGCGCAGCGGCATGGCACTGGCGCGGGCGCACACCGTGTGGGGCGACACAGGCGGCTGGGACGCCGAGGTGCTGTGGGACACGTGCTGCACGATCGCTCTGCGGCAGTCGCTGAGCGAGGCCTCGGCACGACCGCTGGGCACGCTGTCGGGGGGTGAGCAGAAGCGCCTCGCGCTCGAGGTGCTGCTGCGCTCCGACGCCGATGTGCTGCTGCTCGACGAGCCCGACAACTACCTCGACGTGCCCGGCAAGGAGTGGCTCGAAGCGACGTTGGCGGCGTGTCCCAAGGCGATCCTGCTGATCAGCCACGACCGCCAGCTGCTCGCGGGCGTGTCTCGACGCGTGGTGACCCTCGAAGGTGGCACCGCCTGGGTGCACGGCGGATCCTTCGAGACCTGGCACGAAGCCCGCGAGGCGAGGTTGGCGCGGATAGACGAGGAGCACCGGCGCTGGCAGGAGGAGCGCAAGCGACTGCAGGCGTCACTCGTCGAGTACCGCCGGCGGGCCTCGATGGGCAGCGACACGTTCGCCTCTCGGGTGCGCTCGACGAAGACGAGGATCGACCGCTTCGAGTCAGCACCGCCGCCTGACCGCGTCGTCGATCACCAGGTGAAGATGCGACTGGGCGGCGATCGCACGGGCACTCGCGTGGTCATCTGCGAAGGACTCGAGCTCCACGGGCTGACCGACCCGTTCGACACCGAGGTGGTGTACGGAGAGCGCGTCGCGGTGCTGGGCCCCAACGGCACCGGCAAGAGCCACTTCCTGCGGCTCCTCGCGGGCGAGGAGATAGACCACGACGGCCTCTGGCGCCTGGGTGCGCGGGTGGTCCCGGGGTACTTCTCGCAGACCCACGACCATCCCGAGCTGCGCGGCGCCGAGGTGCTCGACGTCCTCCTCGCTCGCGGCTCCGAGCGCGGCAAGGCCATGGCGGCCCTGCGCCGCTACGGGATCCACACGTGCGCGCGGCAACCCTTCGAGACCCTTTCGGGTGGGCAGCAGGCCCGGCTCCAGATCCTCCTGCTGGAGCTTGCCGGGAGCACACTGCTGCTGCTCGACGAGCCCACCGACAACCTCGACCTCGCCTCGGCCGAGGCACTCGAGGATGCCCTGGCGAGCTACATGGGAACCGTCATGGTCGTGAGCCATGACCGCTGGTTCCTGCGCGGCTTCGATCGCTTCCTGGTCTTCGGTCGCGACGCCACTGTGACCGAGCACCTCGAGCCGGTCTTCGCCTGACCGGGTGGCCATTACCGTGGCCGCCGTGCCCTCGCTCTCGGCCGGCTCCACGTCCCTGCGCGTCGACCGATCGAAGGGCGGGCGCATCGCGTCGTTGATGGTCGCGGGACACGAGCTCCTCGTGCCCCGCGGGCCCGGGCGGGCGGCCGACCCTCTGCTGTGGGGCTGCTATCCGATGGTCCCCTTCGCGGGCCGCATCCGCGGCGGCCGCTTTCGGTGGGGCGGCAAGCTGCACGAGCTGACCCCCAACCACGCGGGCCACGCCATGCACGGCACCATGTTCGACGAGCGCTGGCTCATCGATCGCGCCGAGGACGGCTACCTGCGGCTCAAGGGCCGGCTCGGGCCGCGCTGGCCGTTCCTGGGCTGGGCAGTGCACGAGATGTCCCTCCAGCCGGACCATCTCGATCTCAGGCTCGAGGTGCACAGCGGTGGTACAGCGTTCCCAGCGACGGCCGGTTGGCACCCGTGGTTCCAGCGGCGTCTCGAGATCGGCGGCAGCCTCGTCGTCGACCTCGACGCCGCGCGGTGGTATCCGCGTGGCACCGACGGGCTCCCGCTCGGCTCGGTCGAGCCGCCACCGCCACACGGGCCCTGGGACGACTGCTTCACGGCGATCACCTGGCCCATCACGCTCACCTGGCCGGGCGCGCTGGAGCTCAAGATGACGTCCACGTGCGACCACGTGGTCCTCTACGACCAGCAGCGCCATGCCATCTGTGTCGAACCGCAGTCCGGGCCGCCGGACGCGGTGAACCTCGAGCGTGCTCGGATCGTGCGGCGCCACGACCCGCTGGTCATCGAGACGCACCTCACCTGGCGAGTCCCGTAGCGGGCGAGCGCCGCAGCCCAAGCCGCCCGACTTACGACTCGAGCTACCGGGTGGCCTACCTTCCTGCCGATGGAAGCGGACAAATCGCCATCGGCGCGACTGGGATGGTTCAGGCGCTGGTTGGCTGAGTGGCGGCCCAGCGCCATCACCGTGGGAGCGCCCGCCTTCCCGCTGGTCGTGCTCTTCGGCCTCAACGCTGTCGACGAGCTGGACCGCGCAGCGTTCTCGCTGCTCCTGCCTGACATCCGTGACCACTTCGGCCTGAGCGACGCGGGTGCGCTGGCGATCGTGTCCGTCACGACGATCGCTGTGCTGCTGATCGAGGTGCCGCTGTCCTTCTACTGCGACCGCGCCAACAGGGTGCGCATCGCCACGACCGGGGCGGCGATCTGGGCGCTCTTCTCGATGGGCACCGGTGCTTCGATCTCGCTGGCCATGCTCGCAGCCATGCGGATCGGCGCCGGCGGCGGCCGCGCTGTGGTGACGCCGACGCACTCGTCGCTGCTGTCCGACTACTACGAGCCGGCCGCCCGCGTGAAGGTGTTCTCCGCGCACCGGCAGGCCAACTCGGTTGGGATGGTCCTCGGACCGCTCGTGGCGGGAGTGCTGGCTCTCTGGTTCGGGTGGCGCGTGCCGTTCATCGTGTTCGCCGTGCCCACCGCGGTGTTCGTCGTGCTCGCGCTGCGCCTGCGCGAGCCGATCCGCGGGCGCCATGAGCGGCTGGCAGCCGGTGCAGACGAGGCGGCGGCCGACATCGAAGAACCTCACGTGGGTGTCTGGCCCACGATGAAGATCCTGCACAGCGTTCGCACCATCCGCCGCATCTGGTGGTCGGTCCCCTTCCTCGCCATCGCGCTGTTCGGCGTGCCCAACCTTCTGTCGCTCGTCTATGAGGACGTGTTCGGCCTCAACAGCGCCGCTCGCGGTGCCATCGCGGCGGGTGTCGAGCCCCTGCAGGTGGCAGGTGTGTTCATCGCCATGCCTTGGGTGGCCCGCGTCGCCATGCGGGACCCCGGGTTCCTGCTGCGCTTCGTGGCCATCGTGGGGATGGTCGACGGAGTGCTGCTCGTGATCCTCGCCTACGCCCCGCACGTGTCGGTCGCCATAGTCATGCACATGCTCTTGGCCGCCTCGATCGGCACCCTCGCGCCGGCGTTCTTCGCACTGATGTCGATCGTGGCGCCTCCGCGCGTGCGATCGGCCGCGTTCTCGACCGTGTCCGTCTTCGCAATCCCAGGCATCGCCGTGTTCCTGCCCGTCATCGGCCTCGTGTCCGACAGCCTGGGGATACAGGCGAGCATCGTCGTGATGGTGCCGATCGCGGTGATCGCTGGGTTCGTGCTGTCATCCGCGGCTCGGTTCGTGATGGAGGACATCGCTTCCGCGCACGCTGTCGCGCCCGCCGGGTGACGCCGCCGCGCATCGTGACGAGCACGGGCGGCCGGCGCTGCCTATGGTCCCGGGATGGCATCCGTGAGGGTCGGAACGGTCGCGCAGCTCTGGCGCTACCCGGTGAAGTCGTTCCAGGGTGAGCAGGTCGAGGAGATCGAGCTCGCTCCCGGTGGCGCCCGCGGTGATCGCCTGCTCGCGGTCGTCGACCCGGCAGCCAAGAAGGTGCTCTCGGGCAAGCGCTATCCGGCTCTGCTGCACGCGTCCGCGCGCATCGAGGGCGGCGAGGTCGTCATCTCGCTGCCCGACGGCAGCACCTGCTCAGCCGCCGACCCCGAGGTGCACGATGCCCTGTCTCGCTGGCTCGACCTCGACGTTCGACTGGCCAGCCCGCCGGCCGACGAGGTGTACCCGATGGAGATGCACACGGGCATGTCCGACGAGGACACGCCGATCTTCGACTGGCCCGGGCCCCAGGGCACGTGGCTCGACCTGGCCGACGCTCACTGGCTGACGACGGCGAGCCTGGCTGCAGCGAGCGGTCTCTACCCTTCGGGCGCCTGGGACGTGCGCCGCTTCCGTCCCACCGCGCTCATCGAGGCGACGGGCGAGGGGTGGGCGGAGGACACCTGGACCACGGTCGAGCTGGGCGAGGTGAGGTCGGATGTCCTGATGCCGACGCCGCGCTGCACCCTGCCGTCGCGCGCCCAGCCCGGCTTCGAGGCCGACAAGACCATCGGCACCACCCTCCGTGACCGCCACGACAACAACCTTGGCCTCTACGCGACGATCACCCAGGCCGGGGTGGTGAGGGTGGGCGATCCGGTGTGCGCCAGCTAGCGCTCTGCGGGCCGTGGTTCAGCTGAATGGCGGCGCGTTGGCTTGACCGATGGGTCAATGGCCCGGAAGGCTTGTCGGACCATGCCCGCCGACGCCCCCCTCCGCATCGCGCTCCTCTCCTATAGGGGCAAGCCCCATGTGGGCGGGCAGGGCGTCTACACACGCCACCTGGCAAAGGCTCTGGTCGACCTCGGCCACCACGTAGAGGTGCTGGGCGGCCAGCCCTACCCGATCCTCGACGAGCGGGTCCCGCTGGTGCAGCTGCCGAGCCTCGACATCTACAACGACCACTTCCCGATGCGCATGCCCGGCCTGTGGGAGCTGAAGCACTGGACCGACTTCGTCGAGGTGACGGCCTTCTCCGCGGGCACGTTCCCCGAGCCTCTCGCCTTCTCGCTGCGCGCCTGGGACCACCTGCGCCAGCGCAAGGACGACTTCGACATCGTTCAGGACAACCAGTGCCTGGGCTACGGCCTGCTGCTCATCGAACGGCAGCTCGGCCTGCCCGTCCTCGGCACCATCCACCACCCGATCACGGTCGACCGCCGGCTCGAGATGGAGGCCGCCGAGAGCTGGTACAAGCGGCTCACGCTGCGCCGCTGGTACTCGTTCGTCGACATGCAGACGCAGGTGGCGCGCCGGCTCCAGCGGATCATCACGGTTTCGGAGAACTCGTTCAAGGACATCGTCGTCGACCACAAGGTCGACCCTGAGCGCATGGCGGTGGTGCCAGTCGGGGTCGATGTCGACCTCTTCCGCCCGCTGCCCGAAGTCGCCGTCGTGCCCGGCCGTCTCGTCACCACGGCGTCGGCCGACGTCGCCATGAAGGGGCTGCGCTTCCTGCTCGAGGCGGTCGCCAAGCTGCGCACCGAGCGCGACGACATCCACCTGGTCGTGATCGGCAAGCGCAAGCCCGGCGGCGCAAGCGATCAGACGATCAAGAAGCTCGGTCTGGAAGACCACGTCGAGTTCGTGACCGGGGTCTCCGAGCAGCGGATCATCGAGCTCTACTCCGAGGCGGAGATGGCCGTCGTCCCCTCGCTCTACGAGGGCTTCTCGCTGCCGGCCATCGAGGCCATGGCCTGCGGCACACCGCTCGTCGGCACCACCGGCGGCGCTGTGCCCGAGGTGATCGGGCGCGACGGCGACACAGCGATGGTCGTCCCACCCGGCGACGGAGAGGCGCTTGCAGCCAAGATCCGTTGGGGTCTCGAGCAGCCCGACCTGCGCGGCACGATCGGGGCGCGCGGCCGCCAACGGATCATCGACCGCTGGTCCTGGAAGCACACTGCGGTCAAGACCGTCGAGCAGTACCGGATCCGCCTCGAGGCCGCCCGCTGATGGTCCTGGCGTGCTGACGGTCCGCTTCGACGCGCTGGGCGTCCGCCGGGGCGACCTCCTGCTCGACATGGGCTGCGGCGCGGGTCGGCACGCCTTCGAGAGCTTCAGGCTCGGTGCTCGCGTAGTCGCCTTCGACTACTCCGCCGCCGAGCTGAAGGACGTGAGCGGGTTGTTCGCGGCGATGCGAGACGCCGGCGAAGCCGGCACCGAGCCGGGTGCCCTTGCGGCCACCACCAACGGAGATGCTCTCCGGCTGCCCTTCCCAGACGACACCTTCGACCGGATCATCGCGTCGGAGGTGCTCGAGCACGTGTCCGACGACCAGGTCGCGCTCGACGAGATCTTCCGGGTGCTCAAGCCCGGTGGCACCCTCGCTGCCACCGTCCCGTCGTGGCTGCCCGAGCAGATCTGCTGGGCGCTCTCCGAGGAGTACCACGCCCCGTTCGTCGAGGGTGGCCACGTGCGCATCTACTCGGAGCCTCGCCTGCGAGCCCGCATGCGTTCGGCGGGCCTGCGCCCGGGCGCCGCACACCACGCCCACGCGCTGCACTCCCCCTACTGGTGGTTGAAGTGCGCAGTGGGCCCCAAGAACGACGATCACCCGCTCGTGAAGGCCTACCTCCAGGTCCTGATCTGGGACATCGCCCAGACCCAGCCGATGGGCACCATCACGCGCTTGGCCGAGCGCCTGCTGAACCCAGTCCTGGGAAAGAGCATCGTCGTCTACGCCAGCAAGCCGAAGCGGGGGAGGTAGGCCGTGCCCATCGACGTCCCTGGCCTCGTCTCAGCAACCGATCTGCACGCCACGGTCGACGGCATCGCCGAGTGGCAGCTGCCGTCCGGCATGATCCCCTGGTTCCCAGGAGGCCACAGCGACCCCTGGAACCACGTCGAGGCCGCCATGGCGCTCGATCTGGGTGGAAGGCGCACCGAGGCCGACCGTGCCTACGAGTGGCTTGCGCACCTCCAGCGGCCTGACGGCTCCTGGCACCAGTACTACATCGCCGGCGCCGACGGCAGCACGCAGGTCGAGCAGGACAAGCTCGACGCCAACGTGTGCGCCTACGTCGCAGCCGGGGTCTGGCACCGCTGGCTCCTGACGGCTGACCGCGGCTTCGTCGAGACCATGTGGCCGACCGTCGAGCGAGCGATCGACTTCGTGCTCGACCTCCAGACGCCGCGCGGCGAGATCCTGTGGGCGCGCCACGCGGACGGCACTCCGTGGAGCTTCGCGCTGCTCACCGGGTCTTCGTCGATCTGCCACAGCCTGCGCTGCGCCATCGGCATCGCCGAGCTGCTCGGTCACGAGCGCCCCGACTGGGAGCTGTCTGCCGCGCGCCTCGCTCGGGTCATACGTGAGGTGCCCGAGGCCTTCGCTCCGAAGCACCGCTGGGCCATGGACTGGTACTACCCCGTGCTCGGTGGTGTCGTGCTCGGTGAGGCGGGACGGGCCCGCCTGGAGGAGCGACGCGACACGTTCGTGATGGACGGGCGCGGCGTTCGGTGCGTGTCCGACCGGCCGTGGATCACCGTCGCCGAGACCTGCGAGTGCGCCCTGGCCCACCTAGCCGTCGGCGACCGCCAGACCGCCGAGATGCTCTTCGGCTGGGCGCAGCAGTTCCGCCACGACGCCGACGGCCGCTACTGGACCGGCACCGTGTTCCCGGACGAAGCCCGCTTCCCAGGCGGCGAGCGCAGCACCTACACCGCTGCGTCCGTCGTCCTCACCGCCGACGCGCTGGCCGGCTCCACGCCCGCAAGCGCGCTGTTCGTCGAGACCGCCGGAGTCCTCCCCCCGCTGATGGTCCTCTAGCGACGTCTGTGAACCGCCACGTCCGCCATGCGGCCGCAGGCGTTCACAGACGCCGCAGGACACGCAGGCTTCCGACTGCCCGAACCTCCTCGAAGCGACCTGACTCGAGCGCCGGCCGGTAGATGTGGTCGTGCGGGGCTTGGCCGCCTTCGGCCGGGTCGGCGAAGACGTCGTGGATGCACAGGGTGCCAGCCGTGACCACGTGCGGCGTCCAGCGCTCATAGTCGGTGCGAGCCGGCTCGACTCCGTGGCCACCGTCGATGAAGAGGAACGCGAGCGGGGTGGCCCAGGCACGCGCCACGGTCGGAGAGTCCCCGACGACAGCGATCACCGTGCCCTCGAGCCCGGCGTCGTAGATCGTCCGGCGGAAGAACGGCAGCGTGTCCATCTTGCCGACCGCGGGATCGACGAGATCGGGCTCGTGCCACTCCCAGCCCGGCTGGTTCTCTTCGGAGCCACGATGGTGGTCGACCGTGAAGAGCACGCGTCCGAGCTCGCGCGCAGCGGCGCCCAGGTAGACCGAAGACTTCCCGCAGTAGGTGCCCACCTCCAAGAGAGGGCCCGGCACCTCTACCGCGAGCGCCGCCTCGAAGAGCGCCTCACCCTCGTCCGCGGGCATGAACCCGCGTGCCGCCTCCGCGTGGCGCCGCAGCTCCGGGTCCATCACCAGGAGTCGTGATGGATGATGCGATCCAGGTCACGTCTCGGGCCGGGCTTGAAGTCGGTGCCGAGCGTGTGGGCGACGGGGATGAGCGCTCCCTGCATCACGTGGTCGGGCAGGCCGAGCAGCTCAGCCGCCTGCTTCTCCTGGATGAGGTGCAGGGTGGTGAAGCATGTGCCGAGGCCGCGTGAGCGGGCCGCCAGCATGAAGCTCCAAGCCGCTGGCAGCAGCGAGCCCCAGATGGCGGCCTGCATCGCGACCGGCGCGTTGTCGGTGCGCCCCTCGATGACCGGGATGACGTGCACGGGCACCTCGCCCATGTGGTCGGCCAGGTACTGCGCGGAGCTGATCACCCGCTTCGTGGTCTCGACGTAGGCAGGGTCGTCCTTGGGGAGGTTGGCGACGACAGCGTCGGGGTTGCCGTACATCATCGAGAAGCCCTGCGAGTACCACTCACCCAGCTGTCGCCGCTTGTCCGCATCCGTCACCACGACGAAGTGCCAGCCCTGGTTGTTGCCACCGGTGGGCGCTTGAGTGGCCAGGTCGATGCACTCGCGGATCAGGTCCTCGTCGACCGGGCGGCTCAGGTCGAGGCGCTTGCGCACCGACCGCGTCGTGGAGAGGAGCTCGTCAGCGCTTAGAGGCAGGATCGGCGGCATGGCGAGCGACGCTACCTCGCGGCGGCGGCGCTGGTTTCAGGGACCACCCACGGTCTGCCGCCCAGGAGGCCAGGCAGGTCAGGCGGGCTCGGCGGCGGGCACGTCTTCCTGTGCCAGGACCTCCTCGAGCTCCGAGTGACCGAACATCACCTGGTCGAGGAAGAGGAACTTGGCCACCCACAGAAGACCGAAGCCGCCGAGGTTGGCCAGCTTGATGAGGAGGGTGTTGCCGTCCGACACCGTGTCGGCCAGGGCGACGAAGCCGGTCGACAGCAGCAGGCCCGCTCCGGTGAACGTCCAGAAGGGGAGCACCTCGCGGCGGAAGCTCACCTTGCCGTCAGCGCTCCATACCCAGCGCTTGTTGAGCACGAAGACCGGCACCGCGGTGATCATCACCGCTGCCACGTTCGAGGGGGTGGGCTCATAGGAGAGCAGGTCGACGAAGAGCGCCAGCAGGACCTGCGTGATGGTGACGCCGACGACGGAGACCATCGAGTACTTGACGGCGAGCGCGCCGCGACCCCCGGTCAACCGGTCGAGCACTGCGGCAGGTGACATGTTCACTGCATCGGAGGATACGGGGACCGGCTTGAGCCGAGGCAACCAGGGTGGATCGACAGCGCTTGATCAGTCGACCAGGGCGTTGGCGCGCGCCACCCGGCCAAGCCAGTGGGCGCTCTCCTTGGGCGTGCGGGCGAAAGTGGTGCGGTCGCAGTCGACTATCCCGAACCGCGGGCCGTATCCCAGTGCCCACTCGAAGTTGTCGAGCAGGCTCCAGTAGGTGTAGCCGCGGACGTCGATGCCGTCGGCCAGGCAGGCCAGCACGCCCTCGAGAGCGGTCCGCACGTAGGCGAGGCGCTGAGAGTCGTCGTCCGTGCCGATGCCGTTCTCGGTGACGATGATCGGCACCTCGCCCTTGGTGCGCTCCCAGGCGCGGCGGATCGTGGCCTCGAGCGCCTGCGGGTAGTACTCGTAGCCCATGATCAAGGTCGGCACGCCCTCCTCGGGCCCGACCACTCCAGCCGGGCCGACCCGACTGCGTGAGTAGGTCTGCACGCCGACGAAGTCGTCGCCGGTCGTGGCATCGAGGAACACGTCCTCCATGCCCCGACGGATCTGCTCGAGCTTCGACTCGCCACCGTCGACGGCCTGGTAGTCGCTCATCGACAACGTGAGCCCGACGGGAACGCCGGGAGCACTCGACCGGATGGCAGCGACGGCCTTGCGATGCGCATCCACGAAGACGTCGTTCACCTTCCGGCGCAGCGCCGCGTCGCTCTTGCCTGGCGGGAACACGCCGGCGAGGTGGCCGATCGTTGAAACGATGTTCGGCTCATTGATCGTGCAGGCGCGGCGCATCACGCCGCTCAGGCGGTCGGCTGCCTTCTCGCAGAACGCCGCGAACCGGTCTGCCGTCTCGGGCAGCTCCCAGCCTCCCCGCCGCGCCAGCCACGTGGGCGTCGTGAAGTGGTGGAACGTCACGACTGGGTCGATGCCCGCATCGAGCAGGCCCTCGCACAGCTTGGCGTAGTGATCGAGCGCCACGACCGACCACTCTCCGTCGGCCGGCTCAATGCGGCTCCACTCGAGCGAGAAGCGGTAGTCGGTGAAGCCGAGCTCCTTCAGCAGCGCCACGTCCTCGGGCCAGCGGTGCCAGCTGTCGCAGGCGTCGCCGCTCGACTCCTTGCAGCCCGACTCCGGGTTGTGCTCCCACTCCCACCAGTCGTTGTTGGTGTTGCCACCCTCGATCTGGTGGGCGGCCGTTGCGGTCCCCCACCTGAAGCCCTCGGGGAAGGTCTGTGCGTTCGCGGACATGGGCCGGGACCGTACCCGACGAGTCGTCGGCCATGATGTGAGCCATGTCGCAAGAGGCCGTCGACGCGCTGGTGAAGCTGCTGGACCTCGAGAACATCGAGGTGAACATCTTCCGCGGCGTCTCACCGGACGAGGAGCGCCAGCGGGTGTTCGGCGGACAGGTTGCGGGCCAGGCACTGGTCGCGGCGGCCCGGACCGTCGAGCCGGGCCGGTCGGTCCACTCGCTCCACGCCTACTTCCTGCGGCCTGGCGATCCGACGGTCCCGATCCTCTACGAGGTCGACCGCATCCGCGACGGTCGCTCCTTCACGACCCGACGCGTCGTCGCGATCCAGCACGGCAAGGCGATCTTCAACCTTCAATCGAGCTTCCAGGTACCGGAGGAGGGGCTCGACCACCAGGACCCGATGCCCGAGTCCCCGCGTCCCGAAGACCTGCCCGACTTCAAGGAGCGCATGAGCCCGTACGCCGAGGCGATGGGCGACTGGTACCTGCGGCCCCGCCCCATCGACATGCGTCACGTCGACTGGAACCCTCCCGACCGCAACGAGCCGCTCCCACCGCACCAGCGCGTCTGGCTGCGTGCGGACGGGCGCCTGCCGGACGACCCCGTGCTGCACACCTGCGTGCTCACCTATGCGAGCGACATGACGCTGCTCGACACAGCGCTCCTCCCCCACAGCGGCAGCTGGCAGGACCCGAGCCTCTTCATGGCGAGCCTCGACCACGCGATGTGGTTCCACCGTCCGTTCCGTGCCGACGAGTGGCTGCTCTACAGCCAGGACACCCCCTCGGCTTCGGCCGGTCGTGGTCTGGGCCGCGGCCGCATCTTCACCGCGGGCGGGGCGCTCGCTGTCACCGTGGTGCAGGAGGGGCTGATCCGGGTGAGCCGCAAGTGAGGCACCGGCGCTCCTTCACGTCGATGCGCGCTGCACTCATCGCGACCTGCTTCGTCGCCGCAGCCTGCTCTGGTGACGGGGACGGTGGAGACGACGGCAGTGCGGTCGACACCTCGGTCGACACGACGGCGACGACCGCCCCCGTCACATCCGACACAAGCGACACGAGCACCCCAGCGCCGCCCGCACCGCCTCCGCTCGACACGATCGAGCTCGAGCTGGTCGAGGTGGTCGAGCTCGACGAGCCCATCGCCATGGCGGCGCGGTCGAGCAGCCCCGACCTCTACATCGCCGAGCGCGGCGGGGAGGTGCGCCTGATCAAGGTCACCGAGCCGACCAGCGGCACGGGCCCCACCCGCTACCAGCTCCAGTCCACGCCCGCGCTCGACATCTCCGACGACGTCCTCGCCGGAGGCGAACGGGGCCTGCTGGGCATCGCCTTTTCGAGCGACGGCCGCAAGCTCTACGTCAACTACACCGCGCGCCCCGACGGCGACACCCGAGTCGAGGAGTTCGAGCTGGGCGACCGCACCACCGCGGATCGCGACTCGCGGCGCTTGCTCCTCACCGTGGAGCAGCCCGCCGCCAACCACAACGGTGGCCACCTCGCGGTCGGTCCTGACGGATACCTCTACATCGGTCTCGGCGATGGGGGCGGACAGGGCGACCCGGAGGGCAACTCGCAGAACCGGGAGGAGCTGCTCGGGAAGATCCTGAGGATCGACCCAGAGGGCGCGGCGGCCGACGGAGACCCCGCCTACGGCATCCCCGCCGGCAACCCTTTCGCAGACGGGCAGGAAGGAGCGCGGGAGGTGTGGCTCTACGGGGTGCGCAACCCATGGCGCTTCTCGTTCGATGCCCTCACGGGCGATCTCTGGATCGGCGACGTCGGCCAGAACGGGTGGGAGGAGGTCGACAAGCTCCCGTCCGTGGCCGGCTTCGACGCGGGACGAGGCGCCAACCTCGGATGGGATCGCATGGAGGGCACCCACTCCTTCGAGGGGGACAACCCTGCGGGCGCGATCCTCCCCGTGTTCGAGTACCCGCACGACGAGGGCTGCTCGATCACCGGGGGCTACGTGTACCGGGGCAGCGAGATCGAGGCCCTGCAGGGCGCCTACCTCTTTGCCGACTACTGCGCCTCCGGGATCCGCGGGATGCGCGTCGACGGTGACACGGTCGTCGACCAGCGACGCTGGGACGTCGACGCCGAGCCGGTGTTCTCCTTCGGCGAGGACAACGACGGCGAGATCTTCGTGCTCCTGGGTTCGGGGCCGGTGCTGAGGCTGGTCGCCGCCGACGGCTGAGACGAGAAGGCCGGGCGGCGTGCGGCGGGTGCCCCGGGGCGCCATCCGCCGACGGTTCCTTCGCCGTAGCCTGGCGGCTCCATGCTCGGCCGTCTGAAGCCCCCGACTCGGCTGGTCGTCGCCAGCGCCGCGGCCCTGGCGCTGGGGGCCCCGGCGGTGCTGGCGGCCTGCGCCCAGCGGGCTGAGTCGAGAGCCACCGCTCTCGAGCGAGCGCCTGTGACCACGACGACATCCACGTCCTCGACGACCAGCACGACGATCGCGCCCACCACGACGACCGCCCCGGTCGACATCTTCGCGCTGCGACCTCCCGCCCCTGGCGCCGATCCAATCGCGCTGGCGGCCCAGATCGCGACCGCCGAGTCAACCATTCGCGATCCCGCGGCGAGCCTGGAGGCAACGGCTGCCGCCGCGCTGGCGCAGCAGGTCGCCTACCGGCAGCTGGGCGTGCACCCGGAGTGGGAGCCAGCCGTGCTCGCCGCGCTGCCCGAGGGGCTGCGGCGCACAGCCGAGCTCAACGCCGCCGCGCGCCGGGAGTTCCGCGCCATGCACACCTCCCCAGCGCAGGAGATGCCGGCTTGGCGCATCGCTCCGCCGGCGCCCAGCGAGGAGCTGATGGCCGCCTACCTCGCCGCCGAGGCCGAGTTCGCCATCCCGTGGAGCTACCTCGCTGC
Organism: Actinomycetota bacterium; assembly: GCA_049325515.1. Taxonomy (GTDB): domain Bacteria; phylum Actinomycetota; class Acidimicrobiia; order Acidimicrobiales; family VFJN01; genus VFJN01. Next base: position 117,981 of record JBMOLI010000012.1, on the reverse strand, counting down.
CATCAACCTGGTCGAGACCGGGATGGGACGCATCCGTGGCACGTCCACGGCGGGAGCCCAAGGGCCGATGCAGTTCATCCCGTCGACGTGGGCGGCCTACGGCGCCGGCGGTGACATCAACGACACGCATGACGCCATCATGGGAGCTGCCCGGTACCTGGCGGCCAACAACGGCGCGGTCGACATCGACAACGCGCTCTACCGCTACAACCACAGCGATCGCTACGTCCGCGGCGTGAAGATCTACGCGGACCTGATCGCAGAGCATCCCCGCGCGTTCACGGGCTACTACCACTGGGGCGTCTGGTACTTCACCGCCCACGGCGACATCTACCTGCCCGTCGGCTACGAGGAGATGGCCCGCATCCCAGTAGCCGACTACCTCGCGCGATAGGAGACAGCCCGCGCCTACGCTCGGCGCCCGTGACAGAGCCCCGTTCCTACCGGCAGCTGCGCTTCAACGCACCGCCCGGATCCACCGAGCTGATCCTCGTGCGCCACGGCGAGTCGCAGCCGGCGGTCGATGACCAGCCCTTCGACCTTGTCGAGGGCCACGGCGATCCGGCGCTCTCGCCCGAGGGCAAGGAGCAGGCAGCGCGGGTCTGCGCCCGCCTCGCCACGGAGCGCATCGATGCGATCTACGTCACGAACCTGCGGCGCACGCACGAGACCGCGTCGGCCTTGGCCGAGCTTCTCGGCCTGACCCCGATCGTCGAACGCGATCTGCGGGAGGTGTACCTGGGTGAGTGGGAAGGCGGCCAGTTCCGGAGACGCGTCGCCGAGCTCGACCCGATCGCCGTGCGCATGGTCGAGGAGGAGCGCTGGGACGTCATCCCCGGTGCCGAACCCGCGGCGGAGTTCTCCGCTCGGGTTCGCGCTGCGGTCGAGCGCATCGCGGCTGCCCATCCCGACGAGCGAGTGGCCGTCTTCGCGCACGGGGGCACCATCGGCGAGATCCTCGCCCAGGCAGCGCAGTCCCGTCCCTGGGCCTTCAGCTCCGCCGACAACGCGTCCATCTCTCACCTCGTGGTAATTGGTCAGCGATGGAACGTGCGGCGCTTCAACGACACGTCCCATCTGGAGACCGCACTCACCACGCAGGCCGAACCGCCGACCTGACGCGGCACTAGCTGCTGGTGGGCCCGCACACCGTGCGGTACAGCTCGACGACGTTGCCGCCCATCACTGCGTCGACCTCGGCGTCGGACAAGCCCCTGTCCGCAAGGCGCCTCGCAACCAGGGCCAGCTGATCGTGCCTTGTCACGACGGGCTTGTAGTTGGCGTCGAGGTCGGTGCCGATGGCCACGTGACCCGCGCCGATCTCGTCGACCAGGCGGAGGATCTCCTCCACGAAGTCGTCGAGCGTCTGGCTTGTCACGCCTGCTGGCCAGGCACCGACCAGACCGCCGGCGGCCGCGACCGCCGCGGCGTGCTCGGCGGACAGCAGTCGCGGGTGGTGGCTGTCGGTGTGATCCAGGTGGCTGTGCGAGACCATCACGGGCGCCGCTGACGCCTCCAGCACTCCGAGCGTCGTCTCGTAGGTCGCATGTGCGCAGTCGATGACGACTCCGAGCTCGTTGCATGCAGCGACCACCTCACGTCCGAACGGCGAGAGGCCTCCGTGCACCGGTGCTTCGGTCTGGATGTCGCCGATCTCGTTGACCCTGTAGTGGACGAGCGTGAGCGAGGACATGCCCGCCTCGTGCGCGTCGGCCAGCCCGTCGAGGCTTCCGTCGAGGAAGTCACCCCCCTCACACGTGAGCAGAACGGCGGTGCGGCCCTCGAAGTGCGCACGCTCGATGTCGTCCGCCGTGCGGGCGATCTGCGCGCGCTCACCCTCGATGACCTGTAGGAGGCCGCGCAGCTGCCGGTCATGGTCCGCTCGCGCTTCGCCGTCTCGGAAGGGTCGCCCGGCGTGCAGGCCGCCCTCGGGCGTGGGTGCGAGCACGAGCAGATCGGCGACCGTGGCGAAGCTCACCGCAGCCAGACCAGCGTCACGCGCGCTCCGCAGAGCGGTGACAGAACCGTCACCCCCGAGCACCTGTGCGAGCGGGTGCTGCTCGCCGAGGCCCGCAAGGAAGCAGCGCCCCGGGTGCGCATGCACGTCAACCCACGGCCCCGCAGTCGTCGTCATCGGCTGGACTCGCCTAGGTCGCCTCAGTGTGCCGCGCACGCAGCGCGGCCTGGCGATAGGACAGGAGCATCAGCTCGGCGTCGCTCCAGGTCGCCTCCTTCGGCACCATCAGGTTCTCGAGCGCGACGCATGCGCTCTTGGTCATGGCGAGGGTGAGGGGGTCCATCGAGAGCAAGCGCTGGGCCAACCGACGAGCCTCCTCCAGCACCCGATCGTCCGGCACGACGTGGTTGAGGAACCCCCACTGCAGCGCCTGCGCGCTCGTGAAGCGCTCGCACGCCATGGCCAGCTCTTTGGTGCGCGCCGGACCCAGCTCGCGCATGAGCCGGGGCAGCGCCTGCCACGTCAGCGGCAGGTCCAGCTCGACCTCGGGGATCGAGAACCAGGCTGACTCAGCAGCCACTCGCAGATCGCAGCAGCTGAGCAGGACCACTCCCCCGCCGATGGCCAGACCGTTGGCGGCCCCGATCACGACCTGCGGAAGCCGATCGATCATCTCGCACGTGCGGCCGCCGAGGTGGACGCGAGCGCGCCTGTCGATGTCGTTCAGCGCAGGCGTGCTGCGGCGCGATCCGAGCTCCGCCCCGGACGAGAAGGCGCGGCCCGCCCCTGTCAGGATGACGACGCGCACGGCGTGGTCCGTCTCGAGGTCGGCCAGCAGCGCCTGGAGCTCGTCGTGGAGGGTCACGTCGAGGGCATTGAGCTTGTCGGGCCGGTCGAGCGTGATCGTGAGCAGGCCGTCGAGCTCGCTGTCGCGCTCGACTGACAGCCGGGTGAGTTCCGTCATGTGGCGAGTCTCGCCCAGTCGCCCACCCGAGGTCGCCCCGACGGCAGCGGGTGGCGGAAGCGTCAGGCGGCGGGGCGATACGCCTTGCGGGCGAAGACGGCGCTCGTCACGACCAACGAGCCAGCGGGAACCGACTTCCACGCCGGGTCCTTGGCCCGCACGTGGAAGCCAACAGCGGTGATGAAGTAGGCAACGAGCGCCCAAGCGGTGAGCCGTCCGAGAGCGGGCCACCGTCGACCCAGGAGCAGGCCAGCGGCCGAGCTGGCCTTGATGACCGGCAAGGCTCGTTGGAGCGCCTCGGGGCACTCGATGTTCTCGAGGTCACGGCGTATGTACTCGAGCGGTATGGCGCACGCCACGGCATCCGCCACCTGGAACGAAGCGAATGCGGCTACACGCCGCCCCCATCGAACAGCCACGACGGTCTCTCCTTCCGGCCTGCTGGTCCACGTTAGAACGAAGGCCTCCAATGGGACGAATGCCGCCACGACGGGAGACCACCGGCGATGGAGCGCTTGGCTGGTCTCAGGCAGGCAGCCGGGTTCTCAGGATCGCTGATGCTCAGCTTGGCGGGCCCGCTCGACCTTCGCCGCGCGTCGCCAGACCTCAGGCACGCGATCGTCGGTCGAGAGCATGGCCAGCTGGCCGGCCGTGAGCTCTCCGCGGGCAAGGGCTCCGATGGAGACCAGCGGAGGCGTTGCCCGCTCGAGGCGGATCTGATCGCCCGCCTCGATCAGCCCGGCCTGGACGATCCGCAGGTACGCGCCGGTTCGGCCTGCGGCAGCGAACTTGGCGGGGAATGCATCGTCAGCCATTCGGATGCCGAGCTTGAAGCATGGCGTGCGCGGCTGTGACACCTCGAGGATCGCCGAACCGACGTGCCATCGGTCACCGATGAGCGACGCCGCCAGGTCGAGGCCCACGGTCGTGAGGTTCTCGCCGAACGTCCCCGGTCCGAGACGGCCGAGCTGGGTGCTCCACCAGTGGTAGTCCTCGGCGGCGTAGGCGTAGACCGCCTTGTCAGCGCCGCCGTGGACCCGACGGTCGGCCTGGTCGTCCCCCTCGAGGTTGACGCCCTTGACGTGTATCGCGCCGCTGACGGGCTCCTTCCAGATGGCTGTCGTCACCTGCCGGCCCCGCCACTCGAGGTGGCGGGGCCGGCCGACGTTGACTGAGCGGACGACCGCCGGGGTGACCTGCCGTACCGCCATCTTCAGAAGAGAAGGACTTCGTAGCCGCTGCGGGACAGCGTCGCGAGGCTCGGGAGGCCGCCGACGCCTGCGATCTCGTTCTCGGCGACGAACCCGACCTGTGCACCTTCCACACCCTCACGCGCGCTGAAGAAGGTCGAACAGGCGTCAGACGCTCCGGCGATGTGTGGGCGAGCGTGCTCGAAGAGACCGTGGAGCGGGTGGTCTGAGGCCGCGAGAGCGGCCAGCCACCTCGTTCCGGCACCCTGGAACAGCACCGTGACATCAGCCCCCTGCTCCGCGTAGTCCTTCACCGCTGCAAGTGCGTTGAAGGCGCGCCCGAGCGCCTCGTCACCTCCGGCCGGATCTGACAGCACCACCACTGCAGCCTTCATCTCGATTGCTCTCCTAACTAGTAAACGGATGAATTCAGGTTATGTCCTCCGAGACTCCGATGGCAACCGGTAAACTCACTTTCTATGGTTACGCGGCAGCCGACGAGCTTCATCTGGCTCGGCAACCACCCCGCTCCCGACCTGTGCAACACGACCCCGGTGCTCGACGGAATCGAGGTGGACCTGCTCGAAGACGCGGCGTCCGTCGAGGCTTGGGCCCAACAGGCCGGTGTCAGCTCGGCCGCGGCAGGTCGATCCGTCGCCCAACGTGAGCATGTGACCCAGTTCGTCAAGGGTCTTCGCGCCGCTCTCCGAGCTGCGCTCGAGGCCAAACGGCTCACACCAGGGCTCGTGGCCGGCATCAACGAGTCACTTGCCGGTGCTGAGGGCGCCTTGGCGCTCGAGCCTGAGGCCGCGGATCCCGTTGCCGTCAGGGCGACGGCAGAGCCTGATCAGCTGTGTCTCGACATCGGGCGTGCCGCAATCGACATCTTCCGGCACGACCGGGCGCGGATCCGCCGGTGCGCGAACCCGCGATGCGTCCTGCTGTTCCTCGACGTCAGCAAGAGCGGCCAGCGCAGGTGGTGCGACATGGCCACGTGCGGCAACCGGGCCAAGGTGTCGGCGCACTACGCGAGGCGACGAGGCTGACGACCGTCCCTGTGGCGGGCAACCTCGACGACGCGCCCGGAACGTCGTCGCGTCCGACGGCTTCCTGACGGGAAGGCCGCTGAGCCTGGGGCGTGTCGAACCCCACTTGGCTCAGCGGCCGCCATCCTCAGGTGGGCTGGCGAATCAGCTCGACCTCGATCTCGAGCCGGATCTCCTTGGATACGAGCAGGCCTCCGGCATCGAGGAGCATGTTCCACGTGAGGCCCCAGTCCTCGCGGTTGATGACGCCGGCCGCACTGAACACGGCTCGCTCGTTGTCCCACGGGTCCAGGGCCGATCCGAGGTAGGCCACGTCGAGGGCGATCGATCTCGTGACGCCCTTGATCGTCAGATCGCCGATGAGCTGGCCCGAGGCACCCTCGCCGATCACGTTGGTCGAGGTGAAGGTCGCAGAGGGGTGTCGCTCGACATCGAAGAAGTCAGCCGATCGGAGGTGATCGTCGCGGCTCTGGTCACCAGAGCTCACTGACGACATGTCGATCTCGACCGACACAGCTGAGCCATCGATCACATCGCCGACGACGACCACGCCGGTCACACCCGGGAAGCGCCCCCGAATTCGCGTGAGGCCGAAGTGGCGGCCGACGAACGCGACCTCGGCGTGTCCCGGGTCGATGGTCCAGGTGCCTGCGGCTGGCAGTTCGACGCCGTCGATCTCTCGGGTGGCGTTGCTCATCGTTGTCATCCCTTTCCATAGTGTGTGCGTGCGCACACACTATCAATGCGTGCGCACGCACACAACCGGGGCTAGGGTGATCTCATGGCCGTCAACCTGCGCCCAACCGCCGATCCCATAGCGCCGTGGCGAGCGCTGCTCCTCGCGCACAGCCGCGCGTTGCGGGCGATCGAGGCGGATCTAGCGGCCGCTCGCGTGATCCCACTCACGTGGTACGACGTCCTGCTGGAGCTCAGGGCAGCGACAGGTCCGCTGCGCATGCAGGTGCTCGCCGAGCGCGTGGTCCTGTCCCGCACTCGCGTGAGTCGCCTCGTCCAGGAGCTCGAGGTAGCCGGCCTTGTGGCCCGCTCATCCGACCCCCGCGACGGCCGGTCAACCCTCGCCGCGATCACCGACGCGGGTGTGACGGCGCTGCGCAAGGCGGCGCCCGTGTACCTCGCCGGCATCGAGCGACACTTCACGCGGCACCTCACCGCAGCACAGAGGCAGGCCGTCGCGACCGGGCTCATGCGCGTTGCCGACGCGCACGCACCGGGCGGTGCGGAGAGCGGCTGAGGCTCGTCCCGCCCACCTAGTCGGCCTCGGCCTGTTGCATGCCCTTGGCGACGGCCTCCTCGGTCGCGCGGAGCAGATCGGTTGGACTGAAGAGGACGAACTCGGTGCCGGCATCGGCGTCCGGCACGTGGCCGGGTGGCATGTAGAACGCCTGTCCTTCCTCGATCACCTCGTCGCGGTCGTCGTAGTGCACGATCATGCGGCCGCGGAAGAGGTAGCCCCAGTGGGGGCAACGGCAGTGTCCACCGGGCAGGCTGGAGAGCATCGGCGCCAGCGAGTGCGTCTCGGCGATGTCGACGAAGCTGGCGGTGTAGCCGTCGAGATCGCTGAACCTGTCGGTGGCTACCGGGTACTCGTTCACGGTTGCGGTGGTGTGCTTGGAGACGGTCGGCATGGGTCCTCCTCGATGAGTCGTCAGCGCCTCCAACCATCGGGCAATCGGCCGCTTGCCGCTATCGGGCGAACGCCCGATTCTTCGCGACCGGCGGATCTAGCCTCATGTCGTGAGCGTGCACGCAGACGATCCACCGGTGCGGATGGGCGAGCTGCTCGCCGCACTGTCGCTTGGGATCGACCTCGGCTTCTCCCAGCCCATGGAGCACGTGCTGCGCCAGTGCCGCATCGCCCTGCGGCTTGCGGACCTGGTGGACCTCGGCGACACCGATCGGCAGGCGCTGTACTACGCCGCTCTGCTTGTGAACGTGGGCTGCCACACCGACGCGCATGAGCAGGCGCGGTGGTTCGGTGACGACCTGGCCCTGAAGGCCACCAAGTACGAGTGTGATCCCCTCGGCCCACCCGACGTCGCGACGATGCTGCGACTGCTCGGCTCCGGCGGCACTCGGGCACACCGGCTTCGCATCGCCTTCGACTTCGCGGTCTCGGGCCGAAAGGAGCTCGACGGGATGGTCGCCAGCCACGCGCGCCTTGCTCGCCGTCTTGGCGTCGAGCTGCACCTCCCGGCGACGACGCTCGACGCGCTTGGATCGTCGTACGAGACGTGGAACGGCGAGGGCTTCCCGGGTGAGCGCGCCGGCGCAGAGATCCCGATCGCGAGCCGCATCGCGCAGCTCGCCGAGTTCATGGAGGTTGCCCACCGCACCTCCGGCGTCAAGGGCGCCGTCGAGCTGGCCCGCAGGTGCGGCGGGAGGCAGTTCGACCCGAACCTGGTCGAGATCCTGTGCGCGGACGCCGAAAAGGTCTTCGACGACCTCGACGAGACCGAGTCGTGGGACATCGTCGTCGCCGCCGAGCCCGCATCGTCTCCTGGGTTGACGCCGGCAGCGTGCGACGAGGCGCTCGTCGCGATCAGCCGATTCGTCGACCTCAAGTCGCCGTACACGCTGGGCCACTCGCTCGCTGTAGCGGAGCTCGTTGCCGGCGCCGCCACCGCGCTGGGTGCGCCCGCCGCCGAGGTCGACCTGGCAAGGCGATCGGCCCTGGTCAGCCGCTATGGCTGCCTCGGCGTTTCCAACGGCATCTGGGACAAGCGGCGTCCGCTCTCACCCTCGGACTGGGAGCGGATCCGGCTCCACCCCTACCTGACCGAGCGCATGCTGCAGCGCTCACCCGCGCTCGCCAGACTCGCGGCCATCGCTGTCCAGCTCCGAGAACGGCTCGATGGCAGTGGGTACCCCCGAGGTGTCACCGCAGCATCGATTCCTCGACCCGCGCGACTGCTCGCGGCCGCCGATGTGTACCAGGCGATGCTCGAGCCACGACCGCACCGCCCAGCGCGCACCCCCGGCGACGCGGCGAGCGAGCTCCGCATCGAAGCCCGAGCCGGTCGGCTCGACGCTGAGGCCGTCGAAGCCGTTCTGGGCATCGCTGGTCACCCGCCGGCGCGCCGCATCGGAGGGCCGGGCGGCCTCACCCGCCGCGAGATCGACGTTCTCCGACTCATCGCACGCGGTTGCTCGAACAAGGAGGTTGCCGCGCGCCTCGTGATCTCCCCGAAGACCGCTGGCACACACATCGAACACATCTACGCCAAGCTCGGCGTGTCCAGCCGCGCCGAGGCCGGCCTCTTCGCCATGCAACACGGGCTCCTGCCTGAAGAACCAACCGACACAGCCCCGGTCACCCCGAGCACGACGCCGCACCGCTCGGCTCGAAGTCGCACGTAGTCGGCGCGCCTGGGCGCGGTGCGTTCGGGCGATCTGACACGCCGGAGACCCGCTCATCGCCGTCGACATGTAGCGGCCTTCTCAGGTCGCGCCGTCCCTTTGCATGCGCATCCGGCTCGCAGGATGGTCGTAGCGTTCTCCAGGCGGGCTGACGGCGTCCCGACGGACTGGGAGGGGGCGATGACCGCGAACCAGCAGAAGACAAGCGATGCGCTGCGCACCTATCGCTACCTGCGGATCGGGATGCTCGGTGCGGTCGTGCTCCTCGGCGCATCGGTCTGGAAGGAGGGCGGGGATCCCTGCTGGGAGACCTCCATAAGCGCGTACTGGTACACCCCAGCGCAGCCCGTGTTCGTGGGCGTGCTTCTCGCAATCGGCTTCGCCATGATCGTCATCAAGGGGCGAACGGTGTATGAGGACACCGCGCTGAACTTCGCCGGGATGTTCGCGCCCGTCGTCGCACTCGTGCCCACCGGCCCGCCGAAGAAGGCCGATCAGTGCAACGTCACGGTGCCACCAGGGATCGACGACATGGTTGAGAACAACGTCTGGGCGCTCCTCGCGGCAGGCCTGTTCTGCCTCGCCGTCGGGTTCGGGATTGCAGTGGTGCTCCGCCGGAGCATCAGGGCCCCGTTCGAGGTCGACACTGGAAGCTGGGTGACGCTGGCCGTGAGCTCAGTCGTCGTCGGAGGCGCAATCGTGCTGAACAACATCTGGGACTATGGCGAGCTCACCCGCTACGCCCACGGCAACGCGGCTCGCCTCATGTTCGGCTGCATGTTCCTCGCAGCTGTGTTCGCGGCGATCGAGGCGAGGAACAGGGCAAAGGAGGGAGCGCGCCCGAACCAGGAGCGAGTCTCACAAGGTCGATACCAGAATGCGTACATCGTGACCGCGTTGGGGATGGCGGGCGGCCTCCTGTTCCTGGGTGTCGACCTGTTCGGCGCACACGAGGTGCTGGCACTCGAGACCTGGGAGATCCTTTGGTTCGGGGCCTTCTGGGCCGTGCAGACCGCCGAACGCTGGAACGAGCCGCCCCATGGCTCGCCCGAGACCGTGACGGTGAGCCCCGACGCCCACCGCCTGCTCAAGGCTTGAGCTGGTAGCGCGTCGCTGAGCTCGCCATATCGGACCTGCTCAGCGTGCCCGGACTACTCGGCTTCCAGCCCGTAGCGATAGACGTTGGTCTGGCGGGGCTCGAAGCCGAGCTTGCGGTAGAGGTGGTTGGCGGCTTCGCGGTCGGGGCGGCTCGTCAGATCGACCGTGACGCAACCGAGCGAGCGTGCGTGGGCGAGCATCGCCTCGGTGAGCAGCCTGCCGATGCCCTGGCCACTGTGGGCCTCGTCCACGATCACATCCTCGATCCAGGCCCGGCGGCCCGTCGGGATCGGGAACACGGCGAGCGTCGACACGCCGACGATGGCGCCGTCTTCTGTCCGCGCCACGAACTGCGTGATCGCCTCGTGCGCAAGCATCGCCTGCACAGCCTCGAGCGGCGGTGGCGGGTTCGACCGCGAGAGCTGAGGTACCAGGCCGACCAGCGCAGAAGTCAGCTCAGCGGCTTCCGCGGGACCGGCCGTCGAGATGGTCACGGGCACGGGTCGACGGTAGCGGCCCGGCGGCGCCGGACAGGTCAGCCGGGGTCGGGTACCGGCTCAGGCGGGGGCGGGCCGACGTAGCGTGCAGACGGCCGGATGATGCGGTTGTCGCCAGCCTGCTCGAGGATGTTGGCGCACCATCCGATGACGCGGCTCGACGCGAAGGTGGGCGTGAACAGCTCGCGCGGCAGGCCGCAATGGTCCATCACGACACCCGCGTAGAACTCGACGTTGGCATAGAGGTCACGGCCGGGCTTCAGCTCGGCGAGCACCTCCACGACCGTGCGCTCCACCTCCTTGGCGAAGGCGATCTTCTCGGCACCGATGCGCTCCGCGACCCCACGCAGGAAGGTGGAGCGAGGGTCGTCGGTCTTGTAGACGCGGTGCCCGAACCCCATGATCTTCTCGCCCTTGCTCACGGCGTCGAGCAGGTACGGCCGGGCGTTGTCGACCGTGCCGATGGCGTCGAGCAGGTCGAGAGCACGAGACGGTGCTCCACCGTGCAGAGGCCCGGACAGCGCTCCCATGCCACCGACCACCGCCGCTGCGACATCCGCCCCTGAGGAGCAGATCACCCTTGCGGTGAAGGTCGAGGCGTTGAAACCGTGGTCGATTGTCGTGATCTGGTACTGCTCGACCGCCCGACCCTTGTCGGCGTCGAACTCCTTGCCGGTCAGCATCCAGAGGTAGTTGGCGCCGTAACCGAGGTCGTCCCTCGGCTCGATCGGATCGAGCCCGGCCTGCAGGCGGTGGATCGCCATGATGAGGGTCGGCATCACGGCGCACATCTGGAGGGCGTTGCGGCGGCGTTCGGCATGGTCGATGTCGAGCGTCGGCCGGTATCCCTCGGCCGCACCGACCATCGACATGGCGGAACGAACCGCCTCCATCACCGTGCGACTCGATGCCGCGATGGCGGGGAGGAGGTCGACGATCGCTGCGGGCACGCGACGCAGCGGAGCGATCTCAGCCGCGAACGCGGCCCTCTCCGCGGCATCCGGCAGGTGCCCCTCGAAGAGGAGGAACCAGACCTCCTCGAGCGACAGCTTGTCGGCCAGCTCGACGGCGTTGTACTGCCGGTAGTGGTAGAAGCCCTCGAGCCCGCGGACGTCGCCAACGGATGTCTCAGCCACGATCACGCCCTCGAGGCCGGCGGGCGCGTCGATCATGGAGGGGTGCACCACCGGCTGGACCTGCGCGAACTCCATGAGCGAGCGCAGCGACACAACGCCGACGAGCTTGCCGTCCTCGACGACGGGTAGGTGGCGGTAGCGGTGCTCCGCGAAGGCGGTGAAGGCCTCCTGCACGGACAGGTCGGGTGCAGCGCAGTCGACAGGCTGCGTCATCCACTCGCTGACCTTCGTGTCGGCGGCCGATGCACCGGTGGCGTTGAAGCGCACGAGATCGCGCTCGGTCAGGATCCCGATCGGCCGCTCACCGTCGACGACGATGGCCGAGCCCTTCTTGCGCTCCTCCATGCGGGCCGACACCTCGGCGATCGATTCTGAGGAGAGCGCCGTGACCGCCGGGGAGCTCATGACCTCGGCGACCGTGCGAGTGGTGGGGGGTACTGGCATGTGGCCGATCCTACCGAGCAGTCCCCGTCGCGAGGACCCGCCGCGGATGCGCGGCCGCCGCCGCGACAGCAGCTGTTCACCGACCCGCGATGCGATGGTCACATCGACGTGTTCGGTCGGTCACACGGGAGCGCGACGCTCACGTCATGCCGTCGATCACAGATTCGATCGTCGAGGTCATCCGATCGCTTGGCAACGGCGGTGCTCTCGCCAACGCAACGAGCTCACTGCTCGTGCATCAGCGTGAGGAATGGCTCGTAGACGGTCTGGCTGCCCGCCTCGACGCAAGCGCCAGGCGTGATGAGGAGGCCCTGTCAGCCTGAGCGGCGCTTCAGAATCGTCCCGCCGATCGCCACGGCCGCCGCCGCGGCGACGCCCGAGCCGATCAGCCAGGGTGCCAGTGAGGTGCTGTCGTCGCGCTCCTGTGCCTCGAGCGTCGTGCCCGGCAGTCGGTCAGTCGTGCCGGTCGGCTCCTGCTGAGCGCCCCCGATCCGAACCATCTGGTCCACCGGGGCGCCCTCCGTCTGCCCCACGGCGGGAGACATGAGGAGCGCACCCACGACCATGAGGCCGAGAGTGCATGCGATGAGTCGATGGATCACGTCGTGAGACCCCTTCCCATGACGTGTCGAGGCGGCGGCACGCGTGCTGGCCCAGCGCGACCCGACGGTACGGTGGTGCCATGGAGCACGTGCGCTGGACGGCTCGACCCGAGCTGCACGAGCCGGTTGTCATCGCCGCCTTCGAGGGTTGGAACGACGCCGGCGATGCGGCTTCGACTGCCGCGCGCTACCTCATCGAGCGGTGGGACGCCGAGCTCGTCGCGGACATCGATCCCGAGGAGTTCTACGACTTCACCTCCACGCGCCCACGCGTGCACCTCGACGACGAGGGGCTGCGCCAGATCGACTGGCCCGCCACCGAGATATTCGCAGCCACGATCCCCGGCACGGGCACAGAGGTGCTGATCATCATCGGCACCGAGCCTCAGCTGCGCTGGCGCACCTATGTCGGCGAGCTGACGACAGTGGCGCGGGAGCAGGGGGCGCGGCTCTGCATCACTCTCGGCGCCCTGCTCGCCGAGGTGCCGCACACCCGTCCGACCGCTGTGGTCGGCACCGCCTACGAGCCGGATGTCGTTGCGGGGCTCGACCTGCAGCCATCGACCTACGAGGGCCCGACGGGGATAGTCGGGGTGCTGCACGATGCCTGGCGCCGAGCAGGCCTGCGATCGGCCTCGCTGTGGGCGACAGTCCCCTCCTACGTGCCAGGTGCGCCCTCGCCGAAGGCGGCGCTCGCCCTCATCGAGCGTGCGGCGGCGATGCTCGAGACCTGGGTGGTGACGACCGACCTCGAGATCGCGACGGCCGCCTACGAGCGACAGGTGAGCGAGCTGGTCGACGCCGACGACGAGACCGCCACCTACGTGGCCTCCCTCGAAGCTCGCCACGACGGGGAGCCCGACCTGTTGCCGTCGGCCGAGACGATCGCAGAAGAGGTCGAGCGCTTCCTGCGCGACCAGTAGCCCGACGCTCCGCCGAGCAGGTCGCATCAGCGCGCCGGCGCGTGCCTCGGCCAGGGCTGCGTCTCCTCCCAGATCCGCGCGAGCCGCAGAGGCACCTCGTCACGATGACGGCGCGCCACCACCTGCAGGCCGACCGGGAGGCCGGCGCTCGTGAGCCCCGCTGGCACGGAGATCGCTGGGTTCCAGCACAGGTTGGCGAGCATCGTGAACGGCGTCGCCATCGCTCCACCCGGCGGCGGGCCTTCCGCGGCGAACGCGGGAACCGCCGTAGCGGGTGTCAGCAGCACGTCGATCTCCTCGAAGAGCGCGGCGGCGTCCTGCGTCAGCCTGTCGCGATGCTTGAGCTGCTCTGCGAACCGTGGCAGCGGGTAGCTCGCCGTCTGCTCGAGCGCATCGCGCGAGTAGCGGGTCAGGTCATCAGCCACCTCGGGCCACATGCCGTCCTCGAGGTCGAGCCACAGGTCCATCGCGCCCGAACCGAGCCACGCCTTCACCGGGTCGGTGAGTCGAACCTCATCGACGTCGAGCTCCAGGCCGGCAGCCGACGCCAGGGCGCGAGCGGCGCGTTCAGCGATGGAAGCCACCTCCGGATCGATCTGCTCGACGAAGCCCATGTCGACCGACCAGCGGGCCCGCAGACCTGCGACGTCGAGCGACTCGACCGCATCCTCGTAGCGCATGGTCGGGGCCGGCAGCGACAGTCGGTCTCGGTCGTCGGGACCGGAGGTGACGTCGAGGTGGCGGGCGCTCTCGGCCACGGTTGTCGTGAGGAGGCCGAACACTGCGGTCTGCGATCCTGAGGGGCCAGGGTGGGGGATGCGCCCATGGCTCGGCTTCATGCCGACCAGGCCGGAGAAGGCGGCCGGGATGCGGGTCGAGCCGCCTCCGTCGCTCGCAGTGCCGACTGGGACGATCCCGGCCGCGACGGCCGCCGCAGACCCGCCCGAGGAGCCCCCCGGGGTGCGCTCGGGGTTCCACGGGTTGCGAGTGATCCCCCACGCCTTGGTCTTCGTGAAGTTGAGGGTGCCGAACTCGGGTGCTGCGGTCTTGCCGATCGGGACGGCTCCAGCGGCACGGAGCCGGGCTAGGTGCACGGAGTCAGCCGCAACCGGCCCGCGGCCCTTGTACAGGAGCGACCCGCGACTGGTCGGCATGCCAGCGCAGTCCTCGAGGTCCTTGACGCCGATGGGCACCCCGGCGAACGGGCCGGGGTCGACACCGGCGGCCACCTTGGAGTCGACGGCCTCCGCAGCGGAGCGGGCCAAGTGCTCGTCGACGTGCACGAAGGCGTTGAGTCGGTCGTTCCCCTCCGCGATCGCTGCGAGGCAGTGGTCGAGGACCTCGATCGCCTTCCGCTCACCAGCGCGCACGGACTCCGCGATCTGGATTGCCGTCTCCTCCATGGCGTCCCCCTCAGTCGTCGAGCTCCGCGACCCTACATATCGGCCGGGCGGTCCGGGTCGTGCCAAGGCTGCGGTCGGGGCTCGTCGTAGAGCACGTCGACGGACTCGCCGCGGATTGCGGCGAAGGCGTGATCTCCCCACTGGTCGAGACCGACTGTCATCTTTGGCAGCTCGCCTTGCGCGAACCAGCCCACGTCAGCTGTCTCGAGCGGGTGGGCCTGGAGGTCGCCACCGACCTTCCGGCAGAGGAAGACGATCGAGTAGAGGGGGATCCGCGTGAAGCCCATGCGCATCCCGTCGAGCACGGCGATGACCCGCTCGGGAACGCACTCGATCCCGGTCTCCTCGAGCACCTCCTTCACCGCCACCTCGCTTGCGGAGTAGCCCACGTCGGCCCAACCGGTCGGGTAGAGCCACACGCCTGAGTCGGCACGCTGCACGAGGAGGATCCGCCCGTCATCGTCGTGGACCACAGCACCGACTGCCGCCTTCGGCGTGACGTAACCGGCCACCCCCGTGCCCACACTGCGCATCCACTCGTCGACGTAGTCCTCGACGTCGAGCTCGTCGTCGGCCGCCAGCGCAGCACGCATGTCGCCCGCGATGTGGAGCACCTCCTCGAAGCGCTCCCGCTCGTAGAGGCTCTCCGTGAAGCCCAGCCCCGTGCGAGCGATCCCGGCCAGGGCCTCCGACCAGCGGACCAGATCTGCGTGTGTGGGCGGAAGTCGCTGAGCCACGGCCTCTGCCTAACCGGCGAGCTCGTGCAGGAGAGCGCGCTCGACCTCCACGATCACCATCGGGTCCTCGAGCTTTCCGCCGGCCGCGTCCCGCACGTAGAACGCGTCGACCACGCGGTCGCCGAGCGTCTGCACCTTGGCCGACACGATGTCGAGATCGAGCTCCGCGAGCGCGCGCGTGATGCGGTAGAGGACACCCACAGAGTCGGTCGCGTGGACCTCCACCACGGTGGCCTCACGCGATGCGGCGTTGTCGACCACGACCCGAGGCGGATCGTGATGTGGTCCACGCGGCTGGCGGCCGTACACACGCGCGCGCTCTGCAAGCCTCGCCTGCAAGGCGAGCCCCCCGTCGAGCATCCGCTCCAGGTCGGCGATCACCTTGTCCCACGAGATGGTCGGGCCAAAGCTCGACTCGACCTTGAGCACCTCCAGCGCCATGCCATCGAGGCTCGTGACGGCCGCGTCGAGCACTGCCAGCCCGTGCAGAGCCATCACACCGGCCACTCGGCTG
Source organism: Actinomycetota bacterium (assembly GCA_049325515.1). GTDB lineage: Bacteria > Actinomycetota > Acidimicrobiia > Acidimicrobiales > VFJN01 > VFJN01. The sequence goes on along the minus strand of JBMOLI010000012.1, from coordinate 102,092 downwards.
AAGAGCCCCTGCCGGTCGGTCGTCACGACGGTGAGGCGATCGCCTTCTCCCCTGAGGACCTGAGAGCCGCCGCGCAGCATCTCGAGGTGTGCTTCCGTCGGGAAGTCGTCGCTGACCTCTGCAGCTGTGCCACCGCCGAGCACGTGTGACGTGCGGTGCACGAGCTCGCGCACGAGGTCAGCCTTCCACTGGCCCCACGCAGCCGGACCTGTGGCGATGCTGTCGGCCTCGGTCAGCGCCGCGAGCAGTCCCAGCGTGAGCTTGTCGCCGACGGCCTCCGCGACGAGCTCGATGGTGGCAGCGTCGTCGAGGTCACGCCGCGTCGCGACATCGGGCAGGAGCAGGTGATGCCTCACCATGGCCTGCAGCACGGCGACGTCGCTCGGAGCGAAGCCCATGCGGGCTCCTATGCCCGCAACGAGGTCGATGCCAACCTCGGTGTGGTCGCCTGGAAATCCCTTTCCGATGTCGTGGAGCAGAGCCCCCACCAGCAGGAGGTCGGGGCGCTCCGTGCGCGCCACGAGAGACGCGGCGTTGGCCGCGGTCTCCATCAGATGCCGATCGACGGTGAAGCGGTGGTAGGCGTTGCGCTGAGGCTTGCTGCGCACGGCCTCCCACTCCCGAAGCACGTGGACCCACAGACCCATCTGGTCGAGCGCCTCCACAACGGCGATCGCCCTGTGACCCGAGAGCAGCAGATCGACGAAGGCCGTTCGCACGTCAGGAGACCAGGGCTCGGACGGCGGCGCGGCCGAGCGCGCCAAGCGCTCGAGGGACGCGCGGTTGATGGTCGTGTCACCGGATGCGGCGGCCGCGGCCGCCCGCAGGACCAGGCTCTCGTCTGCTGGCTCCGTCGCGTCCGCGGTGATGTGCACCTCGCCGTCGCGCAGGACGAGCCCTGGGCCCAGTGCCTTGTCACGGCGTGAGCGCCACCCAAGCGGGCCGCTGAGCGAGGCGTCGATGCGCCGCCACGCGTCGTCACTGCGCCAAGCGATCGTTCTCGCGGCGCCGGAGACGCGCCGCATCAGGTGGTCAGCCGAGGGCTCGTGGAGAGCCTGCGCAACAGCGTCTTGGTCCTCCAGGGAGAGGCGGTCGCCGGGCCGCCCGGTGCGCCGGTGAAGCTCGACCCGCGCCGACAGCAGCGTGTCGTACGCATCGCGCAGGACGTCGTCGTCGCCCTCCCACAGCAGGCTGCGTGCGGCCTCGGCCCATCGCAGGGCGTGGACATCACGCAAACCGCCACGACCTTCCTTGAGGTCGGGTTCAAGCAGGAACGCGACCTCACCTGAGCGGTCGTGGCGTGCGCTGACCCGGCGCGAGAGCTCTTCGAGCCAACGACGTGAGCGCTTCTGCCACTGCGCCAGAGCCCGCGCGGCGAGCTCGTCGGTGAGGTCCGCGTCGCCAGCGACGTGGCGCACCTGGAGAAGCGAGGTCGCCGTGTCGAGGTCGTCCGCGGCCAGGGCCAACGCCTCGCGGCAGGTCCGGACGGCGTGGCCGAGCTTCAGCCCCTCATCCCAGATCGGGTACCAGATCCGGTCTGCGAGCCTTCCGATGTCGGACCGACCGTCGTGCAGGAGGAGCACGTCGATGTCGGACTGGAGGCTGAGCTCGGCACGCCCGTAGCCACCGACCGCCACCAGGGCCACCCCACCCGGACCCGCATCGGACTCGGCCTCCGTGAGCAGCTCGGCCAACCAGCCATCGACGAGGTCGCTGTAGCGGCGGCACAGCGCGCGCCCCACGAGCGATGTGTCGCCCTGCAGGGCATCTCGGGCCGGTGCGAGCGCCATCGCATGCAAGTCTCCCACGCTGCCGTGCAGTGTCTGCCAGCCGGCGCTGCAGGCGGGCTGCGCGAGACTCGGTGCATGGCCGTGCGCGAAGACTGCCGCCACTACTCCACGCGCACCACAGGCTCGGGCGAGGTCGTTCAGCGCTGCCGGGTCGACATGGCTGAGGCCGCTCCCTTTGCATGCCCCGAGGGCTGCCTGTTCTTCGAGCCACGATCCATCACCGACGCGGGCTGGTCGCGGTTCGGTCGGACCGACGACGCGCCGGAGGACGACCAGGGTCAGTAGCCAGGACCCCGCCTCAGCGCCGCTGATCGCGCCGCCGCCGCAGCATGACGTGAGCCTTGGCGGCGCCCCACTCGAGGCCGAGGTCTTGGAGCGATGGATCGACCTCGGCGAACGATGCCGGGCTCAGGTCGTACGTGTCGTCCGGGAACAGGCGCTCTGCGTCAGAGTCGCGGGCGACCGGCGGCACGCCGTGGGCATGGAGGACACGCGTGGGGTGCACAACGGCGCGGCGTATGAGGGCCAACGGGTTGGATCGCTGAGCGTCAACGTCCGCTGTGAGCAGCACACGAAGCTCCTCCATGAGAAGCGACCTCGCCGTCTCACCGGCCTCCGTGGCATCAGCGATGACCGCCTCAGGGGGCTCCTCGTTCGTCCAGTCGTGCCAGCGCCGACGCACCGACTGCACGACCCAGCCCGTCAGCGCCTGGTCCAGCGCTCCGATGAGCGCATCGGCGCGGACTCGGAGCGCGGCGATGTCGCGCGGGTCATCGAAGGCGTCGAGGGGGTTGGCGTCGGGTGCCACAGCGACCATGCTGGCCGGACCGATGAGGATCCGCGTGCTCTCCGTCTTCGAAGGTGTCGTCTACCACTGCTGGTGCGTCGACCGCTCACAGCCCTGCAAGCCCACCCTCGAGGTCGACGCCCTCCTCCGACCTGGTGACGCCGACGCCACCTCCGGCCCGCTCCTGCTGTCGGTGGCCGACTTCGTGACCATGGCAGGTGGTCCTGAGGTGGCGTTGCCCTGCCTTGCGCTGCTTCAGGAGCGCGGCCGCATCGTCGACCACCTCGACGTGCCCCACATCACGTTTCCCACCTGGACGACCGTCGAGGTCAGCTCAGCATCTGGTTGAAGCCACCGCTGCGCAGGCCGTCGAGGTCGAGCGTGACCCATCGGTAACCGGCCGCTCGAACTGCCGAGATGACCGATGCGCGCTTGGCGAGGACCGCGTCGAGATCGATCTCGGGCACCTCGATGCGCGCGATCTCTCCGTGATGCCGCACGCGCAGCTCATCGAACCCCAGTGCTCGGAGGCCCGCTTCGGCGCGCTCCACGGCGCTGAGCCGGCCCAGCGTGACCGGGGTGCCGTAGGGCAGCCGCGACGCCAGGCACGCGGCGGCCGGCTTGTCCCATGTCGACAGACCCAGCTGCCGCGACCACTCCCGCACGTCTGACTTCGTGAAACCGGCGTCGACGAGTGGGAAGGCGGCGCCCCGCTCGGCCGCCGCGCGTTGCCCAGGCCTGTGATCGGCCAGGTCGTCGACGTTCACGCCGAGGCACACCGTCGCACCCCGCTCCAGAGCGAGCGGGGCGATCGCGATGAAGAGCGCGTCCTTGCACCAGTAGCAGCGGTCGGCGTCGTTTCGCGCGTAGTCGGGGTTGTCGAGCTCGTCCGTGACGACCTCGCTCCACGACATCCCCCATTGAGTGGCCAGCGAGCCGCAGGCCTCGCGCTCCGAGCCGGGCAGGGAGGCCGAGACTGCCGTCACTGCCAGCACCGACTCGGCGCCAAGGGTGTCGTGGGCCACCCAAGCGAGAAAGGCGGAGTCGGCGCCACCCGAGAAGGCGACGACGACGGGTGCCAGGTCGCGCAGGCGGGCGCGAAGGACCTCGAGCTCAGCCATCCACCACCTCTATGCGGATGCGCTTGTTGACCTTGCCCTTCGACTCGGTCTTCACGACCTTGATCATCCCAACCTCAGCGGTCGACCGCACATGCGTGCCGCCGTCGGCCTGCTTGTCGAGACCCACGATGTCGACGACCCGGATCTCAGGGACCGTGGGTGGGATGAGGTTCACCTTGGTGCGGATCAGGTCCGCATCGAGGACGGCGTCCGAGCGCTCCATGAAGCTGACCTCGATGGGCCGGTCAGCTTGGAGCTCGGCGTTCACCAGCGCCTCCACCGCGCGGCCGAACCCCTCCGGGAGCGGGTCGAACTCGAAGTCCATGCGAGCGCTGAGCGGCTCCATGTTCCCACCGGTCACCGCCTTGCCCCACTCGTTCCAGATCACGCCACAGAGGACGTGGAGAGCGGTGTGCGTGCGCATCAGCGCGTGGCGCCGCGCCCAGTCGATCTGACCCTGGACTGCAGTGCCGACCTCGGGGACGGGGCCGTCGAGGACGTGCCACACGTCGTCCTCCTTGCGGACCTCGACCACCCGCGCCTCGCCGCCGGACCATCGAAGGGTGCCCGTGTCGTGAGGTTGACCCCCGCCCGTCGGGTAGAAGGCGGTGCGATCGAGCATCACCCGCTGCCCGTCGACGGCGACCGAGGTCGCATCGAAGTCCCGCAGGTAAGCGTCGCGCAGGAAGAGCAGGTCCGTCGGCATGGATCGCCAGTCTGCCTCGAAGCGACAACGGGTTCACAGCGCTTGCAGGCGAGCGTGTGTAGTGTCACTTGGCACATTTGTTCCACGTCCATGGCACGGGGAGGCATTCATCACATGAGGCACAGAAGGCACATTCGAATCGCTGCGGCGTTCGCTGCCCTGTCGTTGCTCGCCGCGGCATGCGGCGATGACGACGACGACGGCGACGCCGGAGCCACGACCACGACTGAAGCCGACGGTGGCACGGTTGGTGAGCTGTCCGGCGCCAAGGGAACGACTCCCGCTCCCGAGACCACTGACGCTGTTCGCGAGTTCCAAGGCCGCATGGACGCCCATGCCGAGGCCGCCGGGATCGATCTCGGCGGCACCTACGCCTACGGCCCGGAGTCGTACGACTCCGCGATCATCATCGCCCTGGCAGCGCAGGCGGCCGACAGCGACGGCAGCGCTCATGCTGCCGAGATCGTGAACGTCACGAAGGACGGCGAGAAGTGCAGCACTTACGCCGACTGCCTCGCGCTGATCGAAGCGGGCACCGACATCGACTACGAGGGTGTGTCCGGTCCAACTGACATGTCCGGCAACGGCGAGCCGATCATTGGCTCCTACGCGGTTCAGGTCTATGGCGACGACAACCGACTCGACCCCGAGCTCGAGACCTTCAAGACGGTCGAGGCGAGCGAGGAGTTCCAGAACATGCCCAACGACCCGGTCACGTCCGACCGGGCAGGCGACGGCACGCTCACCCTCGGCACGCTCCTCCCGGAGACCGGCAACCTTGCGTTCCTCGGACCACCCGAGATCGCAGGCGTCCAGATGGCCGTGGCGGAGATCAACGAGGCCGGCGGCTTCGGCGGCAACGACGTCGTGCTGGTCGAGGGCGACTCCGGTGACACCACCACTGACACCGCTGTGCAGACCGTCACCCGCGAGCTGCAAGAGGGCGTCGACGCCATCATCGGGGCGGCCTCCTCGAGCGTGTCCGCGAGCGTGATCGACCAGATCACCGAGGCAGGCGTCACGATGTTCTCGCCGGCCAACACCTCGAAGCAGTTCTCGGACTACCCGGACGAGGGCCTCTACTTCCGCCTCGGCCCATCCGACATCCTGCAGGGTCAGGTGCTCGCCGAGGTGATCGCCGAGGACGACAACTCCTCGCTGGTGATCCTCAACTTCGACGATGACTACGGCAACGGCCTGGCCGAGGACCTCGCGGCGTCGTTCGAGGCTGGCGGCGGCGAGGTAGTCGACACCATCACCTACGACCCGCAAGCGCAGACCTTCGATGCGGAGGTGCAAGAGGCGCTGGCAGCCGACGCCGACGCCATCGCACTCATCGGCTTCGACGAGACGAGCCGGTTGCTCGTGGCGCTCGTCGAGCAGGGTCTGGGCCCGCAAGACATTCCGACCTATCTGGTCGACGGCAACATCGGCAACCCGCTCGGGGAGCGCTTCGACTCCGGCGAGTAGCCAACCGCCCAGCACTGTGGGAAGGGGCCCCTGCTCAGGCAGGGGCCCCTTCGCGTTCTACCTCGCCTTGGCGAGGGTGCCGAGGTAGAGCTCGATCACCTTCGGGTCGGTGAGCAGCTCGTCTCCGGTGCCCGAGTAGGCGTTGCGCCCCTGGTCGAGCACGAAGGCGCGGTGACAGATCTGCAAGCACCGCCTGGCGTTCTGCTCGACCATCACGATCGACACGCCCGTCTCGTTGATCTGGCGGCACCGGATGAACACCTCGTCCTGGTACGACGGCGACAGCCCTGCGGAAGGCTCGTCGAGCAGGAGCACCGAAGGGCGCATCATCAGGGCTCGCCCCATCGCGACCATCTGGCGCTCGCCGCCCGACAGCGAGCCCGCGCGCTGCCGGCGACGCTCGCCGAGCAACGGGAACAGGTCGCAGACCTCCTCGAAGCGAGGCCCGAAGTCACGCGGGCGCTGGTAGACGCCCATCTCCAGGTTCTCCTGCACGGTCAGGCTGGGGAAGACGTTGTCGTTCTGCGGCACATAGCCGACGCCGAGCTCGACGAGCTGGTGGGCCTTGGCCGTGGTGATGTCCTGCCCGCGCAGCTCGATCCTGCCGGACCGCACCGGAACCAGGCCGAACATCGCCTTCAGAAGGGTTGACTTGCCAGCGCCGTTCGGTCCGATGATCCCGACCAGCTCACCCTTCACCAGCTCGAGCTCGCAGCCGTTCAGGATGTCCACACCTGGGACGTAGCCGGCCACCAGTCCTGCGGCGACCAGCAAGGGCCCGTCCCAGGAAGGCTCGGTCACGGCTTCCAGCTCCAGCCCGGGCAGATCGTCACGGTCAGGCATCGTCGTCTCCCGAGCCGCTCTCGTCGGGGCGATGGAGCTCCTCCAGCTGGGCTCGCTCTTCAGCGGGAGTGAGCGGGGCGTCGTGGTGCGCCCCCAGGTACGCGTCGATGACGTGTGGGTTGGCGCTGATCTGATCGGGCGTTCCCTCGGCGATGACCTTGCCCTCCCCCATCACAACGACCCAGTCGGAGATGTCGTGGACGACGTCCATGTCGTGCTCGACGAACATCACCGTCATGCCGTCGTCGCGCAGCGACTTGACGTGCGCGAGCAGCGACTGCTTCAGCGCCGGGTTCACTCCGGCCATCGGCTCGTCGAGCATCACCATCTCAGGGCGCACCATCAGTGCGCGCGCCATCTCCAAGAGCTTGCGCTGCCCCCCGGAGAGAGATCCTGCGAACTCGTCCCGCATGTGGTCCAGCTTGAAGCGCTCGAGGAGTGCCTCGGCCCGCTCCTCCACCTCCTTCTCCTGCGCGCGCCAGAGCGGCCTGATGAGGCTGACCAGGAACCGCTCCCCGCGCTGGCCGGTCGCACCGAGCTTCACGTTCTCGAGAACCGAGAGCCGCGCCAGCGACTTGGTGAGCTGGAACGTCCTCACCATGCCTAGGCGAGCGACACGGTGCGCGGGCACACCGTCGAGTGGCTGGCCATCGAAGGTCCAATGACCGGCGTCCGGCTGGTCGAACCCGGTCAGCAGGTTGAAGAGCGTGGTCTTGCCGGCGCCGTTGGGACCGATCAGCGCCGTGATGGCCCCTCTCTGGACTTCGAGGTGGCGGACGTCGACGGCGATGAGACCGCCGAACCGGCGGCGCACGCCGTCACACACCAGGATCGGGTCGGGCTTGGCCGAGCCGGGCTCCGACGGGACCGCGTGGAAGGCGGCGGCTGCCGGGGAGCCACCGACGGCTGAGCGCGGCATCTCGCTCGTCTCACCGGCGGACACTTACCGCGACCTCTCTCTTGTCGCCGATGATCCCCTGCGGGCGGAAGATCATCAGCGCCATCAGACCAGTGCCCACGAGGATCTGACGCACGATGCCCACCTCGTTGGCAACGAGGAAGTTGATGTGGTCGGCAGCGATCGCCTGGCGCAGAGCGACGTCGACGAAGGCGGTCACGAAGAAGAGCACGATCGAGCCGATCACGGGGCCGAAGACCCGGGCGGCCCCGCCGAGCACGAGGGCGACATATGCGAAGAAGGTGAGGGCGGTGCCAAGGCTGTCGGGCACCACGGACTGGCGCGAGAGAGCGAAGATCACACCGCCGACTGCACCGATCACACCGCCGATGGCAAGCGACTGCAGCTTGTAGGAGTAGACGTTCTTGCCGAGGCTCCGCACAGCGTCCTCGTCCTCGCGTATCGCCTTGAGCACGCGACCCCACGGGCTCCGCACGAGCAGGTGGACGAAGAGGCAGGCAAGCCCCACCAGGGTCCATCCGACGAGCAGCACCCACATCTGGCTGGCCGAGTAGGTGACGCCCACGCCCGTGCCGGGGATGTCGATCCGGAAGTCACCCCGCGAGAAGGGATTGAGGTCGAAGAAGTCGCCTGCGAAGTTCTGGATGCCCGCCGCACCGCCTGTGGTCTCGCGGAACCGGGCGGCCCGCAGCACGAGACGGATGATCTCACCGGCCGCGATCGTGACGATGGCGAGGTAGTCGGCCCGAAGTCGCAGCGTCGGTACGCCGAGCACGAGCGCGAGCACCGAAGCGGTGAAGAAGGACAGGAAGACGCAGAGCCAGAACGACAGGCCGAATGTGTCGACGCCCATGGCGACCGTGTAGGCGCCGATCGCGAGGAACCCGACCTGACCGAAGTTCACCAGGCCCGTGTACCCGAAGTGCACGTTGAGCCCGATGGCTGCCAGGGCGAACACGACCGCCTGAGGACCGAAGGCGGTCGTCAGCGAGACGCTGAGGATGAACTTCCAGTCCATGGCTCTCCCTTCCTCACCCCACCCTCTCGGCGCGGCCCAGGATCCCCTGGGGCCGGAACAAGAGGACGACGATCAGCACCGCCAGGGCACCAACGTTCTTGAGCTCGGTCGGCACGACGAGCGTGGACATCTCGATGAACAGTCCGACCACGAAGGATCCGACCAGTGCCCCGTATGCCGTGCCGAGGCCACCGAGCGTTATCCCGGCGAACATGAGCAGCAGGAGTCGGAAGCCCATCTCGAACTGCACCTGCTGCTGCAGTCCGAAGAGGATCCCGCCCAGAGCGGCGAGACCACCGCCGAGCGCCCACACGAACAGGATCACGCGGTCGACATCGATGCCAGATGAGGCTGCGAGGTCGGGGTTGTCGGACACGGCGCGCATGGCCTTGCCGATCCGCGTGTACTGCAGCAGCGACGCCACAGCGACGATCACGACGAGGATGATGACGATCACCCACACGTCCTTCGGCGAGGTCGTGATCGGGCCGATGTCGATGCCCCGCTGCACGTTGTACTGCCGGAAGGGGCGGAACACCTCGCCGAAGACGAGCTGGAACATGTTGCGGGCCGCCAGGCTGAGCCCGATCGACACGATCATCATCGCGACAAGGCTCATGCCGCGCGAGCGGAGCCGCTTCCAGAGCACTCGGTCGAGCAGAGCGGCGGACGCAGCACCGATCCCGATCGCCATGATCGCGGCGGGCACTATGTGGACCCCGTGGTCGGCGTTGATCCACCACGCCACGATCGCGCCCCATGTGACGTGCTCACCATGTGAGAAGTTCACGAGACCCGTCGTGCCGAAGATGAGCGACAGGCCCACCGAAGTGATCGCGATGATGAGACCGAAGCTGAGACCGTTGAACAGCAGCTGAGGCACGCGGCTCGCCGTTGTGGTGCTCAGGCGGTCACGGTCACCGAGAACGAAGGTCAGCACCCTGCTTCGGTTGGGGTCGATGGCCACGACCTCACGCCCCTCGCGTGGCAGGCCGACGTCGTCACCGAGAGAGTCGAGCTGCAGCGTCGCCGTGAACTGACCCTCCCCCGGCAGGACGATGGTGCCGCGGCCGTCCTCGTCGGTCTCGACCTCGTCGACGACCTCGTTGGCCGCGTCGGTGACCACGACCACGGCGCCCTCCACCCGCTCGTCATCCTCGCGGTCAGGGGTGCCCTTGCGGTCGACGACGGAGACCGTGATCTCGCGCTCGTCGCCGCTCGGCTCCTGAGCGGACGCTGCCCCGGGTGCCGCCAGCAGAGCCATGCAACCCAGGAGCAGTGCCAGCAGCAGTCGGTGCGTGGTCGATCCGGCGGACACGATCCGCGGAGCATACGGCACCACTCTCCGCCTGGCTGTTGGTCCTGACGAGAGTCGGGGCCGGGTGGGCTAGGCGATGCCCACGGCTTGGAGGACCTCGGGAAGGCTCGCCACCATCCCCGTGTAGAAGGGTCCGAACTCGGCGTACAGCGCGGAGGCCTCGTCGAAGCGCATCGTGTAGACCACCTCCTTCAAGTCGTCGGGGTGCACCGCGAAGAGCGTCACCCCCCACTCGAAGTCGTCGATGCCCGTCGAGCCCGTGACCACCTGCAAGACGCGACCGGCGAACTTCCTGCCGCTGGTGCCGTGCGCGTACATCAGCTCCTTGCGGTCGTCGTAGGGGAGGGTGAACCAGTTGGCCGACTCACCGCGTCGCTTCGACATCGGGTAGAAGCAGAACGCCGGCTTCCCATCCGGAGGGAGGTTGGGGTGCAGTCGAGCCTGCTTCATCTCGTCGGGCACGCCCTGCGCGTACTCGGAGAGCTCGGTGAGCGAGACATAGCTGTCGACCACCTCGAGCTCGGCCTGCGCCACCTCGGTCTGCAGCTGGCGCAGCCGCCACAGGTCGGGCCCGAGTGCCATCAGGGCCAGGTCGGCCTTGTGCCCGAGCATGGCGACCGGCACCACCTGCACGGAGTCGGCCTCGGCCCGAGCTATCGCTTCCGTCAGCGCCGCGCCATCGGTCAGCGGGCCTGCCTTGCAGAAGAGATGGAGGACTCCCCAGCCGGTGGACGGTTCGAGCGGTGCGGGCATGCGGCGAGGGTATCGGCGCGGTCGACGGTGCCCCTAGTCCAGGACCTCGACGGTCACGAGCGCGTTGTAGTCGGGGACGCGTGAACGAGGCTCGCGATCGCCCGCCGCGCCGCCGATGAGCACGTTGCCCTCGGGCCAGTGCACCTGGAGGCTGCGCGGAGCCAGCCGCACGACCTTGAGGCGGCCCTCCATGGATCCGGTCGCGCTCGTCAGCCGGACCCTCGATCCCTCCGTCGCGCCGAGCGCGACCGCGTCCGCCTCATCGATGTACACCGCATCGCGCCGCGCGCCCGTGAGCGGGTCGCCTTCCGCAAAGACCATTGAGTTGAACTGCTTGCCGCGCCGCGTCGCCACGCTGAAGGTGCCTGCTGGCAGGTCGACGACCGCCGGCTCTAGAGCCGTGAAGAGGGCGCGCCCGTCAGGAGTCGGGAACTCACCGCCGACGCAGAGGTGCCTGCCGCCCCACTGCACCTGATCTCCGGTCGTCGCGAGCGACTCGATCCCCCCGTAGGCGGGCACGACCCGTGAGATCTCGGCTCGGAGCGCCTGGTTGCTCGGCCAGGAGAAGGCAGGCGCCAGCTCGGGGCGAGCGCGCCGCGCGACTTCAGCGAAGAGGCGCCACTCGCTTCGTGCCTCTCCAACGCGTCGTGGGATCTCCGGACTGAAGACGATGCGGCGCTCGGTCGTCGTCGAGGTGCCTCCGCCCTCCTGCTCGTAGCGCGTCGCCACCGGCAGGAGGATCACGTCGTCACCCTCGACCAGCATCTGTGACGAGGGCACGACGTCTTGGTGCACGCGGAGCGGCACGCGCTCGAGGGAGCCATGGACGGTTCGCGGGTCGGGCATCACCTCGAGGAAGTTGCCGCCAGAGGTCCAGAGCACGTCGAGCTCGCCGGCGGCAGCGGCATCGACCATCTCTGGTGCCGTGAGCCCAGGCTCGCTCGGCACAGGGAAGCCCCACTGCTCAGAGAGCGCCGCTGCGTTGACGGCGTCGACCGACACGCCGCCTGGCAGCGCCGTCGCGTAGGCACCCATCTCCGCGCCGCCCTGCACTCCCGAGTGGCCGCGGATCGGCATGAGGCCGGCGCCGTCGCGTCCGACGTTGCCGCGCGCGAGGGCGAGGTTGACGATGGCGCGCACTCCGTCGACCGCGTCTCGGTGCTGCGTGATGCCCATCGACCAGACGAGCACAGCGCTTCGAGCCGACGCGTACGCTCCGACGAGCTCATCGAGCTGGCTGCTCGTGACGCCGGCCGCCTCGCACAGACCTGCGATGTCCTGCGCCTCCAGCGCGCTCTCCAGCTGGCGCCAGCCGCTTGTGTGTGCCTCGATGAACTCGTGGTCGACGGCGTCGAGCTCGATCAGGCGCTTGAGCACCGCGTTGGCGAGTGCCACGTCGCCGCCGGGCCTGACCGGCACGTGGATGTCCGCGATGTTCGTGCCGAACAGCGCCGATTCGAGGCTCGACGGCACCCAGTACCGCGCCAGGCCAGGCTCGAGGTACGGGTTCACGACGACGACCCGGCAGCCGCGCCGCTTGGCGAGGTAGAGGTACTTCATGAACACCGGCTGGTTGTTGGCGGGGTTCGTACCCCAGAGGACGACGAGGTCGCTCTCGATCACGTCCTGCAGCGAGCAGGTGGAGGCCGCAGCTCCGATCGACTCCCTGAGCCCGACCGTCGAGGGCGCGTGGCAGACACGAGCCGCCGAGTCGATGCTGGCGATGCCGAGAGCGCGCGCTGCCTTGCCGGCCACGTAGTAGGTCTCGTTCGTGAGGCCGCGGCTGGTGAGGTAGACGGCGACGCGCCTCGCGTCGGCGCGACCGAGCGCCGCCACGACGGAGTCGAGGGCTTCGTCCCACGTGATCGGTGTGAACCCCCGCTCCCCTCGCCGACGACGCATCGGCAGCGCCAGCCGGCCCAGCTTCCTCAGCTGCGCCGAGCTGTGCCCAGCCAGCTGCTCTACGTCGGCCAGGACGGCGGGATCCAGCGCGTCCGCGGTGTTGACCTCGAGCAGGTTCAGGCGGGTGGTGCAGAGGTGCACACCGTCCATCGTCCAGTCGTGCAGGCCGGCTACGCCCAGCGCGCAGCCGTCACACGCTCCCTTGGTGAGGACGTCAATGGCGTACTTCGGGTGCGCTCGGTTGGCCCAGGCGACCTTCGCCATGTCGCGGTAGTGGTGGGGCTTCTGGAGGCCGATCCCGTTCGGACGCAAGCCGACCCATCCGGAGCGTTGCCAGCCCGTCAGCTGCTCGCGCCAACCCATCAGGGCCCGGGCTCGGGGCTGTAGACGTTGCAGGTGGCGGTGGAGCCGCCCTTGGGAGCTCGCACGAAGCCAGCCAGAGTGAGCCCGGCGACCCGTGCGGCCTCCACAGCGAGTGCCGAGGGCGCGCTGACCGCCACCACCGCGCTGAAGCCCGCCGCCCACGCCTTCTGCACGATCTCGAAGCCCGCTCGGCCGCTGACGAAGAGCCCGAGCTCGGCAGCCGGCAGCCGCTCGTCGAGCAGCATCCGTCCGACCACCTTGTCCACCGCGTTGTGGCGGCCGATGTCCTCGCGGATCAGCTCGACGCGGCCGAGCCGGTCGAAGACGGCCGCGGCGTGCACCGCGCCGGTCGCTTCGAAGAGCTGCTGCAGTGGCCGGACCGTCGCGGGCATCGCCGCGAGCAGCTCGGCGGGCCAGTGCTCGTGAGGAGGTAGGGCTGCGATGCGCTCGCGAAGCTCCTCGATCGACGTGGAGCCGCACATGCCGCAGGCCGAGGTCGACGCCGTGAGCCTGGGAGCCGGCTTGGGGGCGCGCCCACCGGTGTCGACGCTGACCACGTTGAACGCGGTCTCCACGGCGCTGCCGGTCGCGCAGTAGCGGCACGACAGCACGGGCGCTCCGGCAAGGAGGCCGTCCCCGTGGCACAGACCGACCGCCAGCTCGAAGTCATGGCCCGGGGTGCGCATCGTGGTCGCCACCAGGTTGCCGTCGAGGTGCACCTCGAGCGGTTCCTCGACGATGAGCTCGTCGGGCACGCGTGCCGCGGACGCACCGTCCCATCGCTGCACAAGGACCTTCGCAGTACGCCCTCTGCTCACCGTGCGGAGGCTAGTGATGCGGCAGCCGTGGGCGGCCAGCTCACCTCGTGGCGTCGCGGCCCTGGTACCAGGCCCACCCGATCAGAGCCAACAGCGGCAGCACCAGCAGCCAGACCGTCGTGTTGGCCGCGATGACCACGACCAGCACCAACCCCAGCAGGACGAGACCGAGGACCATGGCGTTGGAGGAGGAGGTCTCCTGCGCACTGGGTAGGGGCTTGCCGTGACCGCGGAGCCGACCCTTCCCCTCCTTGACGAGCGCCGGCTTCACCTGGGCGCGCCACAGCGCCTCCTCCCGGGCGCGGTGCTCGCGAAGGCGTGCCGCCAGCTGGCGGAGAGCCTCTGGTGACCCCGCGCCGGCCTCGACGAGGCGCCGGATCTCGTCGGCCTCCTCTGCGAGGGCGCGCGCCTCGGGGCCCTCGCGCGGCGGACCGGCCGCGAGCCCGGCACCGCTTGGCTCTACGCCCGCCTCGCCCGGGGCATCCGGCACATCGCCTTCCCCGCTGGGCTCCTCCTCCATGGCCGGTCACGCTACCGAATCGCTGCCATCGGACGGGTCCGGAGGGCGGCCCATCGGCAGGAGAGCACCCCGCTGACCACGAACTTCTATGGATCATGTCGATGAGAAGTCGAGCCGAGAGGCGCTTCGTGCGGCGGGCCCTCGCGGCAGGCGCGGCGGGCATCCTGCTCGGCGTCGTCGCTCCGGTGACGCCGGCTCACGCCGAGGTGCCTGTCCTCGTGCTCGACGGCACGGGTTGGGGCCATGGCGTCGGGCTGGCTCAGTGGGGAGCCGAGTACATGGCCCGCTCGGGTCGATCGGCCGACGAGATCCTCATGACCTTCTACCCGGGCGCCCAGCTCGGACAGGCCACCGGCCAGGTGCGCGTCGCAGTGCACAAGCCGCCGAGCAGCACCACCACGCTGTCTTTCCCCCACGGCGGGGAGGTCCGCAGCGCGGTCGTCGGCGAGCAGGAGCCGGGGTTCCCAGTTCGCGTCGGGCCGGGCGGGCGGGTGCGGATCAGCTTCGACGGCTCCTACCGGGTCGACGCCCTGGTCGGCGCGATGGGTGCCACGTCGGCAACCCGGTACCAGGACGAGCCCTGCCCGTTGCTCGTCGTCTGCGGCACACCCACCACGCAGCCGGCCCCCTCGGCGACCACGACCACCACGGCTCCCGCCACGACGACCACGCGGCCTCCCGGTGGCTCGGGCGGGGGAGGCGGTGGCTCTGGCGGCGAGCCCGGCACCTCGGCCCCGCCCTCAAGCTCGGGCGGTGCCAGCTCGGGCAGCCCCGTCTGGGCGGTGCCCGCTGAGGGCGGCGTCACAGCGGTCGATGATCGAGGCCGTTCGTACCGCGGTGTCATCGAGGCGACGGGCGGCGGGGCGCTGCGGCTCGTCAACCACCTCGGGGTGGAGGACTACCTGCGCGGGATGGCCGAGGTGCCGGGCGCCTGGCCGGCGGCCGCCGTTCAAGCCCAGACCGTCGCCGCCCGCACCTACGCGCTGAGGGCGATGCGTTCAGGTGGAGAGCTGTGCGACGACGCGCGCTGCCAGGTGTACGTCGGTCGCACCGCGGAGTCCCGCGGCCAGGACGAAGCCGTGATGCACACGGCCAGCAAGGTGGTCACCTTCAACGGAGCGCTGGCGGCAGCGGTGTACTCGGCGGACGCAGGCGGCGTGTCCGCCACGACCTTCGAGGGCTTCGGCACGCCCGACGGCGTCTACCCCTACCTCACGACGGTGCGCTACGACACCGACAACCCGCTCCCCTGGCACCTGGAGGTGTCGCTGGCCGACGTGGCCTCACGCCTGCGCTATCCCGGGTCCATCACCGGCGTGCGCATCGGCACGAGCGGCCCGAGTGGCCGGGTGCTCGACATGGTGCTCGAGGGCTCCGGCGGCGACGTCCCGGTGGACGGCCTCACCTTCGCCCGCTCGCTCGGGCTCCGCTCCACGAAGCTGACCGCACGAGTCGGGTCGTCTGCGAGCGCCCCACCGCCTCCGCCGCCGGCCGAGGAAGGCGTCCAGGCGCTCCCTGAGCAGGCGGCCAAGATCGCACGGTCCACCACCCGGCACGTCAGCGCAGCGCAGATCGACGGGCGTGCCGCCCTCGCCTTCGCCCGCCTCCCCATCGACCCGGTCGAGGCGCTCGACCCCCGCCGGAACCTGCTCGTTCTCTCTGCGGCCGTCGTCCTGGCCGCCCTCACCGGCGCTGGCCTGCCTCTCCTCGCCGCCCACCCTGAGCTCGTGGCGGGTGTGGTCGGCAGGCTCCGCGGCGCGCGACCCTGGTCCCGGTGGAGGTTCCTGATCCGAGACCGCTGACCGCTCCGCGCCTGCTCTGGCGCGGACTGCGGCGTCGCTGCCCGCTCTGTGGCGGCGGTGACGTGTTCAAGACGTTCTTCCTCGTGAAGGAGCGCTGCCCGCGCTGCGGCTTCCCGATCCACCGGGAGGAAGGCCACTGGATCGGAGCGATCGGCATCAACACGGTGGTGACCTTCGGGCTCCTGCTGCTCACCCTGGTCGTCGTGTTCGCCCTCACCTGGTCCGAGCGCCGTGCCGCGCCCGTGTTCATCTCAGCCTTCGCCGTCGCGACGATCACGCCGCTCGCCTTCTTCGGCTCGTCGCAGACGCTGTGGAGCGCGATCGACCTGCTCATGCGCCCGCTGGAGCCCGCCGACGACGTCGACCCGCGCTGGATCCCCCCGCCCGTGAAACGCCAGACGCGACGTGGGGGGCCCTGAGGCCCCCCACGTGTCCTTGCTCTGATCCGTGCCGGTCGAAGGACTAGTAGTCCTCCATGCCTCCGGGCATGCCGCCGCCGGCGGCTTCCTTCTCGGGCTTGTCGACGATCACTGCCTCAGTGGTGAGGAAGAGCGCCGCGATCGAGGCAGCGTTCTGCAGGGCCGAGCGGGTGACCTTGGCAGCGTCGATGATGCCGGCCTTGGCAAGGTCCTCGTACTCACCCGTGGCGGCGTTGAGCCCCTCGGAGGCGCTGTCGAGGCCGCGCACCCGCTCGATCACCACGCCGCCCTCGAGGCCGGCGTTGACCGCGATCTGCTTGAGCGGCTCCTCGAGCGCCGAGGCCACGATGCGAGCACCCGTCGCCTCATCCGCGCTGAGCGTGGCAGCGAGGGCGTTGACCTTGGCCTGCGCCCGCAGGAGCGTGGTGCCGCCACCAGCGACGACACCTTCCTCGATGGCCGCCTTCGTGGTGCTGACAGCATCCTCGATGCGGTGCTTCTTCTCCTTGAGCTCGACCTCGGTGGCGGCGCCGACCTTGAGGACGGCCACGCCACCGGACAGCTTGGCGAGGCGCTCCTGGAGCTTCTCGCGGTCGTAGTCGGAGTCGGTGTTCTCGATCTCGTTCTTGATCTGCTGGATGCGGCCCTTGATGTCGGCCTCGTCACCGGCGCCCTGGATGATCGTGGTCTCGTCCTTGGTGACGACGATCTTCGAGGCACGGCCCAGCAGGTCGAGCGTGGTGTTCTCGAGCTTGAGGCCGACCTCCTCGGTGATGACCTGGCCGCCGCTCAGGATGGCGATGTCCTGGAGCATGGCCTTGCGACGCTCGCCGAAGCCCGGGGCCTTCACCGCGGCCGACTTGAAGGTGCCGCGGATCTTGTTGACCACGAGCGTGGCGAGGGCCTCGCCCTCGACGTCCTCGGCCAGCACGACCAGCGGCTTGCCGGACTGCATGACCTTCTCGAGAACCGGCAGCATGTCGCGAACTGCCGAGATCTTCGAACCGACGATCAGCAGGTAGGGGTCGTCGAGCACGGCCTCCATGCGATCGGGGTCGGTGACGAAGTAGGGCGAGATGTAGCCCTTGTCGAAGCGCATGCCCTCGACGAGATCCATCTCGATGCCGAAGGTCTGGCTCTCCTCGACGGTGATGACGCCGTCCTTGCCGACCTTGTCGATCGCCTCGGAGATGGTCTCGCCGATCTCGGTGTCGGCGGCTGAGATGCTCGCGACCTGTGCGATCTGGTCCTTCGAGTCGACCTCGACCGAGAGGTCCTTGATGGCCGCTACTGCGACCTCGACGGCGGCCTCGATGCCCTTCTTGAGCGACATCGGGTTGGCGCCGGCCGCAACGTTGCGGAGACCGTGACGGACCATCGACCATGCGAGGACCGTGGCGGTGGTGGTGCCGTCGCCTGCGACGTCGTCGGTCTTCTTGGCGACCTCCTTGACGAGCTCGGCGCCGATCTTCTCGAACGGGTCCTCGAGCTCGATCTCCTTGGCGATCGAGACGCCATCGTTGGTGATCGTGGGTGCGCCCCACTTCTTGTCGAGGACGACGTTGCGCCCCTTCGGGCCGAGGGTGACGCGCACGGCGTCGGCCAGCTTGTTCATGCCGGTCTCGAGACCGCGGCGGGCCTCTTCGTCGAAGGCGATGATCTTGGACATCGGCGGATGCTCCTCCGTGGGTGGCTGCTGCGTTAGCACTCGCGGTATGCGACTGCTAAGAGTCAAGCACCTTGAGTCAGCACTCGCAACCGAGGAGTGCTAACCGACCGGAAGTCCTCAGGAGGGTGCGTCTGCGGTGAGCCGTGCTGCGACGGCAGCGATGTGAGAGTGCAGCTTGCCCGTGATCACGTCTGGGTCGATCGGCTTCGTGAGGTAGCAGTCGGCTCCCAGCGCCCAGCTGCGTACGAGCGCACGCCCGTCGTCCTCCGCGCTCAGCATCACCACGCAGGTGCTCGGAGCCAGACCCTGCTGGCGGCGCACCTCCAGCACGTCGTAGCCGTCCACGCCAGGCATGGCGACGTCGAGGAGCATCGCGACCGGTGGACGCTGGGCCAGCTCGGAGATCGCATCGCCGCCGGTCGCTGCGAAGCGCACCCGGAACTCGTCGCCGAGCGTCATGCCCAGCATCTCTCGCACGGTCGGATCGTCATCGACGACCAAGATGTCAGGGCGCTCTGTCACGCCGGGGGTGATCGGCCGCCGACTCGTCCCAATTGAGCGATATGGGTCGAATGGCCCAATCCCCCGGGCCGCCGCCTCGCCCTGATCGGGCGCCCGTCAGCCGCCGGCGACAGCGGGGATGATGGAGACCGTCTCGCCGTCGGGCACCGGAGTGGCGAGCGCCTCCAAGAAGCGCACGTCGTCGTCGGCCACGAAGATGTTCACGAAGCGCCGCAGACCGCCCTCGTCGTCGAGGATGCGCTCGGCAAAGCCAGGGTGGACGGCCTCGAGCGACGCCAGGACCTCGCCGACCGTCGAACCCTCGACGGCGACCTCCGACTGGCCACCCGTCAGGGTTCGCAACGTCGTGGGCACCCGCACGGTGACGCTCACCGCTGCCAGCCGTTCGTGGTCACGCTTCGCTCGCTCACAGCTGCAGGCACCTCGTGAAGAGTGGGACGCGCGGCCCATAGGCGCGCTCGGGAAGGTCGATGGTAACGAACCTCCCACGGGCCGACGCCATTCCCCGCTGAGCGTGGAACCGCCCGTTCGGCCGTCAGGTTGCCGTCGGAGGTCCCCACCGGTATGCATTGAGCCGTGCGGCGGCCCATGATCCGGACCTTCCACCACGACGACTTCGCGGCCGCCCAGCTGGCCGAGCAGAAGGCGCGCCACGACCACGTCATATCCGTCTGCCTCCCCGCTCGGGACGAGGCGGCCACCGTGGGGGCGATCGTCGAGGACCTGGTGTCCACACTCGTGCAGCGCACGGGCCTCGTCGACGAGGTGCTCGTGGTCGACGACCACTCCGAAGACGCCACCGCCACGGTTGCGCACTCGGCTGGCGCGCGCGTCGTCTCGGTCGATGACCTGCTGCCCGAGATGGGGCCTGGCGAGGGCAAAGGCGAGGCGCTGTGGAAGTCGGTGGCCGCGGCCGAGGGCGACATCATCGTCTGGTGCGACGCCGACATCACCGACTTCGGCCAGCGCTTCGTCGTCGGGCTCGTGGGCCCGCTGCTCGCTCGGCCCGACATCGGCTTCGTGAAGGGCTTCTACGACCGTCCCGTCGGGCGCAGCGCGCACGGGGGCGGCCGGGTCACCGAGCTGGTCGCGCGCCCGACGATCGCGGCGCTGTTCCCCCACCTCTCCTCCATCGTCCAGCCCCTCGCTGGTGAGTACGCCGGTCGGCGGGCGCTGCTCGAGCGCCTACCGTTCGTGCAGGGCTACGGCGTCGACCTCGGTCTGCTGATCGACATCGCGGAGCTCGAGGGCACCGAGGTGATCGCGCAGGTCGACCTCGGCACGCGCCGTCATCGCAATCGTTCGCTCGACGAGCTGGGGCCACAGGCCCTGGCGGTCCTGCAGACGGCTCTACGCCGGGCCGGCACGGGCCGCGGGGGTCCTGCAACCCTCGTGCGGCCCGACTTGGAACCGGTCGAGGTGCCGACCGGCGAGCGCCCGGCGCTGGTCGAGGTGCCCGCCTACCGGCGCCGCACCGCCTGACGAACGCTGGAATGCACCAGATTGGGCCTAGGTCGTTTGGCCTATAGAAATCCCTAAAGGTGCCCACGCTGAGTGGTCGATGGACTAGGCGAAGCGACCGGCACCAGGGCGAGACTGGAATCAACCGAGATGGCCTCCTCCTCCCCCATCCAACCCCCACTGGACCTCGTCATCGACCTCACGGACATGTCGGACCTGCCCACCGGCCATCGCCTCACCGAGCTGGTGCAGGCGATCACCGGGTGCAGCGCAGAGCGAGCCGAGCTCGCGGTGAGCGATCCGGCGCCGATGGGCCCGGCAACGAGCGACGACGCGCTTCGCACCATGGCACGGGCCATAGTGCGGCTGCGGCCACGCCAGCCTGCCTGACAGCTGACCCACACCCACGGGCGCTCCGCCGGTCCGACCCTCCGGCGGAGCGCTCAGGGGTGGCTCGCGCCTGTTCCGGCGGCGTCGGCCGCGACGGCTGGCTCCTCCGTGCCGGACTCCACGAGCTCACCCTCGATGACACCGGGCTCGGCCAAGCGCTCAGCGTCGGCGCGCACGTCGTCATCTGACTCCGCGTCGTCGCGACCGACAACCTCGATGATCCCGACGCCTCGCTGCGCGTCCTCCACCTCCCAGGCGGCCTCGATCTCGTCGAGAGGCTGGCCCAGCACGAGATGACGCCAGGCGTGGCCGACGACGATCTTCAGAACTGCCGTGGCCGGCACAGCCAGCAGCAGGCCGAAGAAGCCGCCGAGGGTGCCGCCGGCGAGCAGCGCCAGCATGACGACGGCCGGATGGAGCTTGACGGCGCGTTGCATGACGATCGGGCTGATGAAGTGGTTGTCGATCTGTTGCACGATCGCCATCACCACCGCCACAGCGATCGCCTTCGAGAGCCCGCCTCCGGTCGTCAGGGCGATGATCACGCCCGGCACCGCACCCACCCACGGGCCGATCAGCGGGATCATGTTGAACAGGCCCGCGACCATGCCGACGATCAGCCAGAACGGCAGGTCGATGATGAGCATGCCGATCGACGCCATCGTGCCGACGACGATGGCCACCGCCAGCTGGCCGCGGAAGTAGCCCCCGATGGCGTGGCTCAGGCGGCGTGACACGACCATCACATCCCCGCGTGCCCGCTCGGGCACCAGGGCGCGGGCTGAGGTTCGGATGTGCGGCAGGTCGACGAGCAAGTAGAAGGCGATGATCGGCGCCAGCACGAAGATGATCCCGACGTGGAAGACGCGCAGCAGCAGCTCGCGCGCCGTGGCGAGCTGCTCCGCGAACCGGTCCTGTCTCTCCTCGGCGGAGATGTCTCCGTCGCCGTTTGCATCGACGGCGCTGTCGCCCGAGAGCTGCTCCTCGAACTCGGCGTAGGTGGGGATCTGGATGGGCCAGTTGTCCTCCTCGGACCTCTCGGAGAGATCGTCGATCGAGTCCTCGAGGTCTTGACGCAGCTCGGGCCACTCGGCGGCGAGGTCGTCATACTGCTCGGTGGCGAGCGGGGCGACGAGCACGACCGCCAGAGTGATGATGGCGGCCACGCCCAGGTAGGAGAGCGCCGTGCCGAGCACGCGCGGGATGTGTCGATCGTGGAGGCGCGTGACGACCGGGTTGAGCAGGAAGACGATGGCGCCTGCGAGGATCAGCGGAGGCCAGATCACCCGCACGACCCACGCGATCACACCGATCACGACGATCAGCGCGGCGACTCCGCAGAGCGCCCAGCACACCGCGCCGGCTCGTCGGATGCGGTCCACCATCGAGTCGAGGCTACCGGACCGCCTGTTGCCGCCGGCCGATGCGCCGAGCGAGCGGCGGCTGCTGTTGCAGGGTCGTCAGGCGTGGATGGGTGGGCGGCGGTCGGCCCAGGGTTGGGCCGCCTCCAGCTGTGCCGCCACGCGGATCAGCACGTCCTCGCGCCCAAACGCCGCCACGAGCTGCACGCCGATGGGCAGCCCGTCAGCGCTCCAGTGCAGCGGCAGCGAGATGCCCGGCTGGCCCGTGACGTTGAACGGCGGCGTGAACGGCACCACCTCAGCGGCGCGGAACAGCCCGTGGAGCGGGTTGTCCGGCGGGCTGTCGAACGTGCCGAGCGGAGGCGGCGGCTCGGCGATGGTCGGGGTCAGGAGCAGGTCGAAGCCCTCGACCCACCATGACGCCACGTCGCGGCTGTTGGCCTGCAGCCACTCGCGCGCCCACAGCCACTGAGCGGCCGTGCTCGAGCGACCGAGCTCCGCCAGCGCCCAGGTGAGGGGCTCCACGTCGTCGGCTGTGATGTCGGTGCCGGTTCGGCGACCCCAGTAGTCGAGGTTCCACGCCGCACCAGCCGCCCAGTTGGTGATGAAGTGGCCGGTGTACTCGGGGTCGTCCAACGCCTTCGGGTGTGAGACCTCGACGTGGTGACCCAGCGACTCCAGCAGGCGTCCCGCGCCCTGGACCGCCTCAACGCAGTCGGAATGGATCGTCACCTGACCGAGAGGCGCGGTGGACATGATCCCGATGCGCAACCTGCCCGGGTCGGCGCCGACCTCCTGGGCATACGGTCGCGCCGGTTCGGGCGCGGTGAACGGGTCGCCCGGCTCCATGCCGTGGATCGCATCGAGCACCGCCGCTGTGTCCCTGACCGAGCGGGTGACGACGTGCTCGCACGTGAGCCCGCCCATCACATCACCGAACTCCGGTGCCGAGGACACGCGGGCCCTCGATGGCTTCAGACCGACGAGGCCGCACTCGCTGGCAGGGATCCGGATCGACCCGCCACCGTCGTTGGCGTGCGCCACGGGAACGAGGCCGGCAGCGACCGCGGCTGCCGAACCGCCGCTCGAGCCGCCTGTCGAGCGCGTCGGGTCCCAGGGGTTGCGGGTCGCTCCGTAGGCGGCGGGCTCGGTGGTGGGCAGGATGCCCAGCTCCGGGGTGTTCGTCTTGCCGAGCACGACGAGCCCGGCTGCCTTGAAGCGGGCGGCGAGGGCGGTGTCGGCCGGCTCGGTCCAATCGCGCTCCTTCAGGAACGACATGCCCTCGTGGAAGGGGTCTCCGGCCGAGTGGCACGAGAGGTCCTTCAACAGGAACGGCACACCGCGGAACGGACCCTCCGGGAGCCCGGCACGGGTCTGGGCCCGCGCCCGTTCGAACAGCGGCGTGATGACGGCGTTGATCTGAGGGTTGACGCGCTCGATGCGCTCGATCGCTGCCTCGACGAGCTCCTCTGGAGTCGCCTGCCGAGTCGCGACAAGGGCTGCCTGGGCCGTCGCGTCGAGGCGGCTGAGATCCTCGGTCATGTCTCGCTCCCTCCGGTGGTGCTGACGCAGATCATTGCGCGTGCTCGGCGAACACGCTCGCAGCAGCCGCTTCGATGCACGCGACCGTGTCCGCCCGCGCTCGCTCCTCGCCGAAGAGGTGCACGAGAGAGATGGCGTCGATGCGATCGCCCACATCGTCGAACACCTCACCGACGATGGCCACGAGCGGCACCGCAGCAGCGGTGGCGAGGGCAGCTACGCCTCCGACGACCTTCCCCTCGAAGCTCTGCGCGTCGAGGAAGCCCTCGGCGGTCACGATGAGGTCGGCCCCCTCGATGCGCTCGTGGAGATCCAGCTCGTCCGCGATCAGATCGAAGCCGGCGACGAGGTCAGCACCGGCGGCGGCCAGCCCTCCCGCCAGGCCGCCGGCGGCGCCCGCACCCTCGAGCCGCGTCACATCGACACCGTGCTCCGCCTCATAGACCTGGGCCAGCCTCTCCAGGCGCCGGCGGAGCAGCTCGACCTGCGCGGGCGTGGCGCCCTTCTGGGGTGCGAAGACGTCCGCTGCGTCGAGGAACCCGGTCCTCACGTCGCACGCCACGACCAGATCCACGCCCTTGAGGCGACCGAGGGGGTGCAGGGCTCGCAGGGCCGCCAAGCCGCCGTCGGTGGAAGCCGAACCGCCCACGCCGACGATCACCCGAGTGGCGCCCGCATCGATCGCCGCGCTGATCAGCTCGCCGGTGCCCGCTGTCGACGCCGCGATCGGATCGTTGTGCACCGCTCCGCCGACGAGGTCCAAGCCCGACGCCTGCGCCATCTCGATGACCGCCGTGCGGCCGTCGAGCCGCCACCGCGCCTCGACGGGCTCACCCAGAGGCCCGGTGACCACCGTCGCCCGGTTTGCCCCGCCCAGTGCATCGAGGGTGCCCTCGCCGCCGTCGGCCATGGGCACCTCGTCGCAGGACCAACCCGCGGCGGCCGCCGCACGCGCCACCGCCGCTGCGACGTCGCGAGCGGTGGCCGTCCCTCTCAGCTTGTCGGGCGCCACGACCACTCTCATCGGGCGCCATGGTGGCTGACCGGCGAGGCCAGAGGGAGTCGATACCGTGACGGGGCATGTCCGGCCCGCCTGACCGACCGATCGTGCTGGTCTCCAATCGGGGCCCGGTCACCTTCCAGCGCGACGACACGGGGGCCCTGACGAGTCGGCGCGGAGCAGGTGGCTTGGTGTCGGGGATCGGACCGCTCGTGGTCAACACAGGCGCCACCTGGCTCGCCGCAGCCATGACCGACGGCGACCGGGAGGCCTGTGCCGGCGGCGTCGTCGAAGCAGACGGCTTCCGCGTCGACCTCATCGCGCTCGATCCGGAGACCTACCGGCTGGCCTACGACGTGGTGAGCAACGAGGTGCTCTGGTTCGCGCACCATGGGCTCTGGGACCTGCCCCGCGAGCCGGTGTTCGACTCGACCTGGCCGCAGGCATGGGACGCCTACAGGACCGTGAACTGTGCCTTCGCGGATGCGGTTGCCGAGGTGGCGCCCGAGGGCGCCGCGGTGCTCGTGCAGGACTACCACCTCACGCTCGTTGCCCAGCGGCTGCGGTCCACCCGACCTGATCTGGTCAGCGTCCACTTCAGCCACACGCCGTTCGCGCCTCCGGTCTGGCTCGAGGCGCTACCCGACGCAGCGGTCGCCGAGCTGCTCGCTGGCATGGCGGCCCACCGCTCGTGCGGGTTCCACACGCAGCGATGGGCCGACGACTTCCTCGCGTCCGCCCGCGACCTCGGTGGGTTGACGCCGAACACGTTCGTGTCGCCGCTCGCCTCCGACCCCGACGCTCTCAAGGCCGAAGCCGCATCACCTGAGTGCGCTGCCGCGCTGGCCGCGCTCGACGAGCTCGTCGGCGACCGGGCGCTCATCGGCCGGGTCGACCGCGTCGAGCTCTCCAAGAACCTCTTGCGAGGCTTCCTCGCGTTCGGTGATCTGCTCGCTCGTCACCCGGAGCACCGCGAGCGAGTGATGTTCGTGGCCGGTGCCTATGCGTCGCGGACCGGGGTGAGCGGCTACGCGGCGTACCGCGATGCGATCGAGGAGACGGTCGCTGACATCAACGACCGCTTCGGAACCGCCGACTGGACCCCGGTCGTGCTCGACGTGGACGACGACTTCCCGCGCTCGGTCGCGCTGCTGCGCCGGGCCGACGTGCTGCTGGTCAACCCGATCCGTGATGGCCTCAACCTCGTGGCGTCCGAAGGTGCCCTGGTGAACGACCGCGACGCCGTGCTCCTGCTCTCACCGGAGGCCGGCGCGTGGGAGCGCCTTCATCCGGCCGCGCTCCCCGTGCCGCCGTTCGACATCGCCGGAACAGCCGATGTCCTCCACCAGGCGCTGACCATGCCGGCCGACGAGCGCTCAAGTCGCTTCAAGCTGCTGCGCAACCTGGCCGAGGCGCGATCGCCACGCGACTGGCTGGCCGACCAGCTCGCGGCCGCCACCTGAGCAGGCCGCGCCGGCCGGGCGCATCAGCCTGTGAGCGCGCGCAGGAGGTCGAGCACCGCTGGTGGCCCGGCGAGAAGTGCGTCCGCGCGTTGGCGCAGGCGAGGGTCGGTCTCGGGCGACTCGACAACGAACCGCACGGCGGTGCCACCGGCCTCAGCGAAGCGGTCCAGCGCGTCGAAGGCGGGAAGGTCACCGACGTCGTCGCCGATGAAGCAGGCGACGTCGACCTCGCCGAGCAGCGCCTCGACGGCTGTGCCCTTGTCGGTGGCCACTGGCGGGTGCAGCTCGGTGGACATGCGGGCGCGTCGAACCTCCAGACCTGAGCGAGAGGATGCCTGCGATGCCCACGCCTCCACGACAGGAGCGAGCTCCGGATGCGCGCGCACGTGCAAGGTGAGCGACAGGCCCTTGTGCTCGACTCCGACGCCGACGGGCAGCTCCTCCGCCGCCCTGGCTGCCACGTCATCCACGATCGATCGCCAGCGTGCTGCGCCCGGGTGCGTGCCAACGCTGTCTCCACTCGCCTCCTCGATCCCGTAGAGACCCACCAGCACCAGGCTCTCTTGCAGGTGCGAGCGCAGGTAGCTCACTGGTCGGCCTGACACCACGGCCACGACCGCGTAGGTGCTACTCAGCTTCTGCAACGCCTCGGGCGCACCTTCGATCGGAGCGGCGCACGCCGGGTCGACCACGATCGGCGAGAGAGTGCCGTCGAAGTCGAGCAGGATCGCGGTGCGGGCGGGATCGGCTCGGAGCACCTCGACCAGCGCGTTGGGCGGCGAGCTCATGCGGTTCGACGGTAGCGGCCGCTGCGCGCGGCAGCGGGAGCTACTGCGAACGACCTAGCTGCCGGAGGGCGGAGGACCCGAGCGGGGCTACGGTCGCCGGCGTGAGGGGCCAGCCCATCGCCGCAGCAATCGTGGGCTGCTTGCTCGCGCTCGGCGCGTGTGGATCGGGGACCGTGCGCGTCACAGCGGACCCTGAGGTCGGCGACCGGGCGCGATACCGCTACGAGATCACGGCGACGGTCAGCCGCTCGATCGAGGGCAGCGAACCCGTCACCACCGACATCGCCACCACCCTCCTCGCGGATCAGGAGATCGTCGCCGTGCGCAGAGATGTGATCGAGGCCGACGTGGGCCTGCGGCGCGATGGAGGTGTGGAGCGGCGCGCGACGGTGCTGCTCGACCGGAGCGGCGCCATCCGTGACATCGAGCTGGCGGGCGGGTTCAGCTCGACGACGCTAGGTCTCTCCGAGCTGACCACAGCACTGCTGCCGTCAGCCACCGACCTGCCTCCGGGCGAGCTGGCACCGGGCGAGCGCTGGTCGATCTCTGACGGAAGCTCCTCGGGTGTGGGCAGGCTCGTCCGCCTTGGCGTCGTCGACGGAGCGCACGTGGCTGTGGTGGACACCTCGCTGTCCTCACCCATCGACGACGAGGTGGCCGCAGGTGCCAGCGCCGCCACCATCGCTGGAGTGCTGAGGTCCGACGGCACCACGAGCTACGACCTCGACGACGGCTCGGTGAGGCGCTCGGTGGCGCGGTCGCGCGGCGAGATGCAGGTTCGCATCGAGCCGCCAGCCGGCGTGGAGGCCGCGCCAGCTCTGGGGACGATCCGCTACGACATCAGGGTGCGCGTCACGCGCCTTCGTTGATGGCGCTGCGCTCGCTCAACCGGGAGCGGCGGTCGTGGGTGTCGTCGTGGGGGCTGCGGTGGTGGGCGTGAGGTTGGCGATGTCGGTGCCGACCACGAGCACGACGTTGGCCGCACCGATCTCACCCGGAGGCGGAGTGGGCAACGGCGCCGGGGTGACGGTGGCCGGCGCACCGGCGGCGAGGGCGACGGCTGCCGCCTCACGCTCGAAGCCCGGAGCGAAGAACACCTGCGTGACAGGAACCTTGGTGGTGGCGTCGGTCGGGTCGAGCATGACGTAGCCGACGGTTCCGAGCGCGGTGCTGTACTTCCCGGCCGCACCGCTGACCGACGTGCCGTTGAGGACCACGACGGTCACCTCGGCCGGAGCCTTCACGGGCACGGTCGTGGTGGTGGTCTCGTCGGGCTCGTCACCGTCGGTCGAGCCGTCGCTGCCTGAGTCGTTGCCACGAGACGACGTGACGACTTCGGAGGTGTCGAGCCCGTTGCGCAGGAGGAGCAAGCCCAACACAACGGCTGCCACCACCAGTGCGGCACCGCGGGCAGGGCTGACGGACGGTTCGGTGGGTCGGCGTCGGGCCATCGGTGGAGTCTCCCCTATCGCCCGTCGAGCTGGCTCATCGGGCGCCCTTCGACACGAGCCCGCCTGCGACGATCGCGCACGCGACGCAGTCGTCGGATGAGGAGCGGGTCGTGCTCCATGGCATCCGGGTCGTCGAGCAGCTCGGAGAGCAGCTGGTAGTAGCGCGTGCCGGAGAGCTCGAAGCGCTCACGGATCGCCGTGTCCTTCGGGCCGACTTCGGTCCACCAGCTGCGCTCGAAGTCGAGGATCGCCCTGTCACGGTCGGTGAGTGCCATCCGGAACAGGCTGGCCTGCCAGCCCACCCGGATCAAGGACCCTCGACTTTCGAGCCCCGGCAGCGCGCGGTGCAGCTGAGACTTTCGATCAGTCAGGAACGGGTCGCTCCCTTGCGCCCAGCAGCCATGTGCTGAGCGCCGCCCATGCGACGACCAGGCTCAGCGGCACGATGAGGTGCTCCGGGCGGCGGCTCGTGACCACGTGGTAGGTGTCGGTCTGCACTGTGTTCGGCGAATAGGCGAACCAGCCGCCGGTCGACTGGACCTCGCCCAGGTACCACCAGTGCCACACGATGAGTGCCAACACCCCGAGACCGATGATCAGCACCACGCGCTGGCCCGTGGTCAAGGTCCTCACCCGCCTCATGCAGCCCGCTCCCTGTCGATGCGACCCCGGCCCTCGACGGAGTGCGGGGTGAGACCTGGAAGGTCCGCCGCTCTCGGGGTCGCCGAGCGGCGGACCTTCATCCCGGAGCCGGGTGCCGGGATCGAACCGACGACATCTTCTTTACAAGAGAAGTGCTCTACCAACTGAGCTAACCCGGCGTGCTCGCCGAAGGTTAGCGGCGCGCTCCGCTCACGCGATCAGCGCGAGGTCCTCGTCGATGTCGGCGAGTGCACGCTCGGCGAGATGCGTCTCGAGCTTGCGCTTGATGCGCTGCAGAGCGTTGTCGATCGACTTCACGTGGCGGCCGAGGTGGTCGCCGATCTCCTGGTAGCTCTTGCCCTCGACGTAGAGGGTGAGGACATCGATCTCGAGCCCCGAGAGGACCTCGGCCATGCGATCGCGCATGGCGTCGAAGCGCTCGTCGGCGACGATGTGATCAGCCGGGTCACTGCCGTGGCGATGCACGTGGATCAGCTCGTCGACCGTGCGCTCGCCGGAGTCATCGTTGCCACGACCACCCGAGATCGACACGTACTGGTTGAGCGCCTGGTGCTTCTGCCGGGTGGCCGTCTTGATCGCCGTGATGATCTGGCGCGTGATGCACAGCTCGGCGAAGGCCCGGAAGGATGACTGGTGCTCGGGCCGGAAGTCACGAGCGGCCTTGTAGAGGCCGATCAGCGCCTCCTGCTCGACGTCGTCGCTGTCAGCGCCCACGAGGAAGTAGCTGCGGGCCTTGGCGCGAGCGAAGCGCCGGTAGCGGGTGATCACCACCTGCAGAGCGTCCTGGCACCCCTCCTGGAAGCGGGCGACGAGCTCGATGTCGGTGAGATCGCTGAGCGAGTTGAGATCTGCTCGGTGCTGCACGGCTGATGTGCTCCCTCGGTGGTACGACGTGGTGCTGCGGACTGTGCTACTCGGAGTAGCCGGATTGACTAGTCACGTTGAACCATGACGGAGGTACATGTGTCAATGGTCACGGATCAGGTTGAGCCAAGAAACCTATCCGCGATGCACCCTTGAGGTACTAAATCGGAAATATCGGAAGCACAGCGAGGTGAAATCACGTCGCTGGAATTTACCGAATCCGGGCCCCCGCGGCCCGTGCTCTCAGGTGCGGGCGCGAGCCCGGGCCACCTCGAAGCAGGCGAGCGCGGCGGCCGCCGCGACGTTCAGAGACGCCAGGGAGCCGGCCAGCGGGATGCTGACGATCTCGTCGCACCGCTGGCGCACGAGGCGAGACAGCCCCGAGCCCTCGGCGCCCAGCACCAGCGCTATCGGCCCGTCGGCCGCCGGGAGGTCCCACAGGCCGACCGAACCGCCGCTGTCGAGGCCGACGATCCACACGCCTTGCTGCCTCAGCTGGTTGAGCGCGGCCGGTAGACCCCCCACGACTGCAAACGCCAGGTGCTCGACGGCGCCAGCGGCGGCCTTGGTGACCGTGGGCGTGACATGCACGGCGCGATGCCGCGGCAGCACGATCCCGCTGACACCCGCGCACTCAGCCGACCGGAGGAGCGCACCCAGGTTGCCCGGATCCGTCACGCCGTCCACGGCCACCAGAAACGGCGGCGCGGCGCCATGGCGGCTCGCCGTCAGATCGTCGATCGCCACCTCGGGGATCTCGGCCGCCTTGGCGAGCACACCCTGGGGGGCTTCGCAGCGCGCCTCGGCGAAGAACTTGCCGCGCGACACCTCACGAACCGGGACCCGCTCCCCCTGGGCCAGCTCGACGATGTCGTCCAGGATCGGTGAGGGCTCCACGTCGGCCAGCAACCAGACCTCACGCACCTTGCGGCGCCCGGCCAGCAGCAGCTCCCTCACGGCCTGGCGTCCTTCGACCTGCTCTCCGCCCACTCCGTCGCGCCGCTTGGAGGCCCCGCGTGCCTCACGAGGCTGCTGCTGAGGACGAGAGCCACGCGACCCCGATGCCGGCCGAGCTCCTCGGGCTGCGCCCGTGCCAGCGGTGCGACCCGACGCTCTCCCCTTGGAACCGGCCGGTGTGCGGGCACCCGAGCGCTTCGGCTTGCCGGGCTTGGTCATGAGGCATCCAGTCGGCTGACCACAGCGACGGCGAAGCACGCGATCCCCTCGCCGCGACCAAGCGCCCCGAGGCCCTCAGGGCGCTTGCCCTTCACCGTGACCGGGGCTCCCACGGCCTCGCTGAGCCGAGCCTGCATGTCCTCGCGGTGCGGCGCCAGCCGCGGCAGGTCGAGGACGACCGTGCAGTCCACGTTGCCGGCCTCCCAGCCCGCCTCGCGGATGTGCGCCACCGCTTGTGCCAGCAGGTCGAGGCTGTCAGCACCAGCCAGTGATGGATCCGTGTCGGGGAACAGCTGGCCGATGTCCCCCAGACCGGCCGCCCCAAGCAGGGCGTCTGTGACGGCGTGTGCCACCACATCTGCATCGCTGTGCCCCGCCAGACCACGCTCGCCCGGGAAGGTCACCCCACCCAGCACGAGCATGCGGTCGGGGCTGTCCGCGAAGGGGTGCACGTCGAAGCCCTGTCCCACCCTCACCGTCGACACAGCACCTCCGCCAGCATCAGGTCGACCGGAGTCGTGATCTTGATGTTGGAGGCCTCGCCGTCCACGACGACCACGCTGCCACCCGCGGCCTCCACCAATGAGGCGTCGTCGGTGCCCTCCGGGCAGGCGGCGTGAGCGGCTCGCAGCAGCGCCGCCTTGAACGCCTGCGGCGTCTGCACAGCGACGAGCCCCTCGCGATCGACCGTCGTGCCACCAACCTCCCTGACGGTGTCTGTCAGGGGAACCGCGGGCACAGCCGCGTCGGCGCCGCTCTCCACCGCCTTCAGGACGCGCTCCCACACGGCGGGGGCCGGAACCGGCCGAGCCGCATCGTGCACGACGATCACGTCCGCCTCGACTGGCACCGCTGCAAGGCCACATCGCACTGACCCTGACCTCGTCTCGCCGCCGGCCACCACGACATCGGCCGACGGCTCGGCTTCAGACGCCGCGTCGTCCGGCACCACGAGCACCACACCATCCGAGCGGGCGCGTGCCGCCTCGAGCGCCCAGTCGAGCACTCGCCGCCCGCCGAGGGTCAGGTACTGCTTGCGCTCGCCGAACCGCGCCCCGCTGCCACCCGCCACGACGATCGTCCAAACCGGCATCACGCGGGACGCTACCCGTCGAGGGCCGTGTAACTAGGCTGCGCCCGCGATGGACATCGACCTGCTCCGGGGAACCGAGCTCTTCGCGGAGCTGACTGACGACGACCTGAGCCGTGTCGCCGCAACCGCGGTCTCCCGCGAGCTCCGCCGAGGGGATGTGCTCTTCGAGGAGGGTGCCACCCCGGAGCACCTCTATGTCGTGGAGGACGGGCGCATAGCCATCGCGAGCAAGTCGATCGACGGGCGCGAGTCAGTCTTCGCGCTGATGGAGCGCGGCGAGCTGTTCGGCGAGATGGGCCTGCTCGACGGCCTCGGGCGATCCGCCGAAGCGCGCGCGCTCGAGCCGTCACGGATCACGGAGATCCCCTACCAGCCGGTGCGCGAGATCTTCGACGCCAACCCCACGCTGCTGTGGGGCGTCGTGGCGCTGCTGGCCGGTCGCTTGCGGAGCATGGATTCGGCGTTGGCCGACTCGGTGTTCCTCGACGTCACCGGCCGCACCGCCAAGAGGCTCCTGGAGATGGCCGGCGACCAGGACGAGTTCCAGCTGCCCATCACGCAGGAGGAGCTTGCCGGCATGGTCGGCGCCTCACGCGAGCGCGTGAACAAGGCCATTGCCAGCTTCGTCCGCCTCGGCTGGATCGGTCAGTCAGACCGTCGCTACGCCATCCTCGACCGCGACCAGCTCACCCGCCGCGCCCGCTAGCGCGGAGGTACCGCGAGCCTGACACGCGTCCATGCAACGTCTCAGGTGTAGCGGTCGAGGATGCTGGTCTCCGCCAGGCGGGAGAGCCCTTCCTTGATGGCGCGGGCACGGGTCTCGCCGACGCCTGAGACGTCGTCGAGATCGTCGATGGTGGCACGCATGATCTTCTGCAGGTCGCCGAAGCGGGCGACGATGCGCTCGATGACAGGGTCGGGAAGGCGCGGGATCTTCGACAGCAGCCGGTAGCCGCGGGGCTGTAGCCCTTCGTCGAGATCGAGGATCTTGTCGGGCAGGTGCAGCGTGGCGCCGACCGCTTTGGGATCGAGCAGCGCCTCGGTGCCGAGATCGGCCAGCGCGGCGAGCGCCTCGTCGATGTGCCAGCCGGCGTCCTCGTGGAAGTAGTCCTTGAGCACGAGGCGTCGGTCTTCTTCGACGCCGCCCATCAGCTCGTCGAGCTGCAGTCGCACGAGGCGTCCGTCGACACCGAGCTCGATGATGTCGAGCTCGATCTCCTCGGCGACCCGTCGCACCATCTCGGTGCGCTGGAGGACTGTGACGACGTCACGCACGCTCACGAGGTCTTCCACCTCGACGGTCGAGAGCGACGCTGTCACCTCGTCGAGACGGACCTTGTAGCGCTCGAGAGTCTGCAGCGCCTGGTTCGATCGGGTCAGCAGGCGCGGGATCGGCTCGAGCGTGTGCTTCTGGTCGCGCGCGTACACGGCGACGATGGCCATGTCCTCGGAGATCGAGATCACAGGGACATCGATCGACCGTGCCACCCGCTCAGCAGTGCGGTGTCTCGTGCCCGTCTCGGAGGTGGGCACGTTGGGGTTGGGTACGAGGTGGACGTTGGCGCGCGCGATGCGGCTGGCGTCGCTGGCGAGGATGATGGCGCCGTCCATCTTGGCGAGCTCGGAGAGCCGCTGGGGGCTGAACGCCGCGTCGAGCAAGAAGCCACCCGAGCAGATGTTGAGCACCTCGGGGCCGTCGCCGACCACGACGAGGCCGCCCATCTTCGCCTGGAGGATGCGGTCGAGCCCAGCACGCAGCTGCGTGCCCGGCGCGACGACGGCAAGCGCACTCAGCAGCTCTGGACTCGGGCGCTGTGCCATCTCGTGATGGTACTTGCCACTCCCACCGCGCCTAGGTGGTGCGCGAGCGCCCGCGATCAGGACGCCCTGCGGCCCTCGACGGAGCGCGGCCCGCGCTCGATGCCCGCGAGATTGATCGCTTCGCGCAATGTGGTCGCTCCGATGACCTCGAGCCCTTCGACGGTGACCAGCGCGCTCGCTGGAACGATCGCTCGGCGGAAGCCGAGGCGAGCCGCCTCGGCCAGGCGGCGCGATGTCTGGTGCACCTGCCTCAGCTCGCCACCCAGGCCGATCTCTCCACATGCGACGACTCCGTTGGGGACGGCCGCGCCGGTGATGGCCGACACCAGTGCGAGAGCGATCGCGAGGTCGGCGCCCGGCTCGACGGTCTTCACGCCGCCGGCGACCACCGTGTGCACGTCGGTCTCGTGGAAGCTGAAGCCAGCGTGCTGCTGCAGGACCGCGAGGACGAGAGCGAGCCGGCCGCTGTCGAGGCCCTGCGCCGAGCGGCGCGGCGTGGGGATGTGGGATCGCGCAGCCAGGGCCTGCACCTCCACGAGCAGCGGGCGGTGCCCCTCGAGCACGGGCGCGACCACCGAGCCGGGTGTGCCAGGGCGACGGTCGGCGAGGAACAGCGCAGACGGATCGGGCACGCCCTCGAGGCCGACGTCGGTCATGGCGAAGAGCCCGAGCTCGTCGATCGAGCCGAAGCGGTGCTTCACCGCTCGCAGCAGGCGAAGCGCATGGTGCCGTTCGCCCTCGAAGGACAGCACAGTGTCGACGAGGTGCTCGAGAACGCGCGGGCCCGCCAGGCTGCCGTCCTTCGTGACGTGGCCGACGAGCACCGACGCCATGCCGCGCTCCTTGGACGACCTGACCAGCCGGTGCGCGCACTCCCGCACCTGCGCGACCGAGCCCGGCGCCGACGACAGCTCTGGCGCGTGGACCGTCTGGATCGAATCGACCGCCAGCACGTCGGGCTCGACCCCTGCGATGTGGTCGAGGATGTGCGGCAGGGCGTTGTCGGCCACCAGCCAGAGGTTGGGTGGGAGCGCAGCCAACCGCTCGGCGCGGAGGCGGACCTGCTGCGCTGACTCCTCGGCGGTGACGTAGAGGCAGCGGCGCCCAGTCTTGGCCAGACCAGCCAGCGCTTGGAGCAGGAGGGTGGACTTCCCGATGCCGGGCTCGCCGCCGAGCAGCGTGGCCGAACCGGGCACGAGCCCCCCTTGGAGCACCCGGTCGAGCTCGGCCAAGTGGGTTGGGGCAGGAGCCCACGCCTCCATGTCGACCTCGGCGATCGGCAGCGGAGCGCCGGGGCCTACGGCGCCCTCGCCGAGGAGCTCGTCACGGCCCGCGACCGCGGGGCGCTCAACCTCCTCGACGAGGGAGTTCCATGCCTCGCAAGAGGCGCAGCGACCGGCCCACTTGGGCTCGGCGGCGCCACACTCGCTGCAGCGGTAGATCGTTCGTGCTCGGGCCATGGCAGCAACCTACGCCGCGGGGTGTGACAACACGAACACCTGTTCTGGCGATCGGCCGGTCGCCCCGAGGGCCGATGAGCCTCAGCGAGCTCAGTGCTGCGACACTCTTGGGCATGGACGAGAAGGCGCCCGTCGCTGACTGGGCCAACGACTGGGACCACACGGACGACGCTTGGGCCAAGGATCCCTACCCGATCTGGGATGAGCTGCGGGCCACCTGCCCGGTGGCTCACACGGAGCGCTTCGGCGGCGCCTGGCTGCCCACCCGCCACGAGGACGTCGCCTCCATCGCGTATGACACGGAGCGCTTCACGTCACGCTTCGTACTGGTCGGCCCGAACCGCCCTCCCGAGCGAGTGGCTCCGGCTGGGCCCGTGCCGCCCATCTCCTCCGACCCGCCCTACCACCACGGCGCCCGTCGCAAGCTGCTGCCACCGTTCTCGCCGCAGGCGGTCGCCAAGCTCGAGCCCGGCACGCGCGCCTACTGCGAGAAGCTCCTCGACGCTCTCGAGGGCAAGGACCTCGTGGATGCTGCTGCCGAGTACGCACAGCACATCCCGGTCCACGTGATCGCCCAGATGCTCGGTTTCCCCGAGGAGGACGCCGACACCTTCCGCCACTTCGTGCACACGTTCCTCGAGGGCGTGACCGTGCCGCTCGACGAGCGCTTCGAGGAGGTGATCGCTCTCTTCGGATACCTGCAGGGACACGTCGATGACCACATCGAGAACCCCCGCGACGACCTGACGTCCTACCTCATCGCGCTCGACAAGGATCCGGCGTCGCTGCTCGGCGCGCTAGAGCGGATCGGCTTCGACCTGGACGCCGATCCCGAGATCTTCGAGGACATCAACAGCGCACCCGAGGGCGAGAGCCTGCTGCCGCCCGTGCTCGGCACGATGGCGCTGCTGCTGCTCGCGGGGATCGACACCACGTGGAGCGCCATCGGCTCATCCATCTGGCACCTGGCAGGGCACCCGGACGACCGTCAGCGACTGGTCGACGAACCCGAGCTGCTGCCCACGGCCATCGAAGAGCTGCTGCGCGCCTACGCGCCAGTGACGATGGCCCGGCTGGTGCGCGAGGACATGGATTGGAACGGCTGCCCGATGAAGAAGGACGACTGGGTGCTGCTTCCCTTCCCGTCGGCGAACCGCGATCCAGCGGCGTTCGACGAGCCTGACCGCGTCATCATCGATCGCGAGGACAACCGGCACGCCGCCTTCGGTCTCGGCATCCACCGGTGCGTCGGCTCGCACCTGGCGCGCATGGAGATCCGCGTGGCGCTCGAAGCCTGGCTGCAGCGCTTCCCCGACTTCGGCCTGGCCGACCCTGAGGCCGTCACCTGGTCACACGGCCAGGTGCGCGGGCCGCGCCACCTGCCGATCGCCATCCACGGTGAGGTTGGCTAGGGCTTCCTGAGCGATACCGTCCCGCGCGTGGCCGAGCGCACTGACTGGAACCCGGTGCTGCGAACCGAGTTCGCCAAGCCCTACTGGCCGCAGCTCCAGCAGTTCGTCGCCGAGGAGCGAGCCAGGCACCCGGTGTACCCCGCGCACGAGGAGGTGTTCGCAGCGCTGCACCTCACGCCCTACCAAGACGTGAAGGTGCTGATCCTCGGCCAAGACCCCTACCACGGCCCGGGTCAGGCGCACGGCCTGTGCTTCTCCGTGCGACCCGGAGTACCGGCGCCTCCCTCGCTCCAGAACATCTTCAAGGAGCTCGAGTCCGACCTCGGGATCGCTCCCCCGGACCACGGCTGCCTCGAGGCTTGGGCCCGCCAGGGTGTGCTCCTGCTCAACGCCACCCTCACGGTCCGCGGCCGCCAAGCGGCGTCCCACCAGGGCAAGGGTTGGGAGACCTTCACCGACGAGGTGATCCGCGCAGTGAGCGCCAAGCAGGAGCGTGTCGTCTTCATCCTGTGGGGGGCTTCCGCTCGCAGGAAGAGGGCGCTGGTGGACGCGGGCCGTCACGTCGTCATCGAGTCGGCTCACCCCTCACCACTCTCTGCGCACAACGGCTTCTTCGGCAGCCGGCCGTTCTCCCGAGCCAACGAGGCGCTGGTCGAGGCGGGACGCCAACCGGTCGACTGGCACATTCCGCCGCGATGATCCAGCGCAGGAGGTAACGCTTCAGGTCTGAGCCGTGTCGGTCGATGTTGGGGGGTGGACGGACTGGCAGCCGGAGGGGCAGTCCAGTCGAGTCGTCCGAAGAAGAGGAGCAGGCGATGGCACAGGCAGCAGCACCCCAGGACCCGACCGTCAAGGACATGAAGAGCCTCTGCGGCACGTGCGTCGTGGTCGACGGTGAGAACCTCGTCGTCGAGGACACCGTCCTCCACGCGGTCGTGAGCGGCCACATCTCCGACGACTTCCTCGACTACGGCTGCGACACCTACTGGTGCGTCAACGCCGCCGGACGGCACCGGGTGATCCGGGCCTCCGACATCGCACTCGCCTGCTGACGCGCGACTGGACGAGCCCGGCGAGGCAGCGCCGCTGACGGCATCCGGTTCGACAACCGGCCACTGACAGGTTGAACTCTCACCTCGAGCATCGACGCTGGGGTGAACGTGCTGGGCAGAGTCAAGACGAGGTGGGCTGCGTCGTCACGACTTGCGCTGCTTCGCGAGCTGCCTCGCATCAGCGGGCCGATGACGGTCGGGTACGCGGCGGTGACGGTCGCGCTGGCGGCGTTTCCTACGGCCACGATGGTGATGAACGGCGTGCTCGTCGGCAATGTGTCGAAGGCGGCGGGCTCCGGAGTCAGCAGCCCTGAGGCTCGCTCGGCCTTCCTTGCCCTAGTCGTTCTGGGCGCCCTCTCCTTCGTCGCATGGGTGACGGAGTCTCTCGGCGCCGTGCTGCGCGAGCACATGGCACGCCTCGGCGGCCGACGGTGGGACCAAGAGCTGATGGAGGCAGTCGCTGCGCCAACGACCATCGCTCACCTCGAGGACTCAGCCCTCCTCGACCGGCTGGAGGCGGCCGCGGGGCGAACGCGGGCGGGCCCGAGCCAAGCAGTTGCGGTCGTGGGGCCCGTGGTGACCGAGGTGCTCACTGGGTTGTTCGCAGTGGCGCTGGTGGCCCACTTCTCTCCGTGGCTAGCGACGGCGCTCCTCGTCCACGCCATCGCGAGCCGTGTGCACTGGCGCGCTCGCTTCGACCGGATCACCGCAGCGCTGTTCGGTCACGGTGACCTTCACCGTCGCTCTGGTTACCTGCGCGATCTCGTGCTAGCTCCAGCCGCCGCGAAGGAGGTCCGTGTCTTCGGGTTGGCAGGGTGGCTGCGCGACCGGTTCCACAGCGAGTGGCACGGAGCGATGCAGGCAGTGTGGCCCAGGATGCGCCAGGGGTGGGCGCGCTCCTATGGGCTCTCGGTGACGTGGGCGGCTCTGCTTGCAGCGGGCGGGTGGCTGGTTGTCACCGCCGCAATCGACGGCCGGATCAGCGTGGCGTTCGCGGTGATCACGCTCCAGGCCATGGTCGCCTCCGAGGCGGTGGGTACCACGAACGACTTCCAGCACCTGCTGGCCGAGGGAGCCGATCGCTTGCCCCGACACCAAGCGATGGTGGCGGAGCTCCGCGCTCTATCCGCCGCCGGCGCCCGCCAAGCCCTGCCGGTTCCAAAGGAGGTCCCTCGCGAGCGCATCAGCTTGTGCGGGGTCCGGTTCCGATACCCGGGTGCCGCCGACTGGGTGATCGATGGCCTCGATCTGGACATCGAAGCGGGCACCTCGATCGCCATCGTGGGCGTCAACGGTGCCGGCAAGACGACGCTCGTGAAGCTGCTCACGGGGCTGCACCAGCCCGCAGAAGGACAGATCCTCGTCGACGGTGTGCCGCTCGACATCTACGACCCACGCGAGTGGCAGCGGCAGGTGTCAGCGATCTTCCAGGACTTCTGGCGCTACCCGCTATCCGCACGGGCGAACATCGCCTTCGGTGCGCCCGACCGCATCGACGATCACGTTGCGCTGGAGCGGGCCACTGCAAGAGCGGGGGCAAAGCACGTCATCGACGCCCTCCCCCACGGCTCGGACACGGTGCTCGACCGCCAGTTCGAGGGCGGGGTGGAACTCTCGGGCGGCCAGTGGCAGCGGATCGCCCTTGCGCGGTCGTTGTTCGCGGTGGAGGCAGGCGCGCGGGTGCTTGTGCTCGACGAGCCCACAGCGGCCCTCGACGTGAGGGCAGAGGCCGACATCTACGATCGGTTCCTAGACATCACGCGCGGACTCACGAGCATCGTGATCTCGCACCGCTTCTCCACCGTGCGGCGGGCCGATCGAATCGTCGTCCTGCAAGCGGGCAAGGTCGTGGAGGACGGCACGCACGCCTCCCTCATGAGCGCAGGCGCCCAGTACGCCCGAATGTTCGAGCTCCAAGCCGCCCGGTATCGCGATGGCGAGGAGACCGCGGACGACCTCGAGGGGTCCCAGACGTGATCGACGACCTGCCGACGGCCACGTGGAGCGAGCGCCTTCGAGCGTGGCGCCTGGTGGTCGGACTCGCCTGGCGGGCGAGCCGGTGGCGCGCCGCGTTCGCCCTGATCTCAACGATGACGATGTTTGCCTGGCCTCCTGTGTGGGCGTTGTCGATCGGGCGCGTCACAGACGGGATCGTCGAGGCCGACCGGGCGGCCGCACTCGACGGGATCTGGATCTTGCTTGGATGGAGCCTGACGATCGGGGCGGCGGGGGGGTTCAGCTTCCACGTCCGCATGACGGTGCGAGAGCTCGCGACGCATCGGATCGACATGGAGCTGGCTGATCTGACCGGAGGCATCGCGGGGATCGAACACCTCGAGCGACCCGCCTATGCGGATCGCCTCGAGACCCTGCGGAGCCAGCGATCCCTTCTCGCCGGCAGCTTCGACGCCCTCTGCGTGAACCTCGCAGTCGCCGGCTCGATGCTTGCAAGCCTCGCCGTGCTGGCCCACGTCCACCCTGTGCTGACCGTGCTTCCGCTCGCAGGGCTGCCTTCGGTGTGGACGAGTGCTCGGTCGACGAGACGGGTGGAGGCGACGCGGGACGCACTCGCGCCACGCGCACGGCTGGTGCGTCGACTGTTCGACATCGCGGTGTCCCCGATCTCCGGGAAGGAGCTTCGGGTGTTCGGGGTGAGCCCTCACCTCCAGGCCCTGCACAGAGACGAGTCCCGCGCGATGGAGAGCCGCTGGCTGGTCACATCGTGGCGAAACCTGATCGAAGGCGCCATCAGCCAGGGGCTGCTCGCACTGGGCTTCATCCTCGCGATGGGCATTCTGCTGAGGGAGGCAGCCGCAGGACGTGCCAGCGCCGGCGAGGTGGCCGCCGGTTTGACCATCGCTGCCACGATCCAGGGGCACGTACGCCAGCTCATCAGCATGGCCAGCTGGCTCCGATCGTGTGCCGAGTCAGCGAGGCGCTACTCCTGGCTCGTCGAGCACGCCGCGACGGCCGCCGCGATCAACCGACCCGAACAGCCCGCGCCGCCGCCGAGTGCTCTGGTCACCGGCATCGAGCTGCGCGACGTCTCCTTCCGGTATCCCGGCACGGACGTCGATGTGCTGACGCACGTCGACGTCGTCCTGCCGGCTGGTTCCATCGTGGCCATCGTCGGCGACAACGGCGCCGGCAAGTCCACCCTCGTGAAGCTCTTGGCGCGCTTCTACGAGCCGACCGCCGGCAGGATCCTGGTCGATGGCGTCGACCTGAGCCGCATCCCCGCCGCCGATTGGCGCACCAAGCTGTCGGCCGGCTTCCAGGACCACCTCCGGATCGAGCTGCTGGCTTCCGAGGCGGTCGGCTTGGGCAACCTGCCGCAGCTCTCCGACTCGGAGGCCCAAGCCGCCGCGCTCGACCGCGCCGCGGCCAGCGACCTGCTGAAGAGCCTGCCCAACGGGCTGCGCACGCAGCTCGGAAAGGCGTTCGCGGACGGTCATGACCTCTCTGGAGGGCAGTGGCAGAAGGTCGCACTCGGCCGGGCGATGATGCGCGAGGAGCCGCTGCTCCTCCTGCTCGACGAGCCCACCGCTGCGCTCGACGCTCAATCGGAGCACGCCCTGTTCGACCGATATTCGGCGGCGGCCCGACGGGTTCGCTCACGCACCGGGGCGATCACGGTGCTGGTCTCGCATCGGTTCTCGACCGTCAGGTCTGCCGACCTGATCGTGGTGGTGGGCGACAAGGGCGTCGTGGAGGTTGGCAGTCACGCTGAGCTCATGGCTGCCGCGCACACCTACGCCGAGCTGTTCGAGATGCAGGCCTCGTCGTACCGATAGGGTCGCCGCCCATGCGTGCTGTCGTGTTGCGGGGAGAGCGGGACATCGTCGTAGAGGACGTGCCCGACGCAGGGGTGCCCGGGCCGGACGGTCTGCTGCTGAGAGTGGATCGCACCGCCATATGCGGTTCGGACCTGCACCTGTACCACGGCCCCATGACGATCCCCGGCGTGCACCTCGGCCACGAGTTCGTGGGCACCGTCGAAGACGTCGGCTCGGCCGTCACCACGGTCACCAAGGGCGACCGAGTGCTCGTGTCGGGCGTGATCGGCTGCGGCAGGTGCGCGCCGTGCCGCGCCGGCGACGTCGTCACGTGCATGAACGATGGGATGAAGGTGTTCGGCACCTCGCTGGAGCTCGCCGGTGGGCAGGCCGAGGCGGTCGCCGTGCCAGCAGCCGACGCATCGGTCGTGAAGATCCCGGAGGGCATCACCGACGAGCAGGCCGTGCTGCTCACCGACATCCTCCCCACCGGCTACCTCGCAGCGCTGCGCGCCGACATCACGCCTGGCGACGTCGTCGTGGTGATCGGGCTCGGTCCCGTCGGCGTGTTCGCGCTGCAGTGCGCTCGCCTGCACGGCCCCTCGAGGATCCTTGCAGTCGACATGGTGCCCGACCGGTTGGCCCGAGCGGAGGCGCTCGGTGCCGAGCCGATCGACGCCAGCGGCGGCGACACGGTCGCCAAGGTCTACGAGGCGACGAAGGGCCGGGGCGCGCAGGCTGTCATCGAGGCGGTGGGTGCCGACCAATCGATCTCCGACGCGATCCTGTGCGCGGCACCCGGGGGCACCATCTCGGTCGTCGGCGTCAACCTCAACCTCGGCTTCTCGTTCCCGATGCCGGTCGCACTGATGAAGCGCCTCACGTTCCGCGTGACGATCGCCGCCATCCCCACCACCTGGCCTGCGCTGTTCCCGCTCGTGACAAGTGGGCGGCTGCACCCGGAGGACGTCTTCACCCATCGCCTCGGCCTCTCTGAGGCGGCCGAGGGCTACCGCACCTTCGACGCCCGCGAGGACGGCGTGCTGAAGGTGCTGCTCGACCCGACTCGCTGACGGCGGCCTTCCCCATCCGCGCGTCTGCTCACGCGCGCATAGCGTGCGTAGGCGTTCAGTGAACGCGTGGGGTGGAAGGGGGAAGCGACCTTGACCGAGCTGGAGTCCATCGTCGGCGCGCAGCACGTTCTTGCAGGCGATGCCATCAGCGACGACTACACGCACGACGAGGCCCTCACCGGTGTGGCCCAGCGGCCGCTCGCCGTGGTGCGCCCGGCGAACACCCAGGAGGTGGCGGCGGTCGTCGCTTGGGCGGCTGCGCAGGGCGTGCCCGTGACAGCGCGTGGGTCAGGCACCGGACTCTCGGGAGCCTGCATCCCGCGAGCAGACGGCATCCTCGTGTCCTTTGAGCGCATGGCGGCGATCCTCGAGCTCGACACGGACAACCACGTCGCCGTCGTGCAGCCGGGCCTCACGCTCAACGAGCTCGACGCGGCGACCGCAGCCGTCGGGCTCGTCTACCCGGTCTTCCCCGGTGAGAGCTCCGCGAGCCTTGGCGGCAACGTCGCCACCAACGCTGGCGGCATGCGAGCGGTGCGCTACGGCGTGACCCGACACCAGGTGCTGGGCCTCACGGCTGTGCTCGGCACGGGTGAGGTGATGCGCACGGGCGGCAAGTTCGTGAAGGCGACGTCGGGCTACGACCTCACGCAGCTGATCATCGGCTCGGAGGGGACGCTGGCGCTGGCGACCGAAGCGATCTTGCGCTTGCACCCACGGCTCACGCATGGCGCGACGATCCTCGTGCCCTTCGCGACGCTGGACGACGTGGCCGCCGCCGTTCCCCTCATCGTCGGCTCGGGCCTGATGCCGACGATCCTGGAGTACATCGACTTCATCACGATGTCGGCCATCACCAACAGCGCTGGCCTCGAGCTCGGCGTGCCCGAGGAGATCAAGGACAAGGCGCTCGCCTACCTCGTCGTCGTGCTCGAGAACCGCAGCGACGAGCGCGTGGAGGAGGACACAGCCGAGCTGGCGGACCTCGTGACCGAGATCGGGGCGCTCGACCTCTACGTGCTGCCTTCGGGCGCGGGAGCGTCGCTGATCGAAGCGCGCGAGCGGGCCTTCTGGACCGCGAAGGCCAACGGCGCCAACGACATCATCGATCTAGTCGTGCCGCGCGCCGCCATCCCGCAGTACCTGGCTGCGGTGCAGGTCGCGGCCTCCGAGACGGCCTCGCTCGTCGTCGGGTGCGGGCACGCAGGTGACGGCAACGTGCACCTTTCCGTGTTCCAACCGGACCCGGAGGCGCGCGACGACGTCGTCGGCCGCGTGCTCCGAGCAGGCATCGCGCTGGGGGGTGCCATCTCCGGCGAGCACGGGATCGGGACGGCAAAGAAGAAGTACCTGGCCGCTGTCGAAGACCCGGCCAAGCTCGACCTCATGCGCCGCATCAAGGCGGCGTTCGACCCGGCCGGCGTGCTGAACCCTGGCATCATCTTCGACTGACCTCCGGGAGCGACCTCGATGAACGGTGCACAGGCCCTGATCCGAACCCTCGTCGGTGCCGGCGTTGACGTCTGCTTCATGAACCCGGGCACCTCAGAGATGCACTTCGTGGCGGCGCTCGACGACGTGCCCGAGATGCGCGGGGTCCTCGCCCTGTTCGAGGGCGTGGCCACCGGTGCGGCCGACGGCTACGCGCGCATCGCCGATCGC
This sequence comes from Actinomycetota bacterium, assembly GCA_049325515.1. GTDB lineage: Bacteria > Actinomycetota > Acidimicrobiia > Acidimicrobiales > VFJN01 > VFJN01. The sequence continues at coordinate 57,844 of JBMOLI010000012.1, read as the reverse complement.
CCTGCCGCCACGCTGCTGCACCTCGGTCCGGGGCTCGGCAACGGCCTCGCCAACCTGCACAACGCGCGCAAGGCGCACACGCCCGTCGTGAACATCGTCGGCGACCACGCCACCTACCACAAGCAGTACGACGCGCAGCTCGAGTCGGACATCGAGACCGTCGCCCGCAACGTGTCAGGCTGGATCCGCTTCTCCGACGCGACGGACAAGCTCACCGCCGACGCAGCCGAGGCAGTGGCGGTCGCATCGGGGCCGCCTGGTTCCGTCGCCACGCTGATCCTTCCGGCTGATGTGAGCTGGTCGGACGGAGCCGAGCCGGCCGTTCCCGCAGAGCCGCTGCACCCTGCCGCTGTCGACCAGGCGCACGTGCAGGAGCTCGCCGCCATCCTCACCGGCGACGAGCCGGCAGCTCTCTTCGTGGGAGGCCGCGCTTGTCGCGCTAGCGCTCTCGTCGACGCCAGCCGCATCGCCAACACCACCGGCGCCAGGCTCCTGGCCGAGACCTTCCCCGCGCGCCTCGAGCGCGGAGCTGGGCGCGTGCCCGTGGACCGGCTCGCCTACCTGGCCGAGTTCGCCGCCATGCAGCTCGACGGGCTCCGGCACCTGATCGTGGTCGACTCGAAGTCGCCCGTCTCGTTCTTCGCCTATCCAGGCAAGGCGAGCGACCTCGTGCCTGAGGGCTGCCAGGTCCACGTGCTAGTCGACCGCACCGGCGATCCCGCGGCAGCCTTGGCCGCGCTGGCCGAGGCGGTGGGGGCTGCGCCCGACGCCGCCACCCTGCAAGCAGCTGCGCGGCCCGAGCTGCCGACCGGCCCCCTCACCGCGGACGGCGTGTGCCAGGCGCTCGGAGCTCTGCTTCCCGAGGGCGCCATCGTGTCCGACGAGGGCAACACATCGGGTCTCTTCGCGGCGGGCCACACCGCCGGCGCGCCCCCCCACGACTGGCTGTGCCTCACGGGCGGCGCCATCGGCCAGGGCCTGCCCGTAGCGCTCGGTGCTGCGGTGGCGGCACCCGACCGCCGCGTGATCGCGCTCCAGGCGGACGGCTCCGCCATGTACACGCTCCAGGCGTGGTGGACCATGGCCCGCGAGCAGCTCGACGTCACGACCGTGCTGTTCAACAACTCCTCCTACGCCGTGCTGAACATGGAGCTGTCGCGGGTCGGGGCTGAGGCGGGCGGTCCGAAGGCGAAGGACATGCTCGATCTGCACCGGCCCGACATCGACTTCGTCGCCCTCGCCACGGGCATGGGCGTGCCCGCCTCACGGGCCACCACGTGCGAGGAGTTCGCCAGCCAGCTGCAGACCGCCCTGGCCACCAAGGGCCCCACGGTCATCGAGGCCGTCGTCCCCTCGATCATCTGAGCCACCCCGTTCTCGGGCGATCTTTCCGGCTCCTGGCAGGGTAAGGACCCGAGCGGATGGGTGGCGTCGATGGATCGGCGAGCCGGGGGCGCCCCTGGCAAGGACACAGGACGAAGGCTGTCACCAGCACAGTCGAGGACGAGGACGCAGCCAGGGCCGTCATCCGGCCGGCGAGGCACGGCGCGCGCCCATCCGCTCGGGTCCTCAACCGCCCGAGAACGCAGAGGAGTACCGTCCGGGGATGGCGACCGATGTGCTCGACGGGCTCGTGGCGGAAGCAGGAGAACAGCTGGAAGGCGCCGTCGCACTGCGGCGGCGCATCCACGAACGCCCGGAGCTGGGCCTCGACCTGCCCGAGACCCAAGCGGCGGTGCTCGAGGCTCTCGACGGGCTCCCGCTCGGCGTCACGACAGGCACCTCAACATCGTCAGTGGTGGCGATCCTCGACGGCACCGAGCCGGGCCCGACGGTTCTCTTGCGCGGCGACATGGACGCCCTGCCGATGCCCGAGGACACCGGTCTCGACTACGCCAGCCGCGTCGACGGCGCCATGCACGCCTGCGGCCACGACGCCCACGTCGCCATGCTGGCCGGCGCCGCCAAGCTGCTGAGCGCGCGCCGCGGCGCACTGCGGGGGCGCGTCGCCTTCATGTTCCAGCCGGGCGAGGAAGGCCACCATGGCGCCCGCGCGATGCTCGAGGAGGGCCTGCTCGACCTCGTGAGCGATGGCGCCGAGCCCGTGTCGATGGCCTTCGCGCTGCACCAGTCTCCCACGGTGCCGTCGGGGATGATCGCCACCAAGGGCTCGTCCATCATGGCCTCGGCCGACGAGTTCGTCATCGAGGTGCGCGGCCGAGGCGGCCACGCCTCGATGCCGCACCAGGCGTGCGACCCGATCCCAGTGGCATGTGAGATCGTCACCGCGCTGCAGGCCATGGTCACGCGTCGAGTCGACGCCTTCGACCCTGCCGTCGTGACCGTCGCCAAGATCCGCGCAGGCACGACCAACAACGTGATCCCTGAGACCGCCACGATGTGGGGAACGATCCGTACCGTCTCGGAGAAGGCTCGCACGGCGGTCATGGCCGACATCGAGCGCGTGGCAGATGGCATCGCGTCGGCCCACGGCGCTGCCGCCGATCTGCGGATCACCCACGGCTATCCGGTCACGATCAACGACGACGACGCAGCGCGCTTCGCCATCGAGACGGCGGCGCACCTGCTGGGCGAGCGCTCCACCGTCGAGCTGCCCACCCCGGTCATGGGTGCCGAAGACTGGTCCTACGTGCTCCAGCAGGTGACCGGCAGCATGGCGTTCCTGGGCACTCGACCGGCTGGCGTCGCGCCGAGCGCTGTCGCACCCAACCACTCGAACCGCATGGTGCTCGACGAGTCCGCCATGGCCGCAGGGATCGCCACCTACGCGGGCGTGGCGCTGCGCTGGACCCAACGTCTGTGAACCCGCACGGCCGCATGGCGGCCGTAGCGGTTCACAGACCTAGTGACTAGCCCTCCGTGGGACCGGCCTCGGCCAGCTCCATGGGCGGGGGCTCGAAGCCCTCGATGGCTCTGAAGACCAGACCCATCTCGCCGGTCTCGGCGTCGGGCTCGGCGTCGACGACGATCAGCTGGCCGGCGCGGAACTCCTTGTAGAGGAGCTTCTCCGACAGCGGATCCTCGATGAGGCGCTGGATCGCCCGGCGCAGCGGGCGGGCGCCCAGGGTGGGGTCGTAGCCCTTGTCGGCCAGGTGGAGCTTGGCGGCCGGCAGGAGCTCGATGCCGACACCCTGGCTCTCGAGCTGCTTCTGGGTGCGAGCGATCATCAGGTCGACGATCTGGGTGACCTCTTCCTTGCTCAGCTCGTGGAAGACGATCGTCTCGTCGATGCGGTTCAGGAACTCGGGCCGGAAGTGCTGCTTCAGCGCCTCGTTGACCTTCTCCTTCATGCGCTCGTAGGTGACCGCTTCGTCGGCCTTGCCGAAGCCGAGGTTGGCCTTTCGGAGGTCGGCCGTGCCGAGGTTGGACGTCATGATCAGCACGGTGTTGCGGAAGTCGACCGAGCGACCCTGCGCATCGGTGAGACGACCCTCCTCCAGGATCTGGAGCAGCGTGTTGAAGACGTCGGGGTGGGCCTTCTCGATCTCGTCGAAGAGCACGACCGAGAACGGCTTGCGGCGCACCGCCTCGGTGAGCTGGCCGCCCTCCTCGTAGCCCACGTAGCCGGGAGGCGAGCCGACGAGCCGGCTGACCGTGTGCTTCTCCATGTACTCGGACATGTCGAGGCTGATCATCGAGTTCTCGTCGCCGAAGAGGAACTCGGCGAGCGTCTTGGCCAGCTCGGTCTTACCGACACCGGACGGGCCGAGGAAGATGAAGCTCCCGCTCGGGCGCTTCGGGTCCTTCAGGCCGGCACGCGTGCGGCGCACCGCCTGCGACACGGCCTTGATGGAGTCTTCCTGGCCGATCACACGCTTGTGGAGCTCCTCCTCCATGCGGAGCAGCTTCTGCGTCTCCTCCTCGGTGAGCTTGTAGACGGGGATGCCCGTCCACATCGAGAGCACCTCGGCGATCGACTCCTCGTCGACCTCGTCGAACAGGTCGACGCCCGAGTCCTTGATCTCGCGCTCCTTGGAGTCCTTGGCAGCAAGGAGCTCCTTCTCCTTGTCGCGCAGGCGGCCGGCCTCTTCGAAGTTCTGCGCTTCGACGGCCTTCTTCTTGGCCTCGACGACACCGGACAGCTCGTTCTCGAGCTCCTTGTAGTCGGCCGGGGTCTCCATGCGCTTGATGCGCAGGCGCGAGCCGGCCTCGTCGATGAGGTCGATGGCCTTGTCGGGGAGATGGCGATCGGCGATGTAGCGGTCGGCCAGGTTGGCGGCGGCGACGAGGGCCTGATCCGTGATCGTCACCCGGTGGTGCGCCTCGTAGCGGTCGCGCAGGCCCTTCAGGATCTCGATCGTGTGGGCCACGGTGGGCTCGTCGACCACGATCTTCTGGAAGCGACGCTCGAGCGCGGCGTCCTTCTCCAGGTGCTTGCGGTACTCGTCGAGCGTGGTGGCGCCGATCGTCTGCAGCTCGCCGCGGGCCAGCATCGGCTTGAGGATCGAAGCGGCGTCGATTGCGCCCTCTGCGGCACCAGCTCCGACCAGCGTGTGCAGCTCGTCGATGAAGAGGATGATGTCGCCGCGAGTGCGGATCTCCTTCAGCACCTTCTTGAGGCGCTCCTCGAAGTCGCCGCGGTAGCGCGATCCCGCCACGAGGGCGCCGAGGTCGAGCGTGTAGAGCTGCTTGCCCTTGAGCGTCTCGGGGACGTCGTTGATGACGATCTTCTGGGCCAGGCCCTCGACGACCGCCGTCTTGCCGACGCCGGGCTCGCCGACGAGCACGGGGTTGTTCTTCTGGCGCCGCGAGAGCACCTGCATGACCCGCTCGATCTCCTTCGAGCGGCCGATGACGGGATCGAGCTTCTTCTCGCGGGCCTGCTGCGTGAGGTTGCGGCCGAACTGGTCGAGCACGAGAGAGCCGGAGGCGGCCTCTTGGCCCGATGCGCCGGGACCTGTGGTGGCGCCGGCCTTCTCAGCTGAACCGCCGGGGCCCTGGTAGCCGCTGAGCAGCTGGATGACCTGCTGGCGCACGCGGGACAGGTCGGCCCCCAGCTTGACGAGGACCTGGGCGGCCACGCCCTCGCCCTCGCGGATCAGGCCCAGCAGGATGTGCTCGGTGCCGATGTAGTTGTGGCCGAGCTGGAGCGCCTCGCGCAGAGACAGCTCGAGAACCTTCTTGGCGCGCGGGGTGAACGGGATGTGGCCGGAGGGCGAGCTCCCGCCCTGGCCGATGATCTCCTCGACCTGGCTCCGCACGGCCTCGAGCGAGATGCCGAGCGACTCGAGCGCCTTCGCTGCCACGCCCTCACCCTCGTGGATGAGGCCCAGCAGGATGTGCTCGGTGCCGATGTAGTTGTGGTTGAGGAGCCGGGCTTCCTCTTGCGCCAGCACGACAACCCGTCGAGCCCGGTCAGTGAACCGTTCGAACAATGTGAGCCTCCCGCCCTGTTCGGGGGATCCGTGCGTCGAGTGTATCCCTCGCCCCTACCAACCAATCGCCGGGCGGTCTCCGTGTTCATCGGCATCTCTTCGGCCGATCGTGAGCACCTTCTCCGGGTTTCCGACCACTTCCGACCCGCGCCTAGCCTCGCCGTGTGGCGTCCATGAACCCGCTCCTCGACCTGCCGGGCATGGCGAGCCACCGCGCGAGGGTGGAGAAGGCCCTGATGGCGGCGGTCGAGGCCGAGGACGAGCTCATGGCGCAGATGGGCGGCCACCTCATCACAGCGGGCGGGAAGCGGGCCCGACCGCTCTTCGCGGTCGCCTCCGCGGCAGTCATGGCCACCGAGAGCGACGAGGTGGAGACGGCCGTCACCGACGACGTCATCCTCGGCGGCGTCGCGGTGGAGCTGGTGCAGGTCGGCTCGCTCTGCCACGACGACGTCATCGACGAGGCCGACACGCGGCGCGGCACCGAGAGCGTCAACGCTCGCTGGGGCAACCTGAAGGCGATCCTGGCGGGCGACTTCCTCCTGGCCAAGGCGTCCGAGATCGCGGCTGGCCTCGGCACAGAGGTGGCAGGTCTGCTGGCTGCGACGATCGGGCGCCTCTGCGAAGGCGAGGTGCACGAGCTGCGGCGCGCCTACGACGCCGACCGCACCGAGGAGAGCTACCTCGCCGCCATCGAGGGCAAGACCGCCGCCCTGTTCGCCACCGCCTGCCGAGTAGGCGGGATCGTGGGCGGGCTGCCGCGTGACGCCATCGATCAGCTCACTACCTTCGGCCGCCACTACGGCATGGCGTTCCAGGTGGTCGACGACATCCTCGACGTCGTCGCCACCGACGAGCAGCTCGGCAAGCCAGCCGGCCATGACATCGCAGAGGGCATCTACAACCTTCCCGTCATCCGCGCCCTGGCCGGCGGCGGCGCCCCCGAGCTACGAGCGCTGCTCGGCGGCCCCATCGAAGGCGAAGACCTGGAGCGCGCCCGCAAGCTGGTGCGCGAGTCAGACGGCGTGGCCGAGTCGGTCGACGTCGCCCGCAGCTACGTCGACCAGGCGGTCGCGGCCCTCGCCCCCTTCGGCGACCGCCCCAGCGGAGTAGCGCTCCGCGGCGCGGCCGAGCACCTCCTCACCAACCAAGGTCTGTGAACCGCCACGTCCGCCATGCGGACGTAGGGGTTCACAGACGTTGTTTGGTTCAGTCCTGCTCGGGGCGCAGGGTGGGGAACAGCACGACGTCGCGTATCGAGTGCGTGTCGGTCAGCAGCATCACAAGGCGATCCATGCCGATGCCGAGCCCAGCTGTGGGCGGCAGGCCGTACTCGAGCGCCCGGAGGTAGTCCTCGTCGACGACCATGGCCTCGTCGTCGCCGGCAGCCTTCTGCCGCGCCTGCTCCTCGAAGCGAGCTCGTTGCTCGTCCGGGTCGATCAGCTCGGAGAAGGCGTTGCACAATTCGCGACCGGCCACGATGGCTTCGAAGCGCTCGACCACCCCGGGCAGCTCGCGGTGGTCACGCGCCAGCGGCGAGACCTCCTTCGGGTAGTCGGTGACGAACACAGGCCCCCACAGCTCGTGCTCGGTCGTCTTCTCGTAGATCTCGAGCACCAGCTTGCCGGGGCCGTAGTCGGCCTTCACCTCGACGCCGTGCTCCTGCGCGACGCTGCGCAGCTCCTCCACCGGCATGCGCACGTCGACGTGCACGCCCGCGTGCTCCTCCACTAGGTCGGTCAGCGATGCGCGCTTCCATGGCGGTGTGAGATCCAGAGGGCGTCCGTCGTAGGTGAGCTTCGTCGTGCCGTGCAGCTCGGTCGCCAGGTGCGCGACGAGCTCCTCGGTGAGGGCCATGACGTCGTGGTAGTCGCCGTAGGCCTGGTACAGCTCGAGCATCGTGAACTCGGGGTTGTGGCGCGTGGACAGGCCCTCGTTGCGGAAGACACGGGCCATCTCGAAGACGCGCTCGAACCCGCCAACCGTCAACCGCTTGAGGTAGAGCTCGGGCGCGATGCGCAGGTACAGACCCAGGTCGAGAGCGTTGTGATGGGTGGTGAAGGGCTTGGCCAGCGCGCCACCAGGGATCGGATGGAAGACGGGCGTCTCGACCTCGATGAACGCGCGCTCCTCGAGCCAGCGGCGCGTCAGGCTGAAGATCCGGCTGCGCTGGAGGAAGGTGGTGCGGCTTTCCGGGTTGGCCCAGAGGTCGACGTAGCGCTGGCGGTACCGCGTGTCGACGTCGGTGATGCCCTTCCACTTGTCGCCGAACCCGCGGCGGGTCTCGGCGAGCATCACCCACCCCGCCACCTTGACGGACAGCTCGCCGCGCTTGGTCTTGACGACCTCGCCGGTTGCTCCCACCCAGTCGCCGAGGCTGATCCTCGTGAACGAATCGAAGTCGTCAGTGACCGCCGCCAGCGCGAACAGCTGCACCTCATCGCCGCTCCCGTCGCGCAGGGTCGCGAAGGCGAGCTTGCCCTGTGCTCGGTGGAGCATCACTCGGCCGGCGACGCTCACGGTGATGCCAGTCTCGGCGCCGGCGTCCAACCCGTCGTGGGCGGCACGGAGCTCGGCGGTGGTCGCGGTCACCTCGAACCGGTAGGGGGGGCTCACGGCTGGTTCTTCTCGTAGATCAGGCGCAGCCCGTGGAGGGTCAACCACGGCTCGACGTGGGTGATGGCGCTGGAGAGCGGCCCGATCAGGCCCGAGAGGCCGCCTGTGGCGACGACGGTCGCATCCGCGTCGAGCTCTGTGCTGATGCGCTCGCACATGCCGTCGACGAGCGACGTGTAGCCGTAGATCGCGCCCGACTGCATGGACTCGACGGTGGAGCGCCCGATCACGTTGCGTGGCTCCACCAGCTCGACGCGCCGCAGCGCGGCGGCGCGGGCGAAGAGGGCATCGAGGCTGATGTCGATGCCGGGGAAGATGGCCCCACCGAGGTACTCCCCCTTGGCGGAGATCGCCTCGAAGGTCGTGGCCGTTCCGAAGTCGACGACGATCGTCGGCCCGCCGTACAGGTCGAAGGCCGCGACCGCATCCGCTATGCGGTCGGCGCCGACCTCCTTGGGGTTGTCGTAGAGGATCGGCAGACCGGTGCGCACGCCCGGCTCCACCACGAGCGCCGGGAACCCGAAGTAGCGCTCCGACATGCGTCGCAGCGATCCGGTGACACGGGGCACGGACGAGCACAGGGCGATGCCCTGGATGTCGTTGTCCTCCCAGGTGGACCCGTGGAAGCCGAGGAACTCCTGGAGCACCAGGGCGTGCTCGTCGGCGGTGCGCTCCACGTTGGTGGCGATCCGCCAGTGGTCGACCAGGCTCGTGTCGGCAACGCGCTTCTCCAAGTTGACGTCGTCGTCGAGGTCGAGGTCGTAGAGGCCGACCACTGTCTGGGTGTTGCCGACGTCGAGGGCGAGCAGGAGCACGGGGGCAGACGCTACCCAACGTCTGTGAACCACCACGTCCGCTATGCGGACGTCAGGGTTCACAGACCTCGGGGGTCAGCGGATGTCGAGGCCGATGTCGAGGGCTGGGGCGGACTGGGTGATCTGGCTCGTGGACAGGAGGTCGACCCCGGCCGCGGAGTAGGCGGCGGCAGTCTCGAGCGTGATGCCACCGCTGCACTCGAGCAGCGGGCGACGGCCGGCGTGCTGGCTCGCCCAGCGCTCCGCCAGATCGACGGCAGCATTGGCCTCCTCGGGGGTCATGTTGTCGAGCAGGACCGCGTCTGCTCCGGCTTCGAGCGCCTGCTCGAGCTGGGTGAGGTCACCGACCTCGACGTGCACGAGACGCCCCGGCCAGGTGGCCCTGGCTGAGGCGACGGCATCGGCGATGCCGAGCAGGGCCAGGTGGTTGTCCTTGAACATGATCCAGTCCGAGAGGTTGCCTCGGTGGTTGACCGCTCCCCCGGCTCTGACGGCTGCCTTCTCGAGCGTGCGCAGACCCGGCGTGGTCTTGCGCGTGTCCCAGACGCGAGCGCGACCGCCTTCAGCCGCGGCGTCGACGAAGCGGCGTGTCAGTGTGGCCACACCCGACAGGTGGCACAGGAAGTTCAGCGCGGTGCGCTCCGCCGTGAGGATCGGCGCCATCGCGCCCGACACCGTGCCGATCACCTGGCCGGCCTCCACCGACTCACCGTCCAACGCTGCCCACGACACCGCCAGCGAGGGGTCGACCTGCGCAAACGCCTCAGTGGCGCAGGCCGTGCCGGCCAGCACCCCCGCCGCGCGGGGCACGAAGTCGGCGATCGCCCTCACGTCGGCGGGCAACAGCGCGGACGTGAGGTCGCCCAGCGGCGCCAGGTCCTCCGCCAGCGCTCCCTCGACCGCCGACCGGACAGCCGCCAGGTATGGATCCGCAACAGCCATCCCCGCAGCCTGCCAGACCATGAGCGGGGCACCTCGCTCGAGTACCGGCGTCGCGTTCGATCGCGTCGTGCTCGTGGGCGAGCGGCTGCTGTCCATAAGTCCGGACGGCGTCCAGATCAGCCATGTGTCCACACTTGCCCCCATCGCCTGGGCGCCCTTCAAACGGTAGGTTCCCTGGGCGGCGCAGCCACTGCACTCATCACACACGGCGCCGCCGGGGGCGGGATGGCGGGCAAGGATCTGACAGATCTCGAGGCTGACGTGCGCGCGCTGCGCGCACGCGTCGAAGCCCAAGCAGCAGAGATCGAGGAGCTGCGCGGAGCCAGGCCGAACCGCGACCAGCCGGTCTCACGGCGCCACCTGCTCGCCGGCCTAGCCGGGCTCGGCGCCGCCGGAGTAGCCAGCGTCGCCACCGCCGAGCCCGCTGCCGCGGCCGACGGCGACGCCTTGCTGCTAGGCACCGATAACCAAGCCAGCGTTCGCACGAGCCTCAACGTGCCGGACGACTACAGCGGCGTCGCCATAGGTGTGACTGGCGGAGCGTTCGGCCTCGAGATCGACTCGGCAGCAGCTGGCATCATCGTCAGGGCCGGAGGGCCCGACCACGGCTTCGGCGCCATCCTCGCCTCGGGCGCGGGCCCCGCCTCCGGCATTGACGTCAGCGCCGACAACGCGGCCGCTGTCGTCATCCGTCCTGCGGGCCGGGTCGGACCACCGACGATTGCCGGCTCCGTGGCGGGCTCGATTTCTGTCGACGCGGCGAACGAGCTTTGGCTCTGTGTTCAGGACGGAGAGCCAGGTGTACCAGGCACGCCAGGGACGTGGACGCGGCTTCTGCGCGAGGACACGACTGCTGGACGCGTGATCCCGATCACCCCCGCGCGCGTTCTCGACACTCGCAGCCTCGGCGGCAGGACAAGCGGCGGACCACTCGTACCAGGGCAGACCCAAGGGCCCATCGCTCACCTCCAGACCCTCACCCTCGATCTCGCGGGGGTCGCACCCATCCCCGCAGCCGCCAAGGGTGTCGTCGGCAACGCCACGATCGTCACGCCCTCCGGCGGCGGCTACTTGCGGGTCTACCCGGCGGGGACGAGCGTCCTGACGTCGACTGTGAACTTCGCGAAGGGCTCCATCACCGCCAACGGGTTCACCTGCGCGCTCAGCGCCACCGGCCTGTCCACGCGCGCATCGATCGTCGGGGCAGGCACCTACCACCTAGTCCTCGACATCACCGCCTACATCACCTAGAGCCGGTGGCGGCGCGACCGCCTCGCATAGAGCCCGGATGGTGCGGAGATCAGCCATGTGTAAACACTTGCCCCCATCGCCTGGGTGCCCTTCAACGGGTAGGTTCCCTGGGCGGCGCGGCCACTGCACTCATCACATAGGGCGCCGCCGGGGGCGGGATGGCGGGCAAGGATCTGGCTGGTCTCGAGGCTGACCTGCGCGCACTGCGCGCACGCATCGAGGCCCAAGCAGTAGAGATCGCGGACCAAGCAGTAGAGATCGAGGAGCTGCGAGGAGCCAGGCCGAACCGCGACCAACCCGTCTCACGGCGCCATCTGCTCGCCGGCCTTGCCGGCCTCGGGGTCGCTGGAGTCGCCAGCGTCGCCACCGCCGAGCCCGCTGCCGCGGCCGACGGCGACGCCTTGCTGCTCGGTCAGGCGAACACCTCGAGCACCCCGACCGAGCTGATGCACACAGTGGGTCCCGGAAACCCCATTGGAAAGTTCGGCCTGCAGCTGACCGGGGACGGCAACGCAGCCCTGGCGGTCGCGAGCGAACCGAACCCTGAGGCCCAGCGCCAGATGGCGATCTGGGGATGGATCGAAACGACTCGAGCGGCCGATGCGGCTGTCCTGGGAGAGTCAGTCGGCGGCGTCGGTGTGGCCGGCCTCAGCACATCGGCGACGCTGCCTGCGACATCCGGCTACTCGCGTGCCGGTGGCCCCGGCCTGGGTGGCTCCAGCGCCGACGGCGGTCCTCAGCTATGGCTCGAACCGTTTCCTTCGGAGACCGTCGGACCCCCTTCCAGCGGAAGCCGTCAGGTCGGGCAGATCAAGGCAGACGGCAACGGCGACCTGTGGATCTGCGTCGAGGCTGGGACGCCAGGCTCATGGACGCGGCTTCTGCGCGAGGACACGACTGCTGGACGCGTGATCCCGATCACCCCCGCGCGCGTTCTCGACACTCGCAGCCTCGGCGGCAGGGCGAGCGGCGGACCACTCGTACCAGGGCAGACCCAAGGGCCCATCGCCCACCTCCAGACCCTGACCCTCGACCTCGCGGGGGTCGCACCCATCCCCGCAGCGGCCAAGGGGGTCGTCGGCAACGCCACGATCGTCACGCCCTCCGGCGGCGGCTACTTGCGGGTCTACCCGGCCGGGACGAGCGTCCTGACGTCGACTGTGAACTTCGCGAAGGGCTCCATCACCGCCAACGGGTTCACCTGCGCACTCAGCGCCACCGGCCTGTCCACGCGCGCCTCGATCGTCGGGGCAGGCACCTACCACCTAGTCCTCGACGTCACCGCTTACATCACGTAGGCGGCTGGGTCAGCCGAAGCCGCGGCTGTCCTGCTTCAGGGCTGTGTCGATGGCGAGGCTCGACGCGACGACAAGCGTGCGCAGCGGCTCCTCCAGCGGACGGTGGATCTGCACGACGAAGTTGTCCGCGGTCGTGAACACCGTCTTGGCGAGCCCCTCCCAGGTCTTGGTGACCCGCGCCACCTCGTTGCCCGCCGAGTCGGCGATGTTGAAGTTCCAGGCCCGCCAGTTCTCGGCGTTGATCGAACCGTACGTCTGGCCGCCGGCCTCGAGGTTGAACCTGATCTTGCCGATGGCGTTCTGCTGGATGATGGCGCCGACCTCGGTGCCGTGGCCGTCCTGCACGATCACCCGCGACTTGAGCAGCTTGGCGGGACGGGTGAGGGCGAGCAGCACGTTGCCGTGCATGTCGACGACCTGGAGCTTGTGGGTCATGAACTGGTCATAGGAGGTGAGCACGCGGATCACCTTCTTGGCAGCCGACTGGCCGACCTGCCGAACGGCTCCGATCTGGAGCCCGTTCTGGTCGTAGATGGCGTACTCGTTGTTGACCTCGATCAGCTTGGCCTTCTGGTTCACCACGAGCACGGGCTCGGTGAAGATCGATCCCCCTCCCTGTGCGCCGGTGGCGGCACCGACCTTGGCGACGTCGCCCACGACCTTCTCGGTGGCTCGCTGCGTGGTGGGGATGTGCGTGCCCTGGGTGGGTGGGTCGACGGATTGACGACCGTGTGACGACACGTGCTCGGTCCACTGGGAGCCGTCCCAGTAGCGGAGCTCGTGCCGCCCGAGGGGGTCCGGGTACCAGTTCGGCGGCGTCGTCTGGGGGGTGTCCGTCATGCCGCGAGGTTAACGATGCCCCGCCAACACGAAGCGGACGCGCAGGTCGTCGCTCTGCTCCTCGAAGTCGGTGCGGGTGTGGGCGCCCCTGCTCTCCTCACGCGCCAGCGCCGCGGCGCACAGCGCGCGCCCGACCGTTGCCAGGTTGCGCAGCTCCCACGCCTCCGGGTCCTCCCCCTCAACAGTCCCGCTGCAAGCCTGGGCCGCAAGCGCCAGCGAGCTGGCGGATCGGAGCACGCCCGCGTTCTGGGTCATCAACCGCTGCAGCGAATCGCGGTCGACGACCGCGCCCTGGCCGAGCTGCGGGAGCTCGAGGTGGCGACCGCCGATCTCGCCGCCTCCCATCACCGAGCGCATAGCGCCTGTGGCGGAGGGACCGTCGACTCCCGCGTCGATCGATTCGACGACGCGCGGCCCGAAGACCATCCCGTCGAGCAGCGAGTTGGAGGCGAGCCGGTTGGCGCCCATCACCCCGTTGCAGCTGGTCTCACCCGCGACCCACAGACCCGGCAGCGTCGTTGCGCCGTTCAGGTCGGCGACCACGCCTCCGCAGCTGTAGTGCGCGGCGGGCGCGATCGGGAGCCAGTCGGATGCAGGGTCGAGCCCGACAGCGTTCAGCTCGGCCATGATCGTCGGGAACCGATCTGCGAAGCGCTCGAGACCGGTGGCGTCGAGCCAGAGGTGCTCGACACCCTGCTCCAGCATCCGAGTGGTGATGGCTCGGCTCACCTTGTCGCGCGAGAGCAGCTCGTCGACGAAGCGCTCACCCTTGGCGTCTCGCAGCAAGGCGCCGTGTCCGCGGAGCGCCTCTGACAGCAGCGGACGCGGCATCGCCGGATGGTGGAGGGCGGTGGGGTGGAACTGCTCGAACTCCACGTCCGCCACAGCCACGCCGGCCCGGATCGCCATGGCGACCCCATCGCCTGTTGCCTCACTCGGATTGGTCGTGACCGCGAAGAGCTGCCCGTAGCCGCCCGTTGCCAGGAGCACGTTGGCTGCTCGCACCTCGATGCGCCCCCCCGCCGCATCCAAGGCCACGACGCCGCGGCAGCGGCCCTGCTCGACGATGAGGTCGAGGGCGAACGTGCTCTCGTGCACCACCTTCACCGACTCGCTCACCGCCTCGACGAGGGTGCGCTCGATCTCCGCGCCCGTGGCCGCACCACCGGCGTGCACGATCCTCGGCAGCGAGTGGCCGCCTTCGCGCGCCAGCTGGAGCTGACCGTCGAGGTCGCGGTCGAAGGCAGCACCCAGAGCGATCAGCTCGTGGACGCGGGCGGGACCTTCGTCGACGAGCACGCGGACGGCGTCGACATCGCAGAGCCCGGCGCCGGCCGCCAGCGTGTCGGCGAGGTGCAGATCGGTCGAGTCGGGGTCGCCCCCGAGGACGGCCGCCACCCCGCCCTGCGCCCAACGCGTCGTCGCTTGGTGGAGCTCGGCCTTGGTGACGACGCCGACACGCATGCCGTGCAGCTCGGCCGCCCGGACAGCGGCCGACAGGCCCGCCACCCCGGAGCCGAGCACCAGCAAGTCGAGGTCGCCCACGCCGATGGTCTACCCGGTCCGCTCGGCTCTGGGTTACCTGAATGAGCGGGGTGACGCTGCCCTCGCGACCAACATCACGACCGGCGCCGGCCGGGCTAGGACCCTTGCGCTCCCACGTCGACGTAGCGGTGGGGCGCTGGACCGTGGCTCTCGGCCGCGATCAGCTCGGCCGTCAGCGCGTCGATCGGTCGGTTGGACCGGTCGACGTGCACGACGGTCGGTTCGTACCCCTCGACCTCGGCGGCTTCGTAGTCGGCGTAGGAGATGACGATGATGCGGTCTCCGGGGCTGACCAGGCGCGCCGCAGCGCCGTTCAAGCAGATCGCTCCCGACCCCCGCTCCCCCTCGATCACGTACGTCTCCAGGCGGGCGCCGTTGTCCACGTCGACAACGGCAACCTGCTCGTACTCGAGGAGGTCGGCGAGATCCATGAGGTCGCGATCGATGGTGATGGAGCCGACGTAGTGCACGTCGGCGTCGGTCACCGTGGCGCGGTGGATCTTGCTCTTCATCATGCGTCGCCGCATCTGGTGCTCCCTTCGGTGGGCGCCGCGTCCGCGGTCGCCCCCACTCGGACCTCCATCATGTGCCGTCAGCATGGTTCGACGCCAGCAGCGCGGGAACCTCCACTCCGATGTTGTCGATGAGGCGTGCTCGCCCGAACCTGACCGCGGCCAGCAGCCGCAGCGTGCCCACGAGCGGATCGGGCACCTCGAGGGTGGCGGCGTCGACCACCTCGGCGTAGTCGAGCTGGGCCAGCGGTTCGCCACCTACGACCTGCGCCATCGCCTGCCTGACGGCGGCAGGGTCGGTTTCGCCTCGCAGGACAGCGTGGCATCCGGCCTGGAGAGCGGCGTGGACGCACGGTGCCGCTGCCCGCTCTTCTGCGGTGAGGTAGGCGTTGCGGCTCGACATGGCCAGCCCGTCGGGCTCGCGGACCGTCTCGCAGCCGATCACCTCGACGGGGATCGACAGGTCCCGCACCATCGTCCGTATGACCGCGAGCTGCTGGAAGTCCTTCTCGCCGAAGAAGGCCTGGCATGGTCCGACGATGGCGAAGAGCTTGGCCACGACCGTGGCGACTCCCGCGAAGTGTGTCGGCCGGGCGCTCCCTTCGAGCGGCTCCGACACCCCGGCCACCGACACAGTCGTGCGGACCGCGTCGGGGTACATCTCCGGCACCGCCGGAACGAAGAGAAGGTCGACGCCGCAGCGCTCTGCCAGATCGGTGTCGGCCGCCAGATCACGCGGGTAGGAGTCGAGATCCTCGCTCGGACCGAACTGGAGCGGGTTCACGAAGATCGACACGACGACGACGTCGGTCGCTGCACGAGCCGCTCGCATCAGGGACGCGTGGCCCTCGTGCAGATACCCCATCGTCGGCACGAAGCCGATCGCCCTACCAGCCGAGCGATGGGCGTCGAGCTCGCGGCGCAGCTCGGCGATGGTTGCGTGGACCTTCAACGGCACAGCCTCGCCGCCTCCTCGGAGAGCGCCAGGTAGGCGGATCGCTCGGCCTCCGGCAGCGCGCGGAGATGCCGCTGCACGGTCTCGAGGTCGCCCCGGCGTACCGGGCCCGTGAGCGCTGCCGCCGGCCCGAGCTCAGCGACATCGGCGAGCGCGCCGCCGGCCAGGTCGAGGAAGGCCTCCAACGGCACGCCCATCGACGACGCAACCCGCTCGACCTGACCCATCAGCGCAACGAGGTGGTTGGACGCGATCACAGCAGCTGCGTGGTAGAGCGACCAGTCGCTCTCGGCCAAGCGGACGACCCGGCCGTGCAGCTCCTCGACCAGCTGCTCGACCAGCGGATCCCCCTCCTGGGACAGCCCGAACCAGGCACCGACCAAGCGGTCGGCGCCGCGGTCGGCGTCGGGCAGGGCGACGAGCGGGTGGATCACGGCGCGCCGGCTGTGAGCTGCCAGCGGCGAGAGGCCGAGCGCACCTGACATGTGGGCGATGACGACGTCATCCCTCGGCGCGATGGCGTCTGCCACCTCGCCCACCAACCCATCGGGTGTGGCGATCACGACGCCGTCCACGCCCTCGGCCGCGCTCGACACGTCATCACCACGACCCAACATCGACTCGACCGGCCAGTGGGCTCGGGTGAGGGCGCGGTGCAGCGAGCTGCCGGCCCGACCCGGCCCGATGATCCGCAGGCGGATCACTCTGACCCGTCCGAAGCGCCGCCCGCCGGGGCATCGAGGTAGTCCAGATCGCCGAGGTCGTCCAGATCATCGAGATCGCCCAGCATCCGCACCTCGCCCTCGGCTGCGTCGACGAGCGACACGGGCGCGATGTCCGGAGCGATGTCGTGGAGCGGTGCCACGACGAAGCGCCGCGCCCACATGCGTGGGTGCGGCACCTCGAGCTCGGCGTCGTCGACGATCTCGCCCTCGACCCACAGCACATCCACGTCGAGGGTGCGGGGTCCCCATCGCACCTCACGTGTGCGACCGGCCGCGGCCTCGAGGCGGCGACACTCCTCGAGCAGACCCCAGGAGTCGAGCTGCGTGTCGAGCTCGACCACCAGGTTCAAGTATGGGTCCTGATCATCAGGGCCACCGAGAGGCGCGGTCTCGTACACCGGCGACACGGCGACGACGCCTTCGAGCGACCGCACCGCTGCGCGCAGGTGCCGCACGCGGTCCCCCATGTTCGATCCCACGCCGAGGAACGCGCGCGTCACGCCCGGGACCGCGTGATGCGCACCCCGGACGTCGCGAGGTGCTGCGCGACCGGCGGCCGCATCTTGCGCACGCTGACGGTGACCCCGGCGATCCTCGCGTCGGCCGCCAGAAGTGTGTCTGCCATCCGCTCCGCCAGCGCCTCCAGCAAGGAGAACGAGGTCGACGCGACGACCGCCTCAGCGGCGGCGCAGACGGCGCCGTAGTCGACCGTGTCAGCGAGGTCGTCACTCGCTCCCGCAGGCGATAGGTCGAGGTGGATGTCGAGATCGACGTCGAGGGGCTGTGGCTGGACCCGCTCGTGCGGCAGCACCCCGACGATCCCGGAGACGCGCAGGCCCCTGAGCTCGATGGCGTCGGTGTCTGCCATCGCGCCCTACTTGGGAAGCGTGCCGGCCAGCGCGACGAGGTCGCGACCGGTCGGGCCCATCTGGCGGCCGAGCAGGCGCTCCACGACCGAGGTGGCCTGCGGGGCCAGCGGAACCACACCCGACCACAGCAGGTAGCCGCCCATCAGCCCTGCAACCCGGTCGGAGAGCTCGTCCTGGTGGACGATGACCTTGCCCCCGGCGGCGAGCATGGCCGCAAGCTCGGGGAACAGCACCTCGGCGATCCCGCGGGGATCGTCGTGCAAGCCGAAGGGCAGGTGGCGCCAGGCCACGCCCAGCTCGTCGTAGTTGTGCAGGTTGTGCGGCGACGGGATCAACGTGACCACGCAGGTGAAGCCCTGCTCGCGGATCCAGATGATCTCTTCCTGCCGGCGCACCCGGCGGTGGTTGGCGCCGTAGCCGCCGGGCCGCTCGCACACGGCCAGCTTGTCCTTGAGGATCCACGCGAAGTTGCGCGGCTGGATCCCCTGTGCCCACTTGCCCTTCATCGCCACGCGACTTGCTCCCTCTTGTTCACCGGCGGGCTCATGCGGCCACGCCCTTGCGGATCTCCCCCGCGATGACCTGTGCAGCGTGGACCGTTGCCCGGACGTCGTGCGCCCGCACCATGCGCGCTCCGCAGGCCATGGCCCACGTTGCGGTCGCCAGCGAGCCCTCGAGGCGATCCTCGACGGGTGCCGGGCCGGACGAGCCATCCGAGCGCCCCAAGATGGCACCGAGGAACCCCTTGCGGCTGGTGCCGACCAGCACGGGATGCCCTGTGGCGACGAGATCGTCGAGGTGCGCCAGCAGCGCCAGGTTGTGCGCGTGCGTCTTGCCGAAGCCGATGCCGGGGTCGATCCACACCTCGGGCACACCGGCTGTGACGGCTTCCTCGGCCTTCTGCACGAGGAAGTCGCGCACCTCCCGCACCACGTCTGCATACGTCGGAGACTCCTGCATGGTGGCCGGCTCGCCTTGGCAGTGCATCGCGGCCCACGCCACGCCGAGCTCGGCTGCGACGTGGCCGAGTGAGGCACCGACGTCGTTCAGCAGCGCGGCGCCGGCGCCGACCGCCGCCCGCGCCACCTCGGCCTTGCGAGTGTCGATGGACACTCGCACCCCGGCCTGGGCCAGCGCCTCCACCACGGGGATCACGCGCCGAAGCTCCTCGCCAACCGGCACCTCGGACGCCCCAGGACGGGTGGACTCACCGCCCACGTCGACCCAGTCGGCGCCTGCCGCGACCAGAGCCAAGCCGTGGGCGATCGCTGCACCGTGGTCGGCGAAACGTCCCCCGTCGGAGAACGAGTCGGGGGTCACGTTGACCACGCCCATGACCAGCGGTTGCACGGGTCGAGTCTAGGGCAACCCTCCCGCACCAGTCCGACCTATATCAGTGCCTTTGGGTGGATTGCAAGGTCCTCTGAATCAGGGGGGTGGTGCGGTGCCGCAGCGCTGGGCGAAGAACCGGAATGCACCTGCGTGGGCGACGGACGACTCTGCGAGCCTGTCCACAAGTTCGGGATCGCTAGCCGTGAGCGCGGCGAAAGCGGCTTTCGGATCGCCTCCCGCTGCGGTGATTGCGGCGGAGAGCGCTCGGTTGTCTTCGAGGAACTCGGTGACGACCGGCGGCGCGTCGCTCGGAAGGTCAGTGGTGGCGGCATCGACCAGCGCCGCGAACTCGGCGTTCTGGGCCAGCACCTGTGCCGGGGTGCCACCCCCCGCCGAGGGCCGGGCACCCAGCGCGTCGAGGTCGCGGATGGCGACGCAGAACGAGCCTTGGTCGAGCGGCTCTGAGGTGTCAGCAGGGCCGTCGCTGCCAGCCACCAGCCGGGAAGGCGATTCGCCGTCGGAGTCGTCTCCAAGCACCTCCAGTGCCACGACGACCACGACTGCGAGCGAGGCGATCGCCCCCACCGCTGCCATCGCAAGAGCGACCGATCGGCGCACGTCAGCCTCGCCCGGTGATGAGACGCATGGCTTCCTCGCGCGTCGCGATGTTCTGGCGGAACAGTCCGCGGACGGCTGAGGTGACCGTGGTGGATCCTGACTTCTGGATGCCCCGCATCGACATGCACAGGTGCTCCGCCTCGATCACCACCATGACCCCGCGCGGCTCGAGCGTGGCTTCCATGGCATCGGCGATCTGCACGGTGAGGGTCTCCTGCACCTGCGGCCGGCGGCTGTAGCCGTCGACCAGCCGGGCGATCTTGGACAGACCCGTGATGCGGCCATCCTTGCCGGGGATGTAGGCGACGTGGGCCTTGCCGATGAAGGGGATGAGGTGGTGCTCGCAGATCGAGTAGAGCGGGATGTCGCGCACCATCACCATCTCGTCATGATTCGACTCGAACGTGACGGTGAGGTGGTCGGCGGGGTCGGTGTGGAGGCCCGACGCGATCTCCGCGTACATGCGGGCCACGCGCTCGGGCGTGTCGAGGAGCCCGTCGCGGTCAGGGTCCTCGCCGATGGCCTCGAGGATCTCGCGGACCGCCTTCGCGATGCGATCTAGGTCCATCGGGGTGTCGAGGGGCGGCCGAGAGCGCCCGTTGGCTCCCATCGCGGTCAGGTGCCGCTGGGGCGGGGCGAGGGAGAGCTGACCCGCCGCCTCCACCAGCGCCGCCTCGCGGGTGCCAGCTCGGGTGCCGAGATCGGCTGCTGCTGCGGCGAGCGGGCCAGCTCGGTCGCCAGCGACCCTGAGGACACGCCGACCAGCTCGGGCTCGATCGGTGCGGGCTGATCGGTGGCCTCGGGCTGCGGGGCGATCCCAGTGCCCTTGTCTATGGGACCGAAGATCTCCGCCAGCTCGGCATCCTCCAGCGTCTCCTTCTCGACCAGCCGGGTGGCGAGCACGTCGAGCGTTGAGCGGTGCGTGCTCAGGATCGTGCGGGCGCGCTCGTGGGCCGTGTCGATGAGCCGGCGCACCTCGGCGTCGACCGTGGTGGCGACGTCGGCCGAGTAGTCGGCCTCGTGCCCGTAGTCGCGGCCCAGGAAGACCTCGCCCTTGGCCTTGCCGAGCTGCTGCGGGCCGAGCAGATCGCTCATGCCGTATTGCGTGACCATGCCGCGGGCGATGTCGGTGCAGCGCTCGATGTCGTCTGACGCGCCCGTAGTGATCTCCCCGAACACGAGCTCTTCGGCCGTACGCCCGCCCAGGAGCATCGCCATCGAGTCCTCGAGCTCACTGCGGGTGCGCAGGTACTTGTCCTCGGTTGGAAGCGCGAGCGTCCACCCGAGGGCGCGACCGCGCGACACGATCGACACCTTGTGGATCGGGTCGGTGCCCTCGAGCACGTGGCCCACGAGCGTGTGCCCACCCTCGTGGTATGCGATCGTGAGCTTCTCGCGCTCGCTCATGATGCGGTTCTTGCGCTCGGGACCGGCGAGCACTCGATCGATCGCCGCCTCGAGCTCGGCGTGGCCGATCAGCTGGAGGTCGCGGCGCGCAGTGAGGAGGGCTGCCTCGTTCATCAGGTTGGCGAGGTCGGCGCCGGTGAAGCCCGGCGTGCGCCGCGCCAGCACGTCGAGGCGCACGTTGGGCTCGAGCGGCTTGCCCTTGGCGTGCACCTGGAGGATCGCCTTGCGGCCCTCGAGGTCGGGACGGTCGACGACGATCTGGCGGTCGAAGCGGCCCGGACGGAGCAGGGCCGGATCAAGGATGTCCGGCCGGTTGGACGCGGCGATGAGGATGACCCCGGTGCGCGGGTCGAAGCCGTCCATCTCCACGAGCATCTGGTTGAGCGTCTGCTCCCTCTCGTCGTGCCCGCCGCCGAGGCCAGCGCCCCGGTGACGACCCACGGCATCGATCTCGTCCACGAAGATGATCGACGGGGCAGCGGCCTTGGCCTGCTCGAACAGGTCGCGAACGCGGCTGGCGCCGACGCCCACGAACATCTCGACGAAGTCAGAACCCGAGATCGAGAAGAACGGCACACCTGCCTCACCGGCGACTGCGCGGGCGAGCAGCGTCTTACCGGTGCCCGGCGGGCCGTAGAGCAGCACGCCCTTGGGGATCTTGGCGCCGATCGCCTGGAAGCGCGACGGGTTCTGCAGGAACTCCTTGATCTCTTGGAGCTCCTCCACCGCCTCATCGCAGCCGGCGACATCGACGAACGTGACCTTGGGCTCGTCCTTCGACACCTGGCGCGCCTTGGCCTTGCCGAACTGCATGACACGACTGCCGCCGCCCTGCATCGAGTTCATCAGGAACAGGAACACGCCGATCAGGAGGAGGAAGGGCAGCAGGCTGAAGAGCAGGGTCGTCCAGATCGAATCCTGCTGCTGGTCGACCTCGAGGTCGATGGCCGGCCTGGCGTCGCCGATCTCGGTGGCCAGCTCGTCCGCGAACTCCTGGGGATAGGCGACCTTGAACTTCTCGCCGCTCGTGAGCTCACCGACGATCTCGTTGGAACGGTCTTTGATCGTCGCCTTGGCGACGTCGTCGGAGACGACCTTGTCGCGGAACTCGGTAAGCGTGAGCTCGGTGGGCTTGTCGCCGTCACGCAGCCACTGGGACGCGATGAACAGGACCATGACGCCCAGCAGCAGGTAGGCGAGGGTGGCGCGGGAGGGTCGCTTCACGATGGCATGAGGCTACCGGCCGACCTTCGGTGGCAACACCCGGCCGTGCGGACTAGTCGTCTACCCGTCGCCTTCGAAGACGCACACGTAGGGCAGGTTCCGATACTTCTCGGCGAAGTCGAGCCCATACCCGATGACGAACTTGGGTGGGATGCGGAAGCCCACGTAGCGGAGGTCTTCGTCGGTCTTCTGCAGGCCCTCGCGAACGAGGAGCGCACACACCTCGAGGCTGGCCGCGCCACGAGCTGCGAGCGTGCGGCGCAGGTACGACAGGGTGAGGCCGGAGTCGACGATGTCCTCGACGATGATGACGTCGCGGCCAGTGAGGTCGATGTCGAGGTCTTTCACGATCCGCACGACACCTGACGTGCGCGTGGCGTTCCCGTAGGACGATACGGCCATGTAGTCGATCTCGAGGGGCAGCGCGATGTGACGAGCGAGGTCGCTCATGAACATCGCCGCACCCTTCAGCACCCCGATCAGCAACGGTGCGCGGCCCTGGTAGTCGGCGGTGATCGCCGCCCCGAGCTCCGCCACTCGCCGCTGGAGGGTCGCGGCGTCAACCACGACCTCGCCGAGGTCCGGGCTGTCGATCAGATGCACGTGATCGGCCTCGGACGCCATGGGAGCAACGTATCGGAGCCGGCGACGGCTGGCCCACCTGGGGCATGTCTCGGGCTCAGCCCGGCGCTCAGCCCTCGATCGAGAGCCGGCCGCGACTGCGCCGCACTGACCGGCCATCCCCCACCTCACAGGCGGCGGCGCCGCCGCGAGCCACCACCAACACCCGCTCTACCGTCGCCGCGTCAGGAGGGTGCTGCTCGTCGCCGGAGCGCAGCCACTGCCGGATCGCACGCCGGGCCAGAGGCTCGGGCGCGGCCGCGATCTGCTTGGCGTCAGTCGGGTCGAGGGCCGCAGCGAGCGAATCCAGCAGCACGACGTCAGCCCGGAGGATCTCGGCCTGGCGTGCGAGCACCGCCGCGACGTCGCGCTCGGCGATGTCGTCGAGCAGAGGCATCAGCTCGTGGCGGACGCGGTTGCGCCGGAAGGCGGGGTCGAGGTTGCTGGGATCGACCACCGGGTCGAGTCCGACAGCTTCGCAGACCGCAACCGTGTCGCGACGGCGAAGCCGATGCAGAGGTCGGTTCTCGAGCGAGAAGCCGGCCAGCCCGTCGAGCGCAGCCCCTCTCACGATGTTGAGCAGGACGGTCTCTGCCTGATCGTCGGCTGTGTGCCCCGTGAGCGTTCCGCGCGGCAGCACGCCGTAACGAGCCTCGCGGGCCCGGGCCTCGAGGTTGGGACCTGGTGCCAGCTCGACGCTCTCGGCCATGAAGCGCGCCCCGAAGCGCTGCGCCGCCGCGGCCACCACATCCGCCTCACGAGCCGAACCCGGGCGCAAGCCGTGGTCGACGTGGATCGCGGTCACCGCGCACCCGGCCGCGGTCGCCAGGACGAGCAGGGCGAGCGAGTCGGCCCCGCCCGAGACCGCGCAGGTCACCGCTGTGCCAGCCGGCGGTAAGCGGCACTCGGGCAGCAGCGCTTGGACCAGGTCATCACCCGCACCCCCTGCCCGCCTTGAAGCAGCGCCGGGGGACGACGCCGGGCGAGGTCGGGCCGATGAGGTGGCCACGGCTCAGCCGTCGAGGATGGCGTCCAGGTTGCCTGCGCGCAGCTGGCGCAGCAGGTCCGAGACGTCGGCCACGCCCACCTTGCGGCCGATGCGCCGCAGGCTGGCGTAGATGTTCGAGCGGCTCATGCCGAGCTCGGCCGCAGCGTCGCTCACCGACGCAGACTTCTGGAGCGCCTGCAGGAGGGCCCGCTGCTTGTCCGTGATGGCATCGGCCTGATCCGGGACGTGCAGGGTCGAGGCCGACGTGGGCTGAGGCTGCTCGCGCAGGTGCTCGAGGCGGCCCAGGCGCGGGCGCGGGGCGCCTGGGACGGTGGCCGCGCCGCTGGCACCCTTTTCGATCCGGGCCAGGCGCTCGAGAGCCCTCTGCTGGGCTGCCTTGCGCTGCACGGGCTCCGGGTCGCCGTCCAGGGCGGCGTGCACTGCGCGCAGGAGGGCGTCGGGCGTGACCGGCTTGGGCAGGTACTGCACCGCCCCCTCGATGCCCCCGCGCACCTGATCGGTGTCGCTGCCGAGAGCGGTGAGCATCACGACGGGGATGGTGCGGACGAGCAGGTCGTCGTCGGCCTTGAGCTGCTCGAGCACCTCCCATCCGTCGATCTTCGGCATCATCACGTCGAGCACGACGACGTCGGGATGCTGCTCGTGGACGATCGCCAGGGCCTCCTCACCGTCAGCAGCGGTGATCACGTCGAGGCCGTCCATCTCCATGTTCACCCGCACGAACAGCAGGATGTCGGGTTCGTCGTCAACGATGAGAACGGTTGTCATGTGCTTCCGACACTACCGATCCGGTGGGTGCCAGGGTCGGTACGCAGCTGGATCCGTCGGGTCAGCCAACCAGCTCGTCTGAGAGCCGCACCCTCGCGATCCACTCTGACGGCTCGCGGATCTCCCCCAGCGTGGGCAACCAGCTGGCCCCCCGCCACACCGGATCCAGCGCGCCGGGACCGCCACCCAACCGCTCGACCTCCTCGATGAAGCGCTCGCCCTGGGCGTACTGGTTGATCTTGGCCTCCAACCCGATGAGGCGCTGCAGGAGCCTCGTGGCGGGGCTGGTGCTGGCACGCCGCTCGCGCAGGACCTTCGCGAACCTGTGGGCGTTGGGGATCCGATCCGCCCCGGCTCGGTCCATGGTGATGTCGCCGTGACCCTCGAGGAGGCTCATCAGGCCACCCACCTTGTCGAGCACCGCACGCTGCTCCGGACTTGCGAGCAGTGACACGATGCCGCCGTCGTCGAGCGGCTTGCGCCCCGAGCGCAGGTCGGCCACGACCTTGCCCAAGGCGTCTAGGAAGCGCTTCGGATCTGGGTCGACGGAGTCGAGCGTCTGCTGCACGAGCCCCAGGTAGTGCTCTCGGAGCCACGGCACGCCCGTGAACTGGGCACGGTGGGTGACCTCGTGCAGCGCCAGCCACAGCCGGAACTCCTTGGGCGGGAAGGCGAAGCGCTTCTCCAGGGCGAGGATGTTGGGCCCGACGTAGTACACGAGATCCTGGTCCTCGGGAGGCGCCTCGGAGGGCTCGTCGATCACGAGCATGTCGTACTGGCCGAGCACCCTCGTCGACATCCAGCCGAGCAGCATGCCGACCTCGACCCCACCGGCCTTGCGGGCGACGGTGGCCGTGAGGGGGCTTCCGAGGCGCTCGCCCAGCTTGTCGGTGATGGGTCTCAGCAGGCGCTGGAACGAGCGGACGTTGGCGGCCACCCACTCCGCCCGGTCGGTCACCCGCGCCCGTGCGGGCCCGCTCAACGAGCGCAGGCCGGTCTCAGCGGCGACGAGGCCCTCGGCCTCGGCCGTGGCTTCGTCGAAGTCCTGCTGGAGCGAGTGGGCCAGGTACGACTCGGCGAAGGGCTCGCGCCCCGCCGCCCGGACGGCCACCCGCTCGGCGAGCAGCCAGTCGACCGGGCCGGCGCTCACCGCGCTACTCGTCGCGCCCGTACTTCGGAGCCTGCGTCTTGCGCAGGTATTGGGCGGCGATGATCAACGTGGCCGGGATGACGGCGGTGATGACCAGGACCGCGGCGATCCAGTAGTGCCACACGACGGCGAACATGCCCTCGATCGTAGACCCCCACCAACCAACGTCTGTGAACCCGGGTGTCCGCCATGCGGACGTGGAGGTTCACAGACGCCGCTCAGTCGTGGGCCTCGTGGCTGAGCGCCGCCTCTATGCGGGCCAGCAGCTCGGGGGGAGCGGTGTCGTGGCATCGCTGCTGGATGCAGCGGCGGACCTCAGCGTAGAAGTCGTAGGGCTCGGCGCAGGGGGCGCACTCGTCGAGGTGCACCGTGATCTGGGCTCGCTTGGCGTCGTCGATCTCCCCGGCGAGCAGGTGGTAGATCTCGTGCAGAGCTTCCTCGCACTGGGGCTTCTCGGGCGCGCTGTCAGTCGACATCGGTCAGGTGGCCCTGTCGGGCGTGGGCTCGGCGAGACGGTGTGACACGGCGAAGTCGTACAACAGCTTCTCGAGGAGCTTTCTTCCTCGATGCAACCTGCTCATCACGGTACCGATGGGGACATCCATGATCTCGGCGATCTCCTTGTAGGAGAAGCCCTCGACGTCTGCGAGAAGCACGGCTATGCGGAAGTTCTCCGGAAGCTCCTCCACGGCCGCCTTCACCTCGGCCTCGCTGAACAGGTCCATCAGCTCGTCCTCGGCGGAGCGCCCCGCCCGGGCGGCCTCGAGCCCCCCCAACCGCCGATAGAGGTAGAGGTCTTCCACCTCGTCGAGCTCGGTCTCGTCTGGCCGGCGCTGCTTGGCCCGATACGAGTTGATGTAGGTGTTGGTGAGGATCCGGTAGAGCCACGCCTTGAGGTTCGTGCCCTCCTCGAACCCGCCGAACCCGCGGTACGCCTTGAGGAAGGTCTCCTGCACCAGGTCCTCGGCGTCAGAGGCGTTGCGCGTCATGCGCAGGGCGGCCGAGTACAGCGAGCTCATGTGCTCCATCGCGAGGTCGGCGAAGCGCGCTTGGTCGGCCACGCATGCGAACCTACCGGCCTCGGCTCCGGTGTACCCCTTTGGCGCAGCGCCGTTCGCAGCTCGCTGGCGGCGCCTGGGCGGCCCTCAGGCCGGGCTGCCCCGTCGGGCGGCTCGCCGCCGACCCGGGCGCATCGGCGCGGTGGCCTCGGACCGTGCGCCTGGGCTGCGCCGCAGCGCATGGAAGACCAGGCGCTCGGCGACGTGTGTCGGGTCGAACGGCTTGGTGACGTAGAGGTCGGCGCCGAGCCGCGTGCCGCGCAGGATGTCGGACGGCCGCGTCTTCGCTGTGAGCATCACGATCGCCATGGCGCGGCCCTGCTCGGTCTTGCGCAAGGCCGCAAGGACGTCGAACCCGTCCTTGTCCGGCATCATCACGTCGAGGATCACCCCGTGGGGCCGCTCGGCCTTGGCCAGTGCGAGAGCCTGCACGCCGTCCTCGGCCTCGTGCACCTCCCAGCCGTCGAGCTCGAGCACGGTGCGGAGCAGCTCACGGATCGACGCGTCGTCGTCGACGATCAGCGCCCGCAACCCCTCCCCGGCCTTCTGCTCCATCCGAGCGATCGTAGATCCTGCACACGCACGCGACAGGATCGACCTTGCGAGCCCGAGAGGGGAGTCGAACCCCTGACCTACGCATTACGAGTGCGTTGCTCTACCAGCTGAGCTACCCGGGCGGGAGCGGGCGAGTGTACCCGGCGCCTTCCGGCGGGCCGCAAGGTTCAGGCAGGCAGGGTGGGCAGTTGAGCAAGCAGCGACTGCAGGAGCAGCGCCTCGTTCGGGAAGCGCTCGAGTGCCAGCGCGGCGGCGTCGATGCGATGCAGGCCTGCGACGACACGGTCAGGGTGGGAGGCCGTGGGGAGGGCGTCGCGGTAGACGGAGGCGAACGTGGCGAGAGCGAAGCGAAGCTCGGCGGTGCGATGGCGCCGCACCTCGCGCTTCTGGCGGTCCTCGATCTCCTTCTTCCCACTCCCCCGCTGCCCGTACCGCTCGATCCGCTCCTGCAGATCCTTGGCCTCAGTCACGTGGCGGGCGTCGATCACATCTTGGGCATCGTCGATGAGCGCCTTCACCTCCGCAGCGAGCTCAGCCGCCCGCGCGCCGGTGCCGTCGAGCCGACCCGGCATCTCCTGGAGAGCGGCCGCGCGCAGGGCAAAGCGTTCGTCGCTTGCCAGCAGGCGAGCCCGATCGAGGTCGCCCGTGGCAGCGGCCGCTATCGAGGCAGCCCGCTCGGGCTCCACCCCGTCTGCGACGAGCTGCTCGATCACCGCCTCCAGTGGGATCGGGCCGAGCTCGATCCGCACGGCGCGCGAAGCGATGGTGACGAGCTCGGGCGGCACGTCCTCGGCGAGGATCACGAAGAAGGTCGACGCCGGCGGCTCTTCGACGTACTTCAGGAGGATCGCGCCGAAGCGGTCGATGAGGTGGAAGTCCTCCAGCACGAGCACCTTGCGGTCGCCCTCGGCCGGACTGAGGACTGCCTGCTTGACGATGGTGCGAGCGGTGTCGACGTCCATGCGGCCCTGCGCGGTCGTCGGCTCGATCACCCGCAGATCCGGATGCGCCTCTGCAAGCGCCAGGCGCACGTGGCGCTCGGCGTCCTCACCCGTGCTCCCAGCCGAGAGAAGCAGGGCGGCGAAGGCCCGCGCAGCTGCGCGCTTGCCTGACCCGGAGGGGCCGACCAGCAGGTAGGCGTGAACGGGGTGAGCCGCCGCGGCGCTGAGCTGGGCCACCGCTCGGTCCTGACCGATCACGCCCGCCCAGACGTCGATGCCGGCCACCGTGCTCACGCCCGCATCCTGGCAGACTTCCGTCGAAGGTCCCGGAGCCAGCGTCGTCAGACGATGTCTGGGAAGCGCATCGACACGATGTCCCAGATCACGCTTGCGACATCGTCCTCCGACTGGGTGCCGTCGATCACCACCCAGCGGTCGGGATCTGCGATCGCCTGTTGGAGGAAGCCCTCGTGGACGCGGCGGTGAAAGGCCTCCCCTGCCGCCTCCAACCGATCGCGTGCGCCGCCGGTGCGGGCCAGCGACACCGAGATGGGCACCTCGAGCAGCAGCACGAGGTCGGGCCAGAGCTCGTCGGTGGCCCACTCCGAGAGGGACGAGATCTCCGCCGCCGACAGCTGGCGCCCATAGCCCTGGTAGGCGATGGACGATCCGGAGAACCGGTCGGTCACCACGGTGCGTCCCGCCTCGAGCGCTGGGCGAACCACTTCGACCACGTGCTGCGCACGGTCTGCGGCCATGAGGAGCGCCTCTGCGCGCGGCGTGATGTCCAGCGTCGTCGAGTCGAGGAGGATCGAGCGCACCGCTGCGCCCAGAGGCGTGTCGCCGGGCTCGTGCGTGAGCAGCGCGCCGATCCGCTGCGCCAAGCGGGCGGCTTGGGTGGACTTGCCGCTGCCCTCGCCGCCCTCGAACGCGATGAAGCGACCTGTCATGGGTCGCGCTCGGATCGGTCGTGGCTCTCACGCAAGTCGGAGAACGGGCGGGTCACATCAGACACGAGCTCCTGAAGGCGCTCGCCGTCTGGCGCCAGCGCGCGAGCTCCAGCCCGCAACGACATCACCGCCAGCACCCCAGCGCTCATGATGATGAGCCCTGCGAGCCAGAGCGTGAGGCGCACGCCCGGCACAGCGATCTCGAACCCGACCAAGGCCACGTCGCGGTCGACGAGCGTGTTGCTGAGCCGATCGAGCAGGTCGGACAGGAGCGGCCCGACCGCAAAGGCGAGCAGCACGCAGAAGCGCACGAGGATGTACAGCGCGCTGAAGATGCGGCCGCGCAGCTCGTCGTCCACGCTCTCGTGGAGCAGCGTGAACCCGAGCACGTAGACGGCTCCGGCGCACACGCCCAGGATCGTGACGAACAGCGCCGCCCACCGCAGCTCGGACATCGACGCGGCGACGATGAGGGAGGCACCGGCCACGAACACCGAGGTGGCGAACACCTGAGCCTTCGGCACACGCCGCTGGAAGACGGAGAGCACGACCACGCCGAGGGCGACGCCGCACCCGAGCGCGAAGATCAGGAAGCCGAACCCATCCGTCTCCGCGTCGAGCACGCGCGCGGTGAACACGGGCCCAAGGGGCACGAGCATGCCGCCGCCGATCAGCCCGGTCGCAAGGCCCACGTTGACGGCGCGCACCACCGGGTTGATGAAGATGAACTGCCAGCCTTCCTTGAGCTCGTGGAAGGCCTGCCCGAAGTCGATCCTCGAGCCGCCATTGCGCCGCGGCTCGCTCTTGGGCAGGGCGAGCCGCGAGATCATGAAGGCCGAGAACAGGAACGTCAGCGCGTCGACGTAGAAGGACACGCCCTCTTGGTTGGTGCGCAGCGCGTCAAGGGCGTCGATGTTGCCGAGCTCCTTCGACACGCGGGCGAGCAGGGAGAAGAGGCCGGCGGCCAGCGGCATGGTGCCGTAGGCGGCCACCAGCGACAGCGAGTTAGCTGTCGTGAGGTGGTCGGGCGGGACCAGGTTCGGGACGGACGCCTCCTTCGCTGGTGCCCAGAGGAGAGTGAAGCTCTCGAGGACCAGCGAGGCGACCACGAGGCCGACGACAGTGTCCACGAACGGCAGCGTCGCGAGCACGACGGCGCGCCCGATGTCGCAAGTGACCATCACGCGCTTCCGGTCGAAGCGATCCGCGATGACCCCAGAGGCAGCGCCGAGGAAGAGGCCCGGAACGATGCGCGCGGCCATCACCACGCCGATCGCTGCCTCAGGCGACCCGCCGCCGATCCTTGCAGCGAGTGCGGCGATGGCAAGGAAGCCGAGCCAGTCGCCGGTGGCGGAGACGACCTGCGTCAACCACAGGTGGAAGAACTGCGGCGAGCCGAACATGCGGACGTGCAGGCCCGGCTTGTCGCCCCGCCCGACCGCGGGAGCTCGTTCGGTGGGGGCATCCGGATCCGTGACGACACCGTCAGGGACTGACACCTGGCGAGGGTCCGCCATCGGATCCACGTTAGGGGGCGCCGGCGCAGGCGCCTGCGATCACTCCAGGTCGTCTTGGGTCCCGGCCGTGGCATCCCCGCCGACCGCGCCGGACGTGCTCCCGCCTGAGTGCGCGGCCGCCTCCGACTTCTTGGCTGCGGCCGCCTTCTTGGCCGCTCCAGCCTTCTTCGCGCCGCCAGCCTTCTTCGCGCTGCCAGCCTTCTTCGCCGCCTTCTTGGCCGGTGCCTTCTTGGCGGGGCCCCTGCGGCCTCGCTTGGCCGGTGCCGCTTCCCGCCGCATCTGCAGCAGCTCTGCGGCTCGCTCGATCGTGATGCCCTCGATCGTGTCGCCCTTGCGGAGCGAGGCGTTGGTCTCACCATCGGTCACATACGGACCGAATCGACCGTCCTTGACCACCACCGGCTTCTCGGACACGGGGTCGTTGCCGAGCTCGCGCAGAGGCGGTGCCGGGGCGGCCTTGCGACGACCGAAGGTCTTGGGCTGGGCCAGCACCGCCAGCGCCTCCTGCAGGTCGACGGTCAGCAGCTTCTCCTCGGAGTCGAGGCTGCGCGTCTCGTCCTTCCACTTCAGGTAGGGGCCGAACTTCCCGTTGCTGGCCACGATCTCGCCGCCTTCGGGATGCTCGCCGACCACCCGCGGCAGCGACAAGAGCTGGAGCGCCTCCTCCAGGGTGATGGTCGAGAGGCTCATCGTCTGGAAGAGAGACGACATCCTCGGCTTCGTGTCAGGCGGCAGCGTGTCCGCGTCGCCCAGCTGGACGTAGGGGCCGAAGCGGCCGCTCTTGGCATAGACCGGGAGACCCGTCGCGGGGTCGGCTCCGATCGGCTCACCGCCCTTTGGCGCAGACAGGATCTCGACAGCGCGCTCCACCGTGAGCTCGTCGAGCGGCAGGTCCTCGGGGACCGACGCGGTGTCGTCACCGCGCTTCAGGTATGGCCCATACCTGCCGTTCCGCACGACGATCGGCATCCCATCCTCATCGACGCCGATGGGGATCGTGTTGATCGCCTCCGCGCTGGCCTGCTCGAGGGCCTGCTCCTTGAGCGACAGCAACCCCGGGGAGCCGTTGCCGAACCAGAACTTGTGGAGCCACGGAACGCGCTGCTGGCGCCCGCCCGCGATCTCGTCGAGGTCGTCCTCCATGCGCGCCGTGAACTCGTAGTCGACGAGGTGGCTGAAATGCTGCTCCAACAAGCTCACCACCGCGAAGGCGTCGGTGGTCGGCACGAGCGCTTGGCCCTTCTTCCAGACGTATCCGCGATCTTGGATCGTCTGCATGATCGACGCGTAGGTGGACGGCCGGCCGATGCCCTTCTCCTCCAGCGTCTTCACGAGCGTGGCTTCCGTGTACCTGGGCGGGGGTTGGGTGGTGTGCCCGTTCGCCTCGACCGCCGGCGACGGCAGGCTCTGACCCTCCTCGAGCTGGGGCAGCTTGGCGTTCTCGTCGCCACCCTCGTCGGCGTCGTCGTCGCCGTAGCCGTAGACGGCCTGCCAGCCCGCGAACGTGATCGTGCGTCCGGATGCCGTCCACTCGGTCTCGGTTCCACCGGTGGTGACCGCTGCTATGCGCGCCGTGACGGTGTTGCCGCGCGCGTCGGGCATCTGGCTCGCGAGGGTGCGCTGCCAGATGAGCTCGTAGAGGCGGAGCTGGTCGCCACGGAGCTCCGCGCGGAGCTGGTCGGGGCTGCGCCAGGTGTCGCCCGCCGGCCGGATGGCCTCGTGGGCCTCCTGCGCGTTCTTCGACTTTTTGGCGTAGGTGCGCGGCGAGTCGGTCAGGTACTCCCGCCCGAACTGTCGCTCGATCACCTGGCGCGCCGCGTCGATGGCGGTTGACGACAGCGTCGTGCTGTCGGTGCGCATGTAGGTGATGTAGCCCTCCTCGTAGAGGCCCTGGGCGATGCTCATCACCTGTCGGGCGCTCATCCGCAACCTCGAGCCACCCACCTGCTGCAGGGTCGAGGTGATGAACGGCGGGCGTGGGCGCGAGGTGTAGGGCTTCGTCTCCACGGAGATCACCGTGAACGGCTGGCCCTCGAGCCCCTCCCTCAGCGCGCTTGCAGCCACCTCGTCGAGCACCGCAACGTCGTCGCGCTTGGTGCCGCCAGCGCTGTCGAAGTCGCGACTCCCGGCGACGCGAGCGCTGTCGACCGTGGCGAGCGACGCCGTGAAGGCGGGCTCGGTGGGGAACGCGGCCGCCAGGTCCCAGTAGCTGGCCGGCACGAAGGCCATGCGCTCCCGCTCCCGCTCCACGACCAGCCGCACCGACGGCGACTGGACCCGGCCCGCCGAGAGGCCCGCCCGGATCTTGCGCCAGACGACCTCGGACACCGGGTAGCCGTAGAGCCGGTCGACGATCCGCCTGCTCTCCTGTGCGTCGACCAGTCCGTAGTCGAGGTCACGGCTGTCATCGATGGCGTGCTGGATCGCTGCCTGGGTGATCTCGTGGAACACCATCCGCTTGACGGGCACCTTCGGCTTCAGCACCTCGAGCAGGTGCCAGGAGATGGCCTCCCCCTCGCGATCCTCATCGGTCGCGAGGAACAGCTGGTCGGCGTCCTTCAGCGCCTTGCGCAGCTTGGCGATCGTGTCCTTCTTGCTGGCGTGCACCTCGTACTCGACGGCGAAGTCGTGCTCAACGTCCACGTTGAGGCCCTTGGCAGGCAGATCCCGGATGTGGCCCATGGATGCGAGCACGGTGAAGTCGCCGCCCAGGAAGCCCTCGATGGTGCGGGCTTTGGCGGGAGACTCCACGATCACGAGGGGCTTGGCCACGGCGCAACATTGACCCCATGCAACCGGCGTTTGTCAAACAGCCCCATCCTGCGAGCCCCGCGGCAGACTCACAGGATGGACCTTGAACAAGCCCTCTCCTTCGTCCGAGATCACAGCCGTGGCGTGCTGGTCACGCAGAAGCGGGACGGCCGTCCGCAGCTGTCGAACATCATGTACACGGTCGACGCAGACGGGGTGATCCGCATCTCGATCACAGCGGATCGCGCCAAGGCCAAGAACCTCGCTCGCTCACCGATCGCCTCGCTCCACGTCACGCGCGACGACTTCTACGCCTACGCGGTCCTGGAAGCCGACGTGACGCTCAGCGCCGTGACGGTCGCCCCCGACGACGACGCCGCCGAGGAGCTGGTCGATCTCTACCGATCGATGGTTGGCGAGCACGACGACTGGAACGAGTATCGAGCGGCGATGATCCGCGACAAGCGACTGGTCGCGCGCCTGCACCCCACGCACGCCTACGGCATGCTCCCGCCAGGCTGACCCGCCCACACGGCCTGCGACAACGAGTGCCCGATTCGGGCGCCGAACGTCGCAGGCCGCAGCGGCGGCTTGACCACAAATAGGCCTGCGACAACTTGTGCCCGAATCGGGCGCTGAGTGTCGCACATCTCGGCGGCGCGGGCGTCCGTTCGCAGCGTCAGTCGCGGGCTGTTGCCAGGTCGATCGCCCCGCGGATCGAGGTGACGATGCTCCAAGGATCGGACACAAGCGAGTGCCAGGTGAAGCGGAGGATCATCCATCCGTTCAGCACAACGCTGTTCTGCCTGGGACGGTCTGACTCGAACACGTCGCGCCGCTGGTGGACACCACCATCGAGCTCAATCGCGATGCGAAGGGCCGGATAGGCAAGGTCGACTTCGGCAAGGAACCGACCCGCTCCATCCGTGACGCGGTGGTGCAACACCGGCGCCGGCAACCCGTGCTCGGCTAGGAGTGCCAGCACGAGGAGCTCGAAGGTGCTGTCGGTCACCTCGTCGCGCTGGATGTTCGCCGCGATTACTCGGCGAAGGCGACGAATGCCGGGACGTCCCGGGCGAGCGTGCTTGGCGAGGGTCGCGACGAGCTCCTGCCAGCTGGCGACTTTGAGCCTGCGTGCTGACTCGATCGCCACGAGCAGTCGGGCGTCAGGTGTGCGCCTCGCAAGGTCGAGAAGGGTTCGTGCTGGGTCAGTGACGGGAATGCCCGATCGAAGGCGTCGTCCGCAGCGATCAAGGTCCGTGCTCTCGTGCACCCGCACATCTGCGCGCCGGTATCGAACGCCTCTCGGAACGGTGAGCTCCGGCGTGCCTCGCGCATATCCCTCGAACCCCCAGAGCGCGGCGGCCGCACGGTGTGAGACCAGCGCGCTCGGACCCGCGGCAAGTGTGTGACCCAACACCCGCGACTCCCACGTAATCGGTGTTCCGGCGATGTGATAGAGGTCCGGATCGAGGCGGTGGAGCCTTCCAGCCGCTTCCCGAGTCCGCAGCATCTTGCGGGACACTCCTCGTTCAAGCGCCTGAGCACCCAGGAACACTGCGTGCTGGTTGCGCCCGAGATCGGCGATCACCTCGTCCGCGACTCCCATCTTGCGTCCTCCCGCGAAGGCACCTGCCGGGGGAAGCGCGCCGCCAAGCTAGGTGGCTGAAGCCACCCAGAGAAGCCCTGATTTCGCCGAGCGACGTCGCACGCACTGCTGCAACGCCGACACGCCTGCGACAACTGGTGCCCGAATCGGGCGCCGAACGTCGCAGGCCGCATGCAAAGGCCCAACCGCCCACGCCTGCGACAACCGGTGCCCGAATCGGGCGCTGAACGTCGCAGGCCGCAGCGGCGGCTCTCGGCTACACCTGCAGGAGGATGGCGTCGCCCTGGCCGCCGCCGCCGCAGAGGGCGGCAGCACCCAGCCCGCCGCCGCGCCGACCGAGCTCCAGCAGAAGGGTGAGCGCGACGCGTGTGCCTGACATGCCGACTGGGTGACCCAGCGCGATGGCGCCGCCGTTGACGTTGGTGATCTCGTCGGTGATGCCGAGGTCGGTCATCGAGGCGAGCCCGACCGCGGCGAACGCCTCGTTGAGCTCGAAGAGCGAGATGTCGCTCACCTGCTTGCCCGCACGCTCGGCCGCGGCCTTGATGGCGCGGGCCGGCTGTGTGAGCAGCGACGGGTCGGGACCGGCCACCTGGCCGTAGCCCACCACCTCACCGAGCGGCTTGACTCCGAGCCTCTCGGCCACCGCCTTCGAGACCACGATTACGGCTGCTCCACCATCGGAGATCTGTGAGGCGTTGCCTGCGGTGATGTTGCCTGCCTTGTCGAAGGCCGGTCGCAGCCCCGCCAGAGACTCGACGGTGGTCTCGCCGCGCACGCCCTCGTCAGTGTCGAAGATGACGGGGTCGCCCTTGCGCTGCGGGATCTCGACCTTGACGATCTCGTTGTCGAACAGACCGTCCTTGGCTGCACGGGCCGCCCGCTCGTGCGACTTCGCCGCCAGCTCGTCCTGCGGCTCGCGAGCCAGACCGGCCGAGGCTGCGTACTTCTCGGTGCCGGCACCCATGGCCACCTGGTCGAAGGCGCAGAACAAGCCGTCGTACATCATCGAGTCGATGACCTTCTGATCGCCGATCCGGTAGCCGGCGCGGGCCCCGGGCAAGAGGTAGGGCGCTTGGGTCATCGACTCCATGCCACCCGCCACGACGATGTCCGCGTCGCCGGCCTGGATCATCTGGTCGGCCAGATAGATCGCGTTCAGGCCCGAGAGGCACACCTTGTTGATCGTGGTCGCTGGGACCGTCATGGGGATGCCGCCGTTGACGGCGGCTTGGCGGGCGGCGATCTGACCAGCACCCGCCTGCAGGACCTGCCCCATCAAGACGTAGTCGACCTGGTCTCCGGTGAGGCCAGCGCGCTCGAGCGCGGCCTTGATCGCCATGCCACCGAGCTCCGCTGCGGAGAAGCCGGCGAGCGATCCCGACAGCTTGCCGATCGGCGTGCGTGCACCAGCGAGGACGACGGAACCTGCCATGGGGACTCTCCCAAAGGACGACGAGTGTGGTGCCGAGAGCGTAGTTACGGCTTCAGGAACCCGGCCAGACGACCGGCTGGCTCGCTGACCTGGCGGTCAGGCGGGGCCTCCGGCCGGAAAGGCGTCGGTCACGGCGTGGGCGATCGCAGACTCCAGCAAGCGATCCAAGGCTGTTGGCACGGATCCGTCGCTGAGCACGGCCGCGCCCGGGGCGATGATGTGGCTGATCGCATCGAGATCGATCACACCGTCCCGGACCAGAGGCGCCGCTTCGCGCGCCGTCGCCACGATCACTGCCGCCTTGGCCTCGGCCGCCAGCAGCACGCGCCGAGCCTTCTGGATCAGGAGATCCGCCTCGAGGCGGCGCTGCTGCAGGTAGCGCTCGGCTTCGTCGCGGGCGCCTTCTGCGATGCCCTCGGCCTCGCGGAGCAGTGCGATCGCCCGCGCGATCTGGTCGTTCTCGCGCTGGGCGCTGGGACCGCTGGTCTCCGCTTCGCTCATCGCTTCCGCCTCCAAGCTGCGTCGGGCGAGCAACCCTCGTCCGACGAGTACTTCGTTCGCCGCGCCGCCGGTCGTGTCCTGCACGCCGGTCCCGGGTGGAAGCGTAACGGTTCGCTCTCTCCGGCGCCTCACCGCTACCATTGACCGACCTGCAGCGGGCCAACGACGTCCCACCGCAGAGCTCTGGACCACTCACTCGATCCACCGCTCCACGGGACTGGACCAAAGATGCCAATGCAGCGCACCCCCCGGGGTCTCCCCGCCGACCGCCCCACCAGGCGCGCCGGCCCGCCCGAGAAGCAGGGCCTTTACGACCCTCGCTTCGAGCACGACGCCTGCGGCGTCTCGTTCGTGGTCGACATGCACGGCCGCCCCAGCCACCGCATGATCGAGCTGGGCCTCAGCTCGCTGTGCAACCTCGATCATCGTGGAGCCACGAACGCCGAGCCCAACGTCGGTGACGGTGCCGGGATCCTGATCCAGGTGCCCGATCGCTTCTTGCGCGAGGTGGCGGGGTTCGAGCTGCCACCCGCCGGCCACTACGCCACTGGCATCGGCTTCCTGCCGCGCGACGACGAAGCCGCGGCCGCAGCCATGACCGGCGTGGAGAAGATCGCTGCCACCGAGGGCCTCCGTGTGCTCGGCTGGCGCGAGGCGCCCGTCGACAGCTCGATGATCGGCCAGCAGGCACTCGATGCGGAGCCCAGCTTCCGGCAGGTGTTCGTCACCACCGCCGAAGGTCACCCGCCGCTGGCGGGCATCGATCTCGACCGGCGCTGCTTCGTGGTGCGCAAGCGGGCCGAACACGAGCTCGACGGCGGGGAGGGCGTGTACTTCCCCAGCCT
Source organism: Actinomycetota bacterium (assembly GCA_049325515.1). GTDB lineage: Bacteria > Actinomycetota > Acidimicrobiia > Acidimicrobiales > VFJN01 > VFJN01. The sequence goes on along the minus strand of JBMOLI010000012.1, from coordinate 19,789 downwards.
CTCGGCCCGCACGCTCGTCTACAAGGGCATGCTCATCAGCCACCAGGTGGGTGACTTCTTCCTCGACCTGGCCGACGAGCGAGTGGAGTCGTGCCTCGCTCTCGTGCACTCCCGGTTCTCCACGAACACCTTTCCTTCATGGCCCCTCGCGCACCCGTACCGCTTCATCGCGCACAACGGCGAGATCAACACGGTCATGGGCAACGAGAACTGGATGGCGGCTCGCGAGGCGCTGCTCGAGAGCGACCTGATCGAGGGGTTGGAGCGGGCGTTCCCGATCTGCACACCCGGCAGCTCTGACACGGCCCGCTTCGACGAGGTCCTGGAGCTGCTCCACCTCGGCGGCTACTCGCTCCCCCACGCCGTGCTCATGATGATCCCGGAGGCTTGGGAGCACCACGAGTCGATGCCCGACTGGAAGCGCGACTTCTACCGCTTCCACGGCTGCCTCATGGAGCCATGGGACGGCCCCGCCTCGATCGCTTTCACGGATGGCACCGTGATCGGCGCGGTCCTCGATCGCAACGGGCTGCGGCCCTCGCGCTACTGGGTCACCGAAGACGGCCTCGTCGTGATGGCCTCCGAGGTCGGCGTGCTGCCGATCGACGTGTCGACCATCGTCCAGAAGGGTCGGCTCCAGCCGGGGCGGATGTTCCTCGTCGACACGAGCGCCGGTCGCATCGTCGGAGACGACGAGATCAAGGAGGCGCTGGCCGTCCAGCAGCCCTATGGCGAGCTTCTCCACGCCGGCCTGGTCCACCTCGACGACCTTCCGGCGCGCGACTTCTTGACCCCGCAGCACGCATCCGTGGTGCAGCACCAGCGCGTGTTCGGGTACACGACCGAGGAGCTCAAGATCATCCTCGGTCCGATGGCCCGCACCGGCAGCGAGCCGATCGGGTCGATGGGCACCGACACACCCGTGGCCGTCCTCTCTGACCGCTCGCGGTCGCTCTTCGACTACTTCCAGCAGCTGTTCGCGCAGGTCACCAACCCGCCCCTCGACGCGATCCGCGAGGAGCTCGTCACCTCGCTCGGCTCGACCGTCGGCCCCGAGGGCAACCTGCTCCAGCCGGGCGCAGCGTCGTGCCGCCAGGTCGTGCTGCCCTACCCGATCCTCACCAACGCCGAGCTGGCGAAGCTCCTCTACATCAACGACGACAACGACATGCCGGGCTTCAAGCCCTTCGCCATCGACGGGCTCTACAAGGTGGCCGACGGGGGCGACGGCCTCCGACTGGCGCTCGACGAGGTGCGTGCCAAGGTGAGCGCGGCCATCGCCGACGGCGCCAAGATCATCGTGCTGTCCGACCGCTACTCGTCGGCCGAGCTGGCACCGATCCCTTCTCTGCTCCTGACATCAGCGGTCCACCACCACCTGATCCGAGAGAAGACGCGAACGCGCGTCGGTCTCGTGGTCGAGTGCGGCGACGCACGCGAGGTGCACCACATGGCGCTGCTGCTCGGCTACGGAGCGGCTGCCATCAACCCCTACCTGGCGTTCGAGACGATCGAGGATCTGATCGACCAGGGTCTGCTGACGGGGATCACCAAGCACAAGGCCGTCAAGAACTTCGTGAAGGCGAGCGCCAAGGGCGTGCTCAAGATCATGTCGAAGATGGGGATCTCGACGGTCGCCTCCTACACAGGTGCTCAGGTGTTCGAGGCCATCGGCTTGGGGCAGGACGTCATCGACGAGTACTTCACCGGCACGACGAGCCGCATCGGCGGCGTCGGCCTCGACGTCATCGCCGAGGAGGTCGCCGCCCGGCATCGCTTCGCGCACCTCGAGCGTCCGGAGGAGGTCGCGCACCGCGACCTCTGGGTCGGCGGCGAGTACCAGTGGCGACGCGAGGGCGAGCACCACCTCTTCAACCCGGAGACGGTGTTCAAGCTCCAGCACGCGACCCGCACGAAGCGCTACGACGTGTTCAAGGAGTACACGACCAAGGTCGACGACCAGTCGCGCAGGCTGGCAACTCTGCGGGGCCTCTTCGAGCTCAAGACCGACGCGAGGACGCCGGTGCCGCTCGATGAGGTCGAGCCCGCCAGCGAGATCATCAAGCGCTTCTCCACCGGGGCGATGAGCTACGGCTCGATCTCGATGGAGGCCCACCAGACCCTGGCGATCGCGATGAACCGGATCGGGGGCAAGTCGAACACCGGCGAGGGAGGCGAGGACCCAGAGCGCCTCTACGACCCTGAGCGACGCAGCGCCATCAAGCAGGTGGCCTCGGGTCGCTTCGGCGTCACCTCGGAGTACCTGACCAACGCGGACGACCTTCAGATCAAGATGGCCCAGGGCGCCAAGCCCGGCGAGGGCGGCCAGCTGCCCGGCAACAAGGTGTACCCCTGGATCGCCAAGACCCGGCACTCCACACCAGGCGTGGGGCTCATCTCGCCGCCTCCGCACCACGACATCTACTCCATCGAAGACCTCAAGCAGCTGATCCACGACCTGAAGAACTCCAACCCCAGCGCGCGCATCCACGTGAAGCTCGTGGCCGAGGTCGGCGTGGGCACCGTCGCGGCGGGTGTCTCGAAGGCCAAGGCCGACGTCGTGCTGATCTCGGGTCACGACGGCGGCACGGGTGCCAGCCCGCTCAACTCGCTGAAGCACGCCGGTGCGCCGTGGGAGCTCGGACTGGCCGAGACGCAGCAGACCTTGCTGCTCAACGGGCTCCGCGATCGCATCGTGGTGCAGACAGATGGCCAGATGAAGACCGGTCGAGACGTCATCATCGCTGCGCTGCTCGGAGCCGAGGAGTTCGGGTTCGCCACCGCCCCGCTCGTCGTCTCGGGCTGCATCATGATGCGGGTCTGCCACCTGGACACGTGCCCCGTCGGCGTGGCGACGCAGAACCCTGAGCTGCGTGCCCGCTTCAACGGCAAGCCCGAGTTCGTCGAGACGTTCTTCGAGTACATCGCCGAGGAGGTGCGGGAGCACCTGGCGGCGCTCGGGTTCCGCTCGCTGGCGGAGGCGATCGGGCACGTCGAGGCCCTCGACACCAAGGCCGCGGTGGAGCACTGGAAGGCGAGCGGGCTCGACCTCTCCCCCATCCTCCACATGCCCGAGAGCCCGTTCGAGCAAGACCTCCACTGCACTGGCACGCAGGACCACGGCCTGGCCCAAGCGCTCGACAACGAGCTCATCCGCCTGAGCGCGCCGGCCCTCGAGCGGGGCGAGCGCGTCGAGATCGCGCTGCCGATCCGCAACGTCAACCGCACCGTCGGCACGATGCTCGGCCACGAGGTGACGAAGCGCTTCCGCGGCGATGGGCTGCCCGACGACACGATCGACGTGCGGTTCACGGGTTCCGCCGGCCAGAGCTTCGGCGCCTTCGTGCCCCGCGGGATCACGCTGCGTCTCGAGGGCGACGCCAACGACTACCTCGGCAAGGGCCTGTCCGGCGGGCGCATCGTCGTGCGGCCGCCCGAGGACTCGCACCCCGCGTTCGTGCCAGAGCACAACATCATCGCCGGCAACGTCATGCTCTACGGCGCCACCGGTGGTGAGGCCTTCGTGCGCGGCATCGTCGGCGAGCGCTTCTGCGTCCGCAACTCCGGTGCGACCGCGGTCGTGGAAGGCGTCGGCGACCACGGCTGCGAGTACATGACGGGCGGTCGTGCCGTGGTGCTCGGACCTACGGGGCGGAACTTCGGGGCCGGCATGTCGGGCGGCATCGCCTACGTGTACGACCCCGACGACACCTTCTTCCGCCGCCTCAACGCAGAGATGGTCGACCTCGAAGCACTCGAGAACGACGACGCCACGTGGCTGCGCTCGGTCTTGCGCAGCCACGTCGACACCACCGGCTCGACCGTGGCGGCAACCATCCTCGAGCGATGGCATACCGAGGTGCGGCGCTTCAAGAAGGTGATGCCCCGCGACTACAAGCGGGTGCTCGACGCAGCACAGCTCGCCGAGGAGAACGGCCTCGACGTGAACGAAGCGATCATGGCCGCGGCACATGGGTGAGCGTTCGTCGTCGCTCGCCTGCGGCGAGCTCCTCCGAGCTGGAAGGTGCGCCCCCTGGCGGGGCCGCGCTGAAGGGCTTGCTGCTCAGGGCACGGCGGAGCCGGCCCTTCGCGGGCGAGGGGGGCCCGCGGAGCGTTCCCCCCTCCCGCTCCCCCCTCCAACCACGACCCTCCGGTCAAGTCTCGAGGTCTCTGTCTGATGGGTGATGTCAAGGGGTTCCTCAAGCATGGGCGGGAGACGCCCACTCGCCGGCCGGTGCCGGTGCGGCTGCTCGACTGGAAGGAGGTCTACGAGACCTTCCCAGAAGACCACCTGCAGACGCAGGCCTCGCGCTGCATGGACTGCGGCATCCCCTTCTGCAACAACGGGTGCCCGCTCGGCAACCTGATCCCGGACTGGAACGACCTCGTGTACCGCGACCGCTGGCGCGACGCGATCGAGAGGTTGCACGCCACCAACAACTTCCCCGAGTTCACGGGCCGCCTCTGCCCGGCGCCGTGCGAAGGCGCCTGCGTGCTCGGGATCAACCAAGACCCGGTGACCATCAAGCAGGTCGAGGTCGAGATCATCGATCGGGCTTGGGCCGAGGGCTGGGTCGAGCCTGTGCGTCCGGCCGTGCTCACGGGCAAGAAGGTCGCAGTCGTCGGCTCGGGCCCGGCCGGGCTTGCCGCCGCGCAGCAGCTCACACGAGCCGGCCACACCGTCACCGTCTTCGAGCGGGCCGACCGCATCGGAGGGCTGCTCCGCTACGGCATCCCCGAGTTCAAGATGGAGAAGCGCCACCTCGACCGCCGCCTGGCCCAGATGGAGGCAGAGGGGACGGCCTTCCGCACCAGCGTGAACGTCGGCGTCGACATCACGGCGGACGAGCTGCGTCGTGATCACGATGCAGTGGTCCTCGCCGGAGGCGCTACCGCCTGGCGCGACCTTCCGGTGCCCGGACGCGAGCTGGGCGGCATCCACCAGGCGATGGAGTTCCTGCCCTGGTCGAACCGTGCCCAGGAGGGCGACCTCTCCGTCGACGACCTTCCGATCACAGCCAAGGACAAGGACGTCGTCATCATCGGCGGCGGCGACACGGGCGCTGACTGCCTCGGCACCTCGCATCGCCACGGCGCGCGCTCGGTCACGCAGCTCGAGATCCTTCCCCGGCCCGTCGACGGCCGTCCTGAGGCCAACCCCTGGCCCACCTACCCGATGAGCTACAAGGTCACATCCGCGCACGAAGAGGGCGGCGAGCGCATCTATGCCGTCAACACCGAGCGCTTCATCGGCGACGACTCGGGCAACGTGTCCGCGCTGCGCATGCACCAGGTCGAGATGCGCGACGGGCGCTTCGAGAAGGTCGAGGGCACGGACACCGAGATCCCGTGCCAGCTGGTGCTGCTTGCCATGGGCTTCCTCGGCCCCGAGCAGGGCGGCCTGCTGGAGCAGCTCGGCGTCGAGCTCGACCCGCGCACCAACGTGGCGCGCGACTCGAGGTTCGCCACGAACGTGCCCGGCGTCTTCGTCGCTGGTGACATGGGAAGAGGCCAGAGCCTCATCGTCTGGGCCATCGCGGAAGGCCGCAGCGCGGCCGCGGCAGTCGACGAGCACCTGATGGGGAGCACTGCCCTCCCAGCCATCATCGCCCCCACCGACCGCCCGCTCACCTGACGAGGTCTGTGAACCCCTGCGTCCGCCATGCGGCCGTGCGGGTTCACAGAAGTCGATAATCATCCGCAGGAGGGATCGCGGTCCGGCAGGCTCTGCGGATGACGATCGAGGTGCGGGGGCTGACCAAGGTCTTCGAGACCGGGCGGCGCGCACGCCGGCGAGTGGAGGCCGTGCGACAGATCACCTTCACGGTCGAGGCGGGCGAGCGCATCGCGTACATCGGCCCCAACGGCGCCGGGAAGTCGACCTCGATCAAGATCCTCACCGGGATACTCCACCCCACGAGCGGAGAAGCCCGAGTGCTCGGCATCGTTCCGTGGCAGGACCGACGTCGCCTTGCGGCTCGCATCGGAACGCTCTTCGGGCAGCGCTCGCTGCTGTGGCTCGAGCTGACTCCGCGCCAGTCGTACCGCATGCTCGCTGCGATCTACGGGCTCGACAAGGCCCGCGAGCACGCCCGCGTCGCTGAGCTCGGCGAGCTGTTGGAAGCCACCGACCTCTTCGAAGTGCCCGTCCGCAACCTCTCGCTGGGTCAGCGCATGCGCTGCGAGCTCGCCGCGTGCATGCTGCACGAGCCCGAGGTCCTGTTCCTCGACGAGCCGACCATCGGGCTCGATCTGCTCGCCAAGCAGCGCTTCCGCGACCTGCTGGTCCGGCTCAACAGCGAGCAGGGCACGACGATCTTCCTCACGAGCCACGACGTCGCCGACATCGAGCACGTCGCCGAGCGCGCCATCGTCATCAACCACGGCGCCGTCATCTACGACGCCAGTGTGGCTGCCATGCGCCGCACGCTCCTCGCCACCAAGCTGGTGGAGGTCGGGTTGGGGGAGCCGATCGCTGCCCCCGAGATGACGGGCGTCTCGGTGCTCGAGCACTCGACCAGCAACATGCAGCTCGTGGTCGACACCACCGCGGTGTCGATCCGCCAGGTCCTCGACGCCCTGCTCGACGGTCCATCCGTAACCGACATCTCAGTGGTCGACCCGCCCCTCGAGCGGGTGATCGCCGAGATCTACGAGAGGCCCCGGCTGTGAGCGCGCGCGGCTCCGTCGTCGCCGCCGAGACCGCCGTACGCCGGGTGCTGGCCGAGCGGGGCGGCCTGGTCGTCGCAGTCGGCTTCTACCTGATCGTGGTGGCGGTCCTGGCGGGCCTCTGGAGGGTCGCCGCCGGCGCCAACGGTGGTGAGGTCGCGGGCTACAGCGCGATCGCGCTCACCTGGTACATCGCCACTTCCGAAGCGGCGACCGTCTCTCTCAACATCCGCATGATCGACGACATCGGCAGCGACATCGGCAGCGGGGCTGTCGCAGTGGAGCTGCTGCGCCCGGCGTCCGTCCTCGGCGTGCGAGTCGCAGCCGAGCTGGGCCAAGCGATCCCTCGACTCGGCGCCGTCGCGGTCGCGGGTGGTGTGCTGGCGACGGTGACCGCGGGTGCTCCACCGAGCTGGGCAGCGCTTGGGCTGGCCGTGCCGAGCCTCCTGCTCGCGATCGCAGCCAACATCGTCCTCCAGCACGCCTTCGCCGCATCGGCCTTCTGGCTGCGCAACGCGGGGTCGGCCTGGTACCTGTACCAGAAGCTGGTGTTCGTGCTCGGTGGGATGCTCATCCCGCTCGAGGCGCTGCCGGGCTGGCTCGAATCCGTGACCACCGTCCTGCCGTTCCGCGCGATGGCCTACGCGCCGGCGCGGCTGGCCTCGGGGCACCTCGAGCCCTGGCTGCTGCTCCAGCAGGTGGGCTGGCTCGCCGCGGTGGCCGTGCTCGCTGCTGGGGCGTTCCGCGCCGGCGAGCGGAGGCTGCAGGTGGTCGGCGGGTGAGAGGGCTCCTGGCGACGATGCGATCCTCGCTGGCGGAGGCCACCGCGAACCGTGCGTCGCTGGTCTCCCAGATGGCAGTGATGATCCTCAACGACGCTGTGTGGATCGTCTTCTGGTGGATGTTCTTCCAGCGCGTGGGTGACGTGCGCGGCTGGGACCTCGAGCGGATGTTCCTCCTCCAAGCGGTGCTCACTGCCTCGGGCGGCATCTCACTTGGTCTGCTCGCCAACGCCAGACGGGTCGGGTCGATGGCGGTCGAAGGCGGGCTCGACGCGGTGCTGGCGCTCCCGGTGCGGCCCCTCGCCCATCTGCTGGTCCGCCGCGTCGAGCCGACCAACCTCGGTGACATCGCCTTCGGCCTGACGCTCTTCGCCGTTGCCGGCCACCCGTCCGTCGAGCGCACGGCGATCTTCGTCGGCGCCGTGGCCGCGTCCGCCGTCCTCGTCACGAGCTGCCTGGTGCTTGCGGGGTCGCTCGCCTTCTTCGTCGGTCGCAACGAAGGTGGCGAGCTCGGCTTCCACGCCATCGTCTTGCTCGGCTCGTACCCAGTCGACGTCTTCGCCGGTGTCGCCAAGGTCGTGCTCTACACCGTCGTGCCGGCCGCCTTCATCTCCACCGTGCCGGCGCGCCTCATCGACTCCTTCGACGCCGGGTCCGCCCTAACCCTCGGCATCGTCTCGGCGGTCTTCGCGGCCGCGGCGTGGACGACCTTCACATGCGGCCTGCGTCGCTACACCTCGGGGGCCGTCTGGACCCGGGCCTGATCACGGCTCGCGCAGCTCAGCTGGGTGCTGGGAGCATCACCTCAGGAGAGAGCCGCCTCGAAGCGCCGGCGCAACCAGACAGCCAGCTCCCGCGGTGCCCTCGCCTCGCTGCCAGCCGAGCTCGACTCGGTCTCGAAGGCGCCAGCGTGCAACATCTCGACCTGCGCCCACCCGTGCAGCGAGTGGAGCGCCTCCCAGCGTCGCATTCGATCTGCATCGAGCTTGGCCCCGCGCTGATATGTGCGCAGGTACCGCCGAGACAGCCGCGGTCCTGCCACTCGGAGCACGGCACGTTCGGGCCCACTGCTCGCAGCGATCGATGCCAGATGGAAGATCATCGCCGAGCGGGACACGTCGGCCTCTCGAGGGCCAAGCCCCGCATCTGTCCAGTCGATCAAGGCTGCGCGAGAACCGTCGACCATCACGTTCAGGGGGTGGAAGTCGCCGTGGCAGACGACGGCCTCGGTGCCGCCGACGCCCTCCTCGACCATCGCTTCGGCGCGCTCCAACGCCGCCGACAGCACAGGGTCGTCGAGCATCGCTGCTGCCCGCCGTGGAAGCGAGAGCCGCTTGGCCGCCAGGTCACCGGCGTCCACGGCGCCAGGCCACCCGGCTGGGTCCATCAAATGGAGCCTCAGGTGCAAGCTGCCCAGCTGGTCGACCAGCGAGCGTGCCCGCCAAGGGGCCTTCTTCAGGGCGTCGAGCATCGTGACGCCAGGCGCCCGCTCCATGATCTGGACCGGCAGGCCGAGCAGCTCGCCGGGCATCAGCGCCACCAGCACCCGTGGAGCCGGGAACCCGTTGTCCGCTGCCCAGTCCTGCGCCGCCGCCTCGGCCGTGGCTTGGTCGGCCCGGTCGGCTGACGGCAGGATCCGCACGACCAGCGGCCGCAGCCACTCTGGGGGCAAGCCCTCGCCGGACAGCTGCACCAGGTGGATGTACGAGTCGAAGCCCGCGCCGACCGCTCTGGCCTCGTTGCTCAGCTCCACGGGCGCGTTGAACCTGGCCGTCGCCCACGACACCAGTGCAGCGGCGACGGCTTCGGAGCTGCGCGGATCCACGGATGTCACCGCCGCAGGCTAATGACCGACGACCGGCGCCTCAGGGAGCAGCGGTTGGCACGCTGGCGCGCGAACCCGACGGCCGACGCGACCAGATGTCGTTGCACTCCTCACAGATCCTCTCGGGGATCATGCCGATCCTCATCAGGATGGCGAACGCCTTGCAGCCGAGGCAGAACCCGAGGAAGGCCTCGAGGGATGCGGCAATTACGAGAGCCCCGAGCACGAGCTGCGCCAGGTCGAAGCGATCAGCACCGTAGGTGAGAGCGGCGGCGGTGACCGTGAAGGCGGCCCCGACTCCCTGCGCGAAGCGCTTGGGCGGACCCGGGACCAGCCGAGGTTCGAGGTCGAGCGCCGGCGTGATGACACGGGTGACGAGCTGGCCGAGGGGGCTCAGCTTGGGCCCGGTGAGCACTCGCGCCACGAAGCCGTAGGCGAGCGCGAGCGTGAGCCAGCGCACATCGAAGGCGATCGTGATCGTGGCGAGCACCACCACCCCGGCCGCCACCAGACGCGCCGACACCTCGTTGACCGGGTTGGGGAATCCGACGATCTTCACGCCGGCCATGATACCTGACCAAACTTGTCAACAATCAGGTCGGCCCAGATCCATCTGACAGGCTTGCGCCGTGAGCGGCGATGACGTCTTCCCCGACCGAGACATGAGCCACCGGGACAAGATCGTCTTCATGCTCGAGCGGGAGGGCTGGGCAATGGACGCTGTGCCCACCAACGCCGACGTCGACCCACCGTTTCCTCGTTACGCCTACACGATCGGCTTCGAGGACCAGTTCGCCTTCCCGGAGGTGTGCGTGGTCGGACTGTCGCCCGTGGCGTGCCGCGGGCTGTTCGACCTTCTGGCAGACGCGCTCCTGGGTGGAACAGAGCTGCCCATCGGCGCCGCCTTCGTCGGTCTGCTCGATGACGAACAGCCCTGCGCGCTGCTTCCGCTCGAGGCCGCGAGCACGGCCGAGCTGTTCCCGTCGCTCACCGAGCACCGCGTGATCGCGGGCGACGAGCCCGACGCCTTCGAGATGGTGCAGCTCGCATGGCCCGATCCCCGCGGAGTGCTCCCGTGGGAACCGGGCTTCGCACCCGAGCTGGCGACGGTTCAGCTGCTCTTCGCTGAGCCACCCGCTTCCTGAGCGTTCCCGGTCCGCCTCGCTTCAGACGACGATCTCGCTCTTGGTCGGCCCCTGGCGGGACCACCAGCGATCCGTACGGCCCAGCCGGAAGCGCTCGGGCTTCTGCTCGTCGCGGAGGAGGTCGGTCTCGAGCCAGAGGCGCTTCAGGTGACGGACCCTTCCACTGGGTCGGTCGTCCTCGTAGGCCTCGCGTGCGTGCAGGACGTGGTGGTTGTTCACGAACTGCATGTCGCCTGGCTGGAGCTGCATGGAGACGTGGAAGGTCGGGTCGGCGCACATCGAGTCGAGTCGGTCCATGGCAGCGCGCGCCTCGGCGGTCACCGGAGGCGCATCTGCATGACGCCGCGAGGACTCGATGTAGGGACGGATGTAGCGCGCGAACAGCCGCTCGCCGCGCCGCGTGAACACGGGCATCAGGTACCAAGCGCGAGATCCAGGCGCCTGCTCGCCGCGCAGGTCGTAGGGCAGCTCCTTGTAGAGCTCGGCGGCAAGCTCGGGCTCGGTGCGGACGAGCTCGTTGTGGATCGCCACCACGTTCGCAACCAAGCTCGCTCCCCCATGCGCGCCTGCGTCGAGGCAGAACAGGCCGACCAGGTCTGACCCGTCGGAGTGGAACGGGAACGGCAGCCCACCGATCTCGTTGCCGCGCGCGGTCGGGTCGTCGTAGGCCTTGCCCTGATCGGTGACGTCGCCGAGCAGATGGCCCTTGGCGTTCTGGGGCCACGGGTGACCGAGGTGCGTTCCCACGCCCCAGTAGATCGTGGAGGCGCGGTCCTTCGTGTAGCGCTCGACTGGTAGACCCCGGATCAGCACCACACCGCGGCCGTTGATCAGGTCGTCGGTGATGCGCTCGAGCTCTGGGCCAAGAGTGGGCAGCGGGAAGTCGGCTCGGGTGATCTCCAAGACGTCGGTCGTGTGCGCCTCGGCGTGCACGAGTGCAGCGTCGAGCTCGTCGACGTGCGCGTCGGTCAGCTCGACGACGTAGGACGTGCCGATGTCGTCGCTGCGCCACACGCAGTGCAGCTCCAACGGCTCGAGAGCGCTCGCCTCCACCGCGGCGTCATGCATCGCTTCGACCTCCCCCACTGGCGTGGGGCCATGTTGCCAGACGGGCGGCCACACGACCGAGCGAGGCCACCCGAGTGACCGACGCCGAGCGAGCCTCAGGCCAGGGAGGCCTCGAGGGTGATGGTCGTGCCGGTCAGCGCCTTGCTGACCGGGCAGCCCGCCTTTGCGCCTTCGGCCGCCTCTTGGAACGCCTCGGCGGTGAGACCGGGGACCGATCCCCGCACGGTCAGGTGGATGCCCGTGATGCCCTCGCCGGGCTGGAACGTGACGGCCGCGCTGGTGTCGAGCGCCTCCGGCGGCGTGCCCGCCTTTGCGAGCGCGCTCGACAGGGCCATCGAGAAGCAGGACGAGTGTGCGGCGGCGATGAGCTCCTCAGGGCTCGTGCGACCCTCAGGATCGTTCGCGCGCGATGCCCAGGTGACATCGTGAGTGCCGAGCCCGGACGACTCGAGCGTGACGCGACCAGCTCCCTCCATGAGCGATCCCTCCCAGTGGGTGCTGGCGGTGCGGGTCGTGGCCATCTGTGTGCGCCTCCTCGATCGTGAAACCGTGCGGCGGCCGACCGTAGTTCGACGACCACCACGGCCGCGCACTTCCGGTCGTGTGACGAGCCAGGCGGCAGGAGCCTCGATGCCGTGACAGCGCCTACAGGTCAGCCGTAGCGCGATGATGCCGGCGACCGACGCCGACGAGAGGCAGGCATGACCGAGAGCCAGGACGCGTTCCACGAGCTGCTGGCGACGCTTGGCGAGGTGGGCGACCGCTTCGCCGGCGAGGAGTGGGGCTTGACCGACCCGGGTGATGTCGCCGAGGCGCTGCGCGTGGTGCTGCACCACCTCGGCACGGGCATCGAGACCCAGCTGGAGGATGACCCAGCGCATCCGATCTTCCGCGAGATCGTCACGCCGTGGCGCAAGGCGCTCGGCGACAACGCCGATGCCCGCTACCACGACGCCCGCGTCCACCCTTCGGGCACCTATCGCGTGCGGGGCAACACCCGCGGTGCTGTGTACGTCAGCTTCACAGTTGAGGCCGGCGCCGAGGGTGGCGCCTTCCCGTCCGGCACCGTCGGCGTGCTGAACGACACGGGCTTCGACATCGGGGCCGACGGCTCGTTCGAGCTCACGGTTGGAGGTCCGCCGCTCGAGCGAGGGTGGCTGCCCCTGGCATCCGACGCCTCGCGGATCACCGTCCGCCACTACTGGGAGCAGCCGACTGCGCCGGCTGCTCCGCCCGCGCCGAGTCTGGGTCTCGTCATCGACCTCGTCGAGGGCGACGTGCCGGAAGCGCCGCCGGCGCCCACCGACACAGCCGTTGCCGCGTCCATCAGGCGCATGGCCACCTACGTTCGAAGCCGCACGCTGGGGATCATGGCGAAGCCGGGCGAGGAGGACCCACCAGCGTTCGTATCCCGCATGCCCCACGAGTTCCCGGCTCCGACGCCACCCGGCGCGCATGCTCTGGCCGCGGCCGACGCTGCCTACAGCATGGCGCCGTACCTCCTGGGGCCTGATGACGCGCTGGTGATGGGCGTGCGCTGGCCAGAGTGCCGTTGCGCCAACGTGTCGCTCTGGAACCGCCAGCTGCAGACCTTCGACTACCTCCGCAACCAGGTCAGCCTCAACCGGGCGCAGGCGGTGGTCAGCACCGACGGCATCGCGCGAATCGTGATCGCGCATCGTGATCCAGGCGTGCCCAACTGGCTCTCGACTGAGGGCCGCCCATTCGGCCTCGTGTTCTGGCGCTTCATGCTGCCCGAGGGCCCGATCGACACACCGACGGCCGAGGTCGTGCCCGTCGACTCGCTGCGCTGACCTGCCCGCTCAGTCCTCCAGCGGCACGTCGAACCGATCGAGGTACGGAGCCAGATCGCGCCGCAGGGTGGCGGCGTCGAAGCCCCACTCGTCCGCCGAGTAGCTGTGCGTGCCGTGCTTGCCGCGTGGCTTCGCCTCCAGATACGCGAGCACCGCGGCCCCGTGCTCGTCGGTCATCTCGCGGCCGATCCCGGCGTAGGCACCGGTGATGGCGGCGACCGGATCGGCCATGAGGTCGGCGAACCGCGCGTCGCCATAGATGCCGGGTAGCGAGCCGTCGGAACGGCGACGGGCAAGAGTGTTGAGGGCGTCGCCGAAGAGCGCTCCGATAAGCGCGGCGAGACCGTCCAGCTCGACCTGGTCGGTGCGGAGCCACTGCACCATGGCGGTGGTGCTCACGGTCGACGGCATCGTCTTGGCAGGGTCGCGGTGCGTGACGATCACGCTGGCGTCCGGGTAGGCGGCGATCAGGTCGTCGAGCATGAAGAGGTAGCCCGGCGTCTTGAGCAACCAGCGCTTGGGCGGCCTGCCGTGCTGAACCGTCTGCAGGACGGCGCGGTGGAACGCGAGGTCGGCTTGGACATCGGGCTGCCAGTCGCCCTGGGTGGTGAGCACCATCGGCCAGTGGCTCCCAGCGAAAGACGGTGAGCTGATCGTGATGCACTCGACTGGCAGGTCGGAGCGCAGCTCGTGGATGGCGTCGAACTCCGGCTGCACGTCGGCCCACAGCTCCTGCTCGGCCTCTGTCATCGCGGTTCGATCGGCGTCGGTGGCGCTCGATGTGAGCACGGGGTGGATGACGTCGGTTGCGATCGGCGTGCGCAGATCGGCGTCGAGGCCGAGCAGCTCGAAGAGGATCGTCGTGCCGGATCGCGCGGGCCCGGTGATGACGATCGGGGCCTCGATCTGCTCCTCCGCGATCGACGGCTCGCGCCTGCGTCGATCGGCGAGCAGCAGCCGCGTGCGCAAGCCGCGCAACAGCTCCTGGCGCGTCATCAGCCGACCGACCACGTGCAGATCGCTTGCGTTGATCGCGCTGACGAGAGCGCCAAGCCTGCCTTCCCAGTCGCCGTCGCCGAGATCGCCTGGATCGTCGATCCCAGTCGTGGATCTGGCCAGATCCACGAGCTGCCCTGCGTCGATGGGCACCACCCCTCCAGCGCCACCGCACGCCGGCGCCATCGCGTTGAGGCGCCTCACCCAGTCCGGCCTCTCGTAGCGCTCGCTCATCCTCTGCAGACCCATGAGCCGCGAGTCAACCACGCCACCGCCGAGCGGGCCGATGCCGCCTTCGCGGTTCGCCTGCGAAGGATCGGCATCGGTAGGTTCGCGCCCATGCAGGACTTCCTCGCCGCCATCGAGGGTGGTGCCTCCGCGGAGGACATCGCCGCCATCCCGATCCCCGAGAGCTTCCGGGCCGCCTACGTGCTGCGGAACGAGCAGGACATGTGGGAGGGGGTCGAGTCGGTCGACAAGGACCCCCGCAAGTCGCTCCACGTCGGCGAGGTGGCCACGCCCGAGCTCGCTCCCGATGAGGTGTACCTCGGCGTGATGGCGTCGTCGATCAACTTCAACACGGTGTGGACCTCGATCTTCGAGCCGCTCCCCACCTTCGGCTTCCTCGACCGCCTTGGCAAGGAATCGGTCTGGGGCAAGCGCCACGCTCTCGACCACCACGTCGTGGGCTCCGATGCGTCCGGCGTGGTGCTGCGGGTGGGATCGGCCGTGCGCAACTGGAAGCCGGGCGATCGGGTGGTCGTGCACTGCAACCACGTCGACGACCAGGATCCGTCCTCTCACGACGACTCGATGCTCGCGGCCAACCAGCGCATCTGGGGCTTCGAGACCAACTTCGGGGGCCTGGCAGACCTGTCGGTCGTGAAGGCCAACCAGCTGATGCCCAAGCCTGCCCACCTCACCTGGGAGGAGGCGGCCGTCAACGGTCTGTGCGCCTCCACCAGCTACCGCATGCTCGTCGGTCGGCACGCCGCGCAGATGAAGCAGGGCGACTCGGTCTTCGTGTGGGGCGCCACCGGCGGGATCGGCGCCTACGCCATCCAGCTCGTGCTCAACGGTGGCGGCACGCCGGTGGGGGTTGTCTCCAGCCCCGAGCGCGTGAAGCTGCTCGAAGCCATGGGATGTGAGGCTGTCATCGACCGCGCCGCCGAGGGATACAAGTTCTGGGTCGACGAGCACACGCAAGACGAGTCGGAGTGGCGGCGCCTGGGCAAGAAGGTGCGCAGCCTCATAGGCGAAGACCCCAGCATCGTCTTCGAGCACCCGGGTCGCTCCACCTTCGGTGCTTCGGTGTTCATCGCCAAGCGCGGCGGCACGGTCGTCACCTGCGCTGCCACGTCTGGTTTCATGCTGGAGTACGACAACCGCCACCTCTGGATGAAGCTGAAGCGGATCGTGTCGTCGCACTTCGCCAACTACCAGGAGGCGTGGGACATGAACCGCCTCATCGGCCAGGGCCGCATCCAGCCGGTGATGTCAGCCTCCTACGACCTCACCGAGGTCGGCGAGGCCGCTCGCGCAGTGCACCGCAACGAGGCCGAGGGCAAGCTCGGCGTGCGCTGCTTGGCACCGAGCGCGGGGCTCGGCATCACCGACCCCGAGAAGCGGGCCCGCATCGGCGAAGACAAGATCACGCTCTACCAGCGCCACGCGCGCGGCGAGCTGTAGGAACGGTCGTGATCCTCACCGAGATCGACCACGTCGCCATTGCAGTGCGCGACCTCGAGGCCGCCATCGCGTACTACCAGGCGGCCTTCGGGGCCGAGGTGCACCACCGCGAGATCGTCGAGAGCGACGGTGTCGAGGAGGCGCTCATCAAGGTGGCCGACTCCTACATACAGCTGACGGCTGCCACGCGGCCCGACTCTCCGATCGCCAAGTCGATCGAGAAGCGCGGCGAGGGCCTGCACCACGTCGGCTACAGGGTCGACGACTGTGCGGCCGCCCTTGCCGCCATGATCGAGGCCGGCGCCACCCCGATCGACCAGGCCCCGCGCCCCGGCAGCCGCGGCACGACCGTCGCCTTCGTCCACCCGAAGGGCAGCTTCGGCACGCTGATCGAGCTCGTCCAGGAGTGACCAACCAACGTCTGTGAACCCTGGCGGCCGCATACCGGCCGTGGGGGTTCACAGACGTTGGTTGGTGGGGGTGAGCGCGGCGATCCAGGCGGTGGTGACGGCGTCGACCTGATCCGATCGGTCACCTTCCACGAGCAGCACCAGGCCTTGATGGCGGAAGACCTGCGCGCTGGGTGAGCCCGGCTCGTTGAGCGAGGCGTAGACCACTCGGCCTCCCACCTCGAGCGGCGTCGGGGCAGTGCCCCGGCCGCGCTGCTGCGCGAGCGACTGCATCGCAGGGTCCAAAGCCTCGGCCGACGAGTACGCCCCACGGTCGACCTCGAACACCCACATGACGGTCCGGCGCTCGCCCGCCACCACCCCGTAGCGCCCGTGGGCGCCGGACGCGCCCGACAGGCTGGGCGGCTCGGGCCCGACCTCCTCCTCGGGCGGCGGTATCAGCTCGAAGGTGACGGTCGGCACGGTCACGAAGGCCGCCTCGGCCGGCACAGCCACGAGCGGCGTCTGCGGCTCGCCAGAGCCGGCCTCACCACGGCCACGTGCCTCGATCTGCCGAGTGGCGGTGAGGACCGCATCTGCCTCGACCGAGCCGGTCACGATTGCGAGCACGTTTGCCTCGCGGAACCCGATGGCCACCCTCTCTCCATCGCCGCTCACCGCGCGCAGTGCAGGGCGACCCGCAAGCACGAGCTCTTCGGCGCGAGCGCCGCCGAGAGCGCTCACCACCCCGCGCTCGAAGCCAGCGAGGACGGACTCGTCGAAGAGCTCGCCTCCATCGAGGACGAGCACCAGCACGTCGGCGATGTGGCGCCCGTCTGAGGCGACGTAGACGCGACGCGCCAGCGCTGACACGACCTCCGGATCCTGTGTGTAGGCCTCGGCAGCCAGCTGCTCGCTCGGTAGCGGCGACCCGAAGGCGAGCTCGGCGCCGACAAGCACAGCGCGCGGGTCGAGCTCGCCCAGCTCGACGCCACCGGGCAGCGTCGGAATGGCCCCGCGGTTGGGCGCGTCACGGTCATCGGTCACCTCGTCCACCCGCCCGCCACGGCCACCACCGCAGGCCGCCAGCACCAGCGATGTGGCAACGGCGGCGGCGATCGTCGCGAAGCCGAGCCTCCGACGGCCACAGCGGGGGGACCGGCGACACCTGGGGGCACGTTCGTCGGTGCTCACGGCGCGGTCGACGCTACCGCCACCTCGCCAGCGAACCTGGAACACGGCGCGCCGCCTACGCTGAGAGCCAGGAGCAGGCCGAGCCGAAGGACACGTGATGCAGGAACCCTTGGAGCAGCTGCTGGCCGACCTCAAGGATGCCATCGAGGCGTGCGAGGACGGCTCGGACAACCGTGCCGAGCTGGCTCGTCTGGCGGGCGAGGTGGAGCGGCGGCTGACGGAGAAGGACGACGAGGGAGTCGTCGAGGAGCTGCGCGACGAGGTCACGCGCTTCGAGGCCTCGCACCCCGGGCTCGCCAACGCCATCGGGCGAGCCGCTGACGCGCTGAGCGCCATCGGTCTCTGAGCCGGGAGGCTCGCCCCCAAGGGAAGGGACCAAGGCCCCTAGCCGCGCGTACTGCCGGCGCCGCACGCTGTCGACATGGGATCGATCGTCGTCGGTGTGGACGGGTCGGAGGGGGCTGCACAGGCGCTGCGATGGGCGGCTGCTGAAGCCGCGTGCCGCGGATGGTTCGTGCAGGCAGTCCTCGCATGGGGCTACCTCGACCAGCACCACACGATCGTGGCGGAGCGCTTCGACCCCGCATACACCGCACGCGACGCAGAGCGAGCGCTGGATAGCTACATCAAGGCGGCGCTCGGGGCGGAGGGGAGCGAGGGAGTCGAGCGCCATCTCATCGCGGATCTCCCGGCGCGCGCCCTTCTCGAATCGTCCCGGGGTGCTGACCTGCTCGTCGTCGGCGCCCGAGGCCTCGGCGGCTTCCGAGGCCTTCTCCTGGGGTCGGTGTCGCAGAAGTGCCTGCACCAATCGAGCGTGCCAGTAGCGGTGATACGCCCGGACGGCACCACCACCCGCAACGGTCAGCCGCAGCGCGTGCTCGTGGGTGTGGACGGATCGTCGGCCGCAAGGCGGGCCCTCGCCTGGGCGATCGACGAAGCGCGCGCCCGCAGTGCAGTGATCGAGGTGCTGCACGCCTGGCAGCCACCTTTCGTCGGGGGCTTCCCGCTGACCGGCGAGACGATCGACTTCACTGAGTTCGAGCACTGCGCACACGAGCTTGTCGACCACGCCTTGGCGGCGCCTGACATCGGCGACCTTCCGTGTTCGGTCGAGCGCACGGTTGTGTGCGCTGGCGCGGCGTCCGCCCTGCTCGAGGCCTCAGAGCGCGCTGATGTCGTCGTCGTCGGAGCACGCGGGATCGGCAGCGTGCAGCGAATGCTGCTCGGTTCGATCAGCAGTCAGGTTGCACTGCACGCCGCACGGCCGGTCGTCGTCGTCCCATCCCCGCCCGACGACTGACAGATCGTCCCGGAGGCGTCCAGCTGGCCGGCGTCTGGCAGGCTGCGACGATGCAGGTCCACCTCGTCGACGGCACCTACGAGCTGTTCCGACACCACTACTCGCCGGCCAACAAGGATCCGGAGCTAGGTGCCACCCGCGGCGTGGTGGCGTCATGCCTGACCCTCCTCGAGCAGGGAGCGACACATGTCGCCGTCGCGACCGACCACGTCATCGAGTCGTTCCGCAACGATCTCTGGCCCACCTACAAGGACGGCTCTGGCGTGGAGCCTCTGCTGAAGGCGCAGTTCCCGGTCGTCGAGGATGCGCTGCGAGCCGCCGGGTTCACGGTCTGGGCGATGGTCGAGCAAGAGGCGGACGACGCGCTGGCAGCGGGAGCCAAGGTGGCCGCAGCGGACCAACGCGTCGAGCGGGTGATCATCTGCACACCCGACAAGGACCTCGGTCAGTGCGTCGGCGGCAAGGTGTGGCAGTGGGACCGCCGCCAGGACAAGTGGTTCGACGCCGCGGGAGTTCACGCTCGGCTCGGCGTGCTGCCCGAGTCGATCCCGGATCTGCTCGCACTGGTTGGCGACACGGCCGACGGGTTCCCCGGTCTCCCAGGCTGGGGGGCCAAGTCAGCGGCGGCGGTGCTCGACCGCTGGCGTCACCTGGAGGACATCCCGGCAGACCCGCTCGAGTGGGATGCCGGGGTGCGCAGCGCCGCCAAGCTGAACGCCACCTTGCGGGAGCAGTTCGAGCTGGCGTTGCTCTTCCGGCGGATAGCGACGGTCGAGACCGACGCCGACGTCGGCGCGGTGGACGACTGGCGCTGGCAGGGCCCCACCGACCGGCTGGCGACCTTCGCTGCGGACCTCGGTGCGCCGACGCTTGCGACTCGAGCCGCCGCCCTCGCCCGTCTGTGAACCCCAGCGGCCG
>JBMOLI010000011.1:0-165964 GCA_049325515.1 Actinomycetota bacterium | reverse complement strand
GCGGTCGCGGTCATGCCGCGCATCCTCGACCACGACAGCACCACGGTCCCGAACAGCACCCAGCTAGCCACCACAGGCTTCACACCCGTACCAACCAACCTCGACTTCGCAGCGATCAAGGGCGACACCCTGCCCTTGGCGGACTGCCTCGGTGAGGCGGCTCACGCCTGTGTGCGGGTCTCTGGTGGTGGCTTGCACCTGCTCGTTCTCGGGGACAGCTACGCGGGCATGATGATCCCGGCCCTCGAGCCCCTGGCTGAGAGCAACGGCCTGACCCTCTCGGCCTTCGTCGGATGCCCATGGCAGCGGCATCTCTTCACGTCTCTCGTGGCTTCCGTTCAGGCGAGGTGCAATCGAGCGATCGCCGATGCTTACGACCGGGTCATCCCCGAGCTAGACCCGGACATCGTCGTGGTCATGAACGCGCCCTACGAGCAGCAGGGCCTCTTTGCGTCATACCTAGGTCCGGACGGCACGGCACTTCCCAAGAGTTCCCGGGAGCTGGCCGAGTGGGTCGAGAGCACCACGGAGGACTCCTTGGCGGCGCTGCGAGCAGGCGGACGCAAGGTGGTCATCATCGAGCCCACGCCCACATCGGGCGACAACTTCGATCCGCTGCAGTGCCTGTCGGCTGCCGATGTGGTCGAGGAGTGTCGCTATGCCGTGGAGCCATCACCGACCGGTCTCGAGCAGCTGTACCGGAAGCTCGACGCATCGAACGTCGATGTGTGGGCTGCCAACCTCGATGAGCTCGTGTGCCCGTTCCTCCCCATCTGCGACCCGATCGTGGATGGCCAGGTGGTGAAGTTCGATGGCGGTCACTTGGTCCGTTCCTATGCAGCGGGGATAGCACCCTCTCTTGCCTCGTACCTCGCCGACAACGGGGTCATCCCATGAGCGCTCAGCGCTGCACCGTCGTGTGGGGGCTGAAGCGCAGCGGCATCCACCTGGTCGTGAACTGGCTGTTCGCGAACCTCGGTGGACGCATCAAGGGCGAGCTCGAGGCGAGCACCTTGCACCCGCAGCTGCGCGACGGGTTCGCCGACGATGCCAGGGGGGTCGCCTTCTTCAACAACTGCGGTGGCCTCCACTCGCGCAGCTTCTCGCTGGGCGACCTGACTGCGGCCGACCTGAACGCAGCGGTCGCCAGCCACCAGAGCACGATCCTCGGGATGGAGGACTGCTCCCTCAATCTCGCCGCGCTACCCCGGGCCATACCGGGCTCGGCGAGCCTGCTCGTGCTGCGAGATCCCTTGAACAACCTGGCGTCGCGCATGAAGGCCGCAGAGACCCGCCCCGAGGTGTTCCGCTTCGACGTCGGGTACATCGACCTGTACGAGAGCTACTGCGCGGAGGCGCTTGGCCGGACCTCCCACCTACCGGCCAAGGTCGTCGTCAGCTTCAATCGCTTCGTGCAGGACCGCAGCCATCGCGATGAGGTCGCTAGCGCGCTTGGCCTCGTCAACGTCGACGACCTGACAGAGGTGGCCGGCTACGGCGGGGGCAGCAGCTTCTCGCGAGACCGGCTCAGCTCTACCGAGGACCTGATGACGCGCTTCCTCCAACATCCGCTGCCAGCCGTCATCGTGGACGAGCTGCTGGCGCGCCATGACATCCGAGAAGCCTGCTCGAGGTTGTTCGGCTACGACCTGGAAGCAGTGGTGGCCGCTCGATGAGCATCGTGCTCGACCCCGGCGGGCCGCGCTCGCAGCTCCTGATAGCCCAGGCCTATGCCGAGGAAGGGCTTCCCTGCCCAGACATCGACGAGCAACACCAACCGATCCGGCTGCTCTATCCACGTTCGTTCGTGGAGGCGGTCGACGAGATGCCCGCCGAGAAGGTGCACGACCTCTGCTTCGTCGGCGGGCTCTATCGATCGGAGACGTTCGCGAACCGGCGCTGGATCCTCGACTACGCCCGTCGGCACTTCACCGATCGGTCCTACCTGCTCATCACCGATGGTGGTGGACACCACGAGCGGCTCGGCTCCTACGACGCGACCGGCATCGAACCCGACGTCTTCATCCCCAAGGAGACTCCGCAGGCTGACCGAGCCTTCTTCCACCGGCACTACTTCCAAGTGCTGCGAAGCAGCGAGTTCACGTTGTGCCCTGCGGGTGACTTGCCCTGGAGCATGCGCTTCTTCGAAGCCATCCTGTGCCGGTCGATCCCGATCGTCTCAGACCCGCTGCACGTCGGACGCAACGAGCTCGAGCGGGCTGTCGGGTTCAGGTTCCTCGTCGTCGGCGAGGAGCCCGTGTACGACGAGGCCGCGGCGGAGGACAACTACCGTTCGTTCCTCCAACACCACACGCTGATCCACGCTGGAAGGAACGGTCCACGGAGCAGATGACGCAGCCGCAGAACGCCACCGATGCAGAGCGCCGCCGCTTCGTCCTGGAGATGTTCTCCGCCTCCTCAGTCGGCGCGGAGATCGGTGTCCACCAAGGGGACTTCTCACGGGTCATCCTCGACGTCGTGTCCCCATCGATCCTCCACCTCATCGACCCCTGGAAGCACGAGCCCTCACCTGAGTACGAGCGCGCCTGGTACGGCGGCCAAGCCGAGAAGGGACAGGCGGAGATGGACGAGCGCTACGCCAACGTGCTCGGCCGCTTCGAAGACGAGATCCGCGCCGGTCAGGTGATCGTCCATCGCAGTCAGTCCGCCGACGCCCTCGGCAGCCTGCCGGACGAGTCGCTCGACTGGGTGTACATCGATGGCAACCACCTCTACGAGTTCGTCGCTGAGGACCTGAGGCTCTCCCTTGCCAAGACGAAGCGGGGCGGCTTGATAACGGGCGACGACTACGCCGAGGGCGGATGGTGGCAGGGTGGAGTCAAGCGAGCCGTCGATGAGCTCGCGTCGTCGGGGGTTGCGCGCCTGGTCCTCGTTCGCAACGGGCAGTACGTGTTCGAGAAGGCCAGCTAGCGATGTCAGCGACCGGGCTCGGCCGCGGTTGCGGGCAGCTGATGGCCCGTCGGCTGCTGCCCGGGCACGGCTAGGGGTGCGGGTCGACGACTGGCCCCGGCGGTGGACGCCAGCAGCATGCTTTGGCGTCGTGCTGCTGCTCTCGTTCTTGCTGCTGCTGACGATCGGCGTGGAGCAGACCTTCTACCTGGACGAGTGGGACTTCATCTCTGCTCGAACTGCTTGGGATCTGCCAGACCTCCTGCGTCCCCACAACGAGCACTGGAGCACGCTTCCCATCCTCTTGTATCGAGCCTGGTACCGCGTCTTCGGGCTCGACTCCTACCTTCCGTATCGAGCGATCGCGGTCGCGGCTCATCTGGCTACAGCCGTGATGATGCGGCTGGTGCTCCGTCGCATCGGGCTGGGGCCGTGGCTCTCCAGCGCTGTGGTCCTGCCTTGGGTGCTCTTCGGCTCCGGATGGGAGAACATCGTCTGGGGCTTCCAGGTGGCATGGACCGGCGCCATCGCCCTATCCCTCACACAGCTGCTGCTCGCCGACCACGACGGGCCCCGCGGGCGGCGCGATGCCCTGGGCCTGCTCGCGGGCCTTGCGGCGATCATGTCCGCTGGCATCGCCGTACCGATGGTCGCGACCGTGGGCATGAGCCTTCTGATGCTTCGGGGATGGCGCGTCGCGGCCTTGCACGTGGTGCCGCTGGCGGCGGTGTACGCCCTTTGGAGCAGCCGTCACGGGGACACCTCGCTGCTCGAGCCTGGCCCGGACACCGACAAGGTCTCTTTCATATGGGCGTCGATGTCGAGCTCCGTGAGCTCCTTTTCGTGGTGGCGCGGCCTCGGGGTGGTGCTCTCGATCGGCGTGGCGTTGGCCATCGCATCCCTCGTCGTCCAGCGATCGACCGTGACGCGCGCGCAGGTGGCGATTCCCGCCAGCTTCGCTGTGGGGGCGATCGGCTACCTGTACGTGGTTGCGAGTGGGCGCGCTGCGTTCGGCGCCGACACGGCCCGCGCGTCCCGCTACCAGCACGTCGTCGTCTTGATGCTGCTCCCGCTCTTGGGGCTTGCGGCGCTGGTGGCCACGCGCTGGATCAGGCGGATCCCATCGGCCACGAGGCGGGTGGCCACCGCATCGTTGGTGCTCCTGCTCTGGGCTGGGATCCCAGGCAACCTCGCGCGGCTCTCGGACCGCGACCCCGACGAGCGCGTGCTCCACAGCCAGCTCGAGCGGGTGGAGGCGATGGGCGCGCTCGTGGCAGGTCGGACCGATCTGCCACCCGGTGGTCAGCCTTTCTCGGCGGCACCGCTCCTGACGATCGGATGGCTGCAGGAAGCGGTGGCGGAGGGCGTCCTCGAGGGGGAGCTGCCAGGAGATCAGCGGGTGCTGGCCTCGCTGAAGAGGGACTTGGAGCTATTGGTCGTCGACGAGGACGCAGACCCGTCCACGTGCGCGCCGCTGCGCTCGCCCGTGACGCTAGATCTGGATCCTGGTGACACGGTGAGCTTCAGAGGTGCCACGGTCATGGTCGAGATCGATGGCCCCAACGGCGTAAGCGGTCGGCGAGTCGATCTGACGGAGGGGCACACGCTCATCGCCACGGAGCGGATCGCCGTCGTCTTCACGCCCGTGTTCGCTGGAATCCAGCTGTGCGGCAAGGTCCCATGAGTCGGTCGACGACTCGGAGGGAGCGCCGCTACTCGGAAGCGGTGCAGAGCGCGTCCGAGTCCGCCTTCTTCAGAGGGGCAGCCCGAACGGCAGCGCCCGCCGGCTCGAGCCTCAGCGTGTCGCCTGCACCGGGGCGGTAGACGACGCGTGTGCGGGCGCCGCCCGACGGCTCCTCCAGCGTGAGGACGATCGGCGCAGTGATGCGGTACTCGGCACCTGATGCCGGCGTGAGCAACGTTGGGAGCAGCAGGGGTGGACACGCATCCGACGGCGGTCCTACGGCCTGGGTCTGAGTGACGGTCAACCGGATGGTCAGCTCATCTCGTAGCGCTGGCGTGAGCCTGCCGGCGGCCGCAGGGAGCTTGCCGCCATCGTGTGCGTCCAGCAGCCAACCGACCGTCATGCCCTCTCCCATCGTCGGGTCGTAACCCGGGGGACGGTTCTCGCGTGGCACCTGGCGCGCCAGGGGCATCTCCACCACGCCGGTGAGCAGCGCCTCCTGACGGGCGAAGTACCGCGCGTCGAACGGGGGTTCATCGAACCCTCCGAGGTTCAGCGGGATCGGCATGATCAGAAGGGCCAACACCGCATGGCGTGCACTCGGCCACCTTCGTGAGACAGCCTCGGCCGCGATGGCGAGCACTGGGATCATCAGCACTGCGATCACGTAGATGTAGCGACCCGCACGCGCCCCGGCCTCGCCGAAGATCCACCGGCCCCGCGCAGTCACGATCGCGAAGAACAGAGACCCGAGGAGGAGTGCGATCGGTATGGCCGCAGCTGTGATGCGCCGCCGGAGCTGGTCTCGAGCTCCGGTGAAGTGTGAGAACGTCGGTGCGCGGACCTCGAGCGCCAGGCCTAGCGCGGCTACAGCGATCAGCACTGCGACCACGACTGGATGCCCGCCGAGTCCTTCGATCGCCCCGGCATAGGTCCAGCGGATCCAGCGAAGGGTCGTTGCGATGTCCGGAGGGGGCCCGGCAGCCGATTCCGTGGCGGGGTCCATCGCGATCGCCCAGACCAGCATCACCAGCGCGGCTGGGGTGACCTGGACCGCCGCGGTGCGCCAGCCGTGCTTCAGCAGGAGAGCGAGCCCTACGACGGCGACCATCGTGACGCCTATGGCAGATGACAAGACGCTGAGCACCCCGAGCGTCGCAGCCATGACCTCTCTGGGACCCACCCTGCCCGAACGGTCTGCCAGCAGGAGCTGAGCCAGGCCGAACGAGATGGAGCCTGTGAAGTTGACCTGGAAGGCCCAGGTGAGGTTGTCACCGCCGGCCGGGCCCCAGAGCACGAGGATCGCGGCCGCCCCTGTGGCGAGCCACGGGCGCACTCCCAGGTGGCGCAGGAGCATCCGCAGGAGCACGACCACGGAGAGGTGAGCCACTGCAATGAGCAGCTGATAGGGCACGTAGCTGTGGGCACCGAAGAGCGACCACATCGCGCGGAAGACGAGAACGGGGACGGCCGAGAGATGCTGATCGAAGTGCGGTTGGAACAGGCCATCGAACGAGACGTCGCGGCCCGCGAGGAAGGCCCAGTCGTCTCGGAAGAACCAGCGATGATCCGCCAGAACGAACACGAGCGCGATCATCCCGAACAGCACGTACGCCGCGAATGCGGCTGCTGCGGCGCGCTGAGACCTTGCCGCGCGGTCGCGGTCCACTCAGCCGCCTTCTCGGCGCCAGAGCTCCCACACCCAGGGATACCCCCACACCTCTTCGTGCGAGGCCCTCAGCGCCCGTCGGTTGCGCCGCCGCCGCCGGTAGGCCTTGGGGTGCCACTCGTGGAACTGGATGAGCAGAAGGCGGATGTGAGGGAGCCATCCGGTCTCGTGCAGGCGATCGAGGAGGTCGTACTCGCCGCCCTCGATGTTCACCTTCAGGAGGTCGATCTCGTCAAGGCCGATCTCCTCGAGGACGGCGGCGACATCTCGGATGCGCACCTCGACTGCGCCGAACTCGACCGGCTCGTCGTAGATGGAGGAACCCGGCCCGTTCAGCGCCAGAGAGGCCGCCGTCTCAGAGCCGCCCAGGCCGAACTCGTAGGTGTGGACCTTGTCGTTGCCATCGAACTTCTGCGCCATCCGCCGGAACGCTCCGGGAGCGGGCTCGAAGGCGTGGATCGTCGGTGCGTAGCGCTTCCAGATCTTCTCGGCCCACTCACCCCTGAAGGCGCCGACATCGAGCACGATGCTCTCGGCCGATATGTCGACATCGACGAGGATGTCGCGGTTCCGCACTGTCGCGTCGCTGAAGTCGTAGAGGGGCTTGCGGTAGTAGTGGAGCTCGAACATCTGGCGCCCGGCGTCGTCCATGTCCTTTTCCATGCGGCGCATGAGCGCGGTGCGCGGGGCGAGGGCCAACTTCTTGACGCTGTAGAGGGAGAGGTGCATGAACCCGCTCTCGTTGGGCTGGCACGCACGATAGGGGTACGGCGTCGAGATCGGCCGATGGCCGGCGGCTGCAGGTCCATATCTACGAATGGCGCCGCTTGTACAGCTCTCGGGCGAATGCGTAGAACTCGAGATCGGCCTCGTTGTCAGCAGCGATCTTGCGGCGAAGCGAGTCCGGAACCTCGCCTGGCATCGACACCCGCTGCGGCGTCACGTACTCGAGGGGCCACCCGAGCGTTCGCATCGCCCTCTCCGTGAAGTCGTCGTAGCACTCGTGCAAGCCGAGCAGATCGACCTCACGAAGATGATCCTTCGCGACCTCCATGCGTCGCTCGTCGATCTCCACGTGCTCCATCACGCTGTGCACGCCGTCAGCCGCCGTGGTGGCGAAGACGCGCACCTGGTAGTCGAGCATGTGGAGCTCGCGATGCCACGGCAGGTCGTAGATCGACTCGAGCGATCGGTCCGGTCCGAGGCCCTTCTGGCGGTGGTGCTGCTTCAGGTACGAGATCACGCGGTCGACCGGATCGCGCAGGATCGTGATCGTGACCGTGCGTCTCGGCACGAGTGTCGCGGCGAAGAAGGGGAAGTGGCCTGTGAAGGCCCTGATCGCCTCGAGCCGCGCAGCGGGCAACGAGGCAAGGTGGTCGATTCGGAGGTTCGGCTCGGCCTCGGGTGGATCCAGGGCGCGGCACGGGAAGACGGCTTCCGCTCCGAGGCGCTGCACGATGCGACGCCGGAAGGTGCTGCCTCCCGTCTTCATGACGTGCACGAAGAACAGCGAACCTTGCCCTTGCCCGCTATTGCCCATTGGGCGGCACCCTAGGTGGTGGGTCGGCTCGCTGCTCGGCCGGTCACCCTTGCTTGCACAAGGTGTACTGAGTGGCCCCTGGACGGGGTCCGATCTGAAGGTGGAGATCGGGCAGCTCGATGGTGAGCTCCGTTCCGCCGCCCATCGTGGTGAAGGTGACAGCCGGGGATGTCGGACCCTCGCCGTCGGTCGTCGCGATGGCGACCGGACCGCCGATGTAGAGCCGGTCACCCACCTCAGGCTCCAGCCTCGTCACGCGGTCGGACTGCTCGCACCCGGTCGGGTAGGTCCGTCGCCCGTGCCGCTGGGCAACCCCGAGCCGCACCTTGAACTCGTTGACCACCCGTGGGGTCAGAGGAACCTCCGACGGGTTCAGGTCCCCATTGGATGCGGCGGTCAGCAGGAAGCCGATCGTGACCGCATCGGAGGAGAAGATGTCGGGGATGGGCTGCACGTCTCTCGGCACATCGCGAGCGAAGGGCATCCTCGGTGCCGTGGTGAGCACGTATCGGCGGTTGGCCATGTACTCCTTGCCGAAGATCGCGTCATCGAAGCCGCCGAGGTTCAGGGGGACGGGCACGAGGATCAAGGCGAAGACCAAGGGCGTGAGTCGGCGCCAGCGACGCGCGAGGCACTCGGCGGCGACCGCGAGCATCGGAAGCACGAGTGCGGACTGGAGGTAGACGTACCGATCGGCGCGCGCTCCTTCTTGGCCGAGCCACCATCGCCCGAGGCCCGTGGTCGCCATGAAGAACAACGTCGCGACCAGCAGGCCGGAGGGGACGGCCAAGCGCCTGCGGTCAGCACCGAGGACGCCGCCTCGCCACGCCAGGATCGTGCCCACCAACAGGACCGCGAGGAGACCCCAGGCGATGGCGCCGAAGTACCCGAGCCCCACCAAGGTGCCGATCGCTGAGCTCTTGATCCAGGAGATGAGGACTCCGGGACTGGGCGCTCCGAGTGGGCTGCTTCTGGCGTCGGCGACCCATGACCAGATGAGATAGATGGCACCGAGAGGAACGGTGTGCATCAGCGCCGGGCGCCAGCCTCGGCGGATGGCGACCGCAACGCCGACCGCCACCGTCATCGTGATGCCCACCCCGGACGACATGATTGCGAGCAACCCGAAGAGGAGGCCAACCGCATCGTTGCGGCCGACTGGCCCGTCGTGGTCGGTGAGGAGCAGGTGCACCAAGCCGTAGGCGACGGAGCCGATGAACCCGATCTGAAACGCCCACATGAAGTTCTGCGAGCCAGGCCCGTACAGGACCAACACTGAGGCAGCACAGGTAGCGAGCCACGGGCCCACGCCGGCACGACGCATGACCACCCGCAAGAGCACGGCGGTCACCAGGTGCAGGATCACCACGCCGACCAAGTAGGGACGGTAGGTGGTGATGCCGAAGATCTGCCACAGACCCCAGAAGACGATGCGGGGTACGGCGACCCAGTGGGCGCCGCCGTTTGGCTCGATGAGATCTGGGAACCGCGACCCCCCTCTGTCCGCGATGAAGGACCACTCGTCCCGCAGGAACCACCGATGGGCACCGAAGTGGAAGATGATCAGCGGGCCTGCCGCCGCAACGAAGGCGACGAAGGACCACAGCGGAAGCAGACGGTGGCGGAGCAGCCGCCTGATCAGATGCGACCGTCGGCCAGCGCTTGGCGGATCCACGGGATCACCTCGTCGAGCATGTCCTCGAGTGGCGTCGTGGCCTCGAACCCGAGCACTCGCTTGGCCTTCTCCGTCGACGGGATCCGCCGGCTGACGTCGTGCTCGAAGCCGGGATCGGAGACCACCCGGAGCGGCTCGTCGTCGCCCTTGATCTTGTGCCAGATGATCTCCGCCAGCTCCATGACGTTCGTGGACCGCGCCGTCGAGAGGTTGAAGTCCTCGTTCATCGCGTCGGGGTGCTCCATCGCGGTGACGATGCCCTTGGCCAGGTCCCCTCCGTAGGTGTAGTGCCTGACCTGCGAGCCATCGCCGAGGATGTGGAGCGGGTCTTGCCCCTTCAGGACCTTCTGCACGAGATCCGGGACGACATGGCTCATGGCGAGCTTCACATTTCCGCTGTCGATCTCGACATCGCCCAGCGCCCGACCCTCACCGATGCCGACGCAGTTGAAAGGGCGCACGATCGTGAAGGGAAGCCGGTACTGGTCCCACGCGGCTCGGGCGAAGTACTCCACCGCCAGCTTCTGAAAGCCGTAGGACGACAACGGGGGAGCGATGGATCGCTCGTCCCCCTCGACAGAGGGCCACCGATCAGTCGACTCGAAGACCATCGAGGAGCTCATGTAGGTGACCTTCTCGAGGCGCCCGGACGCGAACGCCTTGATCGCCGCGTCGCAGGAAGCCGCGATGATCCGCTCGTTGTTGGCCAACAGGTCGTAGGCGTAGGCGTGGAAGTAGGAGATCCCTCCGATCATCGCGGCGCCTGCGATGAAGTGGTCGCAGTCGCTCAGCAGCTCCGTCATCAGCCCGACGTCGCGTGCGTCACCCTCGACGAGCGTGTAGCGAGGGTCGTCGTCGTAGGACTTGGCGACCTTGCCGTACTTCGAGTGATCGTCGATGCCGATGACCGTGTAGCCCCGAGCTAGCAGCTCCTCCACCACGTAGCCCCCGATGAACCCCGACGACCCGCTGACGAGGACCTTCATCGCAGCCTCGGACCGAACGCGTGGCGATACCAGCGCAGGTAGCGCGGCAGCCACGACCAGACCTGGAAGCTCGAGGTGCCAGCGGTCCTGTCGAGCCAGATGGTCGGTATCTCGGCCACGGGCAGTCGCCGGCGGCGTGCCTTGGCCACCATCTCCAGCCCGAGCTCGAAGCCGGTGTCGGACTCGATCCCGACGCGGCGAACGAAGTCGCGGTCGTACGCCTTGAAGGAGTTCGTGGCGTCACGTGTGCCGACTCGGGCCAGCCAGTAGAGCGACAACCCGGCACCGCGCGACATGATCCGCTTCAGGAACGGTCCTCCTACTTGCTGGCCCGTCTTCATGTAGCGAGATGCCGCAGCCACCACCACCCCTCGCTCGACGAGGCGCGCGAGCTGCTCGATCTGCTGCGGGTCGTCGCTTCCGTCCGCCATGGTCACCACGACGATCGGGGCCTGCGCGCTGTCGAGCCCGAAGTGAAGGGCTCTCGCGGGTCCTGGGCCGTAGGTGTTGTGGGTGGGGACGAGCCGTGGATCCTTCTCCGCGTAGGCCTCGAGGTGGGGCAGCGTCGAGTCCTCCGGCGTGTCGTAGACAGCGAGAACCTCACAAGGCATCGTGACCGAGTCGAAGAGACGATCGAGGAACGGCGTGATGCCGGCGCCCTCGTTGTAGCAGGGCACCACCACCGAGATGCGTGGTGTCACGTTCGGCTCCCCAGCACGTTCCAGATGTCGACCACCGGCACGCGTGGGACCAGGCCCACGTAGGCGCGGTGTGGTGCCCCGACCACGAGCAGGTTGGAGTGGGCGAGGACCTCCTCGAGCGGGGTCAGGTCGCTGTCCACGGTGACGTAGGGGTCGGTGCAGAGCACGCGTGCCGCCTTCAGCTTCAGGAGCCGCTTGAGCTTGTAGCTGAGGCTCGAGCGGATGTCGTCCGATTCGGCTTTGAAGGCCATGCCCAGGAGCCCGACGGTCATCCCGGACAGGTCGTGGGCGCGTTCGATCTGGTCGACCAGGTACTTGGGCAGTCCCTCGTTCACCATCATGCTGGCGTGCCCCAGCATGAAGCTGTTGTTGTTGAAGGCAGCCAGCTGCATCGTGTCCTTGAGCAGGCACGGCCCCGCCGTCAGGCCTGGTCCGGGAACGTCGGCCGCCCGCGGGTAGTCGTGGGTCATCGCCTCTCGAATCACGTCGAAGTCGGCACCGAAGTCGTTGGCGATCATGTAGAGCTGGTTGGCGGCGGCGAACTTTATGTAGCGCCAGGTGTTGGTGAAGAGCTTGGCCAGCTCGGCCTCTTCGACGCCGATCGGGATGACCTGCTCGGCCAGGACCCCGAACAGGGCGCTCGCCCGCTCGAGCGCGGCTGGTGTGCGCCCAGACACGATCTGCGGGAGCGATCGGAGCTCCTCCATGGCCTGGCCCTCCGCGATCCGCTCCGGGCAGAAGGCCACGTCGATCTGCCGACCGTGGCGCGCCAACAGGCGTTCGACGAGCGCCGTCACGCCCGGGTACACGGTGCTCCGCAAGACCAGAAGCTGCCCGTCATGAAGGTGGTCGAGCATGCGCTCGATCGCCTTGACCACCGCACCGGGATCCGGGTTGAGGTGCTCGTCGACGGGTGTTCCGATGACGACGACCACGACGTCGGCCTCCGCCACGCTGCTCGGATCAGAGCTCAGCGTGAGGCGTCCGCTGGCGAGCACGCGCGCGAGGACCGCCTCCGCGTCCCGTTCGAAGAACGGCATCTTGCCGGCTCGGATCGTGTCGATGGCCGTCTCGTCGATGTCGTAGAGAACGACGTCGAGGCCGCTGTCGGCGAACGCCAGACCCAGCGGCAGACCGACATGACCACATCCTCCGACGATGGCCAAGCGCTGGAGCGTCGATGCTGAAGGGGCAGCGCTCATGGCGGGCTCGACCCCGTTGCTGGCGTGACTGCTCCGCCACCAGTCGGCTCGGCCACGGCGATGAGGGAGACCCCGACTGGCAGCCCGCGCCCGGCGACGAGCTGAGCCTCTGCCGCCATCGTCCGCGTGAGCGCTTGGTTGATCGCGGGTGAGGGCATCGTGAAGTCAGATCGGGGCTGAGCTCTCGTCTTCCGCAACCGCTGCACGCAACGGGCGGCCGCCACTGAAGGCAGGAGGAACGTGTTGAAGTACGACATGTGGCGCACGTTGAACCCAGATCTCGTGAAGGCACATGAGAGGGTCTGTCTGGTGTATCTGCGCTCGTGGCCGTTGACGCGGTCGTGGTCGCTCCAGAGCCATGGCAGAGCGGGCACCGTCACGACCACCACGCCGTTCGGGCGAAGAGCGGCCCCGAACGCCTCCAGCGCTCCGATGTCGTCCGCGATGTGCTCGATCACATCGAACGCGGTCACGACGTCGAAGACCCCACCCGATGGCACGTCCACGGGGATCCCCCCTTGTCGGACCTCGAAGTCAGCGAAGGCCTCCCGGCAGTGCGCCACTGCGGACGGCTCCGCCTCGAGACCCTCGACGTGTCCAAGGCGCGAGAGCATCGGGAGCATCCCTCCGGTGCCACAGCCGGCATCGAGGATGCGCCGGTCGGGTGCGTCCGGCAGGTGCCGGGTCAGGACTTCGCCGATGATCGCTCGGCGCGCGACGAACCACCAGTGGCTCTGCTCGAGGCGAGCATGGTCGTGGTACAGGGAGAGCTCCATCGGCTAGCGCACCCCAGCACCCGATCCCGTCGTCTCTGAGACGAGGTAGTTGGGCCGACCCTTCGATTCGTCGTAGACGCGAGCGACGTATTCGCCCAGCACTCCGACGACGATGAGCTGCATGCCGCCCACTGCGAGGACGACCGCGATGATGGAGGTCCAGCCCTCCGGTACGCCGCCGAGGAAGAGCCTGTAGACGATGGCGACTCCGATGTAGATGCCACCCGCGACGGCGACGACGATCCCCAGGTACGAGGCAAGCCGCAAGGGAGCTGCGGAGAACGAGAGGAGGCCGTCGAGGGCCAAGCGGAACAGCCGGCGTGTCGTGTACTTCGGCTCTCCGGCGTTGCGGGCGTCGCGGTCGTACTCGACGCCGATCTGGCGATAGCCGACCCAGCTGCGCAGCCCGCGCAGGAACCGGTTGTGCTCGGGTAGGGCAAGGATGTCATCCACGACGCGCCTGTCGAGCAGCGCGAAGTCGCCGCTGTCGACTGGTACATCGATGTTCGCGAGCCGTCGGTAGAGCCGGTAGAAGGAGCGGTAGGCCGCGCGCTTCGGGAGGCCCTCTTGACGCGATCGCCGGATCGCGTAGACGACCTCGTGGCCTGCACGCCACTGGTCGAGAAGCTCGCCCAGCAGCTCGGGTGGGTCCTGGAGGTCTGCGTCCATGAAGCAGACGGTGCGTCCCCGGGCATGCGACATCCCCGCCGAAAGGGCGGCCTGGTGCCCGAAGTTGCGCGACAACCTGACCCCTCGGACCCGGCAGTCGTCGGACGAGAGGCGCACGATCTCGTGCCATGTGCCGTCGGAGCTCCCGTCGTCCACGATGACGAGCTCGCCCCCACCCTCGAGTGAATCGAGCACAGGAGCCAACCGCTTCCAGAGCGAGTCCAGGTTCTCCTCTTCGTTCAGAGCTGGGACGACGATGCTCACGAGCACCGGCGCACCGGAGGTCAAGGGCCCACGCCGTCCTGACACGGCGCGAAGCTCCTCGGCTGTGTAGCTGCTCAGCTGCGCTGCGGCCTCCGGCGACATGCGCCCGCGCAGCACAGCGCCGGCAGCGAGCGACGACGCGACCTCCCGCATCTCCCCTCCCTGCCCAGCAAGGTCCGAGAGGACCTGTTGCTCGGCCACGTGCTCAGGCACGAGTGCATCCTACGGAGCAGCACCGCTGCAGGAGATGGGGCAGAAGGCCTGGCGCGCTCCTATTACCGAGCGCGATCCACTCGAAACGGATCGTTGACGGACACTACGGACACGACAGAGACGAGCTCTGCTGCTGCGCGCGGTCGGCTGTCGTTCATGTGCGTCGCACCCGAGCGGGAAGCTCGTCGGGGCAGCGCGCTGGCGCGGGCGCCGAGACGCGGAAGACCGCACCATCTGGAGCGGCACCGACCCTTTCGACGTCTACGACCGACCTGATCCGGTCGAGGCTCACCACTCGGCGGTCACCGAATAGGTGGATGACCAAGTAGGAGTCCCCAGTCGCGCAGCCCACCTTCTCGACGAACTCGTCCAGCTCACGCGGGGTCGGCACTCCACGAAACCCAGTGTCACGAGGGGCCCAGTGGACAGGCTGGATCCTCGTGCCCGCCCACAGCCCGCTCG
Source organism: Actinomycetota bacterium (assembly GCA_049325515.1). Classification (GTDB taxonomy): domain Bacteria; phylum Actinomycetota; class Acidimicrobiia; order Acidimicrobiales; family VFJN01; genus VFJN01. Next base: position 151,213 of record JBMOLI010000011.1, on the reverse strand, counting down.
GGCTGTTGCTGTAGACGACCGGGTGGTCCGCGCTCTCGATGATGCCTGAAGCGACCTCGGAGAGCGCCGAGCGCCGCCAGCCGAGCGAGTTGAACCCGATCCCATCGGCGGCTCCGTCGCGAGCATCCCGCAAGGAGGCGCCGGTCTGGCTCGCCAGGAGGATCACGAGCGCTGCGAGCAGCAACCGGTGCGCCGCCGCTGACGGCCTGAGCCTCAGCAGGGCGGTCGCGCCCACTGCCGCCACCGCTACTGCTGGCAAGAAGGCCGGGGACAGGTAGCGCGAGTTGGTCGGTTCGAACGAGGTGCTCAGCGACGCAACGCTGAGATAGCCGATGTACACGGTGCAGAACAGGGCACAGCAAAGGGTGAGGGTCAGGGTTGGACTGGCGGGATCAGGAGATCCTGTGCCCGCTTCGGAGCTCTGGCCTGCAGGCCGCCACACGGCCACGGCCAACCCGGCTAGCACCACGCCCGCGCCGGCGGAGCCGATCACCGCCAGAGTTCGGGTCGACAGCGCTGGTGCGGGCACCAACCACTCGCCGAGCGTGGCTGCGGTTCGAACGGCGACGTCCCTGACGGAGTCCTGTGAGGGTGACCGATGCCCCAGGAACGTCCCGTCGGCGGCGTGGTTGCGCAGCATCCACGCGATGGGAGCCGACGCGCTCAGCAACCCGAAGGCCGCGATGCGCGCCAGTGCCCGCAGCCCCAGTGGCCGAACAGAGGCGAGCAGCGCGAGCCCGGCCACAGCTGTCAACGCCATCCCGACGTAGCGCAGCATGAAGGCGATCCAGCACAGGGAGGTGAGCACGGCAACATCGCGCCAGGTGAGGTCGCGCCGATCCGAAGCTCTGGCGAGCGCCATGAGAAAGGCGATCGTCACGACGATGAAGGGTGGCTCCGACCAAGCCATCTTCGAGACCCCGAGGAGCGCTGGTGAGACAGCGAGGAGCGCGGTTGCACCGAGGCGCACTGCGGCGTGCGGAGTGACTCGCCGCAAGAGCCGCGCACCGAGCAGCACGATCGCCCCGAACGACGCAATCGACGTGATTCGGAGTGCGGCCTCCGCCCCGAGCCCAGAAGCGTGCCCCGCTGCTGCGATCAGCGGCACACCCGGGGGGAAGATGGTCAGGGGCTGATCAGAGAGCATGATCAGCCCGTCGGCCTGAGCGATGTTCACCCCTGTGGAGAGGTATCCCACGGAATCCGTCGTAAGCCCCGGGCCCCTCCACGAGGCTGCCGTCGCCAGCGTCACCGCGACCGCCGCGAGAGCCCAGACGACGATCGGAGACCCTCCAGCCTGGGCTCGGCGGCTGCCTTGGAGCGATCGCGGCCCGTCACCAGGTGAAACGCCGGCCCGCATCGGATCCGACTCTAACGGCCTGAGCACAGGTCGGAATCGGCGCCGAGACGAGCCGCGGGCGGGGCGGTGCTGGCTGTAGCGTTTCGCGGCGGGAGGTGGCGGATGGCGGACACAACGATGGGCGCCGAGCTCGTCGCGACGATCGAAGAGGCGCGGGTGCTCGCGTCGAGCGGCGAGGTTCGATCTGCCATCGACGTCCTCTCGCAGGCGAATCGTGCACAGCGTCGTGCAGAGCTCGAGGTCGAGCTCGTGCGCTTGAGGCGCGGAGCTGCTGCATCGCGCGTGGGAACGACGCCGGGTGCGCGGCCTCGGATCAGCGCCGAGCCCGGAGACGACTGCGTCTTCGAGATCGACGCAGGCGAGCTGAGCGCGAGGAGTGTCAGGAGTGGTCTCGCCCGGAGCGGCTGTGTCCTCGTGCGGGGGCTCGTTCCGCCTCACAGAGCCGAGTCGCTGGCCGTTGGCATCGACACAGCGTTGGCGGCCGGCGACGCGGCGGCGACCGGCGAGGAAGTCGACCCCGGCTGGTACAGCCCAGGGTCGATGCCCGACCGAGTGAGTGGCGGACTCCCCGAGGACGCCAATCGTCGCTTCCTCAGGGAGCGCGGGGGCATGTGGACCGCAGACTCCCCTCACATGCTGTTCGAGCTGTTCGAGACGGTCGATGCGGTCGGCATCGGAGCGCTGATGACCGAGTTCCTGGGCGAGAGGCCGTTCCTGTCGGCTCACAAGTGCACGCTGCGCAGAGTGCCGCCCGATCTGGTCGTGATGGGCGGGTGGCATCAGGACGGCTCCTTCCTGGGCAACGACATCGGGGCGTTCAACCTCTGGCTCTCGCTGAGCCACTGCGGAAGGGATGCGCCCGGGCTCGACATCGTCCCGAAGCGCGTCGAGCGCGTGCTCCCGAGCGATGAGGAGGCGCGCTTCGACTGGTCGCTCTCAGATGCCGCCGTCAACGCCGCAGCAGATGGAGCGCCCATCGTGCGTCCCGAGTTCAGGCCCGGCGATGCGCTTCTGTTCGATCACCTGTTGGTGCACAGGACTGCGACCTCGCCGGAGATGACGCAGCAGCGCCACGCCATCGAGTCGTGGTTCTTCGCTCCGTCGGCGTGGCCCGTGGGTCAGATCCCGATCCTCTACTGAGCTACGACGCCAGGTCGCTGAGCACCCGGTCGAGGTCGACTCGGGGGGTCGTACAGCCGCCGCCAGCGACGTTGACCCGCTCGACTCCCAGGAGCGCCAAGCGAGCTGCGCTGTCGCGCCAACGGAAGCGCTCGACATGACGAGCTCCTGCGGTGGCGACTCGTACGCGAAGCGCAGCGTCGAGCACCAGCTGGTTGACAGCCTCGGCCATCTCCTCTGCCGACCCGCCACAGACGATGGCGGTCTCGCCGTGGAAGGCGTAGTCGTCGGACCCGCCGTTCGAAGTCGTCACCAGGGCGCACCCGCACGCCATCGCCTCGACTGCGCAGAGTCCAAAGCCTTCCTGCCTGCTCGGCTGCAGGAAGACCGACGCCTCGTTGTAGACGTGCTCGCTGAGCCAGGCTTGGCTTGGCGCCAGGGTGAAGGCCAGACCCGGTTCGACCTCGCGCTCGAGCGGGATCGTGCCGAAGACCCATGCTGGGATCCCGTGCTGGCGCCAGGCGAGCTCGAGTGCGGTCAGGCCGATTCGGCCCTGCTTGGCTGGGTACGGGTCGAAGTTCATCGCCACACGGGGCTCCCGCCCTGCAATGGGGCGCCGGACTCGGAACACATCGGGATCGATGCCGTTCGGGATGTGCACGATGTCGGACCGCTCGACACCGATGTCCTCCAGGAGCGTGGCCAACCAGGATCCGACGCAGACCTTGGGTCCGCGCAGGCGGAAGGCCAAGTCCTCGATTGCAGGGGGGAACACCCCGTGCCCTTGCAGGAACAGGACCGGCAGCCAGGTGTGGTCGCCGTCCCCCTGAAGCGCTTCGACGAGTCTCCTGCCTGCCACGCGAACCTCGGGCGCCAGCGCGGTCGCGAGCAGCTTGGTCGAGTAGACGACCACGTCTGAGTCGGGGATGCCAGCGGGATCGACGCCGTCCCCGAAGAGGTGATCCACACTTGCGTCGAACGCGAACCACGGGAGGTCGTCCAGACTCCGGATCCACATCTCAGAGGTCGGCAGGTGAACGATGCGAACGGAGTGGCCCTGCCGGCTCAGCTCGTTGGCGATCTCGAAGCGAGCGATGTCGCCCCCTGTGGGCCGGGGGCAGCCGGGTGCGAGGAACGTCCAGCTGAGCGTTGGCCCCGCAGGCGCCGGTCCGCTCACCTCGCCTGCTCCGCCAACATCCGACGGATCGAGGCCAGCTGCTCCTCGGTCGGCCGCAGGTTCACGCCACTTCGGTTGAGGAAGTAGCCGTCGAGCTTCGGAAGCGAGGCGGGTGCCAGGCCCAGGAGCGCGGCGAAGGCGGGGATCACCGATCCGTGCCGACGCAGCTCGTCCTCGTAGTCGATCGTCGTCACGCTCGATGCGCCGAAGCGCCGGCGGTAGGCAGCTACCAGGCTGTCGTAGTCCGCCAGCCAGGAGTCCGCGCCTACGTAGGCAAAGGACGACCTATCGGTGCTACGGGCGAAGCCGGTTGCCTCGAGCTGATCGCCATATGAGCGCAAGAAGGCAGAGCGCTCTCGAAGGCTGAGGATCACACGCGCCGGTAGGTCGGCGAGCAGGTGCCGGAGCAGGTCGAGCTCTTCGTCGAACCGCGCATAGCTGAGGTCTTCGTGGGAGAAGATGATCGTGCCGGTGTGGCAGCTCGCGATCTGCTGCTCGACATGGTCACGCGCGGCGTCGAGCCAGGCTCGTTGCTGGGTCTCCGGGAACCTGAGGCGCGCAGGCCACGTCAGCTCGGTTCGTAGCGCGAGAAGCGGCAGCTCTGAGTGCGACGCCGCGATCACCATCCCGGCTGGGTACGTCGCATCGACCGCGGCCAATAGGTCGGGGTGGTCATGCAAGAAGTGCTGCAGCGAGGTCGTGCCCGTCTTGTGCGTGCCGATGTGAAGGACCACCTGATCGGCAGCCACGCTGGATCAGCCCGCCTTCATGCTGGGGAGGCAGAGCGGCTCCGCTTGAGGAAGCCCCCGGGGTTGAAGGTGAGAGCCCACTGCTCCGCGCTGGGATCTGGGTAGAACTCGCCGTGGCGGAGCAGGATCTGCTTAACCGCCTCCGCGGGCCCGGGGCCGAACCCGGTCCAGACCGGGTTCCCGTTCACGATCGTGTCCGTGACGATGGCGTAGGAATCCACCGCGACGAGTGGGGCGTAGGCCGCGAACTCCCTCTGTGTCACATCGCGTGCACGACAGCCGCCCAGCACCACGAGACCCCGCGGGTTGGAGCCGACGATCTCGTTGACCCTTGCGACGGTTGTCTCGGCGTCGGGCACCCCGTCGACGTAGACGATGCGTGGGTGCAGGGGCACGCCCTCTGAGATGCCGCTGTCGATCGACACCACCTGACCGTGATCCAGGAGCTCACAGATCGATGCGAGGAACAGGGTGCGGCCGCCGTCAGCGGTGCCGGTCTCGATGATCCAGTCGGGTCGTACGCTGGCGATGAGCTGCTGGTACGCGATCAGGTCGGTGGGTGCACTCGTCAGGTGACGGCCGAGCCAGGTCGTGGTGTTCCAGGCAAGGCTCCGCCACACCGCCTCGACGAACCCCACACGTAGGTCTTCGGTGACCGGCAGTGGCGTGGCGGGGAGGCCGTCGGGATCCGGAGCATCTGCTCCGCGCCCGAACATCTCACCCGTGAGGCGCCGCGGGCGGCTGCGTCGCGCATCGGGTGAGGCGATGCGACCCACGTAGTGGATGGGCTTGCCGGGCCCGCGGAAGCGCCTGCCGCGAAGCTCGGCAAAGTGCTCCCCGTAGCCGAACACCCGTGCTCGCCGCTCGTCCGCCTCCGGCTGGTTGGTCGTGACGCCGCCGTGCACCTGGTGGAACGAGCCCTCGCCGATGATGGTCGCAACGGTCACGTCAGGCGATGAGCCGAGCCGCTCATAGAGCTCGAGGTTGGCGAAGCCTCCGCCGGGCATGGAGAAGCTCTCGTCGAACCCGCCGACCTGCTCGAGCTGCCGGCGCGGCACGAACATGCAGTTGCTCTCCCACACCCCGTCGAGCCAGTCGCGGCCGCCGACGAAGTGACCGATCTCGAACAGGCGGTACCCGGCTTCGGGCCAGCCGATCTGCTTGAACAGCCGATCCTCGTACGCCTGGTCGTAGCCGTCGCTCATGGCTTCGCCCTGCTGGCCCGGGCCCAGATACCACTGCTGCGTAGCGACGATTGCGGGCTCGTATGTCTTCAAGCCGGCGAGTCCGAACTTCAGCACGCTGGGGGTGAGGACATGGGCACCGTCGATCATGAGCGCAAACGCCTTGCCACGTCCCTCTGCTATGCCGCGGTTCAGCGCGTGCGCGGGAGAGGGTCGGGCGTCGTCACCCAGGTCGAGGTAGCGGAACTCGGGACCAAAGCTCGCGACGTAGTCTGCGCCGAGCTTCTGATCGTCGTCGGATCCGTTCTCGACGGCGATGACCTCGTAGGTGACATCCTCGAGATCCAGCTGATACGGCCGCGACAGCGACCGAAGGGTCCGCTCGGCTTCTCGCTTCATGTTGTAGAAGACGACGACCACGGTCAGGTCGATCGAGTCGATCGGCGGTGGCGGGGCCAGCGGAAGGCCAAGTGACGCCGAGCGGGCCAGCGATTGGTGTGCGGGCACCGGGTCGACCTGCTCGGTCTTCTGCCAGCCGACTGCGGACCAGTCGACGGGCTCGAGGGGCGCGCTGATGCCGTGGTCCACGCGGAAGGCGGTCACTGCTGCCGCGCACGACGGGTCGGCGTACTCGTCGATCACCACGAAGCCGCCCACCGAGAGCTTGGGATAGAGCGCCTCGAGCACCGCGCCTGCCGCGGAGCCGCCCTCGGGCCCGATGCGAAGCAGTGCGATCTGCTCGACAGCGGCCTTCGGCACGGTGTCGTCGATCGGTCCCTGGAGGAAGCGCACGCGGTCATCGAGGAGATCGAAGCGCTCGAACGCGTCGCGCACGAGGTTGAGGTCGGCCTTAAGGTCGGACATCGACTCGTCGACCACGCGGGCTTCGCGCGCCGGCGCGGGCGAGGCGCGGAAACGATCAGCGACCCAGACCTTGCGGTCGGGCAGCTCGTGCGCGGCGAGGTAGCCGCGGAGGAAGATCGCTCCACCGCCTCGGCCCGTGCCGCACTCGATGAGATCACCCGGTACTCCGTCGGCGCGGATCGAGTCGAGGCACTGCTCGAGGTGGTCCAGGCGGGTACGCCCCATCGCCGTGTAGGGCAGAAAGCCGTTGGCGCCGTCCAACGGCATGGTCAGCCCATCGCGTCGACGGCGCCGCAGCCTGTTGTAGACGTCAGGCTGGAAGCGGACTGGATCGCGCACTCGGTCTGGCTCCACGGCCTCGTCGTTGGACAAGCAGCGAGCGAGATACCGGAGCCGGATCTCGTTCTCCAGGTAGTGCTCGTTCAGCAGCGATCCCTTGAGCAGCTCCAGGTAGCGGCTCGCCGTTCGAGCGAGCTTCCGCTGACTCGCTTGGATCGAGGTGTGCTGGAACACGAGAGCCCGTATGCGAGTCTCCTCGGCGACCTCGAGAAGCTCTCGCTGGCCGTCTTGGCCTTCTATGCGATCGAGCGCGGCGGCCAGGTCGGGGCGCTCGGCCAGCACTCCCTCCTCGGCGACGATGGCCAGGCCGAAGTAGATCGGGATGAGCAGCCGGCGCACGGGTCGGTCGTGCTCCGCGATGAAGTCATCGAGCGCGGTCATCACCCCGTTGCGCGGGCCGCCCTCCATCTCGGCGTTGCACATCGTCGGGTTGACCCCGCTCTTGGGCAGCAAGCCCTTGACGTCGGGGCGCATGCCGGCCCGCGCCCACGGCTGGCGGAACTCGTCCGGGATCTGATCAGGTGAGTAGTAGAGGTCGCGCCGGCCGTAGGGCCAGCACACGTCGTGGAGTATGAGGACCGGCAGTGGTCGTCCTGCATCCCGGGCAACCTTCGCGAGCATCGACAGCTCGTGGTACACCGTGTACCAGTTGTGGTCGCCATCGATCAGAGCGGCGTCCATCGGCTCGAGGTGCGGGAGCACGTTGTGGCTCAGATCGCGATGGAAGTGGTATCGCCCTGCGAAGGTGCGCTCGTGCTCCGTGGGATCGAAGTCCGGGGCGGGGTCGATCACGTGGAGCTCGGCCTCAGGGCCGAGGAAGTCGAGCATGAGCTTGGTGGTGTCGCCACGAAGCGCGCCGATCTCCACGACGCGCTTGGCCTTCGTCGCGGCGAGCACCGGCGCGATCGCGGCCTCCCAAAGTGGAAACACCTCTGTAAGCCCCCCTTGCAGTGGAAGCACGTAGCGTATCGACCCAGGGCATCGACGGTTGAAGGGCCGAGGGGCATTGTGTGGGTTTGTCGAGGCTTTCTGCCATCTATTCCGAAATGAGAGGTACGGGTGGGTTACGTACTGGTCCCGGTTCCCGCTGAGTTCGTATTGGACGTGATGAGGTGGGTGCTCTTTCGCGCTGACGACGAGGAAGGGGAGCCCGCCAAGGCAACGGCCGAGACCATCGACGCGCTGCTCTCCGAGGCAGACGAAGTGACGCGCAACCTCTTGCGAATCGTCGCGACCGCCACGTCCGCCGACGATCCGCCTCGACTTCGCGACCTCGCCGACGAGCTCGACCTGGAGGGAAAGGCGCTGCGCGACCGGATCGCCGAGCTGAACGACCAGCACGTTGCCGCCGGTGGGCGAGAGCTCCTCGAGCTCCGCGCCGAGAAGGCCGTGGGCGTTCACGGTCAGACGGGCACGATCGTGTTCGTCGGGATGCGACCGGATGTCGCAGCGCTGATCCGCGCAGCGGGGCGCCGGTCCGAGGGATCCACCGAGTGAGCGCCCGGCGCGCGGCCTGAGATACTCGCATCACCATGGCGCCACATGACCCCAGCTCTCCGCCGATCTTCTTCGTCCACGTCATGAAGACCGGGGGCACCACACTCTTCCGAAACCTGCGCGCCAACTACGAGCTCGATCAGCTCTATCCGTACCGAAAGCTGGACATCCAGTTCGACGGACCGAAGGTCGACGTGCAGCACCACCTCTCCGTGCCATATCTCGTGGGGCTCGGCCCGGAACGCCACGAACGCATTCGCGTCTACACCGGTCACTTTCCGCTGGTCGCGGCCGACCTGCTGCGCAGGAAGCTCACGACGGTGACGCTGCTACGCGACCCGATCGAGCGCACGATCTCCCTCTTGAGGCAGTTCATGCGCAAGGCCCCGTGGCTCGACCCGACTCCAGGCCCGACTCTCGAATCCAGCACCCTCGACGAGATCTATGAGCAGGCGATCGTCTTCGAACCGCTGATCCACAACCACCAGACGAAGATCTTCTCCATGCGGCCATCGGATGATCCGCAGAGCTACATGGACGTGATCGACGTCGATCACGAGCGGCTGCAGCTCGCCAAGCAGAACCTGGCTGGCATCGACGTTCTCGGCCTCACCGAGCGCTACGACGAGTTCCTCGACGACCTGCACGCCTGGTTCGGCTGGGATGTGGAGCGTGACGCGCGAGCCAACGCCACGCCAGCGAGCGAGATCCAGCCCGTCAGCGACGCCTTGCGGCGACGGATCGCCGAGGACAACGCCATCGATCTGGAGCTCTACGCCTACGCACAGCAGCTCCAGCGACAGCGCGACCCCCGCAAGCCGACTGCTGACTGACCGACCTCAGGAGCCCTGGGTCGGCACCTCCCCCCGACGCTCCCGCTCGGCTGCCGCTGCCTCGGCCTTCTGTGCGGCGGCCACGGACGCGCGCAGCCGCTCCTTCGATCCCTCAGGATCGATCCATCGGCGCACGCGGGCGACCGGGTACCTGACAGCGGCCATCCAGAGCGTGGTGGCACGGGTGCGCCAGCGCTCTCGCCGTGTCAGTGGCTCTTCGTGGATCAGATCAGGGCGCACCACGCGTTCGAGTGCGTGCTGGAAGTCGTCCTGCGAGGCACCGGGAACGAGGAAGCCCAGCGACTGATGCGTGTAGGCAGCGTCAGTGGCGAACTTGGGGAACTCGAGCTCGGTGAACGGAATTTCGAACTCCTCGAGAGCGTCGACGATCTCCTTCCGCATCCGTACGAGGATCTTCTTCTGGCCCGTGGCGTGCAGCGTGCCGGTCAGGGCGCCGCGCTTGAAGGGAAGTCGTCCGTAGCTCGCCGCTCGGATGCGACTGGCCGCAGCGATGTCGAGCCTCCGGGTCGGGATGATCACGTGATCGATCTGCACGCCGCCACTCTCGAGCACCGCTCGCATCCTGAACCCGAGGGTCATGTCTTTCACGATGGTCGGGGCGTCAGGATCATCGACGCGGCACTCGAAGCCCGCGCGGACGCTGTGTCCGTAGGGCGTGAGCTTCCCCGCGGCGAGACCTGTGTCGAGTCCGAGCTCATCGAGCACCTGGACGAGCAGCGTCGTGCCCGCCCGACCCGTCCCGGTGATCACGACCTTTCCCTCAGGCACGGCGCACCTGGCGGGCCGTTCGCTCGCTGAGAGCTCTTGTCGCAAACGCGTAGAGCTCTACGTCCAGGCTGTTGTCCGCTGCGATGAGCTGCCTCAGCTCGTCGCTCACGGCGCGCGGAGGAGTGCGATTCGCAAACCGCGGTGACCCAAGATCCCAGCCAAAGCTCACTTCGAGGTCACTGCAGAAGTCCTCGAAGTGGTCCTGGAGCCCGAACACATCGATCCTCTGGGCGAGGTTCTCCTTCGCGACCTCGAGGCGAGCGTCGTCGAAGGGCACGGTGGCGAGGAGGGGCGCCTCGGTCATCTCGTCCGTAGTGAGCGACAGCATCTTCACCATGTGGTTGCGGATGATCGGTTGGAGGGACTCGTCGGCGTAGATCGCCTCGAGCTCGAGATCCCTGAAGCGCTCGTCGGCGACGCTGCGCCGGCGCAGCAGGGAGAGCGTTCGTTCGACCGGATCCCGGAGCACCGTGAAGGTCTTGAACGGAGCGTCGAGCACGTCGACGGCGCAGAGTGGGAAGTGGCCGGTCATGACGCGCAGCTCGTTGCGACGCGTCGCGAACGCCTCGACCATGCGGTCGACCTCGGTGACGGCTTCCACCCCGCCGTCCAGGTCCGGTCTCGGGTAGACCGCAGCGGGCCCGAAGCAGTCGCGGAGGCGCTGGAAGAGTGCCGTGCCGCCGGTCTTCTGAAGGTGGACGAAGAAGTAGCGAGTGGGCTCACCCATCGAGGCCGGCCGATCAGCCTTCGTCATCGCGGCGCCCTGTGACCTCGGCGTCGACCAGCTCGAGGACACGCGACACCCTGGCCTCCCACGAGTGGGGGATGAGTGCCTCCCGATCGGGGATCCCGTGCTCAGTGCTGAGAGCTGCTTCGATGGCCTCGAGAAACTCGTCAGGACCATCTGCGACGGAGATGTACTCCGAGAGCTCGTCGAGGTTCGCGACCGGCGTCGAGACGATTGGAACGCCGAGCGAGCAGTAGACGTAGGCCTTGAGTGGGTTCATCGATCTCGTCATCTCGTTGTCGAGGTGGGGGATGAGTGCCACGTCGAAGTGTCGGATGATCTCCTGGGCCTGTTCATGACGACGGGTGCCGATGAAGGTGACGTTGGGCTGGCCGGCGAGCTGCAGCGCGGACCGATCGAGGTGGGTTGATCCCAGGAACACGAAGCTCCACTCCGGCCTCGCAGCTATGAGCTGGCGCAGGAGGTGGAGGTCGATGCGATCCGAGAGGTTCCCCGCGTACCCGATGATGGGGCTGCCCAGGTGTCTCAGCTCGGCAGGACGAGGATGTGGGCGAGCATCGATCGGGAGCTCGCAGGCGTTCGGGAGGACCTCTACCCGCGGCGTGAACGCACGCATGCTCTCAGCGACCGGCTCGCAGTTCGCCAGGACCACGTCGCTCCACGCGAGAACTCGTTCGTAGTTGTCGTTGAGGTCGTCATAAGCCGCGGTTCCGGGTGCGTACCAGCTGCGGTTGTCGTCCACCACGTCTGCAACGACGACATCGGGCGAGATCGCCTCTGCGATCTCAGGGAACCAGCTGTTGGTCGGGTACACCAGGCACATCAGTGGCCGCCGGCCGGCGCCGACACCCTCCTTGCGAAGCTGCGCTCGCACGTAGTCCACGTAGCCATCGCGGCGGGGCAGGCCCAGCGAGCGCGATCGACCGCCCGTGCCGTAGAGGAAGGTCCGCTGCTTCAGTGCCCCCCGGTCGCCGCGGCCGGCCAGCCGTCTCATCGTCTGCCTCAGCACAAGGCCGTTCTGATCCGAGCTTCCCAGGCTGCGGCGAGCGACCTCGGCCAGGCCCTTGGCGCTCATCGGCTTGTCGAAGTGGATGATCGTGTGGAACCGCCCCGATCGCTCGAGGTACTTCAGCATCATGTCCTGCCGCCGGCCGTAGATCCCTGTGTCGTTCTGCTTCCAGAACACGACGAGGTCGTAGATCGCTCCCGCAGGCAGTGCCCTGCGACCGTCGCGCGGCGGGGTCTTCACACTCGGAGCCAGCTCACCCCCGCCTGGCCTGAAGAGGTCGCGCGTGGTCGTCACCAGATCCGCGAGGGGCTTTGCGAGCGGCGGCGGGTCGTCCATGTAACGCTCGATCGCGGCCACGGCCAACGGCCTGACGGCCGCGTAGCTGTATGACTCGAGGAAGACCTCGCGGGCGCGCATGGCCCGCTCGGTCGTCTCGTCAACGTTGCCGAGGACCTCTCGGATCCGCTCCTCGAGCGGGATCTCACCGTCGAAGACCTCGAGCACGTCTTTGTCGATCAGTGCCTGCAGCGGGGGCACCGGTGTCACGAGGCACGGGACGCCCATGGCCATGGCGTCGGTGACCTTGGCCGGCATCTGGAACCGAGACACAGGGTGGCCGTGAGTCTGGAGCGCGCAGGTGAGGTCAGCGCCCGCCAGAAGGTCCGGAAGGTCGTCGAAGGCAGGCGAGGGGAGTGGGAGCACCCAGCGCTCCAGCGCCCCCATCTCTCGGCGCAGCTCGTCCAGCTCTCGGGATGCGAACACGCCGAGACGGATGGTCCGGTCGCCAAGCCTGTCCAAGGCCTTGAGGATGTCGAGGATCCCCTTGTGAGCTCGTGGCGTGCCCCCGAACAGGATGAGACGGTCCGCATCGGAGAGCCCCAGCCGCTGGCGGGTAAGCGCGCGGTCGCATCGCGCTGGATCGAATCGGGCTTCGTCCCGGGCGTGAGGCACGATCGCGCCGCCGTAGTGGGCCTCGAGCTCGAGGTTCGACACCGTCAGCTGGTCGGCAGATCTCACGGCGTGCTCGCAGGCCTGGGTCCACAGCCGGCCGAAGGGAAGCGTGAGGTCGTCGTTGCCGCGCAGCGCTCGGATGTCGTCTGCCGCCAACCCCGCACTCTCGCCGAAGAACGAAGGCTCGAAGTCGTCGATGTCGACGACCAGCGGTCGGTTCCATCGCTCCTTGGCGAGGATCCCCACGGCGAGGGAGGGCAGGCGCGGCTTGCTGACGTAGATCGCGTCGGCGTCGATGCGTTGCGCCAAGTCCTCCATCGTGTCGAGATAGTCCGGGAAGCTGCTTCCCGGGGCTCTCCTCACCGGGATCGTCGTCTCACGAAGTGGCGACCACACGCTTGCGCCGTAGCGCTCGAACTGGCTCCCCCAGATCTCAACGTCGAAGCGCTCTCTCAGCAGGTCGGCCAGGAGGTGAGCCCTCCCGAACGGGTTGTGTCCGACGTCCCAGGCGAGCACCGCCACCTTCGCTCGTTCGCCGCGTGCGCGCGCAGCTCCGCGGTGCAGCCTGAGCTCATCGGCAGCCATCACCTCCGGCAACGCGTCGATGCCCTCCGGGCGCAAGAGGCCCAGATGGCCGTGAAGACCCGTTCGCGCCTCGTCGATCCGCTTCAGCGCCGACTGGAGGGCGTCGTCCACTCCAGCGGTCGACCCGCCTCGAAGCAGCGCCCGGATCGGTGCCAGGCGTCGGCCGATCCGAACCACTCCCGAGCGCCGTGCTGATCGAACCTTGCGCGCTGCGAGATCGAGGGCCTCCACCGCCTGGAGCTCCGCGTCGCGCGTCGCTCGTGCGGCGTCCGCCGCGTCGGCCCGGAGCTCATGCTCGCGCTGCTCGTGCGACTTGTCCCGCTCCCGCTGCTCGCTCCGGAGCTTGTCGAGAGCCCGTTGGTGCGCCGCCGCCTCAGCCGCGGCTTCCACAGCGGCGCGCTCGCGCTCCGCTTCGGTCTCTAGCCGGAGCTCGGTCAGCTCTGCCGTCACCGCCTGCGCACGTTCGAAAGCGCGAAGCGCTGCGACCGCACCGCCCGACAGGCTTGGGACCTGGGCCCCATCCGGCAGCCCGCCCTCGTCGAGCATCTCCGCCAGCAGCAGCTGCGACGCGTTGAGGTAGCCGCGTCGGTTCTCGCTGTGCTCGCGCTGACGGTGGAGGTCGGGTGTGATGAACGACGTGACCTCGCGCTCGCTCGGCACGCGGAGTCCCTGCACCCCGAGGTCTTCGAGGCGCGTGACCAGGCGTGTCGTGACTCCGACCGGGTCGGCCATCAGCTCGCCGTACGAGACGTGAGCTCGCGGCTGATCAGACGATGCTGCCAGCGCGCCCAGCGTGTACGCCTCCCACATAGCCAGGCCGACCGGCACGCTGAACCCGTTGCGAGCAGCGAGCGATTCAGCGATCTCGAGCGGCTCGCGAGTCACATGGATGAAGACGGGCGCCTCCAGAGCCGGGCGCAGCAGCGGCATGAGCAGGCACAGCCGTGGCTCCTTCATGACCCACGGTCGATGCGCATCGAGCTGATGCACGATGCGGTTGAAGTTGTCGGTCTGCTCGGCTCTCGCCGCCTCGGGAATGCGGTCCGGGGCGAAGTCCGCGATGCGCCACCAGTCGAACCCCCCGCCGAGGAGAAGGCCGTCACAGACCTGGCGGACGTCTCGACGCTCCCAGAAGCCCTTCGGGTTCTCCGCGTTGGGGTCGGTGGCGATCCCCTCCGGCCCGAAGTAGGCGCCGGCGAGGTTCAGAAGCCGGGTGACGCTCGACGTGCCGGAGCGATGCATGCCCAGCACGATCAGCTGCATGGGTCAGAGACTACCGACGCGTCTAGTCGCCTAAGAGGGCCGAACCGCCTGATTCTGAGGCACCATCAGACCAAAGCGCCCTGAACTGGTCGATCTCACGCGGGGAGTAGAAGTGCTGAACGAGGCGCGAGCTGTACGCGCGGTCGAGCTGCTCAGGAGTCGGGCGGACGGACTGGATGAACTGCTGATACATGTGCGCGTACGCCTTGTCCGCGCCGACGTTTGCCTTCGGGATCCGGATCAGGCGATCGTCCTCCAGCAGCGCGATCAGCGCTCGCGGAGCCACTTCGAGGCCCTCGCAACGCAGTAGAAGGAGTCGCACGGTCGGGGTGTCGATGATCCGGTAGCCGACGTCGGGATCGAAGTCGAAGTCGTACACATCGATCCCGAGGGTCGGGAGGAGATGGGAATCGAACCAGCCCAGGGGCAGCCGGTCGAGCCGATCGCCGAAGCGGTCGCGAAGCTCGCCGATCGTCGCGCCGGGTCGTATGTAGCCGTGACGCATGCCTGGTTGGAAGAACGCCGAGACGGTCTGTGCCACCGGGTCACGGACGAGGGATATGACGCGCCACGGCTGGTCGCGGCTGCGGCCTCGCTGGAGCAGGAGCTGAGCGTCCCAGATGCGCCACGGTCGCCCGGACCATCGATACTGGACCTCCTCGGCCCGGAGGAACTCCGGATCGAGATCGTGCACGTGGTAGAGGTCACGCCAACCCGCCGCGCGGAGCCCCGCGACGACCGCAGAGGAACCCGTCTTGGCCATCGAGAAGACGACGGCGGGTCCTGCCGGCGATCGGCCCTTGCGGAAGCGGTGTCGGGCCCGGGCTAGCGCGTAGGCGGCGCGTGAAGCTGCATCAATCGTCATCGACCAGGTCCATGTGGGCGGCGTCGATGCGGCAATACCTCATGTATGCCGCGACGACGTCGTCCGGATCGCCGAACTCGACGATCTTCCCTTGGTGAAGCCAGAGCGCGGTGGTGGCGATCGACCGCACCAGTGAGAGGCCGTGGGTCACCACCGCGATCGTGCGACCGTCGCCACACAGCTCGAACATCTTCTCGGCCGTCTTCTCCTTGAACTTGGCGTCACCGCCGGTGAGAGCCTCGTCGATGAGAAGGATCTCCGGATCGAGATGTGCGGCTACGGCGAAGCCGAGGCGCGAGCGCATGCCAGCGGAGTAGGTCTTGAACGGGTAGTCGACGTACTCGCCGAGCTGAGCGAACTCGGCGATCGAGGCCTCGAGGCGCTCGAGCTCGCCGGCCGAATGGCCGAAGGCGAGGGCGCCAAGTCTGATGTTCTCGCGACCCGTGAGGTCGCCCTGCATCCCCAAGCCAACCGACAGCAGCGGCGATATGCGGCCGCGCACGACGATCCTCCCCTCGCTCGGGGCGAGGATGCCGGAGAGGGTGCGCAGCAGCGTGGACTTGCCGGCCCCGTTCCGGCCGATGATCCCGAGCACAGTGCCCTTTGGAACGTTGAAGCTCACATCGCTCAGCGCTTGCACCTCACGGCGCCCTGATCCGCTGGAGCTGAGGATCCCCTTGAGACCCCACCAACCGGCGGCTCTGCCGACGCGCACGTGATACGACGCGGAAAGGTGGTCGACCTCGATCGCCAGGCTCGAGCGCCCAACCGCTTCAGACATGGAGGGCGAACGATCGCTCGTGCCGGAGGAACAGCGACACTCCAGATGCAAAGAGGACGATGGCCCACGCGATGCTCTGGAACACCAGACCGGCCGAAGGAACCTGGCCTGCGATGATCGACTGGTAGGCAGAGAAGAGTGCGAACAGCGGGTTCCAGCTCAGGATCGCCTTGATGGACGGGCTCAGGAGCGACACCGGGTAGACAACCGGGGTGGCGAACGTGAGCAGTCGAAGCAGATATTTGAGGAGGTTGGACACGTCCTTGAAATAGGCGGTGGCGGTCGAGAAGAGCAGCGCCAGGCCGACGTTCAACGCTGTCTGTATCAGGAGCAGGAGCGGCAGCATCATGATCGCCTGGGTGACCGGCGCGCCCACCGCAAGGTGGATCAGGGCGTACAGGACGAGAGCCGGCAGTGTCGAGAGGAAGCCCTTGTAGACCTCTGCGAGCGGCAGCAAGGCTCGCGGGAAGATCGCGTTCAGGACGAGGCCCTTGTGTCGAAGGATGGCCTGCCCGCCGTCGCTGATCGAGATGCGCGTGTAGTTGAAGAGGAACACGCCGCCGATGATCGCCGTCACGTACTCCGTCGACCTGCCGCCGTTGCTTCCTCCGCGGATGATGGTGAAGAGGAACCAATAGATGGAGGCCTGGAACACGGGATCGACCAGGGACCAGAGCTCGCCCAGGACGGTGCTGGAGCGCTGCCCCTTGACCTGAGCCCCGGCCAGCTCCACCAGGAAGGGCTTCCTCGCGATCAGCTCCTTGACGTAGGGCCGGAGCGACGGGAGCTCGAGCGAGTTCGGCTCGAACACGTGCACCACGTTGCTGTACCTCCGCGCGCCGCTCGCAGAGTCAGCTCGAAGACTCACTCCGAGGGACCTGGGCCGGACGGTGCGTCCAGCGATGCGCGCTCGTGGGCGCGGATGGCGCGGGCGACGGTGTCGGCCATCGTGAAGAGGCGCTTCTCGACCGTGCGACCGTTGCGCAGCACGACTGAGACATCCCGTAGAGCGAGGAGCGGCTCGCGCTTGCCGCGCTGCGCCAACACGTTGATGTCGGAGACGATCGCCCGCACCTCGCGCACGTTCAGCTCGAGGGTCTTGGCGGCGTCTTCGTCGCCGATGTCCTTGGAGGCGGTCGTACTGCGCGCGACGAGCGAGAGAAGTGACCGGCTGGCTTCGTCGACCTCGTCGAACAGCTCGGCGACTGCGTCGTCGGTCCAGGGGACTACCGACGCTCGGGCGACCAGGCGGGCAACGTGGAGCATCACATCGATGACGTGCTCCTCGGGCACCGGCACCATCACGTAGTCCATCTCCACGACCCCTCCTAAGGCTGCAGAGTACTGGGCGGCTGAAGGTCGACACTGCCGTCAGACGGCAGCACCCAGAAGGTGATCTTGCCGGACTCGATGGCTCGCAACAGCACATACGGCATGCCTGCCTGCGCCAAGCCCGCGTTGAGTGCTTCGATGGCCTTCGCTTCGGCGGCCCGCTGCTCGATCTGGTTCTGACTCGTCAGGACCTCGATCTGGGAGGTGCGGTTGTCCTGGAAGGCCTGTGCGACATCCTCGGGGATGTCGATCTTCTTGATGACGAACGTGGGGGGCCCGCATGGCTTGCCCGGTGCGTAGGTGGGGCCGCAGAAGAAGGGCTGCCCGAGTGCAGCGATGAGTCGGTCGCTCACCTTCTTCTCGACGTTCGTCTGGATCGTGGTCAGATCATCGGCGTTGCCGTATATGTCCGCAACGTCGTACTTCCTCGTGTCCTCCTGGAGGGCGTTCTCGATCTGCTGGCGGAACGTGTCCTGGATCAGGCGGTCCCAACCGCTCGCCTCGTAGGCCGAGTACTGGAGCCCGAGCTCCTCGTGGAAGGCCCGCAGACGATCGGTGTTGAGCTTGAAGTACACCGCGACCTGGTACTCGATCTGAACCCGGTCGCGTGACGGTGAGATGATGGAGTCCGCCTGCTTGACAGCGCCCTCGCCCGCGACCTTGGACACGATGTACGTCTGGGTGTCGGCCGGATAGAGGTAGAGCGGATCGAATGCGCCGTTGAAGAAGAGCCCACTGCCCGGCTGGACGATCCGCTGGAAGTGGGCTGACTCGACCGGCCCGCCGCCGTAGCTGATGCCGACCATGTTCCGCGGCGTCTTCTTCAGGCTCGACATCGCGCTCGGCGTGAGGGCCAACGCAACGATCAGGACGAGCGCCAGCCCGATCTTGGCGAGCGGTCCCCGGCCACGCGCAGGGATGCGCAGCCGACGTCGAACGCGCCCGCGCTTCTTCGCCGATCCGCCCGCCGGACGCGTCGGTGCCGCTCCGAGCGAGTCGATGTCGTCAGACTCTCCCGCTGATCGCGAACCATCGGTCATGGTGCCCTCCCGCTCTGCCCGTCGCCGCCGCCGTGTGAAGCCCCTCGTTCCGACGGACGTGAGCTGCTGACGAGATCACGTGAACGGAGCCCGACGCAACGTGCGTCAACATACCGAATCCAGTGGCGGCTCCAACACCGCTTGTGCGGCGGGTCAGCTACGTATGTCCCGCTTGGGGTGCTTCTCGAGCAGCCCCACGAGCTGCTGTGCTCGATGGTCGAAGGTGTGGTGCTCGAGTACGAGCTTGCGACCCTGCTGCGCAGTGGCACGGGCCTTGCCGGGGTCCTCGGTGATGCGTCGCACCAGCTCGCCCAGCTCCTCGCTGGAGCCATACGTTGCGACGGCATCGCCGAACAGATCCCGGACCTCACTCATGTCGTCCGATATCACCGGCGTTGCGCAGGCGAGGACGTCGAAGATCCGATTGGACACAAAGCCCCATTCGCGCATGGTGTCCCAGTGGTCGTTGAGGACGACACCGGCGCTGCTGTAGACGGCCGCCAGCATGCGGTTGTCGACGTGGTCCGCGGAGATGAGGTCTGCATCGACCAGGTCGCGCCATCCGGTGCCGTAGATGGCGGGGCGAATGCCCGCTTCGATGGCATCGGCCACCGAGCGGCGCATCACGTCCCGCGTCTTCGCAACCACCGTCACTGGGTGAGCGTGGCGAGGATCGGGTGCTTGTGGGCGGAAGCGGCCTGGATCCGTGGCTTGCAGAAGCACCTCGACCGGCGTCGTGATGCGCGACTGGAGGTCCTTTGCGAACCGCGGCGACGCCACGACCACGAGGTCGGCCTCCTCGCACTCTGCCGTGTCGACCGTCTCCGGGTGGCTGATGACCCAGATGATGTGGCGCTGGCCATTGGTCCTCCGCACGCTTGCCAGGCCGTGGAGCACGATGTGGACGTCCTGCCAGCGGCCGGCCAGCGAGTCGGCTTGATCGAGCGTCTGCACGCGAACCGCGTGGCCGAGCCGGCGGAGCGCGCGGGCCAGCCCCTCGGCCAGGTGCCAGTCCCCCCAGCGGTCGGCCACCCGAGCCGACGGCGCCGCAGTGGTGATCACCCAGCTGGGCGTCGCGGCATCGTTGCTCGGCCGGTTCCGGAAGCCGCCCTGACCGTGTCGTTCGACCACGGAGCGCCACGCTCCTCCAGTGGGGTCGACGGGGTGGCGCAGGGCAGCGACAGACTCGACGGGCCGCGGATCGAAGAGGACGGCTGAGGGCACGTGGACCACGCGACCGCCGGCCAGCCCCAATCGTGCGCAGAGATCGGTCGCGGCGGCGTCTTGATCAAGGGTCGGATCAAGCCCTCCTGCCGCGCGGTAGGCGAGGGTGTCGACGACAAGGCCCTGAAGGGGAGCCGCGGCGACGTCGTGCGGGTGTTCCCCGAGGGCAAGCCGCGCGCCCGCACCAGCTGCGACCAGACTCGGATCACCCCCGCTGCCCAGCTCGATGATGTACCCCTGGGCTCTGACGCGGAGATCGTGCTCGGTAGCGCCCGACCCCGAGCGCTCCGGGTGCACGGTCGTCGGAGTCGCGGCGACGACATCGTCCTCGATCGCTGCAGCTAGGCGTGCGAGCCAGCCGCGCTCGGGTGCGCTGATCGGCGCGGGCGCGAAGCAGAGGAGCTCGGTGGTCGCATCGACGGCCGCTCGATCCAGCGCAGCGACGACTGTGTCCAGCGCTTCCCGTGGGACCTCCTCCGATGAGGAGTGCAAAGGGGCGGTGGCTGCATGGAGCACTTGAACCTCGGCGGTCGCATCGCTCGTCAGTGGAGCGGTCGTACGGAGCTGTGCTTCGAACGTGATGATCGACACACCGCGCGCGAGCAGCACCGGCGGCAGATGCGCGACCTCACCGCTGAGGTCGCGGCGACGGCGCCCGCGCAGTGGGATCATCGGGAGCGCACGTAGAAGCACCACCGCCTTCGGCAGGCGCAACAGCGGTGCCCGCGACCGTGCACCCAGCCGTCGGGCCAGTGGCCTGGCTTGACGCTCCAGGCGCAGTGCGAGCCGCACGAGGGGCCTGCGCTTCAGCTCGCGCAGGTTGGCCTCCCGCCGTTCGGCCAGCTCACGCCATTGCTCCGCTTCGGCTCGAGCGGCGGCGAGAAGCTCGTCGGCGTCGGTGGCGCCCTGAGGACGCTCGACGTGTGGCTTGCCCGCCTCCTCGCCCATCTGTCGAGCGTATGCCACTGCGGTGAGCTCTCAGAAGAGCTCGATGTCGCCCATGGTCAACGTCCATCGGTCGAGTGATGGGCAGATCGGCTCGCAGACGGAGCGCCATGTGAGCGTGGGGCCCTGACGGGCGACGGGGATCGTGAGGTCGCTGCGTGCTCCACCGAGCAGCAAGGCGTAGTCCGCCCGCGTAGACCTGAGCACGGTGCGGATCAGGCGGCGTCGGACGCTTGGATCGTCTTGCGGCACGAGCAGGTCGCAGATCGTGGCTTCGAGCGCGGTCCCGCGCCGGCGCAACCGGAAGCAGGCGGCGCCTTCCGAGATGTCACGGCCGATGGTGGCGACGCGGTAGCCGAGAAGATCGCCGTCGTAGCGCCAACGGAGGAACTCGGCCGAGCGCCGTGTGGTCATCTGGCCTGTCCTCGCACCGCTCGAAGCCAGCAGCTCCTCGGTGAGGCCTTCGTCCGCGAACGCTTGCTCGGGTTGCATCCCTACGTCCGATCGCTCGGCCCAGTGCCCTGCCGGCGCTCGACCGCGCAGGACGTTCGGGATGGTCGCGACGGAGCGGGGGCGCAGCCGCGGGGTCAGCACGCCGATGAGCTGCCAACCCATCTTGAGATACCCGGGCCGGCTCTTGTCGTTGGGTGTGTTGAAGACGAAGTCGACTCCGTCTGCTCGTGCGCCCTCCAATCCCTGCGTCGTCAGCTGCTGGAAGATCCCCTTGCCCTGCCAGGCCGGGTCGGTAGCGGTGTCGACGGCCCGCACGGCCCGGAACACGCGATGTCCATCCGTGAACTCCCAGCGCAGGAACGCTCGATAGCCGACGACCCGGCTCTCGGCGACAGCAACCCACTCCATGGAGGCGCCGAATGTGTTCCGCTCGTGCTTCCAGCTGTGGAGCCGTGCGAATCGCGGGTCGCCGTCGCGTCCCAATGCCGCGCCCAGCAGCGCGAGAACTGCCGGCCGATCCTCATCTGCGGCTGGTCTCAGTTCGATTTGGTCACGGTAGTTCCCCGCGTGCTCTTGCAGTGTCGCTGCCCCTTTTGTCTGACGAATCAGTGAGTCGTGACCGTTGCCATATCGGAAGCGATGGATACTGTCTCGGTTCTGCAGTTCACATCGCACTAGTGAATGGTCGAGTCGGTCAATGAGGATGGCGCAGCACGCGTCGAGGCGCTGGCCTCGTGCGCTCCGAACCTGGTGGGCCCTCCTGCTGGCCGGGATCTTCCTCGTGGTCGGCCTCCCAGCGTCCGATGCGCACACGCCACACGACGTGATCTTCGACGTCGAGCTGTCGCCGAGCTTCGACGAGGACCGGACTGCATACGCCATTGCACGCTCCTACCTGCTCAAGACCGAGGACGGTGGAGACACCTGGCGTCGACTCGTCCGCGGTCTCGATCACGAGAGCCCGCTGAGCTCAATCGGTGTCGCCGCGGGTGACGCGAGCATCCTCTATGCGGGGACGAAGGGTGATGGGATCTACCGCTCTGACGACGAGGGCACGTCCTGGACCAACGTCAACGGCGATCTGCCTGGCGCGAACGTGCTGGCCCTCGCTGTGTCTCCTCACTCACCCGACACGGTGTTCGCGACGATCGTCGGCAAGGGTGGCCCGGTGGTGCACCGCACGGACGACGGCGGTCAGACCTGGTCGCAGCTGCCCGATGCCGGAAGGTCGCGGGTCGTCGCCTTTGCGCCCGACGACGACGAAGTGATCTTCACGGGAGACGGGGGCGGTCGGGTGCGGATCTCCTCGGACGGTGGGAGCGCATGGTCTGTGGTGCACCAGGGCGACGGGTCCGGCGGGATCGCGGACATCGCGGTCTCGCCCGCCTTCTCGCGTGATCGCACGGTGTACGTCGCCACCCGCGAGGCCGGTGCTCTCGTCTCAACGGACGGTGGCGGCTCCTTCGCTCCTCTCGAATCCCGGATCACGGGCACGCGACTCGTATCGGTCATGCTGTCGCCCGCCTTCGAGACGGACTCGACGGTGTGGCTCAGCACGTGGAGCGATGGCGTCTTCACCTCGGACGACGCCGGTGCCACCTGGCAGCCTCACAGCGAAGGTCTCACGAAGAACGAGCAGGCGGATCTGCTGGACAACCCCCACTTCGGTGCGCTGCGCACTTCCGGTGGGACCTCAGAAGACGATCGCACCGTGTTCCTCGCAGGGTTCGACGGGCTCTTCCGAGCATCTGGGTCCGGCGACTGGGAGAGCGTCGAGACGCAGGTGTCGAGCAACATCGTGAGCGTCGCGGTGTCGCCCGACTACGCCAACGACCAGACGATCGCGGTTGCGACCTACATCAACGGCGCGTTCTTGTCTCGCGACGGAGGGCGCTCGTTCGAGGCCATCAACGACGGTCTCGCCTCGGAGCACGAGTGGACGAGCGAACCTGACTACGTCGCCCGCCTGACGGGCATCGGCTTCTCACCGTCGTTCGCAGGAGACCAGACGATGTTCGCTGGGATCCGCGGGTACGTGCTTCGTTCGCTCGATGGTGGCGAGTCGTGGACCGCGCGCACTCCCGATGGCCTGCTCGCGCCGGACGAGGTGCCGGCTGACTACACGCTCACTGCGTTCTCGCCCCGGTTCAGCGATGACCACACGGTCGTGCTGGGCACCGATGGCGGCAAGGTGTTCCATTCGGACAACGCGGGTGCCAGCTTCAGCTTGGTCGCAGACATCGGCGTGGAGATCACCGCGATCGCGATCTCACCCGGACCGCCAGGCGAACGCCTCGTGGTGGCCGGGACAGCGGCCGGTGTGCACATCAGCTCAGATGAGGGCAAGAGCTGGGATCGAGCCGGTGGCCTCGAGGTTCCGATCACGAGCCTTGCTGTCTCGCCCGCCTTCGAGCGCGACAAGCGAGTGTTCGTGGGAACCCACAACGGACTGCTGGTCTCCGAGGACGCCGCTGGCAGCTGGTCTGAGGTGGTCGATCCGGCGCTGGGCCCATCGGGCGTCATCGAAGGGGTGGTGCTGTCGCCGGCCTTCGAACGTGACGGCACGGGCCTCGTGAGCGTCAAAGGGCGAGGCCTCTTCCGGACATCCGACCACGGCGCGTCCTTCGCTCCGGTGGGAAGCGACCTGTTCGACCGCGATCTCGTCGTCTCGACCTTCTACCACTCGACGACCGAACCGATCGTCTTCTCCCCGGACTACGAGCGCGATCAGACGGTCTTCGGCTTCGCGGAGACATCGCTGCTCAAGTCCACCGACCGCGGTGAGACCTGGGAGGTGATCACGCTTCCCGTCACGATGCACGACACCTCGCGCGAGGCTGCGGAGGGTGGGCTGCTGGAGACGGCGGTGTTCGGAGGCAGTCCTCGGGGCGGCGACGACGACCGCTCCTTCGACACTCCCATCGGTCGGCTCTCGGTTCGTCGGGTGCTCGCAGCGGTGGCCGTGGCTCTCGTCGCTCTCGCCGCGATGACGGTCGCACGCTGTGTGCCGGTTGGCGGCAAGGTGCCGCTCGGATCAGTCGCCGTCCGAGTGGCGTTGGCCGCCACCGTGCTCGTCGCAGCGCTGCTGGCGGTGGCTGCATGAAGCTCTTCGCGCGCCGGCGTGCGCCCGATCGACTCCCGGCCGACCGGCCGGTCGACCTCTCCGAGGCAGACTTCTTCGAGGGAGAGTGCTCTGTATGCGGTGCCTGGGGCCGGTTCACGAGGGACCGCATGGCGATCGGGGCCAGCTACCACTGCACCACGTGCCGAAGCTCACTTCGCTACCAGGGCCAGGCTCGGGTTCTGGTCAGGCACTTCGCTCGCCACGGGGCTCGTTGCTTCGCCGAGCTGTGCGCTGAGCCCGAGTTCCGCAGTCTGCGGATGTGGGAGCCCGGAGAGCTCGGGCCCTTCCGGCGCCACCTCCGTGCGCTGCCGGGCTACGAGACCTCCAGCTACTGGCCGGACGTTGCGCCCGGTGACACCCGAGATGGCGTCAGGTGCGAGGACCTCATGGCGCTGACGTACCAGTCGAGCTCGTTCGACCTCGTCATCACGTCGGACGTCTTCGAGCACGTTCGCCGCCCGTATGAGGGCTTCGCCGAGATCCACCGGATCCTGCGCCCCGGAGGCGCTCACATCTTCACAGTCCCTGTGCGCTGGCCGATGCGAGAGCGCACGATCGAGCGGGTGGACACCTCGGGAGACGATGACGTCCTCCTGCTCGAGCCGGTGTACCACCGAGTCCATCTCGTCTACAACGACTTCGGCGCCGACATGTTGGACAAGCTCTCGGACATCGGCTTCGTGACCGATGCCGTCCGCTTCGAGTGCACCAGCCGGGCCGCCTCACGGTTGCTGACGTTCTGCTCGGTCAAGCCAGCCCTCGAAGGAGGATCCCTGTAGTGGCGAGCGAAGACCTCAATGAAGTCGCCGACGGTGGGCGCCCATTGGTGTTCGGCATCGGCCTCAACAAGACCGGCACGATCTCCCTCCATGAGGCGCTGGAGACGCTCGGCTACCGCAGCCTCCACTGGGGTGGGCCGGCCTCCCGGGTCGCCGTCGAGCGGGCGCTACGGGAAGGGGCTCCCCTGCTGACGTACCTCGGCGACTACAACGCCTTCTCGGACATCCAGCGCCTGAGCGTGAGCTTTGATCTCCTCGACGAGCAGTACCCGGGGAGTCGCTTCGTGCTGACGACGCGAAGCCTCGAGGGATGGCTCGACAGTCGTCGGCGCCATGTCGAGCGAAACAGGCTGCGCATCGAGACCGGCGAGTACGACGGGACCTTCCTGGAGGTCGACCTGGAGGCCTGGACCTCGCTGTACCGAGAGCACCATGAACGGGTGCGCGCCTACTTCCGCGATCGACCCAATGATCTGTTGGTGATGGACATCACTGCGGGCGACGACTACCAGGCCTTGTGCCCGTTCCTCGGTCTGCCCGAGCCGGCGACCCCCTTTCCCTGGCGCCACCGCAACGCACCGGTCCAGAAGTGAGCTGGCCCGGCTGAACCAGGCGACAAGCAGCTAGTTCCGCGCGATCGACTCGTAGATGCTTTCGATGCGGCTCACGGATCGCGTTGCGTCGAGTGCTTCCGCGGTGCGCACCACGCTCGCAGATGCCGCGGATCGGAGCCGTTCGTCCATCAGCAGCTCTACGAGCGCTGCCGCAAGCTGGTCGGGTCTGCGCGGGCTGACGAGTCGTCCGTGGTCGGGCGACGACACGAGCTCTCCGACGCCACCGACTTCGGTTGCGATGATGGGGAGACCGAGGGCCATGGCTTCCATGAGGACCACGGGCAGCCCTTCGTTGTGGGAGGCGAGGCAGAAGACATCGCTGCCGGCCATCAGGCGAACTGCGTCGGCCCGGTAGCCGAGCAGCCGAAAGCGATCGCCCAACCCGAGCTGACGATGCAGAGTCCGGATCTCTTCCTCCATCGGGCCCTGACCAACGGCGAGGAAGACGGCGTCGTCGACCTCGTCGAGCACCTGGCGGGCAGCGACGAGCAGGTCGGGCCACCCCTTCGTCTGACGAAGGTTGGCCACGGTCGCGACGACCAGCGAGCCCTCCAGTCCGAGCTCCCGGCGGACCTCAGAGCGCGCGGCTCGCTGCTCGGCCACGCGCGCCAGGTCGATCCCATGGTGGATGACCTCGGTGCGGGCCCGCAATCGAGCCGGCAACGACGACCGAACCGCTGCGGAGACCGCGATGTGAGCATCATCGAGCGCCCAGGTGGAGCCATCCGCCAGGCGAGTCGGCCAGACGTGGGTGTGCCACATGTTGTGCTCGGTCGTGACGACCGCTGGGCGACCCTGCGGCGGGAGAGTGCGAAGCGCAACCCTGGCGCCTGCCGCCGCCACGGGGGAGTGAACATGTACGACGTCGATCGTGTTGTCGGAGACCAGGCGACGGAACCGCCAGACCCATGTCAGATCCCGCGAGCTGCTCGCGGCCAGACATGTGACCGGCACACCGGCGCGCTCAATCTCGCCAACGAGAGCGGTCTTATTTGGAGTCAGATAGGCGACTCGATAATCGAACCGCACTTTGTCCCGATTGAGCATATGTGCGAGGACAAGAGACTCTGCCCCCCCACGACCAAGGCCCTTTATGAGGCATAGCACCTTCAAGGGTGCATTTCGCTCAACCTCGGCCTTCAGTTTCGCCACGATGTGTAGTAATCTAGCCACCAGATCGGACCAACATCCGTTCTTCATTGTCGGGCGCAAGCGCAAGCCGTCATCGCAGACATCGGGGGGAGTGGCGCGTGCATATGAGCGATGTCGGCGCTGCTCTTCGCAGGCGTTGGCCCATAGCGATCGCGATCATTCTGCTCATCCCCGTGGCCGTGGGGGTGTATCTCGCCGGCCGCGACGTGACGCGCCCTTCAGCTCGGTACACGACCAGTGCGGACATGCTCATCCCGGCTCACGACCCGGAGACTGGCGAGGGCCCTGACCGAGTGCCGCCGGTGCTCCTGCAGGGGCAGAGGGAGCTAGCGCTCTCGCGGACCACGAGAGATCTGGCGCTCCAAGAGGCGGGCCTCGACCCCGACGCCAACAACAACCTCTCGTTCGACGCTCAGCTCAGCGACAACCGCACGATCATGACGCTGTCGGTCTCAGCCCCGAAGCCCGAGACTGCTGCAGCGGTTCTCGAGGAGTACATCGTCGCCTTCGAGGAGGGTCGGCGGCAGTCCGTGCTCGACTCGGCCGTCGAACGGGCCGACATCGAAGTCCGCACAATCGGCGTGCTCACGCGAAAGCTGAGCGACGTCGAACGGCAGCTCACAGCTCAAGGGGTGGGTCTCCCGGCGGCGGTGCCGGATGGTGCGGTCGTGCCGGCTTCGCCGAGCCTCTCAACCGACGCCGCGCTTCTCTTGTACCAGCGAAACGCCATCTTGAACGAGATGCAGCGCCGCCACGTCAACTACTCCCTGCAGATCACGCTGGCGGCCATCCCCGGCGACTACACAACGGTCGTCCAGCGGCGCTCCGCTTCGCGTGTCGCTCCCCCGCCGCCGTCTCCTCTCATTCCAGTGCTCGAGATCATCGGCGCAGGACTGCTGCTGGCACTCGCAGTTCCTGTCACCCTCGACCGGTTCGACGCGACGATCACCGAGGCCCGCTCTGCCCCCGGGGCGTTCCGCGCTCGCCTCCTCGCGACGATCCCCTACATGCCACACCGGCTGCACTCCGAGTATGCGCCACCGGGATCGACCTGGGATGCCGCCTTCAAGTCACTGGCCGCCACCAGCATCTCCACTGACCAGCTGCCGAAGGCGATCATGGTCACGTGCCCCGTGGGCGCGACACAGGACAGCGTGGCCGCCAACTTCGCCGTCGGCCTGGCCAGCCTGGGCGCGACCGTGGCTCTGGTTGGCACGGTGCCCCGGCAGAGCTGGTTCCTTCAAGAGGGCGGTGCTGGCCCATCCCTCGCACCGGAGGGTGGCGCGAGTGACTCGACCGAAGGTGCGGGCACCGAGGCCGACGTCTACGTGGACGTTGACGCCCTGGCGGCGGCGGAGGCGGAACGATCCGAGACCGAGCTCGATGGCGGAGATCCGCTGAGCGGCGGCGGGCTGCCTGCGGGTGGGTCGGGTGGAGAAGTCCAAGGAGGCGGCGAGTCGGGCGCGCAGCAGAGCTCCGGCGAGTCGCCTCGATCTTCGGTGGAAGCGGAGGCGCCACCTGCTCCTAGGACCGTGGCGGCGCCCGAGGGACCCGACGCGCCGACCGAGGTGCTCACCCCCGTGTCGTTCTACGCCGTGCCCACCTTCCCCGAGCTCCTCGAGGTGGCGCAGGCGGGCCGTCTCCCCGCAGAGCTGCGGTCGAGCCTGGGCACGAACGACGTGGAGAACCTCTACGTCATCCCGCCGGGCCGCTCCGAGAGACCGCTCGCCCTCGACGGGCTGCCGCCGCTGCTGGAGGCGCTGGCCGGCAACGAGATCGACGTCGTCGTGATCGCAGGTCCAGCGCTGCTCGAAGATCCGAACGCAACCATCATGGCGTGGTCGACTCGGCACGTCCTCTGGACCGTAGAGCTCGGTCGGGTCAACACCCGCGACGCCCAGCTGTCGGCTGACCGGCTCGAGCTCGCCGGCGTCGCGCCGTTCGGCTTGGCCGTCGTGAACCGCCATGCCTGAACCAACGGTCGGGTCGGGTCGAGATGACGCCCCCTTCGGCTGACCATCCGTCCTTCCGGAGCACAGGCAAGGTGCACCGCTCCAAGGCGGGCGCGCACTGGTGGATGTACCAACGCCCGCCCACGACCATCCCAGTGATGCCAGTGTCACCGAGCGCGAGTCGGCGGTGGGCGCCAAGCCGCGCCACGGCCCACGTCAGGCTGGATCAGCCTGCCGCGGAGTCGGGCAGCATGCTGGCTTCCTACCGGGCCCTCCTTCCTTCGGGTCTCTCGGGTGCGACCGCTGCCGCAGGGCTGCTGGGCCTTGTCGTGTTCGCGGCACGGATCCTGCACGTCGAGTGGTTGGGACCGTTCGTCATCCCGGTCGTCGGCGTCATAGCGGCTGTCTCCTTCGGAAACCGCTGCGCACGCGTGCACCCCGACGAACCGTGGCTGCCGCGCCTGATCCTCTACGGCACGCTGGTGAAGCTCAGCGCCTCCTACCTCCGATACGTCACCCTCACCCAGGCGTACGACGGTGTCGGAGACGCGACCCGCTACGACATCGAGGCTCGGAAGTTCGTCGCAGCGTGGGCGGGGGACGGCGTGGCACCGGTGATGAGCGACTTCCGACAGACGAACTTCCTCAAGCTCATGTCGGGCATCACGTACTTCCTGTTCGGCCAGAGCCTGCTCGGTGCCTTCCTGCTGTTCGGGCTGCTGGCGGTCATCGGCTCGTACTTCTGGTTCCGCGCGGTCGCCTGCGCTCTGCCCAACGCCGACAAGCGGCTCTTCCTCATGTTCATGATGTTCGTGCCCAGCATCGTCTTCTGGCCCTCGGCACTCGGCAAGGAAGCGCTGATGCAGGTCGGCGTAGGTGCGCTCGCCTGGGGCATCGGCATGCTCCTGACGGGCCAGGCCGGCCGTCCCCTCCCGTTGATCGTGGGGGGAGGCTGGCTCGTCTGGGTCGTGCGCCCTCATCTGCTCGCACTCGTCGCCGTGGCCGGCGCCGTCCCGTACTTCGTCGGGCACATCCGCCAGCGAGCCAAGGGCTCCTTCTTCACGCGCCCAATCGGCATGGCGGTCATCGGAGTGGCCGTGCTGTTGACCGTGACCACCAGCGCCAAGTTCCTTGGCATCGAGCGACTGTCGATCAGCGCGATCGAGGAACAGCTCGACGAGACCACGCAGCAGACGTCGCAGGGTGGTTCCTCCTATGCGGGAGCCGGGAACTCGCTGAACCCCCTGTTCCTGCCTCTCAACGTCGTCACCGTGCTGGTGCGGCCCTTGCCCTGGGAGGCCCGCAGCGCCTTCCAGCTGGCCGCCGCTGCTGAGTCGGCTCTGCTCATCGGACTCATCGCTCGACGCTTCGGATCCGTGCAGCTGGCACTTCGGCGCGTCCGCCTCGATCCCTTCGTGATGTTCTGCGTCGTGCTGCTGATCCTGTACGCGGTGCTGTTCTCGTCGCTGGCCAACTTCGGCCTGCTGAGCCGCCAGCGGTCGCTGGCGCTTCCCGCGCTCTACGCCCTCATCGCGGTCGACCCCGCCCGCCTCCGTCGCGACGACCAAGCGAGCGATGTCCCGGAATCGGTCCGTCCTGGCGGTTGACGCATCGCTTCGCACTGCGGTGAAGGTCGCGGCTGGCGCCGCCGATGCTCTGCGGCGGCCCGCCACGGGTGCGGTCGTGCTCCTCTACCACCGCGTCGGTGGAGGCACGTCGTCATCCGTCGACCTGCCCGCAGCGCTGTTCGAAGAGCAGATGGCGGCGCTGGCGAGCAGCCACACGGTCGTGTCGATGGATCACGTGCTGCGTTGCCTCGAGGAAGCCGTGCCGATCGGGCCCTGTGTGGCCGTGACCTTCGACGACGGCACCGCTGATCTGATCGACTCTGCGCTGCCCATCCTCGAACGTCACGCCATCCCGTCAACCTGGTACATCGCGACATCGTTCGTCGACGCGGAGAAGGCCTTCGACGGCGCCGGCTCCCCCCTGACGTGGCAGGCACTCAGGGAGGCATGCTCCACGGGGCTTGTCTCGATCGGCTCGCACACGCACAGCCATCTGCTCCTGGACAGGGCACCAGTGGTCGAGGTGGTTGACGAGCTCGATCGCTCCATCGAGTCGATCGGGGCCAACATCGGCAGCGCGCCACTCGACTTCGCGTACCCCAAGGCGGTGCTCGGTTCCGAGGCGGCACAGGAGGCCGTGCGAGCACGGTTCCGGTCGGCCGCGCTGGCGGGCACTCGCGCAAACGTGGGCGGCCACACGGACCCCTACCGGTTGGCTCGATCTCCGATCCAGGTGAGCGACGGGCTCAGATGGTTCACCCGCAAGGCACGCGGAGGCATGGGCCTCGAAGATGCTCTCCGGGAGCGCCTCAATCGGCGGCGCTACGCGCGCGCGATCTCGTGAGCGCGAACCGTCCGCTGCTCATCCACGTGGCGACGACCGACATGAGCCTCGAGCTGCTCCTCGGCCCGCAGCTCGAGGCGTTCGTGGGCGCCGGCTACAGGGTGGCCGGCGCGTCCGCCCCCGGGCCCTACGTGGAAGCGCTCGCCGCACGCGGCGTCGAACACCTGCCTCTGCGGCACGCCACGCGATCACAGGCGATCACGCGCGACGTGCGGGCACTGGCCGAGCTCACGGCGCTCTTCCGGAGGCTTCGACCGACGCTTGTGCACACGCACAACCCGAAGCCGGGCATCTACGGCCGCCTGGCCGCCCGGGCGGCCCGTGTGCCAGTCGTCGTGAACACAGTCCACGGGCTCTATGCGATCCCCGAGGATCCGCTTCCACGCCGGACCGCTGTGTACGCACTCGAGCGCACTGCGGCGGCTTGCTCAGACCTCGAGCTGGTCCAGAACGAGGAAGATCTCGCAGTGCTCCGCCGCCTGCGCGTTCCCCCATCGCGCCTGGAGCTGCTCGGCAACGGGATCGACCTCGCTCGCTTCGACCCGCGCAGGCACGACCCCGCAAGCGCCACGCGTGCACGGCGCGAGCTCGGCGCCGAGGCGGATGATGTGGTGATCGGGGCGGTCGGTCGGCTGGTCGCGGAGAAGGGGTACCGCGAGCTCTTCGAGGCCCTTCAGGCGCTTCCACCACGGGCTCGTGTGGCCGTCATCGGGTTCGACGAGCCTGGAAAGAAGGATGGGATCTCGCCTCAGGAGGTCGCGGACGCTGCGGCCGCCGGCGTGCGCTTCCTCGGGGGGCGCAGCGATGTCGACTGGCTGTACTCAGGGATGGACATCTTCGTCCTCGCATCCCACCGCGAGGGCATGCCGCGGGCGGCGATGGAGGCGGCCGCCATGGGTCTTCCGGTGGTTGCCACCGACGTCCGGGGATGCCGGCAAGTGGTCGAGCATGGTGTGACGGGCCTGCTGATCCCGCCTCGGGATCCAGCGGCGCTGGCCAACGCCGTGGCGACGCTGGTGGCAGACCCGGCGCTCCGCGCGCAGATGGGGAGGGCAGGGCGCGAGCGAGCGCTCCGGAGGTTCGACCAGCAGCGCTGCATCGACATCACGCTCGCGGGCTATGAACGCCTGCTCCGACAGCGCGGCATGTCCGTTCCCAACGGGGTGGGTACGTGAACGACGCAGCGCGCGTGCGACGAGCGACGAGCGACGACGTGGGTGCGATCGCGCGGCTCCATGCGGAGGAGGTCTCCGAAGGCTTCCTCGCGGCTCTGGGACGCAGGTTCCTCGAGCGCCTCTACCGCCGCGTGGTGGCGGGAGCGGGTGGTGGCTTCGCGGTCGTGAGTGTCGATGCGAGCGGTGAGGTGGACGGCTTCGTGGCGGTCGCCGAGAGCACAGGGGACCTCTATCGGTCGTTCCTCCTGCGCGACGGGTTCCGGGCAGGCCTCAGCGCGGCGCCCGCCGTCGCTCGCCACCCCCGGATGGTGATCGAGACTCTGATGCACGGCTTCGGCGGTGGGCCCGCGGGCGGCGGCGCTGAGATCTTGGCCCTCGCGGTGGGGAGCGGGTCGCGAGGTCTAGGACGTGGCAAGCAGCTGGTCGGCGCGGCGACGGCTGTGCTGCGCGATCGCGGTGTCACGCGAGCGCATGTGGTGACAGCGACCGACAACGAGGCCGCGCGCAGAACCTACGAGGGCTGTGGGTTCCGCTCGGATTCGACCATCGAGGTCCACCGCGGGGTCGTCCAGGAGGTGCTCGTTTGGCACTGACGATCGCGCTCCTCGTGACGGCCCTGACCACACCTGCCTTTGCATGGGTCGCACACCGGCTCGGGGTCGTCGACAGACCCGGTCCGCTGAAGGTGCAATCACGTCCTGTTGCCTACCTCGGCGGCTTAGCGGTGCTCGCCGGCGTCGTCGCTGCGGTGGCCCCCGCAGCCGCTGGGCTTCTGCCTCCGTTGGCTGCCGCCGCTGCGCTCGGACTGCTCGACGACATCGCCGACCTCACCGCTCGGCTCCGGTTCGCGGCTGAGATCGTGATCGGCGCCCTGGTGGTGCTGGCCGTCGACGCCCCGGCTCTCACGACGCCGATCGTCATCGTGGGAACGATCCTGCTCGTAAACGCGGTCAACCTTCTCGACGGGCTCGACGCTCTGGCATCCGGGACGGTGCTGGCCTCCGCGATCGGCTTCGCTCTGATCCTGGATGGAGATCCCCAGATCCTTGCGGCGGGCATGGCCGGAGCGCTGGCGGGCTTCCTCATCTGGAACCGCCCTCCGGCACGCGTCTACCTCGGCGACTCGGGCAGCTATCTCCTTGGCACGGGGCTATCGGTCCTTGCCGCGGCCACCCTCGGCGACGGCGGCTCGACCCAATGGAGAGCGGCCGCCGTCCTGCTGCTCGGTGTGCCCGTGGCTGATACGTCCGTAGCGATAGTCCGGCGCTGGCGAGCCAAGCGACCTCTGCTCGTGGGGGATCGGGGGCATGTCTACGACCAGCTCGTCACGCGTGGGTGGACGGCGCGGCGCGCGGTGATCGCTTGCGTGCTGGCGCAGATCGCCCTCGCGGTGGTCGCCGTCGTCGTGTCGGGCCTCGGCGCAGTCGAGGCGGTGCTGGTCGCCGGCCTCTGTGCGGCGGCCGCCGCAACGTGGACCCTGGCGCGGTTCACATCGCCGTCGTCCTGGGTCTGAGGCGCCGGCAGCCCTCAGTAGACGATCGGCATCTGTCCGCCGGGATAGGCGGACGGAGCGAAGAACCACGACTCGAGCGCGTGGCGCTGGTGGGTCATCCCGGCGGTGGCACCGGTGCGGTGCACGAGTCGGTGGTCGAAGAGGAGGGC
The DNA here is from genome assembly GCA_049325515.1 of Actinomycetota bacterium. Classification (GTDB taxonomy): domain Bacteria; phylum Actinomycetota; class Acidimicrobiia; order Acidimicrobiales; family VFJN01; genus VFJN01. Next base: position 117,236 of record JBMOLI010000011.1, on the reverse strand, counting down.
GTCACCTGCTTCGAACTCCGGCCGCACGATCGGAGCGCCGTCCGCGGCGGCCAGCACCGCCTCCTCTGACAACGACCAGTCGAACTGTGCGTCGCCCTCTCCGCTGGTCAGCACACGATCGATGCGCCTCGGGACGATGTCGAGGCCGGGTGCGTCGACCCCGCACCGGCTCAGCGACACCCAGAAGTTGAAGGAACCCACGTGGTCGCCCAGGAAAGCGCCGTCTTGGTGCCAGCCGCCCGTGACGGTCTCAGGTGGCACGCGCCGGAGCGTGCACTTGTTCGCCGACAAGAGTGGCCGCTCGCCCAAGTACTCGGTCATCAGCTGGCCGATGCCCAGATCGTCGACCAGCTCGAAGAGCTCGAACAGCATGCGCGGCGAGTAGGCGGTCCAGAGCCCACCGGAGTCGCGGATGAACTTCCGCCGCAAGCGCTCAGGCATGTGTGCCGGCTTGAACGCATCCTCGGGCGTGGCGACGGCTCCCGCTATGGCGGCGGATGCCCGGTCGGGCAATGAGAAGGGGCTGTACCAGGCCTTGTCGACGCCCTCCTCGCCGGCCTCGACCGCGTCGTAGGCAGCAAGGGCGGCGTCGATGCCAGCGACCCAGGTCTCCACCCGCTGCGGGGGTACGAGGCCACGAACGTGGACGCACCCGCTGCGCGCCAGCCCCTCCCGCAGCGAGTCGACCGTGAGCTCATCCGGTCTGACGCTGAAGATGGTGCCGTCCGAGGGCTTGGGCGCGACGGGCTCCCGCACGGGAGGCACGGCCGGTGCCGTCAGCCAACGGCAGCCCTCCCGCCGGATGCGAGCCAGCGATCGCTCGAGCCGAGCGTCCCTCGCGCGACGGTTGGCAGCGCTGAGCAGATCGATCGCGGCGCGCAGCTCGCCGCGCGACTCGAGCGCATCAGCCCTCTCGACGATCTGCACCACTTCGTCAGCCAGTGCGGCGTTGCCCACACGCCCCTCCCTCGTTTCCGAGAACCGTACCGCTGGAGCCGCTCGTCACGTAGGGCCGAAGGTCCCGACGGGACGCCCGGCTCACGACTCGCTCCCACTGTGGTCGTGCGGTTCACCGCCCGCCGCGGGCTCGCTCTCCTCCGGGTAGTAGGCCCAGTGGCCTGACCAGTGCTTGCGCGTGTACGCGATGCTCGCCGGCCGGCTGTAGTCGGAGCGCTGCCCGAAGCCGCCTCCCAGGTAGAAGCCGCCCAGCGAGATCCCGGTGCCGGAGCCCATCAGCCCGGGGGGTGTTCGGTTGAAGTGCTTCGACCAGAACTTCTCCGACCAGAACAGCGCGCAGTAGTCGTTGAACACGTACTCGTCGATGAAGCAGAAGCCTCGTTCGACCAGCTTGGGCCACAGGTTCAGAACGCAATCGGTGAGGCTCGACTGGTAGTCGACGTCGAGGAACATCATGACGATGGGTGGTTCATGAGCCGGTGTCGTGTCCTCGAACCAGCCCGGCACAAAGGTGCACACCTCCGGCGCTCCATGTGCTTCGACGTGCGACTTCACCTGTTCGAGGCCGGCGCTCAGGAACCCAGCCCCGGCCGGGTTGCCGTACTTGTCACCTTCGACTGCCTCCGGCAGCCCCTCGAAGGAGTCGTACACATACAGCTCCCGGCCGACGATGGCGCATGCCAGCGACAGGTTCGCAGTGGTGCCGCCACGGAAGCAGCCGCACTCGACCACCACACCGCGCATGGTCGGTGGCAGCTCGAACAGCTTCACCGCCATGGCGAGATGGGCCCGGTAGGAGATGCCCGTCCAGATGCGGCGCGAGTTGCGATACATCCGCAGCCCCAGGCGGAAGCGACGCCAAGGCGTGAGGTTGTAGCTCGGGTGCAGGCGTGGCGAGCTGAGGATGAAGTGGATGGCGAAGGGCAGCGTGATCAGCTCGTAGAGCCGGTAGAGCCAGTGCGGCGCTCGTTGGAGATCGCCGAAGGGGGACGCGTGCAGGTCGTCGGTCATCGCTGCCTCTCGACGCCGGTCAGCTCCAATGATGATGCGATGTAGGGCATGTACTGCGGCGGCGCAGACCCCACGTAGACGGGTCGGTTCGATGGAGGCCTGTGAGGCTCGCCGCGGATCGCCTCGTACTCCGTGCGCATCTCGTCCCGGGTGACACGACCAGACGTGGCGGCGCCGCCGTGGATCTGGTGAAAGGTGCCCTCACCCAGGAGGACGACGAGCTGCGACTCGGGAAGTGCGCAGGCCCGGCGGTACAGGTCGTGGTTCACGAGACCGCCACCCGGCAGCGTGAAGCGCTCGTCGAGGCCCCCCAGCTCTTCCCACAGCCCGTGGGACATGAACAGCGAGCTGCTCTCGCCCATCGGCCCGAACAGGCCGCGATGCGATGAAGCGGCGGGCGTCGAGACGGCGAACAGCTCGTAGCCGTCCTCCTCCCACCCGCAACCATCGAGGAGCGCGTCCTCGGCGGCCTCGTCGTAGCCGTTCGCTGCGGCGTCGATCTGGAGCCCGGGCCCGAGGTGCCATGCAGGCGCGGTGATGACTGCGCGCGGCGACACGCGTGACGCTGTCAGCGCGGTCGCGAGCAGGCCGGGGGACGCCATGCGGGCACCGTCCACGATCAGCCCGATCACAGCGCCCGAGGCCAGCCCAACGCCGATGTTCGCTGCGGCAGCCGGTGACGCAGCAGCCACGTCGATGCGGTGCAACCGGAGGGGCATCCCCAGCTCGTCGGGAGGCGGCGGTCGCAGCTCGTCAGGGGAACCGTTGTCCACGACGATGATCTCGTAGGACGAAGCGGGGATGCCCTGCTGACGGCGCGGTGCCAGCGAGCAGAGCGTGCGTGGGAGCTCACGCGCCATGTCGTAGGCGACGACGACGACGCTGAGCTCGGGCACTAGGCGCGCCGTCGTCGCAACCAGAAGCCCCCACCGATGACCGCAACGAGGCCTGCACCCGCAGCCCAGATCCACTTGTCCGAGTCGGAGCCGTCGGACGCAGCCTGCTCGTCGAGCTCGCCGGATGCCCGCTGGGTGCCAGTCGTGCGGATCAGGTCAGCCTCACCGTTGAAGGCTTCGATGACGCGCGCTGGTGGCTTGAACCAGTTCGACGGAGGCGGCGGTGTGAAGGGCTGCTGCCGCGGCACCAATCCCTCGCCGTAGGCGATGTACGGAGTGGGGCCGTCCACGGCGTAGTAGACGGTGACCGTTCCCTCCGTGCCGGTCCAGGTCCCTGTCATGTCGACTCGGTGCACCGGCAGCTCGGGCGGTGGGTCGCCAGCGTGGTCGGTGCCGAAGAAGGCCGACGCGAGCCACGACTGCACGAACACAGCCGCGTGGTAGGCATCGAGTGAGCGAGGCGCCTCACCCGGCGATGTGATCGTGGCGCCCGTCAAGAAGATGCCGTCGCCGATCCCGACGGCTCCATCGGGCGTCGTCAGCTCGGTGGGATCTTCCTCGTGCTCCTCTTCGTCGTGGGCTGCCGCAGGCGCGGGCCACAGGACGCTCACGATCATGAGGAGCATCAAGCTCAGCAGCGATGTAGTGGTTCGAAGCCTCATCTGCGTATGACTACCAGACGCGATCGTGGGTGGGCCCTCGGGCCCACCCACGATCGGAGTCTTGGTGCTGTGTTAGGTCAGCCGTTACCGCACTGGAAGTTCACGTTGGCCGAACCTGCCGGGTAGAGGCAGAGACGGTTGAACTCCGCAGCGGGAGCGAACGTGATCAGCGGGTCGTCGGAAGCCACGTAAGCCGTCGAGGCGTAGCCCGGGTATCCGGCGCCTGCCTGCGGCAGGATGGACCGGAACTGAGCCGTGCCCGGCTTGCCGACGCCCGGCGCGAGCTGGGCCTGGCTTGCTGTCGACGCGTGCACACCGAGCGAGAAGCCGAGACCGGTCGACGTTGCACTCGAGGGGCACAGGGCCAGCGAGGTGGGCGAGTTGAGCACGAGGTCGTAGTGCGTCGAACCGATCGGGTCGCCCGCGACCAGGAGCGGCCGCTCGATCACGAAGGCCGAGAAGTCGGCCACCGAGGTGTCGAAGAAGATCTGGCCGATCGCCTTGGTGCCAGCCGGCTGCGTGTTGAAGCTGCCAGTGCCGGCGAAGGAGCCAGGGTTGCGCCACGTCGCCACGGTCGTGAAGCCCTCCGTCGTGTTGTTGAAGCAGGCATCGGAGCCCGCCACGAGCACGGGGTTCAGGTTGAGCTGCACGCCCTGGTTGGCGATGGTGTCGGCACTCGTAGGAGCCGTAACGCTCGGGTCACCGATCGTGACGTTGAGCGGGCCGGCGTTGACGGTCATGCCGCCGGTGGTGGTGGCGTTGGCGCCTGACACCGACAGGATGTAGGTGTTGGCCGGGATGCCGGGGCCGTACACGGGCAGGCCAACGTCGTCGGTCTTCCACTTCGCCGCCGACGAGTTGATGACGGTGGCTGATGTGATCGCGGCGTTGTTGACGGTGCGGGTGGTGGTGTTGAGCAGCGAGCCACCGAAGGTGACCGTCTGGGACGCCCCCGAGGCCGTGGCGGCGTTGGTGAGGACGACCGTGGTGGAGTTGGTCACCGAGGCGATCGTCGTGTCGGCGGCGATGAAGGTGCCACCGACGCTCAGACCCACGTCAGCAGCCGTGAAGTTGGCGGTGGCCGACGTGATCGTGGTCGACGCTGCGGTCGTCACGACATCGGTCCGGGACCGGCTGTGGCCGTTGTCGATCTTGAACGACGTGCCGGCGGGGATGACCGCCACCGTCGGGTTGCTCAACGTGACGAGACCAGCGCCGCTGATCGACTTCACGAAGGTGCGGGCAGGGATGCCCGTGCCGCCGACCTGGGTGATCACCCGGTTCACGAAGCCCGTCGCTCCAGCGAAGTTGGTGGCCGTGAAGGTGGTCGCACCCGAGGCGATGCTCGCCGTGTTGGTGATCGTGCGAGCGGCACCGTTGTGGTACATGGCGACGTCGAAGTCGTGGATCGTGAACGTGCCAGTGACCATGTTGTTGCCGGTGTCGTTGCGGAAGTTGCAGGACACCCTCAGGCCGCTCTGCGAGGCAGGCTGGGCCGGGTAGTGGCCGATCTCCGCGCCGGGAATGACGCTGTTCTTGCAGCCGTTGGTGGCTACAGCAGCTTCGGCTGGCGATATCGCAATGCCGGCCAGCGCCACCGCAAAAGCGGCGACAATCGAACGTGCCCTTGCCTTGTGCATTAGGTGTTTCCCCCCGTTAGTGGTTCGCCCTATGAGTGAATGCTCCCGCGGGGGGCTTGGCCCACCTGACGGAACGCTTGCCTTCCTAGCAGGCATCCTTCCGATCGGTCTACGGCCTCTTGCAGCAACAAGGGCCAATCGGGCGCGAACCGGAGGGCATCTGGAATGTCGCATGGTGCAAACCGCTTGTTAGCACCAATTTGCTCTTATGCCATAGATCGCGATTCGCCGAAGGCGCGCCGAAGATCCGACCTACTATTCCGCCGATGAAGAGGCTCACCATCGCAGCGCTCCTAGCGGCGGTCTTGTCGCTCGGCGTGAGCACCTGGGCGCTGATCCGCTCCTACGACGTCGAGGACAAGGGTCAGGCGGCGGTCACCACCACCACGGAGCCGGGCGCCACCACCACCGTCCCGTTGGTCTCCGTCCCGACCGTCGTTGGCAAGAACGGGTTCTTCGCGGCGGTGAGCCTCGAGCAAGTGAAGCTCAAGTCGAGCGTGGTGCGGGCGCCGTCGGTGAACATCCCGCGCGATCGCGTCATCCGCCAGAACCCGCAGCAGGGCACGAAGGTCCCGCAGGGGACGGTGATAGAGCTCACGCTCAGCAGCGGCCCGCCGTGAGTCTCGGACTTCGCGGGTGGCCGTCATGCCCGGCAGGCTGAGCAGCCCACCAGATTTCTCGGTGCTCTCGCGGCCGGCGCACATAGCCAGCGATGGCGCGTCGCCGAGACGGCACCTGAGGCGGGGGACGAGGCTGGAGCGAGTCGCCATCATCGCGATCGCGATCGTTGGCGCGGCGCTGGCCGCGCGGTCCGGTGCGCAACCGACAGCGACGATGGGTAGCGACATCGTCACGCTCGTCGTGCTCGGTGGTGTCATGGTGTTCGCTTCTTCGCTCACCTCGACCCGGGTGCTGCTCCTCGCTGCCGTGACGCTCGCGGCGCTCGCGGGAGCGCCGTTGGGAGCGACCATCGCGGTGCTCGTGGTGGGCCTCGCAGCAGCCATCCGCGGTCGCGCCACAGGTCACCGGGTCTGGGGCGCCGCTGCGGGTGCGGCGTTCGTGCAGACGCTGTCGGCGATGCCTGCTGGTCGTTCAGAGCTGAACGTCGCCCTGTCCTTCGCGGTCGCGTGCCTCCTAGGTCGCACCGCATGGTCCGCCCTGGGCGGTAGTCGGCGCGAGCGCGCGCGATATCTCTCCGTGCGCGTCGGCGCCCTGGTGGGCCTTGCTCTCGCGGGGTTCGGACTGGCGGGCGCTCTGGCACTCGACGACTTCCTGGAAGGAGTGCGGAAGGCGGAGGCCGGGTTGGATGCGGCCCGCGACGGCGAGAGCGACCGGGCGGCCGACCTGCTCGACGACTCGAGCCGCTCCCTCGCTGCGGCTCACGACGCCCTCGACCAGTGGTGGGCCCGGCCGGCGCTGCTCCTGCCCGTGGTGGGGCAGCACGCTCGTGCCCTGACATCCGTTGCAGCGCTGGGCACCGATCTCACCGACGCGGCAGCGACAGCTGCGCGCTCGGCCCGGGTCGACGACCTGCAGGTCACGGACGGCAAGGTGGACCTGGCACACGTCAGGTCGATGGCGGCTCCGCTCGCGTCTGTGCGCACCGCGATCGACGGCGCGGAAGAGGCGCTGTCGGCGGTCGAGTCGAGATGGCTGCTCCCCCCCGTAGCGGGCCGACTCGGGGCGCTGCAGCGGACCGTTGCCTCTGCCGCGGACGAGGCCGAGTCCGCGGCTCAGGCAGTGGCAGTGCTCCCTGACCTGCTCGGCGGCGAGGGCCCGAGGCGCTACTTCGTCGCGTTCGGCACCCCAGCGGAGACGCGTGAGCTCGGTGGCTTCATGGGCGCCTACGCCACGCTGGTGGCTGACGACGGTGAGCTCAGCCTCGAGGTGACCGGACGAGTCCGAGACATCAACCAGTCGATGCGAGGCCGCAAGCTCACCGACCGCGCTGCGTTCCCGGCGCACTTCTTGGCCTTCCAGCCGCAGCGCTTCTGGCAGAACATCACAGCCACCGCCGACTTCCCCACGTTGGCGGAGGCGGTGCGCCAGATGTGGAGCGCTGACGCGGGTCGCGTCGACGGCGTCCTCTACATGGACCCTCAGACCTTGGCCGACATGCTCGACCTCACCGGGCCGATACGCGTGCCCGACCACGACGAGCCCCTTACGAGCGACACGGCCGCTCCGTTCCTGCTTCGTGACCAGTACATCGAGTTCCCCGACGACGACAGGCACGACTTCCTGGTCGATGCGGCCGAGACGGTCTTCGACGAGCTCACCACCGGCGATCTGCCCCGGCCGGGAGCCATCGTCCACACGCTCGCCCCTGCCGTGCGCGAGCGGCGGCTCCTCCTCCACAGCTTCCACTCGGCCGAGCAATCGCTGTTCGAGCGCTTCAACCTCGACGGAGCCATGCCACCCGTCCGAGGTGACTTCCTGTCGGTGCGAGCATCGAACAGAGGCTTGAGCAAGATCGACGCGATGATGCAGCGGACCATCGACTACTCGGTGGCAGTGGATCCAGGTAGCGACCGCGTGAGGGCCACCCTCACCGTGTCGATCGAGAACGACGCGCCCTCTACGGGACTGCCCGATCCCGTGATCGGGAACCGCGTCGGCAAGCCCACCGGAACCAACTCCACGACGGTGTCCGTGTACACACCGCTCGAGCTCGTCGACGTCACCCAGGGCGGCCGGTCAGTGGGCCGTGGCGCGTTCAGAGCCCATGGTCGGAACCGCTACACCGCCCAGGTCGATGTACCTGCGGGGCGCACGATCGAGATCACCTTTCAGCTAGAGGGCGATCTGGACCTGAGCGACGGCTACCGGCTCGACGTCGTGCCCCAGCCGCTCGTCAACCCCGACCTCCTGCGCGTCACCGTCGACGGACCAGCGGGCTGGCAGAGGAGTGGGGAGGATGCGCCGACTGTCGAACTGCGCGAAGTAGAGCGATTCGAGGTATATGGGCCAAGCCGCTCTCGCTAGCTTCGAGGGCAGGAGAGTGCCGTTTCGACCTCTATATCTGGTTGGCCCAATTGGCAATATGGGTGGTTGTGTGCTCCTACATCCGATTGGTATGGTCTCAAGGCGGCAATCTCGGAAAGAGTGGTGGACGCGAGCCGATCGGTTCGGCATACTGCGGTTCTTCCCGTTCCATCGGAGCGGCCAAATCGCGGGGGAGTCCACGCATGCTTCGTCGAATTCTGCTCATTGCCGCTCTGGTTCTTGCGTCCGGTGGCGCGCTGCAAATGGCACCTGCGGGCGCACAGAGCTACGGGGGTTGCAACGCCACCGTGTCCGACACCACCCCGTCTGCGGGCGACACGGTGACCGTCAGTGGCACCGGCGCCGAGCCCAACGGCACGGTGACGGCATCACTCGACGGTGCTCAGGTCGGCTCTGGGACGGCGACCGGAGCGGGTGCTTTCAGCTTCTCGGCGACCATCCCCTCGACTGCTACGGGCACCGAGACGCTGTCCGTCGACTGCGTCGACTCCGGGTCCTCCGTGCTCTCGCTCACCCTCACAGTCACGCCGGCCGCAGTGACCACGACGACGGCAGCCCCGACGACGACCACAACGGTCGCGGCGGCTGAGCTGGCACGCACAGGCTCGAACAGCTCGCTGCCGATGACCCAGATCGCGCTGGCCACGCTCGCCGTCGGTGGGCTCGTGCTCGGCGCCGCCCGGATGCGGAAGCGCGCGGTCCAGAAGTCCTCGCTCTAGCTCCATAGAGCGCGGCGCACATAGCGCGCCGGAGTGGGTCGGCGGCGGGCAGCGCCGGCCCACCGGCCAGGGGGGCGGTGCGCTGGTGCACCATGCGTGAAGGCGGGCCCGCAGCCGCAAGGCTGCGTGAGCCCGCCGTCACGCGTTCGGGGTCGGGGAGTGGGGCCACCGAGGTCGTCGTGGCGGTGGCGCCAGGGTGACGCGCTGCCGCTGCCGCTGCCGCTACTGTGGCGGGCGCTGCAGACGCCGTTGCGGCGCCTCCAGGGAGCACCGATAGGTGAGACCGTGAAGGCGTGGTGCCGTGAGTGCGGTCGAGCTGTGGAGCTTGTCCCTGCTCGCGCTCGTCGCCGAGTTGGCCCCGTGCCAGGCTCGCGCTAGCATCACCCTTCGGCCCTGGGTCACCTTCGTCGGCTGCACGCGCCCTGTGCACCGGTGATGCGACCCGTAACGAATCTGCAGGAGCACCACCCTGGCCAAGCCCAAGGAAGACGCGATCGTCCTGGAAGGGACGGTGACCGAGCCCCTCCCGAACGCCATGTTCAGGGTCGAGCTCGAGAACGGTCACAAGGTCTTGGCCCACATCTCCGGGAAGATGCGCATGCACTACATCCGCATCCTGCCCGGCGACCGTGTCCAGGTGGAGCTCACCCCCTACGACCTCACCAGGGGTCGGATCACCTACCGCTACAAGTGATCGAGAGCCAGCGATGAAGGTCCGTCCGAGCGTCAAGAAGATGTGTGAGAAGTGCAAGGTGATCCGTCGCCACGGCAGCGTCCGCGTCATCTGCACCAACCCCCGGCACAAGCAGCGCCAGGGCTGATCGAAGAGATAGGCAGGCACCTCAGCACATGGCACGAATCGCTGGCGTCGACATCCCCCGCGAGAAGCGGCTGGAGATCTCGCTGACCTACATCTTCGGTGTGGGTCGCACCACATCGCAGAAGGTCTGCGACGAGCTCGGCCTCGATCGCAACACTCGGGTCCGCGACCTCACCGACGAGGAGGTCAACCGGATCCGCGCCTACGTCGACCAGAACCTCGAGGTGGAAGGCGATCTGCGCCGCGAGGTGCAGCAGGACATCCGCCGCAAGATGGAGATCGGCTGCTGGCAGGGCCTGCGCCACCGCAAGGGCCTGCCCGTCCGCGGCCAGCGCACGCAGACCAACGCTCGCACTCGCAAGGGTCCGAAGAAGACCGTCGCCGGCAAGAAGAAGGTGCGCAAGTAATGGCGAAGCCGAAGCCAGGCGGCCGGCGGCCGCGCAAGCGTGAGCGGCGCAACGTCTCCCACGGGGTCGCGCACATCAAGAGCTCGTTCAACAACACGATCATCACGATCACCGACCTCGAGGGCAACGTGCTGTCGTGGGCCTCGGCTGGCAACGTCGGGTTCAAGGGCTCGAAGAAGAGCACCCCCTACGCCGCCCAGATGGCAGCGGAGAAGGCGGCCCGAGGCGCCATGGAGCACGGCGTCCGCAAGGTCGACGTGCAGGTGAAGGGTCCCGGATCCGGTCGTGAGACGGCGATCCGGTCGCTCCAGAACACCGGCATCGAGGTCACCGGCATCAAAGACGTCACCCCTGTCCCCCACAACGGCTGCCGCCCTCCCAAGCGGCGCCGAGTCTGAGGCCCTCGCATGGCTCGCTACACAGGCCCCAAGGTCAAGATCTCCCGTCGCCTCGGCGTCAACGTCTTCGAGAACGACAAGGGCCGCAAGGCCCTCGAGAAGCGCCCGTACCCGCCCGGCGAGCACGGTCGCTCACGGCGCCGGCAGCCCTCCGAGTACTCCATGCAGCTGCAGGAGAAGCAGAAGGCCAAGCACATCTACGGCCTGCTCGAGCGCCAGTTCGAGAACCTCTACAAGGAGGCCACCCGCGCCAAGGGCGTCACCGGCGAGAACCTCCTCCGCTTCCTCGAGCAGCGGCTCGACAACATCGTCTTCCGGGCCGGCTGGGCCCGCACGCGGCCCCAAGCGCGCCAGTTCGTCAACCACGGGCTGATCGATGTCAACGGCAAGCGCGTCGACATCCCCAGCTACCGCGTGAAGAAGGGCGACGTCGTCTCACTGCGAGCCAAGAGCCAGGCGATGATCGTCATCCAGCACAACCTCGACACGCTCGACGTGCGCCTGCCGGCGTGGTTCGACGCCGGCGATGGCGGCAAGTCCATCACCGTGCGCGAGCTTCCGCTCCGCGAGCAGATCGACGTGCCCGTGCGTGAGCAGCTCATCGTCGAGCTGTACTCCAAGTAGTCCGTTCCCCCCGCCGCCACCGATAACCGAGGTAGCAGACCATGCTCGTCATCCAGCGCCCGACCGTCGAGGCGATCGGCGAGGCCGAAGGCAACCGCCAGCGCTTCTCCGTGAGCCCGCTGGAGCCAGGCTTCGGCCACACCCTGGGCAACTCGCTCCGCCGCACCCTCCTCTCGTCGATCCCAGGCGCCGCCATCACCCAGCTCCGCTTCGACGACGCCCTGCACGAGTTCGACACCATCGCGGGCGTCACCGAGGACGTCACCGACATCATCCTCAACCTCAAGGATCTCGTTCTCGTCTGCCACAGCAGCGAGCCCGTCACCCTGCGCCTCGACGCCAAGGGCCCCGGCGAGATCACGGCCAAGGACATCGAGCCCAACTCAGACGTCGACATCCTCAACCCGGACATGCCGATCGCCACGCTCAACAAGTCGGCCCGGCTCGCCGTCGACATCACCGTGTCGAAGGGCCGCGGCTACGTGTCGGCTGACCGCAACAAGTCGAGCCAGACCATCGGCGTGATCCCTGTCGACTCGATCTTCTCGCCCGTGCGGCGGGTGGCCTTCCAGATCGAGCCGACGCGCGTCGAGCAGTCGACCGAGTACGACCGCCTGGTCCTCGACATCGAGACCGACGGCTCCATCTCCCCGCGGGAGGCGCTGGCGTCCGCGGGAGACACGCTGCGGTCGCTCGTCGGCCTGGTGGCCGAGATGAGCGACGAGCCGCAGGGCCTCGAGCTCGGTGAGATGGCCACGGTCACGGCCGGCTCGCCCGACCTCGACCTGCCGATCGAAGACCTCGACCTCTCCGAGCGCCCCCGCAACTGCCTCAAGCGAGCGCAGGTGAACTCGATCGGCGAGCTGCTGCTCAAGACCGAGGACGACCTGCTGGCGATCACCAACTTCGGCCAGAAGTCGCTCGACGAGGTCATCGAGAAGCTGAACGAGCGCGGCCTGGCGCTGCGCACCAAGGACTGAGGCTCAGCCATGCCTGCCACCCCGAAGAAGGGGCGCCGCTTCGGCGGCAGCTCCCAGCACCAGCGCCTGATGATGGCGAACCTCGTCGCATCGCTCGTGGCGGCCGAGGGGATCGTCACCACAGAGGCCAAGGCCAAGGCGCTGCGCCCTGTCGCCGAGAAGGTCATCACCAAGGCGAAGAAGGGTGGCCTCCACAACCACCGCCAGGTCGTCTCGTACCTCGGTGACAAGGAGATGGCCCACAAGCTCTTCACGGAGATCGGGCCCCGCTACGCAGACCGCAACGGTGGCTACACCCGCATCTTGAAGCTGGGCAACCGCCAGGGCGACAACGCCCCGATGGCGCGCATCGAACTGGTGTAATCGGCGCCGAAGCGGAGCTTCGTCGCCGAGCTTCTCGTGCCGCCATTCGGCGGCGCGGAACGCTTGCTGCTCCGGGGACGGCGGAGCCGCCCCTGCGCGGGTGGGGGGCTCCGGCGGAGCCTCTGCCCCCCACACCCCCCGCCGGCGCTCGCGCCTACGGTCTCGGCTTGTGACGCTGTTCGAGTTGCCTGACACCCCGCTGGCGCCCGCTGGCCCCTTGGTGCGGGTTCGGATGGTCCTTGCCTATGACGGGACCGGCTTTGCGGGGTTTGCGGAGCAACCGGGGCAGCGGACCGTCGCGGGGGTGCTGCGCGCGGCGATCGAGCGGGTGGTCCGGCACGGCGTGGAGATCACCTGTGCCGGCCGCACCGACCGCGGCGTGCACGCCTGGGGCCAGGTGGTCAGCCTCGATGTCGCCGCCGGAACCGACCTCGAGGCGCTGCAACGTTCGCTCGTGAAGCTGTGCGGCCACGAGATCGTCGTGCGAGAGGTTGCGGCGGTCGCTCCAACCTTCGACGCCCGCTTCTCCGCCCGGTCGCGCACCTACCGCTACACGGTCCTGAACCGCGAGGTGCCCGACCCCTTCCTCGCTCGGACGGCCTGGCACGTGACAGCACCGCTCGATCTGCACCTGCTGGCCCTTGCGTGCGACCCGCTGCTCGGTGAGCACGACTTCTCGGCGTTCTGCCGGCGGCCCAAGCCAGGTCCCGCAGGCGACGCGGCTTCCCTCGTGCGCCGCGTCCTGTCGGCCGAATGGACCGACATGGGCGAGGGCATCCTGCGGTTCGAGATCACGGCCACAGCCTTCTGTCACCAGATGGTGCGGAGCATCGTCGGCACCGTGGTCTCCGCCGGGCACGGTCGGGTCAGGGCAGGTGAGATCAGCGGCATCCTGCGCTCTCGCGATCGCGCTAGCGCGGCCTCCATCGCACCACCGCACGGCCTGTGCCTGTGGCACGTCGAGTACTGATGTCCCACGTCGGCAAGTTGCGGTCGGCGCTCGCCGGGCCGTAGTTTTGCACTCCGCTTCGGCGCCAGAGCGCCCGGCCAGATCATCCCGCAACTCCCCGAGGACGCTTCGCGTGCGCACCTACAGCCCCAAGGCAAGCGAGATCACCCGCAAGTGGTACGTGATCGACGCGGAAGACCTCGTCCTCGGGCGCCTCTCCACCGAGGCCGCGCGCATCCTCCGTGGAAAGCACAAGCCGGTCTACGCACCCAACCTCGACATGGGTGACCACGTGATCGTGATCAACGCCGAGAAGGTCGTCGTCACGGCCAACAAGGCCGAGCAGAAGATGGTCTACCGCCACTCCGGCTATCCGGGCGGGCTCAAGTCCCGCACCTTCGGCGACGCCCAGGCGCGCAAGCCCGAGGAGGCGATCCGTCGGGCCATCCGCGGCATGCTCCCGAAGAACCGCCTCGGCCGCCAGATGCTCACCAAGCTCAAGGTGTACGCCGGCCCCAACCATCCCCACTCGGCGCAGATGCCCGAGGCCCTCGACATCGCCGCCGCCCGGCGCACCGCGTAGGAGATCCCGTGTCCCAGCCCCTCGTGCAATCCACCGGTCGCCGCAAGCAGGCTGTCGCCCGCGTGCGCGTCCGTGCCAGCGAAGGTGAGGGCGACGGCACGATCACCGTCAACAAGCGCTCGCTCGACGACTACTTCCCCTCCAAGACGCACCAGATGATCCTCACCGAGCCGCTGCGCGCCACCGAGCGCACCGATGCCTACGACATCGACGCCACCATCGACGGCGGCGGCCCCACCGGCCAGGCCGGTGCGCTGCGCCTCGGCATCGCCCGCGCTCTGATCGAGCTCGACCCCGAGCTGCGCCCCGCGCTCAAGCGCCTCGGCTTCCTCACCCGCGACAGCCGCGAGAAGGAATCGAAGAAGTACGGCCTCAAGAAGGCCCGCAAGGCGCCGCAGTACTCGAAGCGCTAGGCGCTGTCGTCCTCGGCCGCCGTTGGCGGCCTGCGGCGAACCTTTGGTGCGCCTTCGGCGCGCTCCCCTTCCCGCCCGGGGCACTGTCGCGCACGTCCTCGTCGGGGAACCGATGCATTGAGAGCCGCTGTTCTCGGCGCATCTACGATCGGGTGAACATGTTGAGGTTTGGGACTGATGGGGTTCGGGGGGTGGCGAACCTCGACCTGACGCCGGAGCTCGTGCTCGCTCTCGGGCGGGCTACAGCGCGGGTGCTGCCCTCCTCCCGCTTCGTGATCGGGCGCGACACTCGGCGGTCGGGGCCTCTGCTCGAAGCAGCGCTCGTGGCGGGGATCACCGCTGAAGGCGTGGACGTCGAGCTGCTGGGCGTGGCACCCACCCCGGCCGTTGCCTGGGTCGCAGCTCGCGACGCCATCGCAGGTGCCGTCATCTCGGCCTCCCACAACCCCTTCGAGGACAACGGCGTGAAGCTGTTCGGCGCCGGTGGCCGCAAGCTCGACGACTCGACCGAGACGGCTCTGGAGGCCGAGCTGCACAGCCTGCTGCGCCACGAAGCGATGATGGAGCCACGCACTGGCAGCCAGGTCGGCACCGTCGTCACAGGGGCCGCGGACCTCAGCAGCTGGGCGGCGTCTGTCGCTGACTCGATCGACGGCCGGCGCCTCACCGGCCTCCACGTCGTGATCGACTGCGCCAACGGATCCGCCAGCACCAGCGGGCCAGAGCTGCTGCGCTCGCTGGGTGCGGACGTCTCGGTGCTCCACGCCGAACCGGACGGCGCCAACATCAACGCCGGCTGCGGGTCGACCCACCCGGAGGCACTGCAGAGGGCCGTGGTCGACCTCCGCGCGCATGTGGGCATCGCACTGGACGGCGACGCCGACCGGGCGCTCGCCATCGACGCCAACGGACGGCTCATCGACGGCGACCAGATCATCGCCATCACCGCCATAGACCGGCACCTCGCAGGCACCCTGGCCCAAGACACAGTCGTCGTGACGGTCATGACGAACCTCGGGTTCCACATCGGCATGGCCGACCACGGGATCAAGGTGCTCCAGGTGCCGGTGGGCGACCGCTACGTGCTGGAGGCGCTTGACGACGCCGGCTTGTCGCTGGGAGGCGAGCAGAGCGGACACGTGATCTTCACCGACCGAGCCACCACCGGCGACGGGCTGATGACCGCGGTGCAGATCCTCGACATCATGGTTCGCACCGGTCGTCCGCTCGCCGATCTAGCCGACGCTTCGATGGCGAGGCTGCCGCAGGTGCTGCGCAACGTTCGTGTTCCGCAAGGGGCGGCGGAGGTGCGCGAGGCCATCGCGTCAGAGCTGGCCGAGGTGGAGCGGGGGCTCGGCGACAGCGGCCGTGTCCTCATCCGGGCCAGCGGCACGGAGCCCCTCGTCCGCGTGATGGTCGAGGCCCCCACCAGCGAACGCGCCGAGGCCGCCGCTGAGCGCTTGGTCGCTGCCATCAGCGCACTCCACTGACGGGCTGCCGCCGGTACGCTTGCCAGACCCTCGGACCGGAAGGACTCGCCAAGTGTGCGGCATCATCGCCCTCGTGCGGGGGCCCGGGACTCGGACTCTTCTCCCCGCAACGGAAGTCCTCCAGCGTCTCGATGCAGCCCGCCACCTCCTGACCCCGCGGGGCGACGTGGCGGCCGCTGCAGAGGCGGCCGCGGTCTTCTTGGAGGATCTCGACGGCCTGCTGCGGAGCCCCGATGGCGTGGCGGTGCTGGTCCGTGATCGCGATCTTGCGACCCGGGTCCGGGCTGCCATCGCTGCGATGGGCGACTGGGTCATCGAGGCCGACAAGCGCATGGACGCGCCGTCCGCGAACGGAGCGGGTGGGCCCGAGCGGGCCAATGCCGCTCTCCTGAGATTGAAGGACGCTCTGTGGGCGATCGGGCGTGACCGGCTGTCCACCGCGGCCGGCGTGCGCGATCTGGTCGGCGCGGAGGCCGGCTGGTCCGCCATCGAGGTCGGCACGTCGATACAGCAGGCGCTCGCCGCGATCGACCGCCTCGAGGTGCGGGGGCGTGACTCCGCTGGGCTCACCATCCTCCTAAGAGATCACGGGCTCGATCTCGACGACCCTGCGGTCGCGAGGTTGCTCGGAGGTCGAGCCGACGACCCGCTCTTCCGCAGTCGCGCAGTGCGGACACCCGAGGGCCATCTCAGCTTCGTCTACAAGGCCGCCGCCGAGATCGGCGAGCTGGGCGACAACACGGCTGCGATGCGGGCAGACATCGTTGCGGATGACCTCCTGCGGCTCGCCCTGCAAGGAGAGCGAGCGGCGGCGGTCGTCCTCGGTCACACCCGTTGGGCGAGCATCGGGATCATCTCCCAGCCCAACGCGCACCCCGTCGACAGCCTCGAGATCGACCGTCCTGACGGGCCCTACGTGACCGCCGCACTGAACGGCGACGTCGACAACTTCGCGGACCTGAAGGCCGCCGACGGGCTCCGGGTCGCTGCCGAGATCACCACCGATGCGAAGGTCATCCCGACGCTCATCTCCCGCCGGCTCGCCGACGGTGCGGACCTGGCCACGGCCTTCCGGAACACGGTGGCCGGCTTCGAGGGCTCGGTCGCCATCGGTGCCAGCGCAGCATCTAGCCCCGGTCATCTGGTGCTCGCCCTTCGTGGCAGCGGTCAGGCCCTCTACGTGGGGCTGGCCGAGGGCTGCTTCGTCGTCGCATCCGAGCCCTACGGGCTCGTCGAGCTCACCGACTCATACCTGCGGATGGATGGGGAGACACCCGCCGACCCCGCCAACCCCAACGCGAGCCGCGGGCAGATCATCGTGCTCGACGGCTCCAAGGCCGGCAGCCTCGACGGCGTCCACCGGCAGGCCTACGACGGAACCGTGCTCCCCATCGCGAAGGACGAGCTGCAGCGCGCGGAGGTGACGACGCGCGACATCGACCGCGGCGAGTACCCGCACTTCTTGCTGAAGGAGATCTCGGAGGCGCCGGTCAGCTTCCGCAAGACGCTCCGGGGCAAGATCGTCGATCGCGGGAGCGGTCCGGAGGTCGTCCTCGGCCCCGACGTCCTGCCGGACGACGTGCGCCAGAGGCTCGCCAGCGGTGCCATCGATCGCGTGCAGGTCATCGGCCAGGGCACCGCTCACATCGCAGGTCAGAGCCTCGTGTCCGCACTGATCGAAGCGGCCCCAGACGGGCGTCTTCGCGTCGAGGCCCTGCCCGCCACCGAGCTGTCGGGGTTCGGGCTGCGCCCGGACATGTCCGACACGCTCGTCATCGCCATAAGCCAGTCCGGAACCACCACCGACACGAATCGCACGGTCGATCTCGCCCGGTCGCGTGGCGCGGCTGTCATCGCCGTCGTGAACAGGCGGCAATCGGATCTCACCGACAAGGCCGACGGCGTGCTCTACACAGCCGACGGCCGCGACGTCGAGATGAGCGTGGCTTCGACGAAGGCGTTCTACGCGCAGATCGCGGCGGGCTTCCTCCTCGCTTGGGCCATCGCGTCCGAGGTGGGGGGCTCGGTCGATCCGGAGGTGGTCGAGGCGCTGCGGCGGCTGCCCACAGCGATGGAGGAGACCCTCACGCGCCGCGCTGAGATCGCGGCCGCGGCGCAGCAGCTGGCGCCGGCCAAGCGCTACTGGGCGATCGTCGGCAACGGCCCCAACCGCGTGGCTGCGGAGGAGCTGCGGATCAAGCTGAGCGAGCTCTGCTACCGCTCGATCGCCTGTGACGCGACCGAGGACAAGAAGCACATCGACCTGTCGTGCGAACCCCTGATCCTCGTGTGCGCCACGGGGCTCGAAGGCTCCACTGCTGACGATGTCGCCAAGGAGGTGGCGATCTACAGGGCCCACAAGGCATCACCCATCGTGATCGCCACAGATGGCCAGGCGCGCTTCGCCGCCGCGCTCCAGGTGATCACCGTTCCGCAGACCCACCCTCGCTTGGCATTCGTGCTCACAACGGTGGCGGGCCACCTCTTCGGCTACGAAGCAGCGCTGGCCATCGACGCTCAGGCGAGACCTCTGCGCGAAGCGCGTGCTGCCATCGAGGAGGCAGTAGGCGAGTCGGCCACCACGGACGGCGACGGCCTCCTCCGCAAGCTACGGCCGACGATGACGGCGACCGCCTCCCGCTTCTTCGACGGCCTGCGCAGCGGTGCCTACGACGGGAACCTGGAGGCCAGCACAGCGGTTCGGCTCGCTTCCTCCTTCCGCTACGCGCTGGGCATCGCTCCCCTCGACGCCTACCAGGCCGAGCTGGGCCGGATCGGCACCCCGGCCGTCGTGGTCGACGACCTCACCACGGCCCTCACACAGGGGATCGAGGAGCTCACGCGCCCGGTGGACGCGATCAAGCACCAGGCGAAGACTGTCACCGTGGGCATATCCCGCAGCGACGAGACGCTCCTCCAGCCCGCCCTCGTCCAAGCCGTCCTCGCGGCTGGTGCCAACCGCGACGGCCTGTCCTACAAGACGCTGCGCACGCTGGCCGATCTCGATCCGGCCGTCGCCGAGGTCACCGGCTGGATCCGCTACGCGATCGACGGTGATGCCGAGGACGGTGAGGTTCCCGTCTCGGTCGTCGCCAGAGGCGGGATCGCGCTCGACATACCGTCTCGCACCGAGCGCACGGGCATGCTGCGAGGCACCAAGCACACGGTCGCTGTCGAGCGGCAGGTCTTCGTCACGCGCGGGCGCGAGGACGGACGCACGATCGTCATCGTCCCCGAGACGAAGGACGATCGCGCGGTGGGCATCACGCTCCTGCACGTCCGGTTCCACGATCGGCTGTCGGCCGCCACGGCCCGCGGCGCCCTCCAGGGCTACCGCAACCGCTGGTCCGCGCTTCGCGACGCGGTTCTCGAGACAGAGCAGACGTTCCGCGAGGACCTCCTGGCGGAGGTAACGGCCGCCGATCTCCTGGTCGAGCCCATCCGCGAGCTGGCTGATCGCTGGCGGGTCCGTCCCGCGTGATCGGGATCGGCGTCGACCTCTGCGAGGTCGACCGCATGCGTGCCGCTCTGGCCCGCACCCCGTCGCTGAGGGCACGCGTGTTCACGGAGGGGGAGCAGGCGTACTGCGACAGGCGCCGCGACCCGACAGAGCGCTACGCGGCCCGCTTCGCCGCCAAGGAGGCGGTGATGAAGGCCATGGGCGTCGGGATGGGCGCGTGCAAGTGGCGCGAGATAGAGGTCGTGAAGGCGCGCAGCGGCGCGCCGTCGGTCCGGTTGCACGGCGGCGCACTAGCCCTCGCCGAGGAGCGGCACATCTCGTCATGGCGGCTCACGCTGACCCACACCCACCGAGTGGCAGAAGCCATCGCGGTTGCACTGTAGCCGCGACGGCGGTTGGGCAAGGGCGCCCGGTCGTACGCTGATCTGTGCATGATCCCTGTGCTCACGCCCAGCGAGATGGCAGCCGCGGACGCTGCCGCTACCGAGCCCGTCGAGGTTCTCATCGGGCGGGCCGGGGCGGCCGTCGCCCGCGAGGCGCTGCTGATGCTCGGCGGGGGCTACGGCCGCCGGGTCGTGGTGCTGGCGGGCAAGGGCAACAACGGGGCAGACGGGCGCTGCGCGGCCGAGCGGCTCCGTCGGCGCGGAGCGAGGGTCGAGATCGTCGACGCTCTGGACTCACCCTCGCGCCTCCCCGGGTGCGATCTCGTCATCGATGCCGCCTACGGCACCGGCTTCCACGGAGAGATCGACGCACCCGACGCTGGCGGCGCGCCCGTCCTCGCCGTCGACATCCCGAGCGGCGTGTCGGGGCTCACGGGCGAGGTCGGCGGGCGGGCGCTGCGCGCTGACCGCACGGTGACCTTCGCGGCGCTCAAGCCCGGTCTGCTCATCGGACCGGGACGCGACCTCGCGGGAGAGGTCGTGGTCGCAGACATAGGTCTGGCTGTCCAGTCAGACGCCTGCCTGGTCGAGGCATCGGACGTGGCGAGCTGGTTGCCGCGCCGTCGCACCGAAGCGCACAAGTGGGACGCGGCCGTGCTCGTGGTTGCCGGCGGTCCGCGGATGCGAGGGGCGGCACACCTCGCCGCGGCCGCGGCCCAGCGAGCGGGTGCGGGGATGGTGCGGCTAGCGATGCCCGGTGTCGTCGACGACCCCGGGCAGCCAACCGAGGCGGTGGGAATCGCCCTGGGTGTCGGGGGGTGGCACGCAGCGCTGACCGACATCGATCGGGTCGGCGCTGCCGTCGTCGGCCCGGGTCTGGGGCGGCGCGACGAGACGCTGGTGAGCGTGCGGGAGCTGCTGGCAAGCCTCGACATGCCGAGCGTCGTCGACGCGGATGCGCTCGTGGCTCTGGCCGGCCACGCGTCGCCCAACCTGCGCCGCCGCCCCGGCGATGCGGTGCTCACCCCACACGACGGCGAGTACGCGCGCCTCGTGGGCGAACCGCCCGGAGCGGACCGGCTCGCGGCGGCTCGCCACCTGGCCGAGCTCAGCGGGTCGGTCGCGCTCCTGAAGGGCAGCACCACGGTGATCGCTGACCCCCGCGGCCGGGTGCGCATCGTCACCTGCGGTGACCCTCGATTGGCAACCGCGGGCACGGGCGACGTGCTGAGCGGCGTCATCGGCGCGCTCCTCGCCCAAGGGGTTCCGGCGTTCGATGCAGCGTCTGCTGGTGCCTGGCTGCACGGCCGCGCCGCGCATCTGGGCTGGGCGCGTGGCCTCATCGCCAGTGACCTCGTCGATCTGCTGCCCGAGGCGCTGGCCGAGGTCGAGTCATGACGTCGGCATCGTCGAGCCGTCGTGGCCATCGCCGCGGCTGGGGAGGCCGCCGCTGATGCGCGCCTGGGCGGAGGTCTCACTCGACGCCGTGCGCGCCAACGTCGCCGAGCTTCGTCGCCTCGTGGCGCCGGCCGCGGTCTGCGCGGTGGTCAAGGCGGATGGGTATGGGCACGGCGCGGTTCCAGTCGCGCAAGCCGCACTCGACGCCGGAGCCTCCTGGCTAGCCGTGGCGCAGGTGCCGGAGGCTGCCGCGCTGCGCCAGTTCGGCATCGAAGCGCCCATCCTCCTGCTCTCTGAGCCACGCCCCAACCAGGTGAGCGACGCGCTCGACGCGCGCCTCGCCATCACCGCCTACACCCCCGAGCTCGTCGCCGCCCTCTCCCGCGCCGTAGCCAAGCGCGGCGAGCGTGCTTGGCCAGTGCACCTCAAGGTCGACACCGGGATGCGGCGCGTCGGCGTGGAACCGTCAAGCGCGCTCGATCTCGCCAAGGCCATCGACTCCGATCCGGCACTCTCGCTCGCCGCGGTCTGGACGCACTGCGCGGTGGCCGACGAGCCCGACAACCCCTTCACGGCCAGGCAGCTGGAGCGCTACGAGGACGTGCTTGCAGAGCTCGAGCGAGCTGGCCTCTCGGTCCCGATGCGCCATGCGGCGAACTCAGCAGCCGCCATCACCCACCCCGCCAGCCACTACGACATGGTCCGCTGCGGCATCGCCGTCTACGGCATTCCGCCGGCCCCGGGGCTTGCCGGTGCGATCTCGCTGAGGCCGGCCGTACGGCTCGCCACTGAGGTGTCGTTCGTGAAGCGGGTCCGTGCCGGCGAGGGAGTCTCCTACGGCCTGCACCATCGCACCGACCGTGACACCCGGATCGCCACGCTCCCGATCGGCTACGCAGACGGAGTCCTGCGGAGGCTCGGACTCGAGCGGCAGGAGGTGCTGATCGGGGGCCGAAGGCATCCGATGATCGGTGTGGTCACCATGGACCAGCTGATGGTGGACGTCGGTCCGGACGGTGAGGTCCGGCAAGGCGACGAAGCCGTGCTGCTCGGCGCGCAGGGTGACGAGCGCATCTCCCCTGACGAGTGGGCGCAGCGGCTGGGCACGATCTCCTACGAGGTCGTGTGCGCCATCGGAGCCCGGGTCGAGCGCCGCTACCTCTCGTAGGCTCGCAGCGTGCGACTGCTCGCCCAGACCGCCGGAGTCGACGCGACCCGTGACCTCGCGTGTGCCGTGTCGGCCCTCGCACGCCCGGGCGACGTCGTGGTCCTGGCCGGCGATCTCGGAGCGGGCAAGACGGCCTTCGTGCAGGGCTTCGGCCGCGGGCTGGGCGTCTCGGAGCGCATCACGAGCCCGACCTTCACGCTCGTGCACGTGTACGACGGCGGCCGCCTCCCGATGCACCACCTGGACGTCTACCGCCTCGACCAGCTGAGCGAGGCACTCGACCTGGGTCTCGCCGAGATGCTCGACGAGGGGGGTGTCGTGCTCATCGAGTGGGGCGACGCCATCACCCCTGTGCTGCCACACGACTACCTGGAGGTGCGGCTCACGTTCGGCTCTGACGACGATGACCGCGACCTGGCGGTGCGCACGGTCGGGCCGCGGTGGTCGGGGCGTGCCGAGCAGCTGGCGGCGGCCATGGCCCCATGGACGGCGGCCTGATGCTGATCCTCGGCATCTCCACCTCCACCGCCCAGGTCGGGTGCGCCATCGGCGGCCACGAGGGGATCCTCGGGGCGATCCACTCGACGCGCGGCCGGCGCCATGCCGAGACGCTCACGCCCGCAATTGAGTTCCTCTGCCGTCAGACCCGGGTCCAGCTCACCGACATCGGAGCGGTCGCCGTCGACCTCGGGCCGGGCATGTTCACGGGGCTGCGCGTCGGCATCGCTTCGGGCAAGGCGCTCGCTCACGCTCGACGGCTGCCGATGATCGGTGTGGCCAGCCTCGACCTGCTCGCCTTTCCGTTGCGCCACTCGAACCGGCGGATCGTCTGCGCCATCGACGCGGGCCGAGGCGAGATCTTCCACGCCAGCTACCGGCAGTCACCCGGGGGGGTTCAGCGGCTCACCGAGCCGGAGGTGGCCACGCCCGACGATCTCGCTTCCGATCTGCTGGCCACGAACGAGGAGCTGCTGCTCGTCGGCGACGGCGCCCTGCGCTACCGCGATGCGCTCGAGGGCGGCACTCGAGTCGAGCTGGCCGACCCTGGCACCGCCTACCCGCAGGCTGCGTCGCTCGTGCAGCTGGCGCACGCGCGTGCTCTGCGGGAGGACTTCGTCAGCCCGTCGGAGCTCACTCCGATCTACCTGCGCAAGCCAGACGCTGAGATCAACTGGAAGACACGGGGCTCGGTGGCTTGATGGCGCACACCGGTACCGTCCCGCGAACCGACCCGGCCGACCTCGACGTGGTCGTCGGACGCATGCGGCGGCGCCATCTGCGTGGAGTGCTGCGCATCGAGCAGCAGGTGTACCCGCGGCCCTGGTCGCTTGGCCTGTTCATGAGCGAGCTCGGCTATGGAAGCAGCCGCGTCTACATCACCGCTCGGATCGGGCCGACGGTGGTCGGCTACGGAGGACTGATGCTCGTGCTCGACGACGGTCACATCACCACGCTGGCCGTCGACCCGCGCTGGCATCGTCACCGGATCGGCACCAGGCTGTTGCACACCTTGGCGCAGGCCGGCATCGCTCGGGGCGCCAAGAACCTCACGCTGGAGGTGCGCGTGGGAAACGACGCAGCGCAGGCGCTCTACCGAAGCTTCGGCTTCGCCCCCGCCGGCGTGCGCAAGGGCTACTACGTCGAGAGCAACGAGGACGCGCTGGTCATGTGGGCGAACGATGTCGACACGCCCGAGTACGCGAGCCGCCTCGACGCACTGGCGGCTTCGCTTCCTGGCCGCACCACGGTGGAGGATCTCGGGCGGTGAGCGAGACTGCGCGCCAGCGCGATCCGAACGTGGCACGGAGGGCGGCTCGATGACAGCCATGCACGACGTCGGACGGGGGCGCATCCTCGGTATAGAGACGTCCTGCGACGAGACAGCGGCCGCCATCGTCCAGGCGGGCACCTCGGTGCTCTCATCAGTGGTGAGCAGCCAAGTGGATCTGCATGCGCGCTACGGCGGAGTGGTGCCCGAGATCGCCAGTCGAGCTCACGTCGACCTGATCGTGCCGGTCGTGGCCCAGGCGTTCGTGGAGGCGGGGCTCTCGGACCGCCCCACCAACGGCGCAGGCTGTGAGATCGACGCGGTCGCCGCGACCTACGGTCCAGGGTTGGTCGGTGCGCTGCTGGTTGGCGTATCGGCTGCGAAGGCGCTCGCTCTGGCTTGGGACGTGCCGTTCATCGCCGTCAACCACCTGGAGGCTCACCTCTACGCGACCATGCTCGACGACCCCGAGCTGGAGCTGCCCCTCGTGGTGCTTCTCGTGTCAGGCGGCCACACCCTCATCGTGCACATGGAGGACCACGGCCAGTACAAGGTGCTGGGCTCCACGATCGACGATGCCGCCGGGGAGGCCTTCGACAAGGTCGCTCGCTACCTGGGTCTCGGCTACCCGGGCGGGCCGGCCATCGACAAGCTCTCCCTCGAAGGCAACCCCGAGGCCATCAAGTTCCCGCGGCCGATGGCCGGCGACGGCACCTACGACGTCTCGTTCAGCGGTCTCAAGACGGCGGTGGTCAACCACGTCCGCAAGCACCCCGAGGTATCGACCGCAGATGTGGCCGCCTCCTTCCAGGAGGCCGTGGTGGACGTCCTCGTCACGAAGGCCCGCGCCGCCGCGCGGGAGGTGGGAGCCAAGGGCCTGTGCCTGGGCGGGGGAGTGGCGGCCAACTCGCGGCTCCGCGAGCGCTTCCTCGACGCCTGCGTGGAGGACGGCGTCCGCGGGTTCCTGCCGAGCCGGGCCATGTGCACCGACAACGCCGCCATGGTGGCCAGCGCCGCCTGGTACCGCTGGCGCTCCGACGGCGCCTCCCCCCTCGACACTGGCGCCTTCCCCAACCTGGGCCTGTAGCCGGCTGGCACTCGGCGGTTGCGAGTGCTGGCGGTCTGGGCGTAGGGTTAGCACTCGCACGTACCGAGTGCTAACCGCATCGCAAGCGTCACGGAGGCGCCAAGACATGTCACTGCAGCCCCTCGAAGACCGGATCATCGTCAAGCCGGGCGAGGCCGAGGAGACCACCGTCAGCGGCCTGGTCATCCCCGACACCGCCAAGGAGAAGCCCCAGCAGGGTGAGGTCCTCGCCGTAGGCCCCGGCCGTCGCTCAGAGCAGACCGGCGAGATCATCCCGCTCGACGTCAAGGTGGGCGACACCGTCGTCTACAGCAAGTACGGCGGCACCGAGATCAGCGATGGTGGGCAGGACGTCCTCATCCTCAACGGTCGCGACGTCCTCGCGATCGTCAAGTAGGTCCCGATGCCGAAGCTCTTGAAGTTCGATGACGAGGCGCGCCGCGCCCTAGAGGCCGGCGTGAACAAGCTCGCCGACGCCGTGAAGGTCACGCTGGGCCCGAAGGGCCGCAACGTGGTCCTCGAGAAGAAGTTCGGCGCCCCCACCATCACCAACGACGGCGTGTCGATCGCCCGCGAGGTCGAGCTCGACGATCCGTTCGAGAACATGGGTGCCCAGCTCGTCAAGGAGGTGGCCACCAAGACCAACGACATCGCTGGTGATGGCACCACCACCGCGACGGTCCTGGCACAGGCCCTCGTTCGCGAGGGTCTCCGCAACGTCGCCGCCGGCGCCAGCCCGCTCAGCCTGAAGAAGGGCATCGAGGCGGCAGTCGCCGCGGCAGTCGAGGCCATCGCCGCCCAGTCCAAGGAGATCGACGACAAGTCGGAGATCGCCCAGGTCGCCTCGATCTCGGCCGCCGACCCCGCCATCGGCGAGGTGCTCGCCGACGCCATCGACAAGGTGGGCAAGGACGGCGTCGTCACCATCGAGGAGTCCAACACCTTCGGCATGGAGCTCGAGTTCACCGAGGGCATGCAGTTCGACAAGGGCTACCTCTCGCCGTACTTCGTCAGCGACCCTGAGCGCCAGGAAGCCGTGCTCGAAGACCCGTACGTGCTCTTCGTCAACGGCAAGATCTCCTCGGTCCAGGACCTGCTTCCTGTCCTCGAGAAGGTGATGGGCACGGGCAAGCCGTTGCTCATCGTCGCCGAGGACGTCGAGGGTGAGGCGCTGGCCACGCTGGTCGTCAACAAGATCCGTGGAACGTTCAGCTCCGTGGCCGTCAAGGCCCCCGGCTTCGGCGACCGCCGCAAGGCGATGCTGCAGGACATGGCGATCCTCACCGGCGGCCAGGTCATCGCTGAGGAGGTCGGGCTCAAGCTCGACAGCACCACGCTCGACCTTCTCGGAAGCGCCCGCAAGATCGTCATCACGAAGGACAACACCACCATCGTCGAAGGCGGTGGCGACGAAGCCGACGTGAAGGGCCGCATCGCCCAGATCAAGCGGGAGATCGACGACACCGACTCCGACTGGGATCGCGAGAAGCTCCAGGAGCGCCTCGCCAAGCTGGCCGGAGGCGTCGCGGTCGTCAAGGTCGGCGCGGCCACCGAGGTCGAGCTCAAGGAGAAGAAGCACCGCATCGAGGACGCACTGTCCGCGACGCGTGCTGCGATCGAGGAGGGCATCGTCGCCGGTGGCGGCACCGCTCTCCTGCGGGCCCGTGCCGACGTGCTCAAGGTCGTCGAGTCGCTCGCGGGCGACGAGGCCACAGGTGCCCGCTCGGTCTGGTCGGCCCTCGAGGCCCCGGCCAGGCTCATCGCCTCCAACGCCGGCCACGAAGGCGCTGTGATCGTGCAGCAGGTCGAGCGTGAGACCGGCACCACCGGCTTCAACGCCGCCAGCGGCGAGTTCGAAGACCTCGTCAAGGCCGGCGTCATCGACCCCGCCAAGGTCACGCGTGCAGCGCTGCAGAACGCGGCGTCGATCGCCGGCCTGCTCCTAACCACCGAGGTGCTCGTCACCGACGCCCCCGAGCCGGCTGGTGCCGGAATGGGCGGCGGCATGCCAGGCGGCATGGGTGGCATGGGTGGCATGGGCGGCATGATGTAGCTCTCGCTTCGGAAGAGGAGCTTCCTCAGCGAACTGGTTGTGTGAGGGCCGCCCTTCGGGGCGGCCCTCGCTGTTCAGGGCTTGTGCTCCGGGGTCGGCGGAGCCGCCCCTGCGCTAGTGGGGGGCTCCGGCGGGAGCCTCGGCCCCCCACGCCCCCCGCCAAACCCAAGCGACAGCCACGGCCGCCGGTCCCCCCGATGCCGTGTGCCCGAGGCAATAGGTCCCGATCCGAGCAGGGTGAGGCGATGACTCCCACATGCGGGACTCATCGCCTCAGGCCGGCGCCGACGGGACCTATCGCCTCGGGTCAGCCGCCGCTGCCGGGGTCCTCGGCGCCTTCGGGGGGTGTGGGGTCTTCTGCGAGCTCGAGCCAACCCTCGGGTAGGTGGACGGGGCGGGGGCCGTTGGTGTGACCGCGCGCGGCGCGCAGGGCGTTCTCCTTGATCTCGGCCGTGGGGTCGAGCTGGTCGATCACCGCGTCGAGATCGGCGAGGGTGGCCACGAGCGCTGCATTCTGACGCAGGCGGCTGCCGGCCGGGTAGCCCGTCAGGTACCAGCTGGCGTGCTTGCGGAACGAACGCATGCCGCCGCGTTCTCCGCTCCACTCGACGAGCCGCTCGGCGTGGTCTCGCATCACGGTGCACACCTCGCCGAGCAGCGGCGGTGGCTGCACCGGGCGACCTGCGAAGGCGTCTGCAAGGTCGCGGAACAGCCACGGGCGGCCCAGGCAACCGCGCCCGACGACCACGCCGTCGCAGCCCGTGCGCTCCATCATCTCGATGGCGTCGTGGGCTTCCCAGATGTCTCCGTTCCCGAGCACAGGGATGGTGCGAACGTGCTCCTTGAGGGCGGCGATCGCATCCCAGCGAGCTTGGCCGCTGTAGAGCTGCTCGGCGGTGCGGGCGTGCAGCGCCATGGCGGCGACGCCTTCCTCCTCGGCGATGCGGCCCGTGTCCAGGTAGGTGAGGATCCCGTCGTCGACGCCCATGCGGAACTTGATCGTGACGGGCACAGGCCCGGCAGCCGCTACGGCGGCCCGAACGATGTCGCGCAGAAGAGCCCGCCTCACGGGGAGGGCTGCCCCGCCGCCCTTGCGGGTCACCTTCGGCACCGGGCAGCCGAAGTTCATGTCGACGTGATCGACCCCGATGTCACCGATCAGGAATCGCACCGCCTCACTGAGCGTGCGCGGGTCGGTGCCGTAGAGCTGCACGGACCTGGTGTCCTCGGACCCGTCGAAGCGCAGCATCGACAGGGTGCGCTCGTTGCGCTCGACGAGGGCCCTTGCCGTGATCATCTCCGACACGTACAGCCCCGCCCCGAACCGCGAGCACACCCCCCTGAACGGCGCGTCCGTGACGCCGGCCATCGGCGCCAGCACCACGGGCGGCTCGACCGTCAACCCCCCAACTACCAACGTCTGTGAACCCGGATGGCCGGTATGCGGACGTGGGTGTTCACAGACGTTGGTTGTTGTCACTGGCGCACCCACAGATCCGTGATGGCGACGTCGATGTCCGCCAGCAGGCGTCGCAGCAGCGGGAGCGAGAGACCGAGGACGGCCCCATGGTCGCCGTCGATGCCTTCGACGAAGGGCGCCGCGTAGCCATCGATCGTGAAGGCGCCCGCCACCTCCAACGGCTCCTTCGTGGCCAGGTATGCGTCCATCTCAGCGTCGGTCGGGGTGCCGTATCGGACGACGGTTGAGGCGACGCCACTGGCCTGCTTGCCGGTGGCCGTGTCGATCACGCACAGGCCCGAGTGCAGCAGGGCGGACCGACCTGCCACGGAGGACCACCACTCCCGCGCCTGCTGGATCGACCGCGGCTTGCCGCGCGTCTCGCCATCCACGTCCAGCACGGTGTCGCAGCCGAGCACCAGGGCGCCGTCACCATTGAGACGAGCGGCGATGGTGGCTGCCTTCCGCTCGGCCAGCACGAGCGCGACGTCGTGGGTCGAGCCCGCTACGTCGTCCTCGTCGACGCCGCTCACCATGACCTCCGGCGAGAACCCGCCCTCGCGGAGCACGCGCAGGCGAACCGGCGAGGCAGATGCGAGCACGAGGGGCCTGGTCACCCCTCAAGCGTGGCCGACCACGGCTGACGGGGTCGAACCAGCAGGTGCGCCGGTAGCCTCCGAGCCATGGACAGACCGGCCCCTGACCCCGCCAAGATCCTTCACGACTGGATGGAGTGGGAGAAGGGTGAGACGCCGCCCGGCAAGGTCATCAGCAACATGAAGACCCATGGGCTGCGAGATCTGCTCGAGGCGCTTGTGGCGGCCCAGGGCGCCGATGCCGCCGTCTGATCCCACCACCGACGACCCGCTCGAGGAGGCAGTCACCGACCCCTTCGACGGGGTCGACCCTCCGGTGCTGTCGGCACGAGAAGCCGCCAGGTTGGGCATGCCGGGTTGGCCCCGACCCGGTGAGGGCTTTCCGCCGCCGCCTCTGCCGGTCCCGGAAGGCCGAGGTGGCGATCAGATCATCCCGCGGCCGCTCGCCACGCGCGCAGGCCGGCCCGCTCCGTGGGCGCACCTCACACCGGAGCAGCGCCGCCTCGCCCTCCACGACGTGCGGCGGGCGCTGCGTGAGGCCGGCCCCGCCCTGCGCTCCGAGCGCGAGACGATGCCCGACCTCGACCGGGCCGCGGCGGTGCTGGCGCTCCTCTACGAAGAGGATGGCGAGCTCTTCATCGTGCTGACGCGCCGAACGTGGAACCTTCGGTCGCACTCAGGCGAGGTGAGCTTCCCCGGCGGTCGTCAGGACGACGATGACGCGGATCTCTGGCAGACGGCTCTGCGCGAGACCCGCGAGGAGATCGCGCTGCCCACCGACGACGTCACACTGATCGGCGAGCTCGACCACCTGGCGACCGTGACGAGCCACTCCTACATCGTCCCCTATGTCGCCGAGCTGCCCGGCCGCCCGAGCACGACAGCCAACCCCGGCGAGGTCTCGGCCGTTCTCCACGTGCGGGTCGAGGAGCTGCTCGATCCCGCCATCTTCCGAGAGGAGCGCTGGCAGCTCCCGTGGGCCGAGGACCGCCCCATCTTCTTCTTCGAGCTGGTCGGCGACACCGTCTGGGGAGCCACCGGAGCGATGCTGCGCCAGCTCCTCGGCCTGGTCACAGGCACCCTGCCCCGCGGCCAGCTCGAGCACTTGTGATGGCGTCGTTCTCGGGCTGAAAGCTGGTCCCATCGACGGGTAGATCGCCCGAGAACGCAGATGGGGCAGGATGACGGCGTGACCGCAACGACGTCCAGCGCCACCTTCTCGAACCGCGTGACCGCGATGCTCGGGGTCGACATCCCGATCGTGCAGGCGCCGATGGGATGGATCGCCCGCTCGCAGCTCGCCAGCGCGGTGTCCAACGCCGGCGCGATGGGGATCATCGAGACGTCCTCCGGCGAGCTCGACATCATCCGCGACGAGATCCGCAAGATGCGCGACCTGACCGACCGGCCCTTCGGCGTGAACATCGCGCAGGCCTTCGTGCGCGACCCGTCGATCGTCGAGTTCGTGGCCGAGCAGGGCGTGAAGTTCGTGACCACCTCGGCCGGCAGCCCCATGAAGTACACGGCCCCGCTGAAGGAGGCGGGCCTGACCGTCGTCCACGTGGTGCCCAACCTGGTCGGTGCGCTCAAGGCTGTCGACGCGGGCGTCGACGGGCTCATCGTGGAAGGTGGCGAGGGCGGCGGCTTCAAGAGCCCGCGCCCCGTCTCGACGATGGTGCTGCTGCCGCTGGTGGTCTCCAAGGTCGACGTACCGGTGATCGCGGCCGGAGGCTTCCTCGACGGACCCACCATGGCGGCGGCCCTTGCTCTGGGAGCAGAGGGCGTGCAGCTCGGCACGCGGATGGTGTCGTCGGCCGAGTCGCCGATCCACGACAACTGGAAGAAGGCCGTGCTCGACGCGGCCGAGACCGACACCGTCTTCCTCAACCAGCACACCAGTCCAGCGCTTCGCGCGCTGCGCACCGAGCGCACCAACGCCCTCGAGTTCGACACCGAGTCGAACGCCATGGGGTTGTTCGCCAACGCCATGGACCTCTACTTCGGAGGCGACATGGAAGCGGCGATCGCGCTATCCGGGCAGGTCGCCGGCCGCATCGACGAGATCCGCCCCGTCGCCGAGATCATCAGTGAGTGCGCCCGTGACTGCCTCACCACCCTGGCCGACTTGGCGCGCCGCTATCCGGTGGCCAACGGGTAACCCGCGAGCGACGAGCCGCGCCTCGCTCAGGTGGAGGTTGCGCCGAAGTCGAAGTCGATCGCTTCGAGCACGCCGATGCCGGCGTTGGCTGCACCCTGCGTGCCAAGCAGGTTGGGGTGCACCGGATAGGACGGCGGAGCCAGCACAATCCCGTTCACCCAGGCCACCCCAGGTGGCTGGCACATGTCGTGACCGATGCTCGGGGAGTACCAGTCGACGTAGTGCGCGCCGCGCGCCTCTGCGACGACCCGGATGGTGCGGTTGAGGTCCTTCTCGACCTCGCGCAGGTAGGCAGCGTCCTCCGGCAGGATCGGGATGTAGGGATAGCAGCCGTCCTGGTACTCCGGTAGCAGCGCCGGGTACCCGAACACGAGCACCTCTGCTTCGGGTGCGCGGACACCGATCCCATCGAGAACCCCGCCGAGGTCGAGCGCCAGCTGGGCGAGGCGGTCCCGGAGGAGGTCGCCGCCACCGGCGCCCGCGTTCTCGTAGTACTCGTGGCAGGGCCGGCCGCCTGGCATGTGCGGTGCCTGCACGCACTTGTCGCTCAGCTCGCCGAAGCCGAGGTCGTTGCCGCCGATGCCGAGCGTCACGAGGGTGACCACCTCGTGCTCAGGGTCGACGAAGTCTGGCCCGAAGGCGTCGAACTGCGCGCGGTTGTGGCCACCGCCGGGCAAGCCGTCCTGTGGCGCCTCCATGTCCTCCGTCTTGGCACTGCCACACGAGATGTCGATGAAGCCGGGGTGCTCCGGGTGCTCGCCGATCTCGTTGGCGATGTCGTCAGGGTCGTAGAGCCCCAGGTGCCGCGCTATCAGATGCGGGTAGTTCCGATCGCTGCGCCCGCAGGTGTAGGGGTCATCCGGGTTGCTGTAGCCGTTGCCCTCGCCTCCCCACTCGCCGACCGGCTTCGAGATGAGAGGCGCCGCCGTGTAGGAGTCGCCCAGTGCGATGTAGACGGGCCTCGGATCATCTGCGCGCGCGATCGGGGTGAGGAGCCCGGCGGCGAGCACCGCCAGACCCAGGCCGGCAAGGGCGACCCGCGGGCGAGCGAGGAGGGACATAAGGGACAGTTCGCCGCATGACGGCGGCTGACCTGTCGCGCGCTTCAGGTGAAGCGGGTGATCCAGCCCATCTCGCGGAAGCGACGCAGCTGGCGGAGGACGAACCAGAAGGCCAGCGCCACCGCGACCACCGAGCCCAGCGCGGCGATGAGCAGGTCGCCCTCGGCGACGCCACCGCCCTCGATGCCGATCCGGGTCGCATCGAAGGCGCGCGTGAGCGGGATGGCCCGCGCCACTGCCTGCAGACCTCCCGGCAGCGCCTCGACCGGGTAGAAGACTCCGGACAGCGGCATGAGCAGCACCAAGGTGCCCCACGAGAACACTTCGGCGCTGTCGCCGAACTGGAGGGTGAGGCCGACGACGAGCAAGGCCACCGCCCAGCCGAAGATCAGCAGCACCGCGGCGGCGGGGGCCAGCACCCAGCCGGCCGAAGCTGGATCGACGGCGTACATGCCGCCACCGACTGCGCCGATCAGGACCACGGCGATGAGCGTTCGCATCAGCCCGACGACCCCGAGCGCGGTGGCGTACTCGATCTCGCGCACCGGAGTCGTGAAGAGGTTGAGGACGTTGCGCGACCAGACCTCCTCGAGGAAGCCGAGCGATCCCGCCAGAGTGAGCTGCCAGACCAGGTGGAAGAGCAGGATGCCGGTGAACAGCACGCGCACCGGGCCATCGCCGCTGCCGTAAGCAACGCCGATCGAGGTGAACAGCAGCGCGTCGACCACGGGAAGGGCGAGCAGCAGGAACCACATGCCGGGGTTGCGGTACTGCACGAGAGCCTGGCGACTGACGACCGCCCAGACCCTGCGCCAGCTGAAGGATGGGGTCTCGTGGGCGATCACAGCTGCGTCTCCCTGTAGCGGGCGGCCTCAGCGAGGAACAGCGCCTCGAGCGAGTCGTGGCCTCCGTCGGCAGCCACCTCGGCCGGCGGGCCGTCGGCGATCACTCGGCCGTTGCGAAGGAACACGACGCGCTCGGTGAGCGACTCGACCTCGCGCATGTCGTGGCTCGTGAGGAGCAGCGCGGTGTGGTGCTGCTCGTTGATGACAGCCAGCCGGTCGCGCACGCGCAGCGCGATGTCGGGGTCGAGCGATGCGGTCGGCTCGTCGAGAACGAGCAGTCGCGGCTGGTGCAGCGTGGCCTTGGCGATGCCGACCAGGGTGCGCTGACCGGATGACAGGTGCATGCAGAGCTTCGAGCGAAGGTGCACGATGTCGAGCTCTTCGAGGACGGTCTCGACGGCGGTGCGAGGAGCCTCGACCTCGGACAGGTCTGCGAAGAAGCGCAGCGCCTCGCTCACCTTGAGCCGGTCGGGCAGAGGCAGGTAGCCAGCCGCGAAGCCGACGGAACGCATCGCCTGGTGCCGCTGCGCCGGCAAGGGGTGGCCGGCGATGCGGACGGTGCCCTCGTCGGGGTCGATGGCACCCAGAGCCATGAGCAGCGTCGTGGTCTTGCCGGCACCGTTCGGGCCGACGATGGCCACCCGCTCGCGGGCGCGCACGTGGAGGGTCACACCGTCGACGGCTTGGAGGTCGCCGAAGCGCTTC
This sequence comes from Actinomycetota bacterium, assembly GCA_049325515.1. Lineage (GTDB taxonomy): Bacteria > Actinomycetota > Acidimicrobiia > Acidimicrobiales > VFJN01 > VFJN01. Next base: position 83,177 of record JBMOLI010000011.1, on the reverse strand, counting down.
GCCAGCCGGTCGGCTTCCAGGAGGGCTGTCACGGGGTGTGACTGTGCATCACGCGGGCGTGCTCTGCCGCACTCATTTCGGCGCTGACGTGCAGTGGGCGCTCACCAGTAGTTCGGTGCTTCCTTCGTGATCGTGATGTCGTGAGGGTGGCTCTCTCGAAGACCGGCGCCCGTGATCCGCACGAAGCGTCCGCGTTCCTTCAGATCGTGGACGGTGCCGGTGCCGCAGTAGCCCATCGCCTGCCGGAGACCACCGACGAGCTGGTAGATCACGTTGGCGAGCGGGCCCTTGTACGCGACCCGGCCCTCGATGCCCTCTGGCACGAGCTTGTCGGTGTCGACGACGTCGCCCTGGAAGTAGCGGTCCTTGGAGTAGGAGCGCGCCTTCATGGCGCCCAGCGAGCCCATGCCCCGGTACTCCTTGAAGCGCTCGCCCTGGTGCAGCACGACCTCGCCCGGCGACTCGTCCACGCCAGCCAGCAGAGAGCCCAGCATCACGACGTCGGCGCCGGCCGCCAGAGCCTTGGGGATGTCGCCGGAGAGCTGGATGCCGCCATCGGCGATCAGCGTCACGCCGTGCCGCTTGGCGGCGACAGCGCAGTCGTAGATAGCCGTGACCTGTGGCACCCCAACCCCAGCGACGACCCGCGTAGTGCATATTGATCCGGGCCCTACTCCGGCCTTCACGCCGTCGACTCCGGCGGCGACCATCGCGTCGACGGCCTCCGCCGTGACGATGTTGCCGCCGATCACCTCGATGTCGAAGCCGCCCTTGATCGTCTTGACGACATCCAGCACGCCCTGCGAGTGGCCGTGGGATGTGTCGACCACGAGCAGGTCGACACCAGCGGCCACGAGGGCTTCGGCCCGGAGCACAGCGTCAGGCCCGACGCCAACCGCGGCGCCGACTCGCAGCCGACCCTGGTCGTCTTGGGTGGCGTGTGGGTACTCGGTCTGCTTCTTGATGTCCTTGACGGTGATGAGGCCGCACAGCAGGCCGGCGTCGTCGACGATCGGCAGCTTCTCGATGCGGTGCTGCCAGAGGATCTCCTTGGCCTGCTCGAGCGTGGTGCCAAGCGGTGCCGTGACCAGCGGCGCTGCCTTCATGACCCGTTCGATCTGCTGGCCGTGGTCCTCGACGAAGCGCAGGTCGCGGTTGGTGAGGATCCCGACGAGCTTGCCGCCGCGGTCGGTGATCGGGATGCCGGAGATGCGGTAGCGCGCCATCAGGTCGAGCGCTGCGCTCACCGGCGCGTCGGGGTGGAGCGTGACGGGATCGGTGATCATCCCGCTCTGGCTGCGCTTGACCCGGTCGACCTCCGTGACCTGCTCCTCGACGGACAGGTTGCGGTGGATGATGCCGATGCCGCCGAGCCGTGCCATCGCGATGGCGAGCGGGGCCTCGGTGACCGTGTCCATCGCGGCAGAGACGATGGGGATCGCAAGGTCGATCTGCGGGGTGATGCGCGTGGCTGTGCTGACCTCGTTGGGCAGCACGTTGGACTCGGCCGGGAGCAGCAGCACGTCGTCGAAGGTGAGCCCTTCCTTGGCGAACTTCGGCGGGAAGCCGGCACCATCGGGGGCGTCACCGCTCGCCATCGCGCCTTCGGGATCACCAGCGAAGGGGCTAGGAGGGGTCGCCATGGAGGGAGTGTAGTAGGCACCCCCCGGATCTCCGAAGACCCGTGGCTAACGTCGCCCCGATGGTGCAGCCCGACATCGATCCGAGCAGGTTCGCCACGCACCGGTTCGCGGGGCGCGGCTTCGAGCAGGCCTACCTGCGCGAGAACCCCGGTGGCGTGCCGCTCCTCCTGGTGCACGGGTGGCCCGAGACGAAGCGCATCTGGTGGAAGGTCATCGAGCCACTCGCCGCCGCCGGCTTCGAGGTGATCGTGCCCGACCTGCGCGGCTTCGGTGACAGCGACGTCGCGCCCGACGGCTTCGGAGACGTGCCATCGCACAGCCGCGACCTGCACGCGCTCCTGACACAGGGCCTCGGTCTCCGGAGGGCCGTGCTCTGCGGAGGCGACCTCGGTGGCCCGGTCATCCAGGACCTGGCGCTGCGCTTCCCCGAGCTGGTGGACCGCCTCGTGCTCTTCAACTCGCCGCTGCCGTTCGACAAGGAGCGCATGGCCGGGCTTCGCACGCGACCGCCCCGCGAGTCGAGCGACTACTTCTTGCGGCAGGGCACCGACGCGGATGCGCTGGCATCCGAGCTCGCCTCGCCCGCACAGAGGCGCCGGTACATCGCCACCTTCTACACATCGCGCTTCTGGGCGCATCCCGGGGCCTTCCTCCCCGCGGGACAGATCCCCAGCGGCCCCTTCGGTGGCGGCGACACGGTCGACTTCCACACCGAGCCCTTCGGCGACCCCGACAAGCTGCGGTCGTCGTTCGGCGGGTACGAGAGCGTGTTTGACCCGTCGAAGCAGAGCGAGCCACCGATGCTCGCCCGCAACGAGGCGACGCGCGCACTGCTCCTATTCGGACCGTCTGACCACGTCATCTACCCGGACTTCGATCGGATGGCAGCCGAAGTGTTCCCCAACCACGTCGGTCCCTTCCGCCTGCGGGACTGCGGCCACTTCGTGCAGTGGGAGGCGCCGCACGAGCTGGTCAGCGCCACGGTCGCCTTCTGCGCTGACCTGCTCGCCACCGCGCCGGGGCCGCAGCGCTGAGAAGCCGGGCACCGAATCCGGGTGCGTGGGGGACGCGAACCGGTGCAAAGGGGCGCCAGGCCTGCGGGCTAGCATGGCGCCTTCCTCATTTTGGGACGGAGGGTCCTCAGCCATGGCTGACGTCGAGATCGGCATCGGCAAGTCCGGGCGCCGCGCCTATGGCTTCGACGAGATCGCGATCGTGCCGAGCAGGCGCACACGCGATCCCGAGGAGGTCGACATCTCGTGGGAGATCGACGCCTTCCACTTCGAGCTCCCGGTCATCGCATCGCCGTCCGACAGCGTCGTCTCGCCGGCCGTTGCTGCCGAGCTCGGCCGCCTCGGCGGGCTCGGAGTGCTGCATCTGGAGGGTCTGTGGACCCGCTATGCGGACCCCGAGCCGATCCTCGACGAGATCGCCTCGGCCTCTCCCGAGAAGGCCACCGAGCGGATGCAGGAGCTCTACGCAGAGCCCGTGCAGCCCGACCTCGTGGAGCAGCGCATCGGCGAGCTGAAGGCCGCGGGGATCACGGTTGCGGTCGCCTGCACGCCACAGCGCACGCTGCGCCTCGCACCGCACATCCTGAAGGCCGAGCCCGATCTGCTGGTGATCCACGGCACGGTCGTGTCGGCCGAGCACGTCTCGCGCGGCGACGAGCCCCTCAACCTGAAGGACTTCATCCGCCACTACGAGATCCCGGTCATCGTCGGCGGCTGCACGTCGTACCAGGCCGCGCTGCACCTGATGCGCACGGGCGCGGCCGGAGTCCTCGTAGGTGCAGGCTCCGGATCGGCGGGCACGACGCGCCAGGTGCTGGGCGTGGGGATCCCGATGGCCACTGCCATCGCCGACGCGCGCGCTGCGCGCATGCGCCACCTCGACGAGACCGGTGTCTACGTCCACGTGATCGCCGACGGAGGCATGACCACCGGGGGCGATCTCGCCAAGGCCATCGTCTGTGGTGCGGATGCCGTGATGGTCGGCACGCCTCTCGCCGCGGCCACCGACGCGCCGGGCCGCGGGTTCCACTGGGGCAACACAGCGGCTCACGCCACCTTGCCTCGCGGGCACCGCGTCCCTGTCGAGCCGCGCGGCTCGTTGGAGGAGATCCTGATCGGTCCGGCTCACGAGGCCGACGGTCAGCGCAACCTCTTCGGTGCGCTGAGGCGCGCCATGGCGCTGTGCGGCTACGAGACCCTGAAGGACTTCCAGAAGGCCGAGGTGGTCGCGCTCCGATGACCCACGGAGCCGACGCGCCGGTCCTCGTCGTCGACTTCGGCGCGCAGTACGCACAGCTGATCGCGCGAAGGGTGCGGGAGGCTCGCGTCTACAGCGAGATCGTGCCCCACACGATGCCAGTGTCCGAGATGGTGGCGCGGCGGCCAGTTGCGATCATCCTCTCCGGGGGGCCCTCCTCCGTCTATGCGGACGGGGCACCCAGCGTCGACCCCGCGCTGTTCGACGCCGGCATCCCGACCTTCGGCATCTGCTACGGGTTCCAGGCGCAGGCTCTCGCGCTCGGCGGCGAGGTCGCCCGCACCGGCTTGGCTGAATTCGGCCGCACGTCGCTCACGGTGACAGCACCCGACTCCACGCTCTTCCACGGCCTGCCCTCGGCGCAGTCGGTGTGGATGAGCCACGGCGACTCGGTGGTCGCCGCGCCAGACGGGTTCCTCGTCACTGCCCGCTCAGCCGGCGCGACGGTCGCGGCCTTCGAGCACCCGGGGCAGCGCCACGCCGGTGTGCAGTTCCACCCCGAGGTGCTCCACACCGAGCACGGCCAGGCCGTGCTCGAGCACTTCCTCTACGAGATCGCCGGAGCGCAGCCCACCTGGACCATGACGAGCGTCATCGACGAGCAGGTCGCGGCGATCCAGGCGACGGTGGGCGGCAAGCGGGTGCTGTGCGGCTTGTCCGGCGGAGTCGACTCCGCTGTCGCGGCAGCGCTGGTGCAGCGGGCCGTTGGCGACCGCCTCACGTGTGTGTTCGTCGACCACGGCCTGCTTCGAGCGGGCGAGCCTGAGCAGGTCGAGCGTGACTTCGTGGCCGCCACCGGCGTCGATCTCAAGGTCGTCGACGCGCAGGAGCGCTTCTTGTCCGCGCTGGCGGGCGTCACCGACCCGGAGGAGAAGCGCAAGGTCATCGGCCGCGAGTTCATCCGCGTGTTCGAGGAGGCAGCCCGCGAGGTGATCGCCGAAGCCGGCGCCCACGGTGAGACCGTCGACTTCCTCGTGCAGGGCACGCTGTACCCCGACGTAGTCGAGTCGGGCGGCGGCACCGGCACGGCCAACATCAAGAGCCACCACAACGTGGGCGGCCTGCCTGACGACCTCGAGTTCTCCCTCGTCGAGCCTCTGCGCACGCTCTTCAAGGACGAGGTGCGCAAGGTGGGCCTCGAGCTCGGACTGCCCGAGGCCATCGTCTGGCGGCAGCCCTTCCCCGGCCCCGGGCTCGGCATCCGGATCGTCGGCGAGGTCACGCGCGAGCGTCTCGACGTGCTGCGCGCCGCCGACGCCATCGCTCGCGAAGAGCTGTCGGCGGCCGGCCTCGACCGCGACATCTGGCAGTGCCCGGTCGTGCTGCTCGCGGACGTGCGGTCAGTGGGTGTGCAGGGCGACGGCCGCACCTACGGCCACCCGGTGGTGCTGCGGCCGGTGTCGAGCGAGGACGCCATGACCGCCGACTGGACGCGCGTGCCCTACGACGTGCTGGCGGACATCTCGACCCGCATCACCAACGAGGTGCGAGAGGTCAACCGCGTCGTCCTCGACGTCACCTCGAAGCCGCCCGGCACCATCGAGTGGGAGTGAGTGCCAGGCGCGACCTCCGCCCCGGCCGTCCCGCTCTGCTGATTGCGGCGCTGGTGGTCGCGGCGTGCTCGTCAGGCTCGGGCGACGCCGCTCCACCTCACGACTCGGGGGGCACCGGCACGAGTCCGACGATCGCCAGGCCCGAGGTGCCCGAGGTGCCGTCGCCCGCGCCCACCGGCACCGGCGTCGTGGTCGTGGGTGGCACCACCAGCTCGTTCGCCGTGACCGCGTGCCGACTCGAACCCGACCCGGCCGAGCCGGCCGGCGCCCGCACCCTCGTGACGCTCGAAGGGGCCGGCACCACGGGCTCCGGAGTGGCGTTCACGATCGAGCTCCAGCGCTTCGCTACCGGTACCGATGTCGTCACCTTCACCGACACCGTCACCTACTCCGACACCGCTCGCATCCTGCAGGCGCAGCGCATCGAGGTGGGTGGCCAGGTCACCGACCTGCGCGACCCGAAGGCCGCCACCTCGCTGGTGCGCACACGGTCCGACGGCGTGAGCGCCGCCGGCCTCGCCAGCGCCCCCGGCGACGGCCCCGACGACGGTGGGCTCATCGGCCTGGCCCTCACCGCCTCATGCTGACGGCCAGCCGGCGAGCTAGGTGCCCGCGAGCTTGGCGATGACTGGGGCGAAGGGTTCGAGCTGGTCGGCTGACATCCCTAGGTAGGAGATGCCCCAGCGCTCGCGGCGCTCGACGAGCTGGTCGCAGATCTGCTCGACGCTGCCGACCAGCGCGTGAGGTGTGGCGGCGGCCTCATCGGGAGTCAATCCGAAGGCGGGGGCCAGCTCCTCGATGACGCGATCGCGGTCGTCGGTGACCATGGCGAGGTGCACACGGGCCTGGAGCTCGATCGCTTCGAAGCGCTCACCGGCTGCGTCCCGGATCCACGCGATCTTGCGATCGGTGGACTCGGGCGTGCCGTCCGGGAAGGCCCGCTCGTCGATCACGCCTGCTCGTAGGTTCACGTTCACCGCAATGACGTCCGCTGTCTGCGCGGCGAGGCGCAGCACCCGCTCACCGCCGCCGCCGATCACGATCCTCGGGCCGCCTGGCGTGAGCGGCTGTGGGGTGCCGTCCAAGTCGCTGATGCGGTAGTGGTCGCCCTCGAACGAGAACGACCCGTCGGCCCAGAGCCCGCGCAGGACGGTCAGCGCCTCGGACAGGCGGTCGATGCGCAGGCCTGCCCGCTCGAGTGGGATGCCGGCGGACTCGTAGTCCGACGTCATCCACCCGGCCCCGATGCCGAGCTCGAAGCGTCCCCCGGTGAGCACGTCCAGGGTGGCCGCCTCCTTGGCGACCACGACGGGGTGCCGGTAGTCGTTGGCGAGCACCATCGTGCCCACACGCAGGGTCGTGGTGGCGGCGGCCGCTGACATCAGCGCGGGGATGGGAGCCAGCTGGTCGTCCAAGTGGTCGGCCACGGTGAGCGTCGACCAGCCGAGGTCCTCCACCTTGCGCGCCAGCGCGGGCCAACCCTGAGGGTCGGCCGGACCTCTGCACTGGATGCCGAAGCGGAAGGGGTGCACGGTCGGTCAGTCTGCCCTGCCGCCGCGCGGGTACGGTGCGCCGCCATGGGTGACCTCGCTGCGTACGACAAGGACACGTTCACGTTCGATGGCAAGCAGCGCGACGTGTACCGCCGTGGCTCCGGGCCCGCCGTGCTCGTGATCGCGGAGATGCCGGGCATGACGCCGCCGGTGATCGACTTCGCTGACCGCGTCGTCGACATCGGCTGCACCGCCGTGCTCCCACACCTGTTCGGGATCCCGGGTGCGGCGATGAGCGTGGGCACGACGTTGCGGGCGATGGGCCCGGCGTGCGTGTCGAAGGAGTTCTCTGCCTGGGCCACTGGCAAGACGAGCCCCGTCATCGAGTGGTGCAAGGCCCTCGCTCGCTACGAGCACGAGCGCAACGGGGGGCCGGGAGTCGGTGTGGTCGGCATGTGCTTCACCGGCAACTTCGCGCTGGCGATGCTGACCGACACGTCCGTGGTCGCACCTGTGATGAGCCAGCCGTCGCTGCCGCTCGGCTTCAGCAGGAAGGCCAAGCGCGGGCTCTACATCAGCGACGCCGATCTCGCGAAGGTGAAGGCGCGCATGGACAAGGAGGCTGAGCTGTGCGTGCTCGGCCTGCGCTTCACTGCCGACAAGTTCGTGCCGAAGGAGCGCTTCGACCACCTGCGTGAAGCACTCGGTGACCGCTTCGTCGCCGTTGAGATCGACTCGTCTCCCGGCAACCCGCACGGCAACCCCCGCACAGCTCACTCGGTGCTCACCGTCCACCTGGTCGACGAGCCCGGCCACCCCACGCGCGACGCGCTCGACCAGGTGCTCGACCTCTTCCGCAGCAAGCTCCTGCAAGGTCTGTGAACCGCCACGTCCGCATACCGGGCATAGGGGTTCACAGACGTCGGTTGTTGAGCCCTCGGGGCTAGGCCGGGGCCGGGGTCTTGATGGGCGCGCGGGCGACGTGGCTTCGGGCGTGCTCCAGAGCCGCACCGAGGTCGTCGAACACATGGTTGGCGTGGGCCAGGCGATCGAGAGCACCGGTGACCTCGAGAACGCGCAGGTGGCCGGGGCGCGGGCCCTTCAGAAGAACCGTGATGCCGCGGTCCTCCAGCTCGGCGACGATCTCGCCGAGCGCCTGAGCGCCCGTGGCGTCGAGCATCTGGATGTCGGGCAGGCGCAGCACCACCACCTTGGCGTCGCTGATCGCGGTCAGCTCCGTGAGGAAGCGCTGAGCGGCACCGAAGAAGAGGGCGCCGTCGAGGCGGTAGGTGAGGATGCCCTCGTTCAGCAACGACTCGGCCTGGTCCTGCCCCAGCTCGGTCACCGGCGTGGGGGTGGCCTGTGCCGTTCGCGCAACGTGCCGCAGGGCCAGCACGGCGGCCGCTGCGATGCCGATCTCCACCGCCATGATCAGATCGAAGGCGACGGTCGCCAGGGCCGTCAGCCACAGCACGACGGCGTCGGAGCGCGTGGCACGCGCCACTGCCCGCACGTTGTGCACCTCGACCATCCGACAGGCGGTGACCATGAGCACGCCCGCCAGCGCCGCCAGCGGGATGCGGCTCACGAGGTCACCAGCGAAGAGCACGACAGCCATCAGCACCACCGCGTGGGTGACCGCCGCAACTCGGGTGCGAGCCCCACTGCGGACGTTCACCGCGGTGCGGGCGATGGCACCGGTCGCCGGCATGCCGCCGAACAGGGGAGATGCGATGTTGGCGAGTCCTTGCCCCAAGAGCTCCCGATCCGGGTCGTGGCGCCCGGCGTCTGACATGCCGTCGGCCACCTTGGCAGAGAGCAGGCTCTCGAGCGCCGCGAGGATCGCGACGGCAAGCGCGGCGGAGAAGAGCTGGCTCACCTGGTCGAGCGGGAGCGACGGGAGCGAGGGCAGCGGCAGGGAACCTGGAAGCGACCCGATGCGGGCCACGTCGATGCTCCCCAGCTCGCAGATGGCAGTCGCAGCTGCCACGGCGAGGAGTGACGCCGGCAGGCTGCGGTGCAGCCGCGGGACGACCACCATGACCGCTGCCACAAGTGCCACCACCATGAGGGCCGCGATCCGCCCGCTGCCGACGGCCTCGTCGATCGCCTTGGCCGCGACGAGGGCGGTGTTCTCGCCGTCAGGTTTCGTCACGCCGAGAGCAGACGGCACCTGTTGCAGGAAGATGATCACGGCGATGCCAACGGTGAAGCCCTCGACGACTGGCCAGGGCACGAAGGCGAGGTAGCGACCGAGTCGAAGGACCGCCGCCGCCAAGACGAGCAACCCAGCCATGATCCCCACCACGAGCACCGCGTCGGCCCCGTGGCGGGCGACAACCGGCACGAGCACCACCGTCATGGCGCCGGTTGGCCCGGACACCTGCACGTTCGAGCCGCCGAACACGGCGGCGACGAGCCCTGCCACTATCGCCGTGGTGAGGCCCGCTTCGGCGCCCAGGCCTGTGGTGATGCCGAAGGCCAGAGCGAGCGGGAGTGCGACCACGCCGACGGTGGCGCCTGCCAGCACGTCGCCGCGCCACGAGCGGCGCAGGCCCGCGTAGTCGCGTCGGCTCGGCATGAGCGAAGCGAGAGGCGGCAGCGACGCGAGGCCTTGGACGCTCATGACTGCGCCGCTCGAAGGTCGGCGAGCAGCCCCTCCCGCTGGTCGAGCGATGCGATGAGGAAGGCCTTGGCCACCGCGAGCAGCTCCGCCAGCAGAGGATCGGCGAGGGAGTAGATGACCGAGGCGCCCAGCTTGCGAGTCGTCACGAGGCCCGCCCGTCGCAACACGCCGAGCTGCTGCGAGAGGTGGGAGCTCTCGATGCCCACCAGGGGCTGCATGTCGCCGACGGAGTGGGGCCCGCTCGAGAGCACCTCCAAGACCCGGATCCGAGCGGGATGGCCGAGTGCCTTGAAGAGCTCTGCCTTCACCTCTGACACAGGTCGGCTCAGAGCCGCGGCCAGGGCTGCGTCAGGCATCGGGGCGGTCCGGGGATGAGTCTGCGTAAGTCACGAGATGACAATATCGTCAGACTCTAAGAAACAACCAAGGTCTGTGAACCGCTACGTCCGCATACCGGCCATTGGGGTTCACAGACGTTGGTTGTTGAGCCCTCGGCCACCCGGGGCGGGCTGGAGCTAGGCGAGGGGGCGGCCGAAGGGGAGCGCCGACTGCCAGGTCTTGAGGTGCTCCTCGGCTCGCAGTGCTGCTGCCATCCAGAGGTTGGTGCCCTCGCCGGCGAGATCCGCCACGGCATCTCGCACCCGGTCGCGCGGGTCGCCACCATCTGGGTCCAACGCCGCCAGCATCGGAGCCGCGGTGGAGAGGAAGTCGGGCACGACGACGATGTCGGCGCGGCCCAGCACCGCGAGAGCGCGGGCCGTGACGGGTACCGGCGTGAGCGGCACGACGACCCTTGCCCGAACCGTGGCGGCAAGGTCGTGCTCCAGCACCCCTGCCTTGCCGGCGACGAGAAGCACGTCGCAGTCGGCGTCGAACGACGCCTGCGGCTCCGGGGTCGCACCGTGCGCCGCGGCAGCGGCCGCAGCGGCCTCGGTGAGCGGGCCCTGGCCGACGATCGCCACGCGGCAACCGTCCAGCGAGCCCAGCGCGCCGTGAGCTGCCGCCACCGCACCATCGGCCGCGGTCGTCTGGTCGAAGGCCAGCGCACGCTTCTCGGCATCGGGCAACGAGGTGAGGTCATCGGGCGAGACCCCAAGACCCGGCCCTGGCAGGAAGCGACCCGAGCCGACCATGTCGCCGACGTCTTCGAGGAAGGCGGCGAGTGCGGTCTCCCGATCGTCGGGCTTGGCGTTGATGCCGGCCGATCCTCCGCCGATGCGCAGTCCGAAGCTGGCGGCCGCGTAGGTGGTGGAGCGAGCCAGCAGCTCGGCGCTGTCGCGCAGCACCTTCGGCGCCAGGCGGACGACACCAATCGCCGGCGCGTCGTCCAGGTCGAAGACGATGAAGCCGTCGGTTGAGGTGAGCTTCTGGACCTGCATCGGCAGAGGGTCTAGTCCAAGCCCAGCCGGACCAGCTGCTCGGCCGGCGCCTCGATGGAACGGAGGGCCGCCCGCAGGAGCTCGCTCATCTCCGCGGCGGCCCCGTCGCCCGACTGGTCGCGCACCTCGCCGGTCGCTGCACACTCGGCTCTGTCGTAGAGCACGTCGCCCTGGAAGCGGCCCGACGCCCAGAACGGGATCGCATCGCTCGGGTCGAACGGCTGGCGGATGACCGGCACGTCGCTGCCGGGAAGGTGGTCGAGCGTTGCGCGCCGGTCGGGGCGCGGCAGGCGCAGGTCGGGGAAGGCGCGCACGGGCATGGTCGACCAGCGGTTCGACCACATGGAGAGGGGTCGGTTGGCGTCGACCGGAGCGCGCGCGTAGGTGCGGGTCGCGTCCGCCACGTGGACCTCGCGCCCCCACACCCCGCACAGCGCCCACTCGCGGACAGAGCTGACCTGGCTCTCGAGCAGCGGCACGATCGAGCGACCGTGCGTGCGATGGGAAGGCTCGACGGCGAACGTGTCGCAGAGGGTGGCGTGCAGATCGACGGTCGTGGTCAGCGCATCACACGACCTCGGCGCGACGCCGGGCCAGCTGATGAGCAGCGGGATGTGGCCCATCTCGGGGAAGACGGGCACGGCCGGCTTGCCCCACGTGCCGCGCTCGCCCAAGTAGTGGCCGTGATCGGTGCACAGCACGACGGCAGTCGAGTCCCATGCATCGCGACGGTCGATCACCTCGAGGATGCGACCCAGCCAGTGGTCGATCATCGACAGCTTGGCGCCGTACTGCGCGCGCAGGTGCTGGCCTTCCCGCGGTGTGAGGCCGGCGCTCGCCGCGTCGCGGGCGTAGGGCGGCCAGATGAGGCGCTCGCCCTCCCAGTCGGGGTCGTAGCGAGACGCCCACGGCTCTGGCACGTCGAAGGGCTCGTGCGGGTCGAACTCGTCGACGACCAGCAGCGACCGCTCGTGCGGCTCGCGGACCGCGGCCAGCTCCCGATCGAGCCACTCTGCCGCGGCGACCATCGTGCGCGGGCCGGGGAAGTCGGCCTCGTCCCTGAACCACGTGCGCGCGCTGTCGTAGGCGCGCTCCCACGGGGCGGCGCGCGCCTGCAGTGCCGGAGCGCCGAGCCACGAGGGGTCTGGACGCGTGCGCCACGGATCGTCCTCGTGGCCCCGCAGGTACTCCCAGCCCTGGAAGTCGACGTGGTAGTTCTCGCCGCCCGCCTCGAAGAGATGCGGGTGGTCGGAGACGAGCATCGTCGACACGCCGGCGTCGCGCCGCAGCAGGTGCGTGATCGAGTCCTCCCACACCTCGATCGACCCCCACGGTCGCCAGGGGAAGTCGAGCGCTCCCACCAGGAGGTCGTGGCGAGCCGGCATGCACGGCAGCGAGCCGGTGTGGTGGTTCGTGAACCGAACGGAGCGGGCCGCCAGGCGGTCGAGGTTGGGCGTGTCGAACTCGCCGCTGCCGTAGCACCCGAGGAGGTGGCGGTTGAGGCTGTCGAGCAGCACCACGACGACGTCTCGGGGCACGGTCACGCCACGGACCGTACCGGCGCGCCGGGTCCGGGGCCGCCACACCGCACCGGTAGCCTGAGTCCCCCATGAGCGACGCGCCCGATTCCCTCCAGGAGGGCCTCAACCCGGTTCAGTGGGAGGCCGTCGCCCATGACGAGGGGCCGCTCCTCATCGTGGCGGGCGCGGGGTCGGGCAAGACGCGGGTCCTCACGCATCGCATCGCACACCTGATCCGCGAGTGCGGGGTGAGCCCGTTCGAGATCCTCGCCATCACGTTCACCAACAAGGCGGCGGACGAGATGAAGCACCGCGTGGCTGCTCTCGTCGGCCCGGTCGCCGAGAAGATGTGGGTGTCGACCTTCCACGCCGCGTGCGTGCGGATCCTGCGACGCGACGCCGACCGGCTCGGCTACCCGAAGCAGTTCACGATCTACGACCAGGCCGATGCCAACAGGCTCACCGGCTACGTCATCCGAGATCTCGGTCTCGACCCGAAGCGGTTCCCACCGAGGTCGATCCACGCCACCATCAGCGCGGCCAAGAACGACGGCATCTCGGCGGGGCAGTACGTCGACCGGGCCGAGGTGATCTTCGAGCGCAAGATCGGCGAGATCTTCACCGAGTACCAGGCCCGCCTCCAGCGCGCTGGTGCGATGGACTTCGACGACCTGCTCGCCAACGCGGTCGAGCTGCTGCGCCGCAACCCCGATCTGCTCGAGCACTACCAGCGGCGCTTCAAGCACGTCCTGGTCGACGAGTACCAGGACACCAATGCCGTCCAGAACGAGCTCGTGCTCCTCCTCTCCAAGACCCACCGCAACGTCTGCGTGGTAGGCGACGGAGACCAGTGCCTGCCCACGGGCACGCTCGTCTCCACGCCACACGGACCGCGGCCCATCGAGCAGATCGAGGTCGGCGACGAGGTGCTAGGCACCGGCGGAGGCTTCGAGCAGGTCAGCGGCCGAGTCACCCACGTGCAAGTAGGTGAGTGGTCGGGTCGCCAGTACTTCGTCCGAGCAGGCGGGCACACCCTTGAGGGCACCCCCCACCACATCGTGTTCGCCGACCCGATGCTCGACCGTGACAAGTGGGTCGTGTACCTGATGTACCGAAGTGACCGCGGCTGGCGCATCGGTCTCACCCAGAGCGTCCGCAGCGGAGCCAGCGGGGAGGAGCTGGGTCCGCGAGTCCGGGTCAACCAGGAGCACGCCGATGCGCTCTGGTTCTTGCGGGTCTGCGATTCCCGAGGCGAAGCGTCGTACTGGGAGTCGCTCTACGCAGCGGCCTACGGACTCCCCACTGCTGTCTTTCACGGCCAGGGTCGGCGTCTGGCGATGGACGAGGAGCAGATCGCGGAGTTGTTCGAGGTGCTCGACACCGATCTGCGCGCCAAGGAGCTGATGGCTGACCTCGACCTCCATCCCGAGTTCCCTCACATCTGGCCGGGTGCTGGAGGGCGGCGCCAGACCCTCAACCTGAGCATGTTCGGGGGCGAGCGCCGCACCTCAGGGATAGCTCACCATCGGGTCCAGTGGTGCTCGAACAGGCTTGACGTGGCCGACCGCCTGAAGGCGGCTGGCATTCCGGTGAGGTCCGCCAAGAGCTCGAGTGTCCGCTTCGAGACGATGCGCAAGAGCTACGGAGACGCGCTTGACCTGGCTCTCGCCTCGGCTCACGCGGGCGGTTTGAAGATCCGGCGGAGGGCACAGATCGGCGATCGCGTGTGGGCCTTCATGCCGCTGTCACATCTTCGGCCGGGGATGACGGTGCTGGTCGACGATGGCGCTGGGGATCTCGTTCCAACTCGCGTCGACGATGTCGACACCGTCTCGTACGACGGGCCGGTCTACGACCTCGAGGTGGAGGGGACGCACAACTATTGCGCGGACAATATTTGCGTCCACAACAGTATCTATGCCTTCAGGGGAGCGGACATGAGGAACATCCTCGAGTTCGAGAACGCCTTTCCTGAGGTCACGGTCGTCGTGCTCGAGCAGAACTACCGCTCCACCCAGACGATTCTCGACGCTGCCAACGCCGTCATCTCCAACAACCTCGGGCGCAAGCCGAAGGAGCTCTGGACCGACCGTGGCGACGGCCACCCAATCGTGCGCTACCACGGCGACGACGAGGTCGACGAGGCGCAGTGGGTGACGCGCGAGATCTCGCGCCTGCACGACGGGGGTGAGCACCGCTGGGGCGATGTGGCCGTCTTCTACCGCACCAACGCGCAGAGCCGCGTGCTGGAGGAGCACCTGGCGCGCCACGGTGTGCCCTACAAGGTCATCGGCGGCACGCGCTTCTACGACCGCCGTGAGGTGAAGGACGCGCTCGCCTACCTCAAGACGGTCATCAACCCCTCTGACGAGGTGTCGGTGAAGCGCGTGCTCAACAACCCCAAGCGAGGCATCGGCGACAGCAGCGTGGGCAAGCTCGACGCCTACGCATCGGCGCGGGGCTTGTCCTTCATGGATGCCCTGCGGCGGTCCGACGACGCCGGGGTCGGCGGCAAGGCGGCCAAGGGCATCGAGCAGTTCATCTACCTGCTCGACAGCGTCGCCGACCTGGCGGCGGACGACCGTCCCGCCCCGCTCCTCGAAGCGCTCCTCGAGCGCTCCGGCTACCTCGACGAGCTGAGAGCCGAGCGCACCATCGAGAGCGAAGGCCGGCTGGAGAACCTGGCCGAGCTGGTCGGCTCGGCGCAGGAGGCTGAATCGATCGACCAGTTCCTCGAGCAGGTGAGCCTCGTCTCCGACGCCGACGAGATCGACGGCGACGACAGCCAGGTCGTGCTCATGACCATCCACGCCGCCAAGGGCCTGGAGTTCCCGGCCGTGTTCATCATCGGGCTGGAGGACGGCGTCTTCCCGCACCTGCGCTCGATCGGTGAGCCCGACGAGCTGGAGGAGGAGCGGCGCCTGGCGTATGTCGCTCTCACCCGCGCGCAGGAGCGCCTCTACCTGACCCATGCGTGGAGCCGCACGCTGTACGGCGGCACTCAGTACAACCCGCCGAGCCGCTTCCTCGACGAGATCCCCGAACGCCTGGTGGAGGCCATCGAGCAGCGCCGGGCCAGCCGCGGCGGACGCACCTACGGCAGCGGCGGCTACGGCTCGAGCGGGAGCGGCGTGAGCAGCAATCGCGACCGGATCGTGGACCGGGCGCTGACCTCCAGCGGCACGGGCCCCGCGAAGCACGGTGCAGAGGCCCTCGGTCTGAAGGTCGGCGACGACGTCTCCCACGCCACCTTCGGAGAGGGCGTCGTGCTCCTGCTCGAGGGCCAGGGTGAGAAGGCAGAGGTCGTGATCCGGTTCCCAGGAGTTGGGGAGAAGCGCCTGCTGCTCTCGTGGGCGCCGCTCAAGAAGCTCTGAAGCGGTGGAGATCTATCAGGCCCGATCGCCCGAAGCCTGGCACCAGGTCGAGCGTCTGATCCGGGCATACCTCGCCGAGCTCACCTTCGAGATCGACTTCCAAGACCTCGACCGCGAGCTCGATGCGCTGGCGAACGAGTACGGCCCGCCCCACGGAGCCGCGCTGCTCGCCTACGACAAGGCAGAGCCCACGACCGACGCGATCGGTGTCGTCGGGATCCGCCGCTTCGATGACCTCGACGGCGAGCTGAAGCGGATGTACGTCTCGCCCCAGGCTCGCGGGCTGGGTGTCGGGCGCGCCCTGTGCGAGGCCGCCGTGGTGAAGGCTCGGTCGCTCGGATACGAGCGACTGCTGCTCGACACCGTCGACACGATGGCTGCCGCCATCGCCACCTACGCCTCGCTCGGCTTCGAGGAGATCGAGGCCTACCGCCACAACCCACTGCCGGGCGCCCGCTACTTCGCGCTTCGGCTGGTCTCCTGAGTCCCAGACCACCGGTCATCAGGTGCAGGAGACGCGAGCCTCCTGGCGGGTTTGGTGGCAAGGCACATCGCTGACGACCATGCTTCCGCCATGAGCCCGCGTCCCCTGACCCCTCGCCCCGTCGTGGGCTCGATCGACGAGCTCCTGGGCGATGCCACACATCGCGAACCGTTCTTCGTCAGCGACTCGAAGTCGGGCTCGAGCTTCGAGCGGGTGATCATCGGCGGCGAGCCCTTCATCGTGAAGATGGTGCACGTCGACGACGACTGGACCATGCGCTTCAACGGCGACATCGGCTGCAAGCCCGCGCAGGTCTGGCAGGCGGGTCTCATGGATGTGCTGCCGGAGCGCATCGACCACGCGGTCGTGGCCGTCGCAACCGGGCTGGGGCGCAACGGGTGGGGCGCGGCGCTGCTCATGCACGACATGAGCGAGGCGATGGTCCCCCCCGGCGATGACCCGCTCTCGCTCGAGCAGCACCTGACCCTCGTCGACGACCTGGCTGCACTGTCGGCGTGCATGTGGGGCTGGCACGACGACCTCGACCTGGTCCCGCTCGAGCTCCGATGGACCTGGTTCGGCGAGGCATCGCTCGCGGTGGAGGAGTCGCGCGGGTGGCCCGATCCGGTGCCCCCCATCGCACGCGACGGCTGGGAGCGCTTCGCGGAGCGCGCGCCGACGAAGATCGCCGAGGTGATCACCGATCTGCGGCGTGACCCCTCCCCGCTGGTCGCGGCCGCACGGACCACGCCGCTCACGTTCGTGCACGGTGACTGGAAGCTCGGCAACCTGGGGATCGGTCGTGACGGACGCACCGTTCTGATCGACTGGACCTACCCAGGCGAGAGCATCTGCTGTTACGAGCTCGCCTGGTACTTGGCGATCAACAGGGCGCGCCTCCCGCAGTCGAAGGAGGAGTCGATCGCTGCGTTTCGTGCGTCGCTCGAGAGGCACGGGGTGGCCACAGACGGGTGGTTCGATCGTCAGCTCGCGCTGGGCCTCCTCGCGTGCCTCACCATCTTCGGCTGGGAGAAGGCGCTGGGGGACGGCGACGAGCTGGCCTGGTGGTGCGACCGCGCCGCCGAGGGCTCTGCCCTGCTGTGAGCACGGTCCGGCGTGCTTACGCCATCGGGGCGAGCGCCTGGGCGGAGGGTCCCAGTCGCGTCTATGGCCGGTTGGCCGAGGAGCTGGTGGCCTTCAGCCCCATCGATCTCGCCGGCTGCTCGGTGCTCGATCTGGGGAGTGGCACCGGTGTGGCCTCGACCGCCGCCGCGGCGACCGGGGCCCGAGTCACCGCGGTCGACCTTGCCTTCGAGATGCTGGCCGTCGATCGGGAGTCTCGTCCGCCTGGCGCGGCGGCCGACGCAGTCGCCCTGCCCTTCAGGTCCGACGCCTTCGACGTCTCCCTGGCGGCCTTCTCGCTGAACCACCTCGACGACCCCACTGTCGGCGTGCGCGAGGCAGGCCGGGTGTCGAGACTGCTGGTCGCCTCGACCTACGCGGCCGATGACGACCACCCGGTGAAGGCCGCGGTCGAGCAAGCGCTGGAGGAGCGCGGCTGGCAGCGCCCGCAGTGGTACCCACAGGTCCGCGCAGCCATGGCCGCTTGGGGCACCGTCGAAGCAGCCACCGCAGTGATCGAGCGCGGCGGCCTCCGCCCGGTGCGGGTCGAGAAGAGAGAGATCGAGCTGGCCGAGCTCGGTCCGACGGACATGGTGGCCTGGCGCATGGGCATGGCCCAGTCGGCGCCGTTCTTGGCCTCGCTGTCAGGGGAGGACCGCCGGAGGTGCACCCTGCGCGCCCTCGAGCTGCTCGGCACCGACCCGCCGCCGATCGTGCGGCGGGTGATCTTCCTGGCCGCCGACTGACCCCGCCGCCTGACGCGGCACTAGGTTGGCAGCCTCGCGGCGGGGCGGGTTAGACCAGATGTGCATGTCGAGATCGATCGAGCGGGCGGCTCTAGTCCTGAGGCGTGATCACACGCTGGGCACTCTCATGGACCGCCTCGAGCGCGCCCACGGCAACCGCAAGCTGGTCACGGAGGCCAGCGGAGGTCTGTCGGTCACCTACGCGCAGGCCGCCAAGCGGGTGCGGCGCTGGGCCGGCGGGATCGCTGAGCGCACATCGCCCGGCGATGTGGTGGTCGTGGCCACGCCGAACGGCTACGAGCAGCTGCTCCTGTGCTTCGCTGCGGCGCGGGCCGGGACGATCCCCGCCCCGGTCAACGACCAGATGAGCCGTGACGAGATCAACCACGTCGTGCGCGACTCGGGGGCCACTCTGGTCCTGCGCAGCGCGGTGGAGGTCGACGGGGGCGAACCGCTCCAGGAGCAGCACCCCGCCGACCCGAAGGACGTGGCGGCGCTCTTCTACACCTCGGGCACCACGGGTTCACCGAAGGGTGCCGCGCTCACGCACCAAGCCCTGGTCGGGCAGGTGTCGGCCGCGGCGATGTGGCCCACCCGCCTTCACCGAGATGAGGCGGTGATCGCGCTCCCCGTCGCCCACATCATGGGCTTCGCGGTGCTGATCGGGCTCGCCTTCGCTGGGATACCCACCTACATGCTCCCGCGCTTCAACCCGGTGAGCGTGCTCGACGCCATCGAGCAGCGCCGGGCGACGATCTTCGTGGGCGTGCCCGCCATGTTCCGCATGCTCGACGAGGCGCACGCAGCCGAGCGGGACCTGACGTCGGTTCGAGTCTGGGCATCGGGAGCCGACGCCATGCCCCCCGAGCTGGCCGAGCGCTTCAAGCGCATGGGCGCCACGATCACCGTTCCGCTGCTCGGCGCCGTGGGCCAGGCCGCGTTCGCCGAGGGCTACGGCATGGTCGAGGTCGGAGGCGGGGTGGCGGCAAAGGTGTCACCGCCCTTCCTCGGCGCCGGCTCCGGCCCGCTTGGGGAGGCGCTGGGGTTCGCTCTGCCCGGCTACGAGATGCGCATCGTGGACGAGGCCGGTGACGAGCTCCGCGGGGGCGGGGTGGGCGAGCTCCAGGTGAAGGGGCCCGGCGTGCTGAAGGCCTACTGGGGAGACGAAGCCGCCACGAGCGCCGTGCTCACCGACGACGGTTGGCTTCGCACCGGCGACCTGGCCCGCAAGGGTCCGCTCGGGATGCTCGTCTTCGAGGGTCGCAGCAAGCACGTGATCAAGCACGGTGGCTACTCCGTCTACGCCCTCGAGGTCGAGCAAGCGCTCGAGCAGCACGCGGACGTGCTCGAGGCGGCAGTGGTCGGGCTGCCGGACGAGCGCATGGGTGAGGTGCCGGTAGCAGCCATACGGCTGCGCGAGGGAGCGACCCTGAGCAAGGCGCGGCTGGGCCCGTGGTGCAAGAAGCACCTGGCTGACTACAAGGTGCCGAAGCGCTTCGCGGCCGTGGACGAGCTGCCTCGCACCGGCACCAACAAGGTGCAGAAGGCCGCTGTTCGCGCCCTGTTCGACTGACCTGGCGAACCGCTCGCGCCCGCAGTCATCTTCGGGACCTTCGCCCCTGGACCGGGCGGCCGACGGCGGCGCAGGCTGAGGCTGCCAGCATTGGAGGTGCAGGGTGGTTCTCGACAACCCCGCTGTCGATGAGCGCGAGGCGCAGGTCGAGGCTGGTTCGACCGCGGCCTTGAGCGCCTACATCGACCTATCGATGGACGACGTCGTCTCCTTCTTCACCGATCCCGGAGCCGATGCGGTGCTGGCGGCGACGATCCAGGACGTGCTCGCGGCCGCCGACGAGCTTGTGAGCGTGCACGCTGAGCCGACTCTGTGGGCATCGTCTGGCAACTTGAGGGTGGCGGTCTGCTGGCGGGTTCGTGGCCCTTCGGGAGACGTGCGCGACGGCACGGCGACCATCTCACTGCTCGTCGTGCAATCCGGCGACGACCCGATCACCGAGCTGCTCGTGTCGCTGCCCGTGCAGCACGAACGTGAGCTCACGACAGCGACCGTCCGGCGGATCCTCGACGGGCTCACCAGCCGGCTAGAAGCACCGACCCTCTGACCCGCGGTCAGCTCCTCAATCGGCGGTCGTCGTCGTCGAGAGCTCGTTGATGTCCACGTAGAGCCGACCTCCCTCGACAGAGGTCGGGTAGAAGCGGAGCCCGGTTCCGTCGAGCGGATAGGTGACCGACTCGTCGCAGGTGTTCACGAGGACCTTCTCCGAACGGTCGATCTGCACGACGCACTCGGGATCGTCCGGATCGAAGGCGCCGAAGGCCACCCATCCACGTCGAGGGTTGTCGTCGAGGTGCTGAACGTAGAGGTGTCGGCCGCCGCCGACCGGATCCTGGAAGAGCAGCGGCAGCCCGTCGTCGTCGGCGATCGCGTCAGCGATGTTCTCGACCTGTCCGGCCGAGAAGCGGTCATCCCCGAGGTTGATCTCGATGTCACCGCGGCTGGCGGCCTGGGCGACGAGGAAGGCCAGGCCCATGGCGACGGCAACGCCGACTGCCGCCACGAGCAGCGCCTTGCCGGCATGCCCCCGGCTCTGTGCGACGGGCACTAGCCCTGGCCTGCGGACTGGCGGTGGATCAGCGGCACACACCTAGTATCGGCCGACCCGACCCGACGTCGGAAACCGAGTGGCGCCGACGGCCAGGAGCAGCACATGGACCTCTACGAGTACCAGGGCAAGCAGTTCTTCGCGAGCTACGGGATCCCTGTGTCGCCCGGAGAGGCGGTCACGACCGTCGATGACGCGGTCGCGGTGGCCGAGCGCATCGGGTTCCCCGTCGTGGTGAAGGCCCAGGTCCAGGTCGGCGGCCGCGGCAAGGCGGGCGGGATCAAGCTGGCGAACAACGCGGCGGAGACACGCACGCACGCGTCGAACATCCTCGGCATGGACATCAAGGGTCACACGGTCGAAGTGCTCTGGATCGAGCTCGCCTCCGACATCGCCGAGGAGTACTACGCCAGCTTCACGCTCGACCGCTCAGCCAAGAAGCACCTCGGCATGCTCTCGGCCCAGGGCGGCGTGGAGATCGAAGCGGTCGCCGAGTCCGATCCTGATGCGATCGCCAAGATCTGGATCGACCCTGTCGACGGGCTCACCGAGGAGGCTGCACGAGCCTGGGTGCAGGAGGCCAAGCTCAACCCCGACGCCACCGAGGGCGCTGTCGACATCCTCTGCAAGCTCTACACCGCCTACACCGTGGGCGACGCCGACCTGACGGAGATCAACCCGCTGATCCTGAAGCCGTCCGGCGAGGTGCACGCCCTCGACGCCAAGGTCACGCTCGACGGCAACTCCACCTTCCGCCACCCCGACTACGTGCAGTACGAAGCGACGCAGGTGCGTGACGAGCGCGAGCAGGCTGCACACGACAAGGGGCTCCAGTACGTCGGCTTGGACGGCAGCGTGGGCATCATCGCCAACGGCGCCGGCCTTGCGATGAGCACCGTCGACATCGTCAGCCAAGTCGGCGGCAAGCCAGCCAACTTCCTCGACATCGGCGGTGGCGCCAACGCCGACGTGATGGCTGGTGCGCTCGAGGTGATCAACAACGATCCGAAGGTGAAGTCGATCTTCATCAACATCTTCGGCGGGATCACCAAGGGCGACGAGGTGGCCAACGGGATCGTCACAGCGATGGGACGTGTGCAGATCGACGTGCCCATCGTCATCCGCCTCGACGGCACCAACGCCGACGAGGGTCGGGCGATCCTCGAGCCCCACCTGTCGGACAAGCTCCAGATGGCCCCCACGATGGTCGAGGCTGCAGAGACCGCAGTCGCGCTGGCCGGGAAGTAGAGAGGACAGCGTCATGGCAATCTTCGTCGACGAGACGACCAAGGTCGTCTACCAGGGCCTCACGGGTTCGCAGGGCAAGTTCTACGGCCTGCTCAACCGGGACTACGGCACCCAGGTCGTGGCCGGCACCAACCCCAAGAAGGCCGGCACCGATGTGGACGGCATACCCGTCTACGCCACCGTCGCCGATGCGGTCGAGGCCACTGGCGCGACCGCATCGTGCATCTTCATCCCGGCCCCGGGCGTGAAGGACGCTGTCATCGAGGCGGCCGAGGGTGGGGTGACCTTCATCGTCGCCATCACCGAGGGAGTGCCCGCGCAGGACGAGGCGTGGTTCTTCAACAAGCTCAAGCGCGACTTCCCCGGGGTTCAGCTGCTCGGCCCCAACTGCCCCGGCATCATCAGCCCGGGTCGCTGCAACATCGGGATCACGGCGGGCCACATCGCGAAGGCACCCGTGAAGGGCAAGCCGAGCGTGGGGATCGTGAGCAGGTCGGGCACGCTCACCTACCAGGCCCTCTACGAGCTCAAGCTGAACGACATCGGAGTCACCACCTGCGTCGGCATCGGCGGCGACCCTGTGCCCGGCACCAGCTTCATCGACTGCCTGCAGGCGTTCGAGGCCGATCCCGACACGCGCGCTGTGATGATGATCGGCGAGATCGGCGGCTCGGCCGAAGAGGAGGCAGCTGCCTTCATCGCGGACAAGATGACCAAGCCCGTCGTCTCCTACATCGCCGGGGTGACAGCTCCTCCCGGCAAGAAGATGGGTCACGCCGGCGCCATCGTCTCGGGCGGCAAGGGCACGGCCGCCGCCAAGCAGGAAGCGCTCCAGGCCGCAGGCGTGCGGGTGGGCCAGAACCCCACCGAGGCCGGCACCCTGATGGTCGAGGTCGTCAGCCAGCTCTAGATCGCTGCGAACGGCGTGCCGCCGCCCGCGGCCTGGCACGACCGACCGCGCGCGAAGGTGGTGGTCGTGACTGCACGCGTCCGGGGTCTGGGGATCGTCGTTGCCGCGCTCCTGGTGAGTGCACTGGCGGTGGTCGCTGTCCGCTCGGGGTCTGACGAGAGCGCCGATCTCGTCGCCACTACCACCACTGCGACGTCAGCTACGCCCTCGACGACGACGGCGCCGACGACCACCACGACAGCCGCGCCCACGACCACCGAGCCGCTTGTCGCCTGGCCGGCTATCCCCACCGACGGTGTGCCCCGCGCCGTCACGACCCCTAACGGCGTGGTGCTGGCGGTGCTGTCCCAGTCGGCCGACGGTCGCTTCGTGGCGCGGTCGCCGTGCGGCAACGAGGTCACCGTGTCCGGCGCCCCGCTCACTGGCGCCACAGTGGTGCTCGACCCTGGCCACGGAGGCGGCGAACCGGGGGCCGTGGGCCCAGCCGGCACCACCGAGAAGGCTGTCAACCTCGCGATCGCGCTCGAGACCAAGCGCCAGCTCGAAGCCCAGGGCGCCACAGTCGTGCTGACGCGCACCGGCGACTACCGGATCACGCTCGCCAGCCGGGCGGCGATCGCCCAGGCGCTGCGGCCGGCCGTGTTCATCTCGATCCACCACAACGCCGAGCCCGACGAGCACCGCCCCACACCCGGAGCGGAGACCTACTACCAGGTCGCCTCAGCCGACTCGAAGCGCTTGTCGGGCCTCGTCTACGAGGAGCTGTTCAGCGCCTTCTCCGCTTACGACGTCGACTGGGTTGCGGATCGAGACGCCGGGGCCAAGTACCGCAAGCGTGACGACGGCGGCGACTACTACGGCATCCTCAACCGGACGGCGGGCATCCCGGCGGTGCTGTCCGAGGCCGCCTTCATCTCCAACCCGCCCGAGGAGGCGCTGCTCGTCGACCCGGCGTTCCAGGCGACGGAGGCGAAGGCCTTCACGCAAGCCATCTTGCGATACGTCACCACCGACGACCCCGGCTCGGGGTTCGTCGAGCCCTACCCGCGCACCGCTCCGGCGGGTGGCGGCGGCGGCGCTTCGGGCTGCGTAGACCCGCCTCTGGCCTGACCGCCCGCCCCGGTCCTCCGGTGAAGTCGTGCGTGAGCCAGCGGTGACGGCGGGTTTGCGCACGAGTGCCGGTTGGCGCACGAGTCCGGACGTTCGGGCGGTAGCGAGCTCGTGCGTGAGCCGGCGATGACGGCGGGTTTGCGCACGAGTGCCGGTTGGCGCACGAGTCCGGACGGCGACGTGCCCGCCCCGAGTCACGCCGGAGGCGGTGGCTCCGGCGGGGCGGACGGGTCTTCCGGGGGCGGTGCCCACTGGCTGGTCTCTGATTCATCCGGTGGGGGAGGCGGAGCTGCAGGGATCGAGCCTGCGCCGCCGACCAGGACAGCCACCGCAGTCACGGCCATCTCGTCGGGCTCCTCGATCGCCGCTGCCAGCGCGTGCGCGGCTGCCACCAGCGCGAGCCCGGCGGCCATGAACAGCATGCCGGCGATGGTTGCGTCGTCGGTCATGTCGGACAGGAACTCGGCTGTGCCCGAGGCCGCTGCTGCGCCTCCGACCCAGGCGGTGATCCGGCGCCCGACCGACGCGCCGTGCAGCGCCAGCGCACCGCCGACCACGACCAAGAGCAACCCGGTGCCCGCCTGCTCGAGGTCGTCGGCCATGGCCGCGATTCCTGTGTACAGGGTGGGAAGCGCCGCGAACGCGAACGGTGTGCCGGCGCCGTGGTGTCCACGCCGGTCGAGCCAGCGGCACACGACGAGGTAGCCGACGCCGAGCGCAAGCGATAGCACGCCGATCGTGGTCGGGTCGGGGACGTCGAAGGAGAACTCTCCGCCGTCGAACCCTCCGCTGTCGAAGCCGTCGGTGCTGAAGCCGCCGTCCTCGAAGCCACCCGTGTCGAAGCCGTCAGTGCCCCCCGTCTCGAAGCCGCTGTCGAAGCCGTCGCCCTCGATGGTGAAGTCCTCGCTGTTGTAGCTGTCGTACGCCGAGAACCCACCGAACATGCCCATCACGCCGAAGGGTGCGTCGAACACCTTCTCGGTGAGCTGGAGCAGGGAGAACCAGAGCCCGATCAGGCCGGCTCCGAGGAAGAAGGGTCGGCCCCGACCCGGACCCACCGCGTAGGTCGCCAGCCAGACCCCGGTGGACACGATCAGGATGCCCTCGGTCGAGTACGGCGGCAGGCTGTCGAGGTCGAAGGTGATGAAGAACATCAGGGGCGGCACGCCGAGGGCGGCCGCTGCAGCCCCAGCGGTGGCCAGAGGTCCCTGGCGGACGGCGCGCAGCGTGAAGAAGCCCGCTCCCACGACGAGAGCTGACAGGACGATGCCGGGAACCTTGTTGAAGTCGTCGTCGCCCGCACCGGTGTCGCCGGCCACGATCATCACCCCGATGATCGCCAGCGCGCAGCCAGCCCCGGCGATGGCGATCGATGCTCGCGGTTCGGCACGGCGCAGGCCGCGCGGCCCGAGCGAGTCGACGAAGGACGTGGCCTGAGGCTCCCCCAGCGGTTCGGTCATGACCGAGAAGGTACGACCGGCCTCGCGCGGCGTCGCGGACCCCGGGCGCGGCTAGGGCCCCGGCTGAACCGAGGCCCTAGCGGAAAACTGGTGGACTAGGGGGTCAGAACGGAGCGCTGCCCGGCCCATCGCCTGCCGAGGACCCGCTGTCGCCCTCCTGCATCTTCAGGTACCCGCCGACTGCCAGACCGATGGCCGCCAGCGCCGCCAGGAATATTCCGAACGACCTGCTGATGTCGATGCCGAAGGCCTCTGCCCCGTCAGCATCCTCACCGATGATCAGCTTGAGCACCACCAGGAGTGCTGCCAGCGCACCTGCCCCCAGAAAGGCCTGCCCCCACGGCACCGGTAGGTCGGGCAGCTTCACGTCGAAGAGCTTGTTGGCGATGACGGCGGCCGCCAGCACCAAGCCGATGAGCATCGGGAGGGTGGCCCAGAAGAACCCAACATCGCCACCGCTAGCCGTCACCGACACGATTCCCGCGTCAGCCTCGAACCAAGGGAGGAAGTAGGCGATGAAGAGGACGATGCCGGAGCCGGCGATGATCTTGTCGCTTGTCGTGAGCTTGTTGAGATCCACGGGGTCCGCCTCCAGAGTCTGGATGTTGGGAGCGCTACGACGGTAACGCACCGCCTCGCGGCCACGAAGGACCGTCGCAACGGCCGAGAATCGCGCCACTGGGCGGCTGGTACGTTCGCAGCGTGCGCATCGCCGTCCTCGCCTCGGGCAGCGGGACCCTGCTGGAGGCCATCCTTGCCGACGGCATCCCCGTGTCTCTCGTGCTGGTGGATCGTCCTTCGCGCGCGATCGAGGTGGCGCAGGCGCAAGGCGTGCCGGCCCGCCTGGTCGAGCGGTCTGGCTACGGGCCGGACTTCGACCGGCTCGCCTACACCAACGAGGTGGTCGACATCCTGCTCGGAGAGGAGATCGACCTCATCGTGATGGCTGGCTTCGGGACGGTCTTCGACCAGCCCATCCACGAGGCGTTCGAGAACCGGATCCTCAACACCCATCCCGCCCTCCTGCCGGCCTTCAAGGGCTGGCACGCGGTCCGCGAGGCCTTGGCGTACGGCGTCAAGGTCACGGGGTGCACCATCCACGTGGCCACGCTGGAGGTCGACGCCGGCCCGATCCTGGCGCAAGAGGCGGTGCCCGTCCTCGAGGGTGATGATGAGGCGTCGCTGCACGAGCGCATCAAGGCGGTCGAGCGCCGCCTCTATCCCGAGACCATTCGGGCGGTCCTGGCCGACCCCACGATCCTGAAGAAGGAACCGCACAGCTGATGAGGGCGCTGATCTCCGTGTACGACAAGTCCGGTGTCGTCGAGCTGGCGCGCGAGCTGCGGGGGCTCGGTTGGGACATCATCTCGAGCGGCGGAACGGCGGCAGCGTTGCGCGATGCCAACCTCGCCGTCACCGACATCGCAGATCTGACCGGCTTTCCCGCCATCCTCGGCCACCGCGTGGTCACGCTGCACCCCAAGGTCCACGGCGGGATCCTCGCCGACCGCCGCAACCCCGACCACCAGGCCGACATGAGCACCTACGGGATCGACCCGATCGACCTCGTCGTGTCGAACCTCTATCCGTTCGGTGCCGACACAGCCAGCTTCGAGCACGGCGCGACCCGAGCAGAGGAGCTGATCGACATCGGAGGCCCCGCCATGATCCGGGCGGCCGCCAAGAACTTCAAGGACGTCGGCATCCTCACCCACCCGTCCGACTACGCAACGGTCATCGAGGAGCTGAAGGCCGAGGGCGTCCTCTCCGACGCGACGAAGGTGGCGCTGGCGCGCAAGGCGTTCGCTCACACCGCCGCGTACGACGCGTCGATCGTGGCCTGGTTCGACGACGTGGCCGCTGATCCGCTGCCTCCGACGATCCACCTCGCGCTGGAGCGCGTGCAGGATCTTCGCTACGGCGAGAACCCTCACCAGACCGGAGCGCGCTACCGCTCGATCGGCACCAGATCCTGGTGGGACAGCGTCGAGCAGCACGGCGGAATGGCGCTCAGCTACCTCAACCTCTTCGACGCCGACGCTGCCTGGGGCCTGGCCAACGACCTGGCCGCCACCATCGGCAAGCCCGCCGTCGCGATCATCAAGCACGCCAACCCGTGTGGCGCCGCGGTGGCAGACACGCTCGACGAGGCCTACCAGCGGGCCTTCGAGTGTGACGAGAGGTCGGCCTTCGGCGGCATCGTCGCCCTGTCGCACCCCGTCGACCACGACACCGTCGAGCGGATGGTGGCAGCGGCACAGGCCGACGTCGTGATCGCGCCGGGCTACGGGCCCGGGGTCATCGACGCGCTGGCCAAGAAGCGCAAGAACACCCGCCTGCTCACGGCTGTGCCTCCCACGCCTGACGCCCACCAGATCCGCCAGCTCACGGGCTCCTGGTTGGTGCAGGACGCCCACCACTTCGCTGCCACCCGGTCGGACTGGAGGGTGGTCACCAAGCGCCAGCCGACCGACGCCGAGTGGGCCGACACCGAGCTGGCGTGGCGCCTCGTCGGCTGGGTCAAGAGCAACTCGATCGTGCTCGTCAAGGACGGCACGGCCTGGGGCATCGGAGCCGGCCAGCAGAACCGGGTCGAGGCCGGCCAGATCGCCGCCGCCAAGGCGGCCGGCCGTGCGGCGGGGGGCGCCTGCGCCAGCGATGCCTTCTACCCCTTCCCCGACGGCATCGAGGCGGCGGCGGAGGCAGGGGTCGCCGTCGTGATCCAACCCGGCGGTTCGGTGAAGGACGACGACAACATCCTCAGGGCCGACGAGCTCGGCTTGGCGATGGTGTTCACCGGCGAAAGGCACTTCCTCCATTGAGCGCCGTGATGATGGCTGGGCAGCCCGTGGCAGACGCCGTCTTCGCTGACCTCGTGCCGAGGATCGACAAGCTCCGCGCGAACGGCCACGTCCCGGGGCTGGCCACCGTCCTCATCGGCGATGACGAGCCCTCGGCGCGCTATGTCGCGATGAAGATGCGCAAGGCCGAGGAGCTCGGCTGCCACAGCCCGCACGTGCACCTGCCGCAAGATGCGACGACGCTCGACGCGATCGAGGCGGTGCGGCGCCTCAACGACGACCCGACGGTCGACGCCATGCTCGTGCAGCACCCTGCACCACCCCAGGTCGACTTCGATGCGGTGCTCATGGCGGTGGACCCCGACAAGGACGTCGACGGCATGCATCCCACCAACGTCGGCCGGCTCGCGCTCGGCATCCCCGGGCCGGTCTCGTGCACGCCGGCAGGGATCGAGGCGATCCTCGCCCACTACGGCGTGCCCGTCGCTGGGCGCGATGTGGTCATCGTCGGCCGCGGCGTCACGATCGGTCGGCCGCTCAGCATCCTGCTCTCGCAGAAGCGCCCCACAGCGAACGCCGCCGTCACGGTCGTCCACACGGGGGTTCCGAGCTGGGCGGACTACACCCGCCGCGCCGACATCCTCGTGGCCGCGGCGGGCGTGCCCGGAATGATCCAGCCCGAGCACATCCGGCCTGGCGGGGTGGTGGTCGGTGCGGGCGTCCGCTACGAGGGGCGCAAGCTCCTGCCCGATGTGGACGAGGCTTGCGAGGAGGTGGCCGGCTGGATCACGCCGCGCGTGGGCGGTGTGGGCCCCACCACGATCGCGATGCTCTTCCGGAACCTGGTCGAGGCCGCTGAGCGCCGCTCCAGCTGATGGGGGGCGCCCTCACCGAGCTTGCGGCAACCGAGATCCCAGGGCACCGGCCCTCGGGCCTCGGTTCCGACGACCACCCGATGCGCATCATGACGAGGCGCGCGGCCGGCTTGCATCCAGGGCCGTGGGACGACACGGCGCGCGGCGAGGTGGCTGCCTTCTTCGACGCTCTCGCGCCCGAGTGGCACACGCGCACGTCGCCCGAGCGCGACGCCGTCGTCGCCGATGCGCTCCACCGCGGGCTCACAGCGATCGCGCGGGCACCCGCTGATGGGTCACCGGCCGACCAGGGCGAAGACGCACCCGCAGGCGACGTCTGCGTCGAGCTGGGGAGCGGGATAGGCGCGTACACCACGCTGCTGTCGCGGCACTGGGAGCGCGTGCTCGCCGTCGAGGTCGCCTTCGAGATGCTGCTGCGGGCGCCGGCCCGGCCGGGGTTCCGCTTGCTCGCAGACGGGGCGCGGCTCCCCCTGGCGGACGGAGCCGTCGATGCGGTCGTCCTCGTCAACTGCTTCCTGTTCCCGCGTGAGGTGGCGCGGGTGCTTGGCGACGACGGCATCGTCGTCTGGGTGAACAGCAGCGGTGCGGAGACGCCGATCCATCTACCGTCATCCGACGTCGTGAGGGCGCTGCCGGGGGAGTGGTCCGGTGTGGAGAGCAGGGCGGGATCGGGGACGTGGTGCGTGCTTCGCCGGAATCGACCCATCTCAGTCCACCCATCTCGCCCGTGATGTCGACGGCGTCGCGAGACGACGAAGACGGCTCCGTGCCTGCGGGCCGCGAACCTGGCCCGTGGGCTCGCTGGGGGCGTAGCGTGGTCAACTCATGAGCCGCATCGCCGACCTCCTCGATGCCGGACCGACCCTCTCGTTCGAGCTCTTCCCTCCGAAGACGGACGAAGCCGAGCGGATGCTCGAGAAGGCCGTGGTGGAGCTGGCCGAGCTGCGCCCATCGTTCGTGTCGGTCACCTACGGCGCTCTCGGCAGCACCCGCGAGCGCACGCGCGACGTGGTCGTGCGGATCAACCACGAGCAGTCGTTCCCCGCGATGCCGCATCTCACCTGTGTTGGCCACACCCGCGCCGACATCGCCGAGCTGCTCGACCAGTACGCAGCCCAGGGGATCGAGAACATCCTGGCGCTGGGCGGTGACCCGCCGGCCGACGGTTCCGACGCCGGCGGTGACTACGAGTACGCCGCCCAGCTCGTGGAGCAGGTGCGTGCCCACTCCGCGGGCTTCTCCGTCGGCGTCGCCGCACACCCCGAGATCCACCCGCGCTCTCCCGATCGCGCCACCGACCGCCGCCACCTCGCCGAGAAGCTCGAGGCCGCCGACTTCGCGATGACGCAGTTCTTCTTCAACGTCGACGACTACCTGCGCTTGGTCGACGAGCTGGCCGACCTCCACTGCAACAAGCCGGTGCTTCCCGGCGTCATGCCCGTCACAAGCGTCAAGGGCGTGCGCCGCATGGCCGGCATGAACGGCAGCGTCATCCCGCCGCGGCTGCTCGAGCGGCTGCTAGCGGTGGAGGACCAGCCCGACGAGGTGCTCAAGATCGGCATCGAGGTCGCCACCGAGCTGGGCGCCGCCCTGCTGGCGGAAGACGCCCCCGGCCTGCACCTCTACGCCCTCAACCGCAGTGCGGCCGTCCGCCAGATCCACGCCAACCTCGGCTTGGGCTGACCCCACCAACCAACGTCTGTGAACTGCGGCGGCCGGTATGCGGCCATGGGGGTTCACAGACGTTGGTTGGTGAGGGTTTCGAGGGCTCGGTTGAAAGTCTCGCTGGGCCGCATCGCCGCTGTGGCGAGCTCGAGGTCGGGGCTGTAGTAGCCGCCCATGTCGACGGGGCTGCCCTGAACCGACAGCAGCTCGTCCGCGATGACCGCCTCCTGCTCTGCGAGCAATGCGGCGAGCGGCGCGAATGTCGCTGCGATCTCGCCGTCATCCGTCTGCTCGGCGAGAGCCTGCGCCCAGTAGAGCGCCAGGTAGAAGTGGCTGCCGCGGTTGTCGATCTCGTTGACCTTGCGCGACGGCGACTTGTTCTCCTCTAGGAGCCTTCCGGTCGCCGCGTCGAGCGTGTCGGCGAGCACCTGGGCGCGCTTGTTGCCGGTGGTCTGCGCCAGGTGCTCGAAGCTGACGGCCAGCGCCAGGAACTCGCCGAGCGAGTCCCAGCGGAGGTGGTTCTCCTTGGTGAACTGCTGGACGTGCTTCGGCGCCGAGCCGCCGGCCCCGGTCTCGAAGAGCCCGCCGCCCGCGATCAGCGGCACTACCGACAGCATCTTGGCGCTGGTGCCGAGCTCGAGGATCGGGAACAGGTCGGTGAGGTAGTCGCGCAGCACGTTGCCCGTGACCGATATCGTGTCGAGGCCCTTGCGGATGCGCTCGAGCGAGAGGCGCGTGGCCTCGACAGGAGCCAGGACCTGAATCTCGAGGCCGTCGGTGTCGTGGTCGGCCAGGTAGCGCCTGACCTTCTTGATGACCTCGGCGTCGTGGGCGCGCGCCTCGTCGAGCCAGAAGACCGCCGGCGCACCCGTCGCCCGTGCCCGCTTCACGGCCAACTTCACCCAATCCTGGATCGGCACGTCCTTGACCTGGCACATGCGCCATATGTCGCCCTCGCTCACGCGGTGCTCGAACACCGTCGTGCCCGACGAGTCGACGACCCTCACGGTGCCGGCCGCCGGAACCTCGAACGTCTTGTCGTGCGATCCGTACTCCTCGGCCTGCTGGGCCATCAACCCGACGTTGGAGACCGAGCCCATCGTGGCCGGGTCGTAAGCCCCGTGCGCCCGGCAGTCGTCGATCACGACCTGGTAGACGCCCGCGTAGCTGCTGTCGGGGATCACGGCCTTGGCGTCCTGCGGGTCGCCCGCCGCGTTCCACATCTGCCCCGACGTGCGGATCATGGCGGGCATCGACGCGTCGACGATGACATCGCTCGGCACGTGCAGGTTGGTGATCCCACGGTCGGAGTCGACCATCGCAACCGCTGGGCCCTGCTCGAACGCCTTGGCCACGCCGGCTTCGATGGCTGCGCGCTGGTCGTCGGGGAAGCTCTGGATGGCGGTGAGCAGGCTGGCCAGTCCGTCGTTGGGGCTGATGCCGGCCTCGTCGAAGGCCGCACCGTGCTCCTCGAACACGTCTCGCAGGAAGGTGTGAACGGCGTGACCGAAGATGATCGGGTCTGAGACCTTCATCATCGTCGCCTTCAGGTGGATCGAGAACAGGACGTCGCGCGCCTTCGCATCGGCGATCTGCTCCTCGAGGAAGGCGACGAGCGCCAGCCGGCTCATCACCGTGGCGTCGACGATCTCGCCCGCGAGAACCGGCACGGACTCCTTCAGGATCGAAGTGGTGCCGTCGTCTGCAGCGAGCTCGACGCGCAGCTCGTCGTCCGCTGCCATGGTGGCCGAGCGCTCATTGGATCGGAAGTCGCCACTCGTCATCGTCGACACGTGGGTGCGCGAGTCGGGGGACCAGGTGCCCATCGAGTGGGGGTGCGTGCGGGCGTAGTGCTTGACGGATGCAGGTGCGCGTCGATCGGAGTTGCCCTCGCGGAGCACCGGGTTGACGGCGCTGCCCTTCACCTTGTCGTATCGAGCGCGGATGTCCGCGCTGTCGGGGTCGTCGGCATCCTCGGGGTAGTCGGGGAGCGCGAAGCCCTTTGCTTGGAGCTCCGCGATGGCCGCCTTCAGCTGCGGCGCCGAAGCGCTGATGTTCGGCAGCTTGATGATGTTCGCCTCGGGTCGCAGCGTCAGCGCGCCGAGCTCCGCCAGCGCGTCGGGCACCCTCTGGTCCTCCGGAAGACGATCGGCGAATGCCGCCAGGATGCGCCCAGCCAGCGAGATGTCGCGGGTCTCGACCTCCACCCCTGCCGCGCTGGCGAATGCCTGGATGATCGGCAGCAACGAGTAGGTGGCCAGGGCCGGTGCCTCGTCCGTGTGCGTGTAGATGATCTTGGAGCTCACGGGGCGAGGCTACCCACCACCTCGCGCAGCCCCCGAACCGGCAGGAGTGCTCGCGCCCGCGCCCACGCATCGGTAGCGTGGCCCTGTTGTCACACCCCCTCCGTAGGGTCCTGGTGTGGCCGGAGCGACGAGAGGGTTGGCAGCAGTGGATGCAGGCGCGCAGCGCAAGCGAGCGACCTCCACGTCGTCGTTTGGCGTGTCCCGCCGAGAGAACCACGACGCCAGCGGCTTCTACGCCCGGTTCACTGCACCCACGCTGAGCCCCGACGCAACCGTCGCCCCGCCCGGGGTCGTCGACCAGATCTACGTGGGCGACGCCCGTCAGATGGACAGGGTCCGTCCCTCGTCGGTCGCCCTCGTGGTCACCTCGCCTCCCTACTTCGCCGGCAAGGCCTACGAGGAGGAGCTGGGCCAAGGCCACATCCCAGCGACCTACGTCGACTACCTCACCATGCTCGAAGAGGTGTTCGCCGAGTGCGTCGAGAAGCTCGAGGCGGGCGGGCGCATCGCCGTCAACGTCGCCAACCTCGGGCGCAAGCCATACCGGTCGCTGTCGGCCGACGTCATAGGCATCCTCCAAGATCGGCTGGGTCTGCTCCTGCGAGGGGAGATCATCTGGCGCAAGGCGCGCGGCGCCGGAGGCAACTGCGCGTGGGGGTCGTTCAAGCAGCCGGCCAACCCGGTCCTACGAGATCTGACCGAGCGCGTCGTGATCGCCAGCAAGGGCCGCTTCGACCGTGCGCTGAAGAGCGCCGAGCGGCTGGCCGCCGATCTCCCCCACCAGGCGACGGTCACCGCCGACGAGTTCATGGACGCCACTCTCGACGTGTGGGAGCTGGCGCCGGAGAGCGCGAGCCGCGTCAACCATCCAGCGCCGTTCCCGGTGGAGCTCCCGCAGCGGCTCATCGACCTCTACACCTACCGCGGCGACGTCGTGCTCGATCCGTTCATGGGGTCCGGCACCACAGCTGTCGCCGCGGTGCGCACCGGTCGCCACTACCTCGGCTACGACACTGACGACGCCTATGCGAAGGCCGCGCGCGAGCGGGTGGCGCGAGAGGTCGCCTCATCGCTGTCGGCGCCCGCGGTCCCTCGGCCCGACAAGGCCGTCGTCGCCGCCAGGGAGCTGCTCGAGGCGGCCGGCTTCTCCGTGGCCGACGCCACCGTCAGCAAGCGGCGTCGCTTTGCCGGTGGCCTCGCGGTCGACTGGATCGCCACCGACGCCAAGGGCGCCGACTGGCTCGTGCTGGTCGCCGGCGCCAGCACCGTCGTTCGCGCCGGTCTGCGCCGGTCCGACGTGCTCTTCCGCACGCTCGGCGAGGCCACGGTGCTGACCCAGGCAGGGCACCGGGTGCTCATCATCACCACCGACCTTCCGCCCGCCCGCTCGGCACCGCTCGCTGCGCTGGCGTCGGCGCGAGGCTCAGCCATGGTCGATGTGGTCGAGCTCGGCGCGCCTGGCGCCGTCGAGCGGATGGCGGGCTACGCGGCGGGCAAGGCGCGCCCGGTCGGCGATCTGCTCCCTGGCTCCTGAGGCGCCGCCCTCCTCGTGCCGTCCGCCAAGACAGAGATCACCGAGATCGTCACCGGGATGGCGATCACCGGCGCGCCCGACCTTCGATCAGCCTTGGCCGATCGTGCCGTCGCCCACGTGAGCGATGAGATCTGGCATCGGCTGGCGACTCTCGAGCGGGAGGGCAGGCATCGTCAGGAGTTCGCCGCGGCTTGGGCCAACGGGGCCGCCTTCTTGAGCTCGCCCGACGGGCTCCGCGGGCGGGCGCCCATCACAGTCGAGTGGAAGGGCCCCACTCACGCACCTGGCGACGAGGTCGTGCCGGCCGACCTGCGCATCGACCACGTGTGGCTCGTGAGCTGCAAGTACCTGTCGAAGGTGCTCGCCAACTCTGCTCCGTCTCGCCTCTTCGATCGGGCACTCGTCGGAGGGCCCTCCACTGCCTCCGGTGACTGGTACGCCGAGGTGGCCCCCGAGCCGTACCAGCGCTTGTTCGGTCAGGTGCGCCTCGAGCTCGGCTCTCGTGCCTCGCTGCCACCCCATGCGGCAGATCTCACCCCCTCGCACCGCGCGGAGCTGCGCGCCTACCTCGACCAGGGCTGGTCGGCGGAGTCGCAGACCGCCTACCTGGAGCTCGCCTCGGCCGTCGGCCAGGCCTCAGCCGAGCGGTGGCGCCGCACGCTGCGGCGGCG
The DNA here is from genome assembly GCA_049325515.1 of Actinomycetota bacterium. Lineage (GTDB taxonomy): Bacteria > Actinomycetota > Acidimicrobiia > Acidimicrobiales > VFJN01 > VFJN01. Next base: position 47,765 of record JBMOLI010000011.1, on the reverse strand, counting down.
GCAGGAGGCCGAGGCCATGCTCTGGCGGCTCCTGCGCATCGGGAGCGCGCCCTACTTCGTGCTGGGTGCCCAGCGCGGGCGCACGCTCCGCCTGCGCGTCATGACGCCGTGGGACTGGCGCCAGGCCTTCGAGCTGAAGCGCTTCGATGTCTGGGGGGACGACGCCGGTCAGCCGCAGGTGCGCTGGCAGGCGCGCATCCGGGATCGCGCCGAGGGCCGCGAGATCACGGTCGACGGCCACGTCGAGATCCGGTGGAGCCACGGCCGCTTCGGCAAGCCACCCGAGGCCAAGGCCTACCTCGACACCCCACACCACGAGGTGCCCGGCTACGTCACGTTGAGGTGACCGTGGGAGCGGCGGCTCAGGGTCGGCGGGTCAGGGCTGCTCGGCGATGGCCTTGAGGCGCTCGAGCGTGGCGCGCATGCCATCGCGCAGCTCGTCGTCGTGGCCTGCGACGCCGCCGAGGAGGAGCGCCGTGAAGGCGCGTGCGACCAGGGGCCGCTCCTTGAAGGCCTGCCTGCTCTCCGTGACGATCGTGCCGTCGCCATCAGGTTCGAAGGCGTAGGTCCAGCGCACGCCGCTCTGCTGCGTCTCGAAGGCGAAGCGACGCCCCGGCTCCGCCTCGACCACCTCGTTGGTGGTCGACCAGCGCGCGATCCCGCGGCGGTTCGTGCCCTTGAAGCGCGCACCCACCGCCGGTCCGTTGGCGCCTGCGAGCCAGCGCCCGCCCGTGCACTCGGGGCTGAGACGGCCCATCCCAGTGACGTCGGTCACGATCTCGTAGAGGCGCTCGGCCGGGGCGGCCACGCGCAGCGTCACGGAGTCGGCCGGCTCGGAGGAATCGCGTGGTTCGGGCATGTGCGGACGGTAACCGCCCGGCGGTAGCGTCGACGCTGTCGGCCGCAGGGGCGGCCCGAGCCACCGACCAGGGGGAGCGTTCAGTGCAAGAGCACGACAAGATCTACATCGATGGCGCCTGGGTGCCGTCGGCTGGAAGCGGGTCGATCGACGTCTTCGACTCGACCAACGGCGAGGTCATCGGCCGCATCCCGAAGGGTTCTGCCGCGGATGTCGATGCCGCTGCCAAGGCGGCCGCCGCCGCCTTCCCGGAGTGGGCCGCCAAGAGCGCGGACGAGCGTGCCAAGTTCTGCACCCGCATCGCCGAGGGCCTCGGCGCCCGCATGGACGAGATCGCCACCGTGGTCACCCGTGAGGCGGGCATGCCGAAGTGGCTCAGCCTCATGGTGCAGGCCGGGCTTCCGATCAACTCGTTCAGCCAGGCCGCGGCTGTGGCCGAGAGCTACGACTACGAGACCACGGTCGGCAACAGCCTCGTGGTGAAGGAGCCTGTGGGCGTCGTCGGCGCCATCACCCCCTGGAACTACCCGCTCCACCAGATCGCAGCCAAGGTCGCCTACGCGATGGCAGCCGGATGCACGGTCGTGCTCAAGCCGAGCGAGGTCGCTCCGCTCGACGCCTACATCCTGGCCGAGGTCATCCACGACGCCGGCGTGCCTGCAGGTGTGTTCAACCTCGTCACGGGAACCGGTGCCGAGGTCGGCGAGGCCATCAGCACGCATCCGCTCATCGACATGGTCAGCTTCACGGGGTCCACCCGGGCCGGCAAGGCGGTTGCGGCTGCGGCGTCCGGCACCCTGAAGCGTGTCGCTCTCGAGCTGGGCGGCAAGTCCGCCAACATCCTGCTCGACGACCTCGACGACGAAGCCTTCGAGAAGGCCGTGCGCGACGGCGTCGGCAAGGCCTACCTCAACTCGGGCCAGACGTGCACCGCTCTCACGCGCATGCTCGTGCCCGCGTCCCGCCTGGCTGACGCCGAGCGCCTCGCGGCCGACGAGGTGGAGACGAAGTTCCAACCGCAAGACCCATTCGCTGACTTCGCGATGCTCGGCCCGCTCTCGAGCCAGGCCCAGGTCGACCGCGTCACCTCCTACATCCAGAAGGGCATCGACGAGGGCGCCAAGCTCGTCACCGGCGGCCCGGGCAAGCCCCAGGGCTTCGAGCAGGGCTACTACGTCAAGCCCACCGTCTTCTCCGAGGTGCGCAACGACATGACGATCGCCCAAGAGGAGATCTTCGGGCCCGTCCTGTCGATCCTGCCCTACGACACGGAGGACGATGCAGTCCGCATCGCCAACGACTCGCCCTACGGCCTCTCGGGTGGCGTGTGGGCCGCCGATGCGGAGCGTGCGAAGAACGTCGCCCGCAAGATCCGCACCGGCCAGATCGAGGTGAACGGCGGGTCCTTCAATCCCAACGCTCCCTTCGGTGGCTACAAGCAGTCGGGCTACGGCCGGGAGTACGGCACGCACGGCTTCGAGGAGTTCCTCGAGACCAAGAGCATGCAGCTCTAGGGTTCGAGCTCGGCGGCCTGCGGCCGCCTCGCTCGAGCTGGCGGTGCGCCTGCGGCGCGCTGCAGGGGCTTGTCGCTCAGGACCGGCGGAGCCGGATCCTTCGCGGACGAGGGGGGACCGGGGACGGTCCCCCCTCGTGCTCCCCCCAATGGCGGGTCGCCCTCCGCGGACTCGGCGGCTGTGCCGCCGAACGAGGGGCCGGCAGGAGCCGCCCCTCGTGCTCCCCACTACCGCCGGTCGCCTTTTCTCGACCGATGCGGTGGGGGCTAGGTTCGGCTCATGGCCTCTTCCTTGGACCCTGTGCGGGTCGCCGTCACCGGTGCCGCCGGGCAGATCGGGTACTCGCTCCTCTTCCGCATCGCTTCGGGATCGATGCTCGGTCCGGACCAACCGGTCATCCTGCAGATGCTCGAGATCACGCCCGCGCTCGGCGCGCTCGACGGCGTCGGCATGGAGCTCGAGGACTGCGCCTTCCCGCTGCTCGCCGGCATGGTCAAGACCGACGATGCTGACGTGGCTTTCGGTGATGCCGACTTCGCCCTCCTGGTCGGTGCGATGCCCCGCAAGGAGGGCATGGAGCGAGCCGACCTGCTCGGCGCCAACGGCGGCATCTTCAAGCCCCAGGGTGAAGCACTCTCGCGCAGCGCCAAGCGAGACGTGAGGGTCCTCGTCGTGGGCAACCCTGCAAACACCAATGCGCTGATCGCACAGAGCAACGCCAAAGACCTCGATCCGAGCTGCTTCACGGCGATGACCCGCCTCGACCACAACCGTGCCATCGCGCAGCTCGCCGCCAAGGCGGGGGTGCACGGGACCGCGGTCAGCCGCATGACCATCTGGGGCAACCACTCGGCCACCCAGTACCCCGACGTGTTCCACGCGAGGATCGATGGCAAGCCCGCCTTCGAGGCTGTCGGGAGCGACCAGACCTGGCTCGAGAGCGACTTCATCCCGACGGTTCAGCAGCGCGGCGCGGCCGTCATCAAGGCGCGGGGGCTGTCGTCAGCGGCGTCTGCGGCCAATGCCGCGGTCGACCACATGCGGTCCTGGGCGCTTGGCACGCCAGCGGATGACTGGGTGTCGATGGGGATCCCGAGCGACGGCAGCTACGGCGTGCCTGATGGGATCATCTCGAGCTTCCCCGTCACCTGCACGGGTGGTGCCTACGAGATCGTGCAGGGGCTCGACATCGACGACTTCAGCCGGTCACGCATCGATGCCAGCACGTCGGAGCTGGTCGACGAGCGTGACTCGGTGCGGGAGCTGGGCCTCATCTAGTGCCGTGCCAGCTGCTCTGCGGCTGGCTACTTGAGGAACTTGCTCGTGGTGTTGTCGGCCAGGATCTTGCCCTTTGTCTGACAGGTCGGGCAGTAGGCAACCGTGTAGTGCGCGTACTCGACGGCCCGGATGGTGTCACCGCACGATCCGCACTCTTCGCCGACTCGATGGTGCACGTGACCCGGACGGTCGGCCGAGGAGCTCATCTCGTCGAGACCTCGCTCGAACGCGAGGCCCTCGTTCACGCAGACGAGGATGGCCTCGCTGAGTCGCTTCACGTCGTCGCGATCGAGCATTGCCGTGTTGGCGAAGGGCGACAGCAGGGCTCGATGGCACACCTCGTTGGCCAACCGACGCCCCAGGCCAGCGATGATGTGCTGGTCGCGAAGGAAGCCGTGCAGGCGCATCGGGTGTTGTGCGAGCAGGTCGGCCAGCGAGCTCACGTCGACTTCGTCGGGGTCGGGCCCGAGTCCGGCCAGCGGAGGTTGCTCCTCAGGGTCGCCGGCGACCACCCACACCCCGGCCTTGCGCTCCGAACCGGCCTCGGTGAGCAGCAGGGCTTGGCCGTCGGTGAAGGTCCAGCGAGCTTGCCCGAAGCGCGGCTTGGCCGCTTGCTTCGAGTCGGGCTTGAGTCGCCCACCCTGCATGAGGTGCACCACGAAGGTCGCGACCCCGAAGTCGAGCAGCAGGTGCTTGCCCCGGTGGCCGACGAAGATCAGCTCATGCCCGTGGGCCGTCGACGGCTCGGGCGACGCTGTCTTCAGCACCGTGAACGCGAGCGGTGTGAAGCGCTCAAGGGTGGCGCCAGCCAACATCGCGTCGAGTCGCTCGGCGTGGGCGTGGATCTCGGGGAGCTCGGGCAACTCCTCGACGGTACCGGTTCTCGCCTGACCAGCGCGACCTAGGACTCACCAGGTGGTGCTGTGACGCACCGACTCGAACACGTCTTCGAGGCGGGCCAGCCCCAGCGCGCGATCCACCGCGCTGCGCAGATCACCCCCGATCCTCAGACGCCCCTCCATGAACGCGGTCTGCGCGGACAGCTCGCCCCGCGCGATCTGCTCGGCGGTCGTCCTGTCCTGGGCGATCGTGACGTCGGCGTCCTGGGCGCGCCCCCCGAGCACTGACATGCTTCCACCGGCGATCCGGATCGCGTACTCGACGGTCGATCCGGCCCCTGCCTCCACCACCTGTTGCACCGTCAGCTCGATGTCGCCGGGCACCTGCACCAGGCGCGCGGCGGCGTCGAGCTCCTTGATCCACTCAGGGGTCAGGAACAGCGCCACACGGCGGACGCTACAAGCGCCGTGTCTGACCAGCGGTCGTGGCCGCTCACCTGAGCCCCAGGATGCGACGCAGCAGCGGCCGGCCATGGTCCCTGCTCCGAGCGCCGCGGGCCAGGCGCTCTTGATCTGCTCGCTGACGTGCCTCCACCATGCGCTCCCTCGCCAGCCACATCGAGCTCTCCATGTTCGCTCCTCTCATGTCGGCTCGTAACCATCAAACTTGATTAGCAGGTTTAGGGTATCAAACACCGGCGTAATCGGTACAGTGGTTTCGTGACGAGGAGCGCATGATGACCGCCAATCTCGAAGCACCAGCCGACGTCGCTCTCGTTCGCAGCTTCGTGAACACGATCGAAGTCGAGTCGGGGGCTGATCAGCTGACGACAGCGAAGGGCTTGGCCGAGTGGCTCTCAGAGGCCGGCCTAGCGGAGCCGGGAGCACGCCCTAGCGCGCGCGACCTCCAGCTGGCGAGGCGCCTTCGAACAGCGCTTCGCGCAGCCATAGAGGGCCACGGTCCGCCTGACTCCAGTGCTCTGCGCGAGCTCGACGTCGTGTTCGCCGAGCTACCGCTTCGTGCGGTCAGCGCTCCAGAGGGCCTGGCAGCCTGCGACGGAGGAGTGCGGGGAGGCCTCGCTCAGATCGCGGCTGCGGTCACGACTGCTCGGATCACGGGCACCTGGGACCGTCTCAAGATCTGCCCGGCGGGCGACTGCCTGTGGGCCTTCTACGACGCCTCGCGGAACCACTCCAAGCGCTGGTGCTCGATGGACGTTTGCGGCAACCGAAGCAAGGTGCGGGCCTTCCGCGACCGCGCACGATGAGGCATCACACGCGGCGCTAGACCACTAGGTTCCTCCCGCATGCGAGAGATCGGACGGGGAGCCAAGGTGTTCGACCACGGACCGGTGCGGGGGAGGTTCACGCCGATGGAGGGCCCCGACGACGTCCTCACGCTGATGGACAGCGGAGCAGACGGAGTGGTCGCTCTCGTGCGCGACGCGGGCGCCACGTTCCTGGCGCCGATCTACCACGAGCTCACTGCGATCATCTGCACCAGCGGCACCGTGCGCAGCCACATCGGGATCGTCAGTCGCGAGTTCCAGGTGCCCTGCGTGATGTCGTGCGCGTTCACGGAAGGCGAGCCCGACGATGGAGCCGAGGTCGAGCTCGACTGCAGTGGCTCCGAGGGCGTCGTCCGTGGCTGAGGAGGAGTCAGCCCTGGCGACGGCCAACCGGCTGATCGCGTACCACGACCCCATCTCGAAGGCGCTGACCCAGGAGCGCACCTCGCTCGAGAGCGCCCTCATCCCCGTCACCGCCTACATCGTGGTCGCCTGCGCCGAGTCGTTCCTCCGCTATCCGGAGATGATGCGGGAGATCGATGCGGCCATGCCCGCCGAGGAGATCGGCCGGCGAGCTCGCAGACCGGGCTGTCAGGTCGACCCCTGCTACCTGTGGTCGATCGCCAACTTCTACCTGTTGGGCCGCAAGGTCATGGCAATGGTCGATCCGGCGGCGGACGACCCCGCCCGCACGGCTGAGGTGCTCGGGTTCTGGGAGCGAGCCGCTCTGGCCTACCGAGGCGACGGCACACGTCAGGCCTGGGACACGGGCACCTCGCTCATCTACGACGACGTCACGATCGCGGCCCTGCTGGACGGCGTTGCGCCGATCGAGGACGCCGACCACCGCTCCGCTGTCAAGCGCTTCAACGCCACGCTCGTCAACCACCTGTTCCTGCTCTACTTCGACACGCGGGCCGGGTATGGCGACACGGGTCCGTACCCGGTGCCCGGCCGGCCAGGGTGTTCGCTGCTCGTGCGCGACTTCTATCGGCTAGCCCACGGTGACTTCCCCTGGTCGGCCGTTGCGGCCGGGGTGCCGTACCACAACCTCACCGCCGCGCTGGTGCTCGATGGCGTCGAGAGCACGTTCACGGACTTCGGCACCTCGAACCACACTCCCGAGGACTACCTCGACCGGCTCATCGGGTTCGCCCTCTACACCACTGACGGCCTCCCGCCCGGCGAGACGCGCCTCGTGCCGGCCGAGGAGTACGACGGCATCGTCGCAGCTGTCCGGTCGGCCCAGGCTCAGCACTACCGCAACATCGCTGCGATGACGCGTGACGAGAAGATCCGCGCCGGGGCCTACGTGTACTTCAGCTTCCTGCGGCCGTTCGCGAAGATCGCCGGGATGGCGGACGAGCTGGACTGGACGGTGCCCCGGGATCTGCCCGCACCGCTGTACGAGCTGATGTCTGCGATGCAGGGCGAGAACGCCGGCATCCCAGACGACGTGCCCTACTACGACCTCTACCCGGAGGGTGCCGCGTGAGCGATCTCGTCCTGACGCGTGACGACGAGCAGGCGCACACGCCTGGCGAGGAGCGGCTATGGGGGGAGTCGTGGTACTTCGACTTCGCCGCCCGCGACGGCTCCTTGGGCGGCTACGTCCGCCTCGGTCTCTATCCCAACCTGGGCACCGCCTGGTACTGGGCCTGCGTGGTAGGCGAGGGCCGGCCGCTGGTGACAGTCATCGACCACGAGGTGAAGCTCCCGACCGCGCCATCGCTGGAGATCCGCGCAGATGGTCTGTGGGCGGATCACACCGTCGAGACTCCCTACGAGCACATGACCCTGGGATGCGAGGCCTTCGCCGTGTCGGTCGACGATCCAGCCGAGGTGTACGGCGACCTGCGAGGCGATCGGGTGCCCTTCGGCCTCGACCTCGAGTGGGAGACCGATGGTGAGGGCGTCTATCCGTGGATCGGCACCACCCGCTACGAGGTGTCGTGCAACGTCCACGGCGAGATCCTCGTCGGCGATGAGCGGATCGAGCTGGACGGCATCGGCCAGCGCGATCACTCCTGGGGCGTGCGCGACTGGTGGACGTTCGGGTGGGTGTGGACGGCCGGCTGGCTGGAGGACGGCACGCGCTTCCACACCACGCGGGTTCGAGTGCCGGGCATGGACGCGTTCGCGCCCGGCTACGTGATGTCCCCCGGCGAGGCCGTCCGGCAGATCGACGTCTGCGCGGCCGACGAGGAGCTCGACGCCGAGGGCCTGCCCACCTCGGGCCACCTCGTGTGCGGTGAGCTCGACATGGCCATCGAACCGGTCGCCTTCTCGCCCGTGAACCTCGTGGACGACGACGGCACGGCGCGCCGGGTCTCGCGCTTTCCGCGGGCGCTGTGCCGGTTCGAGGCCGCAGACGGTCGGCGCGGCGTCGGCTGGACGGAGTGGAACCAGCCCCAGGGCTGACCTTGATGTTGGTGCCCGACCCCAATCGGGCGAATCGGCACTCGCGCGTCCAGCCCGCCCTCGGGATGATCTGACCGGCGGCTCCCGACTCTGTACCCTCGCCCGGTGCTCGCGTCAGTGCTCGCCCTGCTGCCCGACTTCCTCGACTCGGAGCGGCTGATCGAGACCTTCGGGCTGCTCGGCATCTTCTTGATCGTGTTCGCCGAGTCTGGCCTGCTCATCGGGTTCTTCCTTCCAGGCGACTCGCTGCTCTTCACGGCTGGTTTCCTTGCGTCTTCGCCATCGAGCGTGGCGGACGAGCTGCACCTTCCGCTCCTGCCGCTCCTGCTCGGCACCTGGGTGGCTGCAGTCGCGGGCGACCAGGTGGGCTACGTGTTCGGCCAGCGCGTCGGTCCAGCGCTGTTCAAGCGACCCGATTCACGCCTCTTCAAGTCAGAGAACGTCGACAAGGCGCAAGCGTTCTTCGACAAGCACGGCCCCAAGGCCATCGTCCTGGCTCGCTTCGTGCCCATCGTGCGCACGTTCACGCCGATCACCGCGGGTGTGAGCCGCATGCAGTACCGCACCTTCGTCACCTTCAACGTGATCGGCGGCACGCTCTGGGCCTTCGGTGTGACCCTGCTCGGCTACTTCCTCGGTCAGGTCGACGTCATCGAGCAGAACCTCGAGCTGGCGATCCTCACCATCGTCGCCATCTCTCTGGCGCCCATCGCCGTCGAGCTGATCCGCTCCCGGCGAGAGCGGCGCCACTCGATCGTGGCAGACGTCGCTCACGACCTCCTCGAGCCCGGGCTCGGTGACCTCGTAGAAGAGGCACGCCACCCCGACGGCAACCTCTAGACGTCGTCAGCGTTGGCCGAGGAGCTTGCGGTTCTGCACCTGCGCCTTGACGTAGTCGCGGTTCATGTAGGCGATGAAGTCGATCGAGATCTCCTTCGGACACGCCTCCTGGCACTCGCCGTGGTTGGTGCACGACCCGAAGAAGTCCTCCATGGTGTCGACCATGGCCACCACGCGCTGGTACCGCTCGGCCTGGCCTTGAGGCAGCAGGTTCAGATGGCTGACCTTCGCCGAGGTGAACAGCTGGCCGGCGCTGTTCGGGCAGGCGGCGACGCAGGCTCCGCAGCCGATGCAGGCGGCGGCGTCCATCGCTGCGTCAGCCACCTCCTTGGGCACGGGCGTGAGGTTGGCGTCGGGCGCTGACCCGGTGGGTGCGGTGATGAAGCCGCCCGCCTCGACGATGCGATCGAGCGGGGAGCGATCGACGATGAGGTCCTTCAGCACGGGGAACGCCCGCGCCCGCCACGGCTCGATGTGGATCTCGTCGCCGTCAGCGAACTTGCGCATGTGCAGCTGGCAGGTGGCGGTGCCCTTCTGAGGGCCGTGTGCCTGCCCGTTGATCATCATCCCGCACGAGCCACAGATGCCTTCGCGGCAGTCGTGCTCGAAGGCGATGGGCTCCCTGCCCTCTGCGTTGAGGCGCTCGTTCACGACGTCGAGCATCTCGAGGAAGCTCATCTCCTCGCTGATGTCGGGGGCGTCGTAGGTCTCCATCGCGCCGGGGGCATCGGGGCCGGCCTGGCGCCAGACGTGGAGCTTCACGTGCATGTTCGGTGGACCTCTACTTGTACGAGCGCTGGGTCAGGTGGACGTTCTCGAAGACGAGGGGCTCCTTGTGAAGCGTCGGGGCAGCGCCCTCGCCGCCCCACTCCCACGCAGAGACGTGGGCGAACTCCTCGTCGTTGCGCAGGGCCTCGCCCTCCGGCGTCTGGCTCTCCTCGCGGAAGTGGCCACCGCACGACTCCTCGCGGGTGAGCGCGTCGCGAACCATGAGCTCACCCAGCTCGAAGAAGTCGGCCACACGTCCGGCGCGCTCGAGGCTCTGGTTCATCGGTCCGTCGCCCAGGACGCGCACGTCCTTCCAGAACTCGGCGCGCAGTGCAGGGATCTCCGAGAGCGCCTTCTCCAAGCCCGTCTTGTTGCGAGCCATGCCGCAGTAGTCCCACATGATCTTGCCGAGCTCACGGTGGTAGTGGTCGACCGACTGGGTGCCGCCGATGGACAGCAGGCGCTTCACCTGGTCGCCGACCGTCTGCTCCGCCTGCGCGAAGGCGGGATCGTCGACGGGGACGGGGCTCGTGCCGAGCAGATCCGCCAAGTAGTTGGCGAGCGTGTAGCTGATCACGAAGTACCCATCAGCCAGGCCCTGCATGAGGGCTGACGCACCCAGGCGGTTGGCGCCGTGGTCGGAGAAGTTCGCCTCGCCCAGCACGAACAGACCCGGCACGTTCGACATCAGGTGGTAGTCCACCCAAAGGCCGCCCATCGTGTAGTGGACGGCAGGGTAGATGCGCATCGGGACCTTGTATGGGTCTTCGTCCGTGATGCGCTCGTACATCTGGAACAGGTTGTCGTAGCGCTCCTTGATGGTGTCCGCTCCGACGCGGTTGATGGCGTCAGCGAAGTCGAGGTAGACGCCGTTCTTGAGCGGGCCCACGCCCTTGCCCTCGTCCACGGCGGTCTTGGCGTTGCGAGACGCCACGTCGCGTGGCACGAGGTTGCCGAAGCTCGGGTACTTCCGCTCGAGGAAGTAGTCGCGCTCGGCCTCGGGGATCTGGTCGGGCGAGCGGGTGTCGTCCGGGTTCTTCGGCACCCAGATGCGGCCGTCGTTTCGGAGCGACTCGGACATCAGGGTGAGCTTCGACTGGAACTCGTCGGAGGCCGGGATGCAAGTGGGGTGGATCTGCGTGTAGCACGGGTTGGCGAAGAGGGCACCGCGGCGATGCGCCCGCCAAGACGCCGAAGCGTTGGAGTACTTGGCGTTGGTGGACAGGAAGAACACGTTGCCGTAGCCACCCGTGCAGAGCAGCACCGCGTGGGCCGAGTGGCGGCTCACGTGGCCGGTGACGAGGTCACGCACGACCACACCGCACGCGCGGCCGTCCTTCACGACGAGGTCGAGCATCTCGGATCGGGTGTGGAGCTCGACGGTGCCCAGTCCGACCTGCTTCATCATCTGCTGGTAGGCACCGAGCAGCAGCTGCTGGCCGGTCTGACCACGCGCGTAGAAGGTGCGTGAGACCTGTGCACCACCGAAGGAGCGGTTGTCGAGCAGGCCTCCGTACTCACGGGCGAAGGGCACGCCCTGGGCCACCATCTGGTCGATGATGTCGACGGACACCTCAGCGAGCCGGTGCACGTTGGCCTCGCGGCTGCGGAAGTCGCCGCCCTTCACGGTGTCGTAGAAGAGGCGCTGAACCGAGTCGCCGTCGCCCTTGTAGTTCTTGGCGGCGTTGATGCCGCCCTGCGCGGCGATGCTGTGAGCCCGACGCGGGGAGTCGTGGTAGGTGAACACCTTCACCCGGTAGCCCTGCTCGCCGAGGGTCGCCGCGGCCGAGGCGCCAGCGAGGCCCGAGCCGACGATGATCACCTCGAACTTGCGCCGGTTGTTGGGCGCCACCAGCTTCATGTCGAACTTGTGCTGGGTCCACTTGTCGGCGATGGGCCCGTCGGGCACGTTCGATCGCAGCTCCCCGATCACGGATGTGCCTCCTCGTACTCGGTGCAGCTCACGATCACGTCGCCGGACTTCACGCAGTCTGGGTTGTCGTCGGCGCTCACCAGGCCGGTCATGACCGAGATCGGGAACATGATGTTCATCGCGGTGATCAGGGCGGCGAAGCCGGTTGCGAAGCCGCGCCGCCAGGAGTTCCAGCGCGGGTTGTTGAGGCCCAGGCTCTGGAACATCGACCATGCGCCGTGGAACAGGTGCAGGCCGAGGGCGACGTTGGCAATGATGTAGATGACAGCCACGGGTGGACGGCTGAAGGTGGCGACGAAGTTGCGGTACACGTCGCCCCGCACGAAGTCCGGGTTGACCGTGCCCCAGGTCAGGTCGGCCAGGTGGAAGACGATGAAGAGGCCGACGACGACGCCCGTCCACCGCATCGAGCGGCTTGCCGCGTTGGCGGCCTGCCAGTCACGGCTCTGCTGGTAGCCGGGGCCGTTGGCCCGGTGGTTCATCCGCGTCAGCCCGTAGGCGGAGTGGATGTGCAACGCGAAAGCGACGATGAGCCCGCCGCGCATGAGCCACAGGAGCACGGTGCGGGGAAAGAACGGCACGAGCAGCTCGCGCAGCCATTCGCCGTAGTGGTTGAAGTCCTCGGCGCCGAAGTACACCTTCAGGTTCCCCGCGGCGTGGATGAACACGAAGCCCATCAACATGATCCCCGTGAGGGCCATGACCCACTTCTTGCCGACGGCCGAGCGGTAGAACTCGACGGGCCACGGGCCGCGGCGCCGGGGCCTTGGGTGCACGGGCGAGGCTCCGGGCCGTTCCATCGTCGTCGTCATCGCTCGATAAGCCTCCGCGACCTGTTCAACCGTTCTGATCGGGACGCTAGTCCCAGCCCCGAGAGGCCCTGAAAACACGCGTGGTCGCCGAGGCGCTCGCGGCCGCGTCAGCCGCGATCGATCGTGCTGACGTAGCGGTTGAGGATCGGAGCGCCGCTGCCGCCGGGGACCTCGCAGCGCAGGTCGAGGGCCAGCTCGCCGCGCACGTCCGGCACGACGGCTCGAACCATGCCCACGCGCTCACAGGTGTCGGCGGCGATGTCTCCAACCCACCGCCAGGATGTTGCACCGCCGTCCCACGCGAGGGTCGCCTGCACCTCGGCGCCGGCGATCGGCGTCCTGAGGTCGCTGACCACGTGAACGTCCAGCTCGACTGGATCGCCTGGAGCCACGGTCTCCGGCAAGCGATCCGCCACGACGATCACAGGCGCGCACGCCGCCTGAAGGGCCTCGTAGGCGAGCTTCGGAGCGCGGTCGTGACCGAGCACCGACCAGGTGATCGCGGGCTGCCCGTCCGCGAAGCAGAACTGGGCGAACCCACCGGTCGGTCGGTACTTGATCCGTCTCAGCGCCTCCACCTGACGACGGACGACTGTCGCCTGGTACTCCTGCGTGGCCTGCTGCCACTCCTCGAACGTGGCGTGCGAGGAGGGCGGCACATAGCGGTCGAAGATCGCCTTCTGGAGCGAGTGGTGCTCGCCGAGCCGTTCCCAGTCGAGCTCGGGCCACTTCTCCGGGTCGCAGAACTCCGCGTTCGTGGGCACCGCCTGCGCGCCGAACTCCGTGACGAAGCGTGCCATCCGCGGCATCGCCCTGAGGAAGCCGGGGAGGTCGCGCTCCTCTCCGTGGTACCAGCCGAAGTAGAGGTGGCTGTCCGTGCCGTCGAGCATGGGCGGGTGCGGCAGCACGCCCGAGTGCGCAACGACCGGGCGCGTGCCGTCGCCCTTCTCGAAGGAGCGCTTGATCGAGTGGTCGAGCACCGTCTTGTTCCAGGTGGGCAGCTCCTGGGCGGCGAGAGCCTTAAGTGCCATCTTGCGAACAGCCCGAGGGCTGCTCCACATGGAGGCGTCGTTCTCGATCGCCATCGGCTCGTTGTGGCCGCACCAGATGGCGATCGACGGATGATGGCCCAGAACGTCGACGGCCTGGGCGGCCTGGCGCACTGCCTGCTTGCGGATGCCGCGCGCGTAGCCCCACTGAAGCGGGAAGTCCTGCCAGAGGAGCAGGCCCCGCTCATCCGCCGCGTCGTACATCTCAGGGCGCGTGATGTGGGCGTGGATGCGCAGCATGTCCAAGCCCGCGTCGAGTGCGAGCGCGACATCGCCGGCGAGCTCCTCCGGCGTGGCCTCAGCCAGCGCCAGACGCGTCGGCCCTTGGTTGGAGCCCTTGAGGAACAGGCGCTCACCGTTGACCGACATGATCCAGGAGCGCATGCGGACCTGCCTCAGGCCGGTGCGCAGCCGGCGAACGTCAGAGACGCCAGCGCCTTCCGACGGGTCGAGCACGACGCTGACCTCGAGGTCGTGGAGCACCGGGTCGCCGAGGGCGCGCGGCCACCAGAGCGCGGGCTTGTCGACGGTGACGGTCCACTCCACCTCGTTGGAGCCGTCGGCCAGTGGCTGGTCGGCCTCGTGGTCGAGGGCTCCCAGCGTCGTGCGCAGCGCAACGGTTCGTGCACCGTCGCTGTCGAGCGTGGCGCGCAGCACGACCACGGCGCGCTCGCTCGTGGCCTCGCGGCAGAGCACCCTGAGCCGGGCGATGCGGACCGGTCCGGTGTCGGTCAGCCTCACCGGCCGCCAGATGCCGCCAGGGTTCCAGGCTGGGTCGTGGCAGTCCCAGTGCTGGAACACCCCGGTGATGTTGCGCTTGGCCGTCTTGTCGGGCTGGGGCGAGCAGGTGACCTCGATCGCCAGGTGGTGCTCTCGGCGATCGAGCAGCGCCTCTGTCACCTCGAAGGTGTGGGGGGCGAAGTAGCCCTCGGTGTCGCCGAGGTAGTCGCCGTCCAACCAGGCGTCGCCCTGGTAGAAGAGGCCGTCGAAGGTCAGCCAAGCTCGGCGGCCCTCGCCCGGCGCAGCCGCCTCGAAGGTCCGCCGGTACAGCAGGGAGCCGTCGGTCTCAGCGAAGGCTGGCGTCGAGCGCCAGTGGCCAGGCACCTCGATCGCCTCCCAGCCGCCGGCGTCGAAGTCGTCGTCGTGCCATCGACGGCGCAGATCCTCGTCCGCGACTGCAGCACGCCAGGTGCCGGTCAGCTCCATGGAGGCAGGAGGCTATAGGGCCGTCTGCTGGCCCGATCCCGGGTGCTCTGCGAAGGAGCTCCCGGTCGACCCGGCGTTGCGTCGGGGCGCGCCGGGGAAGCCGATCCGGCACGGCGATAGGTTGGCCGGCATGAACCACCCCGCCCCTGCCACGCTCGGCCAGCTCCGCGACTCGGGCTGGACGTCCGTGCCCGTGAAGGAAGAGCTCCGCCGCAACGCCATCTCGAGGATCCAGTCCGGCGAGCAGCTCTTCCCGGTCGTGCTCGGCTACGAGGACACGGTTCTGCCGCAGCTCGAGAACGCCCTCATCGCCGGTCACGACGTGATCTTCCTGGGCGAGCGAGGACAGGCGAAGACCCGGATGATCCGCGCCCTCGTCGACCTGCTGGACGAGTGGATGCCGATCGTCGCAGGGTCGGAGATCAACGACGATCCCTATGCGCCTGTGTCGCGCCACGCGCGGGAGCTGGTGCTCGAGCACGGCGACGACGCGCCGATCGAGTGGGTGCACAGGAGCCGCCGATACGGCGAGAAGCTGGCCACGCCAGACACCTCGATCGCAGACCTGATCGGCGAGGTCGACCCGATCAAGGTGGCGGAAGGCCGCTACCTGTCCGACGAGCTGACGCTTCACTACGGGTTGGTGCCGCGCACCAACCGCGGGATCTTCGCCATCAACGAGCTGCCCGATCTTGCCGAGCGCATCCAGGTCGGCCTCCTCAACGTGCTCGAGGAGCGCGACATCCAGGTGCGCGGCTACAAGATCAACCTGCCGCTCGACCTGATCCTGTTCGCATCGGCCAACCCCGAGGACTACACGAACCGCGGTCGCATCATCACTCCGCTGAAGGACCGGTTCGGCTCGCAGATCCGCACCCACTACCCGCTCGAGGTCGGCACCGAGGTGGCGATCGCGCTGCAGGAGGCGTCGCCGCTGGCGGCGGAGGGCATCCGAGTCTCGGTACCCGACTACATGACCGAGATCGCGGCCACGCTCTCGCACCTGGCCAGGTCGAGCCCCCACATCAACCAGCGCTCCGGCGTGTCGGTGCGCTTCACGATCACCAACCACGAGGTGATGGTCGCCAACGCCGCCCGCCGTGCGCTGCGGCACGGGGAGCGGGAGGTGTCGCCGCGCGTGAGCGATCTCGATGCTCTTCCCGCCTCGATGATGGGCAAGATCGAGATCGAGGCGCTGGAGGAGGGGCGTGATGCGCAGATCGCGGAGAACCTCGTGAAGGCCGCCGTGCTCACCGTCTTCAAGGAGCGCTTCAGCCCAGAGCAGTTCCGGCCCATCGTGTCGAGCTTCGACGAGGGAGCGGTGGTCCACACAGGAGAGGACGTCACCTCAGCCGAGTACGTCGCCCTGCTCGAACAGCAGCCCGCCTTGCGCGACGCCGTCACCGCACTCACCGGCGGCGACGAGTCGGCGGCCTCGGTGGCGTCAGCCGTGGAGCTGGTGTTGGAGGGCCTGCATCTCTCCAAGCGCCTCAACAAGGACGCAGCGGGCTCCCGCGCCACCTACCGCTCCCGCGCCTGAACCCCTTTACGAAAGTCGGTTCTTCTGCATGTGGGTGAGGGCCTTCACCCACGCGGAGGTGTCATGCGCGCCTTGCAGCATCCACTCGCCCTCCACGACGAAGGTCGGGACGGCTGCGATGCCGTTGCTATGAGCTTCGGCCCGCTCGGCCCGGACCTCCGCCGAGTAGCGATCCGAATCGAGCACTGCCAGGGCCGCCTCGCGCTGCAAGCCGACCGAGCCGCAGAGGTCGGCGAGCACCTCGTGGTCGGCCACGTCGAGGCCGTCGGAGAAGTAGGCCCTCAGCAGTGCCAGCTTGAGGTCCCTCTGCCGCGCCGCGCCCTCGTTCTCGAGGGCCCACGTGAGCAGCCGATGCGCATCGAACGTGTTGGCACGCCGCATGCCCTCCCAGCGGAAGTCGATGCCGGCTGAGGCACCCGCTTCGGTGAGGCGCGCGTGCGCTGCGCGCACTCGGCTCAGGTCGCCGTACTTGCGACCGAGGTACTCGACCAAGGGCGGGCTGGCCGTGCCGGTCGGCACCGACGGATCGAGCTCGAAGGCACGGAACACGATCTCGACGTCGGCGCCCGTCTCTTCGACCGCCCGCTCGAACCGAGCAAGCCCCACGTAGCACCACGGGCAGGCGACGTCGCTCCAGATCTCCACTCGCACAGGGTGCTCAACCCGTCTCCGAGCGCGAACCTTCCCCCTTACCAACCAACGTCTGTGAACCTCCACGGCCGCATAGCGGCCGGGAGAGTTCACAGACGTTGGTTGGTGGATACGGTTGCGGGCGATGCCCGGACCCCACTTCCGCTATTCGCGCTGGGACGGCACCCAGGTCGGGTTCGAGCTCGACGCTGAGTCGATCCTCGAGGAGATCACCGACGACCTCCTCTACCACGGCGACCTCCACGCTGCCCTGCGCCGGCTGATGCAGCAGGGCTTCCGCGACCGCAACGACGAGCAGCTGATGGGCATGCGCGACCTGATGGAGCGGCTGCGCCGCCAGCGACGCGAGCGACTCGAGCAGCACGACCTCGGCGGCGTCTACGAGGAGATCGCAGAAGCGCTGCGGGAGGTGCTCGACACCGAGCGGCAGGGCTTGGACGAGCTGGCGCGAGAGGCCCGCGAGTCGGGCGATCAGCGCCGTCAGGAGATCACCGATCAGGTCGTGGCCGAGCGCAACCTGCAGCTCGACATGCTGCCGCCCGACCTCGCAGGCATGGTGAAGGAGCTCCAGCAGTACGAGTTCACCTCTTCGGAGGCACGCGAGCGCTTCGACGAGCTGATGGACCAGCTGCGCCAGCAGCTGGCACAGAGCTACTTCAACCAGATGGCCGGCGCCATGCAGGACATCAGTCCCGAGACCATGCAGCGCATGAAGGACATGCTCTCCGACCTCAACGACCTGCTCGCCATGAAGGAGGCGGGCCAGGATACGCAGGCGGCCTTCGAGCAGTTCATGGAGCGCTACGGCGACTTCTTCCCGGAGAACCCAGAGACGCTCGACGAGCTGCTCGAGATCATGGCGCAGCGCATGGCCGCCATGCAGTCGATGCTCAACTCGATGACCCCGGAGCAGCGAGCGCAGCTCCAGGGCCTGTCCGAGCAGCTGCTCGAGGACATGGATCTCCGTTGGCAGATGGACCAGCTGGGCGGGCACCTCCAGCAGCTCTTCCCGCAGATGGGATGGGACCGCCGCTACGACTTCTCAGGTCAGGACCCGTTGGGGTTCGCTGAAGCAGCGCAGATGCTGAACGAGCTGGGCGACCTCGACCAGCTCGAGCAGATGATGCGCGGCGCCGCCAGCCCGGGCGCCCTGGCGGAGGTCGACATCGATCGTGCGCGCGAGCTCCTCGGGGACGATGCCGCCCGCAGCCTCGAGCAGCTGGCCAAGCTGGCTCAGCAGCTGGAGGACGCCGGCCTCATCAACAACAAGGAGGGCAAGCTCGAGCTCACCCCGAAGGGCTTGCGCAAGATCGGCCGCAACGCCTTGGCCGACCTCTTCTCCAAGCTCGCTCGCGACAAGCTCGGACGTCACGAGATCGAGCGCACGGGCGCTGGCCATGAGCGCACGTACGACACGAAGCCATACGAGTTCGGAGACCCCTTCAACCTCCACATCGAACGCACGGTCCGCAACGGGATACGTCGCACCGGTGGAGGCACTCCCGTGCGACTCACGCCCGAAGACTTCGAGATCGAGCAGACCGAGCAGGTCGTCCGCAGCTCGACGGTGCTGATGCTCGACCTGTCGCTCTCGATGCCGATGCGTGACAACTTCCTCGCCGCCAAGAAGGTGGCGATGGCGCTCCACTCGCTCATCTCGATGCAGTTCCCGCGCGACTACCTCGGGATGGTCGGCTTCAGCGAGGTCGCCCGGGTGATCACGCCTGAGCAGCTGCCGGAGGTGTCGTGGGACTTCGTCTACGGCACCAACATGCAGCACGCCTTCTTGCTGAGCCGGCAGATGCTGGCGCGCCAGAGCGGCACGAAGCAGATCATCATGATCACCGACGGAGAGCCGACTGCTCACTTCGAAGCCGGCATGTCGGCGCCCTTCTTCAGCTACCCGCCCGTGCAGGAGACCATCGACGCCACCCTGCGCGAGGTCGTCCGCTGCACGAAGGAAGGCATCCGCATCAACACCTTCATGCTCGACGCCACGCCCTATCTGCGGGCCTTCGTCGAGAAGCTCACCCAGATGAACCGGGGACGCGCCTTCTTCACCACGCCCGAGACGCTCGGCGACTACGTCCTCGTCGACTTCATCGAGCAGAAGCGGGCCATGCGCGCAGGACGCGACCGCCGCCCCGCCTAGAGGTCCCAAGGACGGCTCAGGCGATCGGACTGGGGGAGAGCCGTGAACGCGCGGCCGCACGCACTTCGCGTCGGAACCCAGTAAATCCGGGCCTCCCCCTTGCGCACAGCGCTCGGAGCGGTCAAGATCACAACAATGTAATTACGGATGTGGTATCCGCCGTCCTTCGGAGGTGCCAGTCCGTCCCAGTCCGACCGACCCACCGTCCCACCCCGGGAGGAGGGCACGTGCAGATACCCATCTCCATCGAGCCTGATGACAAGTCCTGGCAGGACTACGCGAACTGCCTCGGCGTCGATCCGGACCTCTTCTTCCCCGAGAGGGGAGCCTCCACCCGCGAGGCGAAGGAGGTCTGCAGAGGCTGCGTGGTCCGAGAGGACTGCCTGGAGTTCGCCCTGGTCAACGGGGAGAAGTTCGGCATCTGGGGGGGCATGAGCGAGCGCGAGCGTCGCCGGCTGCGTCGCCAGCGCGCCCTCGCCCGCCGCAGCGCCTCCACCGCCTAGCGCCTAGCGGGCGCCCCGAGCGGCGAGGCGCGCCTCGATGGTGCGCTCCTCTGCCAGATCCAGCTCTCTCCAACGCGCAGGCGGCACCTCCAGCAGCACCGCCTCGGGCAGCAGGCCGACGAGCTCGGCGCCTTCGACGGCCACATCTAGTTGGCGGCTGGCCGCCACGACGCGGTCATGTGCGGCGGCCGGGCCGACCTGGGCGGGATCGATGAGGTTCATCGACACCTGGAGCCGATCGCCGACCAGCAGGCCCAGGGCTCGGATGCCGCGCCCTCGAACCGCACGAGCCACCCGGCGCGCCACCTCCGGCGAGTCGCCGCTGATCCAGACGTTGAAGGCCACCAACGGCCCGCGCTGGCCGACAGCTGTGGCTCCCGCGGTGGGATGCGGAGACTCGGGTCCGGTGTCGGGAGCAAGTGAGCGAAATGCCTCGCGACGGATCAAGGGAAGCGACCGCTCCGGCCCGTAGAGGAAGCACGGCACGCCATGGGTCGCGCTCAACCACGCCGCGAAGGCGTCACGAGCCGCCAGCGCGTCCTTGGGGGTGGAGCCGTCGAGCGCCACGAACGGCACCACGTCGAGCACGCCGAGGCGCGGGTGAACCCCTTCGTGATCTCGCAGGTCGAGCTCGCGCACCGCGACCGAGGCAACCTCACGCGCCTCGGCCTCACCGACGATGGTCAGCACCGACCGGTTGTGATGGGCGTCGCTGTGCACGTCGAGCGTCGAGTCGGCGGCCGCTGCGGCGATGCGTGCGACGCGCTCGAGGTCACGCCCCTCGCTGATGTTGATGACGCACTCGAGCATGCCAGGAGCCTGGCACCGATCACGGCGCGATGGGGTCTGAAGTCAGCCGGCTGGTACCGTGGCCGGCGTGAACCTCGGCGCCCCTGAGCTCCTCATCGTGCTCCTCGTGATCCTCGTCCTGTTCGGCGGCGCCAAGCTGCCGAAGCTGGCTCGATCCCTCGGCAAGGCCCAGAGCGAGTTCAAGGCCGGCCTGAAGGATCCCATCGCGCCTGACGACGAAGACCCGAAGGCCTGATCAAACCCACACACCGCCGTGAGCGGCTCCGCTCGCGGTTCCCCGAGCGAGGCTCCTTCGCGGGAAGCGATCGCTGGGTCGCTAGCTGATCGAGGCAGTCCGGGCGTCGCGGCGCCGCTTGAGGATGCGGCGGCGCTCACGCTCGGAACAGCCGCCCCAGACCCCATGGTCGATCCGGTGGGCGAGAGCATGCTCGAGGCAGAGCTCACGAACGGGACAACCTGCGCAAATCTTGCGCGCCACCTCGACGCCGGCACCGTCGTTTGGGAAGAACGTGGCCGGTGGCACGTTGGCGCACGACCCCCGCGCCATCCATTCGAGCTCCATGGAACCGCCTTCTTCGAGCGTCGACACCCATTTCTACGGCGCCGACGGCGATTTGGTTCCGCCATCGGTCGAAGAATCCGAAAAATCTGCGGGAGGGCGCGACCGCATCGGCCGCTCGACATACGAGTATGGACGGATGGACGGAACCGAACCCGACTCCGAGAGACAAGCGGACGCAGGGGTCGACGACCCCAGTCACGCCTGGTCGCCATGGGCCCCTGCCTCGGGCCTTGGGTCTGGTGAACCGGCTGCACAGCCAGTCGCGCCGGGCACAGCGCAGGGGACCGCACAGATCGGCTGGTCCGCACCCGACGCCACTGCGGAGATGCCGGCGCGGCCGATAGTCCCGCCGTGGCCCATGCCGCCGGCACCTCCGACACCAAGTGCGCAAGCCAAGCAGCGGAAGTCTCCTGGAGGCAGACGTGTCGCTCTTGTCGCCGCGCTGGTCGGTGCGCTCGTGGGCGCGAGCGTCGCGACTGGCGTGACCCTGGCCCTCGACGACGATCCCGATCCCGCCCCCGCTCGCACGACCGTCACGCCCGTCACCACTGCAGAGGGCGCGCTCGACATCCAGGCGATCCTCACGAAGGTGCAGCCCTCGGTCGTGGCGATCGAGACCAGCCAGACGACATCGCAGGGCGTGTTCGAGGGCGCCGGCTCCGGCATCGTGCTGAGCAGAGACGGCCTGATCCTCACCAACGCGCACGTGATCGGCAGCCTGGGCGACATCACCGTCGTCCTCGCGGATGGGACCGAGCATCCCGCGACTCTCGTCGGAGCCTCACCCGACGACGACATGGCTGTCATCCAGGTGGCCAACGTCGACGACCTCGTTCCCGCCGAGCTGGGTTCGTCCGATGACCTGCGCGTGGGTGACGAGGTGATCGCGATCGGCAACGCCCTCAACCTGGGCGGCGAGCCGACCGTGACGCGAGGGATCGTGTCCGCCAAGGACCGTGACCTCGAAGCAGAGGGCGTGCGCCTCGAGGGGCTGATCCAGACCGACGCCGCCATCAACCCGGGCAACTCCGGCGGGCCTCTCGTCAACGCCGCCGGCCAAGTTGTCGGGATGAACACCGCCATCGTCGCCGACGCTCAGAACCTCGGCTTCTCCATCGCCATCGACCGCGCCAAGCCGATCATCGAAGACCTGGAAGAGGGGCGTGGCAGCGTCACGCCGAATCAGGCCTTCCTTGGGGTGTCCAGCACCGACGTGGCCGAGCTGGCCGAGGCCGTGCGGCAGCGCTTCGGCATCGATCGAAGCACGGGCGCGTTCGTCACAGAGATAGTCCCGGATTCCGCAGCCGAGCGCGGCGGGATCGAGGTGGGCGACGTGATCATCGAGGTCGCCGGCAACGAGGTCGAGACGTCGTCGGATGTCCGCGACGCCGTCATCGAGCAGGAGCCTGGCGACGAGATCACGCTGCGGGTGGTGCGCAACGGCGAGGAGCTGACGATCGACGTGCGCTTGGGGCGCCGCAGCGACGGGAGCTGACGCAGCAACGGAGCCCCTCACTGGGGCCTGCACGCATCGAGCCGCTACCTTCTAAACCTATGTCTGACGTCGCCCCCGCCCCGCTAGAGCCTCCCCGTGCCCACGCGCGCGTCGTGTACCTGGGCCCGGTGACGCCCCACTGGCGCATCGACTCCGAGTTCGGCGACCGGTCCGTCGTGGACGACTTCGAGCGTCGGGTGCTCGCACGGCTCGTCCTGCTCCCGCCGCACGATCCGCAGTTCCGCCGCAACCGCGAGCGGGTGATCCGCGATGCGGAGCGCGAGAACATCCTGCTCGAGTGGGATCTGGGCCTCCCGGAGGAGGAGTAGCACGCTGATCAAAGGCGTCGGCCGCCACGGCCGGCGTCCCGGCCCGCTGCCGCGCACTCGAAAGGTTGCTGCGCCGTTCACCTCTCGTTCACCTGAACCCCACCGAGGTGACACCACGCACTCCTACCGTGCCGCTCAACGACGTGTTGTCATCCGGGCGACACCTGTTAGCCAGCCAAGGAGCACCGTGCCACTGAAGAAGTCGATCGCACCGCTTGCCCTCCTGCTCGCACTCGGTCTCGTGGCCGCTGCCTGCGGGGGTGGCTCCGACACCGACGACACCGCCGACACAGATGGCGGCACCGGCGGTACCAGCGGAACCGTCGAGGTGTCCGGTTCCTCCACCGTCGCCCCGGTCTCAACCCGGGTGGCCGAGATGTTCGAGGGCGTGAGCCCCGACGTGGTCGTGAACGTCGACGGGCCCGGCACCGGCGACGGCTTCGCCCTCTTCTGTGAGGGCACCACCGACATCTCCGATGCGTCCCGCCCGATCAAGGCCGAAGAGGCTGAGGCGTGCGAGGCGGCCGGCATCGAGTTCATCGAGCTCAAGATCGCCATCGACGGCCTGTCGGTGATCACCAGTGATGCCAACGAATCGGTCGAGTGCCTCACCTTCGCCGACCTGTACGCGCTGTCGGGTCCGGAGTCGCAGGGCTTCGAGAACTGGAACGACGCCGAGGCCATCGCTGCCGAGCTCGGCTCGACGACCGACCTGCCCGATGCGCCGCTCACGATCAGCGCGCCGGGCGAGGAGTCAGGCACGTACGACTCCTACGTCGAGATCGTGATCGAGGAGTTCAACGAGGACCGCGGTCAAGAGGCGCAGACCCGTCCCGACTACCAGTCGTCTGCCGACGACAACGTCATCATCCAGGGCATCCAGGGATCGGACACGAGCTTCGGCTGGGTCGGCTTCGCCTTCGCCCAGGAGGCCGAGGGAGTGAAGGCCCTGGAGATCGACGGTGGCGAGGGCTGCGTGGCACCCAACCCCGAGACCATCGCCAGCGGTGAGTACCCCATCGCCCGTGACCTGTACATCTACGTCAACGTCGCCAAGATGGAGGAGAACCCCGCCCTCGTCGAGTACGTCGACTTCTACCTCTCCGACGACGGCATCGGCGCTGTCACCGAGGTCGGCTACGTCAGCTTGACCGATGAGGCTCTGACGGAGACTCGCGGCGTCTGGGACGGTCGCGAGACGGGGACCCGCGACGGCGGCTGAGGCCTCCCGCCGTTGCTCTAACCTGCGGCGATCGGGGTGTCGGCTCCGTCCGACCCCCGATCGCCCTCCTGTCCCTCCATCCCCGGAGATGTCATGACCGTGGCCGATGCCCCCACGGTGCTGCGCCTCGAAGACCTCCGAGGCGACGCCCGCCGGCAGCGGACTGAGAACCTGGTGCGATGGCTGCTCTTCCTGGCGGCCTTCGTGTCGGTCGTCGTCAGCGGGCTGATCGTCGTATCCCTGGTGCGCGAGTCGTGGACCTACGTCTCCGAGGTGAGCTGGGGAGACCAGGTGCTGGCCTCGGAGGGGTGGTTCCCGCGCCGCGGCATCTACTCGCTGTCGACGCTGGTCGTGGGCAGCCTCATCGTGACCGCCGTCGGGATGGTGCTCGCTGTTCCGATCGGGCTGGGTGCGGCCATCTACCTCTCCGAGTACGCCTCCAAGCGTGTGAGGCGCATCCTGAAGCCCACCCTCGAGGTGCTCGCGGGCGTGCCGAGCGTCGTCATCGGGTTCTTCACGCTGACCTTCATCGCCCCGGAGGTCGTGCAGAACCTTCGCAGCGGCACGCCGCAGCAGACGATGTTCGCCGCCGGCCTCGGTGTCGGCTTGCTGATCATCCCGTTGGTCGCCTCGGTGTCCGAAGACGCCATGCGCTCCGTGCCGAGCTCGTTGCGCGAGGCCTCCTATGGGATGGGCGCCAAGAAGATCACGACGACGGTGAGGGTCGTGCTCCCTGCGGCGGTGTCGGGCCTCACCGCCGCGGCGATCATCGCCATCTCCCGTGCCATCGGGGAGACGATGGTGGTCTTCATAGCGGCCGGTCGCTCGGGCGGCGCGCTGTTCGAGACCGACCCCTTCCAGCCCGGGCTCACCATGACCGCCGCGATGGCGTCGGTCGCATCGGGCACCGACAGCGTCGTGGGTGAAGGCCTCACGTTCCAGAGCCTCTTCTTCGTCGGTGCAGTCCTGTTCGCGGTGACCATGACGCTCAACCTCATCGCCGACCGCTTCGTCCGCCGCGTGCGGCAGAAGTACTAGGACGCCCTCGCATGGCAGTGACCACCCGACTCGTCGACACCGATGCAACGGCCGAGAGCGTGCGGCGTCGCATTCAGGGGCAGCAGCTCGACGTGTCGGGCATGTTGTTCCGAGCGGCGCTGTTCTTCGCGCTCGCCTTCACCATCGTCGTGCTGGCCGTGCTGCTCCTCGAGCAGGTCACGACGGGGTGGAGCGTGCTCGGAATGCGCTTCTCGGACTTCCTGCTCGGCACGCTTCAGTCGATTCCCGACTCGGCCGGCATCTACCAGGGGCTGCGCGGCTCCTTCTGGATCGGCGTGTTCACGATCTGCATCGCCTTCCCCCTCGGCATCGGTGCCGGCCTCTACCTCGAGGAGTACGCACGCGACACGCGGCTCACGCGCTTCATAAGCGTCAACATCAGGAACCTCGCCGGGGTTCCCTCGATCGTCTACGGGATCCTCGGGTTTGCCATCTTCGTGAAGACCTTCAGCGGGCTGACGGGCGGGCGCAGCGTGATAGCCGCCGGCATCACGCTCGCGATCCTCGTGCTGCCACTGATCATCATCACCTCGGCCGAGGCCGTGCGTGCGGTGCCCGACGGCATCCGCGAGGCGGGGTTCGGTGTCGGCGCGACCCGATGGGAGGTGATCCGCTCCCATGTGATGCCGTACGCGGCGCCTGGGATCATCACCGGCACGATCCTGTCCCTGTCACGAGCGCTCGGCGAGGCTGCCCCACTGATCCTGATCGGCGCAGTCACCAACCGGCTCGGATCCAACCCGAACGTCCTGGACGTGACGAGCCTCCAGGATCGGTTCACCGCGATGCCCATCGTGATCACCACCTGGTCCGGCCAACCTCAGGCGGGCTTCGTGTCGCTCACCGCAGCGGCGATCGTCGTGCTCTTGGCTGTGGTCCTGGTGGCCAACGCCGCGGCGATCCTGCTCCGCAACCGCTATGAGACCAAGCGAGGCTGAACCAGATGTCGCCTGACACGACCGAATCATCCGTCGAGCCGGCACCTGCCGTGAGCGCCGGCGCGGAGCACCAGCCGGATGCGGCCGAGTCGCTGCCCGCGGTCTCGACTGTGTTCGATGTCCGTGGCTTGTCCGTCTACTACGGCGACTTCCAGGCAGTCCGTGACGTAGACGTCCAGATCTTCGAGCGTGAGATCACCGCCTTCATCGGTCCGTCGGGCTGCGGGAAGACGACGATGCTGCGCTGCTTCAACCGCATGAACGACCTGATCGACATTGCACGGGTCGAGGGCACGCTGACGTACCACGGCGTCGATCTGTACGACCGGGCGGTCAACCCGGTCGAGGTGCGCCGCCGCATCGGCATGGTGTTCCAGAAGCCCAACCCCTTCCCCAAGTCGATCTACGACAACGTCGCCTACGGGCCTCGCATCGCCGGCACCAAGGACAAGGGCGCGCTCGATGACATCGTCGAGCGCGCACTGCACGGCGCCGCCCTGTGGGACGAGGTGAAAGACCGGCTCAAGGCCTCAGGCATGAGCCTCTCTGGAGGTCAGCAGCAGCGCCTGTGCATCGCTCGCGCCATCGCCAATGACCCAGAGGTCCTGCTCATGGACGAGCCCTGCTCGGCGCTCGACCCGATCGCCACGGCGCGCATCGAGGACCTCATGCAGGAGATCAAGGACCGCTACACGATCATCATCGTGACCCACAACATGCAGCAGGCCGCGCGGGTCAGCGATCGCACTGCCTTCTTCACGACCGAGGTCAACCCTCTGTCCGACACCCGCACTGGCCTGCTCATCGAGTGCGACAGCACCGACAAGATGTTCTCGAACCCGAGCGACGAGCGGACCGAGAACTACGTCACCGGCCGGTTCGGCTGAAGGGGGCAACATGCCGGAGACACGCTCGACCTTCCACCACCAGCTGGATGACATACGGCGCGACCTCGTGCGCGTGGCGGCGCGGGTCACAGAGACGATCATGCGTGGCACGGAAGCGCTGCTCGACCTCGATCTCGCAGCAGCGCAGGCGATCATCGAGGGCGATGACGAGATAGACGCGCTCACGCTCGACATCGAGGAGCGCTGCTTCACGATCCTCGCCCGCCAGCAACCGATGGCCAGCGACATGCGGGCCGTCGTGACAGCGATCCGCCTCACCTCTGAGATCGAGCGGTCCGGCGACCTCATGGTCAACGTCGCAAAGGCCACTCGGCGCCTCTACGGCACCGAGGTGCCTCCGCCGCTGCGCGCCCACCTCCAAGCGATGGCCAGCGAGGCGGTGCGCCTCTATCGCATGGCGATGGACTCCTATGCCGAGGGCGATGCCACCATCGCCAGTGCGCTGGACGACATGGACGACCGCCTCGACCAAATACACAAGGACTACGTGCAGTCGATCCTCGAGCTGCATGCCGACGTGCAGGACGTGCAGGTCGCGGTGCAGCTCGCGCTGGTGGGCCGCTACTACGAGCGCATCGGTGATCACGCGGTGAACATCGGCGAGCGCGTCCAGTACATGGTCACCGGCTGGCTGCCGGAGCACGCGGGTGCTGCCCGCTACGCGGCGCGAGCGCACCCTCCTGCCGATGAGGGGTCGGACGACGGCGCATGACCGCCGTCCTGGGCGTCGTCGCGCTGGGCCTGGCGTTGGCACTGGCGCTCTTGCTGGCGAGCCAGCGATCCCTGGCTCGCCGACTCCTCCATGCCGGCGCTCGACTCGTCCCTGACGTCGTCCCCACCGGTGGCGGCCTGGCCGAAGCAACCTCGGTGGTCGAGCGGGTGGTCGATCGCGCCTTGGCGCGCGGAGGAGACGTGTCGCTGGCTGAGGCGCGGCTGGCGAGCGCTCTCGCTGCAATGCCCCAGGGCGTCGTGGTCTTCGACAGCGACGGCGGCATCGCCTTCCGGAACAAGGTTGCCGCCCGCTACCTAGCGGCGCGCCACGGTGAGGCCCTCGTCGAGGAAGCGATCAAGGATCTGGCCGAGTCGCTGCTCGCGGGCGACTCGTCCGCAGCTCCGCAGCGCACCGTCGACCTCTTCGGTCCGCCAAGACGCACCCTCGCGCTCCACGGCATCGCGCTCGAGCGCAACGACGACGACCTCGGCGCGCTCGTCATGATCGAGGACCTGACCGACAGGCGCAGGCTCGAGGCAGTGAGGCGCGACTTCGTCGCCAACGTGAGCCACGAGCTCAAGACCCCCGTAGGTGCGCTGGGCCTCTTGGCCGAGACCCTCCTCGCGGAGGACGATCCCGCCGTGGCCCGCAGGTTGGCGGAGCGGATGCTGCACGAGTCGTTCCGCGTCGCCCGCACGATCGATGACCTCTTGGAGCTCTCCCGCATCGAAGCCGACGACCGCGCCAGCAGCGAGGAGGTGCTCGTCGGCTCCTTCGTGCGGGAGGCGGTCGAGCGGGTGGCGGGCGCCGCCGAGCGGCGAAGGATCGCCGTCGAGGTCGACGACGCGGCCGCCGCTCACCTGGCGGTCAAGGGCGACCGGCGCCAGCTGGTCTCCGCCGTCTACAACCTGCTCGACAACGCGGTGAAGTACTCACACGAGGGCTCCTCCGTGAAGGTGGAGGTCAGGCTCGACGGGCAGTGGGTCGACGTCGAGGTGAGAGACCGAGGCGTCGGGATCCCGAGGCGTGATCTCGAGCGCGTGTTCGAGCGCTTCTACCGCGTCGACCGCGGCCGCAGCTCCGAGACCGGCGGTACCGGGCTAGGACTTGCGATAGTGCGCCACGTCGCCACCAACCACTCAGGCGAGGTCCGCGTCGAGTCACACGAGGGCGAGGGGTCGACGCTCACGCTGCGGCTACCCGCTCGCCCCGTGGGAGCCGACGTTGGCGCAGCTGCGGGAGGAGACGATTGAGCAACCCAGAGCTGACGGTGCTCGTGGTGGAGGACGAGGAGTCCTTCGTCGAAGCGCTCACGATCGGGCTCAAGCGCGAGGGCTTCCGCGTGCAAGTCGCGCGTGATGGTGCGCAGGCCCTCGAGATCTTCGACGCGGTGAGCCCCGACATCGTGCTGCTCGATGTCATGCTGCCGCTGGTGTCGGGCATCGACGTGTGCCGCGAGATGCGCCGCCGATCGCAGGTGCCGATCATCATGGTCACCGCGAAGGGAGAGGAGATCGACGCCGTGGTCGGTCTGGAGGTGGGGGCGGACGACTACGTCACCAAGCCCTACCGGCTGCGCGAGCTGGTTGCTCGCATGCGAGCCGTCCTGCGCCGCCGCGCCGTCGTGCCCGCACTCGTGCCCAGCACGGAGGCGCTCTCGGTGGGCGACGTCGCGCTCGACCCGGAACGGCACGAGGTCGTCGTGCGAGGCGAGGTCGTGCAGCTCCCACTCAAGGAGTTCGAGCTGCTCGAGATCCTGCTGGCGAACGCCGGCCGTGTGCTCCCGCGCGATGTGCTGATCGATCGGGTGTGGGGCTCCGACTACGTGGGCGACACCAAGACCCTCGACGTCCACGTCAAGCGCCTCCGGGCCAAGGTGGAGGACGAGCCGTCCGCGCCCACCCGCATCGTCACGATCCGCGGACTGGGCTACAAGTACGAGATGCCGCGACCTTGAGGCGCCGGGCCCGGCGCCCTCGGCGTCTCAGGCCACACCTACCATGAGATCGATGTCCCCCCAGGACGGCTGGCAGCCGATCTCCAGGCCCGCGTCACGGGCCGGTGCCGAGGCCTTCCACCTCTCGCCCTTCGCTCGGCTCGCTCGCGCCCACGCCCTCGGCGCGGCGGGTGACGTGCTGGTGGCGATCGCGCTCGCCAACTCCCTCTTCTTCGACCTCGACCCGAACGACGCGCGCTGGCGGGTGCTGCTCTACCTGGCACTCACGATGGCTCCTCTGGCGGTCGTGGCACCCTTCATCGGGCCGGTGCTCGACCGCTCCACCGGCGGTCGGCGCTGGATGATGGTCGGAGCGCACGGTGCCCGAGCGCTGGTGTGCCTGGTGATGCTCAACGACCTCAACAGCCTGCTGCTGTTCCCGGAGGCGTTCACGGTGTTGGCTCTCGGCAAGGCCTATGGGGTGGCGCGGAGCGCGATCGTGCCGACTGTCGTGCGCAGCGACGCCGAGCTCGTGGAGGCCAACTCGAAGCTCCAGCTCATCTCCGGGCTCGCTTCGCCGGTCGCTGCCATCCCGGCGGGGGTCGCCTTCGCCATCGCCCGGTCCCCGGGCGTGCTGGCGCTGGCGATCATCGCCTACCTGGCGGCCATGCTCGCTGCCCTGCGGGTGCCGGCCACGCAGATCGCCCAGGCACCGGCCTCCGCGGCGGAGACCGCGGAGCTGCGCAGCATCGGTGTCGTGTTGGCGTCATCCGCAATGGGGCTGGTGCGCGGCATAGTCGGCTTCGTCACGTTCCTGCTGCTGTTCGAGCTGCGCGACCAGCCGACATGGCACATGGGTCTCGTGCTCACCTTCACGGGCGTGGGCCTGCTCGTCGGGTCCGCCCTGGCGCCGTGGCTGCGCCGGTCGATGCCCGAGGAGCGCATGCTGATCGCCGCGCTGGGTGTGACGGTGCTGACCGCTGTGATCGCGTCGCGGCTCGACACCTTGGTCGGAGCAAGCCTGATGGCGGCAACCATCGCGCTGGCGTCCACCTGCGCCAAGGTCGGCTTCGACTCGCTCGTCCAGCGGGATGCCCCCGACGCGAATCGTGGTCGATCGTTCGCACGCTTCGAGGTGCGCTTCCAGCTGGTCTGGGTCGTGGGCGCGGTGATCCCTGTCATCATCTCGATGCCGCTCAGCGTGGGTTTCGTCATCATCGCCTGCACGGCCGGCTTCGCGCTGTTCTCCTACCTCGCCGGGCAGAGTGCCGCCCACCGATCACACAGCACCGCCTCACAGCAGCGGCCTCGAGCGGAAGGGGGCCAGGACGTCCCGGGCGCCGTCGACCCCACGCTCGCAGTCGACCCCACTCGGGTGGCGCCCTCGCCAGGGACCGACCCGACCCAGATCCTCTAGCGCGGGCGTCAGTCGTCGAGGTCGAGGCGGGCCAGCCACAGGCCCGGCGCGTCGACCTCCGCAGGCGTCGGCAAGCTCTCGGGCGCCGACCAGAGCCGCCGCAAGCCGTCCTCGCCGGCGCGCTCGATCACACCGTCCACGAAGGCGGCACCGCGGTCGTAGGTCGCCTGCGTGAGCTCTAGGCCGAACAGGCGCTCGACGAAGCGGTCGGCCTCCGCCGCCTCCACCCGCCGCCGTCGCAGTGCCTCCGAGAGCATCCCGTAGCCAGAGATGAGCTTGCCCCCGACAGCGTCGAGCACGTGATCGACGACACCGACCACGACGGCGACCAGCGCGTCGAGCTGCGGCCGCAGGTCGCCCTGTTCGACCGAGGTGATGGCGCCCAGGATGACCTCGGGCGAGCCGATCACGTCTTGCAGGCCGGCGAGCGACTCCGGGTCGGACAGGTCGATCTCGCCGATGCGGTCCTGCAACGAGCTGAAGTCGTTGGTGAAGCTGGAGACGTAGCGGGTGAGGAGATCGTCCATCCGCGCCCGCACGTGCGGCACGTTGAGGATGGCGTGGTGCGCGATCTCGTGCACGCAGATCCAGAGGCGCACGTCGTCGGCCTTCAGGCTCCACTCGCTGGCGAAGTCGTCCAGGTTGGGCACGATCAGGAGCAGCTCGTCGGCCCGGGCCGAACCCGCGGGCCTCGGGATCGGCAGGTCGTACTGGCCCAGGCTGCGACGGGCGAGATGCCCGACCATCGACCCGGCCGTCATGGCGAGGAGCACCGGCTGGAGCATCTGCACCAAGCCGCTGAACATGGCGGCGGATGCCTCGTCCTCGTGCAGCACGGCGTCCTCGAGGTCGGCTGAGCTCGGGCCCAGAGCGGTGGCGAGCCGCTCGACCAGGGGCCGGTAGGCGTCGAGGCTCTCGGTCACCCAGGTCGTGCGGTTGACGGGCTCGACGGAAACGACGTGACCTGCAGTGGAGGTGGGCAGACCGGTGACGTTGGCGACGTGGAGCTCGGCGACGCGAGCGAGCTGTTCGATGCCCATGCGCTCGACGGGATCGACGTTGGGCTCGCTGACGCCCTCGGTGGCGACGCTGACGGCAACCTGCCGGGCGTTGTCCCAAGGCATGCCGCCGCCCTGACCGAACAGGCGGGCCAGGTCGCCGAGGAACGGCATGGATCCGAAAGCGTCGCCGAAGGGGTCTTCGGGGCTCACGGGTCGCTTTGCTCCCTCACATCGGGCATCGTAGGGCGATGGCATCCGATTCCGACCCCGTGACAGCCGCCACCCACCGGTCTGGCGACACGGTCGTGGTCACCGGCGCAGCTGGAGCGCTGGGCAAGCAGGTGTGCGAGCTGGCGCTGGCGGATCCGGCCGTGAGTCGAGTGGTGGCGATCGACCGCCGCTCCATGCGGCGACTGCCGAAGGGAGTCGAGCAGCACCAGGCCGACCTCGCCCACGCCGACCTGAAGCCGCTGCTTGAGGGCGCCAGCACGGTGGTGCACCTGGCCCAGGCCGACGGCCCAGCCCCGGGGGGCGAGATCAGCCAGCCGACCGGCGAGAGCGCCATCACCCACAGCGTGCTCGACGCTGCGGCTGCCGTCGGTGCCACTCACATCGTCCTCCTGTCGAGCGCGATCGCCTACGGCGCCTGGGCCAACAACCCTGTGCCGCTGACCGAGGAGGCGCCGCTCCGTCCCAACCCCGGCGTGGCTCTCGCCTCCGAGAAGGCGGAGGCGGAGCGAGCAGCGCTCGAGTGGCGTGACGACCACCCCGGCAGCACTGTCGCGATCCTGCGACCGACCGTCACGCTGGACCCCGATGGCAATGGCTGGCTGGCGCGGGCTCTGGGTCGCGCCAACGCCCTACCCGTCACGGATGACGAGCCGCCGGCCCAGTTCCTCGACGTCGCCGACCTGGCGCGTGCCGTCGACCTGGCTCGTCGCCTCAGGATCGACGGTCCTCGCAACGTTGCACCCGACGGCTGGGTCAGCGGCGACACCGTGCGCGCCCTGGCCGGCGGCACTCCCCGCGTGCGCTTGCCCGAGCGGCTCGCCCTGCGTGTCGCAGGCATGCGCTGGCGCTGGGGCCTGGCTCCGACACCGCCTGAGCTGGTGCCGTACACGGTCCATCCCTGGGTCGTGGCCAACGACCGCCTGCGAGCCGAGGGTTGGGAGCCGGCGGCAACGAACGAGGAGGCCTACGTGGCGGCCCACCGCGCCGGCCCTTGGGCCACCCTCAGCCCGCGGCGACGGCAGGAGCTGGCGCTCGGTGTGGCCGGGCTCGCGGTCGTCGGTGGCTTGGCAGCGGCAGTGGGGCTCGTGCGGCGGCGCAGGAAGCGCCGCGGCTGACCGCGGCTGGCCAGGGCGCTAGGGGCGCGGCGCGAGGGTGACGGTGGTCTCCGCGTGGCGTCCGTCGCGCCAGTAGCCCACGACCACGGCGTCTCCCGGTTGGTGCTCTCGCAGCAGCACGACGAGTCGCGAGATCGATGCCACCGGCTTGCCCGAGATCTCGGTGATGACGTCGTCGGGCGCGAGTCCGGCCGCCGCTGCTGGACCGTCAGTGTCGACGCGCCGGACGATGGCACCGCCACTGAGGTCGAGCGCGTCTGCCTGGAGAGCGCTCAGGTCCGAGCCCTCCACGCCGAGCCAGCCGTGCACCATGTGCCCGGTCGCGAGGAGCTGCTGAGCGACCCTGTGCGCCAGATCGATGGGCGTGGCGAAGCCGAACCGCCCGCTCGCTTCGTCGGCCACCGCGGTGATGATGCCGATCACCGCCCCGCTGGCATCGACCAGGGCACCGCCGGAGGATCCGGCCGCGATCGGGGCATCGGTCTGGATCATCCCGTGCAGCGGTTCGCCGCCAGGTGCGTCCACCCGGCGATCGACCGCGCTGACCACGCCCGTCGTGACAGAAGGTCCGCCATCGAGACCGAGCGGAGACCCGATGGCGATCGTCGGGGAGCCGACCTCGAGCCCGACAGCGGTTCCGAGCACCCCCACGGGGAAGCCGAGCCCGTCGATGTCGACCACCGCCACGTCGGTGACCGCGTCGACCCCGACCAGCGCAGCTTCGAGCCGGCGCCCATCGGTCATCACCACAGAGATGTTGCTGGCATCCCGGACGACGTGGGCGCTGGTGAGGACCATGCCGTCGTCGCGGAAGATGACTCCGGAACCGACGGCCCGCCCGCCGCCGCCGTCTACGTCGAGCCGAACGATGGCGGGGCTGAGCTGCTCGGCCACCGCCACGACCCCGCGCTCGCCCCGGATCATCGGCGATGAGACGACTGGCGTGACCGCGACCTTCTCCACCACCTGTCTCTCGACCACGCGAGGGCTCAGCGAGCCGGTGACCGCTATCACCCCGGTCGAGAGAGCGGCCCCAGCCAACCCTGCAGCCAGGACGGCGAGGGCGCTCGTGCGGTTGGGGCTGGCGTCGCGCCCTCGTGGCGGAACCGGGGCGCCGCCCGGACCGTGTGGACCGAGCTCCGAAGGGTGGCGCCAGAGACGGTCGTCGGGCGGGAGCGGTGGACCGATGCGACCGACGTCGTCGTCAGCGTCGTCGTCCGTCGGCATGGGCGAGACGGTAGTGGCGGCCCCCGCCGAGAGGCGCGCGGGCCGCGTACAGTGGCCGGGATGGACCCTGCCCCGATTGCACCGGATTCGGGCGACGTGTGGGTTGCCCTTTCGGGCGTGGAGCTGCCTGTGCAGCTCGCTGGCGAGTGGGTGGCGCAACCCCACTGTGGCGCAACGGTCGTGTTCACCGGCACGGCGCGCGACCACGCCGCCGGCCGGCCGAACGTCGATCGCCTCGAGTACGAGGCCTACGAGGAGCAGGCCCTGCGCCGCCTCGAAGCGGTTGCCGGTGAGGCGCGGCGCCGCTGGCCGACGATCGGTCGCATCGCCCTCCTGCACCGCACCGGTGTGGTGAGCATCGGCTCGGCAGCGGTGGTGGTCGCGGTCGCCGCGCCGCACAGAGGTGAGGCCTTCGAGGCGGCGCGCTTCGCGATCGACGAGCTTAAGCGCTCGGTGCCGATCTGGAAGCGAGAGTCTTGGGAGGGCGGTGAGAGCTGGGGCTTGGAGGCACAGCACCTGGTCGAGGTCGGCACCCCACCGGCGGCGGGCAGCCGATGAGCGCCGTCGCCTTCCTGCTCATCGTGCTCGTCGTGTCGACCGTCGGCTCCCTGATCCTCTGGTGGCGGCACCGCTCGCCGAGCACCCTCGAGTCTGGCATCGAGGCGTTCCAGCGCGAGATGGAGGCACTGGCTCCTCCTGAGGTCGACACACCCGAGCGCCGCGAAGGTTCGAGCTGACGCCTCGTGGCCCGTGACCTCGCGATAGACCTCGGGACCGCCAACACCCTCGTCTACGAGCGAGGGCGCGGGATCGTGCTCAACGAGCCCACGGTCATCGCGCTCAACGAGCGCAGCCAAGAGGTGCTGGCGATGGGCCACGAGGCCTGGCAGATGATCGGTCGCACCCCCGGCTACATCGTCGCGGTGCGTCCGCTGCGCCAAGGGGCGATCACCGACTTCGAGATCACCCAGCGCATGATCCGCCTCCTGCTCCATCGCGTCGGCGTCAACCGCTTCAACCGTCCGAGGGTGGTGATCTGCGTCCCCTCGGCCATCACGGAGGTGGAGCGCCGCGCCGTCACCGAGGCCGCACGCCGGGCAGGTGCAGCCGAGGCCCAGCTGATCGAGCAGCCGATGGCCGCCGCCATCGGGGCGGGCATGCCGATCCACGAGCCGGTCGCCAACATGGTCGTCGACGTCGGCGGTGGCACATCCGAGACGGCGCTGATCTCGCTCGGTGGGATCGTCGCTCTCAAGGCCGTCCGCATCGGCAGCTTCGACTTCGACGCTTCCATCACCACCTTCATCCGCCGCGAGTACGGGATAGCGGTGGGGGAGCGCACGGCGGAGGACATCAAGGTCGCCATCGGCTCCGCCTATCCCGTGCGGGACGAGGTGAAGGCCGAAGTGCGCGGACGCGATCTGACGAGCGGACTTCCCAAGACGATCATCCTCTCGCCCGACGAGGTGCGCGCGGCGATCGACGAGCCCGTGTCCGCCATCTGTGACTCGGTCGTTGCCTGCCTCGGCATGACGCCGCCCGAGCTGGCGCAAGACCTCATCCTCAACGGCGTGAAGCTGGTGGGTGGTGGCGGGATGCTGGCGGGTCTCGATCAGCGCATCGCCAACGCGACTGACGTGCCCGTGCACCTCGTCGACGCACCGCTCGAGTGCGTGGTCCTAGGTGCGGGGCGCTGCATCGAGGCCTACGACAGCCTCAAGGTCATGTTCATGGGGTCAAATCGCTGAGGTCCTCGGCCGCCTGTCGCACCTGCCAGTCGCGGTCCTCTCTTGCCAGCGCCATTGCTGCATCGACGTCTGGGCCGTCGAAGGGTGCCAGCGCGAGCACAGCGCGGCGTCGCACGGTTGCCTTGTCCCGCGTCGCAGCAAGGATGGCCGGCAGCCCGGCTTCGTCGCCGATCGAGCCGAGCGCCGCGACCGCTGCCTCTCGGACCAACGCGTCGCCGTGGTCGGTCGCCAGGGCGCAGAGCACCGGTACGACCCCCGGTTCGGGAGGGTGCCGCTCCCCGCTGGCCCAGGCAGCCACTTCGACGAGGCCGATGTCGTCGTCGGTCAGCACCGCCATGAGAGACGGGGGCCCGTCACCAGGCAGCAGCGAGGCTGCTTCACAGGCGCGGCGTCGAACACCCGCCGACGGGTCGAGCAGGCATGTCTCGAGGTCGGATGGTGTCAGCTGGCCGAGCCGCTCCAGTGCCCCGATGGCCGTGGCTCGCACAGCCGGCGACGGGTCAGACAGCCCAGCTCGTGCGGCGTCGACGTCGCCCCGGTGGCCGGCCAGCGCGATCGCGCGGCGACGGGGCGAGTCAGAGGACGGAGCCATCAGCCGAGGGCGTTGTCGACGAGCGACGTGAGCGCCACCGCGAGCACGCCGATGATCCCAGCCGCCAGCGCCCCGAGCAGGATGACCATGAGCACGAGCAGCGCGGCTGACCGAACGCGCTGCAACGCGCTGGTGTCCGCTCGCTCACTGCTCTCCGCCACCATCTCGCTCACGACCTCCGGCTCGGAGTGGTGCACCGCCGCGACCGACGGTCGATCCGGTCGTGGCAGGCTGCTGTGATCCGGGAACCGCACCAGCGGTGACACAGGCTCCGTGACATGACCAGCACCGACACCGAGGAGGGCAACCCGCCGGCCACGCTACCGCCGCGCCGTGAGTCAGCGCGCGCCCGTCTGGGCCGGGGCATCGGCCGCATCGGGTTCGCGGGCGTGATCGCGGTGCTGCTCCTGTCGTCGATCGTCGGGGCCGCCGTCTTCCCGATCCCCTACGTGGCGCTGCGGCCAGGTTCTGTGCGGCCGGTGACCGAGCAGGTGCTCGTCGAGGGAGCGGCCAGCTTCCCGCCGGACGAGTCGATCGCCTACACGACCGTCAGCATCGGTGGGATCACGCTGCTGGAGGCGGTGGCGGCATGGCTCGACGATGACGTGGACGTGCTGCCGGAAGACCGCGTGCGGGGCGGCCGCTCCGCCGAGGAGAACCGGCGCTACAACGCTCAGCTGATGGACACGTCCAAGCTCGTCGCGATCACCGTCGCCCTCGAGCACCTGGGCTACGAGGTGCCCATCCGAACGACCGGTGCCGTCGTGCGGGAGATCGTGCCGGGCACCCCAGCCGAGGCGGTGCTCCAGCCGGATGACGTGATCGTGGCCGTGGACGGCGAGGTCGTGGACGAGCTCGGCGAGATCGGCGCGCTGCTCCAGCCGGGCGGCCCCGGCGCGCAGCACGAGCTGATCGTCGAACGTCCCCCGGCCGGGCCGAGCGTGAAGCAGCTCACGATCAACACCGTCGCCGCCGAGGATGACCCCGCCCGCGCCGTGATCGGCATAGCGCCCGAAGATCGGATCGCCGAGTTCGACTTCCCGATCCAGGTGACGATCGACTCGGGCAACGTGGGCGGACCATCAGCCGGCCTCGCCTTCACCCTCGCGATCCTCGATGTGCTCACGGCCGGCGAGCTGACGGGTGGCCATCGGGTGGCCGTCACCGGGACCATCGCGCTCGACGGCACGGTCGGGCCCGTCGGAGGAGCAGCCCAGAAGGCGATCACGGTGCGCAACGCCGGATACGAGGTGTTCCTGGTGCCATCCGACGAGCTCGAGGACGTGCGTGCCGCCGTGGGAGACGGTCTTCGGGTGCTCGCGGTGGATACGCTCGCGGAGGCGCTCGACGCGCTCGACTCGCTCGGGGGGAACGCCGGATCGCTCGCCGCGGGCGATTCTGGTGATCGGTGAGCGGCCGAGCCGAGCCCCCTTCTCCCCGAGCTAGGCAGGTCACAGGACACAGATGTCGGCCACCGAGGTGCAGCTCCAGTTCGCGGCCGAGTTCGCGCTCTTCCTCGTGTCGCTGGCTGGCCTCGGCTTCGCGCTGCTCCGCGCCGAGCTCCTTGTCGAGCGGCTCGCCGCGCGCCTTCCCGTAGCTGTCGGGTTCGCCTGTCTCGGATCGGCGTCCTTCCTGAGCGGGGCGCTCATCGTCGACGATCCGTCGTCCGGCGGCGTCGTGGTGCTGCGAATCACAGGCGTTGCCGTGCTGGCTGTGGCGTCGCGCTGGTGGAGGACCAGCCGTGGCGGCCGAACGCTGCTGATGATCGGGCTGGTGGCGCTATCCCTCGCAGAGCTGGGTCCGGTGCTCGACCTGACGGGAGCGGTTCCGGACGTGGCTCGTGCGCTTGGCGCGCTTGCGGTGGGTGCGGCGTTGGTGGTGGCGAGCGCGCGAGCGATCTCTGCTCGGATCGCGACGTCCGCGTCGGCGATCCTGTTCATCGTCATCACGGTCCTCGCGGTCGCTCTGTCGGCCGTCATCACCGACAACGTCGAAGACGAGGCAGTGAGGCGCTACGGAGCACGCGCCGAGACCGAGGCTGGGGGCATCAGGCTGGAAGGCCGTGAGGTGCTCGGCCGATCGTCTCTGCTCGCGTCCGCGCTCGCCGCCAACGAGGACCGCCTTCCCGATGTGCGCGTGCTGACCGCGCCCGTTCAGCCCGACCCGGCTGCGGTCAGCGCCGCCCAGCAGCGCGTGTCCGAGTCGGTGCGCGCGTTCCTCGACCGCATCACGAGCTCTGACCCGCAGCTCGGGCCCACCCTGCTGTTGAGCGCCCCGGTCGTCGCCGAGGGCCAGCCGATCCCTGCCGGACGTGTCGACGCCACCGTGTCGGCCGACGCGACCGCGCCAGTCGAACCCGGCGTGGTCGCCGCTCTGGCGGGCTCACCCGTGGTCCGCCAGGCGCTGGAGACGCGCCAGCCGGCCCAGTCCGTGGCTGTCGTGGGCGGCCAAGCGCTGGCGCTGGCTGCCTCTCCGCTCGCTCCCACGACCTCCGAGTTCCTCGGGGTGGTGCTGGTGACGAGCCGACTCGACGCCACCTACCTCGAGGGTCGCGCCGCACCGATCGAGAGCGAGCAGGAGGGCACCGGGCTTGCGCTCGTCGGACGGGACGCCGCGCTGGCGACCTACGGCCCGACGCTGCCGGACGACGCCGTCGCCGAGCTGGCGGCCGCGGCCATCGATGGCTCCGGTGACACCACCCGGGACATCGGCGGGAGACTGGCCGTCGGCCGACCGGTGCTCGGCGCCGACGACGTGCCCGTCATGGCGTTCGTCATCAGCGTTCCGCGCTCCCAGATCGAGGCGACCCGGGCTGACCTGTATCGGGTCTTGTTCCTTGTTGCGATGGGAGCGGCGGCGGCGGCGCTCGCCCTCGCATCGATCGCCGGTGAGCGGATCGGCTCAGGGCTCCGTCGCCTGACCGCCGCGGCCGCAGCGATCCAAGAGGGCGACCTGCACGCCACCGCCGGACTCGCGACCGACGACGAGCTCGGCGCTCTCGGCTCGACGTTCGACTCGATGGCCGGCTCGATCCGCACCATGACCGAAGACCTCCGCACCGCAGCGGCCGACGAGGCGGCGCTGCGCGGCCGTCTCGAAGCTGTGGTCGCAGGCATGGGAGAGGCCTTGATCGCCGTCGACTCCGAAGGCACGATCACCGACTTCAACGCTGCGGCGGAGGAGCTGTTCGACCTCCCGGCGCGGGAGGCTCGGGGACGGGGCGCCGAGGAGCTGCTCGAGATCATTGCCGAGGACGGCACGGACCTGACCGCGCGCATGGGACGCCCCGTGCTCGAAGGGTGGTCCACCCCCGGAAGCGTCACGCAGACGAGCGGGCGCGAGGTCCCCGTCGTGATGTCCGCCGGTACACTTCGAGGACCCGACAACGACGTGTATGGAGCGGTCTTCGTCCTCCGCGACATGCGTCGCGAGCGGGAGCTGGAGCGGATGAAGACCGAGTTCCTCGCCAACATCAGCCACGAGCTGCGCACCCCGCTGACGCCCATCAAGGGCTTCGCCTCGATCCTCCAGACGCGTGAGCTTTCCCTTGAGCGCACACGCGGGTTTGCCGATGAGATCAGCATGGCCGCCGACCAGATGGAGCGCGTCATCGGACAGCTGGTCAACTTCGCGACGATCGTCGGGGGCCGCCTGTCCCTCGACCCTGAGCCGGTCGGGGTGCGCTCGCTCGTCGACGATGCCGTCCGCCGTTGGAAGGATCGAGTCAACGGGTCGCACCAGATCGTGCGCCGCGTCGCCGCCGGATCCCCGCCGCTGCGCGGCGATCGCACCTATCTCAGCCAGTCGCTCGACGAGCTGATCGACAACGCCGTCAAGTACTCGCCCAGCGGCGGGAAGGTCACGATCTCCGCGGGGGCCATCGCCGAGGACGAGGGCGCGATGGTCCGCATCTCGGTGACCGACGAAGGCGTCGGCATCCCCGCCGACCGGCTGAGCTCCATCTTCGACGAGTTCACGCAGGGAGATGCCTCCGCGACGCGGCGCTTCGGCGGGCTCGGCCTCGGGCTGGCGCTCGTCCACCGCATCGTCGGCGCGCATGGCGGCGACCTGGTGTGCGAGTCGGTCCCGGGCAAGGGCTCCCGCTTCTCGATGATCCTGCCGGTGGACGAAGTGGCTGCTGGTAGGCCGAGGTGAGACCGGGCCGAGGCATCGCTGTCGTCCTCGCGGTGGCCGCGCTCGCGCCTGCGGCCTGCGGTCGCGACGAGCCCGACGAGGGTGAGGCTCGGCTCGAGGTCGACGGTCAGGCGATCGTGGAGCGCCGCGACGGCGCGGAGGAGGTCATCGACGGCGAGACCACCTTGAAGCAAGGAGATCGGGTCGAGCTCAGCGAGGGCGTAGGCCGTCTCGTGATGAGGGACGGCGTGCGCATGGAGCTGCGCGAGGGCATCGACGACGCCGCCAACTCGATGCTCCTCATGGGAACCACGCCCGTGCTCGAGGCAGGGGATCTCCTGGTGGCGGCACCGAAGACGTCTGCGGTGTCGGCGGCGGGCACCGACGTCGTCATCCGATCGGGGGCGGCGAGGGTGTCACGCTCGCTCGGAGTGGGTGTGTCCGCCTACGACGGCGTCGTCCACCTCGACTCGGCTGGGTTGGAGAGGGACATCCCGGCGCTGCGCGAGATGATGGTTCCGGCTCTCGGGCGCCCACCGCGCGCTCCCCGGCCCCTGCGGTACCAAGCCGAGGATCCCTGGGACCGAAGGTTCCTGGGGGAGGCCATCGAGCTGGGTCGCACGCTCGAGGCGCTGGCCAACGGCTACACCGTCAACCTGAACCGCGGCGAGGGGCGTACGCCCGGCTTCTTCCGGGTCGTCCTGCCACAGCTCGAGGAGCAGCCCGAGTTCGGGGCCAGCCTGATCGACATCGAGCGTGCTCCCGGTGAGACCCTCATCGGTGCGGCGATCGCCGTGCTGGGCCGGCAGGGCAGCTTCGTCGAGCGCTGGAACTCGACCTTCGGATTCCGCGAGGAAGGTGCCGAGTGGGGGCTGGTCGCCCTCGACCAAGAGGTGTCCGGCACCCCGCTGCTCGGTGCGATCGAGGAGGCGGTCAGCTTCTCGCCGCTGACGTTCGCGGCGCCCGGCCGCTCTGGCGGGTCCGGGACGGGTGCCGGCTCCGACGGCGGGGGCCCGACCACCAGCACGACGACGCCGACCACGCCCACGACGTCGCCCCCCACCACATCTCCTCCGACGACCGAACCGCCGCCCCCGACGACCCTGCCACCCGACCTGCTCGACGTGCTCGCCCCGATCCTCGAAGAGGGTGGCGAGGC
Source organism: Actinomycetota bacterium (assembly GCA_049325515.1). Classification (GTDB taxonomy): domain Bacteria; phylum Actinomycetota; class Acidimicrobiia; order Acidimicrobiales; family VFJN01; genus VFJN01. Next base: position 5,516 of record JBMOLI010000011.1, on the reverse strand, counting down.
GGCGTCGGATCTCGTCGGTGGTCTGCTCGGGTAGCACCAGGGGCCGCTGGGCGCCTTCGCGCCGTCGCCTTCCGAACGCCGTCCGCGTCGACCCGCGGGGTGGGTCGTAGCATCGGGGGACCATGGCCGATCCTCTTGCCCCACACGAGATCGCCCGCCGCACGTTCGATGTCGCTCGCCGCGGCTACGAGCAGCAGGAGGTGCGAGGCTTCTTGCACGAGGTCTCGGCGCTCCTCGAGCGGCTGACCCGCTCCGAGCGCGAGCTGCGCGAGCGAGCCGAACGGGCCGAGGCGAGGCTGGGCACGGCGGACGTGCCCGACGAGACCCGCCTGCTCGAGGTCCTCGGTGAGGAGACCACTCGAGTGCTCACCTCGGCCCACGAGGCGGCCGCCGAGATCCGCTCCAAGGCCGAGGCATCCGCCGAGCGGATCATCGCCGAGGCGACCACCGAGGCGACCGGCCTGCGCACCACCGCAGCCCGCGAGGTGGAGCAGCTGCTCTCCGACGCCAAGGCCGAGAGCGAGACTCTTCTCGAGGCCGCGCGCACCGAGCTGGCGCGCCGCAGCGCCGAGGCAGAGGAGGCTGTCGAGAGGATCCGGCAGGAGGGCGAGGCGCAGGCGCAGGCGCTTCGCGAGCAGGGTCAGGCCGATCTGGCGAGCGCGCGCGCCGAGGGAGAGGCCGCGGTCGAGGCGGCCCGACAGCAAGGCCGCGAGATGGTCGCGGAGGCGCAGGCCGTGCGCGAGCGCGTGCTGCGAGATCTGGCGGCGCGGCGCAAGCGGGCCCGCCAGCAGGTCGAAAAGCTCAACGCCGGCCGCGAACGCCTGCTCCAGGCCTACGACCTCGTTCGACGCACGATCGACGAGGCGACTGGCGAGCTGGGTATCGCTCTCACCGACGCCCGCATCGCGGCGAGCGCGGCGGCCCGGCGCATCGAAGAGGAGCCCGAGCCCTCGTTGGAGGAGCTCGACGCCGAGGTCGCCGCGGCCGGGCTGGTCGACCTGCCGCCGCTGGGCGAGGTGGATCACCCGCACCCGGTCGACGACCACGATCACGATCACGATCACGATCTTGGTGGCAGCGATCATGCGGACGACGAGGACGACAGCTCCGGTCCCCTGTCGGGTGAGGTGCCGGCCGTCGAGACCACTCCGCGGGTGGTCGTCATCAGCACCTCCGGCTCGGCCGACGACGACAACGACTCCTCCCGCCCAGCCGCAAGCGCCCCGGCCATCCCGCAGGACGAGCGCCGCAGCCGAAAGGGGCGCCGCCGCAAGGGCTTCGAGGGCCTTCCAGCAGGCGAGCTCACGGTGGTGCAGCCCCCCAGCCCGGATGAGGGCGTGCGCCTGATCGGAGACGAGCCCGCTGCTGCTCAGCCCTCGACCGGTGAGGAGCTCGCTGACGCTGACGGGAGCAGCGGCCGCGATGCGGACAGCAGCGCCGACGACAGCGCCGGGCCGATGGCGGACGACGCCGTCGAGCTTGCCGCGGAGGCCGCCCCGACCGAGTCGCCCGAGGCCGCCGACATCCAGGCGGACGACAGCTCCGCACAGACCGATTCCGCAGAGCCGACGCAGGAGACCGGTCCCGGTTCAGCGGACGACGCGTTCGCTCGCCTGCGCGCAGCGACCGGGTCCGAGGCCGAGGCGGCCGCCGCCGAGGGCGATGAGGCGGCGCAGGCCGCCGACGCAGGTGCCGCTTCAGAGGCGGCAGCGGCCGAAGCTCCCACTGATGAGTCCGACGGTGCCGCTGAGGAAGTGGCGGTCGAGTCTGAGCCCGATGGAGAAGCAGCGCCGTTCGTGGCTCGCTCTGCCGCCGTGGCGCCGGTCGAAAAGGAGCTCTCCCGCCGCTTGAAGCGTGCCCTCGCAGACGAGCAGAACGAGGTGCTCGACCTGCTCCGGCGCGCCAAGCCCAAGGGCGTCGACGACCTGCTGCCGGCCGCCGACGCCCACGCCGCCCGCTGGGCCGACTCGGTGGAGGACACCCTCGCCGGCGCTGCACAGAGCGCGGCCGAGTCTTGCGGTGGGAAGGCGACACCGGTCGCCGATCTCGCCGACGAGCTGGCGCGGGGGCTCACCGCTCCGCTGCGGGAGCGGATCGACCGCAGCTTCTCGGCCGCCGACGGCAACCTCGACGACGTGGCCGACCGCGTGCGTGCCCTGTACCGCGAGTGGAAGGGCCACCGCCTCGCCGAGACCGTGCAGCACTTCGCCGCCGCCGCCCACGCTCGCGGCGTGTACGACGCGATCGAGCCGGGAGCCAAGGTGCGATGGGTGGTCGACCCGTCAGCGGGGGCCTGCCCCGACTGCGACGACAACGTTCTCGGGGGTGCGATCACCAAGGGGGAGGCCTTCCCCACGGGGAGCACCTGCGCGCCGGCCCACCCCGGCTGTCACTGCCTGGTACTCCCTGCGCCCGCCTGACGCTCGCCGCGGGCGAGCACCGCCCGACCGGCCACTAGCCTCGGCGCTCATGCGAGCACCGACCGACATGCCCCGCCGCCCACCGAGGGCACCCGGCCGTGGTCGCACCGCCCTCGTCGTCGGGGCCGTGATCCTCTTCATCCTCATCGCCTCGCTGCGCGGGATCGCCGGCTTCTACACCGACTACCTCTGGTTCGACTCCCTCAACCTGGCGGGCGTGTGGCGCGGGGTGCTCGGCGCCAAGCTGGCGCTGGCGGCGATATTCACGACTGCGTTCTTCGTCCTCATGTGGGTGAACCTCGTCATAGCGGATCGAGTCGCGCCGCCGTTCCGGCCGGCTGGGCCGGAGGAGGAGCTGGTCGAGCGCTACCACGAGATCGTCGGCGGCCGCACCGCTGCGGTGCGCGGTGGCGTGTCGATCCTGCTGGCGCTGATCGCCGGCCCGCCGGTCGCAGGTGAGTGGAACTCCTGGCTGCTGTTCACCAACGGCGGCGACTTCGGGGTGAAGGACCCGCAGTTCGACACCGACATCGGGTTCTACGTCTTCAAGCTCCCGTTCCTGAGCTTCCTCACCGGCTGGCTGTTCGCGGCGCTGCTCATCGTCCTCATCGTGACGACCGTGGCGCACTACCTGAACGGCGGCATCCGCGTGAGCGCTCGCCACAACCGTGTGACACCGCAGGTGAAGGCGCACCTGTCGGTGCTGCTGGGGCTGCTCGCGCTGGTCAAGGCCGGCGGCTACTGGCTCCAGCGCTTCGACCTCACGCGGTCGTCGCGTGGATTCGTCGACGGCGCCGGCTACACGGACGTGAAGGCACAGCTGCCGGCCATCAACCTGCTGCTGCTCATCTCGGTGGCGAGCTTCGCGCTGTTCATCGTGAACATCTGGCGTCGCGGCTGGACCTTGCCGATCCTCGGCGTGGGCCTGTGGGCCCTCGTCGCGGTGGTGGCCGGAGCGATCTACCCGCAGTTCGTCCAGCGCATCCAGGTGGCACCGAACGAGCCCGACCGCGAGCGGCCATACATCCAACGCAACATCGAGGCGACGCGGATCGCGATCGGCCTGTCCGAGGACGACATCGAGGTCACGTCGTTCGATCTCAACACGGACAAGGACTCGATCGATCTGGTCGCCAACGCCGACTCGGTGCGCAACATCCGGATCTGGGACCCGTCGCCGCAGGTGCTCGGTCTCACGTTCCCGCAGCTCCAGCGCGTGAAGGACTACTACCGGGTGAACGACGTCGACGTCGACCGCTACGAGATCGACGGCGTGCCGACACAGGTCGTGCTGTCCGTGCGCGACCTCAACACCGCCAACGTCCCCCAGACCTCCTGGGCGGCCCGGCACCTCACCTACACCCACGGCTACGGCGCCATCGTCGCTCCGGCCAACGCCAAGGAGCCGAGCGGTGAGCCGTCCTTCGTGGCGCGCGACGTCCCCTACGTGACGCAAGACGAGGAGCTCGAGCTCGAGCAGCCCGCCGTGTACTTCGGCGAGGAGCTGTCGCGCTATGTGGTCGTGGGCTCCAAGCAGCGGGAGCTGAGCTTCCAGGACGACGAGCGCACCCAGTACGAGGCCTACGAGGGCGCCGATGGCGTGCGGCTCAACAGCATCATCCGCAGGGCTGCGTTCGCGCTGCGCTTCGGTGACGCCAACCCGCTCATCTCCGATCAGATCACCGGCGATTCCAAGATCCTCCTGGTGCGCGACATCCGTGAGCGGGTCGAGGCGCTGGCGCCGTTCCTCCACTACGACGCCGACCCTTACCCGGTGATCAGCGAGGGCCGCATCAAGTGGGTGATCGACGCCTACACAACGACCGACAGGTACCCCTACGCGCAGCAGGCCGACACCACCCAGCTGAGCTCGCAGAGCGGTCTCGACCACAGCTTCAACTACGTGCGCAACTCGGTGAAGGCTGTCGTCGACGCCTACGACGGCCGGGTCGACTTCTACGTGATGCCGGTCGACGACCCCATCATCGAGGCCTACCGCGGCGCCTTCCCTGAGCTGTTCACCGACTTCGCCGAGATGCCGCTCGACCTGCAGGACCACCTCCGCTACCCGGAGGACCTGTTCCGGGTGCAGACCAACCTGTGGGGCCGCTACCACGTCGAGGACCCCGACAGCTTCTACACGGGGAACGACTACTGGGACGTCGCCCGTGACCCCGGCACCGCAGGCGCCGGCGCCGGCACGCAGACCACCGACGAGCAGGGCAACGTCATCGCCACGCGCGATGCGCGCATCGACCCCTACTACCTGCTCACGAAGCTGCCGGGCGCAGAGGAGGAGGAGTTCATCCTGCTGCGGCCCTACGTCCCGACGACCCGCGGTGACGACAACCAGCTCCTGACAGCGTTCATGGTCGGCAAGAGCGACCGCGCGAGCTACGGGAAGCTCCAGGTGTTCGTGATGCCTCGGGGCAACCTGCCGAAGGGTCCCGCCCTCGTGCAGGGCGAGATCCAGCGCGATCCAGAGGTGTCGCGGGAGGAGACGATCCTGAGCGGTCAGGGCTCGTCCGTCAGCTTCGGCAGCCTCACCGCCATCCCGATCGACGGTGGCCTGGTCTACGTGCGCCCGTTCTACGTCACCTCCACGCAGACGAAGGTGCCGGGTCTCGAGAAGGTGATCGTGTACTTCGAAGGCGAGGTCGCCATCCGCGACACCCTCCAGGAAGCGCTGGCTGCCGTCTTCGGTGACGCTCCGCCCACCCTCGAGGAGGGGCCCGACGACCCGTCCGAGCCACCGGAGGAGGAGCCGACCGGCACGCTGTTGGAACGGGTCGCCAAGCTGCTCGCCGAGGGCGATGCGCTGATCGATCAGGCCGAGGCGGCGCTGCCCGACTTCGCCGAGTACGCCAGCCTGCTCCGCCAGGGGCGTGCCAAGTACGCAGAGGCGGAGCGCCTCATCGAGGAGGCCTCGGGCGACTCGTCGACGACGAGCACGACGTCAACCACGGTGCCGCCTGACGAGGCCTAGCGGCGCCCAGGTTGCCGCTCTTCGGGAGCACCGGTACAGTCACCCGTCCACCAAGATCGCCGCGGGGTGGAGCAGTCAGGTAGCTCGTCGGGCTCATAACCCGAAGGTCG
>JBMOLI010000010.1:0-174449 GCA_049325515.1 Actinomycetota bacterium | reverse complement strand
TCTCCTTCATCAACGCCGTCGCGGCGGTTTGCGAGGCGGTCGGCGCCGACATCAAGGACGTCGCGCTGGGCATGGGCTACGACAGCCGCATCGGCCACGAGTTCCTCAAGCCCGGCCCTGGATGGGGCGGAAGTTGCTTCGTCGGTGAGGAGTCGCTGTTGGTGCGCCGTGGCGGTGCCATCCGTCTGCTGACCTTCGACTCGTTGTTCGAGGAGGTCGAGGAGCATGGCGCCGACGGGTGGGAAGCGCTCTCGTGGCGGCCTGGCGAGCCCACTCCCGAGTTCCTCTCTGTGTCGCGTTTCACGGCACGGCCCTTCGAGGGTGAAGTCGTCGACGTGCTCACGAAGATGGGGCGCCGCATCACAACGACGGCAGACCACCCGTTCGTCGCGGGCCAGGGGGAAGCCGGCGCTGCACCGATCCGAAAGCTCGGGAGGGAGCTGACCACCGATGATTGGCTGCCGATAGCTCAGGGCTTCCCGCTCGTCGTCGACCACCCAGGCTACGGCCGGGTCCTCGACGCCCTCGAACCAGCAGGGTCTACCTGTGTGCCTGATGTGGTGCCGTTGGACGAGTCCTTCTGGCGAAGGGTCGGCCGCTGCCTCGGTACCGGCCGGAATGCCTACGAGAAGCGCATCCCAGACCTTGTGTGGTCGGCTCCTGAGCAAGACAAGCGAGCTCTTCTCCGCGGGCTCTGGGACGGCGACGGTTCCTGGTCGCTCGTTGCGGGCGGACCCAGCGTCGTTCTCGAGTACGGCACCGTGTCGCGCGCACTAGCCGATGGAATGGTGCGGCTCCTCGGGGACCTTGGAGTTGTCGCCCGACTCAAGGTGGGCCGAACGGCGAAGAGCACCGTCGACACCTACTGGCTCTGCATCTCAGGTGCCGATCAGGTGGAGGCTGCGCTCTGGCTGCTGCCGGCCAGCGAGCGGCGCGAGGTTCGGTCCGCAGTCGCTCGCCAGTCCAAGCGCATCGCGCCGACCGGGTACCGGCGCCTCGAGAGCAAGAACGCCGCTTGGCTGCGGATCCGGTCCGTCACCACCCGCCCGTTCTCCGGCACCGTCTACAGCCTCAGTGTCCCCGATGCTCACACCGTGGTGACGAGCTTCGGGCTGGTGACCCACCAGTGCTTCCCCAAGGATTCGCGGGCGATGGTTCGCATCGCGGAGGACGCGGGCTACGACTTCGGGTTGCTGCGGGGAGTCATCACCGTCAACGACGAGCAGCTCAACCGGGTCGCCGAGAAGATCATCGAGCTGGCCGGCGGATCGGTCGAGGGCAAGCGGATAGGTGCGTGGGGGCTCACGTTCAAGGCCCGTACCGACGACCTGCGAGAGTCGCCGTCGCTCGAGATCCTCGGCCGCTTGGCCGCACGCGGAGCCGTGATCAGAGGCTTCGACCCGTCCCAGCCAGGCGCCATCGAAGGCATCGAGGTGGTCGACGATCCCTACGCCGCCGTCGAGGGAGCCGAGGTGCTGGCCGTGCTCACCGAATGGGACGAGTTCCGCTGGCTCGACATCGAGAAGGTGGGCGATCTCATGGCGGCGCGCAAGGTCGTCGACGCGCGCAACCTGCTCGACCGCGCCGCCTTCGTGCGCCGCGGCTTCGAGTACCGCGGCATCGGCCGCAGCTGATGGCCCGAGTCGTCGTCACCGGTGGGGCGGGCTTCCTCGGCTCGCACCTCTGCAAGGCGCTCCTCGATCGCGGCGACGAGGTCGTCGCCATCGACAACCTCATCACCGGCTCGGTCGACAACATCGAGCCGCTCTTCACGAGGACCGGCTTCACGTTCGTCGAGCACGACGTGAGCACCTACCTGTGGGTCCCGGGCCAGGTCGACGCCATCATGCACCTTGCCAGCCCCGCCTCCCCGGCCGACTTCGAGCGCATCCCCATCCAGATCCTCAAGGTGGGCAGCCTCGGCACCCACAACGGTCTCGGGCTGGCCCGCGCCAAAGGCGCCAAGTTCTTCCTGGCCTCGACCAGTGAGGTCTACGGCGACCCGCTCGTGCACCCGCAGCCGGAGAGCTACTGGGGCAACGTCAACCCGATCGGCCCCCGAGGCGTGTACGACGAGGCAAAGCGCTTCGCCGAAGCCATGACCATGGCGTACCACCGCCACCACGGCATCGACGTCCGAATCGTCCGAATCTTCAACTCAATCTGCGCCGACGAGCAGGTGCTCTATGACGATGGAGTGGAGCTCCGCCGAGAGTCGATTGGCGAGTTGGCGGAGCGGATCGGCTCCAATCGCGACCTCAGCGGCTACAGGGTTCCTGCCTTCGACTCGCAGGGCAGGATCCAGGCTTCCCCCGCTGTAACGCTCGTGGGTCACCCTCCGAAGGGCGCTTGCTTCGAGGTCACGACCAGGTATGGCAGGTCGATCCGGGTCACCGGCGACCACAGTCTCTTCGTAGAAGGCCGGGATGGACTTCCCGAGGCCAAGCCCGTCTCCGAGCTGGAGGTCGGCGACCGCATCGCCGTGGCTGCACGGATCGAGGTTCCGGAGCGCGATCGCTCGACCGTGAACATGGTTGAAGTGTGGGATTCGGCCGGAGGGGACCCGTGGGGCCTGCAGCTCTCGTGGCCCGGACTCGGTTGGTACGTCTGGGAGCACCGAGATGAGCTTCTCGGGTTCAATCAGGCGGCACGACCCACCGAGGACCGGCGCTCCACAACGTGGTCACGACTGGTGGCTGACCGCGATCGCGACACGCTCACACTGGCGGAGGTGCGCCGTCTCGGCCTGGAGATCCCGTGGGACCTGACTGGGGTTCGCATCAGGACGAGTGGCAGGTCGCCCTTCCTTCCAGCCCTCGTACCGATGTCAGACGAGCTGCTCTGGACGATCGGTCTGTGGGTAGCCGAGGGGTCGCTGCACCGCAGCGCCCATGACTCGTTCATCTGCTTCTCCTGCACTGGAGCGGAGCTCGAGCGGTCCGCCAAGGTCTTCGAGCGCGATCTGTGGCTGCACGTGGTCCGGTCCGAATCATCGACAGCACGGAGCGCCGCAACTTTCGTGCACAGCAAGTTGCTCGTCATGCTCTGGGAGCACCTGGGCTTCGCAGGGAACCGCAAGCGCATCCCGGGATGGGTTCTGGGCCTCCCGCTCCAGCGCCTCGGGTACTTCCTCGATGGCTACCGCGCTGGCGATGGCGTTCACTCCGGCAAGAAGCTGGCGGAGGGAGTCCGCCATGAGTTCTCGACGGTCTCGACGGAGCTGAAGGACGACCTGATCGTCGCCCTTGCGCGATACGGGATCTGCCCGAGCGTCGGGAGATATGAGACGACCTTCAAGCAGCGCACAGGCGACCGTCGTTACCCCTTCTGGCGCATCACCGTGCCGTGGGTCCAGCCGTGGAGCCCACTGGAGTGGCACCACGGCGTCGAGCAACACCTGCAGGCCCGACGCACCGGGGACATCGTCTGGGCGCAAGTACGGGAGATCCGCGGGATCGAGCCCACCGCCCTTGTTTACGACTTCTGCGTCCCGGGCCGAGAGAACTTCTGGGCAGGCGCTGGCGTGATGGCACACAACACCTATGGTCCTCAGATGAGACCGGACGATGGGCGGGCGGTGTCGAACTTCCTCACCCAGGCGATCCGAGGGGAGCCCATCACGGTGTTCGGTGACGGATCGCAGACCAGGTCGTTCACCTACGTCGAAGACGAGATCCGCGGGTTCCTGGCTCTGCTCGACAGCGACGTCACCTCACCGGTCAACATCGGCAACCCCGACACGCAGCAGACCATCCTCCAGCTCGCAGAGCTGGCGGTCGAGGTGACCGGGTCGTCGAGCCAGATCGTGTTCGAACCGCTGCCTGTCGACGATCCGCTGCAGCGCCAGCCCGACATCACCAAGGCGCGGGAGCTGCTCGGGTGGGAGCCGCAGATCGGGCTGCGCGAGGGCCTCGAGCGCACAGCCGCCTACTTCCGCGACAAGCTCGCCTGAGCTCTCCACGACGTTCAGCCGTCGATCACCGCATCCCACTGGGGCAGCGTTGCCTCATCGCAGTAGTGCTGCTCGAACGTGCGTCGGGCACGGTCGCGTGCGGAGGGGTCGTCCCGCAGGCCACGCACCGCATCGATCAGGCCGTCGACGTCGCCATGCCTGAGGCTGATACCGCAGCCGAAGCGCTCGATCGCTTCGTCGACGTTGCTGCCGGCTGGCCCGACGTAGACCACGGGCAGGCCGGCTGCCAGGTTGGCGTGAAGCTTTGAGGGACTCATCACGCCGAGCGCGCGGTCGTCGAGGGTGATGAGTGCGCCGTCCGCGCCGGCCATCACCGCGGGGGTCACGTCCTTCGGCACGTAGCCGCGGATGGCGACGTTGGTCAGACCTCGCCTGGCGACCTCGGCTGTCAGCTCGGTGCGGCGCACCCCTCCGCCGACGAAGAGGACCACGGCGTCGTCCCGCAGCTTCTCGGCCGCGTCGAGCACGGTGTCGAAGCGGTGTCCGACGCCCGTGTTGCCGAGGTAGAGGAGCACCACCCGGCCGTTGACCTCCAGCTCGTCGTACCCGGCCCAGGCTGGAACGGTCGACGGGGGCGGGAAGAGCTCCAAGCGCTCCCAGTTCGGGATGACGGAGAAGTGGGGCCTGCTAGCGCCCGTCGCGTACTGCGACTCGAGCAGCTCGAGCATGGCGCCGTCGAGGCAGACGACGTGGGCGATCCTCCTGAACGCCCACCGATTCAGAGCCCGCTGGAGCTTGCTGAGAGTGCCGTTGGGGCGCAGCTCGCCGAACCGCTCTGCCGCGTCCGGGTAGCAGTCCATGCTCCACAGCACGACCGTTGTTCGGCGGTGGATCAGCTTGTGGAGGACGGCGCTGCAGACGAGGAACGGCGGCGTGGTCATGGAGATCACGACGTCCTGGCGGGGCATGGTCACCAAGCGAACGGTGCCGCCGGCGAGAAAGGTCAGATAGCCGAGCAGGCGGCGCCACAGCGCCGACTTGCCGATGTCGGGTGTCCAGACCCGGCGCACGCGCAGTGCCGGCCCGGTCTTGAGTCGACCGGTCGGGCTCAGGCCTTCCAGGTAGCCGGCTCGGCCCGCTATGACCGTGACCTCGTCACCCGAGTCGGCACGGTGCTCCGCGAGCGACGCGGCTAGCTGCGCGGTGGGGCTGATGTCTGGTGCGTAGAACTGGTTGACGAGGGTCAGCCGCACCAGCGCACTCCCATCAATCGAGCTGCGCTGCGACTGCGGCCACCATCTGCTCGACGATGGCGTCGAGGTCGTAGCGCTGCTCCCAGGTGGGGAAGTGAGCGCGGAACTTGCTCATGTCCGTGTAGTAGCAGATGTGGTCGCCGACGCGATTGGTGTCGTCGTAGGTGAGCTTTGGTCGCTTGCCGCCGCTCGCCTCGGCGATCAGCTCCACGCACTCGAGCAGGCTGGCGGCGTTGGCGCGCCCACCGCCGAGGTTGTAGGCCTCGCCCGGACGGGGGTCTTGTGCGAACGCCCAGAACGCTGCCACCACGTCGGCCGAGTGGATCTGATCGCGGACCTGCTTCCCCTTGTAGCCGAAGATCGTGTACTCGCCCTCACGCAGGGCTGTCAGAACCAGGTAGCTGAGGAAGCCGTGCAGCTCCACGCCCGCGTGGTGCGGACCGGTGAGGCAGCCTCCGCGGAACGTCGCGGTCTTGAGCCCGAAGTACCTGCCGTACTCCTGGGTCAGCACATCGGCCGCCACCTTCGACGCACCGAACAGCGAGTGCAGGCAGCCGTCGATCGACATCGTCTCGTCGATGCCTTCGCGCATGGCGGGGTCGGCGTAGTCCCAGCGAGTGTCGAGCTCGAGGAGTGGAACGTGGTTCGGGTTGTCGCCGTAGACCTTGTTCGTCGACACCGTGATGAAGACCGCCTCGGGCGATGCGCGGCGGCATCCCTCGAGCAGGTTGAGCGTGCCCGTGGCGTTGACGTCGAAGTCGTCAAACGGACGTGATGCGGCGAGATCGTGGCTGGGTTGGCCAGCTGCGTGGATGACGAGCTCGTATCTCTCCCGGCGGAGCAGGTCTTCGACGACGCCCCGATCCCGGATGTCGAGGTGGTGGTGCGTGTAGCGCTGGCAGGTCGCCTCGAGGCGCTGCCTGTTCCATGTCGTGTCGCCGCCGGGCCCGAAGAAGTCGGCGCGCATGTTGTTGTCGATGCCGTGCACGTCGAAGCCCAACCCGTCGAAGAACTCAACCGCCTCGGAACCGATGAGCCCGGCGCTGCCGGTGACCAGGACCTTCACCGCTGCGCGACGAGGGGCTGGGCGGGCATGGGCCGAGAGCCTACCGGCGGGCGTGCCAGACTCCGAAGCGCCCATGCGCGCAGCGGTCACCCTCGAGCAGTGCTGGCACCGGGTGCCCGGTGGCACCGCCAGCGCGGCCCTCGAGACCGTTGCCGCCGTTGCGGCTCGAGGCGACGTCGAGCAGATCGGGGTGAGCGCTTGGCATCGCGAGCCCGCCCCAGACGCCTGGCAACCTTCGATTCCAGTTCGGCACCTTCCTCTGCCGCGCGTAGCTCTGTACGAGGCGTGGCAGCGCCTCCGCCGCCCTCGCGTAGAGCACGCGACCGGGGCCGTCGATGTGGTCCACGCCACAGGACACGTGGCGTCCGCCAGCCGTGCGCCGCTGGTCGCCAACATCTACGACTTGAGCTTCCTGCACGACCCGGGCCACTTCACGCGGCGCGGGATCTCGGTGTTCACGCGCTTCCTCCGCATCGTGCGGGACGAGGCAGCGGTCGTGATCTGCCCGTCGGATGCCACGCGCGCCGACTGCCTCGCGGCCGGCATCGACGAGGCGCGGCTCACGGTGGCGCCGCTGGGAACGAATGCCTCGCCAGCTACCGAGGCCGAGATCGCCCGTGTGCGAGCCGACTATGACCTGCCGGCGCGGTTCGTGCTTTTCGTCGGCACGTTTGAGCCCCGCAAGAACCTCTCTCGCCTGTTGGAGGCGTTCAGCAAGCTCGGTGACCTCGATGCTGAGCTGGTGCTGGTCGGACCGGATGGCTGGAACACTGAGCTACGGCCGACAGGTGCGAGGCGTCTCGGCTTCGTCCCTCAGGCCGACCTCGGTCCTCTCTACGCGGCAGCCACGGTCGTGGCATACCCGAGCCTTCGCGAGGGATTCGGCCTCCCAGTGCTCGATGCGATGGGACAGGGTGCGGCGGTCGTCACATCCGCGACCACGTCTACGGCGGAGGTGGCTGGAGAGGCTGCGCTCCTCGTCGACCCGCTCGACGTCGACGCCATCGCCGGTGCGCTGGAGCGGGCACTCACGGATCACGACCTGGCAGCGGCGCTCGGCCAAGCGGCGAGGGCCAGAGCGGCCACCTTCACGTGGGCCCGAACAGCGGAGACCGTGGTGGCTGCCTACCGCGCCGCGGTGCGGACGTCGTGACCCAGCTGAGGGTCGGCATCAACCTCCTCTGGCTCGTGCCCGGGGAGGTCGGCGGTAGCGAGGAGTCGACGCTTGCGAGCGTGCGCGCTCTGCTCGGACTCGCCGACCAAGCGCTCGAGCTGCGCGTCTTCGCCCTCGATTCGATGGCTTCAGCTCATCCCGACATCGTCAGCGCGGTGCCGACACACCTGCTCGCGATGTCGGGTCGGGCACGCTGGGGACGGGTCGCGGCCGAGTCCACCTGGTTGGCTGCCCGCTCGCGCGGCCTCGACCTGGTCCACCACGCTGGCGGTACGGCACCTCCGGTGCGGACCGTGCCATACGTGCTGACCCTGCACGACCTGCAGCCCCTCGAAGCGCGGGCGACGCACAGCGCTCTCAAGCGCGCCTACCTCAGCGCCGCGATCCCGCCCTCGGTTCGCCACGCCCGCCTCACAGCCGTGCCGAGCGAGTACGTGCGCCAGACCGTCCTCGAGCGCCTCGGCACCGACCCCGCCAGGGTCGTGGTGGTGCCGCACGGCGTTGATGTCCTCGGTGAGACGACTCCAGCGGAGGTGCTCCGCGAGCGCTACTCGCTCGATGGGCCGATCGTCCTCTACCCGGCGATCACCTACCCGCACAAGAACCACGCCACGCTCGTCGCTGCCTTCTCGGCGGTGCTCAGGGAGCACCCGGACGCGCTGTTGGTCCTGACAGGTGGCAGAGGTGCTGAGGAGGCGCGGCTGAGGACGCAGATCGACGGCCTTGGCCTGCGTGAGCGCGTTCGCCGCACCGGACGGATCTCAGCCGCCGACGTCGGTGGGCTCTACCGTCTGGCCAGCGTGGTGGCCGTGCCATCCCGCTACGAGGGCTTCGGCCTTCCAGCCATCGAGGCGATGGCCTACGGAGCTCCGGTCGTGGCCGCGGCGGCTACGGCACTTCCGGAGGTGGTGGGAGACGCCGGTGTCCTGATCGACCCCGACGACACCAGCGCTTGGGCCGAGGCGATCGGAGGCCTCATCGTCGACAGCAGCGCCCGCGCCAGGCTCGCCGAGGCAGGCCGGGCCCGCGCTGCGATCTACACCTGGTCGGCCAACGCGATGGCGCTGGCGGAGCTCTACCGGCGCGCCGGCGAGCGGCGCTGAATGGGTCTGGGCGGGCCGCTCTTGTAGGGTTCGACACCCTATGGGTAAGGCATCGTCAGCCAAGAAGGTGGCCCGCGCGGCCCGAGCCGGTGGCCGGGTTTCCGCCGGTCAGCCCCGCAGCCTCCTGTTCCCGGGCGTTCTGGCCCTGGTCATAGTCCTCGGCCTCACGCTCGTGGTGTGGGCGCGAGAGGACCGCCGGCAGGATGACCTCGGAGGCGTGCCGCAGATCGGTGACCACATCCACCAGGCCTTCGCCATGAACATCTGCGACGAGGAGTTCCTCGTGGTGCCCGAGTTCGAGAGCCCGCCGGGGCTCCACACCCATGGTGACGGCGTCCTCCACATCCACCCGTTCTCCGACCTGGCTGCGGGCGCCAACGCCACGCTCGGGAGGTTCTTCCGAGACGCCAAAGAGGAGGGCGGGCTCGACCTCGAGCTCACCGACGAGAAGATCACGTTCCTCGGCGACACCTACGAGGAAGGCGAGAAGGAGTGCGAAGGCGTCGAAGACCCGATCCTGCGCATGGCCTATTGGAGCGACGTGCAGGACGAGGCATCGACCCCCGAGATCACGACCGGCGACTTCACCGACCTCCGACTGACCGAGGACGGCGCCGGGATCACCATCTTCTACGGCGATCCGGATGCCGAGATCCCCAAGCCGCCCACCGCGGCGCAGCTCTCCGAGCTGGGGGCAGCCGACGGTGGCCAAGTGCCCGACGAGGCAGGGGTCACGAGCACGACCGACCCCGAGGGATCGACGAGCACGACCGCGAGCACCGAACCCACCTCCACAACCCAGGCCGAGCCAGAGCCCACGACAACCGCCGCTCCATGAGGCATCCGCAACGCCCATGAAGGCGGTCGTGCTGGTCGGGGGCTTCGGCACCCGCCTTCGTCCCCTCACTCTGACGACGCCCAAGCAGATGCTGCCCGTCGTCAACCGGCTGATGATCGAGCGGGTCGTCGAGCACCTCGGCGCGCACGGTATCGATACAGCGGTCCTCGCTCTCGGATACCGGCCCGATGCCTTCGTTGACGCCTACCCGACCGGGGTCTGCGCTGGGGTCGACCTGCACTACGCGGTCGAGCCCGAGCCGATGGACACCGCAGGTGCAATCCACTTCGCAGCCACCCATGCCGCCATCGACGAGCGCTTCCTGGTTGTCAACGGCGACGTGCTCACAGACCTCGACATCACCGCACTGATCGAGTCACATGTGCGCTGCGGGGCTGAGGGCACCATCGCGCTTCATCGCGTCGATGACCCTTCGGCCTTCGGGGTCGTCCCCACGGATGCAGACGGCCGAGTGACTGCGTTCATAGAGAAGCCGCCCCCTGGCGAGGCCCCAACCGACCTGATCAACGCGGGCACCTACGTGCTCGAGCCATCAGTGCTCGAGCGGATAGAACCCGGTCGACGCGTCAACGTGGAGCGCGTCACCTTTCCCGCGATGGTGTCCGATGGCTCGCTCTATGCCTTCGACGGCAACACGTACTGGATCGATGCTGGCACGCCCAGCACCTACCTCACCGCCAACCTCGACCTCCTGTCATCACGCCGAGGCGAGCCAGAGCAGGGTGTTCACGAGTCCGCCGTGGTCGCCGGCCGAGTCGAGTGCTCCGTGATCGGCCCGGGATGCGAGGTGGCCGAGGGTGCGTCCGTGCATGGCAGCGTGATCATGCCGGGCACCGTGGTCCGTCAGGGCGCAGAGGTGCGCGACTCGGTCGTGGGCCCAAACGTCATGGTCGGCGAGGGTGCGGTGGTGGAGGCCCATTCGGTGATCGGAGACGGCGTCGCCATCCCCGCGGGTGCGAGGCTGACGCATCGACGCGTACCTGAGGAGGCGGCTTGAAGGCTCTGGTGACCGGAGGTGCCGGCTTCATCGGTTCCACGCTTGTCGACCGATTGCTGGCCGAGGGCCACGCTGTCGACGTCGTCGACGATCTGTCCAGCGGGTCGCTGGCCAACCTGGCGGAAGCCAGGGCGAACCGCGACCACGAGCTGAAGGTGCACCAGGTCGACATCCGAGACGGCGGCGTTATCGACCTGATCGCCCGCCGCAAGCCCGAGGTGGTCTTCCACCTGGCGGCGCAGGCAGACGTGCGGGTATCGGTTGCGCGCCCCACGTTCGACGCAGAGGTCAACGTGCTCGGCAGCCTCAACGTCCTCGAGGGAGCGCGTCTGGCCGGCTCTCGCAAGGTTGTGTTCGCCTCCAGCGGCGGCACGATCTACGGAGAGCCCGCTCCTGCCGACCTGCCCGTCAAGGAGTCACACCCGCAGCAGCCGCTGTCGCCCTACGGAGTGGCCAAGCGCGTCGTCACCGACTACCTCTACGTCTACCGCGAGCTCCACGCCGTGGAGTTCACGTCGCTGGCGATGGCCAACATCTACGGTCCTCGCCAGGACCCTCACGGCGAGGCCGGGGTGGTGGCGATCTTCGCGGGGCTCCTGCAGGAAGGTAAGCCCTGCACGATCTTCGGCGACGGCAACCAGACGCGCGACTTCGTCTACGTCGACGACGCCGTCGATGCATTCGTGCGGGCTGCCGACCGGGGGAGCGGGCTCCTGTGCAACATCGGCACGGGCGTCGAGACCTCGGTGAACGAGCTCTACGCCGCCATGGCAGCAGCGGCCGGCGTCAGCGTTTCTCCAGTCCACGCTCCCGCGCGCCCCGGAGAGCTCGCGCGCAGTGCGCTCGACCCGGGCCGCGCCGCCCTCCACCTCGGTTGGGAGCCCTGGACCAGCCTGGCCGATGGTGTCGGCGAGGTGCTCCGGTGGTTCCGGGGCTGACGATTCAGCCCTTTGCTCCGCGCCGGAGCAACCCGTACTTGACGATGCAGTACAGGGCGCGAACCCCGTCCTTCCAGCCGATCTTCTTGCCCTCGTCGTAGGTGCGGCCGCTGTAGCTGATGCCGACCTCGAAGACCCTGAGGCGCCGCTGCGCAACCTTCGCAGTGATCTCCGGCTCGAAGCCGAAGCGGTCCTCCTCGATCTCGATCGATTGGATCACCTCGGTGCGGAACGCCTTGTAGCAGGTCTCCATGTCGGTGAGGTTGAGATCGGTGACGGCATTGGAGAGCAGCGTGAGGAGCTTGTTCCCGAGGGAGTGCCAGAAGAACAGCACGCGGTGTGCATCCGACCCCATGAAGCGGCTGCCGTAGACCACGTCCGCCCGGTCGTGCAGGAGCGGCTCGAGCAGACGGCCGAACTCGGCGGGGTCGTACTCGAGGTCGGCGTCCTGCACGATCGTGTAGGGCATGGTGGCCTCTGAGAACCCTCGACGCAGGGCGGCACCCTTGCCCATGTTGTGCGGTTGCAGGAAGACGTGAAGGCGCGCGTCGCTCATGTCCGCGAGGAGCTCGCGTGTGCCATCGGACGATCCATCGTCGACTATCACGAGCTCTCCGACCCAGGGGGAGCTGAGCACGGCCGCCGTGATCTCCTTGATCGTGGCCTGCTCGTTGAAGCACGGCATGACGACCGTGAGGCAGGGGACCGCGTCAAGCGTGCTCATCTGAAGAGGTCCTCCTGGGGTGGCCGAACTACCTCTGATCGTACGTCGCCGCGCCCCAGCCACTGGGGGTCCACTCCGCGCACGACGGCTGCGGCGACACCTGCGGCCTTGCCCATCACGAGCTCGGCGGCGGAGGCGATCTCGTCGACCACGCACACCTCGGTGACCTGCAGGATCCGGCCCCTGCTGTCCTCGGTGCCACGCAGGTCGACGACCGCCCTGATCCCGGCGCACCCGATCGCCACATCGGTGAGGCCGCGTCGCCACGGCCGCCCGAAGGTGTCGGAGACGATCACGGCCACCTCCACCCCGAGGGCCGCTCGCAGGCCATCGCGAATGCGACGGGCGGAGCGGTCGCTGTCCTCGGGGAGCAGCGCAGCCCAGCCGTCGTCCACGTTGGACAGGTCGACGCCGGCGTTGGCGCAGACGAAGCCGTGGCGCGTCTCGCTGATGATGAGGTCGCCCCGGCGCCGCACTATGCGGACCGACTCGGCTTCGACGATCGCCTTGTGGCCTCGGTGATCCTCAGGGTCGATGGCGGCCATTGCGCCTTCCGCCTTCGACACGACCTTCTGGGTGACGACCACGACGTCGCCATCGCGAAGGGTGGGCTCGGCGTGGGCGATGAGGCCTGCCAGGTCGTCGCCGCGAGTGACCTCCGGGATCCCCTTGATCGGGAAGATCGTGAGGCTCATGCTGCGAGCACCGCCTGAGCCAGCTCCGCAGCTTCAGCCGGGCCGCTCATGATGGTCGGTGCCACGACGCAGCGGAGGCCCTCTGCCTCGACCGCGGCAACGCTCTCGCGGTCGGCTTCGTCGATGATGAGCGCTGATGCGACCGGCGCGTAGATGCGCGCGATGCCGACGACCGATGCTTCGTGTCCCAGCTCCCTCAAGAGGCGATCGGCCGGGCCCTTGAGGGCCGCCCCGGCGATGATGGGCGATACGGCGACGACGGAGTCGCGCCGCGCCTCGACCGCCTCTCGCACCCCGGGTACTGCCAGCACGGGGGCGATCGACACGATCGGATTCGAAGGTGCGATCACCACCCGGCTGGCGTCGTGGATCGCCTCGATCACCCCGGGGGAGGGCTTCGAGCTCTCGGCCCCCTCGAAGCGGACGGCGCTGACGGCGACGGCGTGCTGGCGCTGCACGAAGTACTCCTGGAACGAGATCTCACCCTCCGCCACGACGACCCTGGTGCGAAGTGGGTCGTCTGACGCGGGTAGCACTCGCAGTGCCAGCCCCCACGCCGCGCTGATCTCCGCGGTCACGGCGGACAGCGACGCACCTGAGCGCAGACGGTCGGTGCGGTACATGTGAGTTCCGAGGTCGCGGTCTCCGAGGTTGAACCAGGAGCGGGCCTTCGGATAGCGGCCGAGCGACTCCATTGCATGCCAGGTCTCCCCGGCCAGACCCCAGCCTCGCTCGGGGTCTATCGCGCCAGCGAGCGTGTAGGTGATGGTGTCGATGTCGGGGCTGATGTGCAGGCCATGGAGCTCGATGTCGTCGCCCACGTTCACGATCGCGGTCAGGTCTCGTTGGGGGCAGACCTGGATCAGCCCCGAGAGCAGGCGCGCAGCACCCACCCCGCCCGCGAGGACCGTGATCAGCTGATCCCCTTGAGGCGACCTGAGAGCAGATCGAGGTCGGCGTCGACCATCATCGTGACGAGCTCATCGAACGACGTCCGCGGCTGCCAGCCGAGCGTCTTTCGCGCCTTGGTCGAGTCACCGATGAGCAGGTCGACCTCGGCGGGGCGCATGAAGCGCTCGTCCTGCACGACGTGATCCTCCCAGCGCAGCCCGAGTCGTGCGAAGGCGATCTCGCAGAACTCCCGCACAGAGTGCGTCTCGCCCGTGCACACGACGAAGTCATCGGGAGCGTCCTGCTGGAGCATGAGCCACATCGCCTCTACGTAGTCGCCAGCGAAGCCCCAGTCGCGCTGAGGATCGAGGTCACCCAAGGCGAGCTTGTCTTGGAGGCCCAGCTTGATGCGGGCGACCGCGTGGCTGATCTTGCGGGTGACGAACTCGAGGCCTCGGCGCGGGGACTCGTGGTTGAAGAGGATCCCGCTCGACGCGTGGAGGTCGTAGGACTCGCGGTAGTTGACGGTGATCCAGTGGCCGTAGACCTTGGCGACGCCGTATGGGGAGCGCGGATGGAAGGGCGTGGTCTCCCGCTGGGGGACTTCCTGGACCTTGCCGAACATCTCGCTGGACGAGGCCTGGTAGAAGCGGATCTCCGGATCTACCAGGCGGATGGCGTCGAGGACGCGGGTGACGCCAAGGGCTGTCGTCTCGCCAGTCAGCACAGGCTGGCCGAAGGACGTCTGCACGAAGGACTGGGCGGCGAGGTTGTAGACCTCGTTGGGTCGGTGATCCCGCAGCAGGTGGATCATCGAGACCTCGTCGAGGAGGTCACCAGCCACGAAGGTGATCCGATCCTGCAGGTGCGCGATGCGCTCGAAGCTCACGGTGCTGCTGCGCCGCACCATGCCGATCACGTCGTAGCCCTTCTCGAGGAGGAGCTCGGCCAGGTATGAGCCGTCCTGGCCCGTGATGCCCGTGATGAGGGCTCGCTTGGTCATGGTGTCTCCTGGTGCTGGAGTGCTTCGGCGCGCACGCGTGCCCGCATGTCATCGAGGAGGTCGCGCAGCGTCTGCTCGACTGGGATCTGAGGGGACCACCCAGTCGCCTCGTTGAGGCGCGAGGGATCGCCGCGGAGCACGGGCAGGTCGACGGGTCGGAGCAGCGCCGGGTCCGGGACGAGGCTCACCTCGCGCGTGGCGAGGGAGACGAGACGATCGGCGAGCTCCTGCATGGCGATGTCGGAGCCCGTGCACAGGTTGTAGACCTCGCCCGGTACCCCTCGCTCCACGAGCAGGCGGTAGGCGCGCACGACATCGCGCACGTCTGTCATGTCGCGCCGGGCGGTGAGGTTGCCCACGCTGATGTGGTCGAGCGAGTCGCGCTCGGCGCGCGCGATGCGGGCGGCGAGGGCGGGCGCTACGAAGCCCTCCGACTGGCCAGGTCCGAGGTGGTTGAACGGCCGCACCCTGATCACCCCGAGGCCATGCCCAAGGTGTGCTTGCAGAGCGATCGCATCAGCAGCCGCCTTCGAGGCTGCATAGGGGCTCGTCGGACGCAGCGGCGCTGTCTCGTCGAGTGGCAGGTCGTCCTCACCTACCAACCCGTAGATGTCGGCACTGGTGACGGCTAGGACGCGGTTCACCGATGCTGCCTGGCAGGCGAGCATCACGTTCAGAGTGCCTTCGGCGTTGACCCGCAGATAGCCGACGGGGTCGGCCCACGAGGCGCCCACATCGGCCCAGCCGGCCAGGTGGTACACGGCATCGGGCGAGGCGCTTGCGATGGCGATGCTCACGGCGCTCGCGTCGAGGATGTCGACCGCGTGGTCGCCGTGGTGGTCGAGAGTGGTGACGTCGTCGCCGCACGAGCGCAGGTGCGCCACGAGATGGCGACCGACGAATCCCAGACCGCCGGTTACTACCGCGCGCACGGTGAGCGATGGCTGGGTCGGGGCATCGGGCGAGCCTACCGTTCGGTCATGAGGCGTCGATCGCCCTTCGCCAGAGGTCGATGAGCCCGGACGCCGTGGCGCTCCAGGTGAAGGCTCTCGCCCGCTCCATCCCTCGTCGCCTCAGGTCGTCGGCCAGCGCGGGGTCTTCGATCACGCGGCCCAGCGCGCTCGCCAGCGCGTCCCGATCGCCCGAGGGCACCAGGAGTCCGCCATCTGCGATGACCTCGGGGTGGCTTCCGGCAGCTGAGGCCACCACGGGCGTCCCTGCGAGCATCGCCTCTGCCGCCGTGAGCCCGAACCCCTCGTAGTGAGATGGCACGGCCACCGCGCTCGCACCGGCCAGCAGGTCGCCCCGGTCGCTCTCTGACACGAAGCCCAACCGCACCACCCTGCTGGCGTGGTGGGCGCGACCCAGGGCTTCGTCGAAGGCATCGACGCCCCAGCCGTCGGGTCCGGCGATCACCAGCCGGAGGTCGGGGTGCTCGCCAGCGAGCTGGTCGAAGGCATCGACCAGGAGCGGCAGGTTCTTGCGCGGCTCGATGGTGCCCAGCGCCAGAACGTAGGTGTTCCCGCCAGCGAGTAGGCGCCCGTTGCGGGGATCGAGCGACGTCGGCGGGTCGACCCCGAGAGGCACGACGACGACGCGCTCCGCAGGAGCGCCGAGCAGGTCGATGACCTCGTCCCGAACAAAGGAAGAGTCGGTGTGGATCCAGGCTCCCGCGCGTATTGCCCTGCGGAGCAGTCCCGGGTATTGGAGGACGTCGCTCGTGCAGAACTGCGGGTAGTGCTCAAAGGTGAGGTCGTGCACGGATGCCACGCGCCTGGCGGCCGAGGGCGGCACGACGAAGTTCGGGCCGTGAACCAGATCGATCGCACCGGTCCATCGTTCGATGCGCGGGTGCTCGGTGCGGCGCCACAGGAAGCGCAGCGGGGCGGCCGCCATCTTGCCCCTGGCGGCACCGATCCCGTGGGGGAGGAGGTCGCGAAGGTCGTCGCCTCCGCGCCACGTGACGGCGAATCCGATCACCTCGACGTCGGAGCGCTGAGCCAGCTCGGCGAGCACGCACGATGTGAACCGGCCGACGCCGGTGCGGGGCCCGTAGAGGGAGGTGGCGTCGATGGCGACGCGCAAGGGACTGATGCCCGTCGCCGTGGGGAGCGGATCGGGGGTCAGCGGCCGAGGGCGGCGCTGACGCGCTCCTCGACGAGCTTGACCCGCTCGCCGACGAGTGCACCGACGACCTCGAGAGTGCCCTTGGCTTCCTCGGCCGGGCCGCTCAGCGCCTTGGCGAGCTCGTTGCGTCGCACTTGGAGGCGCTGGAAGGCGATGACGCCGAGGCCGACGGAGACGTAGGCGGCGTCCTTGAGGGCGTTGGCGACATCCTCTGCGGGGGTGCGTGCCATGGAGGTTCTCCTGGTGTGAGACGCGGCTCGGAGGCCGGCGCGGAGGTGGTCGGATTGGACCGTACGCGCCTTTGCAAACTATTGCAAGCGCTTGTGCATCTGTTCTCAACCGTCCTCCTGTGCCCCGTGGTTGCACGGCTCTGGTGACCGGAGCGCAGAACGGCCGCGGCTACCCTCGGGCGACCGTGGATCTACAGACCCCAGGCGTTGACGCGCCCGACGACGCGCCCGATGACGTGCAGCCGGCGCCTCCGCCTGCGCCGCCCGTCGTCGCCGTGGTCGTCGCCCGAGATCCCGGCCCGTGGTTCGAGGAGACGCTGACCGCTCTGGTCGACCAGGACTACCCGAACCTGTCCATCCTCGTGATCGATCCGGCCAGCGCGGTGGAGGTCAAGCCGCGCGTGGCTCGTGCCGCCCCGGGCGCCTTCGTGCGGCGACTGGATGACAACCCGGGCTTCGGGACGGCCGCCAACGAGGTGCTCGAGGTTGTCGAAGGGGCCGCCTTCTACCTCATCTGCCACGACGACATCGCGCCTGAGCCTGACGTCGTGCGGCTCCTCGTCGAGGAGGCCTACCGGTCCAACGCGGCGGTCGTCGGGCCGAAGCTCGTCATGTGGGACGAGCCGCGACACCTGCTCGCGGTGGGCGAGGGCATCGACCACGCGGGCTACACGATGCCCCTGGTCGAGCGGGGGGAGCTCGACCAGGAGCAGCACGACGCTGTCCGCGATGTGTTCAGCATCCCCGGAGCGTGCACGCTCGTGCGCGCCGACCTGTTCATCGCCATCGGCGGTTTCGACGAGGGCATCGACTACCTCCTCGACGATGTCAGCCTGTGCTGGCGCACCCACATCGCAGGTGCGCGCGTGATCGTCGCCCCGAACGCTCGAGTGCGGCACCTCGAGGCGCTCTCCGTCCGCAGGCCGGTCGACGATCGGCGCCGGCTCCAGGCCCGTCATCGCATGCGGGTGGTGTTGAGCTGCTACTCAGGGTTCGGGCTCGTGCGCGCGCTGCCGAAGATGGCCGTGCTGCACATCGCCGAGGTGCTGTATGCGCTCCTCGTCGGGCGCACACGTCAGGCGCGCGACATCGTCGCGGCGTGGATCTGGAACATCCGCCGGCTCGGCGAGCTGCGCGACGCGCGCCGCCAGGTCAGGACGTTCCGCGGCGTGTCCGACGGCGAGGTGCGGCGCTTCATGTCGCACGGCAGCGCCCGCTTCCGGCAGTTCGTGCGCGGCCAGATCGGGGGCGAGGACGACCGTCTCACGGGCTGGGCGCGCAGCGGGCGTGACGCTGCCGGCTCGTTGCGCGCCAGATCACTGCGTGTCTCGCTGGGGGTGTGGGCCGTCGTCGCCCTCGTGCTCGTCATCGGCAGTCGCCACCTCATCACCCGCGGCGTGCCCGCGGTGGGAGAGATGGCGCCCTTCACGTCGTCACCCATTGACCTTCTCCGGTCGTGGGCGAGCGGCTGGCGAACCGCTGGGCTCGGTTCGCAGTCGCCGGCGCCGACGGCCTACGGGATGCTCGGAGCGCTCGGGCTCGCCAGCCTCGGCACCATGGGGCTGCTGCGCACCGTCCTGACGCTCGGGATGGTGCCGATCGGCGCCTTGTCGATCCATCGGCTCGCCGCTCCCACTGGCTCTCGCTATGCGCAGATCGCAGCGGTGCTCGTCTACGTGTGCAACCCGCTGCCCTACAACGCGCTGGCGGCCGGCCGGTGGGGCACCCTCGCTCTGTATGCCGGGGTGCCGACGATCGTCGGCATCCTCGCGAGGGCCGGTGGCATGGCTCCATTCGGGTCACTGGGGGGTGAGGTCGGCCCACGGGTCAGGTCCACGAGCACTCGGCTCCGCGTCCTCGCGCTGGCGCTGATCACCGCACTCCTCACCGCGCTCGTGCCGGTCGCCGTGGTGCTGGTCCCGGTCGTCGCCGTCGCCCTCGCTCTCGGTTCGCTCCTCACCTACAAGCTCGGTGGTTCCGGCCGCATGATCCTGGTCGCCGTGGCCGGCGCGCTGGCCGCGGTTCTCCTTCACCTTCCCTGGAGTGCCGACTTCCTGCTTCCCGGCGGGTCGTGGGAGGCGATCACCGGAGTGGAGCGGGCGGCTGCTGACTCCGATCTGGCGGCTCTTCTGCGCTTCCACGTCGGTCCACTCGGCAGCGGTGCACTCGGTTGGGTCTTCCTCGTCGCCGCCGGGCTGCCACTGCTGATCGGCCGAGACGAGCGCCACGCATGGGCGGTGCGCGGATGGACCCTCGCCATCGTGTTCTGGGCGCTCGCCTGGGCCTCGCAGACCGCAGCGCTCCCATTCGCGATGCCGCCCGCTGATCTGCTTCTCGCGCCCGCGGCAGCAGGGCTGGCACTTGCCACAGCCATGGGCGTGGTGGCCTTCGAGGTCGACCTTCCCGGCTACCGGTTCGGATGGCGGCAGATCGCGTCGGGCCTGGCCGCCATCGCAGTCGTGCTGGGCACGGTCCCGGTGCTCGGAGCGGCCTTCGACGGCCGGTGGTCGATGCCAGGCGGCGACCACATCCGCTCGCTCGGCTTCATCGACCTGGAGAACGACGAGACGCCGTTCCGCGTGCTGTGGCTCGGCGACCCCGCGGCGCTCCCGCTGGCCAGCTGGGAGCTCGCCGAGGGTGTCGGATACGCCACCACCGACGCCGGCACACCGCGGGTCGAGGACCTGTGGGCTGGCTCCGACGACGGCCGCACCGGCCTCTTGGCCGACGCGCTCGACCTCGCCAGGTCGGGGCAGACCGCTCGCCTCGGGCGGCTGCTCGCACCGATGGGGGTGCGCTACGTGGTGGTCCCCGAGTCGCTGGCGCCGGCGCCGTTCTCCGACGAAGCGCTGCCCGTCCCCGCATCGCTGGCGGCGACGCTCGACGCCCAGCTCGACCTCGAGCCGGTCGACGCACCTGCGGGCCTGACCGTCTTCCGCAACCAGGCCGCCTATCCGATCCGCGCCGCGGTGGCGACCGAGTCGGCCCCACCGACCGGGGGCGGGATCGCCTCGGCTGCCGCGGTGGATCGCTCGGGGCTGCCCGAGGTCCTTCCAGAAGAGGACGGCACCATGACGTGGTCCGGCCCTGTCGAGGCCGACACGACGGTGCTCGTCAGTGCCGCCCACTCGTCCCGCTGGTCGCTCACGGTGGAGGGCGACATGGCAGAGCGGGTGAAGCCCTACGGCTGGGCTACCGGCTTCGAGGTGACGAAGGCGGGCGACGCAACGCTGCGCTTCAAGACGCCTCTTGTTCGCTACGGCATGTTGCTGCTCCAGGCGCTCGTCTGGGCGTGGGTCATCCGGCGCCTCATCCGAACCCGCTTCAACCCGACACCCGAGGCGGTGGACTCGTGAGATCGGCGCGGCTGACGTCGGTCCTGATCCTCGGCGGGGCGATCGTGGGCGGGCTGGCGCTACAGGCGGCCGACGAGCCTGCTCGGCCGCCCGACTCGGGCGCCGCCCGGGTGATCGCCGGCGTAGCGCTGCCGGCGGCCCGCACCGAGCCGACCCTGTCCTCCACTTGGTACTGCGCCGGCGGCACCGCTGCCCCCGGCGGCTTCGCCGACCACGCCGTGCTCATCGCCAACCCAACCGACGAGGCACGCACCGCAACGATCACGGTCCTCACCGGATCGGTCGCCGACGCGCCCGACGCAGCAGACCTCACCACCACCACCACCGTCGCGGGTCAGACCACGACGACGACCACCGCTCCCACGACCACGACTGTGGAGACCACCACCACGACCCGGCCACCGCCCGTGCAGAAGGCCGTCGAGCTCCCCGCGCAGAGCCGCATCGAGGTGCGCTTGGGCGACATCGCCAAGGCTCAGCTCGCAGGCGCCGTCATCGAGGTCGACGGGGGAGAGGTGGCCGTCGAGCACCAGATCACCGGTCCGCTCGGTCGCGCGACGGCGCCCTGCAGCACGACCGCATCGCCGACCTGGTCGTTCCCATGGGGCGTCACCGAGCGCGGGGCCCGAGAGCTGCTCGTCTTCATGAACCCGTTCCCCGACGACGCGACCGTCGACATCGCGTTCGCCACCGACGAGGGCGTCCGGGAGACGGCTCGGTTCGAGGGCTTCATCGTCCCGGGTCGCAGCGTCGTGGGTGCCTACATCGACGAGGACGTCACCCGAAAGGCCCAGGTGTCGGCTCTCGTGCGAGTGGGCAGCGGCCGGCTCGTCATCGACCGGATCCAGACGTTCAACGGCACCGACGAGCGCGAGGGGATGACGCTCGCGCTCGGGGTCCCAACCCCTGCGCTCGAGTGGATCTACCCGGTGGGGGAGACGGGGCCGGGGCTGAGCGAACAGGTCGTCGTCTTCAACCCGAGCGACGATGTGGCTGAGGTGGAGGTGGAGGTGCGGCTCGACGATCCGGCAGAGAACCTGCCGCCCGAGCCCTTCGAGCTCACTGTGCCGCCAGGGCGCTACTCCATCATCGACGTCCACGCCGAGGAGCGCGTCCCCGCGGGCGTCGGCCACGCCCTCCTCGTGCGCTCGCTCAACGAGGTCCCCATCACGGCCGAGCGCGTCAACGTCGCTACAGACCCCGCGCCGCGGCGCGGCGTGAGCGTCACCACCGGCTCGCCGCTGGGTGCGCCGACCTGGTACTTCCCGGGCGGTGGCCCGACTGCCGAGCGCGACGAGTTCTTGGTGCTGTTCAACCTCGACGACGAGGCGGCCGCCACCGTCAACGTCACCGGCTTCTCGCAAGGGCGGACGATCGCGATCCCGGGGCTGCAAGGAGCGCAGATCCCCCCCGGTGGCCGTTTGGTGATCCGCGTTGGCGACCACTATGAGCGTGACGACCTGCCGGTGGTGGTAGCCGCCGACAAAGCCATCGTGGCCGAGCGCGGCCTCTATCGCATCGGGGGTGGCGGCATGGCCCAGTCGATGGGCATCCCCCTCGCCACCGGCATAGTCGTCCCCGACCCCCTAGCCGGCTGAGCCCCCGGCCAGCCAGCGCCCTTACACTCCGGCTCGAGACGGGGGTGTGACATGGCGGAGCAGCTGGCGTACGAGGACACAGGATCGGCGACGGGGGCGCCGCTGGTCTTCCTGCACGGCATCACCGCGAACCGTGCGCACTGGCGGCCGGTGGTCGAGAGGCTCGAGGACCGTCATCGTTGCATCAACGTGGACCTGCTCGGCCACGGTGCGTCACCTCAGGGCTCGGACAGCGCGCTGTTCGGTCAGGTCGGTGCCGTTCGAACCCTCATGGACCAGCTCGAGCTCGAGGCACCGGTGCTGGTGGGGCACAGCTACGGCGGGTTCGTGGCCACGGCGCTGGCCGCGATGGCCCCCCTACGCGGCGTCGTGAACGTCGACCAGCCCTTTGACATGACGGCCTTCCGTGATGTGCTCGGTCCGCTGGAGGAGCGGTTGCGCGGGGACGACTTCGCGGCAGCGTGGGACGAGTTCGTCGCATGGGAGGGCATCGACCGAGTGCCTCAAGAGCGGATGGCGCTGACGCGCGACAACATCGCACCTCGTCAGGAGGTCGTGCTCGAAGTGTGGTCGGCCGTGCTCGACACGCCGGCCGACGAGCTCATGGCCCAGGTCGAATCACTCCTGCCGTTGGTGGCGAGCCCGTACCTGGGGATCTTCGGGAGTGAGCTGTCGGCAACCGAGCGTCGCCTTCAGGGATTGATCCCCGGCGCCACGGTCGAGGTGTGGGACGGCTTGGGGCACTTCATCCAGCTGGTCGACCCGGAGCGCACCGCCGCCCGCATCAGCTCCTTCGTCGCCAGCCTCGTTTGAGCGACTCGGTCAGATGACCTAGATCTCGAGTGTGTGCCGGACCATGGTGCGCCCTAGGTCGTCGGTCCACTGTTCGCGTCGCGCTGCCTGCACGGAGCGGGCTACTCGAAGCGACGAAGAGTTGTGATGGTCGATGATGATGTGGGCCGTCCGTGCGCCGGTGTGGTCGGCGAGGAACCGGGTCACCAGCCGAACGGCCCGGCTGACAAACCCACGGCCACGGTAGGCGGGGTGACAGGCGTAGGAGATGTTCGCTTCGCCGCGCGGAACGTTCTGGTTGGCGAGATCGCAGTCCACGTATCCCACGCCTCGGCCACTCGCGGCGTCGATCGTGAAGGTCCACTTGGGCCCTGCTCCAAAGCGATCGCGCTGCTCCTGCAGATCGCGTAGCGCGTGTGCTTGCTGCTGGTGTGGCGTCATGGCCGCCCACGCCTCGCGCTCGCCCGGCTGCCAGAGCCAGCGGATCTGCTCGTCGTCCTTGGCTGCGAGATCCATTGCCAGGTCATCGGGGTCACGCCGCCGGATGTTCACCGTGCCGTCGCTGTAGCTCAGAGGCGGCACGGCCCGCTTCCAGTAGGGGTTGCCGTCAAGGTGGCCGTGCAAGGCGAACCCACTGCGCCTCGCTAGCGCCAGAGAGCGCGTGTTGTTGGGATGGATCAGCAGCGTTGCGGTGTGATGCTCGCCGCCAACAGCGAGGTGGTGGAGCAGCAGCTTCACCGCGCGAGATGCGTACCCGAGCCCACGATGCGCCGCGAACACGTTGTAGCCAACGTTGACCTCGCCGGGTTCGAGCCAAGCACGCTCGGTGTCGAAGTCGACCCATCCGACCACCGTGCCCCCCACGACCATGCATCCCGTGGGGCAGGGATCGTCCGCTCCGGGCCCAAGGAAGCGGTGAAACTCGTCGTCCCGTCCAGCGATCAGCAGATCGGCATCGCCGGACTCCGGCGTGCGGATCACAACAAGGCCGTCGGTGATCGATCTCAGCCCCGACATGGCGGCAGTCTCCTCCCACCGGCCAGGGCGAGCGACAGAAGATCCGACTGCTCGACGTCAGTGCCTCGGGCCACGTCGCTACGGCTCCGCGCCGATGGCGCGGTGGTTCCTCGGGCCTCCGTCGAAGGAGACATCCAAATCGTCGCCAGCTCGTGACGAGTCACCGTATGGTCTCCAGCGCATGGGGGAGCTGCACCGAGAGACGTTCCAAGCTGGCCAGTACTTCGTGGGTGTGGCGGGCATGGCGATGATGCGGCGCATCCTCGCCCGACCGAGCGAGGGCCTCGAGCGGCTCGACGAAGTCCGCCAAGTGCTCGAAGGCTTCGATGAGTTCCCGAACAACATCTTGGTCGAGGTGGTGGAGCATGATCTCGACAGCGGCTACGAGCTGTGGGCGCCCACCTACGACGGGCCCAACCCTCTCATCGAAGCCGAGGAGCCGGTCGTGCGCCCGATGTTGGATGCGCTTCCCAGGCGGCGCGCGCTCGATGCCGCCTGCGGCACTGGTCGACACGCCGGCTACCTCGCCAGCCTCGGTCACGACACCATCGGCGTAGATTCCAGCGCCGCAATGCTGACGGTTGCCAGGGAGCGTTTCCCGACCGTCGACTTCAGGGCTGGGAGTCTCGGAGCACTGCCGGTCGAGGACAACGCGGTCGACACCGTCACATGCGCGCTGGCGTTGTGCCACGTGCCAGATCTCGGGACGGTCTTCGCGGAGCTCGCACGGGTACTTCGGCCCGGTGGCACGCTGATCGTGTCGGACCCGCACCCGACCAGCGCCCACTTCGGTGGCGTGGCCGGCTTCCGGGACCGGGACCAAGCACCCGGAGGCGGCTTTCGCCTGCCGTTCGTCGAGAACCTGGCACACCCGGTTCACACTTACGTGAACTCGGCGGTGCAGGCCGGCCTTCGCATCGACGAGTGCGTCGAGGTCGACTTCCCAGAGGAGGCCCTCGCCGCCAACCCTGCCGCCGCCATCCTCCCCGATGCCGTGCGCCAGGCCTTCGGCGGCTTGCCGTACCTCCTCGTCTGGCGCTGCTCCAAACCGGCACCGTGACGTCTGCGCCCGTCGTGAGGCGGTGTCGTCGGCACAGACCGTGAGACCCACCGACGAGTGAGCCGAGAAGCGTGAGCGGGGATGATTCGTGCGAGCCGGGCATCGAAGCTCGTTGATGAGCGTCCATCAGGACGGTTGATCCGCCCAGCGGGTGCGCCATGTGCGCCAGACTCGAGCGGTGGAGACCGCACGTCGGGCAGCCAGCGCGTCAGCGGTCATCGGCATCGGTGCTGCGGTCGCTACAGCGCTGGTCGGGTTCGTGCTGGCCGACGTCTACCGGCCGAGCTCGCCCGGGCTGGTCTCAGCCGATCTGTCGGACACTCTCCGGCGGAGCAACCAGTGGTCCGACTGGCACCGGCTGCTCAGCACGGCGTTTGTCGTGGTTGCGGCGGTGAACCTTGCGCTCATCACTGCCTTCGTTGCTCGGGCGAAGGGCACTGTGTCTCGGAAGGGTCTGCTCATGGCCGTTGCCGTGGTCACGCTCGTCCTGAGCTGCGCAACGGCGATCACCACACCCCTGGTCCAGTGGGACCAGCTGGCGCTGCTTGCTGTGACGGTGGGGTCCGACCTCGACGGCTACTGGCACGCGGCTTTCGGAGATGGCGTCAAGTTCGTGCTGATGGGGAGCACTGAGGTCGCCCAACGTGATTACGCCGTCGCCGTTGTCGTCCACCTTGCCGCCCCGGTCGTCAGCGCGATTGGCTTCTCGGTCGCTGCCGCAATCATGCGTGCAGGGGGAGCCAGCCCGGCCGATCCAGGGCTGGCATGAGCACGGCGGACTTGCGTCCACGGCGACCGGTGCAGCGTCGCCGCTCGGCGAGAGAACACGAGCGTGCAGTTCAGCCCTGATCTCCGCGCTCGAGTCGCGGACGGAACCATCACCGTCTCGTACCGCCTGTGGTCGCGACCGAAGGTGAAGGTCGGCGGGATCTATCGAAGCGGCTCCGTGACGATCGAGGTCGACGAAGTCGACCTGCTGCCCTTCTCGTCGATCACCGACGACGACCTCGCTCGGACAGGAGAGCCGGACCGGGAGGCCCTTCGCAGCCGTGCCGCGCACGCCGGCCCGATTCACGATGACACGCTCGTCTACCGCGTGGAGTTCCACGTCGTGAGCTAGACCCCGCGACCCGTCGACCCGCAGGCCCCCGCTACGCGCCAGGGGTGAGGTCACGTCGCCAGATCAGCTGAGCCTCATCGGGGAGCTTGGGGTAGGCGTGGCGATCGACAGAAACGAGCGAGCATCCCATCCGCACGTAGAAGCGACACGCGGGGACGTTGACGTGTTGCGTCTCGACCTCGAGGACCCTGCATCCTCGCTCGCGTGCCCAGTCCTCCGCGGCGCGGAAGAGAGCTCTGCCCACTCCGGACCGGCGAGACTCGCTAGCGACACGCAGATCCCAGAGGACCGCCAGGTCACGGCGACCACGCAGCATGTCGACGTTTGGTGTGTCGAAGGCGACCACGGCGCCACCGATCCGGCGCTCGCCGTCGAAGGCACCCAAGAGGCCCCAGTTGGCGACATCGAATCGTGTTGCCCATTGGCCGGGGCCGCCGTCGATCGCGTCGTAGTCCTTGAGCCAAGGCACCTCGACGGATCGCTCCGCTAGCCGGACGCGAGCGAGCCCGTCCTCGAGCGCCTCCGGGCCGAGCACAGAGGCGACCTCGAAGGCGATGGAGATCTCGCCGTGGCGTTCCAGGTATGCGATGGGCTCCTCGCGGATCGTAAACACCAAATGGGTGTCTAGCTCCGTGTTGCATCATCGACCCATGGAGTGGACACTTCCCGATCCGCGGTTGCGGTCTGGCTCGTTCGTGCTGCGTCCCTTCGAGCACAGGGACGCGCCATCTGTCATGAGGGCATGCGTCGACGAGGAGATAGTGCGCTTCACGTTCATGGTGGAGGGCATGACCGAGTCCGAGGCGGTCGGCTGGATCGACCGGTCCAACGAGTGGTGGTCCCGGGGCGTGCCTCGATTCGCGATCGCCGACGCACAGGACGACCGCGCGTTCGGACAGATCGGCCTTGCCGTGAACGCCCACTCTCGGAGTGCCGAGGCCTTCTACTGGATCCTCGAGGAGCGCAGAGGGCACGGTGTCGCGTCGTCAGCCTTGGCTCTCGTTGCCGACTGGGCCTTCGACAAGGGCATCGAGCGGCTCTACCTGCTGGTCCACACCGACAACGACGCTTCCAACGGCCTGGCGGAGCGGATGGGGTTCTCGCGTGAGGGCGTTCTGCGTGCCTACGAACCGATCAAGGGAGATCGACCGGACCTTGTCTCTTGGTCATTGCTTCCGTCAGACGCCCGCCCATGGCAGCGATCGAGCCTGCGGCCGCCTTGAGCGCCGCCCGCGCCTGCGGCCGCCGCCCTGGACCACTTACCAAAGCGCCCGGTGTGCGATGCCGCGTTCATGGTCAGCCGGCATTCGATCAAGGGCCCCATGCCTGGATCCCTGCCGGCCCGCTAGAACGCGACGGCTGCGGCGCGAGCAGCGACCGCGTCCAGAAGTCGTGCCGGAAGGGGGCTCCCGAGCGCGACGACGTCGGGGTCATCGGCCGCGTTGGCGAAGGCATCCGCAACACGCTCGATGAGATCGCTCACTCGTCCCAGGACGACGTCTTGATCGAGGCGGAGGTCCTCGGCGAGCCGCATCCACGCCCTCGGGCCGATAGCTGACAGGAGGTAGTAGCCCCCGACCTTCATGGCCAGCTTCACCTTCGGTAGGTGGAGATCGCCGTAGGCCAGAGCGCTCGCAATGTCGTAGAGAGGGGCGAGGCGCACCTGCGGTCCCTCGAGCAGCACCGCGTAGTTCTTGGCGTGCGCGTCGGGGCCGGCGACGAGCCAGTTGAAGGCGAGAGCGTCGACGAACCCCATCACCGCGGCAGTTGAAGCGCGTGAGCTCATCGAGGCCCGAAGCAGGCCGACTATGTCGGCGGGCGATGGTCCGCCATCGCTCTGGTACTTCTGAGATGGATGCCGGCCAAGCGCCTGACACAGGTCCTCCTGATGAACGCGGCGCCAGCGCCCCTGCTCCCTGATCCGGTCGTAGCGCTCGACGACGATGGCACGCTCCTCGCCGAAGACCCCGATCTTGGTTGCGGCGGCCCGCAACCCGAGGTGGCGGCTAGCGGCTAGGCAAAGGTGTTCGTTGAGGTCGTGCTGGTCAAGGCCCAGCACGGCCGGCTTGAGGATGTGCGTCGTAGGCGTTCGTCCCGTAGAGCGACCCCAACGCCCGCCCTCGTGTAGGAGTGCGATCTTGGGTTGCGCTCCCGCCAGGCTCCATCGGCCATCGGCTCTGCTCGCCAGCCAAGCGGTCTGGTCCGTTCGCACGGTTCGGAGCAGCTCAGCCACGTCTTCGGTCTCGAGCCAGTCGACCTTGCTTGAGGCCACCTTGCGCCCCAGCTCGGAGACCCGCTCTGGCCGGACGAGCTGCATGGCGCCCGCGAGATCTTCACCGACGTTGGCAAGAAGTCCGAAGGGGTGTGATGTCGCTACTTGGAAGTCGCGGCCCCACCGCCTCAAGACCGCATCGTTGTCTGGCAACAGCCCCCAGAGGAACGGTTCCACCACGCGGTGGGGGTGTTCCCGGGCTGCTAGGGGCATCGAGAGAGACATTGGCGTGGCGTCGTCGCGGAGACGCCAAGACTCCTCGTAGGTCAGCGACAGTCGGCTCCGGTGCCGGCGCAGCGTGCCGGCTCTTTCGCCGTTCCAGAGGATCGCAAGCTCGTCACCCGGCTTCTCATCTGCCGGTGTCATGCGGGAGGCTCGTCGAACCGCGCCAGAAGCGCGTCAAGGTCCACCCCACCCGTGGTCGGTGCTCGCGTGTCGTCCGCTCTCAGCTCAGTGCCCAGCGCGGCGAAGGTCCGAAGCACCAGAGCCATCTCGGCTCCTGGCTTGCCTGCCTCCAGCGCAGCGAGCCACCGCTTGCTCACGCCGGCCAGCCCGGCCAGCTCGGTCTGACTGAGGCCGGCCTCCCGCCGCCGATCGCGGACCATCGCCCCGACGTCACCCATAGTCCTCAGTCTCATCGGCTCGCCTCCAGATGGTGCACGAACGTGCGCACTCTACGACATGCACGTTCGTGCACACAAAGGGATGTGCACGTTCATGCATCGGCAGGGGAGTGCGAGCTCCTGCCCCACAGGGCGATGGTGCCCAAGGCATCGCCGAGGCGGCGACGGCGGACCCGCGGCCCGGCGAGCCTCAGGCGGGATGAGCTCCCTGGTGGGAGACCTTCTCCGCCTCCCTGTCGCGCTCGTCCTGGAGGGCCTGCAGGACCGCCATCATGATCTTGTTCATGTCCTCGTCCAGGAACTTGCGGGCACGGAACAGGATGCCAGCCCCGAGGAACAGCAGCGGTGAGCACACGAGGAACGCGACGCGCAGGTTCTCGTCGAAGGCGTTCGAGATGACCGAGACTATGAACGGCGCAGCCGC
Organism: Actinomycetota bacterium; assembly: GCA_049325515.1. Taxonomy (GTDB): domain Bacteria; phylum Actinomycetota; class Acidimicrobiia; order Acidimicrobiales; family VFJN01; genus VFJN01. The sequence goes on along the minus strand of JBMOLI010000010.1, from coordinate 145,214 downwards.
CTGGCCACAGACGACTGCAACGAGGTTGAAGGCACCGAAGCCCGCTCCACGCAGGTGCGCGGGAATGGCGTCGGTCAGCCCGGCTCGCAGCCCGGGGATCGCCATCGTCATCACGAAGATGCCGAAGAGCTGGAGCACGAAGACCGTGCCGACCAAGCTCCGGGAGTACGTGTCGCTGCGCAGCAGGTAGGCGGCCGTGAAGAAGAGGTTGCCGCTGGCGATGAAGATCGCGGGGAGCGCCAGGCGACCGCCCTGCATCCGAGATGCATAGCGATCGGCCACACGGCCGCCGAGCAGAACGCCGGGGATGCCGCCGAGGATGATCAGTGCCGTGAAGAGCGCTTCTCCCGTCCCCTCGGCCATGTGCAGGTGGCGCTCGTAGTACTGCGGCAGCCAGGCCGCGAGCGCTGTGACGGTGAACAGCAGCGCCGCGACACCAGCGAGCGCGAAGCGCATCGTGCGGATGTCGAGGATCACGCGCATGTCGGCCCGCAGCCCCGAGACCATGTCCCGCAGGAACTGGCGGAAGCCGTTCTCGAACAGGGCGGGATGGTCGCCGTCCTCCGCGTGCTCGATGGAGCCGGCGCCGATGGCGGCCATCAGGTCGGCGGTCCCGCGCTTCGGCTCCTTGAGTCGGAACACGAGCAAGGACACGAGCAGCCCTGGAATCGCGACGATGACGAGAGCGGGTCGCCAGCCGTAGTTGGTGCCGATGAAGCCACCCACGCCGACTCCGACGCCGGTGCCCGCCAGGAGCATCACCTGCTGCACTGAGAACGCGCGCCCGCGCTTGTCGGGCGGGTAGTAGTCGCCGATCAGGCTCGCGGCGGACGGCTCCGTGATCGCTTGACCGAAGCCGAGTGCCGATCGCATCCCGACGAGCATCGGGAACCCGACGGACGCGGCTCCGCCGGCGGTGAGCACCGACCAGCCGACCACGGTCTGGCCGATCGCCCGCGACCGGTTCCAGCGGTCGGCCAGGTAGCCGGCGGGGACGGTGATGAGACCGTTGAAGAGCAGTGCGAGCGACAGCAAGACCCCGATGCCGAGGTCGCCGACACCGAAGTCCTCCTTCAGCGGCGTGATCATGCCGCGTACGACGTTCTTGTCGACCTCGTCCATGAACAGCACCAGCCCGAGCACCCACATCGGCTCGGTGAAGAGTCGGGTGACGAAGCCCCCACGTGCTGGTGCCGAGGGTTCGCCGGCCGGCTCCTCAGGAGTCGGTGATGCAATGTCGGGGGTCAGGCCGCCGGTGATCAGGGCCGGCGCACCCGCCCGGTCGTCCGTGTCGAGGTCGTGGCCGGTCTCCTCACCCATGGCCGGACATTCTGCACGAATCGTGCGCTGACCTTCCCATCGGCCGACGGCCCGGGTGGCCGCCCGAAGGCCCAGGACGGCATGCTCGTGCTGTGGAGCGACTGCTCATAGCCCTCGTGCTCGCCGGCCTGGCGGTGGGTGTGGCTGCGATGCTCCAGCGTCGCCAGCGGCCCGACGCTCCCGTGCGCACCGGCTACTCGGTGCCCGCACAGCTGGACCGCGCCGACTTCCCGCGACCGGAGGCGCCATGGCTCGTCGCGGTGTTCACGTCAGCCACGTGCAACACGTGCGCGGGCGTGTGGGAGCGGGCGCAGCCGCTCGCGAGCAACGCGGTCGCGGTGGCCGAGCTCGAGCTCGCCGCCGCGCGCGAGCTGCACCAGCGCTACGGCATCGAAGCGGTGCCGACCACGGTCGTCGTCGATGCTGAGGGTGTGGTGCGGGCCAGCTTCCTGGGACCGGTCACCGCCACCGATCTGTGGGCCGCTGTCGCCGAGGCCCGCGAGCCGGGCAGCACGCCCGACGCCTGCCACTGACCCGGCTACGCGGTGGGCGGGGTGGGCGTCTCGGTGGTGGCGTGCGCGACGGCCGCGTCGCCTGAGAGAGAACCGGAGGCGTCGCCGCGGCCATCGGTGGCGCGCCACGCGCCGAACTCCTCGACGGCGGTGCGGCCCTCCTGGCCCAGCTTCACGAGGCGGTAGACCTCCTCACCGTCGATCGTCTCGTGCTCCAGCAGGGCACGGGCGACGAGATCGAGGCTGAGGCGGTTCTCGCTCAGCACCTGGCGGCAGCGATCCTCCTGCTCCCGCAGGATGCGCTCCACCTCTTCGTCGATGACGCGGGCCGTCTCGTCGGAGTAGTCGCGGGTGTGCATGAGGTCTTCCCCCAGGAAGACAGCGCCCTGCGAGCCCCAGGCCATCGGACCAACTCGATCGGACATGCCCCACTCGCGCACCATCTTGCGAGCCAGCTCCGTCGACCCGACCAGGTCGTTGTTGGCGCCAGTGGAGATCACGCCGAACACGAGGTCCTCGGCGATGCGACCGCCCATGCGGACGACCAGGCTGTCCTCGATGTAGTCCTGGCGGTAGATGTGCTTCTCGTCGACGGGTAGCTGTTGGGTGACGCCGAGCGCCATCCCCATCGGAAGGATCGTGACCTTGTGGACCGGATCGGCGTGGGGGACTACGGCGGCCGCCACCGCGTGGCCCGCCTCGTGGTAGGCGATCGCCTCCTTCTCGTTGTCCGCCAGGGCCATCGACTCGCGCCGCTGGCCCATGAGCACGCGGTCGCGCGCCATCTCGAAGTGGCGCATGAAGATCTGGTCGTCGCCTGCGCGCACCGCGAAGAGGGCGGCCTCGTTGACGAGGTTGGACAGGTCGGCGCCTGACATCCCCGGGGTGCCGCGCGCGACGACGGCAAGGTCGACGTCGGGCGCGAGCCGCTTGGACTTGGAGTGCACCCGCAGGATCGCCTCGCGCTCGCTCAGCTCGGGCAGGGGCACGACGACCTGGCGGTCGAAGCGGCCCGGCCGCAGCAGCGCAGGGTCGAGGATGTCGGGGCGGTTGGTCGCCGCCATCATCACGATGCCCTCGGTGGCCTCGAAGCCGTCCATCTCCGAGAGCATCTGGTTGAGCGTCTGCTCGCGCTCGTCGTGGCCCCCGCCGAGGCCGGCCCCGCGCTTGCGGCCGATCGAGTCGAGCTCGTCCACGAAGATGATGGCCCGGCCCATCTTGCGGGCGCTGGCGAAGAGGTCGCGCACGCGGCTGGCACCCACGCCCACGAACATCTCCATGAAGTCGGATCCCGTGACCGACAGGAACGGCACGCCTGCCTCGCCGGCCACCGCTCGCGCGATGAGCGTCTTGCCGGTGCCGGGCGGGCCGACCAGCAGCACGCCCTTGGGGATGCGAGCGCCGATCTCGCGGAAGCGCTCGGGAGTCTTCAGGAAGTCGACGACCTCCTTGATGTCCTGCTTCACGCCCTCGTAGCCGGCGACATCGGCGAACGTCGTGCCCGGACGCTCCGTGGAGTAGGTCTTGGCCCGCGAGCGCCCGATAGACATGATCCCGCCCATCTGGCTCTGCGCCCGGCGCTGCATGAACCAGAAGAACGCCACGAAGATGGCCACAGGGATGAGGAAGGGGAGCAGGCTGGTGATGAAGCTGGGCTGCGGCGTCTTGTAGTCGACCTGCACGCTCTGCTCGCGCAGCACCGCAAGGTCGGCCTCGGGGATGCCGCCGTCGACCGGCCCGGTGGTGCGGAACGACTGCCCGCTCTCGAGCTCACCGGTGATGTCTCCGTCGGTGTTGTCGATCTCGATGCGCTCGACCTTGCCGTCGCGAACCTGGGCCATGAAGTCCGAGTAGGAGATCTTCTCCTTCGAGGAGGACGACGCCAGGCTCGACGACAGGACGATCACCAGCGTCAGCCCGAGCAGCACCCAAAGGCCCCACTTGGGCATCCCCTGGTCACCGCGGAAGGGCCGGCCCATGCCCCGCTGCTCGCGCGGCGGCGGGGGAGGCGGAGGCGGCAGACCCTCGGGGTTCATCTCGCCAGGATACGGGGCGCTCCGGACTAAAGGCAGCCAGGTGGCGTCGATGGCATCCGCGAGACCGCCCATGTCCCTGGATAGCGTCTGGCGGCATGAGCAGCCGTACCTGCGCCAAGCCGAGCTGTCGCACCACCGCCACCGCCACCCTCACCTACGACTACTCCGCTCGCACCGCATGGGTGGAGGTGCTCGACAGCGAGGCGCACCCGATGGCCTACGACCTCTGCACCGAGCATGCCGATGCTCTCCGCGTGCCTCAAGGATGGGCGCTGGCCGACCGCCGCGTTCGGTACCCGGCAGCGCTGTCGCACGCCCTCGCCTCCTAGCGCCACCTGCGTCCGCGGCCCCAGCGAGATCATTAGCCTGCCGGGGTGACCGAAGCCGGAACCGCTGCCGTCCCTGGTGGGTTCACGAGACCGCGCACGTGGGGTCTCGGCGACGTGGTGCTGGGCTTCGTGATCGGGCTGACCGGCTCGCAGCTCGTGCTTGCGGCGATCCTCGTAGCCACCGACCGCAGCCTCGAGGAAGCGGCCGATCTGCCGCTCTCGCTGCTCGCCGTCACTCAGCTCGGGCTCTGGATCGGGCTGCTCGGCGCGCCGATCGCCGCCACGCGACTCAAGGGGAACGGCTTGGTGGCCGACCTCAACCTCTTCGCGAAGTGGCGCGACCTCTGGCGCGGCGGCGGCATCGGCGTTGCTCTGCAGCTCGTGGCGCTGCCCCTGCTCTACTGGCCGCTGCTCGAGCTGCTCGACAAGGGTCCGTCTGATCTCGAGGGGCCAGCCCGCGACATCACCGACCGCGCGGACGGGGCGCTCGGGGTGATCCTGGTCGTGCTGATCGTCGGCATAGGTGCGCCGATCGTGGAGGAGATCTTCTACCGGGGCCTCTTCCAGGGAGCCCTGCTGAAGCGAGGGGTGTCGCCCGCTGCGGCGATCGCGATCAACGCAACGGTGTTCGGGCTCAGCCACGCGCAGCTCCTCCAGCTGCCCGCGCTGATCATGTTCGGAGCGGCCGCCGGCGTGCTGGCGCACCGCGCGGGCCGGTTGGGTCCGGCCATCGCGGCCCACGTGGCGTTCAACATGGTCACGGTCACGAGCCTGCTCGTCTTCGGGTGACGCCAGCACACCGCGCCGAGGTGGGACGATGACGCCCGAGATGGACGGGCATTCCTCCACCGACGCGGACCTCCTCGAGCACGACGAGGCGACTCGCGCCATCACCGACGACGGGTCGTCGGAGGATCTCTGGGATTGGGAGCCCGAGCCTGGCGGGGGGGATGGCGGCGGCCACGAGCCGAAGGACCCTGCCGAGCTCGAGCACCGGGAGCGGATCGTGCGCTACGCCGTCGACGCCATCGTGCTCGCCGTCTGCACCGTCTTCGTGTTCGCCACACTCCACCCGGCCGACCTCCTGTCGAGCGCGGTGCCCGCCGGCGGCGACATGGGGGCACACGTGTGGGGCCCCGCCTACCTGCGCGACAACCTGCTCCCCAACCTGCGGCTCTCGGGCTGGACCCCCGACTGGTACGCCGGCTTCCCCGCCTACCAGTTCTACATGGTGGTCCCGTCGCTCCTGATCGTGCTCCTCGACGTCGGCTTGTTCGGTGGCTGGACGCTGCTGTTCCCGGTCGCCGCGGCGGGAGCGCTGATCGGGCGACTGTGGCTGGGTGACCCGCTCAGGCACCGAGCGTGGCTCGTCACCGGCGCTGTCATGGTGCTCTTGCTCGCTATCGAGCTCCCCTACGGAACCGCCTTCAAGGTCGTCACCGTCCTGGGCCTGATCACGCTTCCGAGCGCGGCCTACGCCTTCGGGCGGTTTGCCGATCTCGCGTTCCCCGGGCCTGCGCTTCTCGCGGTTGCCACGCTGCCGTTCCTGTTCGACCGCAACTTCACGATCTACGGCGGCAACGTCGCGTCGACCCTGGCCGGCGAGTTCGCCTTCTCCATCAGCCTGTCGCTCGCCCTCGTCTACCTCGGAGTCGTGATCCGCGGACTGCGCACCGGCCGCCACCGCGCGCTCGCCGCCGTCCTGCTAGCGCTCACCGGGCTGTGCCACTTGATCCCGGCCTTCTACGCCCTGGGCGGCACCGCCGTCATCGCGCTCATGCGGAGGCCGGCTCTCGCCACGCTGAAGTGGCTGGCAGCGGTGCTGCCGGTGGGCGGGCTCATCTCGGCGTTCTGGGTGCTGCCGTTCGTGTGGCAGCGGGCCTACGTCAACGACATGGGCTGGGAGAAGCTGCCCCACGAGAACGCCGAGAACGACTTCGGCGCGCTGTCCCGCACGCTGTTCACGCTCGACTGGGGCGGCGAGACCTACTGGAAGTACCTGGTCCCGCGCCGGCCCGACATGGTGCAGGACATCAGCTGGGTGCTCGCCCTCGCGCTCATCGGCCTGGTGCTCTCGCTGGCGTTCCGGGTGCGGCTCGGCTGGATGCTCTCGGCCTTCGTGCTGGTGTCGGCCGTGGCCTTCGTGGTGATGCCCCAGGGCCGTCTCTGGAACGCCCGCGTGCTGCCCTTCTACTACCTGAGCCTGTACCTGCTAGCTGCGGTCGGTGTGTCCGAGGTCGGTCGCACGCTCGCGGTGTTGGCGGCTCGCGACCCGCAGCGCCCGGGCGGGTCGGCGCCGGCCGCCACCGCTGGCCTCGCACTCCTCGCCAGCCTGGTCCTGGTCGGGATACCTCTGCGTGCGCTCCCGTTCGGGTCGACGAGGGCCGACGGCAGCTACTCCTTCTTCGGGCTGTCCAACGGCTCGGGCGACGCCAGCTTCGTGCGCTCCTGGGCCAAGTGGAACTACACGGGCTACGAGGCGAAGGACGCCTATCCGGAGTACCGAGAGATCGTCATGACGATGGACCAGGTCGGCGAGGACAACGGTTGCGGCCGCGCCTTCTGGGAGTACGAGAAGGAGCTCAACCGCTATGGCACCCCCATGGCGCTCATGCTGCTGCCGCACTGGACAGACGGCTGCATCGGGTCGATGGAGGGCCTCTTCTTCGAGGCGTCGGCCACCACACCGTTCCACTTCCTGACCCAGGTCGAGCTCAGCGCGGCGCCGAGCGCTGCGCAGCGCGACCTGCCCTACGACGGCTTCAACATCGAGGAGGGCATCGAGCACCTCCAGCTCATGGGCGTCCGCTACTACATGGCCTCGTCCGTCCAGGCCATCACCGCTGCGCGTGACCATCCAGACCTGACCGAGATCGCTGCGTCAGGGCCGTGGGTGGTGTTCGAGGTAGCCGGCAGCAACCTCGTGGAGGGTCTGGAGAACGAGCCTGCTGTCCTCGAGGGCGTGAGCGACGGTCAGCACGACTGGATCTGCCGCAGCGAGGACGACACCGGTCGCTGCGCCGGTCCGGCGGTCAAGTGGTTCAAGGCCCCCGACGCGCGCGAGGTGATGCTCGCCTCGTCCGGCCCCGATGAGTGGCAGCGCGTCGATGTGGACGAGCCCGCGCCTGACTCGGTCCCGCTCCCCGAGGTCGCCGTCAACAACGTCGAGGTCGACAACGACAGCATCTCCTTCGATGTCGACCAGCCCGGCACGCCGGTGCTGGTCAAGGCCTCCTACTTCCCGAACTGGCGGGTCAGTGGTGGTAGCGGCCCCTACCGGGTGGCGCCCAACCTCATGGTCGTCGTGCCGACAGATCGGCATGTGGAGCTGACCTATGGGCGTGAGCCCGTCGAGTGGCTCGCCTACCTGCTCACGGCCAGTGGCATCGTCCTGGCCGTGTGGCTGGCGCGTCGGCCCTCGCCGCTGCGCCAGGCGGAGCCCGCGGTCAGCACCGACGCCATCGATCCGTGAGCACCCGGCTGCGCCGCTTCGCACTGGTCGCGATCGTCCCAACGGTTGTCGACATCGCCCTGCTGGTCTTCCTGCGGCACGAGCTCGGCTGGATCCTCGTTGCGGCCGATGCGACGGCCATCGCCATGGCGTCGCTGCTCTCCTACGTGCTGCACAGGGCGGTGACCTTTCGCAGCGACCCGTACGTCCGCTGGGTTCGCATGCCGCTGGGCTTCGTCGCGGTGGCAGGCCTGGCTGGAGCGGTCGACATCGTCGTGCTGCGTGCGCTCTTCGCTGCCGGAGGGTTCACGACGGCCCTCGGCCTGGCGGGCGCCAAGGTCGTGGCTGTCGCGGCGGCCGCCGTCGTCAGGCTGGTGCTGTACCGCGCGGTGCTGCTCAGCGCCGTGCGCCGCACGATCCACGAGCGCGCGGCACGGCCCGAGCCTCCGGGTCTGCTCCGTGCCAGCGTCGTGCTGCCCGCGCTCGACGAGGCCGATCGCATCGGCGCGACCGTGTCGGCCGTCAAAGACGCGTTGGCGGGTCTCGCGGCGGCGGGCGGTGTCGAGGTGATCGTTGTGGACGACGGCTCCTCGGACGGCACGGCGGACGCCGCCCTCGCGGCAGGCGCCGATCAGGTGGTCGCGCTGCCGACCAACTCCGGCAAGGGCGCGGCCGTGCGAGCAGGAGTCGCCGCGTCGCGTGGCCGCACCGTTGCCTTCACCGACGCCGACCTCTCCTACTCGCCCGACCAGCTGCTCGCTGTGATCGGGCAGGTCGAGGCAGGGTGGGACGTGGTCGTCGGGAGCAGGCGCCACCCCGAGGCCACCACGGTGCAGGGCGCTGGGCTCCTGCGCGACATCGGCAGCCGAGCCATCAACGTCGTGACGATGGGTGTGCTCCTCAGCCTTCCGCGCGACACCCAGTGCGGCCTCAAAGCGTTCCGCTCGGATGCTGCCGCGCTGCTCTTCGGGCTGGGTCGCCTCGATGGGTTCGCCTTCGACATCGAGCTGCTCCACTTGGTCGAGCGCCACGAGATGAGCCTCCTGGAGGTGCCGGTGCGGCTGCGCAGCGCCGAGCGCTCCACGGTCCGGGCCGCTCGCGACGGCGTCCGATTGCTGCGCGACGTGTGGCGCATCCGGCACTGGTCGGCCACAGGCGTCTACGAGCTCGGTGAGCACGCGGTGCTGCCGACCGGGACGCCGGGGACCGCCAGCGCCCACCAGTAGGGTGAACCCCCTGATGGCTGACCTCGACGCGATCTTCAAGGCCTACGACGTTCGCGGCACCACGCCCGACCAGCTCGACGCCGCAACGGCCGAGGCGATCGGCGGCGCCTTCGCGCGCTTCGCATCGGGGCAGGTCGGCGGCGCCAAGCGGGTGCTCATCGCCCGTGACATGCGTGAGTCCGGCATCGATCTGGCGGACGCTTTCGCGCGCGGCGTGCAGAGCCAGGGGATCGACGTGATCGACCTTGGCCTGGCCTCTACCGACCTCCTCTACTTCGCCTCCGGCAAGCTCGACGCCCCCGGCGTGATGCTGACGGCATCGCACAACCCCTCGCAGTACAACGGCATGAAGATGTGCCTCGCCGGCGCCCGTCCGATCGGTGAGGAGTCTGGTCTTCGCGAGATCAAGGCGATGGCGGCGGAGGGCAGCGCTCCGACCACGGGTCCCCGCGGTGCCTACGAACGCCTCGATCTGCTCCGCGACTTCGGCGAGCACGTGCGCTCCTTCGTCGACCTTGCGGCCCTGCGCCCGCTGAAGATCGTCGCCGACACGGCCAACGGGATGGGCGGCCTCGTCGTCCCCGCCGTGTTCGACGGCCTGCCCTTCTCCATCGAGCTGATGTACGCCGAGCTGGACGGCACGTTCCCCAACCACCCCGCCGACCCCATCCAGCTGGAGAACCTGCGCGACCTCCAAGCTCGTGTGCTGGAGGTGGGCGCGGACGTGGGCTTGGCGTTCGACGGCGATGCCGACCGAGTCTTCCTGGTCGATGACAAGGGTCAGCCGCTCTCCGGCTCGTTGACCACCGCGATCGTTGCGGCCGGAGTGCTCGAGAAGCATCCGGGCGCCACCATCCTGCACAACTGCATCTGCTCCAAGGCCGTCCCCGAGGTGGTGCGGGAGCGCGGCGGCAAGCCCATCCGCACGCGCGTGGGCCACAGCTTCATCAAGGCGACGATGGCGGAGACCGGTGCTGCCTTCGGGGGCGAGCACTCCGCTCACTACTACTTCGCCGACAACTGGCGGGCCGACTCCGGCTGCATCGCCGCACTCCTCGTGCTCGAGCAGCTCTCCAAGGCGGGGCAGCCGCTCTCCGAGCTGCGCCGGCCCTTCGACCGCTACGCGGCGAGTGGCGAGATCAACTCGACGGTCGCCGACACCACGGCCGTCATCGACGCCGTGGCCGCCGCCTACCCGGCAGACGCGCAGGACCGCCTCGACGGCCTCACGGTCGACATGGGCGAGTGGTGGTTCAACCTGCGCGCCTCGAACACGGAGCCGCTCCTGCGTCTCAACCTCGAGGCCGCGGACGAGGCATCCTGTGCCAGCCGCGTCCGCGAGGTGCAAGCCCTGATCGCTTCCGCAGCCTGAGGCTTGCGGCACCCACAAAGGAGTCCACCAATGGCCCTCGACCCACAGCTCCTCGAGATACTCGCATGCCCGGAGGACAAGGGTCCGCTGCTCTACTTCGAGGACGAGCAGTCGCTCTACAACCCCCGGCTCAAGCGGCGCTACTCGATCCGTGATGACATCCCGATCATGTTGATCGACGAGGCCGAGACGGTGCCCGGTGAGGAGCACGAGCGCCTTCTCGCCAAGGCCGACGCGCAGGGCATCCGCCCCACGTTCGAGGCCTGAGTGACCGACATCCTCGACTCGGTCGGCATGTTCGACCTCGCCGCCGCGCTGCCAGAGCAGGTCGCAGCGGCAGCTCGCCTCGCTGAGGAGGTCGAAGGCGGCCTACCGGACTTGGAGGACGTCGACAACGTCGTCGTCCTCGGGATGGGAGGCAGCGGCATCGCCGGCGACATCGTCAGTGCCGTCGCCGGTCCGTCCATGGCCGTGCCGGTGGTCGTCAGCAAGGGCTACGAGGTGCCGGCCTTCGCTGGCGAGGGCACCCTGTGCTTCGCGGTGTCCTACTCGGGCAACACCGAGGAGACCGTGCAGGCGGCTCAGGAGGCAGCGGAGCTTGGCGCCCGCTTGGTGGTCCTCTCCACGGGTGGCGAGCTGGGCGCGCTTGCTGCCTCTGCTGGGGCGCCTCACGTCATGCTTCCCGACATCCCGATGCCCCGCGCGGGTGTCGGCGCCGTGAGCATCCCGATCCTCGCCCTGCTGGAGCAGGTCGGCCTCTTGCCCGCAGCACGCCAGCAGATCGCCGCCACCGTTGATCAGCTGGGCCAGCGACGCGACAAGCTGATCCGCGACGGCAGCTCGGCCCAGACCCTCGCCAGGGAGATCGGCCGCACGATCCCGGTGGCCTACGGCGGCGACGCGATCGGAGCGGTCGCCGCCTACCGCTTCAAGTGTCAGGTCAACGAGAACGCCAAGGCGCCGTCGTTCGCGGGAAGCGTGCCGGAGATGTGCCACAACGAGATCTGCGGTTGGGGTCAACACGGCGACATCACCCGGCAGGTGATGACGGTGGTCAGGTTCAGGCACGACTTCGAACACCCGCAGGTGTCGCGTCGCTTCGAGCTGACCTTCGACGTGATCGACGAGGTCGTGCACTCGATCCTCGACGTGACTGCCGTAGGCGAAGGCGCGCTCGCCCAGCTGTTCGACCTCATCATCCAGGGCGACTTCGTCAGCCTTCACATGGCCGCCGAGGCCGGTGTCGACCCCGGGCCCATCCCGGTGCTGCTCGACCTCAAGGCTGCCCTCGCCAGATAGCGCCCACCGGGCGCTCCACGCGGCGGCGGGTGCGGCTGACAGGGCCGGCGGCGGCTACCATCGTCGGCCGGGCTGATCAGGGTGCTGCCAGCTGCAGCCAGCCCTCCACACCCCACGACCGCATGCCTGCGGCTTCGCCGCGCATGCACGGAGGAACCATGACCACCACCCCTGATCAGGACTTCAAGGTTGCCGACCTCACGCTCGCCCCCTGGGGCCGCAAGGAGATCGAGCTGGCCGAGGTCGAGATGCCTGGCCTGATGGCTCTGCGGGCCGAGTTCACCGACTCCAAGCCGCTCAAGGGCGCTCGCATCACCGGCTCGCTGCACATGACGATCCAGACAGCCGTGCTCATCGAGACGCTTACCGCTCTCGGCGCGGAGGTGCGCTGGGTCAGCTGCAACATCTTCTCGACCCAGGACCACGCAGCGGCGGCCGTCGCTGTCGGGCCGGAGGGCACCGTGGCCGAGCCCAAGGGCGTGCCCGTCTACGCATGGAAGGGTGAGACGCTCGAGGAGTACTGGTGGTGCACCGAGCAAGTGCTGCAGTGGCCCGACGGTGGCGGCCCGAACATGATCCTCGATGATGGGGGCGACGCCACGCTCCTCGTCCACAAGGGCGTCGAGTTCGAGAAGGCGGGCGTTGTGCCCGATGCGACCGACGACGACCCGGAGGAGTGGGGCGTCATCATCGACACGCTCAAGCGCTCGCTCGCCGAAGACCCGAACCGCTGGACCACGATCGCGAGCGGCATCAAGGGTGTCACCGAGGAGACCACCACCGGCGTGCACCGGCTCTACCAGATGTTCGAGGCCGGGCAGCTCCTGTTCCCGGCGATCAACGTAAACGACTCGGTCACGAAGTCGAAGTTCGACAACCTCTACGGCTGCCGCCACAGCCTCATCGACGGGATCAACCGTGGTGTCGACCTCATGCTCGGCGGCAAGGTCGCGGTGGTGTGCGGCTACGGCGAGGTCGGGAAGGGTTCAGCCCAGTCACTGCGGGGCCAGGGATGCCGCGTGATCGTCACCGAGGTCGACCCGATCTGCGCCCTGCAAGCGGCGATGGAGGGCTTCGAGGTCACCACGCTCGAGTCGGTGATCGACAAGGCCGACATCTTCATCACCGCCACCGGCAACAAGGCGATCATCTCCGCCGAGCACATGGCGAAGATGAAGCACAACGCCGTCGTCGGCAACATCGGCCACTTCGACAACGAGATCGACATGGCGGGCCTCGCACGGCAGAGCGACATCCGCAAGATCGAGATCAAGCCGCAGGTCCACGAGTTCGTCTTCCCCGACGGTCACTCCGTGATCGTGCTCTCCGAGGGTCGTCTGCTCAACCTCGGCAACGCCACCGGGCACCCGAGCTTCGTGATGTCGATGAGCTTCACCAACCAGGTGCTGGCCCAGATCGAGCTCTTCACCAAGACGGCCGACTACCCGCTCGGCGTGTACGTGCTGCCGAAGCTGCTCGACGAGCGCGTGGCGCGGCTGCACCTCGACGCTCTCGGCGTGAAGCTCACGAGCCTCACGCATGACCAGGCCGACTACCTGGGCATCCCAGCCGAAGGCCCCTACAAGCACGATCACTACCGCTACTGAGCGATCGGGTCACCTGGTACAACCCGGTGATGCTCAGCGACGGCGATCACATCAGGAACCTGCTCGGCACGTACTGCGAGCGGATCGACCTCGCCGACTACGCGGCGGTCGGGGCGCTGTTCGGCGACGACGGAGTGCTTGCGACTGAAGACGGCGTGGCGCTGGCTCGAGGAGCCAGCGCCATCACCGACTTCTACGCCGGACTCGTGAAGCTGCACGACGGTGAGCAGCGCACCAAGCACGTCGTCACCAACACCGTGCTCGAGCCGCTCGGCGACGACGCCGTCATCGCTCGGTCGTCGTTCGTGCTCTTCCAAGCAACCGAGGACCTACCGCTCCAGCCGATCATGGCGGGCCGCTACGTCGACCGCTTCGAGCGGGTCGCGGGTCGCTGGTGCTGGGCGGAGCGCCGCTTCATCACCGACCTCGTCGGTCACCTGAGCCAGCACCTCGGACAGCTGTGAGAGCCCGCGTGAGCGGGGTGCCGGCAGCGTCATCCGCTCGAGGTGCCAGTGCACGTTCGGCCCCACGGTGAGGGCGAAGACGAGAGTGCCGATCCCGACGGTGCCACCGAGCGAGGCGCCGATGGCCAGTGCACCCAGCTCGATGGCTGTCCGCACGACCCTCACCGAGCGGCCGCGGCGCGCTAGGCCGGTCATCAGGCCGTCCCGCGGGCCGGGCCCCAGGCCCGCCCCGATGTAGAAGCCAGAGCCGGGTCCGAAGGCGAAGATCCCCACAGCGAGGAAGGTGATCCTCTGCCACAACGTGCCGGGCGCATCGACGACGGCGAGCGTGGCGTCGACGACCAGACCGATGACGATCACGTTGAGGATCGTTCCGAGCCCGGGTCGCTCGCGGAGCGGAAGCCACAGCAGCAGCACGGCGCCGCCGGTGGCGACCGTGACCATGCCGATGGAGATACCCGTGTGGTCCGCCACGCCTTGGTGCAGCACGTCCCACGGCGCCAACCCGAGATCGGCCCGCACCATCAAGCCGATCCCGATGCCGAACAGCGCCAGGCCCACGAGGAGCCTGGGCACTCGATGTCGGAGCTCGTCTAGGGGTGGGAACGGCAGCACCCCGGCACGCTACGGCGCCGGAGTGCTGGTTCCTCAGGGAGATCGAGCGGCGGTCAGAAGTGGACCCGGATCACCGTGGCAGCGTTGGTCGAGCCATCCTCTGCGCTGGGCTCGAAGAGCACGAGCACCCCGTGCTCGGCCCCGTCCGGCAGGTCGAACACGAGCTCTCCGACGAAGTCGCCCAGCTCGCCGTCACCTCGGCCGGTCACGAACGTCTCGGCGATGGGCTCTGCCACGCCGTCGACGAACAGGCGGACGACCACGTGGCCCTCGAAGGCCGATGCAGCGCCCTCAAGCGTCTGCGGCGAGGAGATGGTGCCGCCACCCGGCGGGTTGTCGAGCCGGATCGACTCTACGATGGCTCCGATCACGAACCAGGTGTCGTCATCGAGCTGGCGGACCAGCACGCTCGTGGGCGCCCCTTGCGCGAAGGCGCGCACCTCGACCTCGCCGGAGCGGCTGTCCCCCTGGGCGAACTCGCCGATCACCGGATCGCGGAAGCCCACCATCTCCTTGGCGAAGGCCAAGGTCACCGCCTGGGGGTCGTCGAAGCGGCGCGAGGTCGACGGATCGGGGAAGACAGGCAGCGTCGGGTCGACCGTGGGGGCCGGCCCCTCAGTTGTGCTGGTCGTGTCTGTCGTCGTCGAGGTGGGTCCCGACGTGGTCGTGGTGGTGGCGACGACATCGACCTTCTCGTCGTCGTCGTCGAGCGCCAGCACGCCCACCACGGCAGCGATGGCTGCCGCGGCCGTGCCGAGCCCGATGAGCAGACGGTTGCGGTTCGTTGCGCGTTGAGCGTCCATGAGCTTCTCCTCGATGCGGTGGAGGCCGTCTTGCGTCGGTTCGACGCTCGACGTCCGGGCTGTGATGGCGGAGCGCAGGCGGTCTTCGGGGTTCATCGGGTTGCCTCCAGGCGCTCGGCGAGCGTGGCGAGGCCACGATGGGCGTGCGTCTTGACCGCGCCGGCAGAGATGCCGAGGGTCGCAGCTATCTGGGCCTCTGACAGGTCGAGGTAGTAGCGCAGAGCCAGCACCTCACGCTGCCGTTCGGGCAGGGCCCGCAGGGCTTCGAGCACCTCGCGCCCGGGCTGCGCTTCGAGCGCAGTGGTCTCGGCAGCCGGCGCCGCACCGGGTGCAACGGAGAGGTGCCGCCGCCGCACGATGCGACGGCGGACCTGCGAGCGCGCACCGTTGAGAACAGCGCTGCGGAGGTAGGCAGGCAGCTTGTCGGGCTCGCGCAGGCCCGTCCCGCGGGCCCAGACGCGCACGAAGGCGTCTTGCACGACCTCCTCGCAGGTGCCCACGTCGTCGATGAGCAGCGAGGCGAGCCGGACCAGCGAGCGGTACTCCGCGCGGTAGACGGACTCCAGGTCGACCACTCCACGCAGGATGGGCTCGGGCGCTTGATCGGCGGCTATGGAGGCCATCATCACCCCGACAGACGCACGGGGTGCGGATCCGGTTGACACGTCCGCCCGAGCTCAGGACCCGACCACTGACGCCGAGGTTGTCAGTGAGCCTTCGTACGGTGACGCCGTGCTCGTCCAACACCGGTGCGCGCTCTGCGATCGATCCGGCGCTGTCGTGTGCGCTCGATGCGCCCTCCGGCTCACGAGGGCTCCCTCGCTGCCGCTGCCCCGCCACCTCGACTCGTGCTTTGCCGCCTTCGACTACAGGTCCGCGCGCTCGCTCGTCACGTCGCTCAAGAACGGCAACCGCCGCGACCTCGTCGGCTGGCTGGCAGCGCAGATGGTGCGGTGCATCGAGGTGCCGGCGGGCGCTGTCGTGACGTGGGCCCCGACCGGCCAGGTTCGCCGACGCAGCCGCGGCTACGACCAAGCCGAGCTGCTGGCACGGGCGGTGGCTCGCCGCATGAGCCTTCGCTGTGCTCCTCTGATCGAACGCCGACCTGGCCCAGCCCAAGAGGGCCGAAGCGCGGGCGAGCGGCTCGCCAACCCCGCGTTCGCGGTTCTGCGCCAGTGCCCGGTCGAGGTCCTCCTCGTCGACGACGTGGCCACCACGGGCGCCACCCTCGCCGCCGCAGCTCGGGCTCTGCGCAGCGGGGGCGCCACCGGCGTCCACGGCGCGGTGGCCGCCCGTTCCCCCGCCCGCCTGGGCCGGGCGGTCGCGGGAGCGGCGCTCGCGTTTGATGCCTACGATGCAGGTGCAACGCACCAGACCCGGGAGGTACCCCGTTCGTGGACATCACCGTGAGTGCCCGGCACATCGAGATCTCAACTGCTCTACGAGCGGCGGCCGAGGAGAAGATCGGCCGCCTTGGTCGTTTTCTGGACGGAATGCTCCGCGCAGAGGTCCACTTCTCAGAGGAGCGCAACCCTCGCATCCCGGACAAGGAGGTCTGCGAGGTGACGATGGAGGGCGGCGGCCACCACGTCCGCTGCAAGGTTGCCGCGGCTGACCCGTTTGCGGCGATCGACCTCGCCGTCGGCAAGCTCGAGCAGCAGCTCTACAAGCTGAAGACCAAGCAGGTCCTGCGCACGCACCAGGGTCCACGCAAGTCGGCTCCCCTCATCGCGCCGGTCCTCGAGCTGAGCCCCCTCGACTGATCCGGCTCCGGCGGCCGGCTGCCCGATCCGCTCCGGGAGTCACGGTCCAGTAGCCCTTCCGGGCTACGCTGGGCGGACTAGTCCGCCGTCAGGTGGTCTCGGCTTGGAGGAGGGTCATGTCGGAGGGCGGCGCGCCGGGTCAGATGGGGAAGGCCCCGGCTGACGCGATCCGGGTGATGATCTGTGACGATCACGCCCTCTTTCGCCGCGGCCTGGTCATGGTGCTCGAGTCCGAAGAGGGCATAGAGGTCGTCGGCGAGGCCGAAGATGGCCAGGACGCCATCGCCAAGGTGGGTGATCTGGCACCAGATGTCGTGTTGATGGACGTGAGGATGCCGCGGGTCACCGGCATCGAGGCAACACGAGCCATCGCCGAGGCGGTCCCGTCGGCCAAGATCCTCATGCTCACGGTCAGCGACGAAGAAGACGACCTCTACGACGCCATCAAGGCCGGCGCCACGGGCTACCTGCTGAAGGAGATCTCGATCGAAGAGGTCGCCACGGCGATCCGTGCCGTGGTGGGTGGTCAGAGCCTCATCTCACCGTCGATGGCCTCGAAGCTCCTCTCGGAGTTCACGAGCATGGCCAAGCGTGCGGACGAGCGGCAGTCGGTGCCCAGCCCGCGGCTCACCGACCGCGAGCTCGAGGTGCTCAAGCTCGTGGCTCAGGGTATGAGCAACAAGGAGATCGCCTCCGAGCTGTACATCTCGGAGAACACGGTGAAGAACCACGTCCGGAACATCCTCGAGAAGCTCCACCTGCACTCTCGGATGGAAGCGGTCGTCTACGCCGTCCGCGAGAAGCTCCTCGACATCCACTGACCCACACCAATCGACGTCTGTGAACCCTGGCGGCCGCATGGCGGCCGCAGCGGTTCACAGACGTTGGTTGGTGGGCCCTTTCCAACCTGGCGGCGCTAGGCGTACGGTCGGGGTGTCGGGCCTTGAAGTGGAAGGAGGCTCAGATGCCTCGGTACCTCATCGTCGCCCATCGGACCCTTGGTGGCCCGCACATGATGGAGCACGTCAGGTCCCTGCGGGAGGCAGGGCCATGCCGCTTCCACTTGCTCGTCCCGGTGGAGCACCCGATGGGCGCTTGGAGCGACGGGCAGGTCCAGGCGGCGGCCAAGCGCACCCTCCAGGAGGGCCTCGACCGCTTCCATGACGAGCGGATCATCGCGGATGGCGAGATCGGCGACGCCAACCCCATCTACGCGGCGGGGGTGGTCATACGGCGCGAGGGCCCCGACGCCTTCACCGGGATCATCCTGTCGACCTTGCCCCCGGGGCCGTCTCGGTGGCTGCACCTCGACGTGCCGTCGCGGATGCGCAAGGCGTTCCCCAAGATCGAGGTGACGCACCTGGTGGCCGAGCCCGAGCACGCCCGCGTCTGACCGAATCCGTGCTCTGAGGAGCCGTCGGTAGACTCGGCCCCCTCATGAGCCTCTTCGACAAGATCCTTCGCTCGGGCGAGGGCAAGAAGCTGAAGGCCCTCCAGGCCCTCGTGCCCGACATCACGGCGTTGGAGCCCGAGATGGAGGCGCTGAGCGATGCCGCGCTGCAGGCCAAGACGGGCGAGTTCCGTCAGCGGCTGGCCAACGGAGAAGACCTCGACGAGCTGTTGATCGAGGCATATGCGGTCGTGCGGGAGGCGGGTAAGCGGGTTCTCGGCCAGCGCCACTACGACGTGCAGCTGATCGGAGGCGCCGCCCTGCACTTCGGTTGGATCGCCGAGATGAAGACCGGCGAGGGCAAGACGCTGGTCTCGACCCTGCCCGCCTACCTGAACGGTCTGTCCAGCAAGGGCACGCACCTGATCACCGTCAACGAGTACCTGGCGCGGCGCGACGCGGAGTGGATGGGCCGCCTCCACCGCTGGCTCGGCCTCGAGGTGGGCCTGATCGTCCCAGGGGACGACGGTGCCGAGCACAAGCGCGCGCAATACGCGGCCGACATCACGTACGGCACGAACAACGAGTTCGGGTTCGACTACCTGCGGGACAACATGGCGATGTCGCGCGAGCGGCAGGTGCAGCGCGGGTTCAACTACGCGATCGTCGACGAGGTCGACTCCATCCTCATCGACGAGGCTCGCACTCCTCTCATCATCTCGGGCCGCGTGGCCGACGCGGCACAGCTGTACTACAAGTTCGCCACCATCGTCCGCGGGCTCCACCGCGATGATGACTACGAGGTCGACGAGCAGAAGCGCACGGTCTCACCGACCGAGGCCGGCATCGAGAAGGTCGAGCAGGCGCTCGGGATCGACAACCTCTACGACGGCGTCGCTCAGAACCTCGTGCACCAGCTCCAGGCTGCGCTGCGCGCCAAGGAGCTCTTCAAGCGCGACAAGGACTACATCATCAGCAACGGCGAGGTGAAGATCGTCGACGAGTTCACCGGCCGCATCCTCGAGGGCCGGCGTTGGTCGGAGGGTCTGCACCAGGCCGTCGAGGCCAAGGAGGGGGTGAAGATCAAGGAGGAGAACCAGACGCTCGCAACGATCACCCTCCAGAACTACTTCCGCATGTACGACAAGCTCGCCGGCATGACGGGAACGGCCTCCACCGAGGCCGCCGAGTTCGCCAACACCTACTCGTTGCAGGTCGTGCCCGTGCCCACCAACAAGCCGACGGCACGCGTCGACCAGGCCGACCTGATCTACAAGACCGAAGACGGCAAGTTCGGAGCGGTGGTGGACGACATCGCCGAGCGCTACGAAGCCGGGCAGCCAGTCCTGGTCGGCACGGTGTCCGTCGAGAAGTCAGAGAAGCTATCGAGGTTGCTCGACAAGCGCGGGATCGCGCACGAGGTGCTCAACGCCAAGCAGCACACCCGTGAGGCGGAGATCGTCGCCCAGGCCGGACGCCTGCAAGCGGTCACGGTCGCCACGAACATGGCCGGCCGTGGTGTCGACATCCTGCTCGGTGGCAACCCGGAGATCCTTGCCAAGCGCGACCTGCGCGCCCAGGAGGTCGACGTCGAGTCCGACGAGGGCCGCGCGCAGCTCGCAACGCTCGTGCAGCGCTATGGGGCCGAGATGCGAGCCGAGGGGGAGAAGGTCATCGGGCTCGGTGGCCTCTATGTGCTCGGCACCGAGCGCCACGAGTCGCGCCGCATCGACAACCAGCTGCGCGGCCGTGCCGGCCGGCAGGGCGATCCCGGCGAGAGCCGCTTCTACCTCTCGCTTGAGGACGACCTCATGCGGCTGTTCGCCACCGGCGCCATCAACTGGGTGATGGGCAAGGCCCTTCCCGATGATGTGCCGCTCGAGGCGAAGATGGTCTCGAAGGCGATCGAGCGCGCTCAGACCACCGTCGAGCAGAAGAACGGCGAGATCCGCAAGAACGTCCTCAAGTACGACGAGGTCATGAACGCGCAGCGCAAGGTGATCTATGCCCTGCGCGACCAGATCCTCGACAAGGCCGACCTGCGCGACAAGATCCTGTCGGAGCACCTGCCCGAGGCGGTCGAGGCTCTGGTCGAGACGTACTGCGTGGCCGACTTCCACGAGGAGTGGGATCTCGACGGCCTGCACGCCGAGGTCCTCACCTACTGGCCGTCGTCGCTCAAGATCGAACAGATGGCGGCGGTGAAGTCGACCGACGACCTCTACGCGCTGCTCGTGGACGACGCCACATCGCACTACGAGAGGCGCGAAGCCGAGCTGGGCGAAGAGGTCATGCGCCAGGTCGAGCGGCAGGTGATGCTCCGCATCATCGACACGCGATGGCGCGAGCACCTCTACGAGATGGACTACCTCCAGGAGGGCATCAACCTGCGGGCCATGGGCCAGCGCGATCCGCTCACCGAGTGGCAGCGCGAGGGCTATGACATGTTCGGCCAGATGATGAAGGGCATCGCCCAAGACCTCGTGCGCTACGTCATGCACGTGCAGGTGCAGGTCGAGCAGCCGGCGTCCACTGGTGCAGCTGCGACTGCGGCGGCTCCGGCGCTCGCCGCAGACGAAGCGCGTGTGCAGAACGTCCAGTACTCCTCGCCCGATGAGAGCGCGGCCGGTGGGGGGATGTCGGCTGCGGCGCGCAGCGCAGCCGCCGAGTCCGGAGGTGGCCTGGCCACGGGCGCTCCTCAGGCTGCGGAGCCGGCGACCATGACGCCCGTCGTGAAGTCCGACTGGGACAAGACGCCGCGCAACGCGCCCTGCCCGTGCGGGAGCGGCAAGAAGTTCAAGCTCTGCCACGGCAAGGCCTGAGAGGTGCGCGACTTCTCCGACCAGCTGGCCGACGCGCGCAAGCGGATCGGTGACGCCGAGAGCTACCTGAAGATCGACGAGCTGCGTGCCCGCCGCCCGCTGCTCGAGACCGAGGCGTCGCGCCCCGATCTCTGGGACGACCCCGACGCGGCCCGGCGCGTCACCGGTGAGCTGGCGGCTGTGATGGACGACCTCGAGCTCTTCGGCCGGCTGGTGGCCGAGCTGGAAGACGCTGAGACCCTCCATGAGATGGCCCGGGAGGTCGATGATGAGACTCAGGAGCCGGAGATCGGGGCGTCTCTGGAATCGCTCGACCGCCAGCTGAGGGGCCTCGAGCTGCGCTCGATGTTCTCGGGCGAGCACGACGAGCGCGACGCGCTGTGCACGATCCAGGCAGGCGAGGGCGGGGCGGACGCGCAGGACTGGGCCGAGATGCTCTACCGGATGTACGTGCGGTGGGCCGAGCGACGCGGCCTGCAGGTCGAGGAGGAGGGGTCCACCCCGGGGTCGGAAGCCGGCCTGTCCTCCGTCGAGTTCCTCGTGCAGGGCCGCTACGCCTACGGGTACCTGCAGGCCGAGCGCGGCGTGCACCGCTTGGTGCGCATGAGCCCGTTCAACGCACAGGGCAAGCGCCAGACGGCCTTCGCGGCGCTGGATGTGGTGCCCGTGCTGCACGAGGACGAGGTGCAGATCAGCGTCGACGAGGCCGACATCAAGATGGACGTGTTCCGGGCGTCGGGCGCCGGGGGTCAGCACATCAACAAGACGTCGTCCGCAGTTCGCCTCACGCACCTGCCGACGGGGATAGTCGTCTCCTGCCAGGTCGAGCGGTCCCAGTTCCAGAACCGGGACCGTGCGATGGCCATGCTCAAGGCCAAGCTGGCCGACCTCGAGCGGCAGAAGCGCGAGGCCGAGCTGTCCGACATCCGTGGCGAGCAGCAGCGGGTCGGGTTCGGCAGCCAGATCCGCAGCTACGTGCTGCAGCCGTACCAGATGGTCAAGGACCTGCGCACCGAGCACGAGGCCGGAAACGTGCAAGGAGTGCTCGACGGAGACCTCGATCCGTTCATGGAGGCGTACCTGCAATGGCGCCGCGCCAACGCGACGTCGTAACCTGATCGCAATGAACGCGGCGCCCGCCGGGTGCCGCGTTCGGCGTTGAGGGCGCTGGTACCCTCGCCCCCGCCTCATGATCAAGCTCGAGAACGTCTCAAAGGTCTACAAGGGTGATGTCGTCGCCCTTGCGGACGCCTCAGTCGAGGTCAACAGGGGTGAGTTCGTCTTCCTGGTCGGGGCTTCGGGGTCAGGCAAATCGACCTTCCTGCGGCTCGTGAACAAGGAAGAGCACCCGGAGAAGGGCCGCATCTACGTGGCGGGCAAGGACATCGGCTCGCTCCCGTCCTGGAAGGTGCCCCACCTGCGCCGCAACATCGGCAGCGTCTTCCAGGACTTCAAGCTGCTCACCAACAAGACGGTCTACGAGAACGTGGCCTTCGCGCTCGAGGTGATCGGGCGGCCACGCCACGTCGTCAAGACGCAGGTGCCGGCGATCCTCGAGCTGGTCGGGCTCGGCAAGAAGATGGCCAACTTCCCGAACGAGCTCTCGGGTGGCGAGCAGCAGCGGGTCTCGATCGCCCGGGCCTTCGTCAATCGGCCCCTGATCCTCCTGGCCGACGAGCCCACGGGCAACCTCGATCCAGCCACCTCGGTCGGCATCATGCGGCTCCTCGACCGCATCAACCGCACGGGCACGACCGTGCTGATGGCCACCCACGACCGCTCCATCGTCGACACCATGCGTCGGCGCGTGATCGAGCTCGATCGCGGCAGCATCATCCGCGACCAGAGCCGCGGCGTCTACGAGTGACGCGCACCTGACCCATGGCCATCAAGCTCGACTACGTCGCCCGCGAGACCGCGACAAACCTCTTCCGCAACGTCACGCTCACGTTGGCGTCGGTGCTGACCGTCGTCGTCTCCCTCACGCTCTTCGGCTCCGCCCTGCTGCTGCGCCAGGGAGTCGAGAACGCCAACGATCGCTTCAAGGGTGGCATCGAGTTCATCGTCTACCTCCAGCCCAAGGTGACCCAAGATCAGAAGGATTCGATCCAGCGCGACCTCGAGGGCAACCCCGACGTGCGCGAGGCCACCTACGTCGACCAGGACGCCACCTACGAGGAGTTCAAGCGCCTCTTCCAGAACTCGCCAGCCCTCGTTGAGACGGTGACGGCCGACATCCTGCCGCCGTCCTTCCGCGTGGCGCCTCGCATCCAGGATCCGGAAGTCGTGAAGGCGCTCGGCGACCAGTTCGAAGACAAGCCAGGCGTCTACGAGGTCGTGTTCGCCTTCGAGGTCGTGCAGCGCATCCAGGAGACCTTCAACAAGATCGGGGTGCGCTTCCTCGCCGCTGCCGTGCTTCTCCTCGTGGCGGCCCTGATGCTCATCCTGAACACGATCCGGGTTGCGATGTTCGCACGGCGTCGCGAGATCGAGGTGATGAAGCTGGTGGGCGCCACGAACTGGTTCATCCGCATCCCGTTCATCGTCGAGGGCATCATCCAGACGCTCCTCGGAGCCGCGGTGGCGGTTGGCTTCATGACCTTCCTCATTCGCCCGTTCATCGACGAGCTCTCGCGCGACCGCGTGCTTCCCATCTTCCAGGGCTTCGTGATCACAGACTCGAACCTCGTCTACACCAACGTGTTCGTGATCGGAGTGGCCGCGCTCATCGGAGCGATCGGCTCGGCCGTAGCGGTCTCCCGCTTCCTCGACGTCTGAGCGGCTTGCTCGCCCCGGGCGTCGCCGCTCAGCGACTCGGTGAGATGGCGAGCGGGCTCGGTGGGTAGCCAGCTCCCGCCATGATCCGCTCCGCCATCGGAGTCAGCAGTGCGATCAGCTCGTCGAAGTCGTCGCCCAGCGCGTCGATCGCTGGCGCCACCTGCGAGTCGGTTGCGAGCTCGATCGACTCGCGCGCCGAGCGGCCCGCCTCGGTGAGGCCGCCCGTGTCGATGAGGCCCGCCGAGCGAAGCCGCTCCTGACCTGCGTCGAGCTGCGCGTCGCTCCAGGCTCGAGTGCGGATGTACGTGCGCGCCGGCACGCCCCAATAGGGCTCGGTCAGGAGCCCGATCTCGACTGCGTCGAACCCGGCTGCCACCCACGCGGCGATGTGGCTGTCGCCTCGGAACTCACGGAGTCGGTCGCCCAGCCTGAAGAGGTCGCCGAGTGGCGAGCCGGGGAGCGGCTGCGAGAGCGTTCCCGCGAACAGGGCGCGACCCCAAGGCTCGAGCGGGGCCGTCGCTCGCTGGAGCAGCTCGACCGCGCGATCGACGCCGTCCGGACGCTCGCCCAGCAACCGGGTCAGCTGCTCCACGGCTCCCAGCAGCCGCTCATCTGCGATGGTTGGGGCGTCGGTGAGCGACCAGCCGAAGGACACCGCCGGTACCACCACCTCCGGGTTGAACACGCCGAAGGCCGCAGCCACGAGCTCGCCCGGCGCCTGCCCGAGTGCTGAGCCGCGGCTCGTGAAGTAGGCCGGTCCATCCGGGAAGGCGACGCCGTCCTTGCTGCAGCCGGGGCTCGGGCTGAAGCCCAGCTTGGCGTATCGATCGTGGCACTCGGGCGCGAAGTACACCTGTCCCACCAGCGGCTCGATGGCTCGTGCGAGGGCACGCGCGGCGTCCCGGACGCGATCGGTGGCGGGCGTGGTCGGCATGAGATCCCCTTCTCAGGCCGCCCCCAGCACGGTGCGAGCGGCCAGCATGGCACCCTACAGGGACCATGGTGGCCAACGAGCAAGCCGGCCCGCACCCGCCGACTCGTCGAGCGGGCCCGCCGGCCGTCGAGCTCGCACTGCTCGGTGTTGCGATTGTCGCCGTGTCGACGTCGGCGCCGTTGATCCGGGGTGCAGCTGGTCCCGCCCTCGCCATCGCCTTCTGGCGCAACGCGCTGTCGCTGCCGGTCCTCGGCCTCTGGGTGGCGGCCCGACGTGCGGAGCGCGCGGCATGGACCGATCGGTCCGCTCGCGAGCGGCGCCTCAGCAAGATCTCCGGAGGTCTCCTCGCGGCGCACTTCGCTACCTGGATCCCGAGCCTGTCCTTCACGTCGGTCGCCTCGTCGGTTGCCCTCGTGGCGACGCAGCCGGTGTGGGCCGCGCTGATCGCACATCGTCGCGGTGAGCACGTCGCCCGCGGCACTTGGCTGGGGATCGGCATGGCGATGGCCGGTGCAGTGGTGCTCACGGGCGTTGACGTGTCGATATCAGCGCGCGCTCTGACGGGCGACCTGCTGGCCCTGCTCGGCGGGATGCTCGCCGCCGCGTACGTCACGGTCGGTGCTGACGTGCGCAGGACGGTCTCGACTGGGGTGTACGCGCTGTCCTGCTACTCCACGGCGGCTTCGGTCCTGGTCGTGGTCTCCGTGATCGGCGGTCAGTCCCTCTGGGGTTACAGCGCAGGCACGTGGTGGGCCATCGCCGGTCTGGTGGTCGGCGCCCAGCTCCTCGGGCACACGCTCATGAACCGCGTGCTCAGCTCGATCAGCCCGACCATCGTGTCGGTCGCGATCCTGTTCGAGATCGTCGGCGCCAGCGTGATCGCTCGGGTCGCGTTCGGTGAGACGCCGCCCGCTGGCGCCTGGCCAGCGGCCTTCCTGATCGCCGCCGGGGTGGTCACCGTGGTTCGTTCCGACCAAGATGCCAGCGACCTGGTCGAGCCCGGAGGCGTGATCGCGTGAATGACCCACAGCTGGCTCGCTTCGTGCCGTGCCTCGACCTTCCCGACGACTGGAGCGGTGCTCTGACGGTCGTGGTCCGCCAGGGCGAGGTCGTGCTTCTCGACGAGCACCCGCAGGACGTGGCACCAGGAGCGCCCGCAATGGTGCTGGGGATGCTCGACGGCGCCGCTTGCTGGGCGGTCGACCTCGACGGCGACGGCGTGGCCGATGTGGTCGTCGAGGGGCTGGTTCCGCTGATGGGGCTGTACGGGCGGGTTGACGACCTCCGCTGGACGCTCGCCGGCCGGGCGGTCCAGCTCGTCGAGTGGGACCGCACAACGAGGTTCTGCGGCCGCTGCGGCACCGCAACCGAACCCGCTCCCGGTGAGAGGGCGCGGCGCTGCCCAGACTGTGGACTGCTGGCGTTTCCGCGGCTCGCCCCCGCTGTTATCACGCTCATCGAGCGCGACGGCACTGCGCTGCTCGCGCGCGGTCGCGCCTTTCCCATCCCCATGTACAGCTGCGTGGCGGGCTTCGTGGAGGCCGGTGAGACGCTCGAGGAGGCGGTGCGACGAGAGGTGCGCGAGGAGGTGGGCGTGCAGCTCGGCTCCGTTCGCTACACGGCGAGCCAGCCGTGGCCCTTCCCGCACTCTCTCATGATCGGCTTCGAAGCGACATGGGCGGCGGGCGAGATCGAGATCGACGAGCGCGAGATCGTCGATGCGCAGTGGTTCGCGCCCGACGACCTGCCGATGATCCCTCCGGGCATGAGCATCGCCCGCACTCTCATCGATCGGTGGCTCGAGCGGAGCGGCCGCCCGCTCTGATCAGCAGCTCAGTCGCGCTCGAGGCGCCAGCCCTGCGGCAGCATCCAGAGGCGATGCCGTGGTCCCTCCGCGTGCGGATCGCTCGCCTCGTAGCCCGCGTCACCAAGCCACAGCGCTACGGCGCCGTCGTCGACCACGCTCCAGCGCGTTGAGTATCGCGGCAGCGGGGAACGAGCGGCCGCCGCAGCGAGTGCGGCGTCGACGTCTGGGTGCATGGCCAGGTCGGTGAGCGTCACGAAGGTCGGCGGGGCTAGATCGACCTCCCCTCGGTGGCGCCGGTCGAGCACCTCCTGTGGTGTGAGCCAGGCGTGATCGCGGATCTCGCCGCCGTCGACGAGGACCTCGCCTTCGGAGGCCCTGGCCACGAAGAACCATGTCGCATAGCGCCGCGGCGTCTCGGCGGGTGGAGTCCAATGAGAGAAGGGGACCAGCTCGTGAGGCTCCAGGAGCAGCCCGCACTCCTCGGCCGCCTCGCGTGCAGCGGCCCGGCGCGCGGCGATCTCGTCGTCCGAGTCGTCGGGCCTTCGGTCGGCGTCGTCGACGCGCCCTCCGGGAAAGACCCACATGCCCCCGAACGCGACCTTGGATGTGCGGTGCAGCATCAGGGTCTCGAGCCCCGCACCGGAGTCGCGGAGGAGGATCACCGTCGCAGCTGGCGTGGCGGGTGGGTTGTCTGCGTCGCTCACCGCCGCATGCTCCCACGCGGGCTCGAGGTCAGCGGATCAGGAGGGCGCGGCCCTTGCCCACCTGCAGCGAGCGATCCTCCCTTGGTGCCAGCGTGAGCTGCGCACCACCCACCAGCTCGGCGGTGCGGGCGAAGATCTGTGCTCCGATGGCCTGCCCGCCGGAGCTGCCTGCCAGCTCCATGCGTGCGTTCGGGACGAAGATGGTTCCCTCGAGGATCAGGGTCGAGTTGCCGGTGATCCGCATCAGGCTGGTGCTCGTGGTCCAGATCAGCAGGTCGTCGAACTTGTAGGTGACATCGTCCGGGGCGGTCCAGATCACGGTGTTGTTCCCTGCCATCGTGACCGAGCCGTTGGTCAGGTACACCGTCGTCTCGCGCATCTCGATGTCGCCGTTGTCGATCAGATCGCCCGAACGCAGGTAGAGGATCGCCGGAGCTGGCGGGTCGACAGCGCAGGTAGCAGGACCGACCAGGTCGGTTGGGTCGGCGTCAGAGCAGTTGACGCGGAGGCCGCCGGAGCCGGTTGCCGTGATGGGCCCATCACTGACGATGTTGCCGCCTTGGAACGTGATGCTGCCGTTCGTCGAGAGGCCGGAGCTGCCGCAGTCGATGTACCAGTTCCCGGTCGGCACGACGGTCGCGCCGGAGGGAGAGCAGCTGCGACCGCTGGCTGTCCACGTGGTGAACGAGCCTGACGGGAGGGGTGTGCCGAGGCCGCCCCAATCAGCGATCATGTCGTCGATGTGCGGCGGACCGGTGCCGGGACATCCGTTGGCGGGGTCGCAGTTGTAGCGCCACTCCATGGCGCTGCTCGTGACGGGGGCTGATGAGGGGATGGGAGTCGGGCTCAGCAACCCGTTGCTGTAGGCGCTCGTCGGGTCACCATCGGCAAGCGCCCACATCGCGATCTGCCCTGCCGTCACGGTGCCCTGGCCGTTCACGTCGAGCACGACCTTGTTGGGGTTGGCGCACTCGGACCCGTCGGAGTCGATGATGATGTGGCCGGGGTCCCCTCCCGCTGTGTTGACGGTGAGGTTGGCGCTGCCATTCACCGTCAAGACGCCGCAAGCGTGTTCGGCCAACAGCACTAGGGGCGCCTGGATGTCTCCGACACCGCGCACGTAGCGGCTGACAGCGTCGACATCGAGCGCGACGGAACCGGCCTGGATCAGGTTGGCACGGCTCTGCTGCACGCGAACCCCGATACGGTCGCAAGGCTGCCCATCGAGCGAGCCGGCTGGCTGACCCGTCATCAGGCTGTGGGCAGTCGGCACGGGGTGCGTGAGCGTTATGACGTACTCGTCGATCGTCGTCTGGATCTGCCGGGCGGTGGTGGGTGAGCAGGTCGACGAGAAGGTTGAGCAGGAAGGTGCTGGAGCGGTCTCTGCCGTCGGCAGGTTGACGACGATGTAGTCCCATGCCGCCTCGCATGCCACGACGGCGGAGCTGTCTGACCCACCGAGAGCCGTCGCGGCGGCAAGCGCCATCGCATCGGCGGCCACCTGGTCGGCGTCGCGGTCGCGGCGCGCGCCGCTCATGTCCAGCACGAGCGCCACCATCACCACGAGCGCCCCCATGGACGCGGCGACCAGGACCACGACGACCCCGGCGTCGCCGCGGCCGGGTCGGAGACGACGCCGCTCAGATCCCACCGTCAGCCTCGTAGCGGAAGACGACGCTGCGGCGAAGGTCGATGTCCTGACGCCAGAAGCCGACATCGAGGTAGCTGTCGCGCTCGAGCTCGACCTGCACGCGTATGTCGGTATCGCTCTGCCCGTCCGAGAAGCACGGAATGACGCCCGAGGTGCGCACTCCGGCGGGGTCGAGGGTGCGGCTCACGGTGTTGTCCGGCGCCGTGCCTGCCGGGTCGACGTAGGCGACGCACACCGTCCGGCCGCTGGTCCCTGTCGCCAGGTTGCCCTCACTCGAGGCGATGGCGCGGTCGGCGATGCCGTCGAGCCAGTCGTCCATGCCGTCCGGTGCGGCCAGGGGCAAGGTCGACGCGTAGCGCCCTGCGACCCGAGCGCCCTGACCGAGCGACTGGCTCTGGTTCCATGCAGTGGCCCCGCTCACCATGCCGAGCAGCAGGACCATGAGGACGGGTAGCACGAGCGCGAACTCGACCACCACGGCGCCGCGGTCGTCGTCGCACCGGATCGGGGTCGAAGCCCCCACCTCAGAACCCCCCGCTGGCCGTCATGGACAGGGCGGCCGGACCGATCACCACGATGAACATCGGCGGGAAGATGCAGAACACCATCGGAACGAGCATCTTGACCGGGGCCTTCTGGGCCTTTTCCTGCGCTATCTGCCGGCGCGCCACCCGCATCTCCTCCGCCTGGTTGCGGAGCACCGTGGACACCGAGATGCCGAACTGGTCGGCCTGGCGTATGGACGTGACAAAGGAGCGGACCTGCGGCAGCTGCACTCGCTCGGCCAGACCGCTCAGGGCCTCGGCTCGGCTCGCTCCCGCGCGCATCTCACCGAGGGCGAGCGCGAACTCGTCTGACATCTCTCCCTCGATGTTGGCCACGGTTCGCGAGACAGCGGACGTGAAGCCGAGCCCGGCCTCCATGCAGATGACGAGGAGGTCCATGATGTCCGGGAGCTGACGGAGGATCCTCTCCTCTCGTGACTCCACCTGTGACCGCAGCTTGCGGCTCGGGAGGATCGTGCAGCACGCCACCGCCAGCCCGGTGCAGGCAAGCCGGAGCGTTCCGCCCAGCGAAGCGGCCATCGTCCAAGCCGCGTAGGCGACGAACGGCGAGGCAAGGATCGTCAGCACCCGGATGGCCAGGTACCGGTCGGTGTCCACCTCCGGTCTTCCGGCTCGCCGCAGCATCACGCGGATCTGCTCGACGCGGCCGGCGGGGGAGAAGCGCCAGCCGAGCTTCGATAGCGCTCCCAGCACGGGGCCTGCAACTCGATCCGCGAACGGCAGCATCAGCTCCTGATCGCGAACGTCGACGAACTTGTAGAGGTCGTCGATGCCGCGCAGCTTGGCGCGCAGCGAAGCCCGGTCGACGAAGAGCACGCCGACGCTGGCGAGCAGCCAAGCCGCGCTCAGTGCTGTCACCACGGCGAGGATTGCGCCGAGGCCCTGGAGCTGGAGGAGATCAGACATCGATCTTCACCATCCGGCTCATCCAGAAGTAGCCGCCACCGATCATCA
The DNA here is from genome assembly GCA_049325515.1 of Actinomycetota bacterium. Lineage (GTDB taxonomy): Bacteria > Actinomycetota > Acidimicrobiia > Acidimicrobiales > VFJN01 > VFJN01. The sequence goes on along the minus strand of JBMOLI010000010.1, from coordinate 114,811 downwards.
CGGCACTGATCCCCAGCATGATGTGCCCGGTCGAGGTCGTGAACAGCGGCTTCATGTAGGCGGGGTTCATCGCTGCCATGGCGCCGGCCAGGGCCGGCACCATGATCACGAGCATGATGGCCGAGGCCCGGCCCTCAGCGGTGAGGGCCTTCACCTCGCCGCGCATGCGAGTGCGCTCCCGCATCGTGGCGGCGACCTGGTCCAGCAGCTCGGCCAGGTTGCCCCCGACCTCCGACTGGATCTGCATGGCGAGCACCGCCCAGCGGAAGTCGTCGCTGCCCACGCGGTCGGCAGCGTCGTTCAGCGTCTCGTGCAGCGTGCGTCCCAGCCGCACCTCAGCGACCACCTTGCGCAGCTCCCGGCCGATCGGGTCGGCCATCTCACGCGAGAGCGACTCCATCGCCTGGCCGATCGAGCGCCCGGCACGCAGCGATCCAGCGAGGGTCGTGAGCGCGTCGGGGAGCTGGTTGGCGAAGCGCTTCCGGCGGCGGGCGGCCAGGAAGCGCAGCACCACCGGCGGGCCGCCGCCAGCCAGCATGAGCGCCATGACCGTCTTCGACATCGACTGCGTGGCCGCGTACGCCACGATCGGCAGGATGACGGTGGCGACGATGTGGGCGAGGATGAGCTCGGCCGGTCGGACCGGCACGTCGGCGGCTCGTAGGGATCGCTCGACCGACCCGAGGGCGCCGCGCCGCTGGGCCAGGTTGGCGGTGACGGCTACTGCCCGGCGCAGGGTGGACGACGCTGCCAGCGCGTCGTCCAGCCTGCGCGTACGTCCATCCCCTCGGCGCACGGGTGCGGCCTCCTCGGCGGCTGCCAGCGCACGGGAGCGCTCCTGGGTGAGCCGGACGAGGGTCACGATCAGCGTGCCGACCCCTGCCACCACCCCCAGCAGGAGGACGAGGACGATCGGCTGACCGAATGCGCTCATCGCAGCTCGGCCATCCGCTCGCGCAGGTCGCGGCCGGCTATCTCGAACATGTCGCCACCGATCGGTATGCCCGTGTCCTCCAGCTTCTCGGAGAAGGCCGGGCGGACGCCGGTCGGCTCGAGGCGACCCTGGTGGCGACCGTTCTCGTCGACGCCGGCGCTGAAGTCGAAGAGGAAGATGTCTTGGAGGGTGATCTTCTCGCCCTCCATCCCATCGACCTCGGTGATGTGCGTGACGCGGCGTGTTCCGTCGCGGAGGCGCGTGAGCTGCACGATGACGTCGACGGCGGATGCGACCTGCTCCCTGATCGCCCGCACGGGCAGGTCGAAGCCGGCCATGAGCGTAAGCGTCTCGATGCGGCTGAGAGCGTCGCGGGGGCTGTTCGCGTGCACGGTGGTCATCGAGCCGTCGTGGCCCGTGTTCATCGCCTGCAGCATGTCGAGCGCCTCGCCGCCACGGCACTCGCCGACCACGATGCGGTCGGGTCTCATGCGAAGGCTGTTCTTCACGAGGTCGCGGATCGTGACCTCGCCTGCCCGCTCTACGTTGGGTGGCCGCGTCTCCATGCAGAGGACGTGGCGCTGGTGGAGCTGCAGCTCCTTGGCGTCCTCGACGGTGACGATGCGTTCGTCGTTGGGAATGAACGACGAGAGGACGTTGAGCAGCGTCGTCTTGCCGGTGCCTGTACCGCCCGACACAACGATGTTCATCCGACCCTCGATGCATGCGCGCAGGAAGCGGACGCTGCGTTCATCGAGCGTGCCGAACTTGACGAGGTCGGCGGCCATGAACGGGTCACGGGCGAACTTGCGGATCGTGAGGAACGGCCCGTCGATCGCCAGCGGCGGGATGATGGCGTTGACGCGTGACCCGTCCGGCAGGCGGGCGTCGACCATGGGCGATGATTCGTCGATGCGGCGACCGACGTTCGACACGATCTTGTCGATCACGCGGCGCACGTGGGTGCCGTCGACGAAGCCTGATGCGACCTCGACCACCTTGCCGTTTCGCTCGACGAAGACGATGTCGGGCCCGTTGACCATCACTTCGGTCACTGTGTCGTCGTTTAGGAGGTCTTCGATCGGCCCGTAGCCGACGACATCGTTGCGGATGTCTGTGGCGAACTGCTCGTACAGATCGCCGCCCGCAGGGATGCCAGAGTCCTCGAAGGCCACCGCGATCGTCTCGCGGAGCCGCGCTTCCAGCTCGGCGTCGTGCACAGTGTCGTCGAACAGCAGCGGCCCGAGATCCTTGACGACGCGCCGGTGGATCTCAGCGTGCAGGTTGGCCGGCAGGCTGGCTCGCGGCTCGGGTGGCGGCGCCGCGACAGACGGTCGGAGGATGTCAGCGACGCCGTCGTCCTGTTGGGCCTCGAGCGTTGCGTCGACGTCGGCGGGGGGGCTTTCGGATGTCCCGGTGTCACCGCCGTCGAGGTCCTTGCGGGCAGCCAGGATCCGCTCGCGGAGCGCGCTCATCAGCCGTCTCCCGTGACAGATGGCTCCGGGGTGAGCGAGCCCGGCAGCGCGTCGGTCTTGCCAACAGGCGTCTGTGGAGCGGGATCGTTGCCTGGACCGACCAGGGCCAGCAGCACCTCGTACTCGCGTGTCAGGTAGAGCAGGCGCGCGGCGTCGCGGGGGGCTACCGCGACCGTGTAGGTGCTCGCGCCAGGGTTGGCGACTGGCTCCTCGGCGCCTTCGGGTGGCCGGACGGTCGTCCCGATGGCGATCACCTCGAGCGCCTGGAACACGTGGACGATCGCTGGCCCACCAGAGTCGGGCAGCCCGAGGTCGGAGGCATTCGGCACCTTCACGAGCAGGTTCACGCGGTCGCCGGGGCTGATGAGGTTCGAGACTGCTGAAGCGCCAGCGGCGTCGAATGAGACGGCGACGGTCCCTTCCGGCAGGTCATCGGCAAAGGTCGGGGGTCCCGCTCCCACTCGCGTCTCGGCCGGGTCGACGAAGGTGCCGCTCACCACGATCTGTCCCGCCCTCAGCACGCCGTCGGCCACCGTCCCGCGGAGGACGGAGGCGTCGGTCACCGCCGTCGCAGGCCGAGAGGCACGAAGGGTCTGCGACGGGGCGATGCGGCCGTCGGCGAGAGCTGCATCGAACGCCGTGCCATCCGGGATGTCGGCGGTCGCCATGAGCACCTCAACCGGTGTGGCCGACTCAGTCGCGCGCTCCTCGGCACCGCTCACGTACTGCACCAGGCCGAACCCGGAGGCCAGCGACACGAAGGCCGCAACCGCGACCACCCCCAGCCTGTTCATGACGCGCTCTCCGAGATGTCTGCAACGCTCGCGCCCTCGGCCTCGATGAGGCGCTCGACGTGCTCTCGCAGGACGAGCACGTCGACCAGCGCTCGCACCGACTCAACGGAGAGCCCCAGACCCGTTGCTGCGTCGAGGCCCTCGGCAAGCGCCGGGACGGTGCTTGCGCACTCGATGACCCAGTCGTTCAGCTCGTCCAGGTGGATCCAGGATGCGTCCGACGCGTCGGCACGAGCGAGATCGCTCTGCCAGGCGCGGATCGCGTTGCGAACTCGAAGCGCCGGGCCGGTCACGTCGTGGGTTCGGAAGGCGTCTGCGAGCAGCATCTGCTGCATCCGCGCTCCCTCGACTCGGTCGCCGAGCGCGCCTTGCAGCCTCCGCACTGCCTTCAGGGGCACGAGGGCGCCGTCTATGTCGCTGAGCGGCCCGCAGTCGAGCGCGCCGAGGTGGTGGGCGAGCAGCGGCGCGAGCGCGTCGACGCGATCTCGGATGGCTCGCACCTCGAGGACATCCTTGGCGGCGGCCGCGATCTTGCCGACTCGATCGCTGCGGCTGGCGGCGCGCAGCTGGCGGCGCAGCCTGGCGCGGGCGATCAGGCGCCAGCGGTGGCGCCCGGCGCGGAGCAGCGGCGTTGGCACCTGCCAGATGCTCTCCGTGAAGCGCTGGTACAGCGCCTCATGTGCTTGCGCCGCCTCACGGAGGTCCTCAGCAAGCACTCCGAGCACCAGCTCCGCCGCGTCGGCGGCGTTCGGGTCTCCCCAGTGGGGCGCGGCTCGGGACACGGTCGCCAGATCCAGGATCGCATCGGCGATGTCATGGATGCTTCCCAGCGAGGCGGAGGTGAGCTGGGCGGAGATCGCCTCGCTCAGCACCTCGACCTCCTCGAGGATGAGATCGAGCAGCGACCTGCTCGCTGCGACCACGTGCGAGGCACGGTCAAGCGCCTGTGCGGGTTCCGAGGTCGCCGTGTCGAGTGCGGTAGGGCCCTCGGCCAAGAGCCACTCGGCGCGGGCGGCGACCTGACCGAGAGTGCTCGGGAGATCTCCCGCGTCCGCTCCGGCGAGCCGCTGCAAGAGGCCTACAGCGCGCTCGAGGGAGTCGGCCACGGGGGTCTGTGGGGTGGAGATCATGGTATCGACGGGATGCGATCCCTCCTGAGCGACCTGTCCTGGCTGCACGAGCGGGATCACGGTGGCCATCGCCTCGCCCTCCTCATGCCTGTTCTTTGACGCGGAGTGCTGGCGTACCGTCACCCTCTCTACGTCGGAGCCGCCGCACGGCAACTTGAGCCGAATTGGCCGCCATCTCCGGAATCAAGGCCACTCCTCCCCAACGCATGGGCCATAGGGCATGTGCGAGTTCAGGTCAGGGACGAATCAGCCGATGGATCGGCCATGGGGCTCCTGACAAGCGCGCGCAACCCTCACTCGCATGCAGGTGACGAGGGGGACGCGGCCATGCCCTTCATCGGCGAGTCGGTGCTGCCTTGGATCAGTGCGTCACTCGTGCTCGGCTTCGTGAACGTCGCAACGGCCCTCCGGGGCCAGCACCTAGCGACGGCGGAGCAGCTCGTGCTCCTACTCGGCCTCTGCGGCACGGTGTCCGCCGCCGGCCTGGTGGCCGCCAGGTCACACCGCGCGACCCGCGCCGACGTGCTCGTGGAGCGAGCGAGGCCCGCCGCCGAAGAGCTGGCCGCGCCCACCGAGGCCGGCGCCGTCACCTACGTCGAGGGCATGGCTCAGTGGACGGCCGCGATGCTCGAGCTGATCGAGCATGCCCGTGACGCGGCTGAGCCGGGGAGCCGAGCCGATCTGGAGCTGGCCGCCGCCGCGGCCGACACGAACGACCTGCACGAGCTGATGTGCGCCAAGCCGCACGACGAGCTGACGATCAACGAGCAGGCGCAGATGCACGCTCTGGGCTCGCTCTGGGAGACCAATCAGGGCCGGATCGAGCAGATCGCCGCCGACCTCGATCCGATCTGGCACCGCCGCTGGCGTGCGCGGTCGGTCGTAGCCCGTGAGCTGCGGCATGGGTACGGCACCCGTCAGTCGCTGGTGCTTCCCTACGGCGCCTGATCCTCTGTCGTCTGCGCAGCCCATGGATCCAGCGGCGGCGTGCCTCCGCGGGAGCCACGCGCCAGGTCAGAGGTGTGCCTGGCCGCGCATGCGACCGAGATCTGCCCTCTAGCGGATCACCACCGGGGCGCCGATCCAACGCTCGAGGACGTCCTTCAGCTCGTCCTCGCGCAACGGCTTGGTGATGTAGTCGCTCAGACCTGCAGCGAGCGCGATCTCACGGTCACCCTCCATGGCTCGGGCGCTGAGCCCGATGACCGGCGTGGGCACGTCACCCCTGCGCGCCTCGAGCGAGCGGATCTCGGCGGTCGCCTGGTAGCCGTCCATGTCCGGCATCATGATGTCCATCAGGACGGCGTCGAACTGAGAGTTGCGGCACGCCTCGACCGCGTCCAGCCCGCCGTCGACGATCTCGACGTCGTAGCCGAGCTTCTGAAGCGTGCCGGCCGCCACTATCTGGTTGAGCTTGTTGTCCTCAGCGAGCAGCACTCGATGCATGGGTCGCATCCTTTCCTGATGGTCCTGGTCCGAGGGACCGTGGAGCTGTGTTGTTGACGAGGGTGTCGATGATCCGCCGCAGCAGGTAGGTGTTGCGGACGGGCTTGATGAGAACGGATTGGATGCCGGCGTCGTGCACGGCCTGACGTGACAGCTCGACGACGGAGGTGAGGAGCAGGATCACCGTCCTTGCGGTCGGTGCCTGTGAGCGCAGCACCTCGGCCAGCGTGAGCCCGTCCATGCCGTCCATCTGGTGCTCGATGAGCGCCAGCGCGTACACCTCGTCGGGCGAGCCGCTCCAGCAGTACTGGTCGAGCGCCTCTTCGGCCGTCGCCGCCTGATCAACGACGAAGCCCCAGGTGTGAAGCGTGTGCGCAAGAACCGACCGGTTGACGGCGTTGTCGTCAACGACCAGAGCTCGCAGCCCGACCAGCGCGTCGAGCGCCCGCTCCACCTCGCGCTGGGTTCCCACCCGGAGCGGCAGCGTGACGCGGAAGCTGGTGCCGACATCGACTTCGCTGTCGAGCTCGATCGTGCCGCCCTGGAGCTCGACGAGGTCGGTGACGATCGCCAACCCCAGACCCGTGCCGCCGAACTTCCTCGTGATCGTCTCGTCGAGCTGCGAGAAGGGTTCGAACAGCCTCGCCTGCTCGCCTGCGGGGATCCCGATGCCGGTGTCGATCACCTCGAAGGCGACCTGATCGCTCTGGTCTGGCACGGCCAGTGCGCGGATCGTGACCGACCCCTTTGCGGTGAACTTGACGGCGTTGGCCGCCAGGTTGAGCAGGATCTGGCGCAGACGCACCGGGTCGCCGCGCCGAACCGTCTTGAGTCCGGGCTCGCAGTACGCGAACAGCTCGATGCCCTTGCGGCGGGCGCCGTCGCCCACGATGACGGCCACCTCGTCGATGAGGTCCTCGAGATCGAGGTCGATCTCCTCGAGCTCCATTCGCTCGGCTTCGATCTTGGAGAAGTCGAGGATGTCGTCGATGAGACCCAGCAGACCCTCGGCCGACGTCGAGACTCCCACGGCGAGCTCGCGCTGCTCGGCGTCGAGGTCTGTGTCGAGTAGCAGGCCGGTGAGGCCGATCACGGCGTTCATGGGCGTGCGGATCTCGTGACTCATGTTCGCCAGGAAGTACGACTTGAGCACTGACGCATGGATCGCGTCATCGCGGGCGACCGCAAGATCGGTGCTCAGCGTGTGGTTCTCGAACACGACCGCCAGATGGAGCACCACGCTGAGGGCGAGCACGCCGATGGTTATCCAGGTCAGCTCCTCGGCCACCGGCTGGCCGGTGACCTGCCGCACAGTTGTACCGATGACGATCAGGACCGACAGGCCAGGAGCAGACAGCAGCAGACGCTGCGCGTGCCGCGGCACCATCGCCTGCTCCTCTGCGGAGGGATGCCAGAAGCGGACGGCAGCCAGGACGACTGCGAGGAGCCCGGCGACCGTCGCCGAGTCCACAAGCGCTATGCCGGCGGCGCTCCCGGGGTCGGTGTGGCTCAGCAGCCCCGAGAAGAGGGTGAGCGACCCCACCCCGGCGAGGAGCGGCATGGTCCAAAGGCCATCAGGTGGCAGGCGGGTGGCGGCGAAGACCACGCCTGCGATCAGCAGCAGGTCACCGATGGGATACGCCAAGAGGAGGATCTGGCTGAGGAGGAGCCGCTCGTCGGCGGCATCGAAGGCCTCGGGAAGCGTGAGCGCCCAGCTGGCGAACAGGATGCTGCCGGTGATCATGAGAGCCTCGGTGAGCGCGCGCAGCTGCGTGACGCGTCCCACGGGCTTGTCGAGGTGGAGCAGCACCCCCACACCGAGCAGGGCCATCGACCCGAGGCTGGCGATGTCGCGCAGCGAGATCGGATCTGAGGCACCCGCTCTCAGGGCGTCCCAGATGGGTCGAGCCTCCCGACCAGCGGCCCACAGAGCCACACCGGCAGCGATCGCCGTCCAGGCCAGGCGCATCCGTTCCGTCGCGTGGAAGGCCGCGAACGCGGCTGCCCCCACTGCGATGGCCGCAACGGCGACGACAGCGTCGGTCGAAGCCCCTCCTCGTCCCGCCACGTAGGCGACGAGGGCAGCGCCGACCGAGCAGGCCCCAGCGACAGGCGGGATGGTCCGGACGGCGGCGGTGGCCTGGGCCAATGAGGGGAGCGGGGAGCGCGTCAGCCGGGCGCTCGTCGGCGCGGGCCCAGAGGGAGCCGTCGCTCCTTCCTCGCGCAGGCGCACCGTCGGGTTCACCGCCACGAAGGTCTTGTCGGCCGTTCAGCCCCAGATCTGGAGCCGATTTAGCCCTGTCCGGCCGATGCCGCGAGTCGCCAAGCCGTGCAAGCTCACCCACACGGGCATCGGGCAGCTCCAACAGTGCTCAAGCCGAAGGGGATTGAGCACTCTTGGAGCTGGAGGGAATCGAACCCTCGTCCGCCAAGCGGTCGACGTTCGCGATACGACCATTCCCGAGATCACGCCACTTCGGCTGGCGCACCGCCGGGTCGGAGGAGCACGCGGGGGTGCTCGCCGCCGAGTCTTTCCTCGAAGCCAGCGGTCTTTCCCGCCGTCAGTGGTCTCTCCCTACCGTCCGCCACCGCTTCTGTTGCCGGGCTGCGGTGACCTGGCCCCGTGTGCCGTCACCGGTCACTGGTGCTCTCCACCACCTAGTCGGAACTAGGCAGCGAGGGCGTACTGCTCGTTGGCAGTTGTTGGTTTGCCCCGTTTTAGGAGTCTGAGCAACTCCGGTCGCACGAATCGCCGAGCAGTCTCAACGTCGAAACCGATCAGCCCCGTGAAGGGTGTCAAGTAGCGCCCGATCGCTCGGGACGCATCAAGGCTACATGCCGGTTCAGGTTTTCTGGGACGAAATCCGCAACTTGTCGTACCCTGGTGACCGCTCTGAGCGTTCACCGTTCTGGGAAGGGCGGTTTCCAGGTGACGATGCAGGGATCCACGGCTCGTGACGCGGACCGGGGTGCGACTCTCATCGAGTTCGCGCTCATCTTCCCCCTGCTCGTCATGTTGATCGTGGGGATGGTCACCGCTGGAACCGCTTACAACCAGAAGCTCCAGATCACCCACGCGGCCCGTGAGGGGGCGCGCTTCGCAGCCACGGTTGCGCCCAGTCAGGTGTTCGCGAACGGCGACACGTGGGCCAACAACGTGCGCGACCTCGTGGTCGAGCGGTCCAACGGCGACCTCGTGAGCGCCCAGGTGTGCGTGTCCCTTGTCGAGGGGAGCCCGGGCACCGTCTACGCGAGCTCAGGCAACTACTCCACGGCGGGGGCCTCGACCCCGTGCATCTCCGGACAGACCTATCCGGAGTTCGGTGGCACCGACACCGGTCTGCGCGCTCAGGTGACCGTGTCCAGGCCCGGGTCGATCGAGCTCGTCATATTCCCGGACATGACGTTCACGATGTCGTCGAAGGCGACGGCCAAGTCGGAGTCAGGCGGTTGACGCACAACGGGCGCACCGACTCGGCGCACGAGCGCGACCGAGGGGCAGTTCTCGTCATGCTGGCGATGGGCATGGTGCTCATCTTCGGGATGGTGGCCATCGTCGTCGACCTCGGCCAGCTCCGCAGCAGCCGGCGTGCAAACCAATCGGTCACCGACCTGGCTGCACTCGCTGCGGGATACCACCTGTCTGGTCGTGGAACGAACCCGGTCAACCCCAGCCCGCGGGCAGCATGCATCGGCGCGATCGATGCAGTGCAGATCAACACCGAGGGCTTCACGCCTGCTCTCACGTCCCTTCAGCGCGAGACCGCGTGCGCAGCCTTCCCCACGACGACCTTTGGCGGTTGCTCTCCCGGCCCCGCGCCTGTCGTGATCGCGCGTGGGCCCTACGTCCTCACCATCACCTATCCCGTCCCAGCGAGCCAGATCACGGAGCCGCGGTTCCGGCACGGAGTCGGGCTCGAGGACGGGAGCAACCAGTGCGAGCGCATGCGCGTCGCTCTCGAGCGGGAGGATTCGACGTTCTTCGCGGGGATCTTCGGGCTCCAAGCCCACAGGGTGAGCGCCAACACCGTCGTGCGAGCGAACAGCAGCGCGCTCGTGGACGGAGTCGCGGCGTTGCTCCTGCTCGAGCGCATGGGATGCGGCGTGCTCCAGACGTCGGGTGGCGGCACCACCGGCTCCGGCGTCGTGGTGCAAGCGTCGAGCGCTACGAACCCCGGCGTCATCCAGACCGACAGCGCTGGGCAGATCGGTTCCGGACTCTGCACCACCAACGAGAACGCCGACGGCTACGTGATCTACGGCACTGCGCTCCCGACCGCTGGCGGCGGTGGGCCCAGCATCCAGGTCGAGCCTGCGGACAACGGGATCGAAGGAATAGTCGCCATACGCGCGATCGAGGTCGGCGGCCGGGGCGGCGCGGTGGTGCCGACGGGGCTGTACCCCGCACCCGTCGGGTCGGGCATCAACTCTCGCCAGGTCGCGGACAACCGCTACAACCGCCCGTCGGGAGCGGGGGGGCACGCGCAGATCTCGACGCTTCACAACCAGGGGCGGTTGCTCGTCACCCTCTCTGCCGCTCCCGTCGGCTGGGCGAGCATCACCGGCGCCGCATGCAATGGCCTCGACACGACGACCAACCCTGCGTATGCCGCGGCAACGCACATCTTCGTTCAGTGCCCGGACTTCGCGCCCGACACGGCCGTGTTCCCCGCCGCGACAGACCTGGTGTTCACGGGCAAGATCAGCGTTGCCAACAACAAGTTCATGTCTCTACCCGCCGCCCAGCGCGTCTACGTGCGGGGCTGCCCGGGATGCACTGGTGGCGGCAACTACTCCGTGGAGGTCGCCGGCGAGCTCCGCGTCAACACGCTTGCTACGGGCACCGGAGCCGACCTGGCTTGCGCTTCGCGGCCCGGGCCGGGTGCCGAACCGCCCGGTGCGTACACGAACTGGGTGCGCATGGCCACGTTCGACGGACCGTTCAGGGCGACGGGACAGGTCCGGCTCTGCCAGACAGCGCTCTACCTGGGCAAGGACATCTCGCCGTACTCGCGGCAGTCCGTCGAGTCGACGGGCGTCGGATCCCCCAGCTATCCAGCCATCGCCGAGTGCACGGCCATCCGCCCCTGTCCATCCAACGAGGGCGGTGACGGGTTCATAGCGATCACGGGTGGAAGCGGCAGCATCGACTGGTCCGCGCCGAACCAGGTCGCAACGCCCCCGACGCTCACCGACTTCGCCACCTATCCGTTCGAGGATCTCGCTCTCTGGGCGGAGGCGAGCGATCCGTCGGCAATCAAGGGGCAGGGACTGAACCGCACCGAGGGGGTGTTCTTCCTGCCCAACTCGTCGGTGACGTTCACGGGGCAAGCCACGCAGAGTCAACCTCTCAACGCGCAGTTCATCGCTCGGCGACTGGACATCTCCGGCCAGGGTTCGCTGTTCCTGCGCCCCAGCAAGGACGACGCCGTCCCGACCAGGATCCCGGGGGCGATAAGCCTCATCCGCTGAACGGTCCGTGCGCCTGCCGACCTCGATCGGGTCAGCGGTCGCGGTCGCGATGCGCCAGCTCGCGGCGCACATCGAGCGCGGCGTCGCGCTCGGCGATCACCTGGCGCTTGTCGTGCGTGCGCCTGCCCTTGGCCAGGCCGAGCTCCACCTTCGCCCTGCCCTCCTTGAAGTAGATGGACAGCGGTATCAACGAGAGGTGCTCCGGCTCGACGCGTGCCTTGAGCCGCATGATCTCGTGGTGGTGGAGGAGGAGCTTGCGCTTCTGGTCGGGGTCGTGGCCCGTGTGGGACTGCGAGTAGAGCCACGGCGCGATGTGGAGCTGGTGCAGCCAGACCTCGTTGCCGTCAATGCGGGCGAAGGCATCGGCGATCTGCACCTTCGCTTCACGCAGTGACTTCACCTCGCTTCCGCGCAGCACGATGCCGGCCTCGATCGTCTCGAGGATCTCGTAGTTGCGGCGAGCCTGCCTGTTGCTCGCGATCGGTTTGATCCCGGTCGGCCTCATGGGGTCGCTCAGGCTACCGGTCCGACCCTCGCTGGCAGGCCGGTACCCTTCCGCCGTGCTCCAGCTCACCAGCCGCACCTGGGCCCAGATGATCGGTCATGCGTATGACGGTCTCCCCGACGAGGCGTGCGGTCTCCTGGCGGGCCCGGCAGGCACGCAGCGATGCACGGAGTTCTACGCCTGCCGCAATGCGGCCGCGTCGAGCAAGCTCTACACAGTCGACCCGAAGGATCACCTCCGCGCCGATCGCGACGCCGAGAGCCGCGGACTCGAGATCATCGGCGTGATGCACTCCCACACCCACACGGAGGCGTACCCGTCCCCGACTGACGTGGAGCAGGCGCCAGACCCTGGCTGGCACTACGTCATCGTCTCGCTGAGGGCGGAGGCGCCGACGCTGCGCTCGTACCGGATCGTCGATGAATCGATCGTCGAAGAGGTCGTAGCGCTGGTCGGCGGCTAGTGATCGGTCGCCTCGAGGGGTGGCGTCGGTCAGGGGGGTGGCTTCGGCACGCTGGTCACGTAGAATCCCGAGTGAACCAGTCGACTTTCCGCATCGGAGCCCCCGTGGCCGTGTACGAATCTGCGCTCGACCTCATCGGAAACACTCCGATCGTCGACATCTCGCAGCTGAGCCCCAACCCAGCGGTCCGGATCCTCGCCAAGCTCGAGGGTCAGAACCCGGGCGGATCCGTCAAGGATCGGGCTGCCAAGCAGATGATCATCGACGCCGAGAAGGACGGGATCCTCGTCCCTGGCTCGGGTCAGGTGATCCTCGAGTCGTCTTCGGGCAACACGGGCATCGCGCTGGCGATGATCTCGAAGACGCGGGGCTACCACCTGAAGGTCGTCCTACCCACCAACGTCTCGGTCGAGCGGCGCCAGCTGCTCGAGTCATGGGGCGCCGAGATCCTCGACAGTCCGGGCGAGGAAGGCTCCAACGGCGCCATGCGGCGCGCCCAGGCGATGGCCGCAGAGCATCCCGACTGGTGGTTCCCGTTCCAGTACGGCAACCCGGCCAACCCGAAGGCCCACTACGAGGGCACGGGCCCCGAGATCTGGCAGGACGTGCCGGAGATCACCCACTTCGTCGCCGGGCTGGGCACCGCCGGCACCCTGATGGGCGTGGGTCGCTTCCTCAAGGAGCGCAACCCGGACGTACAGATCTGGGCGATCGAGCCGCCCGCCGGCGAGATGGTCGACGGGCTCAAGAACATCGACGAGGGCTTCATCCCGCCCGTGTTCACCGACAACGACGGCTACGAGATCCTCTCGCGCCGTCTCATCGTGCGGCCCCGAGAGTCGATCGAGTGGTGCCGCCGGCTCACCGAGGTGGGCGTGTTCGCTGGGATCTCCTCCGGTGCGATCCTCGCCGGCGCCGTCAAGGCTGCGGGCCTCATCGCCGAGGGCACCATCGTGATGATCGTCTGCGATGGCGGCTGGAAGTACCTGTCCGCTGGCGTCTGGACCGACGATCTCGACGCGGTCGAGGCGCGGGCCAAGGCCACGATCTACTTCTGACCGCTGACGCGACTTACGCGAGCAGACCCAGCACCGCCTCCGGTGGGCGCCCTACGACAGCGCGCCCGTCGGCGGTGACGAGGATCGGGCGTTCGATCAGGATCGGGTGCGCGACCATGACCTCGATCCACTTGTCGCGATCGCGGGGCAGGTCCTTCAGTGCCAGCTCCTTGGCGACCTCCTCACCCATCCGAGCCAGCTCCCAGGGCTGCATGCCGAGGGAGTCGAGCACGGCGCCGAGCTCCTCGGCCGTCGGCGGCGACTCGAGGTAGCGCTTCTCGTCGAAGGCGACGCCTGCCTCCGAGAGGATCTCCTTTGCGCCTCGGCTCTTCGAGCAGCGCTGGTTGTGCCAGAGGGTCAGATCAGCCATGAACGGATCGTAGGGCGCCCCGTCGTACCCTCGAAGCCGTGGACGACAGGCCCATCGGCATGTTCGACAGCGGGTTCGGAGGCCTCACGGTCGCCCGAGCGCTGATCGACCTGCTCCCCGCCGAGCACCTGGTCTACGTCGGCGACACGGGCCGCTATCCCTACGGGCCCCGGCGACTCGAGGAGGTCCGTGGCTTCGCGCAGCAGATCACTGACCTGCTCGTGCACGAGCACGGCGTGAAGCTCGTCGTCGTCGCCTGCAACACGGCAGCGGCGACGGGCTTGAGCGACCTGCAGGCGCGTGTCGATGTCCCCGTCGTCGGCGTGATCGATCCGGGTGTCCGCAGCCTGGCGCAGGCGACCCAGAGCGGCCGGGTGGGAGTCATCGGCACGGTCGGCACGATCGGCTCCGGCGCATATCAGCAGGCCGTCGCCGACCTGGCGCCCGACCTTCAGCTCACCTGCGCCGCCTGTCCGGGCTTCGTTGAGTTCGTGGAGCGCGGCGAGACGCGCACCGACCAGGTGATGGTGCTCGCCGAGCGCCTTCTCGCACCGGTGCGTGACTCCAAGGTCGATGCTCTGCTCCTCGGCTGCACCCACTATCCATTCCTCGCCCGCACGATCAGCGACGTCATGGGTCGAGAAGTCGTCCTCGTGTCGTCTGCCGACGAGACGGCCTTCGAGGTGCTCCGCCTGCTCGAGGGGACTGCGCTCGCCCGCCATCCGAGTGCTGGTCCGCCGCGCCACCTCTGGCTGTCGTCCGGTGACGTGGGCTGGTTCCGGCGGCTCGGCCGCCAGCTCCTGGGCCCCGAGCTTGACGAGGCGCAGCCCATCACCTGGCCATGACGGCGTCGGCCGAGCCGGGTCGCCCGCCCCCTCTGGTGCCTGCGAGGATGCGCCCATGACAACAACCCGTGCGGATGGCCGCGCCGCGGACGAGCTGCGCCCGATCACCTTCGAGCGCGACTTCACTGTGACATCCGCTGGGTCGTGCCTCGTCAGCTTCGGGGGAACGAAGGTTCTCTGCACGGCGTCGGTTGACGAGGACGTGCCGCGCTGGATGCGTGGCAACGGCAAGGGCTGGGTCACCGCTGAGTACTCGATGCTGCCGGGCTCGTCGCCGGAGCGCATCCGCCGAGAGGTGAAGGACGGCAAGCCATCAGGACGCACGCAGGAGATCCAACGGCTGATCGGTCGATCGCTGCGTGCCGTGTGCGACATGCGCGCACTGGGGGAGCGGCAGGTGATCGTCGACTGCGACGTGCTCCAGGCAGATGGGGGCACGCGCACGGCCTCCATCTGCGGTGGCTACCTGGCGCTGCACGATGCGCTGAGCCGTCTCGTCCAGGCAGGCACCATCAGGAGCCATCCACTGACCGCCTTCTGCGCAGCGATCTCGGTCGGCATCGTCGGTGGCATCCCGATGCTCGATCTGCCGTACTCGGAGGACTCCACCGCCGAGGTCGACATGAACGTCGTCATGACCTCGCTGGGCGGGTTCGTCGAAGTGCAGGGCACAGCCGAGGGCGCGCCCTACAGCCGGTCCGAGCTGGATGCTCTCCTCGCCCTGGCGGAGAAGGGCATCGACGAGCTGATCGGTCTCCAGAAGGAGATGGTCAGCGAGCCTCCCGCCCCGCGGTGACCCGGCTCCTGCTCGCGACGGGCAACGCGCACAAGCTCGACGAGGTCCGGCACATCCTGGGCCCGAGCTTCGAGGTCGAGGCGCACGACCCGGGCGTCGAGGAGACGGGCACCACGTTCGAGGAGAACGCCCTCATCAAGGCACGCGCCCTCGCCGCTCAACGCGGTGAGGTTGCGCTGGCGGACGACTCCGGCATCGAGATCGACCACCTCAACGGGGCGCCCGGTATCCAATCCGCCCGCTGGACGCACGAGGCGGACTGGATACCGCGAGTGCTCCGCCAGCTCGCCGATGCCGAGCCGTCACAGCGAGGTTGTCGATACGTGTGCGCTGCCGCCGCCGTGTGGCCGAGCGGTCGTGAGGTCGTCGTGCGCGGCCAGGTCGCCGGTGTGATCGCCGCCGAACCACGGGGCGACGGTGGCTTCGGCTACGACCCGATCGTGGTCCCGCTCGAGGGCGACGGTCGCACGTTCGCCGAGATGTCGCCGCAGGAGAAGCACCTCATCAGCCACCGAGCCCGCGCGTTTCGCGCTCTTCTCCGCGTTCTCTGAACCCTGACGCTCGCATACCGCGCGTCAGAGTTCAGAGAACGCGGACCGGGCCGCTACCAGCCGCGGAGGTCGACAGGCCAGGTGTCGACCACGTCGTCTCCGTCGATGACGTGCATGCGCTCGTGCAGCGCGACGGTCGGGTCGACGTGGGCGGTCAGCACGCGGGCCTTGTCGCCCACGCTCACCGTGACGTCCTTGGCGATGCCAAAGGTGATGTGCTCGTCGGAGGTGAACCAGCAGCGCCCCACCTCGAGGACGGTCGGATCGCCGTGGTCCATGCCGAAGGCCTTGAGCCCGGCGTCCAGCACACCCCACCCTCGTGACGACACCGAGATGACGGTGGTGAGCGCGAACAGCGCGTTCTCGAAGCCCGTGGCGTGGGGCGTGTACTCGGAGTCCATGAGGCAGTAGGAGCCTGCCTGCAGCTCGGTCACCCAGGTGTTGAGATCCCAAGTGCCGGAACCTCCCCCTGACACGACCTCCCCGCCGACGGCGCCATGGGCATCGAGCAGCAGCCTCATCGACTGCTCGACCATCTCCGCCTTCGTCGCGGTCGGCTCCCGCATCAGATGGCCCTCGTAGCCCATCACCCCCCGCACCTCCAGCCCCTTGGCGCGAGCCAGATCCGCGAGCCGACCTGCATCCTCTGGCTCGCAGCCACAGCGCGGCATGCCGACGTTCACGTCGATGAGCACCTCGCGCAGGCGGGCTCGCGCGGCTGCTTCGATCGTCTCCACCGAGTCGACCGCGACAGTGACCCTGGCGGCATCAGACTCGACGAGTGGGGTGAGCCGCTCGAGGGCCAGGCTCTCGTTCGCCAGAAGTAGGTCGTGTCCGAGCCCGGCCGCCGCCATGCCGACCATCTCGCGCACGGTGGCGCAGCAGAACGCTGTGTGACCCGCGTCCGCGAGCCTCCGGGCCAGGGCGGTTGACTTGAACGCCTTGACGTGGGGTCGGAGCGCGGTGCCCGGCCAGCGGCTCGCCATCCTCGCCACGTTGCGATCGAAGGCCGGAAGATCGACCAGCAGCGCAGGCGTCGCCAGGTCGTGCACCTTCACGGCCGGGAGGCTATCGGGCGTCCTACGGCCGTCGTTCCCCCGCTGAGATCGTGCGGTGCACCAGGTGGGGGTCGAACCCACACGAGCGTTAGCTCACGGGCTCCTAAGGCCCGCGCGTCTGCCAATTCCGCCACTGGTGCGTCGGAGCAGCGTAGGCCGCGCCTGGCGCGCCAGACGTGCCGCTAGCCTCCATCGGCAATGAGCCAGAACCACGCACAGCCCCCCATGCCCTACGCCCAGAGCCCGATCGCCAACCCGACATCGGAGATCTTCAACCGGCTGCTCCGTGATCGGATCATCATCCTCGGCACCGACGTGAACGACGATGTGGCGAACATCATCTGCGCGCAGATGCTGTTCCTCGAGGGCGAGGATCCCGACAAGGACATCTGGCTCTACATCAACAGCCCTGGCGGCTCGGTCACGGACGGCATGGCCATCTACGACACGATGCAGTTCGTCCGCCCTGACGTCGCCACGATCTGCATGGGCCTTGCGGCGTCGATGGGCCAGTTCCTGTTGGCGGCTGGCGCCCCCGGCAAGCGCTTCGCACTCCCGCACGCGCGGATCATGATGCACCAGCCTTCGGGCGGCGTGCGGGGCCAGGCCAGCGACATCGCCATCCAGGCCGAGCAGCTGATCTACATCAAGCGACTGATGGCGGAGCGCATCGCGCACCACACCGGCCAGACCGTCGAGCAGGTGCAGGCCGACTCCGAGCGCGATCGCTGGTTCACAGCGGAGCAGGCCAAGGAGTACGGCATCATCGACCACGTGCGCGAGAAGCGCTCCGACGGCCCCACGGCGTGACCCGCGCCTGACCGATCGTCAGGGGCAGCTCTCGTCGCTCCACGCGTCGAGCCGAGCAGCGGCGTCGGCGACGTCTGGGTGGGCGTCAGTCACCTCCCGCACGGCCTGCACCACACTCTCGGGCTCCGCGCCGCCAAGGTCTTCGAGCCGCTCGAGCAGCGCCTGCACGTAGGCGATCTCCAGGTCGATGTCGTCACGCAGCTCCGACGGGGCCGCATCGCGCAGCTCGCCGAGGGTGACGCGCGCCTCGCGCAGCTGCTCCACCGCGCGGGAGGTGTCCGTCGGGTCGAATCCGGAGAAGACGGCTGGGGTCGACCGGTCTGCTCTGACCGCCGCGCACAGCTCCTCGGCGCTGCCCTCGTCACCGCCGCAGGCGGCCAAGACGGCGACGCAGCCGAGCGCGATCGCCCGGCGCATCCTTAGGTGCGGGCCGCCTCGGCCAGGCCGCGCAGCTCCCCGACGGCGTGGGCGAGCCCCTCAGGGTCGCGGTAGAGCGACGAGCCTGCCACGAGGATGTTGGCCCCGGCCGAGGTGGCCCCTTGGATGGTGGCCGGGCCGATCCCGCCGTCCACCTCGAGGTCGATGTCGTAGCCGCCCTGCAGCACGAGGTCGCGCACGGCGGCGATCTTCACCTCCATGGTCGAGATGTAGTCCTGGCCCCCGAAGCCGGGGTTGACCGTCATCACGAGGACGAGGTCGACGAGGTCGAGCACGTGCTCGATGGCAGAGGCGGGAGTCGCGGGGTTCAGAGCGACGCCCGCCTTGGCTCCGAGCCCCCGGATGTGGCCCAGCGTTCGGTGCAGGTGGCGAGCCGCCTCGGCGTGGACGATCAGCATCTCGCAGCCCGCATCCACGTAGCGGGATGCCAACAGGTCCGGTTCTTCGACCATGAGATGCGCCTCGAAGGGGACCGAGGCGTGGGCACGGCACGACTTGATGACGTCGGGTCCGAAGGTCAGGTTGGGCACGAAGCGGCCGTCCATCACATCCCACTGGATGCGGTCGACCCCAGCGGCCTCCAGCGCCGCCACCTCGTCACCCAGACGGGCGAAGTCGGCGGGCAGCACTGACGGGGCGATCTCGATGCGGCGGTCGGTTCCTGGCCGGTCGCTCACTGGTCGGTCCATTTATCGGGCATCCTCGCATCCTCCCACGGGAGCGGGTCGCGACGGCGCCTACGCTGCCCCAGTGGATGTCGTAACCGTCGAGGTCACCGGGATCGTGGCCGGCGGGGACGGTCTGGCTCGCGATGAGGGTGGGCGAGTCACCTTCGTCGAAGGTGCTCTTCCAGGCGAGCGCGTGCGGGCAGCGCTTCAGCAGGAGCGCCGAGACTTCGCTCGGGCGACCCTCCTCGAGGTGTTGCGTCCCGCGCAGATGCGGGTCGAACCGCCGTGCAGGTTCGTCGGCGCGGGTTGCGGTGGGTGCGACTGGCAGCACATCACCCCTGAGGGCCAGCGGCGCCTCAAGGCTGACATCGTGGCGGACGCGCTTCGCAGGCAGGCGCACCTCGACACGTCGGTGCGCTTGGGCCCGGATCTCCAGTCGACCGCCTACCGCACGACCGTCCGCGGTGCGGCTGAGGCGGGCCGCTTCGGGCTCAGACACCGCGGCAGCCACGACCTCGTGCGTGTCGCACCGTGCCTCGTCGCCCACCCGCTGCTCGACGAGCTGATCGTCGAGGGTCGCTTTCCGGACGGCGAGGTCATCCTCCGGGTCGGGGCCAGGACCGGCGAGCGCCTCGCCATCGTCCCCTCCGCGGAGGGCGTCGAGCTGCCCTCAGACGTTCGCGTCGTCGCCAAAGCAGAGCTCACGGCCGGAACGCGCGCCTGGTACCACGAGGAAGTGGTCGGTCGTCGTTGGCGCGTCTCGGCCCGCTCGTTCTTCCAGGCGCGCCCTGATGGCGCGGATGCCCTCGTCTACGCGGTGCAGGAGGCCCTCGCCGGCTGCCTCGTGCCCACCTCGCGCCTGGTCGACCTCTACGGCGGTGTGGGCCTCTTCGCAGGCGCCGTCAGCCCTGTCGGTCATGTCACGCTCGTCGAATCGGGTGCCTCCGCCGTAGCCGACGCTCGCGTGAACCTCGCAGGTCTCGACGCACGCGTGCTGAAGTCCGACGTCGCCCGCTGGCGGCCGGCACGGGCTGATGCGGTGATCGCAGATCCTCCACGCGCAGGCCTCGGGCCAGCCGGTGTCGCCGCTGTGGCGGGGACGCATGCCCAACGACTCGCTCTGGTGAGCTGCGACCCGGCGTCGCTGGGTCGTGACGCCAAGCTTCTGGAAGCGGCTGGCTACTCGCTGAGCTCGTCCACGCTGGTCGACCTGTTCCCGCACACCTCGCACGTCGAGGTGGTGTCCAGGTTCGACCTCCGATAGCCGGGCACGTCGTCGCCGGCCGGAGCACTGGGCGTCAGGCGTCAGGCGTCAGGCGGCGGTGCGGGGGTGTGCGGCGGGGCCGGCTGCGGTCCAGTCGGCTGTCCACGAGAGCGACGCACCGGCACAGTCGGGCAGGCCGTGGGACGGGTCGTTGATGCCCGTGAAGGCACGAGACACGCAGTCGGCCCAGGCCTCCTCGGGCCGGTCGCTGTAGGCGGGCCAGCCCTCGGGGGCGGCACCGTTGAACGCCTGTGAGCCGTACTTGAAGGCGATCAGGTGACCGAACTCGTGAGCCACTGTGGCCCGCAGCAGGGCCTCGTTGCCGTTGGCGTGGACGGAGCCGATCTGGATGGTCCCGTCGTGAGCGGCCCATGAGGTGTTGCCCTCGATCAGCTCGAAGCGAACGGCGATGGCGTCCCGCCAGGCGGCGGGGACCGAAGACTCGTAAGCGGCCTGCACCCGGACGGCGGGATCGACCGGCGGAGCAGGCGGTGCCGGCGGAGCCGGAGGGGCCTCGACCGGCGCCGGCGCCGGAGCGGGCTTGGGGGCCGGAGGGGCGGTGACGGGAGGGGCGGGGGTCGTCGTCGACGGAACCGTCGGCTCGACTGCGATCACTGGCTCAGCGACCTCGGCAACCGCGCCCTCCACCGCCTGGGCGGTGATGCGGTCGCTGGTGTCGGCCGTCGAGGCCTTGCTCTCGCGGGCATCGGCGATGGCGGCTGCGGCGCCCAGCTGGAGCACGAGGATGGCCAGCGCGATGCAGCGGAAGGGGCGAGCGATGCGGTCGGGTCTTGCCATGCCCAACACGTCGACCACCCGCTCGAGGTGCGAGCAGATCAGCCTGCACCCGATGATTGGTGCGATGGCGCATCACCGCTGATCCACGAGGACTGAGCCGATGGACCCAGGCGGATCGATTCACGCTGAAGTGCTCTAAAGGTGCATGTCGATCCCGCCGATGGTCCCTTGAGGCGTTTTGAGGGAAACGTCCATGCGAGAGGAACACCTCAAGATGGAAACCATGGAAGCAGTCAGGACGATCACCGTTCTGGTGATCGACGACCATGAGCTGCTCAGCTCGGCGCTCCGGGCCGCCTTCGCCCAGGACGGACGTACCGAAGTGGTCGGTACGGCGTCATCTATCGCAGATGGTGTGGTCACGGCAGCGTCGATCCAGCCCGACGTGATCCTCACCGACCGGCGCCTGCCGGACGGCGACATGGACGAGCACGTGGCTGAGCTGAAGGTTGCAAGCCCGGGATCGCGGATCGTGATGATGACCGGTTGGCCCACGCAGCGGTCATGTCTCGCGGCTCTCGACGCCGGGGTGCAGGGCATCATCTCCAAGACGCAGCCCGTCGCCCAGATCCTCGACACCGTCGCTCGCGTGGTCGCAGGCGATCTCGTCGTGCCAGCAGCTCTCACGCCGGTGCTGCTGGCCCGCACGGGTAGGTCCGACGTGGTCGGACGGAACGACCTGTCGCGACGCGAGCTCGACGTGCTCGAGGCGCTGGCCTGCGGCGAGTCGACCGTCGACGCCGCTCGGAGGCTCTGCATCAGCAACAACACGGTTCGCAACCACCTGGCGCGGGCGATGCTCAAGCTCGGGGTCCACGACCGGCTCTCGGCCGTCTCAGAGGCGATCCGCCTCGGCCTCGTGGCGCCTCGGCTCCCAGGCTCAGGTGACGGCGCCACCCCTAACGTCGCCTGCCTCTGATGACTGTCGACTCGGTGCTCGACGCTGGAGCCGACCTCCAGCTGGCATTGGAGCGCGACGAGGTGCGCGTCCACTACCTGCCCATCGTCGGCCTCGACGACGGGCGCGTGATCGGGGTCGAGGCACTGGCCCGCTGGCACCGTGCTGACCGAGTGCTCGACACCCAGCTCTTCTTGGCCCTCGCCGAGAAGACCGGCAGCATCGTGCCGATAGGGCAGCGTGTCATGCAGAGCGCCTGCACCGCCGTCAGCCGGTTCAACTCCTCCAACGCCGACCGTGCTCCGCTTCGCCTCGCCGTGAACCTCTCGCTCCACCAGCTCACCGAGCCCGATGCGGTCGAGCAGCTCGAGCGGACTCTGTCAGCGACGGGCTTCGATCCTGAGCTGCTCTCGCTCGAGCTCAGCGAGGACTCTCTGCACGAGCTCGGTCACGCCGTCGGCCCGACGCTCCTGGCGCTGAAGCAGATGGGCATCCGCCTGTCCGTGGACGACTTCGGCACGGGGGCTTCGTCACTGGTCGCGCTGCAGCGCTACCACCTCGACGAGCTGAAGATCGACCGCTCGTTCGTCGCTCAGATGGACGCAGATGGCGACGCCGCCACGATCGTGAGGGGCGTCGTCCGCCTGGCTCAGTCTCTCGGCCTCGACACGGTTGCCGAGGGCGTGGAGCGACCGGTGCAGGAGCAGATGCTCCGCTCGCTTGGCTGCGACGCGGTGCAGGGTTGGCTCTACGCCAAGCCGGCCGAGGACCTGGTCACCACGGTCGCCCGCGCTGAGGAAGCTGCACTGGGCTCGCTGGAGCGCCGGCCGCCCGAGCACAGCACCCTCTGGGAGGGCACGCCCACGGCGCTGAGCGCCACTCGCTTCCTGGAGGCGGTGTTCGAGTCGGCCCCGATCGGCATGGTCCTCGTCGACGAGACCGGGCGGCACCTCGCGGCCAACCCCGCGGTCGGTGGCATCCTCGGGCGTGAGGTGGCCGACCTCCTCCAGATGACCTGCTGGGAGTCGGTGCATCCCGAAGACCTCGTCGCGGACCTTGCCGGCATGGACGAGCTGCTCCGAGGTGAGCGCCCCACCTACGTCGTCGAAGAGCGCGTAGTCGGTGCCGACGGAAGCGCGCGCTGGGTGGAGGTGACGGTCACCTGCGTTCCAGGCGACCACCTGGCCAACGGCACGCCCGCACGCCTGCTCCGTCAGATCCGCAGCATCGAGGACAGCCGCCAGGTGACGGAAGACGCCGCCGTCCTGCGCAGCATCGTTGCTGCATCGCCCGACGCGTTGATCATCGCGGACGGCATGGGTCGATGCACCCTGTGGAACCCGGCCGCCGAGCGCCTGTTCGGCTGGACGGAGAAGCAGATGCTCGGCGCGTCGCTCACACGGCTTGTCGGTCCCGACTCGCAGCTGCGCCTGGCGCGCGCCCTGGGGGACGCGACGGCCGGCCAAGCCGTCCGCTGGCCTGACGCAACCTGGTTGAGCGCGTCAGGTGAGCCCAGGGCCGTCGACGTGACAGTCGGCCCCATCGTGGATGCAACAGGAGCTCGCATCGGACTGGTGACCCTCGCAAGGGATGTGGCAGACCAGCGTGCCGCTGGCGCCGCACTCGTGGAAGCTCACGAGGCGCTGGGCCTTCACGCCGCCGAGCTGGCGGCAGCCAACCTGCGCCTGGCGACCTTCGCGGGGACGCTCTCCCACGACCTGATGCAGCCGATCGTGGCGCTCGACGGGTTCCTCTCTCTCCTGCAGCGCGACGCGAACGAGCTCGACGAGGAGCATCGCGAGTGGGTGGAGGGCGCGATCCGTGGCAAGGACCGCATCTCACAGGCCATCGAGGCGCTCTACCGGAACGCGGCTGAGGAAGAGCTGCCTATGGTGCCAGTCGACCTAGGGCGCGTCGTGGCAGAGCTCGTGCCGGGCCTGGTCACCGAGATCGGTGACGCGCAAGTGATCGTCGGGGATCTGCCTGTGGTCGCGGCCGACCGCGGTCTCGTCACGCAGGTTCTCGCCAACCTCGTGCAGAACGCCGGCCGATACCGCCACCCCGAGCGTCAGCTCGTTCTTGACATCCAGTCGCGGACTGACGGGCCGTCGTCGTGGGTGGTCGTGGTCGCTGACACGGGCAAGGGCATCAGCATCGACGAGCTCGAGAAGGTGTTCGAGCCCGGGCACCGCGGCCGATCTGCCGACGGGGTCGAGGGCACCGGCACCGGCCTGGCGACGGTGCGGACGCTCATGCAGCGCATGGGCGGCGAGGCCTGGGCCGAGCCAGAGCCCGCCGGTGGCGTGCGCATGTGCCTGCGCTTCCGAGCCGCCGCCTGACTCAAGCGCTGTGGGCGAGCGCCGATCGGACTCGACCATCGATCAGGAGCGGCTGCGCGCAAGACGGGCACCCGACACCGACTTGGCGGCGTGCGCCCGTCTCGACGAGCCGGGAGCGTCAGAGAGCTGACGACACCGGCACCCTCTCGGCGTCGCGGGCCGGCACCGGCGTCGCCTTTGTGGTGGGCCGACGTTCGGACTTGCGAGTCCCGGCGAGGCCGAGCCAGGCGAGCCCCACGAGCAGGACACCCGGAACCACGAAGAACCAGGTGAACAGGTTCATGTTCGGCAGGCTGTCAGCCCGGCGGTAGTTGTCCACGTTCGCCTGCATGGTGGTCACCAGGGGCTTGTAGTGGGCGAGGCCCCCGGGGACCTGCTCGAAGATCGCCACGTTCTGCTCCATCAGGCCCATGAGGTCCATGAAGTCCTTCTCCATGGTCGGCAGTGCCTGCAGCATCTGGCTCATGGCCGGGAACTGGGCGACCATGAAGTCCTGCACCTGGGCGGCGGTCATGTTCATGGCCTGCGCGAGGGTGGGCACCAGGTTCTGCGCGTCGACGCCCATGGCTGTGAAGCCGTGTACGTACCCGTTGAACTTGGCGATGTTCTCCTTGCTGAGAGCAGGCACCACCTGCCCGAGCGGGACGAAGGTGTCGTCGTAGTAAGACGCTGTCTTCTCCACGTTCGCCGGCTGCATGATCGGCCGGAACCCATCCATCATCTTCTGGCCGGCGCTCGCCTTCGACGGCAACCCGAGCGCGAACGGGGCGACGATCATCATCAACCCCGCCACGAGCACGGCCCAGAGCGACTTGCGAACCATCGGGTCCTCCTCTGATCGGCTACAGCGACATCGTCCGCCCGAATCGGACACGACAGGCAGGGGCGATGGGCCCGATTCGGAGGACCCTTCGGCAGGACCTGCCGCTGCTGATCGCGCGCCGAGCGCGACAGAGTCCGGGATAGCCGCCGACATGAACGCGGTGGCCCACCAACCGCCGATCCGGCCGAACCCTTGCCCTACCAGGGCCCTCGCTGTGGACGGCCCTGGTAGGTGCGGTGTACCCCCCCTGGGACTCGAACCCAGAACCTGCGGATTAAGAGTCCGACGCTCTGACCAATTGAGCTAGAGGGGCGTGGGCTTCGTAGCCTAGGCGCTCGCGCGCCCGGCTACGAAGGCCTACCGGCCGTGTGGGCGACCGGACTTGATTGGGGTGACCGAGGGGACTTGAACCCCCGGCCTCCAGGGCCACAACCTGGCGCTCTAACCACCTGAGCTACGGCCACCATGGGGAGCGGTCAGCATAGGCCACCTCCCGGAGCGCCCATCAACCACGAAGCACTTGCCGGAGGCAGCGGGCCGCGTGCGCCCTCGGCAGGACTCGAACCTGCGACCTCGTCATTAGAAGTGACCTGCTCTATCCAGCTGAGCTACGAGGGCCGTTGTGGAGACTACCCATGGGCGTACCTGGCAGATGCGACAGTCCCGACCGCTCCGCCACCGTCTGTAGGGAGTCGGAGGCGTGCCGAGCAGCTCGAGTGGCTAGTCCGGGTCGGTCCAACTCAGCGGTGATCGGTTGGTTTGCGCGTCTTGTCTCACCCATCCTGGCGGTCGTGGCCATGGACGATTGACCACTTCGGGCCATGGACTGACGTCCCTCACGACCCAACAATGCGAAGTGCAGCACGCGACGCACCTGGAGGGGGACGCACCGTGAGCAAGCGCATGGATCAAAGGGCGCAAGGGCGAGTTACGAGGACGAGGATGATCCGCCTCGCGGCCAAGGCCGCCCTCGTTGCGATGCTCGGTGGTCTGGCGGCCACGCCAGCGCGAGCGCTTGATGTGCCGGCGCCGCCGCCCCCGATCAACGTCATAGTCCAGCAGCTCGACCCGGCCGACCCTGGCCCGTCGACCCTCGTCTCGCTGCTCGGTGGTCAGGTCACCAAGCCGCTGCCGATCGTCTCCGGGTTCGCAGCGACGATCCCTCCGAGCGCCCTGGCGGATGTTGCGGCGCACCCGGGGGTTCGTGTGGTGTCCGGCGACCATATGGTCGTCCCGCTCGACGGTGGCACGGCGACGACCGTCGGCCCGTCGGTGCATCGGGAGGTCGTCGGTGCGACCGCGGCGAGCTCGCAGGGGCTGACAGGCGCGGGCACGACCGTTGCCGTGATCGACACTGGCATCGCGGATGTTCCCGCGCTTGCCGGGCGGGTCCGCCCTGTCGTCGACTCAGCGGGCGTCACGCAGCGCTGCGTGAACCTGTCGACGGAGCCCGGGTGCGACGACTCGTTCGGCCATGGCACGTTCGTCGCGGGCATGGTGAACAGCGTCGCCCCAGAGGCAGACCTGATCGCCATCAAGCTGTCGGGTCGTGACGGCACGTCGAACGTCAGCACCGTCCTCACCGCGCTTCAGTGGGTCATCGGAAACCGCGAGGCCTATGGCATCGACGTCCTCAACCTCTCGATGCGCAGTGACTCGAGCTTGTCCTACCGACTCGATCCGCTGAACCTCGCCGTCGAGCAGGTGTGGGCCAACGGCATCACCGTCGTGGTCGCAGCAGGCAACCAGGGCAGCGAGGCCGGAACCATCGCCAAGCCTGGCGACGATCCCTGGGTGATCACCGTCGGCGCGACGGATGACCACGGCACTGTCTCCATCGACGACGACACGGTCGCACCGTTCTCATCGCGCGGCCCGACCCTCGTCGACGGTCTGGCCAAGCCCGACGTCGCCGCACCCGGCCGTAGCGTCCACTCGCTGCGGTCGCCGGGGAGCGAAGCGGACATCCGCTACCCGTACTTCGTCGACGAGGAGCGCCGTCTCGGCAGCGGCACCAGCTTCTCGGCCCCGGAGGTCGCCGGCGCGGCCGCGCTGCTGCACCAAGCAGACCCGACAGCGACCAACGACCGCGTCAAGTTCGCCCTGATGGCGACGGCCCGTCCGATCGGGTCCGCGTACGACACCGGTAGCGGGATCATCGACGTCGCAGCCGCGCTGTCGGCCCCGGGCGGCCTGGCCAACCAGTCGAACTTCCACCCGATCTTGTTCCCGGCCGGTTCGCCCAGTGCCACCGACCTCGTGGGCACCGAGTACGAGGGCACCTCGTGGCAGGGGACGAGCTGGCAGGGCACCTCGTGGCAAGGGACCTCCTGGCAGGGCACCAGCTGGCAAGGGACCTCGTGGCAGGGCACGAGTTGGCAAGGGACGAGTTGGCAAGGGACTTCCTGGCAGGGCACCAGCTGGCAAGGGACTTCCTGGCAAGGGACGAGCTGGCAATAGCCAGCAGGCAAGCGACCAGAGGCGGGTAGATGGCGGTGGGATCTCGCTCCGTGCACGGCTTGGCAGCCGCGCTCTTCGTGCTGGGTGCTGTCGGAGGTGCCTACGCAAGCGGACCAGTCGCCGAGCTGTGGCTGCTCGCGCCGCTGGCGCTGGCGCTGGTCATCGCGGAGTCGCTGCAGGTCGAGTTCCAATACGGCGACGAGGTGCGCGCCGTCGACGTCTTCGAAGCGGTGCTCGCGCCGGTCCTGATCACGTTCTCGGGGCCGCCTGCAGTAGCCCTCGCGGTCGTCTCGAAGGGCATCTCGCAGCACCGACTCGGCATCGATCGCACCAAGGCGATCTTCAACGTCGCGCAGTGGTGCGCCGCCGTCGGGATGGCGAGCCTGGTCTACAGATCGCTTGCGGGCGATCGTGCTGGCACCGCTTCGACCATCCCCGCGCTTGTCGTGGCGCTGCTCGTCTTCGCAGCCACCAACGAGATCGCGATGGCATGCGTGCTGAGGTTGGTGCGCCGAGCCCCGATGCGGCAGGTGCTCGCAGACCTAGCGCCCAGCTACCTGCCGCATGGCGTCATCTGGTCGATCAACGCCGCGCTCGGCGTCGTCTTCGCTGCGGCCGTCGTTGCCAGCCCTGTCACGGCCCTTCTCCTGCTCGGACCGCTCGCGTTCGTGCGGAGGAGCCACCAGGCGTTCCTCTCGATGAGAGCAGACCGCGCACGCCTCGATGGTCTTGCGCGTGCTGTGGCACGGCTAGCTGCTCCAATCGATCCGAAGGATTCGCTCGCGCTGTTCCTGGAGGACGTTCGAGGGGCGTTCTCGTCGGCCTCGGTCGAGCTCGTGGTGTTCGACCCGCCGAGCGTGCTGACCGCGGGGGCGCGCGGCACGCACGACGCTCTGGCGGTCGATCTGGGGCGGATCCTGGCCCTGGCGGGCGTTCCGTGCCGCGCGTCGTCGACCGGCCCAGACAGCGTCATCGCATCCGCGCTCGTCGCTGCGGGGAGAAGCGACGTCATCGCTGCACCGCTCACGCGTGATGGCAACGTGGTGGGCGTCCTCGCCTCATACGACAAGACGGGCTTCGAGGGGTTCGAGGAAGGCGAGGAGGCCGTGATGGTCGCGCTCGCTGACGCCGTCAGCCGCGCGCTCGAGAAGAGCGCACTCCTCGGTGTGATCGTCGATGAGCGCGCCAACCTCGCCGAGATCGTCGGCCGCTCCTCGGACGGGATACTCACGGTTGGGGCCGCCGGCGTGATCGAGAGCTGGA
Source organism: Actinomycetota bacterium (assembly GCA_049325515.1). GTDB lineage: Bacteria > Actinomycetota > Acidimicrobiia > Acidimicrobiales > VFJN01 > VFJN01. Next base: position 86,153 of record JBMOLI010000010.1, on the reverse strand, counting down.
ACCCGGCCATGGAGGAGATGACGGGTGTGCCCGCGTCCGAGATCGTCGGCACGTCTGGGATGTCGCGGTTCCGGCCGCGCGATGCTCAGGGCAACCGCATCTGGTTCGAGCACTGGATGGAGGTCGGCATCCCTCAGGATGTCCTCATCAACACAGCAACCGGCGGCGACCGCTGGCTCGGTTGCTCCTCCGCGGTTGGGGCCGGCGGCGCGACGCTCGTGGTGGTCGCCCGCGACGTCACGCGGGCCAAGGAGATCGATCAGATGAAGGACGACTTCATCGGGACGGTGTCGCACGAGCTCCGCACCCCGCTGGTGGCCATCCGGGGCTTCACCGAGCTGCTCGATCCGCGCAGCGGGATCTCCGACGACATGCGCTCGGAGGCTCTGGGTCGCATCCGTCGTGGTACCCGCCGTCTCGAGCGCCTCGTCTCGAACCTGCTAGAGGTGACGCGCATCGACGCTCGCCGGTCCGCGGATCTCATCCCGACCGAGCTGGACATCCGCGAGGTCGTCGGGCGTGTGGTCGAGGAGGTGCAAGAATCCTGGCCCGCCTCCCACATCGAAGTGGACACCGGTGGGGGTGCCTGGCGAGCTCACGGAAGCCTCCTCTCGTTCGAGCGGATCCTCGTCAACCTCCTCTCCAATGCTCTGACATACGCCGGGAACGGGCCTGTGCGCATCGAGGTGCGTGGCGAAGGCGAGGACGGGGTCGTGGTCTCGGTACGTGACTGGGGTCCCGGCATCCCGGCCAACGAACAGGAGCGCATCTTCGAGCGCTTCGAGCGGCTGGACACCGCCAAGCAGAAGGCAGGCACTGGCCTCGGCCTCTACATCTCGCGGGCTCTGGCGCGCAGCATGGGGGCCGAGCTGACCGTGAAGAGCGAGGCTGGTGACGGGGCTGAGTTCACGCTCCACCTCAAGACCACGAGCGCCTCCCCCCGTGCGTCGGTCATCGACCTGGTGGACCATGCCCCCGAGGTGCCATCACCGGCGCGCCCCGCCGAGCGGTACCGCTCGAGGGTGAGCGGCGCGACGGGCGGAGAGCCGAGCGGTCGGTCAGTCGAGGCCCGACACATCGATGACCCACATCGTGGGGCTCGACGCGATGAGCGCCCCTAGCTGCAGCGCGCTGGGCGTGTCGTGCGGTACGACGAGCACGTCCACGTCGTAGCGCTGGCGGATCGCTCGCTGATCGCCGGCGGACGCGCTGAGGAAGCGGTCAGAGTCACTGGCACGACGCGCCAGCTCGCGCTCTGAGAGCGTGGCGACGGGATACGGGGGCGAGACGACACGGACACCGTTGGCCACGAGCAGACGAGCATCCACACCATCGCCGGCGATCGCGACCGGGTCGTCGACGGGGATCTGCGGTACTCGTGCCGCGGCTCGGCTTGCGCGCCCGAGCCGGTCGTCCTCCTCGAGCGTGGTCGTGAGCACCTGGCTGGGGATGAGGCGCGCCAGGGCACCACGCGAGCCGACAAGACCGACTGCCAGCAGCAAGGCGGCTGCGACCCCTATGGCGGCCCGGTGATCGGACCGCTCGAGCGAGCGCGCCAGCACGTCTGCGAAGGCGAGCTGCACGGCGAGCAGCGCGAACGGCAGAAACCTTCCAGCGGACGTGGGCCCCCCGAGGAAGCCGACGGCTGCGACGGTCGCGTTCGCGAAGAACATCGCGCGCAGGGGCCACGCGCCGATGGACGCCACTCGCGTGAGCGCCAGCGGCGCGACCAGCAGTGCGCAGATGGCGCCGCCCGCAAGGTTGCGGTTGACGCTCCGGTTGATGTCGTCGAACGCGGCGGGCGCGCCTGCGAGATCCCACAGGTGGCCGAAGGGCCACAGCAGCGCGAGGCCGACGCTCACGGTCACGATGCCGGCGACGACAACGATCCGCTTCCGTGCAGTTGACCCGTAGGCCGGTGGCGCGACAGTGATCGCCACGGTGCTGAGGATCAGCGCAGCGCCGGTCAGGGCGTGGCTGAGCACCGCGAGGGTGACGCAGGTGAGCATCACGATGATCGCGGGCTTGCTCGGCCCCCGGGCGATGTCGATCGCGGCGGCGACGCCGAAGAGGAACAGCGCCAGCGCGAAGGACGAGGGATAGGGGAGCCCGAAGCCGATCGAGTTGAGGTTCGGGTAGCCGCTCCAGCGCCAAGGGGTGGGTCCCCACAGCAGTAGGAGGGACACGATCGCCAACGCCGGGGCCAGCGGCGCAGCGGACAAGCGTGTGGTGAGGCGGTACAGGCCGGTGCCGATGAGCAGCATGTTGACGAGGCCCGACACCACGAGCGTGGAGAAGACGTCGAGCCCTGTCAGGCGCGAGAAGAGCCCCCACACGAAGCCCCAAGGGTTGAGGAAGTAGGGGTCATCGACCAGGCCGACCGAGAGCGGGTGGTTGGGGTCGAAGGGGTGTGCCTCGAAGGCGCCGATCGAGGCGGCGTGCTGCCAGACGTCGGACGACCACAGCTGTCGCAAGGTCTGTGTCGTCAGCGCGACACCGACGACGCCCGCCACCAGCAGGTGCGCTCGAGCGCGGGGGGTCAGGGGCCCCACCTGGGTCAGGCGGGTTGCAGGCGAAGGCCTCGCCTCAGGAGCAGCCCCAGCCCGAGCAGCGCCATTCCCAGCCCGATCATCGACTCGCCACCGGTGCCGGCGGCGCCATCCGCACCGCCGGAGGGTGGTTCCGACACCCCGAGGCCGCTCCCAGCGATCGTTGTGGTCGTCTCGCCGGATGGAGCGCTGGTCGTCGTCACCGCGATGGTCGATGAAGTCGTGAGGTCGGTGGGAGGGCTGGTCGTGGTCGTCGACTCGGCCGGCTGCGCCGAGTCCTCGTCACCAAGGTCGCCGGGCTGAACGATCGCGAGCGCGCTCCCGGCCACCGCCAGGGCAGCGGCGGCGGCGAGGATCAGCTTCTCGGGCGTTCTCAGGGCGACTCACCTCGTGCGTGTACTGGAGCGGGCGACGGGAATCGAACCCGCACCACCAGCTTGGAAGGCTGGGGCTCTAGCCGTTGAGCTACGCCCGCAGGTTCCCGGCGACCGTAGCCGTCTCGGTGCGCGGCGCTCCAACGCTCCATGGACATTCCGGCATCATTGCCGCGCACGAGTCGGGGAGGGGGGATTCGAACCCCCGACCTCCTGCTCCCAAAGCAGGTGCGCTACCACTGCGCCACTCCCCGTGACGGCGCCGAGGTTAGTGGGGGCGTGGAACTGGCCCCGAAACGCCGTGTCAAGGGGTCACACCCCCGCCGATACACTCGCCGTTCGCATGAGATCCACGGTCGAACCCCTCGAGGGGAACAAGGTCAAGGTGTCCGTCGAGGTGGAGGCCGGCGAGTTCGAGGAGGCCGTGACGGCGGCCTTCAAGAAGATCGCCAAGGAGGTCCGCATACCGGGCTTTCGTCCGGGCAAGGCCCCGCGCCGGATCCTCGAGACCCGCCTCGGGCCCCTCGTGGGCCGCGAGCAGGCCCTCCAGGACTCCCTCCCCGAGTACTACTCGGCGGCTGTCATCGAGCATGACGTGGACGTCATCGCTCCCCCTGAGATCGACATCACTGGTGGTCACGATGGCGGCGACGTTGCCTTCGAGGCCGTCGTCGAGGTGCGTCCCACGATCGAGGTCCCCGGCTACGGCGCCCTGTCCGTGACCATGGATCGGCCGGCGGTCGACGAGGAGGTCATCGACGCTCAGATCGACCGCATGCGAGAGCTCGACGGCACCCTCGAAGAGGTCGACCGCGAGGCCACCGACGGCGACACGGTCACCATCGACGTCGCCGGCACGCTCGACGGCGAGCCGCAGGCGGGCCTCACCGCCGACGACTACAGCTACACGGTTGGCTCGGGGGCCATAACCCCAGAAGTCGACGAGGCGCTGCGGGGGGCCAAGGCCGGCGACACGCTGTCGTTCGAGGCCACCCACCCCGACCCGGACGAGTCCCGCCAGCTGCACTTTGAGGTGCAGGTCAAGGAGGTCAAGGAGAAGGTCCTCCCGGAGCCAACCGACAAGTGGGCGGCCCAGGCCTCCGAGTTCGCCACGCTGGCCGAGCTGCGGGCCAGCCTGGCTGACCGCATGACACGCGTCCGCAAGGCTCAGGCGCAGATGGTGCTGCGCGAGAAGGTCGGCGAGGCGCTCGCAGCCCTCGTCACCGATGAGCTGCCAGAAGCCCTGGTCAGCCACGAGATGCAAGACCGCCTGCAAGACCTCGCCCTGCGCCTTCAGGCCCAGGGCATGCAGCTCGAGCAGTACCTGGCCATGACCGGTGCCGACCCGCAGACCTTCAGCCAGGAGCTGCGCGACACGGCGACGGCGGGCGTGAAGGTCGACCTGGCTCTGCGTGCAGTCGCTGACGCCGAGGGCATCGAGTGCACCGAGGACGACCTCGCCGCGGAGATCGACGGGGTGGCGGCCCGGGTCGGGCAGAACGCGGCTGAGGTTCGTGCCCGCTTCGAGCGCGTCGGCCAACTGTCGGCGGTACGCTCCGACATCAAGAAGCGCAAGGCGCTCGAGTGGCTCTTGGAACGGGCCGAGGTGCTCGATCCCGACGGTGCGACGATCGACCGCAGCGAGCTCGAGCTCCCGGTAGACAGCGACGACGAGGACGACACCGCGACCACCGAGGTCGCCGACGGAACGGAAGACGCGTGACAGAGCTCATCGGCCAGCACCAGAACGTGATCCGCAACTACCTGGTGCCGACGGTCGTCGAGTCGACCAACCGGGGCGAGCGCGCCTACGACCTCTACAGCCGTCTGCTCAAGGAGCACATCATCTTCCTGGGCACCCCGATCGACGACACGATCGCGAACCTCATCTGCGCCCAGCTGCTCCACCTCGAGTCGGAGAACGCCGACCGCGACATCAACATCTACATCAACAGTCCGGGCGGCGACATCACGGCGCTCTTCGCGATCTACGACACGATGAGCTTCGTCAAGCCCGACATCTCCACCATCTGCTTCGGGCAAGCGGCGTCAGCCGCGGCGGTGCTGCTCGCTGCGGGCACGAAGGGCAAGCGCCTGGCTCTTCCCCACGCCCGCGTCCTGCTGCACCAGCCGTGGGGTCAGGCCGGCGGTCAGGCCACCGACGTCGAGCTGGCAGCCCGTGAGATCCTGCGCATGCGCATCCAGCTCGACGACCTTCTGGCCCACCACACCGGGCAGGACTCGGAGAAGATCCACACCGACACCGAGCGCGACTTCGTGATGTCCGCGGATGAGGCCCGCGAGTACGGCATCATCGACGAGGTCATCACGGCCCGTACGCTGGCCGACAACACCGGACCGATCACCCGGGCCAGCTGACCCGGCATCACGAGAGGCAACGGGGGATTACGACGTGGCCAAGTTCGGAGACGGCGGAGAGCTGCTGAAGTGCTCGTTCTGCGGCAAGTCGCAGAAGCAGGTCAAGAAGCTCATCGCCGGGCCCGGCGTCTACATCTGCGACGAGTGCATCGATCTCTGCAACGAGATCATCGAGGAGGAGCTCTCCGAGACCTCTGAGCTCCGCTTCGACGAGCTGCCCAAGCCGCGTGAGATCTACGACTTCCTGAACGACTACATCATCGGTCAGGACCACGCCAAGAAGATCCTCTCTGTCGCCGTCTACAACCACTACAAGCGCGTGCAGTTCGGCGCCTCCCACCACGACGACGTCGAGCTCGCCAAGTCGAACATCCTGTTGCTGGGCCCCACCGGCTGCGGCAAGACGCTGCTCGCGCAGACCCTCGCCCGGATGCTGAACGTGCCCTTCGCAATCGCCGACGCCACGGCCCTCACCGAGGCGGGCTACGTCGGTGAAGACGTCGAGAACATCCTGCTCAAGCTGATCCAGGCCGCCGACTACGACGTCAAGAAGGCCGAGACCGGGATCATCTACATCGATGAGATCGACAAGATCGCCCGCAAGAGCGAGAACCCGTCGATCACCCGTGACGTCTCCGGCGAGGGCGTGCAGCAGGCCCTGCTCAAGATCCTGGAAGGCACCACCGCCTCGGTTCCGCCGCAGGGCGGGCGCAAGCACCCGCACCAAGAGTTCATCCAGATCGACACCACCAACATCCTGTTCATCTGCGGCGGTGCCTTCGCCGGCATCGAGAAGATCATCGAGGGCAGGCTCGGATCCAACGGCATCGGATTCACGTCCGACATCCGCCGCTACGACGAGAAGCACGCCGGTTCCGTTCTCACCAACGTGCTGCCCGAGGATCTCCTCAAGTTCGGTCTCATCCCCGAGTTCATCGGCCGCCTCCCCGTCATCGGCGCCGTCTCGCCGCTCGACCACGAGGCCCTCATCCGCATCCTCGGTGAGCCCAAGAACGCGCTGGTCAAGCAGTTCAAGAAGTTCTTCGAGCTCGAAGACGTCGAGCTCGAGTTCAGCGACGACGCTCTCGAGGCCGTCGCCGACCAGGCTCTGCTGCGCGGCACCGGAGCGCGCGGGCTGCGAGCCATCCTCGAGGAGGTGCTCCTCAACGTCATGTACGACCTGCCGTCGCGCACCGACGTCGAGAAGTGCGTGATCGACCGCCAGGTCGTGCTCGACAAGGTCAACCCCACTCTGGTTCCCCGAGGCGAAGCGCCGCGCCAGCAGCGCCCCCGCCGGGCTGCATCCTGAACCTCGAGCAGGCGCTGGCCTGGCTGGGCCAGCACATCAACCTCGAGGCCGACAAGGCCGTCGCCGGCAAGGTCGAGGGCCTGAAGCTCGACAACATGCGCGAGCTGTGCAGCGTGCTGGGCGACCCCCAGAACGACCAGGCGACCGTCCACATCACCGGCACCAACGGCAAGGGCTCGGTGGCGCGGATGGTCACAGCTCTGCTCGGTGCCCACGACCTGCCCACTGGCACCTACACGAGCCCCCACCTCGAGACGGTCAACGAGCGGATCTCCCGCAACGGCGAGCCCATCGCCGACGCCGCGCTGGCACAGGTTCTGAGCGACGTCGCCCGGATCGAACCGCTGCTCTCGCACCGGCCCTCCTACTTCGAGCTGCTCACCGCAGCCGCATTCCGGTGGTTCTCCGACGAGGCGGTCGCGGCCGCCGTCGTCGAGGTCGGCCTGCTGGGGCGCTGGGATGCGACCAACGTCGTCGACGGCGTGGTCGCCGTCCTCACCAACATCGGCCGCGATCACACCGACGGGGTGGGCGACTGGCGGCAGCGCATCGCGACGGAGAAGTGCGGCATCGTCAAGCCTGGGTCGACCTTCGTGGTGGGGGAGCGTGATCCGGCCCTCGAACCGATCTTCCAGGCCACGCCCGCGCGGGAGATCTGGCGGCGCGACGTCGACTTCGGCTGCGCGACGAACCGCCTCGCGGTCGGCGGGCGGGTGGTCGATCTGCGCACGCCCCGGGGCAGCTACGACGACGTCTTCGTCGCGCTGCACGGCGAGCACCAGGGTGACAACGCTGCCATAGCGCTTGCCTCAGTCGAGGCGTTCTTCGACCGCCCGCTCGATGCCGGCCTGGTGGCAGAGGCCTTCGCCGGCGTTCGGAACCCTGGTCGGTTCGAGATCGTCGGACGCGATCCGCTGGTTGTGCTCGACGGCGCGCACAACGCGGACGGCGGCCGTGCAGTCGCGGCGACGCTGGCTGAGGGCTTCGCGGTGGCGGGCTCACTCCGGCTCGTCATCGGCACCCTCGACGGCCGCGACCCGAGCGAGATGCTCACCGCGCTCGGCGCGGCTCACGCCGTCGATGTCTTGTGCTGCCAGCCCGACACGCCGCGCGCGCTCGCGGCCGACGCACTTGCGTCGGATGTCAGCGCAGTCGGTGGAAGCCCGCGAGTGGTTCGCAGCGTGAAGAGCGCGGTCGAGACCGCCCTGTCGGACGCCGCGGCCGAGGACGCCGTCCTCATCACCGGCTCGCTCTACACCGTCGGCGAGGCGAGAGCGGCCTGCAGAGGCCTCGGCCTTCGGCTTCTGTGAAACCTTCGCTGCCGCCATGCGGACAAGCGGGCTCACTGACGTGGTTAGCCTGCGGGCCATGAACCAGACCTTCGTGATGTGCAAGCCCGACGCCGTCGAGCGCGGTCTCGTCGGAGAGATCGTCGGCCGGCTGGAGCGCAAGGGCTTCACGCTCGTCGCCGCCGAGCTGCGCTCGGTCGACAAGGCCCTGGCCGAGGAGCACTACGCGGAGCACGTCGACAAGCCGTTCTTCGGTGAGCTGGTGACCTTCCTCACGCGCTCACCCGTGTTCGCGATGATCGTCGAGGGCCCGGCCGACAACACGTTCTCGCTCATCCGCAAGGTGGTCGGGGCCACCAAGGTCGACGACGCGGAGCCCGGCACCATCCGGGGCGACTTCGCGACGGTCACCACGGAGAACCTCGTTCACGCCTCCGACGGCCCCGAGTCCGCGGCACGCGAGATCGCGCTCTGGTTCCCCGCTCGCTGAGGCGCGCCTGCCCTCGCGATTGTTGCGTTCCCGTTACGAAGCGTAGGATGCGGACCTCCGAGCGCCGTGGCGGCAGCCGCGCGCCCGGAGAAGCGCACGAGTAGTCTGCCCCGAACGCCGGTGGCAGCGAGCGGAGGCCTTGCCGCGATGTCCGAGAACGTCCTTTCTTCGATCATGGGCCGCGACATGGCCGTCGACCTCGGCACGGCGAACACGGTGGTCTACGTCCGCGGGCGCGGGATCGTGCTCAACGAGCCATCGGTGGTCGCCGTCAACGTTCGCGACGGCAGACCCCTCGCCGTCGGCGTCGAAGCGAAGCGCATGATCGGCCGCACCCCCTCGCACATCCAGGCGATCCGCCCTCTGAAGGACGGCGTCATCGCCGACTTCGAGATCTGCGAGAAGATGCTCCGCTACTTCATCCAGAAGGTGAACAACCGTCGCTGGAGCAAGCCTCGGATGGTCATCTGCGTTCCCTCAGGCATCACCGGGGTCGAGCAACGAGCTGTGCAAGAGGCAGCGGAGTACGCGGGCGCTCGCAAGCCCGCCTACATCATCGAGGAGCCGATGGCGGCTGCCATCGGCGCTGGCCTACCGGTGCAGGAGCCGACGGGCAACATGATCGTCGACATCGGCGGCGGCACCACGGAGGTGGCCGTCATCTCGCTCGGCGGCATCGTCGCAAGCCAGTCGGTGCGCGTCGGCGGCGACGAGCTGGACGATGCGATCGTGCAGTTCATCAAGAAGGAGTACAGCCTCGCGATCGGCGACCGCACTGCGGAGGAGGTCAAGATCGCGCTCGGCTCTGCGTGGCCGCTCGAGGAGGAGCTCCACGCCGAGATCCGCGGACGCGACCTGGTCACCGGTCTGCCCAAGACGATCGTCACCACCACGGAGGAGATCCGGGAGGCGATGGAGGAGCCGGTCTCGGCGATCACCGACGCTGTCAAGGTCACGCTCGACAAGACGCCTCCCGAGCTCGCCGCCGACATCATGGAGAAGGGCATCACCCTGGCCGGCGGCGGCGCGCTGCTCCACGGCCTGCAAGCCCGCCTCCACAACGAGACCGGCATGCCGATCGTCATCGCACCCGACCCCCTCCACGCGGTGGCCATCGGCTCGGGCCAGTCCCTGGAGGAGTTCGAAGCCCTCAAGGGCGTGCTCTTCTCGTCGACCAGCCACTGACGTCCGCGACGTAGCCCGTGGCCATCTCCCGGCGCACCGGCCGATCCCGCCTCACTCTCGCGCTGCTCGTCCTGACATCGCTCGCGGTGCTCACCCTCGACTTCCGGGACGCGGAGATAGTCGCCTCCGCCAGACGAGTGGCAGCTTCGGCCTTCGCCCCCCTTCGCGGGGCGGCCGAGACGGTGACCGAGCCGGTCTCCGACGCGTGGCACGGCGTCACCGACTACGGAGACCTCGAGGCGGAGAACGAAGAGCTGCGGGCGCAGCTCGATGAGCTCCGCGGCCAGGCGGTGCAGGACGAGGACGCGGCGGAACAGCTGGCGGCGCTCCTCCAGCAGCTCGAGATCGAGTGGGTCGGCGACATACCAACCGCCACGGCTCGCGTCGTGGCGGGCCCAGCCTCGAACTTCTCGCACACGATCGACATCGACAAGGGGTCCGACCACGGCCTCGGAGTGGGGATGCCAGTCGTCAACGGCGCTGGCTTGGTGGGCAAGGTCGTCCTCGTGACGGCGCGGCGCTCGACCGTGCGGCTGATCACCGACCCTGACTTCACCGTCGGTGTGCGCCTTGTGCCCGATGGCGCTCTCGGGACGGCGCGCGGCGCGGGGCCTGGGAAGGACCTGCTCGTGGACACGGGGCTCGAAGCAGACGTCGAGGTCAAGGCGGGCACGACCCTCACCACCAGCGGAGCGGATCGGAGCGCCTTTCCCGGCTTCATCCCGGTCGGCGAGGTGAGCCGAACACGGGAGGCAAGCGGAGGCCTCACGCTCGAGCTGGTCGTCGACCCGCTGGCGAACACGGAGAAGCTCGCCTTCGTCACCGTGATGATCTGGCGGGAGGAAGGATGACGCAGCAAGGCCCGCTCGTCATCGCCACCCGCACGTCACTCCTGCTGGTGCTCGTGCTGACGGTGCAGCTGGGTGTCGTCTCACGGCTCGAGCTGCTCGACGTGCAGGGCGATCTCATGCTCCTCGTGGCTGTGTGCGCCGGACTGGCTGCCGGTGCGGATCGCGGCGCCGCAGTCGGGTTCGCCGCGGGGATCAGCTTCGACCTCTTGCTCCAGAGCCCGTTCGGGCTCTCGGCTCTCACCTATTCGATCGTCGCCTACGTGGCCGGGTCACTCCACGACTCGGTCCTTCGCGCGGCGTGGTGGATCCCCGTGGCGACCGCGGCCATCGCCAGCTCGCTCGGTGTCATCCTCTACGGCGTGTTCGGCACCATGGTGGGTGAGGAGCTGCTCGACACCGACCTCCTGCGCATCGCGCTCGTGGTGGGCACGATGAACGCGATCGTCGCACCGGCTGTGCTGCGAGCCGTCAGGTGGGCCACCTGCACGTCCGAGCGGGTCCGGGCACGCCCGGTCATGCGATGAGGACCGGTTCGGTCAACCAGGACTCCCCGCGCCTGCGGATCTCGGTGCTGGGCATCGTCGTCTTCGCGCTCTTCGCCTCCCTGTTCGCTCGCCTCTGGTACCTGCAGGTGATGGTCGCGGACGACTACCAGGTCGAGGCCCAGTCGAACCGGATCCGCACCATCCCCGTCGAAGCCCCGCGCGGACGCATCTTGGACCGCAACGGCAAGGTGCTCGTCGACAACCGGATCTCGGTGCAGGTGACGATCGACCGCAGCCAGCTGGCCGAGCTCGACGACGACGAGCGAGCTGCGGTTCTGGCTCATCTCGCGGACGGCCTGTCGCGTTCCGGCAAGCCGACCACGGCCGAGCAGCTGGAGGCGCGCGTGGCCGACCAGCGCTTCAGCCCCTACGTGCCGGTGCCCGTGGCGGGCGACGTGCCGGAGGAGCTCAAGATCTGGATCGATGAGCACGCGCAGGAGCTCCCGTCGGTCGCAGCTGAGCGGGTTGCGGTGCGCCGCTACCCGTACGGGCGGTTGGCGGCGCACGTGCTGGGCTACACGGGCAAGATCACCAAGGAGGAGCTCGACGCCAAAGGCGTCACGCCGAAGCCGTACACGCTCAACGACGAGATCGGAAAGTCTGGCATCGAGCGCGTCTATGAGGACGACCTGCGGGGCACGCCGGGGATCACCCAGATCGAGGTCGACACGGACGGCAACACGGTCCGTGTGATCGACGAGGGGACCACGCCGCCGGTCCCCGGAGACGACGTGGTCCTGAATCTCGACATCGACGTGCAGGCCACCGCTGAGCAGGCACTTCAGACGGGCCTCGCGCGCGCTGCCAGCCGTCCACCCCGCGGGTACGACGAACCGAACGTGGGCAAGGTCGGATCGACGGTCGTGCTCGATCCGAACACGGGTGGCGTGATCGCCATGGCGTCGTATCCGACGTTCTCGCCGGAGGGGTTCGTAGACGGGATCAGCGAGAACGAGTGGGCGCTCCTCAGCGACCCCGCCAACCACTACCCGCTGAACAACTGGGCGCTCCAGGGTCAGTACGCGCCAGGCTCGACCTTCAAGCCCTTCACGGCGTCGGCTGCGCTGTCAGCCGGGCTGATCACCCCGAACTCGTCGGTGCGAGACACGGGTGTCTTCGAGGTTCCCGGGTGCCGCGGCGACTCGTGCTTCTTCCGCAACGACGACAGCCGTGCCTACGGCATGGTCGACCTGCGCCGATCCCTCACCGTGTCGTCGGACTTCTACTACTACAACCTGGGCGCCCGGTTCTGGATCGAGCAGGATGCGCTCGGCGGGCCCGAGCGGTTCGCCGAGCTGCTCGAACGCTGGGGGTTCTACTCCGACACGGGCATCGATCTGACAGGCGAGCAGGAGGGGCGCATCCCTTCGCCGGAGTGGCTCGCCGCGTACTGCGAGCAGGTCACCTGCACAGACGACGCGTCGGAGTGGCGCACCGGCAAGAGCGTCAACATGGCGATCGGGCAAGGTGAGGTCCTCGTGACGCCGCTCCAGCTGGCGGCCGCCTACGCCGCCCTCGGCAACGGAGGCACCCGCTGGGTCCCCCACGTCGCGCGCGAGGTTCTCGACGGCGTAACGGGCGAGGTGAAGCGAGCGATCGCCCCGGAGCAGGCGGGCCAGGTGGAGATGGCGCCGGAATGGCGCCAGGCGATGATCGAGGGCCTCGTCGGAGTGACCACTCAGGAGGGCGGTACCGCGGTCGGGGCGTTCAGCGGCTTCCCGTCGAACAACTTCCCGGTGGCCGCCAAGACCGGAACCGCACAGGTGGCGCGCAAGGCTCCGACAGCCGTGTTCGCTGCCTTCGGACCGGCCGGCACGCCGCAGTTCGCGGTGTCGGTCCTCTTGGAGGAGTCGGGCTACGGCGGCTCGGTCGCGGCGCCCGTGGCTCGCCGCCTGTTCGACGTGCTCTCCGGCACGGTGCCGCTGCCTCCCGCGCCCGAGGGTGGCCAGCTCGGCGACCTCGGTGCGCTTGTGCCCGAGGGCGGGGACGTGCGCGACTGATGTCCATGGTCCTCCCGAGTCGCACGCGTGTCGCCCCGGGCGCCCTCGGCCGCACCTCACGCAACCCGGCGGCGCCCTGGCGTCACCTCGATGTCGTGCTGGTCGCCTGCGTCCTGGTCGTGTGCGCGCTGGGCTGCCTGATGATCTTCAGCGCCACGCGTGGTCGCGATCCGTCCGACTTCGACACGAGCTTCGTCGCCAAGCAGGTGCTTTTCATGGCCGTGGGCGTGCTTGCCATGGTCGTGACCGCCTTCTTCGACTACCGGCGCTACCGCGAGCTCGCACCGATCGCGTACGGCGGCCTGCTGCTGATGCTGGCGATGGTCGTCACCGGGCTCGGCAGCGAGCGCAAGGGCTCACAGGCGTGGTTCCAACTCGGCCCCTTCCAGCTCCAACCCTCTGAGCTGGCCAAGATCGTCGTCATCGTCACGATCGCGTCGCTCATCGCCCACTTCGACAGCGAGCTCGACGCCAGGCGCCTTCTCGTGATCATGGCCGCGGCTGGCGTGCCGATGGCGTTGATCCTGCTGCAGCCCGACCTCGGGACGTCGCTCGTGTTCGTCGCCGTCAGCATGGGCATGCTGCTCATCGGCGGGGCTCAGGTGCGCCACATCGCTGCGCTCACGATCGTCGGGATCGTCGGCGTGGCGGTGGTGCTCAACTCGGGGATGCTCGAGACGTACCAGCAGTGCCGCTTGACCTCGTTCCTCGAGCAGGAGAACAAGGACTGCGCCGAGCGCGACGCCGCCTACAACCAGGACCAAGCGGAGGTCGCCATCGGCTCGGGCGGTGTGCTCGGCGCCGGGCTGTTCCAAGGCACCCAGACCCGGCTCGACATCGTCCCCGAGCAGCACACCGACTTCATCTTCACCGCCGTCGGCGAAGAGCTCGGCTTCGTGGGCGCCGGCTCGATCCTCGCCCTGCTCTCGATCATCGCTTGGCGGATCTGGCGCACCGCGCAGCTGGCTCGCGACCCGCTCGGAACGCTCATCTGCGTAGGCGTGCTGTCGATGTTCGTCTTCCAGGTGTTCGAGAACACGGGGATGGCCATGGGCATCATGCCTGTCACGGGCATCCCGTTGCCTTTCATGAGCTACGGCGGCTCCAGCACCCTGACTGCCTTCATCGCCATCGGCCTGGTCCTCAACGTCCACATGCGCCGCTTCAGCTGAGGCCACCTGGTCCTACCGGGGTTGGGGGCGCTGACCAGGGGGGATGTCAGGGCTGAGTGGTCGGTCCGGTAGCCTGACGAGGCCATGGCCGACGTCTGGGCTCTCCTCGAGCCGCACCTCGCCTCGGTGCAGAAGCCTGCGCGCTACATCGGCTGCGAGCTCGGTGCCGAGGTCCCGGCGCCCGCCCCACACCGGGTCGGGTGGCTGCTCGTGTACCCCGACACCTACGAGATCGGCCTGCCCAACCAGGGCCTCCAGATCCTCTACGAGATCCTCAATGAGCGCGCAGACGCTCTCGCAGAGCGGTCGTACGCCCCTTGGACCGACCTCGAGGAGGTGATGCGGCGGGAGGGCATCCCCCTCTTCTCGGTCGATAGGCACCGCAGCGCCGACGAGTTCGATGTCGTCGCCTTCAACCTCTCGTCTGAGCTCGTCTACACCAACGTCCTCAACTGCCTGGACCTGGCCGGCTTGCCGATCCGGGCCGCCGACCGAGGAGCGCACCACGCGCTCGTCGGTGCCGGTGGGCACGCGACCTACAACCCCGAACCGATGGCCGAGTTCATCGACTTCGTGGTCCTCGGCGACGGCGAGGAGGTCGTCGGAGAGATCAACGAGGCGATCGCCCAGTGGAGGGCGGCCGGTCGCACGCACCGCATCGACGTGCTTCGCGCGCTGGCGCGCATCGACGGTGTCTACGTCCCCTCGCTCTACGAGGCCACCTACCTGCCCGACGGGCGCCTGGCCGCCACGACGTCGATCGACTCCGCCGCCCCGGAGGTCGTCGAGAAGCGCACGATCGCCGACCTCGGCGACTGGCCCTACCCGAAGAACCAGCTCGTGCCCCTCACCGAGGTCGTCCACGACCGCCTCAACGTCGAGGTCTTCCGCGGTTGCACGCGCGGCTGCCGCTTCTGCCAGGCCGGCATGATCACTCGACCCGTGCGCGAGCGGCCCGCCGACCAGGTCGCCTCGATGGTGCAGCAGGGCCTGCGGCGCACCGGCTACGACGAAGTCGCTCTCACCAGCCTCTCCACCGCTGACTTCTCGGGCATCGAGGACGTGGTGGCTGCAGCGATGGACGACTCGGTCGGCTGCGGCAACGTGTCCGTCAGCCTCCCCAGCCTGCGCGTCGACGCGTTCACCGTCGGCATCGCCGCTCAGATCCAAAAGGCGCGCCGCACCGGTCTCACGTTCGCGCCCGAGGCGGGCACGTGGCGCATGCGGCAGGTGATCAACAAGCTGATCACGGAGGAAGACCTCTACGCGGCCGTGGAGTCCGCCTTCGGTCAGGGGTGGCGGCGCGTGAAGCTCTACTTCCTCACCGGTCTCCCCACTGAGACCGACGAGGACACGCTTGGCATCGTCGAGCTCGCCGCCCGCTGCCTCGAGCTGGCCAAGGCGAACGGCAAGGGCGGCTCGGTGACGGTCAGCGTGGGCGGCTTCGTGCCGAAGGCGTTCACGCCGTTCCAGTGGTTCGGCATGAACACCGAGGACGAGCTGCGCCGCAAGGTCAACCTGCTGCGCGACGCTGCGCGCAAGGTCAAGGGCGTGCAGCTCAAGTGGCACGACACTCGGGCGAGCCTCGTCGAGGGTCTGGTCAGTCGGGGCGACCGCAGGCTGGCACCCGTCATCGAGAACGTGTGGCGAGCCGGCGGCACCTTCCAGGAGTGGAGCGAGCACTTCCAGCTCGAATTGTGGACCAAGGCGATGGCAGACCACGGCCTCGACATGGACTGGTACTGCCACCGGCATCGCACCGAGGACGAGGTGCTGCCCTGGGACCACCTGTCCGCGGGCCTCCACAAGGACTTCCTCTGGCAGGACTGGCGCGACGCTCTGGAGGAGCTCGGGCTCGAGGACTGCCGCTGGACGCCCTGCTACGACTGCGGCGCATGCACGGGCTACGGCATCGAGCACGTCGTGGCCTCGGCCGTCCCGCCGGCCGGTGGTAGCCAAGGCACCGGCCAGGGCCTGCAGAGCGTGGGAGCAGTGCCGGTCACGCTGAAGACGCGCAAGCCCGTGGGGGTCGACGCATGAAGCAGCGTGTCCGCTTCACCAAGCTGGGGAAGATCCGCTTCCTCTCGCATCGTGACATCGCCCGCGTGTGGGAGCGCGGTCTGCGGCGTGCTGGCGTCCGTGTCGCATACAGCGAGGGCTTCTCGCCTCGGCCTCGGCTGAGCTTCGGGCTGGCCCTGTCAACCGGCTACGAGAGCCTGGGCGAGTACCTCGACATCGATCTCCGCGTCGATGCAGCGGTCGATCCGGCCGCACTGCCCGCGCTGGTCACGCCATTTCTGCCAGATGGGATGGCTGCTCAGCGCTCTGTGCCGTTGGAGCTCGGCACGGAATCGCTCCAGGCGTCGGTGACGAGCTCCACGTGGCGGCTCGAGGTGGTTGGCTCCACCGCCGATGCCGTCGAGGATGCGGTGGACCGAGCCCTGCGCGCAGACGAACTGCCGATCGTCGTCGAGCGCAAGGGTAGCGAAGCGCTCGTCGACGCCCGTCCTGCCATCCTCGCCCTAGCGGTCGTTTCCGCGGAAGACGGCGAAAAAGCACTGCCCAGTGGGGTGGTCCCGCTGCGCTCGAGCGTCGTGCTCGAAGCAGAGCTGGCCACCCAACCCCGCAGCCTTCGCCCGGCGGAGCTGCTCCGGGCTCTCGACCCCACTTGGCTAGAGGGCCGTGTGTTGCGAACTCACCAATGGACGTCGGTCGACGGCGCCCGCTGCGAGCCGATCCCCCTGGGGGACCTCGGCGCAAGCGGCGCGACGTCGGCCCCGCACGCGGGAGCGCGTGCGTCATGAGAAGGGACTCTCCGAATGACCGACCTACCCACAGACAGCCCCGCCGCGGGGCCCACGCCCGAGCGCGAGGACCCGCCGTCTAGCCAGGGCGAAGCTCCCGAGGCGGGCGCAGGCGGCGGTACCGCCTCGGGCCCCGACGCTGATCCGTCCGGCGAGTCGGCCGCAGCCAAGCGACGCCGGCGCGGGTCGCGCGGCGGACGCAACCGCAGCCGGGCACGTCCCGACACCTTGGGCGGCGAGGCCGTCGCCGACGACCCAGACGACACGGCCTCCGACCGGAACCCTGAGCTCCCCGACCTTCCCAGGGAGGGCAAGCCGGCGTCGGTCGAGGCCGCCGCCGCAGCGCTGGTGCCCAAGGCGCCAGCCGGTGGCGCGCCGGCCCGCAAGCCACAGATCGGCGATTCGATGCCGGCACCGGCAATGCCGCCGCCCGGGCGGCCCAACGGGCGCAGCGAGCCTGCGGAGGGCGCAGCCCCCAAGCGCAAGCGGCGCCGTGGCGGGCGAGGCCGCGGGAGCGGCGGTGGGGGAGGCGACCAGCAGGTCGGCCAGCGGCAGGGTCAGAGCCCCAACGGCGGTCGCGGCCGTGGTGCCGGCTCACCCATCGAAGCCGTGCTGCCCACCGGCGGCGTCGACCTCGGCGACGACATCCTCGAGGCGCGGCGCGGGCGTGAGCGCAAGGGCCGCCCTGTCGGGCGCTATCTGATGGCGGTGCACGTCTCACACGGTGCCACCCAGATCGCGGTGCTCGAGGGCCGCGCGCTCATAGAGCACTACGTGTCGAGGCCTGCGGACGACGTCTCCCAGATCCACGGCAACATCTACCTCGGCAAGGTGCAGAACGTGCTGCCCGGCATGGAGGCGGCCTTCGTCGACATCAGCACACCCAAGAACGCCGTGCTCTACCGCGGTGACGTGCACTACGACCAAGAAGACATCGAAGGCGGCGGCAAGGCCAAGGGGCAGAGCAACCTGCGGATCGAGCAGATGCTGAAGCCCAAGCAGACGATCATCTGCCAGGTCACCAAGAACCCCATCGGAGCTAAGGGGGCCCGCCTCACCCAGGAGGTCTCCCTGCCCGGCCGCTTCGTGGTGCTCATCCCCAACAGCTCCACCTACGGGATCTCCAAGCGCCTGTCAGACGACGAGCGCAAGAGGCTGCGGTCGATCCTCGACCGGGTCAAGCCGAAGGAGCACGGCGTGATCGTGCGCACTGCGGCCGAGGGCGTCACCACGGAGGAGATCGAGTTCGACGTGCGCCGCCTGCTCGACCAGTGGGGCCAGATCGACGCCTTGGCGAAGCGATCGCAGGCGCCGGCGCTGCTGTACCGCGAGCCCGACATGGCCGTGCGCGTCATCCGGGAGGAGTTCAACAGCGACTACCGGGGCGTGATCATCGACGACCTTGCGCTCTACGAGTCGGTGCGCGACTACGTGTCGAGCATCAGCCCCGAGCTGGCCGACCGGGTGGAGTACTTCGACCCGAGCGAAGAGCCGCTGGCCCTCTATGAGCAGCTCCACATCCACGAGCAGCTGCACAAGGCTCTCGATCGCAAGGTGTGGCTGCCCTCCGGCGGCTCATTGATCATCGAGCACACCGAAGCGCTGACGGTCATCGACGTGAACACCGGCAAGAACGTCGGCACCTCAAACCTCGAGGAGACGGTGTTCCGCAACAACCTCGAGGCCGCCACGGAGATCGCTCGGCAGCTCCGCCTGCGTGATGTCGGCGGGATCATCGTCGTCGACTTCATCGACATGGAGATCAAGCCCAACCGCGACGAGGTCACCCGGGTGTTCCGGGAGGCGCTGGCGAGGGACAAGACCCGCACCCAGGTGTTCGAGATCTCCGAGCTCGGTCTGTGCGAGATGACGCGCAAGCGCATCGGCGAGGGATTGCTCGAGAGCTTCGCGGGCCGCTGTCCCACCTGTGAGGGCCGTGGTGTGGTGATCGACCAGGAGCTGCTGCCCACTGACTGACGTCCCCGGATTGAGGCTTCCTGCGCCCTCGGGGTAGCATCATCCGTCCCGCATCGGCACGTGCCACAGGCAGTGCGCACCAGGAAGAGCCCCATGTACGCAGTGATCAAGACCGGTGGCAAGCAGGAGAAGGTCGAGGCCGGCCAGGTCCTCAACGTCGAGAAGCTCGGCAAGGAGATCGGCGACGAGGTCAGCCTCACGCCTGTCCTCCTCGTCGACGGCGACACCGTTCTCGCCACCCCCGCGCAGCTCTCGGGTGCCAGCGTGACGGCCAAGGTGGTCGGCGAGGCCACCGGCCCCAAGATCACGGGCTTCAAGTACAAGAACAAGAGCAACCAGCGCAAGCGCTGGGGCCATCGCCAGCACTACAGCGCCATCGAGATCACCGGCATCTCGAAGGGCTAGGAGAGAGACGACATGTCCAAGACCAAGGGCGGCGGTTCCACCCGCAACGGCCGCGACTCCAACGCCCAGCGCCTCGGCGTGAAGAAGTTCGACGGCACTGCCGTCACCGCCGGCACGATCATCGTGCGCCAGCGCGGCACCAAGTTCCACCCCGGTGAGAACGTGGGCCGCGGGGGCGACGACACGCTGTTCGCCACCGCCGACGGCAAGGTGAAGTTCGGCCAGCGCAAGGGTCGCAAGCTGGTCGACATCCTCGTCACCGAGGGCTGATATCGGGCATATAGCCCCAATGGTGCATAGGCGAATTGGACTCAATGTACCCGGCGCCGATCGCTGAATAGCGGCGCTCACTCAGTAGTCCATTGGGCACCCGAGTATCACCGAAGTTCGCGCGCCCCGATGTCAATATCACGCCATGACAACGGGGGCACGGGGAAGGCGTAGCACAGCGCGCCTCCCAGGCGCGGACCGCGGTGTCGCGATCATCGAGTTTGCCATCGGCTTCGTCTTCCTGGGAGTGATCGTCTTCGGAGCCATCGACCTGGGCCGCGCCTTCATCACCTGGAACCAGGTGAAGAACGCTGCGCGAGAGGGAGCCGTCTTCGCCGAGCGCGACCCCTGGTCCCAGAGCGCCTCCGGCTCAGCCTGCGCCAACCCAGACAACATCGTCTACCGCGCCCAGACCGAGGGTGGCTCGCGCCGGACCGATCTGGTCGTCACCACGACGAAGAACGGCACTGCCTACTCCGGCTGCCAGACGCCTTCGTCGTTCACGATCACGCCCGGCGACCACATCGAGGTCAGCGTGAGCGCACCCTTCACACCACTCAGCCCGCTCGGGTCGGCCCTCTTCGGATCACCCACGATCCGCGCCGACGTCGAGGTCGTCGTCCAGTGAGACGAGGCGCAGGTGGCAAGTCCCGCGATCGCGGAGCGGTGATCGTCGAGTTCGCGTTCGTGGTGCCGGTGCTGCTGGCGCTGATCCTCGCGCTGGCCGACTTCGCACTGGCGGAGCTGTCCGACGCGGCCGGGAGCAACGCCGCACGGGAGGGGGCCCGCGTCGGCATCCTCCAGTACGACGGCGCGCATGTCCCGGGGAGCGCCAACCACGATCTGATCGCGGCGGCGGTCAACGAGCGGCTGGCGGGCAACGTCAAGGGCACGCCGGCTGTGACGGTCCGCTGCCTCAACCCTGATGGCAGCGCCCGGCCGTCGAGCGGGTCGTGCAGCACGGTGAGCGGTGACTCGATCGAGCTGGGCCGCGACTTCATAGAGGTCAGCGTCACGTGGAACCGGCGAGGCGGGATCACGGGGTTCGTAGGGAGTGGCTTCCGCACGGACAAGGCCGTCATGCGCATCGTCGGCACCCCGCCTTCGGGCTCGACCACGCCCACGACGTGTTCGTTCAGCGCGGCGTCGGCGACCCCCGCGTCCGTCACCCACTCGGCGGGCCTGTTGCCGGCGGTCGCCTTCTCCGTGACTGTCAGCGACCTCGCCTCGTGCGGCACCCCTCGGCTGTCGTTCCCGGCGGAAGCCGCCTACTCCGGGTCTCAGACCATGGCGCTCGTAAGCGGCAGCACGTTCACCTTCACGATGCCGGCCGGGCAGGGCCTCTGGACCGCAGGCGCCAAGACCGTGACGGCCAGCGCCAACGGCGGAGCCACCACCTCCCCGATCACGCTCACCGTCGTCGAACCGACCGTGTGCGTCATCTCGGCCGGTACCGCATCGCCCAGCGCGACCACGCACTCCAGCGGTGACCTGCCCCAGATCGTGTTCGACGTGACCGTGAGCGACATCGGGGCATGTGGCGTCCCGACCCTCACGTTCCCCGCCCAGGCGGGCTACGCGGGCCCCCAGGCGATGAGCCTCGTGTCGGGAACCTCCTACAGGTTCACCATGCCGGCTGGACAGGGGACATGGACTGCCTCGACCTACACCGTCACCGCCTCAGCCACCGGCACGACCACAGCCATCACCCTCGTCGTGAGCGATCCCGTCATCCCGTGCGTCCTTTCCAACCTTCTCATCTCGCCATCGAGTGCGCCCGTGCGGCGCACCGGCAACCAGGACATCAGGCGCAGAGTGCGGATCACCGTCACGCGCAGCAGCACCGTGCTGTGTGCGGTGCCATCGATCACGGTGACGCCCGGCGCCAGCGGCCCGGCGGGCACGGCGACCGACCTCACCACGCCGAAGGCGATGGTCTGCAGCGGCGTCTCGTGTGAGTACACCATCGCCAACGGGACCAGGAACTGGATGCCCGCCCCCTCGACTCGCATCGTCACCGTCACGTCGAGCGGGACAACCGTGACTGGCACGCTCACCCTCACATAGGAGCCTTCATGCGACGCACCAAACATGAGCGCGGCGCGACCCTCGTGATCATCGCCGTCTCGGCGCTGACTCTCACCGGTATGGCCGGGCTGGCCTTGGACGGCGGGCGCGCCTACGCCGAGCGCCGGGAGATGCAGAATGCCGCCGACAGCGCGGCGATGGCAGGCACCCGCAAGCTCGACCTCTATCTGACTGGGGTCATCTCCGACGCCGGTGCCATCGCCGACGCGGTGGCGGACACGGCCGAGCAGAACGGCGCGGACCCCGGCAAGGTCACCTGCCAGCTCGTCACCTTTGCCCGAGCAGTGATCGAGCCGTGCCCTACGTCTGCCACGATGTCGCCCGCCACCCGGCTGGTGGCCGCGGGTGTGCGGGTCACCACGGGTTCCACACAGGAGACGTTCTTCATGCGCGCGCTCGGTAACACCTCGTTCACCGCCGCCGCGGACGCGACCGCGCAGATCGGCCGGCCAGGCGGGCCATATGTCGCACCCTTCCTCGTATGTGCCACAGCGCCAGGCCATGTGCCGCAGATCCTCATCCCCGACCTGGCCGGTCCCGAGGGCTTCAGCGTCAACCCGGCGGCCATCGGTGTCACCTACGACCTCTACGGCAACGAGATCAGGCAAGACGGCAAGGACTGCGGAAACGACTCTTCCAGCTACCGCGGCAACGTCTGTCTCGACGAGAACAGCTGCGACGCCCCCAGCTACTCGATCCCCGGGTCGTGGGACGCCGACACGGGCAACGCCAACGGTCCCACCGTGCGCCTCGTCAACTCCGGGACTGCGTGCAGCCCCGACTACACGGTCGGTTGCGTGCTGGTGCTGCCCCTCTGCCCGCGCGGCAACGGCCAGACTGGCTCCGGGTTCTCGATGTTCTGCAGCGATCTGGGCCTCTTCCAGATCACGAAGGTCGAGAACCACGACGTGGACGGCACCTTCCTGGGCCGCGCCACCGTCAACACCGGCGGGATCGTGGGGCCAGCCGACGCCAACGGAGCGAGGATCGTGGCGCTCACCGACTGAGTGGGCCGAAAGAACCACTTTCCGTGAAATTTCCACCACGCCCCATAACACGAGCCGAGTTCCGTACGATCACCCCCGTGATGCAACCACTCTCCAGTCATCGCGGGCCCCGGCGCGGCGCCCTGAAGGCCGCCCTCCCCGAGCGAAGGGGTCGCGGCGACAAGGGCGTAGCACTGGTCGAGTTTGCGATCATCATGCCGCTGCTGTTCCTGCTCATCTTCGGCATCATCGAGTTCGGATGGGCTTTCAGGCAGAACCTGGACGTACGTCATGGGGCGCGGGAGGGGATCCGGTTGGCCGCAGTCAATGCCAACCCCTCAAACGGGGAGTCCACCCAGCAGGCGCGGATCGCTCGGGAGATCTGCAACCGGATGGATGCCGACACGGGGCCCCCGGTCCAGGTGCAGATCGATGTCAACGGGTCGCTCGTCGCGGACGGCGCGGGAGACGCCACGATCTTCGACATCGGTGATGAGGTGACCGTGACGATCACCAAGGATCTTCAGCAGCTGACCAACTTCCTTGCGTTCGCGCTCAATGGCGTCACGCTGGACTCGACGGTGAAGACAAGGCTCGAGCAGCCAGCGACCTACGCGGACCTCACAGCGACGGACAACTTCACATGTTGAGATCGACGCGATCGCATAGGAGTCGGCAATCCGACGACCGAGGTCTGGCCATCCCGCTCGTTGCGCTGAGCCTCGTGATACTCATGGTGTTCGCCGCCTTCGTGCTCGACTTGGGCCTTGTGTACACGGAGCGGCGCAACGATCAGAACAGCGTCGACGCCGCGGCAACATCCGGAGCGGTTCAGCTCTTGCGCGTGCAGTCAGCGCAGGCAGCGGTCGACGAGATCGTGGCCAAGGTGAACGATGACCTGGAGCGGACAGTCTCGAACAGCGAGTGGACCGCCTGTTCCGATCCCGCCAACCTCACTCGGACAGCCGTCACGCTGGCGTTGACCCCCGCCACCGACTGCATCAGCTTCTCGGCTGGGTTCGATCGAGTCCGTGTGCGCATCCCGAACCAGACGATCAACACCACCTTCGGTCGAGTCGTCGGACTCAACTCCTTCACATCCAGTGCCTTCGCAGAGGTGTCGACCACACCGGCGGGCGGCGGAGCCTTGCCGTTCGTGGTGACCTCGCTCAACGGTCCGGGCGACCAGATCTGCCTGCGGACGGATGGCACCGGTGGCGACGAGCCGCCCGACCAGCCGCCCCCTCCGGACGATCCGTATGGCCAGGGGTTCCAGCTAGACCCGTGCAACGAACAGAGCTTCGACACGCATGAGGGCGGTCGGGGCACCATCAAGCCCTACTTCTACGTGGGCTGCAACAGGCCCACGGGCAATCAGTCGATCGTCGACGCCATCATGGTCGGCATGGACCACCAGATCGGTGTGTTCGACCCCGAGGTGACCCTTGCGCCCGGAGCCAGCGCCAACCTGTTGGATTCCAACCCCGGTGCCCGCATCGACGGCGGGGGTGGCTGCACCGTCGCCCTGCCCAACACAGTCGACATCGACACGGGTCTGACGGCGCAGCTGCTCAGGTGCTCGCTGCTCGAGGTTCCATGCGCTTCGGGCTCCTCGGCGACGAGCGGCCAGTCCGGCAGGCTGTCTGGACCGATCGCCACGGCTGAGTTCGCCGAGCTGGGTGTGAACGACACAGCGCTCTGGGATTACTTCGTGGGCTCGCTTCCCTCAGGGAGCCCGGCGTCGTGCACGGTCGCCAAGTCGAACCTGACGGAGTTCTACCTGCGTCGGGCGGCGCTGCGCGACTGCCTGACAAATTGGACTAGTGGGCAGCTGTTCACTGACGACATCGCCGACCAGAAACGGCTCGGCTTCGTGCCGCGGATCGCTGAGCGCGGGCTCTGCGATACCCAGCCCAACCCGCCGAGCGATCCCGATTGCCAGGGCAACGGTCCCCTGTCGAATGTCCACGTGAACAACTTCAGCCCGGTCTACATCGACGGTCTCTACCAAGACAACGCCGGCATCTGCGATCTGACGAACCCGGCGACGCCCCTGCTCTCGACCACGTGGGCCATTCACTACCCAGGCAAGGGCATGAAGTGTGGAGACAGCTCCGGCTCGGACGTGATCCACCGAGTGTCCGGCATCGTGGTCCCCTGCGGGGCGCTTCCCGGCACGGTGTGCGATCCCACGAGCAACCCGCCGTTCCCGGACCCGATCGGTCTGGCTCGCATCAGGTTGGTGAAGTAGGCATGCGTCGAATCCTCCAAGCGATCAGCCGTCGCCGAAGTGGTGGCGCGCGCGGTGCCACCCTTGTCGAGTACTCCCTCGGGATGGGGCTGGTCGCTGTTGCCCTGATCGGCGCCCTTCAGTTCGTGCAAGGTGAAGCCGAAGATGAGCTCGGCGCCAGCGGCGGGAGCATCGGGCACCCTGCGGCGGAGGGCGTGACCAGCACCACGACGGGTGGCGGCGGAGGAGGTGGAGGCGCCACGACGACGACGCCAACCACGGCACCGCCGGCCTACACGGGGACGATCCAGGGCGATTGCACAGGCACCAATGGCAACAAGAACGACTGCGTCTTCAGCCTGAACCCGGATCCGTCGCCCACGGTGCCCGTCTGGGATGTGGTCCCACCGACTGGCTTCACCGGTGTGCCACCGGTGGTCACCTTCACCGCCGCTGGTAGCCGCAGCATTCGGGCAGATGTAGGCGGAGTCATCGTGCAGCGAGTCGTCACCTGCAGCGTCAACGGCGCTGGCAAGGTCACCTGCAACCTGGCCTGACGGCTACAGCGACGCGGAGTGCAGGCCGGAGCTACGTGGGTTCCCTCGCCTCGTTGCTCCTCCCGTAGCCTGCTTGGGTGTCGCAGTTCGTCGATGAGTGTGGGCTGCACGTCAAGGGCGGCGATGGCGGTGCGGGCTGCGTGTCGTTCAGGCGCGAGGCGCACACGCCCATGGGCGGGCCCGACGGCGGTGACGGTGGCTCGGGCGGCGATGTCTGGCTCGTCGTCGACCACAACGTCTCCTCGCTGATCGCCTTCAAGGATCACCCGCACCGGGCCGCCAAGAGCGGCACGCACGGCAAGGGCAAGGGCAAGCACGGCCACGGGGGCGACGACATCGAGGTGCCCGTGCCCGAGGGCACCGTCGTGAAGGACCAGCAGGGCGTCGTGCTGGCCGACCTCGTTCACGCCGGCCAGCGCTGGATGGCGGCCGAGGGAGGGCGTGGCGGTCGGGGCAACGCGCGCTTCCTGTCGAACCGGCGGCGCGCCCCGGCCTTCGCCGAACAGGGCGAGGTGGGGGAGGAGCGGTGGCTCCGCCTCGAGCTCAAGCTGATGGCCGACGTCGCGCTCGTGGGCTTCCCGAGCGTGGGCAAGTCGACGCTCATCTCCGTCATCTCTGCGGCCAAGCCGAAGATCGCTGACTACCCCTTCACCACGCTCGAACCCAACCTCGGAGTCGTGCGCCTCGACGACGACACGCAGTTCGTCGTGGCCGACCTGCCCGGTCTCATCGAAGGGGCCAGCGAAGGCCGCGGGCTCGGCCATCAGTTCCTGCGCCACGTCGAGCGCGCCCGAGTGCTCGTGCTGCTCCTCGATCTGGCGCCCACCGCCGAGCACTCGCCCGTTGAGCAGGAGCGCATCCTTCTCACCGAGCTTGGGCAATACCAGCCGGATCTGCTGGAACGCCCCCGCATCGTCGTCGGATCTCGGGCGGACCTGGCAGAGGACGACGTCCGGTTCGAGGGGCTACGCATCGCCTCGGTCACCGGGGAGGGCATCAGGCCGCTCCTCGGGGCGATGGCGGCGGCAGTGAAGGAGGCACGATCGCAGCTTCCGGAGCCCGAGGCCTTCGTCGTCCACCGCCCAGTCGCCGAGGGCTTCCGCATCGAGCGAGACGACAGCGGCGCCTGGCACGTGATCGGCCGCCAAGCAGAGCGCGCCGTCGCGCTGTCCGATCTGACCCAGGTGGAGGCGATGGACGAGGCGCACCGGCGGCTGAAGTCGATCGGGATCGACCGGGCACTGGCCCGCGCCGGGGCCCGCGAGGGCGACATCGTCCACATCGGGCGCCTCAGCTTCGAGTACGAAGAGGACGCATGATCGTCGTCGCCAAGATCGGCACCTCCTCCATCACCACCGCCCACGGCGCCATCGACGATGCCGCGGTCCAGAAGTTCTGCTCAGAGGTAGCTGGGCTGCGTCGGCTGGGTCACCGCGTCGTGATGGTGACGTCGGGTGCGATCGCGGCCGGCCTACCTGCGCTCGGCTACGACGAGGGCACGCGGCCTCGTGACGCCGTCACGTTGCAGGCCGCCTCGGCCGTGGGGCAGACCCGCTTGATGCGCGTGTACGAGAAGGCGCTGGCGTTCCACGGCATGGTCAGCGGGCAGGTGCTGCTAGCCCCTCTCGACTTCATGATCCGCCAGCAGTACCTGCACGCGCGCGCCACGCTCGGCCGACTGCTCGATCTTGGGGTCGTGCCCGTCGTGAACGAGAACGACGCGATCGCGGACGACGAGATCCGCTTCGGTGACAACGACCGCCTGGCCGCACTCGTCGCACACCTGGTTGCGGCCGACCTCCTCGTGCTGCTCACTGATGCGCCGGGACTGCTCACCGCCGATCCGCGGCTCGATGCATCGGCCTCACTGATCGAGGAGATCGTCGAGGTCGACCACTCGCTCGAGGCGCTGGCGGGGGGCACGGGCACTGCCCGGGGGAGTGGCGGGATGGCATCGAAGCTGGCGGCGGCCAAGATCGCCGCTTGGTCGGGTGTGCGAGCGGTCATCGCCCAGGCGTCCCGCGCAGAGGTGCTGGCCGCGGTCGTCTCTGGTGAGGCTGGCGCCGGCACTGTCGTGCAACCGAAGGCGAAGCGTCTGCCCGCTCGCAAGCTGTGGATCGCGTTCGCGGTCGGCTCCAACGGCACGGTGATGGTCGACGAGGGTGCCCGCTCGGTCTTGCTCGAGCGCGGGGTCTCGCTGCTCGCGGCGGGCGTGAAGGGCATCAAGGGCAGCTTCGAGGTCGACGACGCCGTCGAGATCGCCGGCCCGGATGGCAAGGTCTTCGCCAAGGGGCTGACCAGGCTGGGATCAGTCAGCCTGCGCCAGGTGGCCGGCATGCGAACAGCCGAGCTGCCCGAGGGCGTCCCCCACGAGGTCGTCCACCGCGACGACCTCGTCGTCCTGCCCTAGGCGTGGGTCTTCAGAGGGCGTGCTGGCGGAGCCAGGTGTGCATGGCGATGCCGCTGGCCACACCGGCGTTGATCGAACGGGTCGAGCCGACCTGGGTTATCGAGCAGACGACGGCGCACGCCTCACGGGCATCTACCGAGAGCCCAGGGCCCTCTTGACCGAACAGCAGGACACATCGCTCGGGCAGGTCAGTCCGTTCGAGCGGTGTGGCACCTGGCAGGTTGTCGATGCCGACCACGGGCAGGTCCTCCGCCATCGCCCACGCCAGGAGCGCGTCCACGTCGTCGTGATGTGCGACGTGCTGGTACCGATCGGTCACCATCGCACCGCGCCGGTTCCACTTGCGGTTGCCCACGATTCGCACGGATGCAGCCAGGAACGCGTTGGCGTTGCGCACCACGGTCCCGATGTTGAGATCGCTCGTCCAGTTCTCGATCGCCACGTGGAACGGGTGCCGTCGCTCATCGAGGTCGGCGACGATGGCGTCGATGCTCCAGTAGCGGTAGCGGTCGACGACGTTGCGCTGGTCGCCCTCGGCCAGCAGCGTACGGTCGAGCCGCGGGTCGTCAGGCCACGGCTGGGGGTAGGGCCCGACGCCGACCTCGGGGCCGAGGCCCGTTGGCTCCGTTGCCCCGGAAGCCAAGCTCGTCAGGCTGTTCCGGTCTCGGTCGAGCCGGGCTCGACGGCCGCCTCGGCGGTGCCGGCCGGCGACTCCTCAGCCGTAGCGGGCGTGAGTCCGAGCTGGGCGCGGATCTTGGCGAGGCGAGCCTGCGCCTCGGTGTTGGCGGCAGCCTGCTCCACCTCGAGCATGCGGCTCTCGACCGATGACTCCGTGAGCTCGGAGACGCCCTTGGCCTTGGCGTAGCGCGCCTCGATCTTGTCGCGCACCTCGTCGAAGGTGGGGACGTCTTGCCCGACGGTCTCCGACAGCGACGCCATTGCCTTGTTGACCTGCTCCTGCATCTTGGCTTGGTCGAGCTGCGAGAGCAGCTTGTTGCGCTCGGCCAGCTTCTTCTGCAGCTGGCTGGCGTTCTGCTGGACCGCCGCCTTCGCCTGGTCGGAGGCCTGGGCCGACTGGAGTGCCAGCTGCTTGAGCCCGTCCACCTCGCTCTCGATGGCGATCAGGCGAGTGGCAAAGGACTCCGCCGCTGACGTGAGCTCGGCGACCTTGGCGGAGTCGCCCTGCTTGGCGGCCTCGTCGGCCATGAGGACGGCCTGCCGCGCGTTCCCCTCCACCTTCTCCAGCTCTTCCATCGCTCGATCGAGGCGCATCTCGGTCTGCTTCTGGTTGGCGATCACGTTGGCGGCCTGCTCGCGCAGCTTGCGGTGCTGCTCCTGCGCCTCGAGGATCGCCTGCTCGAGCTGGACCTTGGGATCGGCCTTCTCGTTGAAACTGGAGCTGAGCTTCGCTCCGAGGTACTTCCAAAGACGCCTTAGGGCTCTGAACATGCGGGCGAGCCTAACGCCCATCCCGGGGCGAAACCGGCAGCAGCCTGCGTGCTCTCGCCACGACTGCGCTGGCCTCTGAGACCTGCATCGTGGCGGTGATCGTGAGGTAGGCGACGCCCGTCGGCACCAGCACGACGAGCGCAGCAACAAGGCGTGGCGCATCGTCGGTCACAGACCGGAGCCCAGCCGCCAGAACCCCGCAGGCGGCCGCGGCCAGCAGCGACCAGCGGCTGTCGTGGCCCAATCGGGGAAGCCGCCCGATGCGCCACTCGAGCGCACCGCGCAGCAGGCGGTACTCGACCCACGACGAGATCGCCGCGCCGAGTGCCAGGCCCACGACACCGAGCCTTGGCGGGCCGGTGAGCTCCAGACGCAGGCTGTCGGGAAGTGGGGACAGTCCGAGGTCACCGAGCCGATGCACCGACGTGCCCACGATCGCCAGACGGTCGAGCGGGAACATGAACAGCGCACCGAGCGCGGCCGCCAACGCCACCCGCAGGATCGCGATGCGTGCCACGAGCTTCGGTCTGTCGAGCGCGTAGAGGCCGTTCTGCAGGAGACGTGACCGCGTCGTGCCGAGCAAGCCGAGCGCGAAGGCAGCGACGACGAGCCAGACGAGTCGCGTGTCCTGCGCGCCGAACTCGCCGCGCTGTAGGAGAACCCCGACCAGCACGTCGCCAGCGAACACGTAGACCGACGCGGTGATCGCGACGTAGAAGGTGATGCGCTCCATGCCCGTGTGGAGTCGCTCTCGGATGGCGCCCCGACCGGCACGCCCGAGGCGGGAGAGCTCGGGCAGCTCGGCAGCTGCCACAGCCATGCCGAAGAGGCTGATCGGAAGCAGGTAGAGCACCTGGCCGTAGGTCAGAGCCGACACGGCTCCGATGGCGAGCAGGCTGGCCAGCACGAGATCGACGTAGCTCAGCACCTGCACGACGCCGCGACCGACGACCACGGGAGCGAAGCGCCCCAGCACATCACGGACGTCAGGGTCGTCGCGCGCCATCGCGAGGCGAGAGCCGCGCATCAGACGCATCACGGGACGCGCCTGTACAGCCACTTGGAGCGCACCGCCCGCCACCACGCCCCAGGCGAGCGCGTGAGCGATGCCGACGTCGGTCGCCCCGTAGACGCCCGCTGCCACCACGAACGCGATCTGGGCGGCGTTCCACATCACGGGTGAGACATAGGAGAGGAAGAACTGGCGATGGCTGTTGAGGATCCCCGTGCAGAAGGCCGATAGCGCGAGCAGCGCGATCCCCGGGAACATGATCCGCAGGAGCGTTGTCGCGAGCTCGAGCCGCTCGCCGCTGAACCCGGGTGTGATCAGCTGGGTGAGGGGCCGGGCAAGGAGCATGCCCAACGCCACGATCGCCGCGGTGGCGACGAGGATCATCCCGAGGATGTTCCCGGCCAGGCGGTTGGCCTTGGCGCGGTCGTCGTCGAGCAACCTCGAGTACACGGGGATGAACGAGGCGGACAGCACGCCTTCGCCCAACAGGTTCTGGAGCAGGTTCGGGATGCGTAGCGCCGCCTTGAAGACGTCTGCGGTTGCACCGACGCCGAGGTAGCCGGAGATCGCTATTTCGCGGACGAGACCTGCTAGCCGCGAGAGCAGGATCCCGGCCGCGACCATGTAGGAGCCGCGCCGCTGCGGGATCGCGTCGTCTCCTGTGAGATCGCTCACCCAGCTCCCGTCGCAGCGGCGCTGCTCCCGCCGCCGGTCTCCTCGATGGCCTGGCGAAGGGCTTCCATCTCGTCGACCATCTGGTCGACGTCCTGGCCGAGACCGCCGAGGTCGGACACGTCGCTCGCCTGAACGGCGAGCTCGATCGTGCGTGCGGCGGCTTCGTCGAGGCGGGCGTTGAGCAGGCGCAGCCGATCGTCCGCATCGCGGATGACGCGCTCCAGTCGCTCCACGGTGGCGAGCTGCGCTTGCAGCGCCTCACGCATGCGGTCACGCGTCGGGCTGCCATCTGGGTCATGTGGCAGCGATTCGGAGGCGGCGATCTCGCGGCGGACCGCGTCGGGGTCGAGCCGCCGGCGAGCGTCCACCAGATCGTGACCCCGCCGAGCGATGCGCCAGACCTCGCGCACCCCCGTGTCGACGCGGTCATCGATCTGGCGCAGCCGCTCCTGTGTGGGTCCGGGTCGGGCTCCGTGCACCGCCTCCCGGAAGCGCGTGTGGGCCTGAAGGGCGTCCTGCACGTAGTGGCGCCACGGCTCCGACAGCGTGAACGGGTCGATGCGCTGCTCCTGGGGGGTGCGCGGGATGGCGAGGCCGACACGTGCTGCATACGCGGCGATGCCACCTGCGACAGCTGCGAGGAGCCCGCCGCCCGTCATGATCCCGAGGCCGGCGCCCAGACCTAGCGCGAGGATGCCCGAAGGAGAGGTGATGGCCCGTGCGACCGGCGGCGTGAAGAACCGGTCGCGAAGCGAGAGCCTGGCCATGGGCCGCAGGCTACGGGCTGGCGCCCGTCAGAAGTTGGAGACGACGGCCACGAACACCTTGCTGATGCTGCGCGGATCACTCGAGTCGTAGACGGCGGCCTGGCTGGCCTCGGCGATGCGGCGCAGGGTGGCCAGGTCCGCGCCCTCGCCGTAGGAGATCGGGAACACGCGCACCGCCTGCCCCCGCCCTTCCGTGTCGGACGTCAGCGCGTCGAGCAGCTCTTCGAGCTGCTCTCGATCGTCGTCGGGCTCGCCGTCGTCGTTCATGCCATCGGAGAGCAGCACCACCGCGTTGATGCGCGTGGGGTCGTACGTGTCGAGCTGGTCCTCGTAGGCCGTCTGCGTGGCGCGGTAGAGGGGCGTGCCGTTGAGGGGCACCAGGTCTCGGATCTTCGTCTTCAGCTGCTCGCGCACGTCACCGACGCGCGCTGTCTCCACGAGCGTGAGCACCTCTGCGTCGACGGCGATGTCGGTGGTGAAGACGCGCAGGCCGACCTCGTCGTCGTCATTGAAGTCGTCGAGCGCTCCGATGGCGGCCTCCTTGGCGAGGTCGAGCTTGGTGGCGCCAGTGTCGGGATCGGCGATGTCGCCCATCGAGCCGGACACGTCGACGAGCAGCACGACGCGTGCAGGCTTGCGCTGGTCCTGCCAGTCATCGAGCAGACGAGCGAGCACGGCAGGCGACGGCACCTCCAGCAGGGTCTGCGGCTGGTCGGGATCGACTCCATGCCCGGAGTCGATCGGGGTGCCGATCGCAACATCCGGGTTGCCGGGGCGGAACCCGAACTCGAGGACCTTGCGCTGGTTGGCGGGCTCTTGCACGAACTCGATGAACTTGGCCGCACCCTCGGCCTCGTCCCCGTCGACCCACTCGGCGTCGAGCACGAACAGCGGGTTGTCGGAGTAGAGCGTGCCCTCCTCCGGGTAGATCGCCACGAGCGGCACGCGCGGCTCACGAGGCTCCTCGCCCTCTTGGAGGATCCCGTCGGGGTTGCCGCTGTTGTAGTCGATGACCGTCTTCTCCTCGACGGCCACCGCCGACACGTACCCGAACGGGTTGCCGCGCTGGTCGGCTCGGAACCAGTTGTTCATGAAGGTCATGGTGATGTCGCCGTAGTGCACCACGGCTGACTCGACTCCGCGCGCGAACTGCTGGGTCGTGGGCTTGTCGAGGTCCTCCAGGGACAGACCCGAGGTCTTGCCGTTCGCGGCGTAGGCCTGCGCGATCAGGGCAGACAGGCCGCTGGTCGAGAAGTTGGGGTTGGTCTTGCCCAGCCGGAACGCCCCCCACTCGGGCCGGCCGTGCGTCGCCCACCCGTTCGGGTCCTGCGACAGGGCGAGGATGTCCGCGTAGCCGAGCGATTCGTCGGGCCAGCCCAGCGCCTCCGCCATGGGCCTCGGCATCGCGATCACGAGCGGCGTGAGCATGAACGATGTGAAGTCGCCCGTCATCGGGGATCTTCCACTCGATTCGAGCCGCTGGTTGAGGATCGCGCCCCAGCTCGATGCAGCTGGTGACCAGATGACGGGCCGCGGACCCTCGGTCGCTTCGTCCCAACCTCCCGCTAGCAGCTGCGCCGCACCACCGCTCGCCTTGCTCTGCACGCGCG
This sequence comes from Actinomycetota bacterium, assembly GCA_049325515.1. Taxonomy (GTDB): domain Bacteria; phylum Actinomycetota; class Acidimicrobiia; order Acidimicrobiales; family VFJN01; genus VFJN01. The sequence goes on along the minus strand of JBMOLI010000010.1, from coordinate 52,770 downwards.
CGAACACGCAACGGTCGTCGACCCTGGCCTCGTCGCTCCGGTTGAAGTCGTGGGCAAGGTCGGTGAGCAGCTGGATCTTCTCCGACGACACCGACAGGTCGACGACGATGCAGTCGCCCGGGTCATCGAGCACGTTGCCATCGGACAACCCGTCGCCCGCGTCGTCCTCGGATGCGGCACAGGCTGCCGCCGCCAAGCCGAGCGCTACTACTGCTGCGAGCGAGCGGACGAGCGAGCGGGTCATCGGGCGACCTCCATCCAGAGGGTGTGCAGGGCGGCCAGGACTCCTGGCTTGAGCATCATTTCGGGTTGGCCAGAAGCCCGTGTCCAGCCTGACGCGACAAGATCGTCGCGCAGCTGGTCGATGGCATCGATGTCGTCACCGCCGGCAAGCCGCACGAGCACGATGCCGGCCTCGACCGGTGGCTCCGCGTCGACGCGCCCGACCGGCCGGCTGATGCCGCTGAGACGGGCGGCCGTAGTGCCCGCCACGCTGTAGGTGCCACGGCGCACGACGAGCGTGTTGGCGGGGTCGGGGTCTCCGCCGGGCGCCGGCAGGGAGAGCTTGGCGAGCCAGCTGGCGAAGGCGTCGTCGAACTCGTTGGCGGCGAAGTCGGCGTCGCCGAAGTACCCGATCGCAACGGCAGCGAGCACGCTGAGACCGGTCGAGGTGTCGGCATCGGGGAGTCCAGCGCTGAGCCGCCCCCACGCCGCTTGGCCGCCGATCGTGTCCCAAGGCTCCCCAGCTCTGTCACCCAGGCAACGCCAGGTCGCGCGACCTGAGCAGAGCGTCTCCACCGCCGCGACGCGATCCGGATCGGCTGCCACGACGATCGGGCTCGACGCCAGCAGCTCGGCTTCGCCGATCGGCCGTGCGGAGCGACCGGCGGTCACCTCGTACCAGGCGTCGGTGGTGACCCAGGCATCGATCTCGTTCAAGGTGCCGCCGAGGATCCCGAGGCTCGTGACGTCGGAGGCCTCGACGATGCGGCCGTCGAGGCCCGTCAGGGCCTCACAGTAGGCGGCGAGGTCTGTGTCGCATGCCACTACCAGCTCGCTCCCGTCGTCGTCGCTGCCACCGGGCCCGCCGTCGTCGTCGATCGCAGCCCGCACGACGATCGCCACCAGGACGATCGCCACAGCCCCCAGCACCGCCAGCACGCGCTGCGCCACGCGTCAGAAACTACTGAGCGAGGGGCGGGTGGCCGTGATCGGCCCTGTCCCGGGCGGCGGGACGTCGTCTGCCACGAGGACCGTGAGCTCCATGTCGGTGGGCTGGTCCACCGATGCAAGGCGCGTCGCATGCATGGCGACGGCGTGCTCGAAGAGGTTGCGAGCGGTTCGGCCGTTGCCGAAGCCCTTGTCGCGCGGCACCGAGTCGAGCCAGATGCGGGCGCGAGCCCGCGCTCCCGCATCGAGGCTGTACCCACCGCGCTGGCCGAGGCTGTCGATGATGGCGAGCAGCTCGTCGGTCGTGTAGTCGGGGAAGTGGATCACCTTCGGGAACCGTGATCGCAGACCGGGGTTGGAGACGATCAGCTCATCCATCTCATCCGGGTAGCCGGCCATGATGACGACGATCCGGTCGCGCCTGTCCTCGATCAGCTTCACGATCGTGTCGATCGCTTCGCGACCGAAGTCACGTTCGCCGCCGCGCACGAGCGCGTACGCCTCGTCGATCAGGAGCACCCCCTGATCAGCCTCGTCGAAGCGCGCTGTCACCAGGGGAGCGGTCTGGCCCACGTACCCGGCCACCAGGCCGGCTCGATCGGTCTCCACCAGGTGCCCGCGCTCGACGACCTGGAGGCTCCGGTAGATCTGTGCGAGGAGACGGGCGACGGTCGTCTTTCCCGTGCCGGGGTTGCCCGTGAAGATCAGGTGGCGGCTCTGCTCGAGCACGGGCAGGCCGCGGTCGGCACGTATTCGCTGGATGCGCAAGAGGTTGGTGACGAGCTTGACCTCGTGCTTCACGTCGTCGAGGCCGATCAGGTCGTCGAGCTCAGCCAGAAGCTCGTCGATCGGCCGCGCCGGCGTGGCCGCCTCTGCCGTTGCGGCATCTGCAGCTGCGGCAGCGCCCGTGGCGGGGGCCGCGCTGCCGGGGGCCGCTGCCCCTCGAACAGCGCCGAGCAGCATGCCTCTGAAGTCCTCGATCGCCGCCAGCTCAGCTTCTGAGGTGTGGAGGTCGATCGCTCCGACGGCGAAGGCGATCTCGACGGCATGTTCGTAGTAGCGCATCGCGTGCCGGCCGCCCGTACGCGCGTCGGCCGCAAGCAGGACCTCGAACAAGGCGGACGGAGCTGCCGTGAAGCCGCGTTGGGCGTCGACGAGGCCCGACTCTCGCAGTGCCTCGGGCGTGGCCCCCGCCAGCCGCGTCTCCAGCAGGGGTCCGAACGCAGCGAGCAGCTCCCACAGCTCGGCGTCGCTCACGCGCTCGTCGGCCGCGAGCAGCCCGCACACCAGGTTGAACGCCTCGAGCGTGGCATCGTGTCGCCATCGATCGGGGCGCACATCGCCGACCCCGCTCGCAGCCTCCTCGAGGCCCTCGGTGACGGCGTCGATGAAGCGCCTCGTCGGCTCGATGAGCGACTCGCTCATGGGCGGCTTCCGGGGGGACCCGGGTCGCGCCACATGGGCCAGATGGTCGGGCCCGACGGGAACGACACCTCACCGAGCACCTCGAAGCCGTGCCGGCGGTAGAAGGGGATGTTCGACTCCTTCGAGCTCTCCAGGTATGCACCGATGCCATCGGCATCGCAGCGCTCGAGCACCGGGGCCATGAGCGCGCTGCCGAGGCCCTCGCCCTGCCTGTCGGGGCGGGTGCCGAGCACCGCGAGGTAGTAGTGGTCGGGCTGCCTTGCATGGAACGCCTCCATGCGGCTCAGGCCGCGCAGCGCCTTGACGGTGCGGCTGCCCATCCCCCGTGCCATCAGCGGAGCCAGGCGGAGGATGTCGCGCGGCTTGGTCTTCCAGCGCCCCGGCGGGTCCCAGTAGGCGGCGCCGGGAGTGCCGTCGACGGTGAAGACCTGCTCGTGGCGCAGGTGGCGTGCCCCTTCGTGCGCGAAGAACGGCTCCGAGTAGCGCATGGGGCGAGGGTGCTGATCGCCGAACAGCCACTGCATGACGGGGTCGTCGTGGAAGGCCATGGACAGCGCCTTGGCGATGCCTGGGATGTCCGCCTCGGTCGCCCTCCGGACGCTCGCGCCTGCGCTCATCCTCAGAGCCTGCCACCTGGCCGGGCCTGCCGACGTGACGACCGCCGCCATTAGACTCCCGGGGTGCCCACTGAACCGATTGCCGATCTCGGGGCTCGCGCCAAGGCCGCCAGCCGCGTGCTCGCCACTGCGGCGACCGACGTCAAGGATGCGGCCCTGCTGGCGGCGGCCGACCTGCTGCTCGACCGGCATGCCGAGATCCTGAGCGCCAACGCAGAGGACGTGGCGGCTGCTCACTCGGCCGGCACGACGGCCACCGTCGTCGATCGGTTGCGCCTGACGGATGCCCGGCTCCAGTCGATGGCCGCCGGGCTGCGCAAGGTCGCCGCACTGGCTGATCCGGTGGGCGAGGTGGCCGACGGGTGGACCCGCCCCAACGGCTTGCGCGTCCAGCGAGTGCGCGTGCCGCTCGGGGTCGTAGCGATCATCTACGAGAACCGGCCCAACGTCACGAGCGACGCCTTCGGGCTCTGCCTGAAGGCAGGCAACGCTGCCTTCCTGCGCGGTTCTTCCGCTGCGATCCGCTCCAACATCGCGATCGCGGCGGCGCTGCGGGAGGGCTTGTCCAAGGCGGGCCTGCCGGAAGACTCACTCGTGCTCGTGGAGGACACCAGCCACGAGGCAGCCGTCGAGTTCATGCGCCTGCGTGGCTCCATCGACGTCCTGATCCCGCGCGGCGGTCCTTCTCTGATCCGGTCGATCCTCGAGAACGCCACGGTCCCCTATGTGATCGACGGCGACGGCAACTGCCACATCTACGTCGATGCGTCGGCTGATCTGGCGGCGGCTGCCGCCATCGTGGAGAACGCCAAGGTGCAGCGCCCATCCGTGTGCAACGCGGCGGAGACGCTGCTCGTCCACCGCAACATCGCGGCCAACTTCCTCAACGACGTGGCCCCTCGACTCGAGGGCGTAGAGATCGTGGGCGACCAGGCAACCCAGGAGATCCTCGGTGATCGCGTGGCTGCGCTCGCCACGGACGACGACTACGCCACCGAGTTCCTCGATCTGAAGATCGCGGTTCGGGTCGTCGACACCCTCGATGCGGCCATCGCCCACATCAGCCGCTACAGCACCGGGCACAGCGAGGCCATCGTCACAAGCGACCTGCGAGCGGCCGAACGATTCGTCCAAGAGGTCGACGCCGCAGCGGTGCTCGTCAACGCGTCGACCCGCTTCGTCGATGGCGAAGAGCTCGGCTTCGGCGCCGAGATCGGCATCTCCACGCAGAAGCTCCACGCTCGAGGCCCCATGGGGCTTCGCGAGCTCACGACGCTCAAGTTCGTGATCCACGGTGAGGGCCACACACGGTCCTGAGGGCCCCGGCAACCGGATTGACCGGCCGGTCAAGTCGACACGTAGGCTGCAGTGATGGCTGAACCCTCGTCGTACCGCTTCGAGTCCGTAGCCGCCGTGCGGGAGTCGCTCCGCAAGGTCGACTACCTGTCAGACGAGGGCATCGCCGGCGTCGTCTACCTGGCCGACAGGCTCGGCAAGCCGATCCTCGTGGAGGGCCCCGCAGGCACCGGCAAGACGCAGCTGGCCAAGTCGGTGGCCGAGATGTCGGGCGCCCGGCTGATCAGGCTCCAGTGCTACGAGGGCCTCGATGAGTCCAAGGCGCTCTTCGAGTGGAACTACAAGAAGCAGCTGTTGCGCATCCAGGCCGAGCGATCCGACGGCAACACCTGGGACGCCATCGAGGACGACATCTTCTCCGACGAGTTCCTCCTCACCCGTCCGCTCCTGGAGGCCATCTCCGCCGAAGACCCGGTCGTGCTGCTGATCGACGAGGTCGACCGTGTCGAGGTCGAGACGGAGGCCCTCCTGTTGGAGATCCTCTCCGACTACCAGGTGTCGATCCCCGAGCTGGGCACGATCGAGGCGAAGCAGATCCCGCTCGTGTTCCTCACCTCCAACAACACTCGCGAGCTCTCCGAGGCCCTCAAGCGGCGCTGCCTGTTCCTCCACGTCGACTACCCGGATCTCGATCGCGAGAAGGAGATCGTCCTCACCAAGGTGCCCGACATCACCGACTCGCTCGCCGATCAGGTCGCCCGCATCGTGCGATCGATCCGCCAGCTCGAGCTGAAGAAGTCGCCGTCGGTGTCGGAGACGATCGACTGGGCCCGCACCCTGCTCCTGCTCGGTGTGGAGCACGTCGACGCGGACACCGCCAAGGCGACGATCAACATCCTGCTGAAGTACCAGAGCGACATCGCCAAGGCCGTGCGCGAGCTCGAGCAGGAGCACGGCACGATCCAGAAGGCGGCGGCCGGCAAGTAGCCGGCCACGTCATGACCGACGTCGTACCCGAGGTAGCAGCGGGAGCCGCCATCACCGAGCTGCTCGGCGGCTTCATCCAAGAGCTCCGTCAGGCCGGCCTCCCAGTCAGCCTCACCGAGAACCTCGACGCCATGGAGGCGGTCAAGCACATCCCGCTCGAGGATCGCGAAGCCTTCAAGTACGCCCTCGCCGCGACCCTGGTGAAGAACAACACCCACTGGCGCTCTTTCGAGACGGTGTTCGAGGTGTACTTCTCGCTTCGCGGGTCGCGCTACCGGATCGGCGACGCCGATGACGACGAGCTGGCCAAGCTGCTCGAGGAGCTGGAGCAGCAGGACGAGATGCAAGGCGAGGGCCCCCGCACGGGAAGCGGCGGCGGCGAGAACATGACGCCTGAGGAGATCGCGGAGATGCTCTTCAAGGCGCTGCAACGAGGCGACGACGCCCTCATGCGCGCTGTCGCCCGCCAGTCGGTGCGGCGCTTCGCCGGCATGGAGCCGGGCCGGCCCGTCGGCGGCACCTACTACCTGTATCGCACCTTGCGGAACCTCGACCTCGACGGCGTGCTCGAGCGCCTGATGCAACAGGCTCGCGATCAGTCGCCCGAGCCGCTCACGCCGCTCGAGGAGCGGTTGGAGCAGGACGAGTACCAGGCTCGGATCGACCAGCTGAAGAAGGAGATCGAGTCAGAGATCCGTCGCGCCCTCGTGGCCGATCGCGGTGTCGAGGCGATGGCGCGCACGCTTCGCAAGCCGCTCCCCGAAGACGTCGACTTCATGCACGCGTCCCGTGAAGAGATGGCCTCGCTGCGCAAGGCGATCTACCCGCTCACCCGCAAGCTGGCGGTGCGCCTGGCGCGCAAGCGGCGCCACGGTCGCAAGGGGCCCCTCGACTTCCGCAGCACGGTGCGCCACTCCCTGTCCTACGGCGGCGTGCCGGCCGACCTGAAGTTCAAGTACCCGCGCCCATCCAAGCCCGAGATCTTCGTGATCGCCGACATCTCCGGTTCGGTCGCCGCCTTCGCTCGCTTCACGTTGCACCTCGTCTACGCCATCTCCGGCCAGTTCTCGAAGGTGCGATCTTTCGTCTTCATCGACGGGCTCGACGAGGTCACTCGGCTCTTCGAGGGCGTCGAGGACATCAGCGAGGCCGTGCACCGCGTCAACACCGAAGCCGACGTCGTGTGGGTCGATGGGCACTCTGACTACGGCCACGCCTTCGAGGTGTTCTGGGAGCGATATGGCAAGGAGGTCGGGCCCAAGACGACGGTGATGATCCTCGGCGACGCCCGCAACAACTACCACGCCTCCCAGAGCTGGGTGCTGAAGGAGATCGAGAAGAAGGCCCGCCACCTCTACTGGCTCAACCCTGAGCCCAAGAGCTACTGGGACACGGGCGACTCCATCGTGGGGGAGTATGCCAACCACTGCGACGGCACCTTCGAGTGCCGCAACCTGCGCCAGCTCGAGAAGTTCGTCGACTACCTCGCCTGACCAACCAACGGGCGTTGGTTGGTGTCAGTCGTGGAGGCCGCACTCCGTCTTGTTGAGGCCCACCCAGCGCCCGGAGCGAGGGTCGTTCGGGTCGGTGGGCAGGTGGGTGCAGGGCTGGCAACCGATCGAGAGGTAGCCCTGTGCCTGGAGCGGGTTGACGATCACATCGTGATCGGCGATGTACCCGGCCACGTCGGCCTGGGTCCACGTGGCGAGCGGGTTGACCTTGACGAGACCGCGCAGGTCGCGGGCGACGATCGGGGCCTGGCCCCGCGTGGCGGCTTCCTCGCGGCGCAAGCCGCTCATCCAGGCAGCCTTGCCCTCGAGCGCGCGGTCGAGCTGACCGACCTTGACCGCCGAGCAGCAGTTCTCCGGGTCGACTCGCCAGAGCTCCTCGTCATGATGCGGGACGGTCATCATGCGCAGGTTGAGCCCGTAGCGGCGCCGCACCATCTCCACAGTCTGAAGAGTCTCCGGGAAGTGGTAGCCGGTGTCGATGAACACGACCTCGATGCCGGGATGGACCTTGGTGGCGAGGTCGATGAGGACGGCGTCGTTCATCGATGCGCTCAGGCTCAGGTGAGGCGCGAAGCTGTCGACTGCCCACTGGATGATCTTGGAGGCGGGCAGCGTCTCGAACTCGCGGTTGAGCTCGGCCAGCTCCTCGTCGGTGAAGTCGGCCACTTCGAGCAGTGTCATGTCGCGCACTCCGACTCGCCGGTCTCGGCGACATAGGGCCCGGTCTCACCGAAGTCGACGTAGTACTCGGGGCCGTCTTCGGGTGTGGGGAACTCGTCGAGGTCGCGCAGCTCGTCCGCGATGGTCTTGACGCCGCCGGCCCGATCGATCCAGGAGCGGAAGGTCTCGCCAGCCTGGCGCTCGTCGTTGAAGCGTCGCACGATCCGAACCGTCGCCTCCGGCGCGTTCTTGGCCGGCAGGCGCAGCGCCTTCTCACCGAAGTGGATCTTCTCCTGGCCCACGTAGCCGCCGAGGAGGAGCTGGTAGCCCGGCGCCGACTTGCCGTGCGCACGGCGCTCCGCTCCGAAGAACCCGATGTCGGAGATGTGGTGCTGCCCGCAGCTGTTCGTGCAGCCCGAGATGTTGGTGCGGATGCCACCCACATCCGCCAGCCCCGCCTCGTCGAGCGCTGTGCCGATGGCGTCGGCCAGCCCACGGCTCTGCGTGACGGCCAGGTTGCAGGTGTCTGCGCCCGGGCAGGCGACGACGTCGCGTGACAGCTCGGCGCCGGGCTCGGCCATGCCGATGGCCGTGAGGCGCTGGTGGAGGATCGGGAGCTGGCTCTCGGACAGGCCCCGGAACACGAGGTTCTGGCGGTTGGTGACGCGAACCTCGGCACCGAGCTCGCGCTGGATCGAGGCCAGGGCCCGGAACTGCGCGGTCGTGATGTCGCCGAGCCTGGCGTAGGCGACGGCCGAGACCGTGCGCTTGGCGATGCCGCGGATCACGTTGGCGTCTTCCCACGCCTTGTACGGGTCGTTGCGGCGCAGGGTGACCGGCGTGCCCTGCCCGATCGCCGTCGGCGTGACCCCTTGGCCCAGACCGGCCGGCGCGTCACCTGACTTGCGGACCGCCTCGGGGATGCCGCCTGGCCACGTGGACGACGCCACGAGGAGCTTGCGCTCCTTCAGCACGCGAGCCTGGAGGTCTTCCCAGCCCATCGTGTCGACCAGCCACTTCATGCGCGCCCGCAGCTTGTTGTCGCGATTGCCGTGGTTGGAGAAGACGCGCAGGATCGCCTCGAGCGTGGCCATGAGCTCTTCGCGGGGCGTGAACTCCTCGAGCGCCAGCGCGGGATGCGGGTTGGCGCCCAAGCCGCCCGCCACGAAGACGCGGAAGCCTGCCTCGCGGCTGCCATCGGGGAGGGTGCGGGTCGTGGCGATCACGCCGACGTCGTTGAACATGGCCTGGCCGCAGTCGGTCTCGCAGCCGGAGAAGTTGATCTTGAACTTGCGGGGCAGCCGCTGGCTCAGCGGGTTGTGCAGGAAGTGCTGGAAGGCGGCCTCGGCCCAGGGGCTGATGTCGAGGGCCTCGAAGGGGCAGGCCCCCGCCAGATGGCAGCCCATCACGTTGCGCACGGTGTCGCCGCACGCCTCGCGAGAGGTGAGGCCGACGGAGGCCATGTCCCACAGTGCGGCGGGCACGCGCTCGAGGTCGACGAAGTGGAACTGCACGTTCTGCCGCGTGGTGAGGTGGCCCCAGCCCCGGCTGTAGGTCTCGGCGATGTGGGCGCACATGTCGAGCTGCTCCGGCGTGATCGAGCCATAGGGGACCTTGACCCGGATCATCTGGTTGTGGCCGCCCTGGCGCTGTCCGTACACGCCGTTGTTGAGGCGGAAGACGCGGAAGGCGTCCTCGGCCAGGTCACCCGAGAGGTAGCGCGCGAGCTGCTCCTCGAACTTCTCGATGTCGGCCCTGATCTCCGGATCGATCTCGCGCTGCAGCATGCGTGGCCTCACTGGCGGTCGGACGTCAGGCAATTCCTGAGCGGGTGACTCAACAATCATCCCAAACCCGAGTCAGGTGGTCAACATTCCCGGACGGTCATCCGTCACGTCCGGTCGGTGAGTCAGCCTGGACTAGCGCTGGAGCAGCTCGGAGATGCGGAAGGCGAGGTCCAGGGACTGGCGACCGTTGAGGCGTGGGTCGCACATGGTCTCGTAGCGCTCCGCGAGGTGGGCGTCGAGGATCTCCTCGGCCCCGCCGAGGCACTCCGTGACGTCGGCGCCTGTGAGCTCGACGTGCACGCCGCCGGGCCACGTGCCCTCCGCTCGGTGGGCGGCGAAGAACCCGCCGATCTCGCTCATGACGGCGTCCAGGTGACGGGTCTTCTTGCCGCCGTCGGAGGTGAACGTGTTGCCGTGCATGGGGTCGCACGCCCACACGACCGGATGGCCGGCATCACGGACAGCAGCAAGGAGCGGCCGCAGGCGGTCCTCGACTGCGTCGGCCCCCATCCGGGAGATCAGGGTGAGGCGCCCCGGGATCCGGTCGGGGTTGAGGACCGCGCAGATATCCAGCACCTCGTCGGCGGTGGCGGTGGGCCCGACCTTGCAGCCCAGTGGGTTGCGCACGCCGCGCAGGAACTCGATGTGCGCGCCGTCGATCTGGCGCGTGCGCTCGCCGATCCAGAGCATGTGAGCCGAGCAGTCGTACCAATCGCCGTCGAGCGTGTCTTCTCTCGTCAGTGCTTGCTCGTAGCCGAGGATCAGGGCCTCGTGGCTGGTGAAGAAGTCGACCTCGTGGAGGTTGGGTTGCGTCTCGGAGGCGATGCCGCATGCCCGCATGAAGCGCAGGGCCCGGTCGATCTCGTCGGCCAGGCGCTCGTAGCGCTGCCCTTCGCGACTTGAGGCCACGAACTCCTGGTTCCACTGGTGCACCCGGGCGAGGTCGGCGAAGCCGCCCTTCACAAAGGCTCGCAGCAGGTTCAGTGTCGAGGCGGACTGGTGGTACGCCTGGAGCAGACGGTCGGGGTCGGGCACGCGGGCCGCCGCCGTCGGCGTGATGTCGTTGACGATGTGCCCACGGAAAGACGGCAGCTCCAGGTCGCCGACTCGCTCCATGTCGGACGAGCGCGGCTTGGCGAACTGCCCCGCGATGCGCCCGACCTTCACGATCGGCACCCCTGACGAGTAGCTGAGCACGATCGCCATCTGCAGGATGACCTTCAGCGAGTCGCGGATGCCATCGGCGGAGAAGGAGTCGAACGACTCGGCGCAGTCACCGGCCTGCAGAAGAAAGGCGCGCCCGTCAGCGACCTGCCCGAGTGCGGCGGTGAGCGCTCGCGCTTCCCCCGCGAAGACGAGCGGCGGCAGCGTGGCCAGGTGCTTGAGGGCGGCCTCGAGCGCGGCTTCGTCAGGCCACGCCGGCTGCTGGGCCGCGGTCCGCTCCCGCCACGAAGATGGCGACCATGCCTCGCTCACGCCAACAAGGGTGGCCCGTCCGGCGCGGTGAGGCAAAGCGGAAAGCGGACCGGCCGCCCCAGGCGGGTGAGGCGGCCGGTCTGACAGGAAGCCGGGCGAGCGGGCGGTGCACCGGCTTCAGTGCGCCGGAGCGGTGGGAGATGCCCCGGCGGACGTGTCCATCTTGTACACACCTGACGGATGGCCGCTAGGCAAACATCGGGGTTTCTCGGGTTGTTTCTCAGGCAGCGTCGCTTCGGGCGACAGCCTCTTCACGCACCGTGGTAACCGCACGCTTCACGAGCCGTCGAGCCGCCTCGGCCGTCACACCGAGCTCTTCGCCGACCTCGCGATAGCTGCGCTTGCGGCCGTCGTGCAGGCCGAAGCGCTGCTCCACCGCGTGGCGCGCTCGGTCGTCGAGGACGCCCAGCAGGTCGCCGACGAGCTGCTGCTCTTCGTTGTGGATCAGCATGCTCTCGGGCCCGGGCTTGTCATCGGCGATGAGGTCGATCAGCTCGCTGCCGTCGTCGTCGCCGATCGTGCGATCGAGCGAGGTGGGGGTGGTGAGCCGGTAGAGCCGCGCGTTCTCGTCGTCGAGCTCGTCGCCATCGCCCGACACCTGACGCAGCGCGGCGCGCAGGCTGGCTGACCGGTCGCCGGGCAGGCGCACGAGCGATGCCTTCTGATCAAGAGCACGCCCGATCGCCTGGCGGATCCAGAACGTGGCGTAGGTGGAGAACTTGAAGCCCTTGCGCCAGTCGAACTTGTCGACAGCGTGCTCGAGGCCGAGGTTGCCCTCCTGGACCAGGTCGAGCAGCTCCATGGCGGCCGGCAGCGGGTAGCGACGCGCTACCGACACGACGAGGCGGAGGTTGGCGCGGATGAACCGGTCCTTGGCCTCGGCGCCCTTGCGGGCGAGCCGGCGGTTCTCGGGCGTGTCCTCGCCCGCTTCGATGGCTGCGCGAGCCTTCACCCCGGCTTCGACGGCCTGGGAGAGCTCGCGCTCCTCGGCCGCGGTGAGCAGGGGCACAAGCCCGATCTCGTTGAGGTACTGACCTACTGAATCTGTCATGGCAACACTCCTCAACGATTAGTACCCCAACCATCTTCCCTCTCGCGGCGAATTTCCACCATCGCCATAGGGCAAATACCCGGAACAGGGCGTGCACTTGCGGGTTTTCGAGTGCTTGGTGACGAATGTCACCGGCGCCAGGCGCCCCGAGGGGATCTGCGCGAGCGAATAGGTTGCTGACATGACGAGCGAGCGGCTCGGGATCTTCGGCGGCACGTTCGATCCTCCTCACATCGGCCACCTGGTCACGGCGGTGAACGTGCGATTCGAGCTCGCCCTGGACCGGGTGCTGCTTGTGGTCAACAACGTCCCATGGCAGAAGGTCGGCAGCCGCCCCATCAGCCCGGTGCAGGACCGCCTCGCGATGGTCGAGGCGGCCGTGGCTGGAACGATCGGGGTGGAGGCCAGCCGCCTCGAGATCGATGCCGGCGGAATCTCCTACACGGCCGACACCCTCGCTGCCTTGGCCACGGAGCAGCCCGAGCGCGAGCTGTTCGTCATCTTGGGTGCTGACGCTGCGGCAGCGATCACGACGTGGGAGCGATACGACGAGGTGCGCGCCCTCGCGACGATCGTGGCAGTCGAGCGTCCTGGCGCGGCCGTGGCCCCACCTCTGGCGGGCTGGCGCTGGCAGACCGTCGAGGTGCCCCGACTCGAGGTGTCGAGCACCGACCTTCGACAGCGGGTGCAGGACGGTCGCCCGCTCGACTACCTCATGCCGGTCTCCGTCGTCGAGTGCATCGCCCAGCGAGGGCTCTACAGGGGCGGTTCGTGACAGCGCCGACCGAGGATCGACGTCCCACTCCTGCTGAGCCATCGCCTCTCGAGCTCGAGCTTCCGCCGCATGGCACCGGCATCCGGGCTGCTCGGCGGGCAGCAGCCGCCACGGCGCGTGCCGAGGCCGAGGCCGCCATCCCGAGGTCCGGGGCCGGGCCGTCGAGACGCTGGATGCTGGGCTTCTTCGCTTCCCTCGCCGTGAGCGTCCTGGCGGCGGGCACGCTGGCATATGTCGGTGTGGAGACGCTGCGGGAGAGCAGCACGGGTCGCCGTGTTGCGAGCACCGATCCGAGCGAGCCGGGCTTCGAAGGTCTCCTGGCACCCACCCCGACCCTGCTCGTCATCCACGAGACCGACGGCGTGCTCAAGTCGGCGGCTCTGCTCGCGCTGGCCAACGGCGACCGAGGCGGGTCGGTCCTGCTCCTGCCCACATCCGTAGAGGTTGGAGACGGAGACGACGCCGCCACGATGGCTGTCACCTTCGCTTTCGGGGGCACGCCCGATGTAATGCGTGGAGCCGGTGAGGCGATCGCGGGCGTGGGCGTCGAGAGCATGGTCCTGCTCGATGCTGACCGCTGGGCGGCGTTGGTCGCCCCAGTCGCACCCCTGACGATCGACAACCCGAACGACGTCGAGGGCTTCGATGCCGGCCTCGTGCGGATCGACGCCTCCAACGTGACCGCTTGGCTCGAGGCGACGTACGAGGGCGAGAGCGAGCTGGGGATCCTCTACAGGCAGAGCCTCTTCTGGCAGGCGTGGGTCGCCGCCGTGGCTGCATCACCCGATCCGGCTGCCGTCCCGGGAGAGCTCGACTCCGGGATGGGGCGCTTCGTCAGGGCCTTGGCCCACGGTCCGCTCACCGTGGCGACGATCCCGGTGACCGAGCTGACCGACGTCACCGGCAACCTGGTCTACGAGGTGGATCGCGAGGCGCTGCGGGAGGTGATCACCGACCTGGTGCCGTTCCCGACCGGCACAGACCTCGCACCGCGCACGCGGGTGCGGCTCCTCGACGGCGCCGGTAGGAAGGACCACGTGACGGGCGTCGCCCCCATGGTCGTGGCCTCCGACTCCACGATCGTGGTGGTCGGCAACGCCGACGCCTTCGACTATCGGACCACGCAGATCCGCTATCACCAGCCCTCGCAGCGCCAGGCCGCTGAGCGCCTCCAGGAGGCCCTCGGCGCAGGGCGGGTCGTGGAGGACGTTCGACCGATCGACTCGTTCGATGTCACGATCGTGCTCGGAACCGACATCTAGGAGTGACCCTGACCAACACAGCCAGCACCGACGACACCCGCAAGTGGGCCATCGCAGCCGCCCGGGCCGCCGCCGAGAAGCTGGGCCGTGATGTCGTGGTGCTCGACGTGGCCGAGGTGCTGGCTCTGTGCGGCTGGTTCGTCATCGCCAGCGCGGCCAACGACCGGCAGGTGAAGGCGATCTGCGACGAGGTCGAGCAGCAGGTCCGCCAGGCCGGTGGCCCCAAGCCGAAGCGGATCGAGGGCCTGGCAGACCGTCAGTGGGTGCTCATGGACTACGGCGACGTCGTGGTCCATGTCTTCCAGCAGGACCAACGCGACTTCTACGACCTCGACCGCCTGTGGGCCGACGTCCCCAGGGTCGACTGGCAGGACTCCGCCGCCTGACAAGCGCCGCCGAAGCAGCGTCACGGGTGGAGCTAAGGAGAATCGAACTCCTGGCCTCTTCCATGCCATGGAAGCGCTCTACCAACTGAGCTATAGCCCCGTGGGAGAGGACAACCTACCAAGTTCGGTCACCCGCAGACGAAGTTGACGAGCTTGTCGGGGACGGTGATCACCTTGCGGATCGTCTTGCCGTCGAGCAGCGCCGCGACCTGGGGGTCGGCCTTTGAGGTGGCCTCGAGCCCCTCGGGCGACAGGCCCACCGGCACGGTGATGCGGGCTCGCACCTTGCCGTTCAGCTGCACCGGGATCTCGACCGCCTCGTCGACCAGTAGCGCAGGATCGGCCTCGGGGAAGGGCTCCCAGGTGAGCGACTGATCGTGGCCGAGGCGGCTCCAGAGCTCTTCGGCGGCGTGCGGGGCCAGGGGAGCCAGCAGGAGGACGAGCGGCTCGGCCACCTCCCGTGGCACGCCGCCGTCGGGGAAGCGGCTGGTCAGGTGGTTGTTCAGCTCGGTGATGCGCGCTATCGACACGTTGAAGCGCAGCGACTCCATGCCTTCGCGCACTGCCGCGATCGTGCGGTGCAGGGCTCGGCGCGTGTCCTCGTCGGGCGGGACGTCAGCCACCGTCACAGCGCCCGTCTCCTCGTCGAGGATGTTGCGCCACACGCGTTGGAGCAGACGGAAGACGCCCACCACGGCCTTCGTCTCCCACGGCCGGCTCTGGTCGAGCGGGCCGGTGAACATCTCGTAGAGCCTCAGCGTGTCGGCCCCGAACTCGGCGATGAGGTCGTCGGGCGTGATCATGTTCTTGAGGCTCTTGCCGATCTTGCCGAACTCGCGCTTCACCGGCTGCCCCTCGTGGAAGAAGGCGCCATCGCGCTCGACGACCTCGCTCGCCTCCACGTAGAAGCCCCGCTCATCCGTGTAGGCCGGCGCCTGGATGTAGCCCTGGTTGACCAGGCGCCGGAAAGGCTCGCTCGAGCTCAGGTGACCCAGGTCGTACAGCACCTTGTGCCAGAAGCGCGCGTAGAGCAGGTGCAGCACGGCGTGCTCGACTCCACCCACGTAGAGGTCGACGCCTCCGCAGTCGCCGTCTGCCCGAGGGCCCATCCAGTAGCGCTCGACCTCCGGGTCGACGAAGGCGTTCTCGTTGGTGGGGTCGAGGTAGCGCAGCTCGTACCAGCACGACCCCGCCCAGTTCGGCATCGTGCTGAGCTCGCGCCGGTAGACCTTGGGGCCGTCGCCCAGGTCGAGCGTGACCTCGGCCCACTCCTTGGCACGTCCGAGCGGTGGCTCGGGATCGGAGGTGTTGTCGTCGATGGCGAAGGTGCGCGGCGAGTAGTCGTCGACCTCTGGTAGCGGCACCGGCAGGTCGGCCTCGGGTACCGCACGGGGAAGGTCGTCCTCGTCGTAGACGATGGGGAACGGTTCGCCCCAGTACCGCTGGCGGGAGAAGAGCCAGTCGCGCAGCTTGTAGGTGACCGTGCGGCTGCCCACGCCGCGCTCCTCGAGCCAGGCCGTGATCGCGGCCTTGGCGTCGGCCACGCCGAGACCGTCGAGGAACGACGAGTTGATCGCCGGACCGTCGCCCAGATACGGCTCGTCGGCCCAGCCCTCGGGCGGCTGCACGGTGCGCACGATCGGCAGTCCGAAGGCCTTGGCGAAGTCCCAGTCGCGCTGGTCCTGCGCCGGCACCGCCATGATCGCGCCCGTGCCGTAGCCCATCAGCACGTAGTCGGCCACGAAGATGGGGATGCGCTCCCCGTTGACAGGGTTGGTGGCGTGGGCGCCGAGGAAGACGCCCGTCTTGTCGCGTCCCTCGGACTGGCGGTCGACCTCGCTCTTCCGAGCGGCCTGAGCCCGATACCGATCGACGGCTTCAGCGGGGGAGGGCGCGCCACCCGTCCAGCGGTCATCGACGCCGTCGGGCCATTGGTCGGTCACGAGCGCGTCGACGAGGGGGTGCTCGGGCGCCAGCACCATGTACGTCGCGCCGAACAGCGTGTCGGGCCGGGTCGTGAAGACAGATATTTCGTCGGCATCGGTGGCGAAGCGCACCTCCGCGCCCTCGCTACGGCCGATCCAGTTGCGCTGCATCTGCTTGATCGAGTCGGACCACTCGAGCTGGTCGAGGTCGGCGAGCAGGCGGTCGGCGTAGGCCGTGATGCGCATCATCCACTGCTTGAGGGGACGCTGGAAGACGGGGAAGTTGCCGCGCTCGGAGCGGCCGTCGGCGGTGACCTCTTCGTTGGCCAGCACTGTGCCGAGACCCGGGCACCAGTTGACCGGCGCTTCGTGCAGGTAGGCGAGACGATGCGCGTCGACGACGCGCCGTCGTTCCACCGGATCGAGCTCGGCCCATGGCTTGTCCGTCGGGTTGGTGCCGGTCTCGGGCTCTCGCGCGCCGGCTTCCAGCTCGGCCTCCAGCTCGGCGATAGGCCTAGCCCTGTCGAGCGCGGGGTCGTACCAGCTGTTGAAGATCTGCAGGAAGATCCACTGCGTCCAGCGGTAGTAGGCCGGATCGGTGGTGGCGATGCTGCGCCTGTCGTCGTGAGCGAGGCCGAGGCGCCGCAGCTGCGCGCTGATGATCGCGATGTTGGCCTCGGTGGTCACGCGCGGGTGCGTCCCGGTTTGCAGGGCGTATTGCTCCGCAGGAAGCCCGAAGGCGTCGTAGCCGAGCGTGTGCAGCACGTTGTGGCCCGCCATCCGCATGTAGCGCCCGTACACATCCGTGCCGATGTACCCGAGAGGATGACCGACGTGGAGACCCGCCCCTGAGGGGTAGGGGAACATGTCGAGCACGTAGAGCTTGGGGCGCTCGGCCACGGCATCGAAGCCCTCAGCCAGCGGACCTGTGGGGTTCGGCACGTGAAACGTGCCTTCGCTGGCCCAGCGGGCCTGCCATCGAGCCTCGATCTCGCCTGCCAGCTCAGCGGTGTAGCGGTGCACCGGGGTGCGCGCTTCTCGATCGTCGGCGGGTTCCGGGCTGTCGGCGCGCATCGACGCGACGGTAGTGGGCCGCCACATTCGCATCAGAACCGAAAGCGCTGTAACGGCACAGCAATGTCATTGGTCGAAGCCGACGTGCTGACACTGAACGAACGGATAGAGGCCGGTTCCGCGCGGGGTCACGGCCTCACGTTCGTCGTGGGAGGGGAGCACATCCTTGTCCCCTACACACAGCTCCACGAGGAGGCGCGCGGCTATGCCGCCAACCTCCAGGCGATGGGAGTTGGTCCGGGGGCTCACGTCGCCCTCTTGGGCCCGACCTCCCGCCCGCTCGTCACCGCCATCCAGGCGACATGGCTCGCCGGCGCCACGGTCGTGGTGCTCCCGTTGCCGATGCGCCTCTCGTCCATCGAGGAGTTCGTGGCTCAGACCCGCGTGCGGATCGCCAACGCCGATGTCTCCCTGGTGCTCGTCGACCCGGAGCTGGCGCCCTTCATCGAGCCGGCCCCTGGTGATCCGCCGATGGTCGGCTGGGATGCGGTCCAGCCTGGTCCGGGACGCGCCGCCGCGTCTGCTTGGGAGCGGCCCGTCGCCGACCCCGAGGCGTTGGCGATCCTGCAGTTCACGAGCGGCTCGACCACCGACCCCAAGGGCGTGATGCTGCCCCACCACACGGTCGGCGCGAACCTCGACGCGATCTGCCTGGCCACGTCGCTCGATCCCGACGATGACGTGCTCGTGTCCTGGTTGCCGCTCTACCACGACATGGGCCTGGTAGGTCTCTTCAGCCTCTCGCTCACCACCGGGACTCCGCTGGTCCTCGGAGCGCCGACCGACTTCATGGCCGGACCCGGGCGCTGGATGGAGTGGGTGTCGACCTATGGCGGCACGGCCACGGCGGGGCCCAACTTCTCCTACGTGCTGGCCGCCCGGGCCCTGCGCCGCTCTGAGCGGCTCGACCTGTCCCGGCTGCGCATCGCGCTGAACGGCGCCGAGCCGGTCGACCCGGCGACGGTGGCAGCCTTCATCGAGGCAGGGGAGCGGCACGGGCTGCGGCCAGGAGCGGTGTTCCCCGCCTTCGGCATGGCCGAGGTCGCCATCGCCGGCACCTTCCCCGAGCCCCTGTCAGGGCTGCGCACCGATCCGGTCGACCGTCGGGTGCTCGAGACCGAGCGCTATGCCGCACCCGTCGACGTCGACGTCGACGTCGACACAGACGGCGTGCGGCACCTGGCCATCCTCGGCCGCCCGGTCGACGGCCTCGAGATCCGGGTGGTCGACCCGGTCACGGGCGACGTGCTTAAGGACCGTGAGGTCGGTGAGCTGGAGATCCGCGGCACCTCCGTCACGCCCGGCTACTACAAGCGACCTGACGTCAACATGGAGCTCTTCCACGACGGTTGGCTCCGCACCGGTGATCTGGCCTACCTGCTCGACGGTGAGATGGTCATGTGCGGGCGCATCAAGGACATGATCATCGTCGGTGGCCGCAACGTCTTCCCGGAGGACATCGAGCGCGCCCTCGCTGATGTCGACGGCGTGCGAGCGGGCAACGTGATCGCCTTCGGCGTGGACTCCACGCAAGGCAAGGAAGGCCTCGTGGTCGTCGCAGAGTCGAAGTCAGACGACCTCCCCGAGGTGCGTCGCTCGGTTGCGGAGCGTGTTCGCGACGCCGTCGGCCTGCCGGCCAAGGACATCGTGCTGGTCGCGCCGGGCAGCCTGCCGAAGACCAGCTCAGGCAAGCTCCAGCGCTCGCTCTGCAAGCTGCGCTACCTGGGCGCCGAGCTCAACCCAGCCTGATCAGACCTTGTGGAGGTCGTCCATGACGGCCCGCCAGCGCTCGGGGTCACTGGCGTAGGGCGCGTAGAAGCTCAGCCTCTGCACGATGTCGCCGTAGCGGGCTTCGATGCCTGCGGCGAGCTTCTCGGGCTCGGCCACGACGGCGAAGGTGTCGAGGATGTCGTCGGTGATGAGCTCTCCCATCTCCTTCCACTTCCCTTCCTTCGACATCTTGTTCAGGTCCTCTTGGAGGCCGCCCCAGCCGTGCAGCTCGAGTACGCCCTTGTAGGCGGGGGTCGAGCCGTAGAACGCGATCTGCTGCTTGGTGCCCGCGATCGATGCGGCCATCTCCTCTTCGTTGCCGCCGGTCACCACGAAGGCGGGGCCGGAGATCTCGATGTCGGCCAGTGTGCGCCCGGCCTTGGTTGCGCCCCGCTCGAGCGCAGGGAGGGTGACCTCTCTTAGGTAGCGCTCGGTCGTGAAGCCGTGGCAGAGGAAGCCATCGCACACCTCGCCAGCGACCTCGGTCATCAGCTCGCCCACGCCCGCCAGGAAGATCTTGGCGTTGCCATGCGGGTTGGGACCCGGGTTGAAGAACGGGGTCATCAGGGTGTGCGTGTAGAAGTCGCCTTGGAAGTCGAGCTTGGTGCCGTCGTTCCAGCAGGCCCAGATCGCCCTGATCGCGAGGATCATCTCCCGCATGCGCGCGGCCGGGTGCGACCAGGGCATCGAGAAGCGCTTGGTGATGTGGGGCCTGATCTGGCTGCCGAGACCGAGGATGAAGCGACCCTCGGATGCGGCCTGCAGGTCCCAGGCGATGTGGGCCAGGTTCATCGGGTTGCGGGCGAACGCGACCGCGATCCCGGTGCCGAGCTCGACCCGCTCCGTGGACTGTGAGGCGAGCAGCAGCGGGAAGAACGGGTCGTGACCGGTCTCCGCGGTCCACAGGCCGTCGTAGCCCTGCTCCTCCTGCTTGGCGGCCGCCTTGCCGGCTCCGCGCAGATCCCCTCCGATGCCTCCGTCGACCTTCATGGCTCGGACACTAATGCGCCACTTGACCGGGCGATCTAGTGGCGCGCACGGTCTAGCTGCCCTGCTCGCGCAGGAAGCGCTCCAGCTCGGCGACCAGCTCCTCGCCGGTGGCGGCTGTCAGCTCCGTGGTGGCGTGCTCGTCAGCCTGCTGCTCGAGCTGCTCCAACATGGCCCGATGCTCGGGGTTCTGCCCGATGAGCTCGTCGATGCGGGCGCGGCTCGCCTCGGCTCTGTCCTCGAGGTCGCCTACGGGGAGCTCGATGTCTGCCACGCGGTTGGCCGCCTCGATCAGAGCCAGCGAGGCGGCGGGATACGGCATCGCCGCCACGTAGTGCGGCACCTGAGCCCACAACCCCAGCGCGGGAAGGCCACGCAGCGCCGCCCGGCGCTCGATCATCCCCTGGACTCCCGACGGCACCTCGACCGAGTTTCGAACCAGCCCCTGAGCCAACTCCTCTGACGAGGCAGAGGCAGCCAGGAGAGGCGGGCGCGTGTGGGGCACGGGCGTGGGATAGGCCCCGAGGCCGATGACCAGGCGGCAGCCGAGGTCGAGCACGAGGTCGACGACCTGGTCCGAGAAGGCCAACCAGGCGTGATCCGGCTCGTTGCCGAACAGCAGGAGGACGTCGTTGCCGGCCAGGTCGCGTGCCCAGGTGAGCTCCGTCTCGTCCCATGAGAGGCGCGAGTTGATGCCGTCCTCCAAGCGCATGACCGGCCGCCGGGCTCGCCAGTCGAGCAGCACGTCGGCGTCGAAGCGGGCGATCGTGTGCCGGTCGAGGCCCTGGATGATCGTGTCGGCCGCGGTGTCAGCCCCGAGGCCGGCGTCGATCCAGCCCTTCAGGGCCATGATCAGCACCGGTGACTCCAGATCCGGCTGCTCGATGAGCGAGTAGAGGGGGGCCATCAGGGCGTGGCGCTCATCCCAGCCGGGCCACCGCATCGGCGGCGGCCTCCGCGCAGCGCTCCACCTGCACGGCGAAGCCCTCGAACCCGGAGGCGTCGGAGCCCATCGCTCCGCCCACGTAGCGGGCGTAGACGCCCTCCACGATGCACGCCAGCTTCCAGTAGCCGAACGCGATGTAGAAATCGATCTGCGAGAGGTCGCGCCCAGACACCTCCGCATAGCGGTCGAGCACCTCCTTGCGCGTGAGGAACCCCTCGACGGTGGTCGGCGCGGTGAGCAGCATCGGGCTCGCGTCCGACGCCTCGGTCCAATAGACCATCAGCAGCCCGACGTCGGCGAGTGGGTCACCTAGCGTGCAGATCTCCCAATCGAGGACGGCGATGACGTTGCCGTCGACGTCGGTCATGCAGTTGTCGAGCCGGTAGTCACCGTGGACGATCGCAGCAGGCCCCTGTTCGGGGATCCGTGCCACCAGGGCGTCGTGGACCGCATCGACGCTGGGGAGGTCGCGCGTCTGGGACTGCTGGAACTGTCCGTACCAGCGCTTCAGCTGGCGCGCGATGTATCCCTCCTTCTTGCCGAGGTCGCCAAGGCCCACCGCGTCGGGATCGACCGCGTGGATGCGGGCGAGCGTGTCGGCGATGGAGATGCTGGCGTTGCGACGCGCCTCGGGGCTGACCTCGCGTGCGGCGGAGGAGTCGCGCAGCACGTAGCCGTCGACGAAGTCCATCACGTAGAAGGGGGAGCCATTGACGGTCTCGTCGGTGCACAGTCCGAGGGCAGGCGCCACAGGGACGTCGGTCGGCCCCAGCGCGGAGATGATCTTGTGCTCGCGGGTCATGTCGTGGGCGGTGGCGAGGACGTGCCCCAGCGGAGGCCGGCGAACGACGTACTTGTGACCTGTGGCGTCGCCCACCGCGTAGGTGAGGTTGGAGTGCCCACCAGCGATCAGGTCGAAGGTCAGTGGTCCTTCAGCACCGGGGATGTTGGCCTCGAACCACGCCGTCACGCCGGCTCTGTCGATCCCCTTGATGTCGTCGCCCACTTGGCTCCTCCGATCGGGCCCGTCGCCCTGGTGGGCGAGGGTATCGCCGCCGATAGGTTGGGGCGACCGACCCCTCCAGGAGCAGCCAGGCATGCCGATCGACGTCACCGATGCAACGTTCGCGATCGAGGTCGTCGAGCGCTCGAAGCAGGTGCCTGTCGTGGTCGACCTGTGGGCCGACTGGTGCGGCCCGTGCAAGCAGCTCGGCCCGATCCTCGAGAAGGTCATCGACGAGACCGCCGGCAAGGTCGTGCTCGCCAAGGTCGATGTCGACAGCAACCGTCAGATCGCCGGTGCCTTCCAGGTCCAGGGCATTCCCGCCGTCTACGCGCTGCGTGACGGCAAGGTCGTCGACCACTTCGTCGGCGCAGTGCCCGAGTCCACCGTGAGGGCGTTCGTCGAGAGCCTCCTGCCGAGCGAAGCCGAGGATGCGGTGGGCGCGCTCGTCGCGGCTGGAGACGAGACCTCGCTTCGCGGCGCACTCGACATCGAGCCGGGGCATGAGGTGGCGATCCTGCGTCTCGCTGAGCTGTTGGTCGACAAGGGTGATGCCGCCTCGGTCAGCGAGGCTCTGGGCCTTCTGGAGCGCATCCCCGAGTCTGCCGAGACCCGGCGAGTGGCTGCGCTGGCCCGAGTGGGCTCGAGCAACGGTGGGGTCGACCCGACGACCGAGCTCGACTCCCTTCTCGCCCGCGTGAAGGACGACGAAGAGGCGCGCCAGCGCTACCTCGACCTGCTCGAGGTGATGGGTGCAGCCGACCCTCGCACGGCCGACTACCGGAAGCGGCTGACCAACCAGCTGTTCTGACGCGGGCCCGATTGCCCCTGGGCGCCGCAGCATCCGAGTCCTACGATCTGACCCGCTTCCCCCTCGTGGCCGCTGCGTCGCGCATCCGGAGGAAGCGTGCCGGTCGTTACCGATCCCGCACCGACGGGAGATCCGATCCTGCAGCGCCCCGCGCCTCCGCGGGGCTGGCGCGAGAGGGTCGAGCACGTCGCCGACGCGACTGGCACCACGCCGGCGCGCATCCTGGTCGGCGGCGCGGCCGCCATCGGCGTGGGGCTGATCGCGCTGTGGATGACCAGGCCGTCCACGACACCGCCCGAGGTCAACCTTCCCTTCGCGTCGACGACGGTGGCACTGGCCCCGATCTCCACAGACGCCCAGACAACCGAGGAAGTGGTCGTGCACGTGGCGGGCGCCGTGCGCACGCCGGGCGTCTACGAGCTGCCGAGCGGCTCGCGGGTCGTGGACGCGATCGAGGCGGCCGGCGGTCTGAGCGGCGACGCCGACGGGAGCAGGATCAACCTGGCGTCACCGGTCACCGACGGCGAGCGCATCTACGTGCCACGGGTCGGTGAGGCGGAGCCCCCGGTCGTCGTCGGCGACGGCGGTCACACGGGGAGCACGAACCGCGAGGGGCCGCTGGATCTCAACGAGGCTGACGAGGCCGCGCTCGATGCGCTGCCGGGGATCGGGCCGACGACCGCATCCGCCATAGTCGAGCACCGCTCGCGCATCGGGCGGTTCACCTCCGTCGACCAGCTGCTCGACGTGCGCGGAATAGGCGAGGCCAAGCTCGAGCAGCTCCGTCCGCTGGTCACGGTCTGACGCGTGTCCGATCGGTGGGTCGTAGCGCTGGCCGCGTGCGCGGCCCTAGGGGCGCTCCACCCGTCCGGCCTACCGCTGGCCCTCGGACCCCTCGTGCTCGTTGTGGCCCTTGCTGTTCGGCAGCCGGCAGTGCTCTGTGTGTCCGCCGTGCTTCTCACCAGCGCGCTGTGCCAGCGGTCGCTGGCAGGACTCGAGGGCGTACCGGTGGGACCCGTCGCGGCTGAGGTCACCCTGTTGAGCGACCCCGAGCCCAGCTTGGACGGTGTGAGAGCCGAGGCCCGCCTTGGCAGCAAGCGACTCGAGCTGGGTGCGAGCGGCCCAGCGGCAGAGGCGCTCCTACCGCGCCTGGCTGGCGAGCACGTGGTCGTGCGCGGTGAGGTTCAGTTGCTGTCAGCCCAGTCTTCATGGTCGATCTCGCGGCACCTCACAGGTCGCCTGCGCGTCCACGCTGTGGAGTCCTGGCGGCCCGGTGGCCACCTCACCAGAGTCGCCAACGCCCTCCGCCGCACCCTGTTGGATGGGGCAGAGCCGCTGTCGCCATCGCAGCAAGCGCTCTACAGCGGTCTCGTGATCGGTGACGACCGGCATCAACCGGCCGCGATGGCCGACGACTTCCAGGGTGCGGGGCTCACACACCTGCTCGCCGTCTCGGGGCAGAACGTCGCCTTCGTGCTCGTTCTCGCGGGCCCGGTCCTCCGCCGCGTCCGGCTCTGGCCGCGGCTAGCGCTGACGCTCGCAGTCGTAGGGATGTTCGGCCTCGTGACACGGTTCGAACCGTCGGTCATCCGCGCGGCGGCGATGGCCGCCATCGCGACATCGCTCGCCACCATCGGCAGCCCAACGCCACGCCTGCGGGTGCTCGGGCTGACGGTCACGGCCTTGCTGTTGATCGACCCGCTGCTGGTCAGGTCGGTCGGGTTCTCTCTCTCCGTTGCGGCGTGCGCGGGGATCATCGTCCTGGCGCCGAGGGTGGCCTCCGTCCTCGTTGGTCCGCGGTTCTTGCGGGAGGCGGCGGCAGTGACGGTCGCTGCCCAGCTCGGGGTGGCGCCAGTTCTGCTGGCGACCTTCGGACCGATGCCGCTTGCAGCCGTTCCCGCCAACCTCCTGGCGGTGCCCGTCGCGGGAGCAGTCATGGTCTGGGGGCTGACAGGCGGGATGGTGGCGGGGGTGGCCGGGGGCGTGGCGGCCGAGCTGATCCACCTGCCAACGCGGCCGCTGCTCGGTTGGATGGAAGAGGTGGCACAGCGAGGTGCCGCGCTCCACC
The DNA here is from genome assembly GCA_049325515.1 of Actinomycetota bacterium. Taxonomy (GTDB): domain Bacteria; phylum Actinomycetota; class Acidimicrobiia; order Acidimicrobiales; family VFJN01; genus VFJN01. Next base: position 27,783 of record JBMOLI010000010.1, on the reverse strand, counting down.
TCGGGGAAGCGCACGTCTGGCACACGGTGGGTGTCTCCCTCGGGCTGGCCGTCGCTGTGCTGATGCCGCGAGCCCGTCGGCCAGCGCTCGCCATGGCCGCCGGGGTCGTCGTGGTGGTTGCGGTCACAGCGCATGCGCCGGTGCCGCTGCGACAGGCGCTGGCCCCGGGCGTGGTCCGGTGGCACGGCGGGTCGACCGACGTCGTCGTGCTCGGCGGCCTGGCGGGCCGCGAGCAGCGCCTCGGTGTCGCGAGCACGCTCGCTGCCCTGCGGCGGGCCCGGGTGCGATCGATCGACGTCCTGGTCCTCGCAGATCGCTCAATCTCAGATGACCTCGTTGCCGCGATCGCCTCGCGCCACCCCGCGGGCACGATCGTGGCTGCGCCAGACGTGCCTCGGCCGAGCACCGTGATGCGCGCAGGTGATCTCGTCCTCCGCTTGACCCATGCCGGGGATCGGTTGGTCGTGGAGGCAGCACCGCGCGCTCCTCCCCGATCTGGCCACGCGGCCGGCGAGGTAGGTTCGGCCGCGTGAGCGACCTGCCGTGGCGTGTTGTGCACGACCTCCCGTGCACGGAGGTCGCGCTCGGTCCACACCGCTACGACATCCGCCATCGAGCGCTCGTGATGGGGATCCTGAACCGCACCCCTGACTCCTTCTTCGACAACGGCGGCTACTACCGCTTCGACGACTTCCTGGCCAAGGCAGCCGAGCTCGTCGGCGACGGTGCCGACTTCCTCGATGTGGGCGGGGTGAAGGCGGGGCCCGGGCCGGAGGTGACGGAGGGCGAGGAGCTCGACCGCGTCATCCCGGCGATCACCGCGCTTCGCGAGCGTTTTGACCTACCGCTCTCAGTCGACACGTGGCGGGCATCCGTTCTGCGAGAGGCACTGGCCGCGGGCGCGGTCGTCGGCAACGACATCAGCGGGTTCGCAGACGATGCGTACCTGGGTGTCGCCGCTGCTGCTGGCGCGTCGGTGGTGGCAACCCACATCCGAATCGGCCCCCGGGTCCCTGACCCTGATCCGATCTACGACGAGCCGATCACTGACGCCGTGATCCGCTTCCTGCGCGACAGGGCCGACCGCGCCGTCGCGGCTGGGATCGCACGCGAGCGCGTGATGATCGACGCAGGCCTCGACCTCGGCAAGACCGAGCCGCAGTCGCTCGATCTGCTGCGCAGCCACGACCGTCTCGCTGCGCTGGGCTTCCCACTGTTCCTGTCGGCGTCCAACAAGCGCTTCCTCGGCAACCTCGTCGGTACTGAGGTCACAGATCGGCGCGAGGCATCTCACGCAGCGCACGCGCTCGGGATCGCGCTCGGCTGTCGGGTGCTGCGCGCACACGATGTCCGTGGAGCCCGGCGCACGGCCGACGTGATGGCCGCGATCCTCGAGGCACGCGTCGAGCACACCGAGGTCGGATGAGCGCGCGACCCGCCCCGGTCACCTTGCTGAAGGGCGACGATGGGGTGGTGCTGCGCGATGCCGTGAGACATCTCGTCGACGAGCTGGTCGGCGTGGAAGACCGAGGTCTGGTGGTCGAGGAGGTCGACGTCGGCCCGCATGCAGCGGAGGACGACGGTCGCGATCCGCTCATCGCACTGATCGACGCAGCGCAGACCCCGCCGTTCCTCACGGAGTTCCGCGTCGTCCTCGGTCGCATGACTGAGAAGCGAGAGCGCAACGACCTCGTGCAGCCGCTCGTCGACTACCTGGTGGATCCGCTCGAGAGCACCCGATTGGTCCTCGAGTGGCAGAGCGGCAAGATCCCCAAGGCCTTGAGCGAGGTGATCACCCGATGCGGGGGCCAGCTCGTCGACACCAGCCCGGGTCGCAAGGTCACGGAGTGGGTGACCGATCACCTGAGCGAAGCCGGGCTCAAGGTCGACGGTGAGGGGCGCAAGCGTCTCGTCACATGGGTGGGTGAGGAGCCGAGCCGCCTGCTCGGTCTGATCGAGCTGTTGCTGTCCACCTACGGCAAGGGCACGAAGATCAGCGCGGCCGAGCTCGAGCCCTTCCTCGGTGACGACGGCGGAGTGCCCCCCTGGGATCTCACAGACGCCATCGACCGAGGCGACCGCACCCTGGCCCTCGAGCTCCTGCAGCGGATGATCGGCCAAGGCGACCGCCACCCGTTCCAGGTGCTGGCCACCTTGCACACCCACTACGGGCGCATGCTGCGGCTGGACGGCGCGGCCGTCGCCGGGGAGCGCGAAGCGGCTGAGCTGCTCGGCATGAAGGGGTCGACCTTCCCCGCCAAGAAGGCACTAGGCCAGGCGCGCCGCCTCGGTCACGAGCGGATCATCCGCTGCGTCGACCTGCTGGCGCAGGCAGACCTCGACCTCCGCGGCGGCAAGATGTGGCCCGGCAACCTCGTGCTGGAGGTGCTGGTGGCCCGGCTGGCGACGCTCGCGAAGTGAGCGTGGGCCGTGTGACCCGACTCAGTCGGCGGGCTTGGCAACCTTCTTCATCAGGCGGGACTTGCGGCGGGCCGCGGCGTTCTTGTGGATCACGCCCTTGGCGGCAGCCATGTCGATCCGCTTCACGGCCACGCGGGTGAGCTCGGCGGCGTCGTCAGCGCCAGACTCGAGGGCGTTGGCCGCTGCCTTCGTGCGTGTCTTGAGCTCGCTGCGCACCGCCTTGTTGCGGGCGGCCGCCTTGGCGTTCTGGCGGTTGCGCTTGATCTGGCTCTTGATGTTGGCCATCACGTCCTCTACTGCTGAATCGAACCGGTGGATCGTACCGGCCGCTGCCGGTTCGCGTCACATCGACCAGCACCAGTAGCGTTCTGAGTCCCCCTATGGACCTCAGCCTGATCCGCTGCCTCTCGATCGTGGCGCACGTCGACCACGGCAAGAGCACCCTCGCCGATCGAATCCTCGAGCTGTGCGGGGCGGTCGACCCGCGGGACATGCGCGCGCAGTACCTCGATTCGATGGACCTCGAGCGCGAGCGCGGGATCACGATCAAGCTCCAGTCGGTCCGGCTCGACTGGCGCGACCACGTCATCAACCTCATCGACACCCCGGGGCACGTCGACTTCGGATATGAGGTCTCTCGCTCTCTGGCGGCATGCGAGGGCGTGGTGCTCCTCGTCGACGCCGCCCAGGGGATCGAGGCCCAGACGCTCGCCAACTGCTACTTGGCGATGGAGAACGATCTCGAGATCGTCGCCTGCCTCAACAAGATCGACCTCCCCGCAGCCGACCCCGACCGCTGCGCCGCCGAGATCGAGCAGGTCCTCGGCATCCCCGCCGACGACATCCTTCGCATCAGCGCGAAGACGGGTGCGGGCGTGCCCGAGCTGCTCGACGCCGTGATCGAGCGGATCCCAGCGCCGAAGGGCGATCCGGCGGCTCCGTTGCAGGCGCTGATCTTCGACTCGTACTACGACAGCTACCGCGGTGTGGTGTCGTCCGTGCGCGTGATGAACGGAGTGCTGAAGACCGGCAGCCGGCTGCGCTTCATGCAGGCGAGCGCCACCCACGATGCGGACGAGATCGGCGTGCGACGCCCCGACCACACCGCGGTCGCCTCGCTCGGTCCCGGTGAGACCGGATACCTGATCGCCGGCATCAAGGATGTCCGCGAGGCGCGCTCCGGCGAGACCGTCACCGACGCGAGCCGCCCGGCCGCCAGTCCTCTGGAGGGCTACCGCGACCCCAAGCCGATGGTGTTCTGTGGCTTGTACCCGATCGACGGCGACCAGTTCTCCGACCTGCGGGACGCGCTGGAGAAGCTCGGCCTGAACGACGCCAGCTACACCTACGAGCCGGAGACCTCTGGCGCGCTCGGCTTCGGCTTCCGGTGCGGGTTCCTCGGGCTGCTCCACATGGAGATCATCCGGGAGCGTCTCGTGCGCGAGTTCAACCTCGACCTGATCGCCACATCGCCCTCGGTGGCCTACCTGGTGCACAAGACCGACGGGACCGTGGTGGAGGTCCACAACCCGTCGGACCTCCCGCCAGCGGTCGAGATCGACCACATCGAAGAGCCGATGCTCACCTGCACGGTCCTCACGCCGAAGGACTACACGGGCACCGTGATGGACCTCTGCCAGACGCGGCGCGGGGAGATGAAGAAGCTCGAGTACCTGTCGCCGGAGCGCATGGAGCTCGTCTACGTCATCCCTCTGGCAGAGGTCGTGCGCGACTTCTTCGATCAGCTGAAGAGCCGTACCCAGGGCTACGCCTCCCTGGACTACGAGGCTGCCGGCTACGCCGAGTCAGACCTCGTGAAGGTCGACGTGCTGCTCAACTCGGTGCCGGCCGACGCCTTCTCCACGATCCTTCACAAGGACCGGGCTCAGGAGTACGGACGGCGCATCTCCGAGAAGCTGCGGGAGCTGATCCCACGGCAGATGTTCGACGTGCCGATACAGGCCGCGATCGGCGGGCGGATCATCAGCCGTGAGACGGTGAAGGCCAAGCGCAAGGACGTGCTCGCCAAGTGCTACGGCGGCGACATCACGCGCAAGCGCAAGCTTCTCGAGAAGCAGAAGGAGGGCAAGAAGCGGATGAAGAACATCGGCCGAGTAGAAGTCCCTCAGGAAGCGTTCATCGCCGCCTTCAAGCTCGACGACTGAGGTCGAAGCCCTCGTCCTTCCAGCCTTCGATGCCGCCGATCATCTTCTTCACGGGTCGCCCGAGCCGCGCGAGGCGAAGCGCCGCCTTGTCCGCACCGTTGCAGTGCGGGCCCGCGCAGTAGACGACGAACATCGTCGCCTCCGGGTGGTCCTCGAGGTTGCGCTCGATGATCCGCCGATGGGGGAGGTTCACCGCGCCGGGCACATGGCCTGCGGCAAAGAGCTCAGGGCTCCTCACGTCCAAGAGCACGAAGTCGGTCGCACCTCGCTCCAGGGCATCGTGGACGTCCCAGCAGTCGGTCTCATGGGCGAGCAGCGCACTGAAGTGCGCGACCGCGTCGGCGGGGAGCGCCGCAGGGGTCTCCGTGACCATCGACCTCGCATCAACAGTGGGCATGGCCCAGATCGTGGCTGACGGCGCCCGACGCGTCGATCGGGGTTCACGTCAACTGTCGCTCGATCCCGGCCAGATCGTTTGGGCCAGGATGGCGCCATGACCCCGCTCCAGCTTCGGTTCCAGGCCGTGGTCGCCGACTTGGCCGAGGGCGAGGTGATCTCATACGGCGAGGTGGCTCGGCGGGCCGGCCGACCGGGAGCGGCGAGAGCCGTCGGGGCCTTCCTGGCGGAACACGGCGGATCGCTCCCTTGGTGGAGGGTGGTGCGCGCCGATGGCTCGCTTGCCCCGCATCACCCCGCCGAGCAGCGCCGCCTCCTTCGCGCGGAGGGCGTCGATGTCCGCGCCGGTCATGTGCTCGATGCGCTCCCCGGCGGCCGCCAGGCGCGCTAGGGCAGCATCGCCTCCAGCTCGTCCGGTGTCATCGACCCTGGTGGCGAGCCGGCCCGCGCAAGTCGGTGCGCTGTCCTCTGGAGGAGCTCGTTGACGGGAGTTGGTACCCCATGCAGCCGCCCGAGCAGGACGATCTCTCCGTTGAGGCTGTCGGCTTCGATGGTCCCAGTGCCGCGGGCGAGGCTCTGCCAGGAGGAGCCTCCGCCGCGCCGCTCGCCTGCGATCGGTCGCAGCGAGAGCAGGTCGCCGCGCCTCGCTGCATCCTCCTCGTCAGAGGCCACGTCGATGCCCGCCGCCTCGAGGACCGCGCGTCCCTCCGAGCGCGCCGTTGCGTACAGGGTGCTCCCTCGGCCGATGGGTCCGCAGGCCGCTTCGATCGCGTTGCCGAGGTTCATGAGCAGCTTCGACCACTTGAACCGCATCACCGTCGGTGTGGCCACGGAGCTGAACGTCGATGCGGCGAAGGCTGCCGCGATGGCCTCGGCGATGGAATCGACGCCGTGCGGGTAGCGCCCGACGTCGAGGATCCCGGTGACGGGCGACGACGAAGCATCCACCACCCCCGGCTCGAGGTGCGTGGCGGGGCACATGACCGGCACGGCGTAGACCCGGGAGGTACGACGCAGTGCCTGGCGTTCGTTGTCGACGCCGTTCTGCAAGCAGGCGATGGGCAGGTCAGGGGGTGCCTCCGCCAGCGCGTCGAGCGCGGCCGGCGTGTCCTGGCTCTTCACCGCCAGGAGCACGACGTCGTCCTCCGTCAGATCCAGTGCGGCGGGGTCGCCCACTACCTGAGGGTGGAGCCTCACCTCGTCGTCTGGTGACCTGAGCAGGAGGCCGCCCGATGCGATCGCATCCCCATGGGCTCCCCGTGCCACGAGAACGACCTCGTGGCCGTGCTGTGCCAGCCTGCCCCCGACCACCCCGCCGATGGCTCCTGCGCCCACCACCACGAATCGCATCCCGGGAGCCTGCCACCACTGAGACCTGCTCCGCGGTGCTGGCACTCGGTAGGCTCGAGTGCCAGGGACCACCATGCTCGACGAACGCAAGGCCGCGATCCTCCGGGCCGTCGTGGAGGAGTACATCGACACCGCTCAGCCGGTGGGGTCGGCGCACGTCGTCCGATCTTCTGCAGTGCAGGTGTCATCGGCGACCGTCCGCAACGACATGGCCACGCTCGAGCAGGAGGGATACCTGCGCCAGCCACACACGAGCGCCGGCCGCATCCCGACCGAGAAGGGCTACAGGTTCTTCGTTGACCACCTCGGTTCGCCGTCTTCCCTGCGTGGCGCCGACGCGGTGCAGGTCCGCTCCTTCTTCGAGCAGGCACACGGTGAGATCGAGCAGATGCTGCAGGACACCTCGCGGTTGCTGGGCGACCTGACGAAGTATGCGGGGGTCGTCGTCGGCTCCGCTCAGGCGGAGGCGACAGTGCGCTCCGTGCAGGTGGTCGGGTTGACCCATTCGTCGGCGCTCGTCGTGGCGGTGCTGTCCAACGGCGCGGTCGAGAAGCACTCCCTGGACCTGAGTGAGGGTGGGCCTTCGCTGGTCGACGGCGTCGGCGATGAGCGCCTCGGCGCCGCGTCCGCCCACCTCGCCGCACATCTCGTCGGCGCCGCCCGCTCTTCGCTGCCCACCATCCCCGGCACCGGAGACGCCGCCACCGATGCTCTGTGCGAGCTGGCCCTCGGCTCGCTGCGCGCCGACACCGACCAAGACCCGGAGCAGGTGTTCGTAGGCGGCACATCGCGGATCGCCAGCGCCTTCGACGCGATCGAGACCGTTCGCGAGGTGCTCGGAATCCTCGAGCAGCAGTACGTCGTCGTCACCTTGTTGCGGGATGTGATGGACCGAGGGCTGCAAGTCGCCATCGGCACCGAGACCGGCATGGCACCGCTGGCTGACTGCGCGCTGATCGTTGCCCCGTACAAGGTCGAGGGAGAGCCGGCTGGCACGATCGGCGTGCTCGGTCCCGCTCGAATGGACTACCCGCAGGCGATGGCTGCTGTGGCAGTGGTCAGCAACCGTCTCTCTGAGCGACTCACCGAGGGATAGGCATGCCCGACCTCTACGAGATCTTGGAGGTGCGCAGGGACGCGTCGGCCGAGGACATCAAGCGCGCATATCGCCGTCTCGCTCGCCAGCTCCACCCGGACACCAACCCCGACCCCACGGCGTCCGATCGGTTCAAGCAGGTGGCCCAGGCGTACGAGGTGCTGTCCGATCCGGAGAAGAGGCAGCGCTACGACCGCTTCGGCATGGACGCCGCGAACGCCGGACCAGGCGGCTTCTCGGCCGGGGGGATCAACGACATCTTCGAGGCGTTCTTCGGCGGCGGCAGCGTCTTCGGGGGAACCCACCGCGGACCGACCGGCCCGCCACGCGGCTCCGATCTCGAGGTCGTCGTCGAGCTGCGCTTCGAGGACGCCGTCTTCGGCATCCGCCAACCCGTCGACGTCAAGACGGCGGTCCCGTGCGAGACCTGCGAGGCAACCGGGTCGGCTCCCGGCACGAGCCCCATCACCTGTCTCGAGTGCGCGGGGTCGGGCCAGGTCCAGCGAGTTCGACAGTCGTTCCTCGGGCAGATGGTCACCAACTCCGTCTGCCCCCGCTGCGCCGGCCAGGGTCAGATCATCAGCAGCCCTTGCACCGACTGCCGCGGCGAGGGGCGGCGCGTCGAGGAGCGCACCTACACGGTCGACATCCCCGCGGGTGTCGACACAGGTTCGACCCTGCGACTGACTGGCCGGGGTGCTGCCGGCCCGCGCGGAGGCCGGTCAGGTGATCTCTACGTGCACGTGCGGGTGCTTCCGCACGACACCTTCACCCGGCACGACGTCGACCTGCACTGCGACCTGCCGATCTCGTTCGCCCAGGCCGCACTGGGCGCCCACCTCCAGTTCGACACCCTCGACGGCACGGAGGATCTCGTCATACCGCGGGGCACACCTTCTGGGCGCGAGTTCCGCTTGCGCGGGCGCGGCGTGCCACACCTCGACCGCAGGGCGCGTGGCGACTTGATCGTGAGCGTGCACGTGCAGGTGCCCGAGGACCTCACCAGCGAGCAGGAGGAGCTGCTGCGGCGCTACGCCGAGCTGAGAGGCGACGACGTGGCGCCGGTCGACGCCGGCTTCCTGTCCCGCATCCGCTCCGCCTTCCGGTAGTCGAGTGCGCGCCGCCGACAACGCGGGGCCGCTGGTCTTCGTCGAGGATCTGAGCTCACCCGAGCTGGCCGACGCGGATCGCCACCACCTCGAGCGCGTGCTGCGCGTTCGCCCCGGCTCCACCATCACCATCGCCGACGGGCATGGCCGATGGCGACGTGCGGTGATCGATCGATCGGTCGAGGTGGTTGGCGAGATCGAGGAGGATCCGTTGCCGGCTCCGCCGGTAGCGATCGCGTTCGCGCTCGTGAAGGGCGCCAAGCCCGATCTCATAGTGCAGAAGCTGACGGAGCTAGGCGTCGATCGCATCGTGCCATTCGCCGCCGCGCGATCCGTCGTGCGATGGGACCCCGACAAGGCGCAACGCTCGATCGCGCGCCTTCGGCTCGTCGCGCGGGCGGCGGCCATGCAGTGCCTGCTGCCGCGCCTCCCGGTCATCGAAGATGTGACCGACACGACATCGCTGGCGGCGCGGCCGGGTGTCGCTCTGGCCGACCGGGATGGCAGTCCTCCGAGCCTCGACCTGCCCTTGTTGCTCGTGGGACCCGAGGGAGGTTGGTCGGAGGAGGAGCGCCAGCTGGAGGCGCCACGCGTCGTGCTGGGCGCCCAGGTGTTGCGTGCAGAGACTGCAGCAATCACAGCGGGCGTGCTGCTGACCGCTCTGCGTGCGGGGGTGATTGCCCGTAATTCTTAGATGTACCACGTAGGGTGGTTGTCGCCAGCCACGCATCGCGCGTAGATTGGTGACATCCGCGGTTCCGAGTTGTCCAAGTTTTGGCGCTCAGAACCACGGCGGGCTGAGCCCCAGCCGCGGCAGGGGAGTCCTGGGAGGGACGTGATGAGCGAGTTCGACGGCGAGGGCGAAGAGACCGGTGCGTACGCCGGCAAGGTCGGCACGAGGCTCCGTGCCATCCGCCGCCAGAAGCGGCTCTCGCTCCAAGACGTCGAGGCCACCTCTGGCCAGGAGTTCAAGGCCTCGGTCCTGGGCGCCTACGAGCGCGGTGAGCGCGCCATCTCGGTGCCCCGCCTCCAACGCCTCGCTCGCTTCTATCGCGTGCCCGTCGACCAGCTCCTCCCCGGCGACGACGGCCCCGACTTCGGTCCGCGCCCCGGAGACGCCGACCTCGTCATCGACCTCGACCGCCAGAGCGGTCGCGAGGAGAAGGTCAAGCTGGATCTCACCGCCATCGAGCGGCTGCAGGGAGCCGAAGCGGAGATGCTCTCCCGCTACCTGCGGATGGTGCAGGTCCAGCGAGGCGACTTCAACGGTCGAGTGCTCACCGTGCGCCGCGACGACCTGCGCGCCATCGCATGCATCCTCGACGTCACGCCCGATCTCGTGACAGCTCGTCTCGACTCGCTCGGGATCGTGTTCCGCGTCGAGGCTGTCGCCCCGGCACCTGCGTCCAACTAGGCGAGGCGCCCCCCGCGCAGGCCACCATGGAGCGGTGCTAGAGACCGCTCCGTTCGGCGTCTACCTCCACATCCCGTTCTGCGCGGCGCGCTGCGACTACTGCTCGTTCGCGACGTGGACCGACCGTCACCACCTGACCGACAGCTACCTGGCCGCCTGCGCGTCCGACATCGAGCGTCGGGTACAGGCCGGGATGCCGCGAGCGACGTCCATCTTCGTCGGCGGCGGAACGCCATCGAACGTGCCGCCACAACAGCTGACTGCGCTGATCGGTCTGGTCCCTACGGAACCCGGTTGCGAGGTGACCGTCGAGTGCAACCCGGACGACGTGACAGCCGAGCTGGTCGACGCCTATGTCGCCGGCGGGGTCAACCGCCTGTCGCTCGGAGTGCAGTCGACATCCGCTCACGTGCTCAGGTCACTCGGCCGCACGCACGAGCCGTCCAACGTCATCCACGCTGTGGGCGTAGCGCGCGCGGCCGGTGTGCAGAGCTTCAACCTGGATCTCATCTACGGCGCCGCCGGCGAGACCCTGGACGACTGGTGCAACACGCTTGATGAAGCTGCATCGCTCGATCCTCCCCACATCTCGGCATACGCACTGACGGTCGAGGCCGGCACCCCGCTCGCCGCGGACACGGCTCGCCATCCGGACGATGACGACCAGGCCGACAAGTACCTGGCGGCCGTCGAGCGCCTCGGCGCGGCGGGCCTCGTGTCCTATGAGATCTCCAACTGGGCGAAGCCAGGTCACGAGTGCCGCCACAACATCCTGTATTGGACGATGGGGGAGTACCAGGGCATCGGTTGCGCAGCGCACTCGCACCGGGCAGGGCGCAGGTTCTGGAACGTCCGCACGCCTGAGCGCTACATCGATGCCGTGCTGCGCGGGGCCTCTGTCGAGGCCGCCAGCGAGCAGCTCGACCCGCACGACCGCCAGCTCGAGGCCCTCCAGCTTTCCTTGCGCACGCGCGAGGGCGTGCCCCGCGCTGCGCTCGACGTCGATGAGCTGGCGACGCTCGTCGAGGTGAGCTCGAGCGATCCCGAACGCCTCGTTCTGACGGTCGCCGGTCGCCTGCTCGCCAACGAGGTGGCGGTTCGGCTGAGAGTTCCGATGTGATTCTCCCTAAGTTCATTGCATCTAGACAACTTTCATGCCTCTAAATATGATCGCCCCGTGGATGCGTCTACCTGGGAGGTTCACGCCACGGGCTCCGAGGCTGTCGTCGTGCGGCGCGCGACCGGGCCCGATGCGCCTCGGCTGAGGGCAACGGGCGAGCGGCTCGTAGCAGCAGCCCACCCCGGGGTGGCCGAGGTCGTGAGCTCGCAGGGCAGCGACCAGGAGTGGGAGCTGAGCGTGGTCCACGCCGGTCGGCCCGTCGAGATCCTCACGCCGATGCCTGCCCAGCAGGTCGCGGGGGTCGCCGCCGCCGTTGCGGCGACCCTTGCCGACCTCCATGCGGTGGGCATCGTCCACGGGCGGATCGACCCGTCGCACGTGCTGATCGGCGCTCACGGCCGCCCCGTGCTCTGCGGGTTCGGTCCCCACGAGCCCCCCGCCAGCCCAGGGGACGACGTCGCCGCCGTGGGGGCGCTGATCGTCGAGCTGCTCGGCGATGAGGAGGAGCTCGTGCTGGTGCCGGAGCGGCGTTGGAGCCGGCACAGCCGACGTGAGGGGTGGGAGCGTCGAGCGCTGCTCCTCGTGGCGGACCACGCCTGTGCGGAGCCGGCCACACGCCGCCCGAGTGCCCTCCGCCTGGCCGCTGAGATCGCTGCCGCCGTCCCGGGTGCAGCCGTCACCGCTCCCGAGTCCGCAGAGGTCGCTCCTGCGCGGCCCATCGAGGCGCCCGAACGCACCGGTCGGCGCTTGCCCGGCCTCGTGGGCGCGATGGTTGGCGTGGCGGTGCTCGGCCTCGGGGCCATGCGCGTCGTCGAGCCCGGCTCACGGCCGGACATGGTGCTGTCCGCGCCGTCTCCCACGACATCGACCACCGCCGCTGCGCTCCCACCCCGAGCGTCGTTGCCGCGGGAGACCGTGCTCGTGGAGGGCACCACAGTCAGCATGGGAGGGCGCCGGTATCAAGTGGGCCAGCCCGGTGACCTCGTGGTCGTCGGCGACTGGGATGGCGACGGCGAGCCGACTCCGGCTGTCCTGCGGCCGGGGACCGGCGAGGTGTTCGTGTTCCGAGCGTGGGCCGATGAGCGAGGTGAGCTCATCGTGGAGGCGATCGATCGAGTCGAGGGGGCGCTCGAGCTGGCAGCCGAGCCGGGCTCAGGCGGTGACCGACTGATCGTGCGGCAGCCCGACGGCTCGTGGCGCCCGATCCTCGTGGAGGCACAAGCATGAGCCGCCCCTCTCCCGCGACGAAGAGCGCGCTGGTGGTCGGTGCCCTCGCCGCCACCCTTGGGGGGCTGGTCGCCGCCGGTCGGGGCCTCCACTCCCCACCGCTGACCTCATGGCGGGCCGCTTCGGACTGGTACGTCGCAGTCGGCCCGGCCACCGCCACCATCGCCGCGCTGCGCCTCGTCGCCATCATCGTCGCTAGCTGGCTGCTCCTCGCTGCGAGCGTCGAGCTGCTGGCGTGTGCCACGGCCAGAGCTGGTGCTCGCGCCCTGGCCGACCTGATCGCCCCGCGTTCGTTGCAGCGCGTCGTGCATGGCCTGGCGGGCCTCTCCCTCACCGCCGGGCTGACCGCGACCGCTCCGAGCGCGGGGACCCTCGCTGAGCCAGAGCAAGGCGTAGCAGCGATGCGCCTCCTCGAAGACCAGGCGGAGCCCGGCTCCGAAGGCACCGCCACGATGCGGCTGGCCGAGGACCGTCCAGCGAAGCCGGCGCCTGCGCAGCCAGCCCCTCCGGCGGTGCTCCCGCACGAGGACGAGGTGACCGTGGTGCCAGGCGACTCGCTCTGGTCTCTGGCGGAGGAGGCGCTCGTCGATGCCGGCGGCGCGGAACACCGGCCGAGCGACGTCGAGGTGGCGCGCTACTGGCGACGTGTGATCGAGACGAACCGCTCTGCGCTCGTGGATCCCAGCAACCCGGACCTGATCTACCCAGGTCAGATCATCACCCTTCCTTCGCCCTGACATGATTCCCTCTGACAGAGGGGGCCACATGACGAGCGCGGCCGATCTGAGGTTCGAGCCACCGGGCAAGGGCCAGTGGGTGTCTTTGCGAGACCACTTCCCACGGGCGGTCACGGCCGAGTACGCCTCGCTGCTGCCAGTGGCCATGGCCGAGGGCGAGGCGGTTCCGTTCGCCCAGTACGGGCTTCCCGTGAAGACGCTCACCGTCAGCTTGGTCAACGGCCACGTGTACGTGGCGCCTGCGCCTCTCGTCGGTCCGCCCGGGTCGGCTCTACCGCCACGCATGGTGCTCTGGGCCGCGGTGCGGCTTGTGCCGGCCTTCCGGCGCCGTACACGCGCCGCCCAGCGAGCGCTCGACCGACGGCCCTGGATCGCAGAGGCGGAGCACTGGTACGCCACGGAGCGGAGCGAGTGGATCAGCTCGAACCTGGCGCTCCAGGACGAAGACCCGGCCAGCATGCTGAGCGCGCACCTGGTCGACCACCTGGCCCGGGCAGGTGATCATGCCGCCACGGGATACCGCCGGCACTTCGCGCTGCACGGACCCGACCTGATGCCGACCGGACTGCTTCTGGCCCGTTGCGAGGACTGGGGCATCCCGGCAGCGGAGGTGCTGCCCGCGCTGCACGGCTGCTCACCGGCGTCGCTCGGCAGCGGACCTGAGCTGGCGGCGCTGCGTCATGCCATCGGCGAGGTGGGGGCCGAGCCCGCAACCATCGACGAGGTGGAGGCGGCTGCGCCGGCCGAGCTGGCGGCGTTCCTGCGCCTGAACGGCTGGCGGCTCGTGACGGGATACGACGTGGACTCCCGTGCGCTGATCGAGCTGCCCGGGCTCGTGGTCACGCTGGCCAGGTCGGCGCCGCCGGCGCCGCAAGCAGGTGATGGCGCCGCTCTAGACGACCTGCGCTCGCGCGTGCCGTCCCACGCGGTGGCCGAGCTCGAGCAGCTGGTCGCTGACGCCCGGCTCACCTTCGGCATGCGCGACGACAACGGTGGCCTGACCGGCGCGTGGCCCATGGGGCTCCTTCGGCGCGGGATGCTCGCCGCCGGTCGGCGACTCGCAGGTGCCGGCCTCTTGCACGAAGCGGACCATGCCCTCGAGGCCACGGTGGACGAGCTGCGAGCCCTCCTTGACGATCGCGGCGGCCCTTCCGCCGACGTGCTCGCGGAGCGAGCCAGCGAACGGCAGAAGCGCTCGCAGCTCGTGCCGCCTCTTCAGCTCGGGCCGAGCGTCGACTTGCCCCTCTCCGTCCTGCCGCCTGCGATGCGCCTCATGTCGCGCGCTCAGCTTCTGCTGCGTGACAGCTTCACCGCACCGCTCGATGAGCGTGCCGACCTGGAGGGCGACGGCATCGGCGCGTCCGCGTACCAGGGGCGGGCCTGCGTGGCCACTGATCCCGCTGACGCGCTGGCGCGGATGGAACCGGGCGACGTGCTGGTCGCCCTGGGCACCACGCCGGCATTCAACATGGCGCTGTCCATCGCAGGTGCCGTCGTGGTGGAGGAAGGCGGCTTGCTGAGCCATGCTGCCGTGATCGCCCGCGAGCTGGGCCTGCCTGCCCTGGTCGGCGCCGCCGGTGCGATGGCAGCGATCCCAGACGGTGCGCTCGTCGAGGTCGACCCCGCGGTCGGTCGCGTTCGAGTGCTGGCAGCCGGCTGACGGCGCGTGGGCTCAGCTCTGACGCCGCGATCGGTCGCCGAGGCGATCGCCAACGCGCACGATTGGTTCGAGCACAACAGCGGCTGGGCCCCACCGGATGAGGGCACGATCGACGAGTGGAGGGCAGACGGCGTCTGCCGCGCTCCCGATGACTGTCTCGTGACGACGCGCGGCTGGTGCGAGCACGGCCTCGCCTCCTGGTGCTTGATCCTCGAGGCGCCGGAGGCCAGCGAGGTGGTCAGCCGGCAGTGGCGACCGCGGTAGCGCGGGCGGTGACGGTCGAGCCGTCACTCGCGCCCGGGATCGCTTTGGCGAACACGTAGTCGACCCGCACGATGAGGGTGACCGTCACGCTGTTGGGGCCGATGATGTCAACCGCAAGAGAGACGACGTCCCCTGAGAGGTCGCTCTGGTCTACGAAGGCACGACCCAGCTGGTCAGCGCGCGCAGGGTCGAGGGCGAACTCGCCAGTCGCTCGGAAGGCGCCCTCGTCGAAGGCCGCCGACGCCAGGTCGTTGGCGACATCCACGGCCACGCCGCTCGCCTGTCGCTGACGTAGGAACAAGACGGACAGGTCGAAGGCGATGGCCCCCAACAGCAGCACGATCAACACGCCCGCCGGCATCAGCATGAGCACTGACCCGCGTTGGCGCCGCCTCACGTGCAGTCCTCGGCCCGCCCGGCAAGCCCACTGCGAAACGGGTCGACCAGCTCGCTGTGGGTGGATCGCACGCGGAAGGGGGAGCGCCCGTAGCCACCGATCAGGGGAAGGCTGAGCGCCGGTACCGCATAGGTGACCTCGAAGACCGCTCGCTCGCAGCGCGCCAGCACGGGCGCACCCAGGGGGTGCACCTCGGCGCGGTCGGGGTCGCGCCCGTGGCCTGAGATCGAGGCACGTGCAGCCGCGTCGGCGGCGGACAAGGCTCTCGCCAGGTCGGTGCCTTCAACGAAGGTGCGCGCCGCCTGGCGCGCGGCGCCGTCAGTGGCGAACTTGGCGTCCACCACCGCCCAGGCGTTGGCGATGAGCAGAGCGCCGAGGACGAAGATCAGGAGCCCGAAGGGGAGCGCCTCGATGCCGCCGACTTGTCCCTGTTCCCCGCGGCAGCGGCGGGGCGCGCTCATGTACCGAACTCCTCGATGCGGGCTCTGGCGGTGCGCCGCACCTCGCCGAATCCGACCGCGTCGCCGATGGAGGGCGGAACGAAGCGCGGTGGAGTGGCGCTGATCGAAAGGATCACCGTGTCGTCCAGTCCATCGCCATCTGTGTCCTCGGTGGCCCAGGCGAAGCGAGCATCGGCGCCCACGCGGCCGAGGTTGGCTCGTGCCTCCGCCTCGATCTGGTCGAGCCGTGGAGCGCCGCTGGAGGCGGCGCGTTGAGCAGCGTCATTGGCGACCGCAGTGATTGTCGACGAGGAGTAGAGGCCGAACAGGAGCTGGACGGAGAACAGCAAGAAGACCAAGAAGACGACGATTCCCGCCGCACTCGAGATGAGCCCGGCTCCGTGCTCCCAGCGCGCCACGAGCTCAGTCGCCGATCTCGGCAACCTTGTCCTTCGTGTTCGATTCGGTGTCCTCCCAGATCGACTTGAAGCCGACCCACATCAAGGCACCTATGCCGGCCATGATCAGAACTGCGATCGCTGCGCTGATCACGCCTTCACCGCGGTCGTCGTGACGCAACCGCTCACGCGTGGAGACCCACCACGCCAGCGTGGCGACATAGGCGGGTAGAAGCGACTGGGGCATGGTGGTTCCTTCCGTTGTCAAGTGGTTGAGAAGAGGCGGAGCGCCTCGATGAATGGCACGGCCAGCAGCACGGCTCCCGGCACGAGCGTGGCGACCGTGACGGGGATCCAGACCTGTTGGGACCGCCGCTCGATCTGCTCGATGAGCTCGCGCTGGACCTCTCGCCGGATGCTGCGCGCCTCGTCGCCGACCAACCGTCCCAGATCAGCGGCCTCCCGATTGAGGGCGAGCACCGCCACGAGCCGGGACAAGGCGTCCACGTCGGCGATGCTCGACCACTCACGCAGCGCCTCGACCTCGGTCAGGCCCTGACGAATCCGACCACAAACCACTGCGAGATCGCGACCGCAGGCACCTGAGCCCCTCGCAGACAACCTGTTCAGAGCCGCACCCAGGGAGTAGCCCGAGCCGAGCAGCATTCCGAGCTGCTCGCTGAGCACCGGAAGCTCGAGGAAGATCCGCCGCTTCCACCGCTCGGATGCGTTCGCCAGCTGCTGCTCGACGAGCAGGAAGCCGAGTAGGCCGCCTCCCACGGCGAACAGCAGAGCAACGGCGAGTGGAGGTCGGGTTGCGGCCGCGAGCACAGCTCCGGCACCAAAGGATGCGGCCCCCCAACCGAGCTGTCGCACTCGAAATGCCGTCGGATCGATGGGCGAGTGCACGCGCTGGAGGCGGACCCCAAGCGTCTCGCTCACGCCTACCAGGGCGGCTATCCGCTCGCCGGTACTCCGGGCCATCGGCCCGACGACATCGCGGAACGACGTGACCGACAACAATCCACCGGCGGGCGAAGGGCTGCTCATGCCCCCGGGCTCAAAGGGACGTAAGCGAGCGGTGAGAGGGCGCCGGCTGAACCAGCGGACCTGAGAGAGAGCGAGCGTCGCTCCGATCCAGAGGAGGACAGCGGAGCCGGCGAGGAGCCTAGACATCGAAGACTCGCTGCTCCTCGGGGAGCACCATGATGCGGCCGGCCCAGATCCAGCAAGAGATGACAAGAAGTATCGCCACGACCACCAGCGCCTGGCCCGACGTGGTCTGATACGCCGCTCGGCCGGTGCCGACCGACATCCCCGCGAGCGCCATCCCGGCGGGGACGATCAGCACGAAGCGCCGAGCGAAGCGGGCGCCCGCCTGCTTGGCTCGGGCATCCTTGCGCCCCTGAGTGTCCTGGATGCGGTCGTCGATCAGTGCTTCCAGGCGGCGATCTAGGTCAGTCCCGCCGACCTCGTGAGCGACGAGCAGCGTCTCGCAGGCCGCATCCGCGGTTGGATCTGCCAGGCCGGCCTTCAAGACGCGGATGGTTCGCGCGAAGTCGGTCGAGAGGAGCCACTCGCGCTGGGCCGACTCGAACGCTGGGCGCATCTCGTCGGGCGCCCGCCGACCGACCTCGAACAGCGCCTGTGGTACCGAGCGGCCGAGCGATGACGTGAGTATCCGCAGCTCCTCGAGAAGGCGCGGCCACGCGTCCATTGCGGCAGCGCGCTGCGCCTTTCGTCGTGAGCGATACGACGCGAGCGGGAAGGAGCCGGCGAACATGGCTGTCACGACTGCGGGGAGCAGGCCACCGAACACAGCAAAGGCGCTCAGGCCACCCAGCAGCATCAGCGTGGCGATCACCGCTGCGAGCTGGCCCATGGCGACCTCGGCGAGTCCCGCTTGCACGAGCCAGTCGCGTCCGCGGGCTTGCCTGCGGAGGTCAGTGATGCGAGCGGAGCGCAGGTTCCTCTGACCGAGAACCAGGCTTGTGAAGAGCAGATGGACTCCAGCGCCCGCCAGCGCGGCCAGAAGCAGGCCTGTCATGCCGGCGGCCCCGTTGTGGTCGCGAGCTCAGGGTCGAGCAGATGGCGAGCGTCGAAGTCGGCGGCAGCGAGGAGCCGAGAGGCCCGGATGGGCAGGTTGCCACTCCACGTCAGCGGTTGGCCCAGCGCTGGACGCTCGAAGATCTGGGTGACGGTGAACTGGGCGGACTCGGGGCCACCGGCGAGGTCCTCGACGCCGATCACCTCCGTCACGCGCGGGCCATCAGCCAGGCGACTGCAGTGCACGACGATGTCGATGCTCTCGCTGACCAGGGTGTTGAGGGCCGAGAGAGGAAGCTGCGTCGCGCTGTCAGAGAGCTGGCAGATGAACCGCAGACGCGACAGCGCCTGGCGAGCTGATCCTGCATGGATGGTCGTGAAGCCCTTGACTCCCGATGAGAGTGTCAAGAGCAGCGGGAGAGCCTCCCGGTCACGGACCTCCCCGACGATCGCAACGTCGGGCGCCATTCGGAGGAACCCTCCCACGAGCCTTCTGAGGTCGACCGCGGGCCGATCAGGGCGAGGCGCGCGCGTCTGCATGCTGGCCACGTTGGGGAGCACCAACGTTTGATAAGGTCTATGCATGGCAAAGAAGCGAACCGCGGCGATCTACTGCCGGATTAGCCATGCGAAGCCTGGCGACAACGGTGAACTCACCACCCTCGGCGTCGACCGCCAGGAGGCGGATTGCCGAGCTCTCGCCAAGCGGAGCGGGTGGACGGTGCGCGAGGTATTCCTGGACAACGACAAGAGCGCGTTCGGCCGCAAGCCTCGGCCCCACTACCGACGCATGATCGAGGCCCTGCGCTCGGGCGAGGTCGACGCCATATTGGCGTGGCACCCTGATCGCCTCTACCGCCGATATGACGACCTGGCGGAGTTCGTCGAGGTCGTCAAGAACGCGGGGGCGGAGGTGAGGACGGTCCAGAGCGGCGAGATCGACCTATCGACCGCGACAGGGCGGTGGATGGCTCAGATGTTGGGCAGCGCAGCTGTCTACGAGAGCGACCACAAGTCGGAGCGCATCCGCCGCAAGCACCAGGAACTGGCGGAAGATGGCAAGGTGAGCGGAGGTGGTCTTCGTCCGTTCGGCTTCGAGTTGGACCGGAAGACGATCCGGCGGAGCGAGGCCCGCGAGATCGTGAAGGGTGCTGCTCGCCTGCTCGCCGGAGAATCGGTCCGCTCCATCACCCGCGACTGGAACGCTCGAGGGGTGCCGACTGTGCGCGGCGGGGAGTGGGCGCCGACCACCGTCAAGCGCCTGTTCCGTTCGGGCCGTATCTCGGGTCAGCGTGAGCACCACGGGCGCATCGTCGGTCCGGCGGAGTGGCCCGCCATCATCGAGCCCGCCGACACGCTCCGGCTGCGAGCGATCCTGGACGATCCCTCCCGCATGAAGGGGGGCGGTGCGACCACGCGGAGCTACCTGCTGACCGGCTGGGTCGTCTGCGGACGGTGCGAGGCAAAGATGACGGCACGGCCCGTGCTCCGCAAGGGCAACCACTATCGCCGCTACGTCTGCAGCGCGGATCGGGGCGGCTGCGGGCGGTGTGGGATCGGGGCGCAACCGCTCGAAGATCTCATCAGCGAGGCTGTGTTCTCTGCTCTAGATACACCGAAGCTGGCGAAGGCGGTGGCGAAGCGACGGAATGCGAGCCGCTCCGCGGATCCGCTCGACGACGTGACCCGGCTAGAGGCGCGACTTGACGAGCTCGCCGAGATGTTCGCTGCCGGAGAGATCAACCGATCTGAGTGGAGCACTGCCCGAGCCGGGATCGAGCGCCGCCTCACAGACGCACGAGCGAAAGTGGCGATCGTCGTAGTCCACGAGATCAGCGACGAGTACCTCGGTCGAAGTGACGTGCTTCGCGCCGAATGGGAGGGCATGACGCTGGACCGAAAGCGAGCGGTGATCAGCACGCTCGTCAACCGCGTCCTGATCGCACCCACGACGCGGGCCAACAACCGCTTCGATCGTCAGCGCGTAGACATCGAGTGGCAGTCGTAGGGAGCGAGTCGACCTTGGCCTACTGGTTGGCCCGCGCTCGGCAGGCGGCAACCTTGCAGCGGTTCGAGCAATAGAGCCGATCGGCTCGCCCGGCGACTTCACGACCGCAGTGCGTGCAGCGGCGCTCCACGTCAGCAAGCCTCGCCTCGACCTGGCGGCGCAGCCGCCGGAGCCCCGCCTCACCTGATCGCAGGGCATCGGCCATCCACGGCTTGACCTCGGCGCCACGGAACGAAGAGAGGTCGGCGGCGCCGTAGGAGCCGAGAGAGTGCACCAGTTGTTCGAGCCTGAACTGCGGGTCCCGGATGCTCCTGCGGTCCTCCATGCCGTAACGACTCTAGTGGTTGCAGCCTCGAGAAAATTCCGCGCACGGATCAGAGCGTTGCGCAATGGCGCGCATCGCAGAGCATCGCAGCGCATAGGGCGCAGAAGTTGCCCGAGCGAGGCCCGTTGCCGGGCTCGTCGACCGCGTCTTTGATCGGCGTCATCCGCTGTCGGTTCCGCCGCATGGAGGCACCAGATGACGACGCTCAGCAACAACCGCGAACCTCTGCAGGCCGCGGTCGACAACGCGGTGACCGGCAAGCCGGTCACCGCGAGGTACCTCGACTACGACGGGGCCGGGCAGTACCTCGGCACCACCGGGCGTCACGTCCGCGAGCTCAAGCGCAGAGGCGAGATTCCCTACCTTCGCATCGGAGCGCTGATCCGCTTCCCCGTTGACGTGCTCGACGAGTGGGCACGCAACCGGATCGTTCACCCGCGATGACCACCGACCCCGACCCGGCCGCGACGAAGCTGCGAGCCAAACTCCACGCAGCACGGACTACGCGGGAGGCTGGGGCCGCGCTTGGCGAGCTGACACGGCACCTGCAAGGGCTCCCGCGGAGAGTGACCAACCCCGTCGTGCTCGACCGCGTCGCTGCCCTACTCGGTCCGCACCCCAGCTACGCGGGTCGCCGGGGCCACGAGGACCCCGGCGCCGACACCTCCGATCCCACCGCCACCGCTGACGGGAAGGGTCGTGGTGCTCGAGCGTAGCGACCCCCTGCGGGGCCGTGAAGTGCGGCTGAGAGCATGACTAAGCCCCCGCCGTTCGTTGTGAGATTCGGGCATTGGGTGGGTGACCGCGACGACCTCACGAAGACCGAGCATCATCTCGCGCTTGCGATCGCCACCTACGCGAGCGCCACGGGCATCGCTTGGCCGGGACGAGAGCGGCTCGCACGCGACACGCGCTCGACCACGCGAACTGTCGAGCGGACCTTGGCGAAGCTCGTCGCCAAGGGGGTCCTCAAGATCAAGACGCCAGGCGGGGGGCGCGGCAGGGCAACCGTCTACGAGCTCCACGACCCCGGAAAGGGCGACAGTCCTGTCGCTGTTTCAGCTCCGAGAACAGCGACACAGCCCACCGCAAAGGGCGACACGCCGCGCCCAAAGGGCGTTGCAGGTTCGCCCCAAGAGGTTGGAAGTGGAATCGAAGTGGCTGACGGCCAGTCGGTCGACGGGGCCCGAGCACAGGGTTGGCGGGATCCCAGCGTCGATCACCGCGGAGGCATCGCCGCAGCCCGCCGAGCACTTCGTCTAGGTCATCACCATCAGGAGCATCGCCGCGACCAGTAGGCGCAGCACGCCCGGCGAGGCATTGGTGGCGGGTTCATCGGCGAGAGCAACACCGCCGACAGTTGTTCATGCCGACGAGCCAAGCGCGTGACCTCCCGGCTTCATGGCGCGAACGTGCCATCTTCAGGCTCTGGTGGCTGATCCGGAACGCCGTCTGCATCTGACCAAGCGAGTTCACGGATCGACGTCCACACGTAGTACAGCAGCGCGCCTAGCCCACTCGCGAACAGCACGACAACAGCGAGTCGCAGTTCTGGCCCGTGGGGGACGGGTCGACGCGTCATCCACCACAGCGGGAGGACGATGCTGACGAAGGCGAAGTACACGAGCACGCCGACCGCAAGCTTCAGCCGAGGAGGAGCGGCGACGGATCGCAGTTGAGTCCTCAGGACCTCGGCCTCGGCCTCCAGCGCGCGGACGTCGGCGTCGAGGTCCTCCTCGCGCTCGATGCGGCGATCCTGGCGCTCGATCTCGGAATCATCGCGGGACCGGGAAATGAACGGCGGAGCCAAGGAACTGTGAGATTGGCGGGAACGCGCGATCGCCGTCACGATGCGTGTGTCGCGGCCCGTGAGGTCGTACCCAAGCTCACGTAACCGGTCCGGGCTCGAAATCCCGGTGTCGTCGACGAGCTTCAAGAGTTCCCGTACTCGCTGGGCCAGCATCGTTGCGACCGGCTCTAGTTCCTGCTCGGTCGCCCCCCTCGGGAAGAACTCATCGAAGGCCTCCTCAGCCGAGACGTCGCCGCGCCGCTTGATCACGAACGGCAACACGGCCCGCTCGAACCACTCCACGCTGACGGCATGGCGCTCCTCGTAGACCTCCTCAAGCCGACCCCGGGCGATGAGCAGCCTCCCCTGTAGTTCGGCGAGTCGGCGCTCTAGCGCCTGCTTCTCCGAAGCCAGCGAGACAAGACGGCTGACGAGAAAGCCACCGACGATCGCGACCAGAGCGGCCGCGGACTGGGCCGATGTCGACAACAGCCAATTGGGGTCTGTAGCCACAGCGCCCTCCATAGCAAGGTCCTTCCCCGCAGCAGGAGGACGGTAGGCGACCGTAGGCGGGCGCGCCGCGAGGGATAGGACCCCTAGGCCCGGCGCGCTCACCGAGCAGCGGTAGCAGCGTTCGCTCGCCTGGCGGTTTCCCGAGTTTGGGTCGCGTGCGACGATGAAGACCGTGGGTAAGCGCGGTCCGGCACCGACACCGACTCGGCTCCGTATGCTCCGCGGCCTGCGCGTCGACACCGACGAGCCCATCCCGTCAGAGGCGCCAATCGAAGCGCCGAGCTACATCGACGACGAAGCCCGCGAGGTGTGGGACCGCGTCGTGCCCGACCTCGTCAAGCAGGGCGTCGTCACGGCATGGGATACCGACGCGCTCGGCGTGTTCGTCACAGCGGTGACGCATCACAGGAGGGCCGTCGCGTACGTGAACCAGTCGGCGGTCTTGCTGAGCCAGAGCCGCAAGGACCGCGGTGAGGTCGTGAAGCATCCCGCCATGCAGGTCGTGCGCGATCAGGCGGCGATCGTGCGGGCCTACGCCCAGGAGTTCGGCCTCACCCCAAGTTCTCGTTCGCAGCTTGGATCGCCGATCGCACACCGCACCACTTCGCGGCCTCCCGCCGCCCGCCTGTTGACGACGACAACCGATGGAGACGACCGATGACCGCAACCCTGACGAGAGGCGCCGCGAGCGGCGCCCTGCTGAGCGGCTGGCTCCCGCCACGATCGCAGTGGCCCACGTCCGACCCCCTCGCGGGCGCGCTGGCGAAGGTCGCCGACGCGAACCAGAAGTGGTCGGAGGCGAGCGCGGAGCTCCGCCAGCTGATCAACAGCATCGACCGGGTGCGCAACGAGGACATCCGCGCGCACGGCGAAGCGCTCGCCGCGAGGAAGGCCGCACCGAAGGCGCGGGAAACCGCCCTGCGGGCCCGCATCGTCGAATTGGAGCGCCTAGTGCCTGCGCTCGAACACGCCTACAGCAAGACCTCCGATGGCCTGCTCAGCCTGCTCGACGGCCCCGAAGGCGAGCGGTGGTACGAGGCGACGGTCAACGAGCGGGCCACCACGCTTGAGCACTACTCGGCCGCGGTCGATGCCGTCCGTGAGGCCCGCCGCGAGCTCGCCGCGGCCGACGCACTCGTGGGATGGCACGTCCAACGCAAGAGCGGCCGTCTGCGCAACGTGGTACCGCCAGGCGAAGGTCAGACCTTCGTCGAGGTGCTCGCCGACTTGGAGCGATGGTCGAAGCCCGAACCGGAGCCGACCACGCTCGTCATCACGGGAGCTGACGAGCCGTGACCCTCGACATGAACGCGAGGCTGTTCGCGGCCGCGCGGCCGGACGTCCGCTGGCGCCAGCGTCAGGAGGCCATCCCTGAGCCGAGCGAGAGGCAGTCGCAGGCCGGGCGCGCCGACCAGGGCGTGCGAGAAACCGCCGAAGCGCCGCCCGACCCGAGCGCTCAGATGAACGGCTGGCTCCGACGCGCCGCCGGGTGGTACTGAGCAGCGCTGTCGTCCAACTGGCGACAGCTCATCGACGTGTGATGGCGAAGTCGCGAGCGCACGCGGCGGAGAACGCACGGGCAACCACCAAGCTCTGCTCCTCAACCCGTCGCGGGCCCACACGAGCGAACTCTCCCCAACCGGCGGTCGGGTTGTCCGATGTCGGGACCGAGAACGGGGGCGTGTTGACGACGTTCTCGCGTAGGAAGTCCTCCAGCGTCTGTAGTTCCGCTACGGCGTGCCTGGATGCGACGAGGCGCATCCGCGCTGCGGCGTCATGAAACGCTCTCGACGCTGGCGACCACTGCCCCCATAGCGGCGCCATGTCGGGGTTCTGGCGCATCGACTCGCCAAACGTCATGTACGCAGACATCAATGTCGTCCCGGCATCGACAGCTGTGACGAAGCATCCTGCCACCGCGCCGTAGGAACTGAGACGTTCCGCCCGACGAAACTCGGCGCCCTTGACGAGGTAGCCAAGCAGCACGCCAAGCAGTGCGACGCCAACGGTGACAACAACCTCGGTTCGGCTCATCGAGCGTCGACGCTAAGCGCGTTCGCAAGCGGGCTACGGGTAGCCCAGTCCCTTCATGAAGGCGATGCGGCCCTGGATGGCAGCGAGCATCCGCTGGAAGGACATTTCCGGCTCCGGCTCGTCGATGAACCCGGTCTTGTTCGAGGTGACCATCAGCGTCGCGTCATAGAGCCGTTCGCGCACGAGCCGCTGGCAGAAGATCCGGTATCGGTCCTTGTACGAGGTGCCATGGAATACGGCCTCGACAGGGAACAGGCCCCTGGCGATGCCCACCGGTTTGGTCGACCCCGGCGCCTCTTCCAGAAGGAAGAACCACCCGAGCCACGGCTTCACGTCGCCGAATACGCCCTCCTCGTAGGCGCGCCACACATCGACCGCACTCCCCAGAGCCTCCTCCGTTCGGTTGTTGAAGTTGTTGCCGAAGGATGGACCGACCTGGGACTTCAGCTCGATCGCGGCGATCAGGCTCCCCTTGTGCACCACGAGCAGATCCCACTTCTTCTGCGACCGGTAGTAGCCGGGGAGCTCCAGCTGCTGCTGCGTCTTGATCGACGTCAGAGGGTACCCCGCGTCACGGAACACCTGCGCGAACAGCGTTGCGATTGGGTTGAGGTGCCCGCCGCCAGTCACGGCTCCTCGCGTACCGGCGTCGATTTTGCCGCTCGCTACCTGCTTCTGCTGCTGGGCCTCCCTCGTCGCCCAGAACAACCGCACCGCGTCCTCAAAGGCCTGCTG
Organism: Actinomycetota bacterium; assembly: GCA_049325515.1. Taxonomy (GTDB): domain Bacteria; phylum Actinomycetota; class Acidimicrobiia; order Acidimicrobiales; family VFJN01; genus VFJN01. The sequence continues at coordinate 2,139 of JBMOLI010000010.1, read as the reverse complement.
GTCAACGGGCACGCGCTGCCGTTCCGTCGAGCCCGTACAGCCGCCCCGCTACCTTGCTCGCCATCTCGAAGTCCCTCGTCTCAAACGCGCTGGCGAGGGCCCTCCGGTCGAGCTCGCCGATCGATTCACACTGTGGCAGGCGGATGCGGCGTAGGTACTGAGCCTGGAACCGGATCGTTCCCCCTCGCATCTTCACGGCATACGTCCGCATGAAGAGCTCCGCGATGTCGGACATGAGCAGGCCGCCGAGGACGTCGATGGGCCAGCCGTCAGAGGCGACGAAGTAGAGGTTGTGATGCGGATAGAAGCCCCCGGGCTCGTAGACCGGTTCCATACGCATCTTCATGTCGGGAAGCAGCAGCTTCTCCTTCCCGGTCAGGGTGTGGTCGACCCGATCGATCGTCCGGTACCACTGCGCGGGCCGCCTCCCGGCCACGTTCCGGCGCTTCAGACCGATGACATGCTGGTCGAGGTATGCCCGCAGGCGCGGATGACGCTCTAGATCGACGAGCTCGCCGGGCGCCTCGGTCGACCAGGGATCGACCAGGTAATGCCCAGACCACTCGAACCTCCCGTTCCTGGTGTCGCGGACCATCGATAGCGGCAGTAGGCGCTCGGGCTCGACGAGGTCGGAGTCCGTCGTGACGTAGATCTCGTCCGCCCCGGTGGCGACGCCGATACCAACCCGCGTGCGAACGGCGGACTCCTCAAGCGGCGGAAACCGACGCTCCAGGTCGGCGACCAGGGCGAGGTGCTCAGGGCTGCCCGTCGGCCACGCGTCTGGCCCGGTGTGCCAGTCCTTCAACTGAGCGATCTCGTAGGCGCGGTTGCGCCGCGCACGATTCCGCGTGCCCTGCATCCACTTGAGGAGCGAGCGCGCGTCGCTCTCCCCGAACCGAGCCGTGGTGTCTGCGAGCACTGGTCGGGTCTGTATAGCCCGGCGAAGGACCGTGATCGCCGGATAAGCGCTCACCTGCTCCTCGAAGGCATCGACGTCGTGCATGACGATCGCTGACTCCAATGAGAAGCTCTCACCGATCATCTGACGCAGGGCCCGTCCGTACTGGTTGTGCATCCATCGGTCGGCGCAGATGAAGCCCAGAACGCCGCCTGGCCTCAGCGCGCGCAGGCCGACCTCGAAGAATCCCACGAACAGGTCGGCTCGACCGCCCATCGTCGGGCAGCGCCGCCGATACGCGAGCACGCGGTCTGGCGACATCTCTTCGAGCCTGACGTACGGCGGATTGCCGAGTACGAAGTCGGCGCTGCCCGTGTGGTCCGCGTCCAGCAGGAAGTCGCCAGGCGTCACCCACGAGGTCGCGAGATCCCGAGCGACCTCCTCGGCCACTCCCTCATCGAGCAGCAGCTTGACTACGCCATCTCGCGCAACCTCGATGCTCCGCTGCTGCAGGTCGACGGCAACGATCGCCTCTCGGGCGTCGACGAGAGCTCTGGAGTGCTCGCGGCACGAGGCGACCAGGCGGGCCACCATCGGGATGAGGAAGGCTCCGCTGCCACACGCAGGTTCAATCGCGACCGCGGACGCGAGATCGCGGTCCGGCATATAGCCAGCGAGGTCGAGGATCAGGTCGACGACCCAAGCCCGCGTGAACACCTCACCGTGGTTGCCGTCGGGATCGTGAGGCAGCTCCAGCTGGTCCCAGCCGCCCGGCAGCAACTCCATCTGTTGGACGAGGTCAGTCACCTTGCGATCCTATGATCACCCAGTGACAGCGCTGCGGGACCGGCTCACCGGGACCGACCAGGCGGCCGCCATGCGAGCGCCTGCAATGCTTCCTCGGCCAGCTCCAGCCGTTCGAGCGCTGACCGGCTTGCCTCGAGCACCCTCGATCGCCTTATCCCTATCGCCATCGCCCGCGGGGCCAGCCTGATGATCGAACGCCTCAGTGCTTCGACTCGTGCTGGCGTGCGGAGAATCGGGCGGCACGCTGCTCACTCTAGGCGAATACACGTTCGCTCACGGGTTGCATAGACCTTTCATCACGTTGGGGAGTGGGACGTCTGCCTCGAACACCTCCTCAGCCACCACGACGCGAAGTGAGGGATCGAGCTCCGCAGCGCAGCATGACATGAGAGTTGTCTTGCCTGAGCCGGGGGCACCGGCGACGACGATGGTCA
>JBMOLI010000009.1:0-31066 GCA_049325515.1 Actinomycetota bacterium | reverse complement strand
GAACACATCCACGCCCACAAACCCGCCAACAAACCGATCCGACCCAGCGTGGAACAACACCACCAAATACACAGCCACCGCCCGCAACCCATCCAACTGCGGCCGATACACCCCCACACCACCCAACCGCACTTCCACAGGACGGCGAGCGGCGCGGCCGCGCGCGCTGCTGGAGCGCGGAAGCAAGACGGCGCGCACGGTCACTGCGGCGCTACCTGACCTCTCTCGTCACCGGCGCCGAGCGCAGGAAGGGCTTGCCAGCGCCCCAGATCAGGCGCCCGCGGCGCTGCTGAGGAAGGGAAGCACATCCTCATTGCTCGTAGGCGCGTCCGCGAGCGGCCTGCAGGCGATCTGGTCGGCGTTCTCGTGGGCAAGTGCTATCACCTCGACGATCCGCTCGATCGTCGAGGTCTCGATGTCGGGATAGACCGGCAACGAGACGACCGACTTCGACGTGCGGTCGACCGTCGACAGGTCGTCGCCCCACTCCGCCCCCGCGAACGCCGTCTGGCGGTGCAGCGGCGGATCGAAGTAGTTCCGAGTCTCGATTCCCTCGGCCGAGAGCACCTCGACGAGGCGGTCGCGACCCATGCCGAAGGTGTCGGAGTCGACGGCGATCGTGAAGTCCTTGAAGGTGGACTCGTCGCTCAACGGGATCGATTGGACGCTTATCCCGGGGACCGCCTCGAAACAGCGCCGATAGAGGGCTGCGAGCTGGCGGCGGCGCCTCAGGCTCGCGTCGAGCATCTCGAGCGACTCCAGGGCCATCGCGGCGTGGAACTCCGAGAGCCGAGCGTTGAGTCCTGGGAAGGCGATGTTGTAGGAACCGTCGTTGCCGTAGTTGCGACCGACGCGGAGCCGCTCCGCCAGGCCCGGATCGCGGGTGGCAACGAGTCCGCCCTCGCCCGCCACGAGGATCTTCGTGGGCGTCAGGCTGAAGACCTCGACGTCGCCGAACCCACCGATGCTCTCACCGAGCGACGTGGCACCGAACCCGTGAGCGGCGTCGAACATCACCGGGACGTCTGCCATCCGAGCCATCTGCTCCACGACCGCCGGCCGGCACGGCGCCCCGAACACGTGGGTCGCGATCAGCGCGCTGGCGCCCTCCAGCGCGTCGATGAGCCCGCCGGGATCGATCTGGAAGCTGCCCGGGTCGCAACCAACGAAGCGCAGTCCCCGGTTGTTCCAGCTCGCAGCGAGACCCGTGGCGGAGAACGTGAAGCTCGGCATCACCACCGGCCCGGTGCGTCCCTCGACCAGCGCCTGGAGCGCGAGCATCAGGCCTGAGGTGCAGGAGCTCACCGCCACCACGTACGGAACGCCGAGCCGGTCCGCTGCTCGTTCCTCGAGCTCTGCGACGAGCGGGCCGTTGGTGAGCATGCCGGCGTCGTAGGACCGATCGAGCCTCCGCATGACCTGCTCGAGCGGTGGCCGTGCCGGACGCGCGATCGGAACGCCGTCCGGGAAGGCGGGTCGCCCACCGAGCAGCGCGAGCGGGCGGATGCGCCGAACGGGCAGATCGATGGCGCTCTCCTCGGCGGTGAGGTCGAGCAAGGACAGCTGGGCATCCGCTTCGCGGCCCCAACCATCGAGATGGCACGGGATCCCTCGATCCAGGAGGACCTCGCGAACGAGCTTGACCGCTGCGCTGGCGTCGCCGGCAGCGATGGCAGCGCTCAGGTCGTCGAGGTCCTGCGGGAGGCGCTCCCATGCTTGGCTGTTCCTCGGGACCAGGAGCCTGATGGACGGATGCGTCGATGGCTCGACGATCTCGGCGGCGTCGTGGAGCTGCTCGTGCAGTCGCTCACCTGGTCTCAGCCCCACGAAGGAGATCGGTACGTCCTGCTCCGGCCGCAGCCCGGCCAGCCGGATCATCTGCCGGGCCAGCCCGAGGATCGGCACGGGCTCACCCATGTCGAGCAGGAAGATGCTCCTGCCGTGCGCCATCGCCCCGGTCTGCAGCACGAGGCTCACTGACTCGGTGACCGTCATGAAGAACCGGGTCATCTCCGGGCTGGTGACCGTGACGGGCCCGCCCTCCAGGATCTGGCGCAGGAAGGTGGGCACCACGCTGCCTCGCGTGCCGAGGACGTTCCCGAACCGGACGGCGACGAACTCGCGGTCGTACCGCCGGCCGACCTCGAACACGATCTGCTCGGCGATCCGCTTGGTGGCTCCCATGACGGAGTAGGGCTCCGCTGCCTTGTCCGTCGAGATGAGGATCAGCTTGGAGCAGCCGTGCTCGGCCGCGGCCTTGGCGACCAGCCATGTTCCGAGGACGTTGGTTCGAATCGCCTCGAGAGGGAACTGCTCGAGCATCGGAACGTGCTTCTGCGCGGCGATGTGGAAGACGACGTCGGGGCGGAACTCAGCGAAGACTCGAGCGAGGCGGTCCTCGTCCGTGATGTCGGCGAGCACGGGCTCTGCGTTGGGAACCTCCACCGTGATCTCGTGGAGCAGGGTCTCCTCACGGTCGAGCACGACGAGGCGCCCGGGGCCGTAACCCGCGACCTGGCGCACGACCTCGCTCCCGATCGAGCCGCCGGCACCCGTCACGAGCACCGTCGCGCCCGCCAGGTACGTCGCGATCTCAGCCGAGTCGACTGGTGCATGGGGCCTGCCAAGCAGGTCGGTCAGATCGAGGTCGCGGAGGCTGCCCAACAGGTGGCCCGCGACCCGCTCCGACGCTGGGGACAGAACCTTCACCTGCGCATCGGCGGCCAGAGCGTGGCTGAGAACCTCCTTGCGCTCGTTGGTGTCGCCCAGCGCTACGAGGATCATGTCGATGTCGTGCGCCTTGCAGATGCTCGGCAGATCAGCGGACGGACCAAGGATCGGGATGCCATATATGGACCGGCCGGCGAGACGGCGTTCGTCATCGACGAACCCGACGATCTCGGTACGGTTGCTGGCATCGAGCCTGCTGAGCTCGTAGGCGAGCGATGCACCTGCGTCGCCGGCACCCACGATCAGTGCTCGCGAGGTCTCACCATCGTTCAAGCGCGGCTTGCGCGTGCGCTGACGCTCGATGGCGAAGAACCGCGACTGGAAGCGCACCCCACCAACACCGACGAAGGTGCCGAGCGCAGCGATCGATGCGACCGCGAGGGGCGACAGACCGACCGCTTGCCTCGACGCGATGACCGAGGTGCCGACGGTTGACAGCGTGGTGCCGACTGCGACGGCGACGATGACCCGCACCGCCTCGTCATTGGACGCGTAGCGCCAAACAGGTCCGTAGAGCCCGGCAGCGTGGTTGACGACCAGGGAGATCACCACCGGCAGACCCACGAACCAGATCAGGTAGTGGAGCACGGCGGCATCGGCGCGCTGGTCGAAACCGGCTAGGCCGGCGAGCAACCACGCGCCGCCGATGGCACCCGCATCGAGGAGCTGCAGACCGATCGAGTCGAAGCGGCGGGCGAGCCGGTAGACGAACCCCGTCAGCTCGTGGTCGGCACGGTCAGACCGCCGAAGTGATGCCCCCCGAATTGCCACGCCTGTTCCCCCCGAAGTGTGGGCTTATAGCCCACCGTACCCGCCGGAAAGTGGATCCTCGCCCGCGGCACTGAACCATTGTTTCGCTCCGCGCGCAAGCGTGACTGAGAGGTCTTCTTATTTGACCGATTTGGTCGCTACCTATATTGCCCATACCGGGATGGAGCGGCGTCCATCAGCCGTCTCCGTTGCCACTGCGCGTGGCGAAGCAGAGCTACGTCGCGCCGAGTCGCGGGGCCTTCACGTCAGCTCGGTGAAGCGCGCCGCGTACAGCGCAGCGACCGACGCCATCGTGAACGCAGACGAACGAGCCGCCCCTTCCTCGCCCATGGCTCGAAGCTCGCGTGGGCGGCTCAGGAGGTCCGAGACTCGCGCCGCCATGCGAGACGTGTCACCAGCCACGACGACAGCGCCTGTGACGCCGTCCTCGACGACATCGGTGATGGCGCCGACATCGAAGCTGACGACGGGGCAGGCCGCCATGTGGGCTTCGATCGCGACTCCGGGCACGCCCTCGGCCTCGCTCGTGATCAGCGCGAGGTCTGCTGCGGCGAAGACGACCTCCGGGTCATCTCTGTGACCGAGCAGCGTCACCGATCGCTCCACGCCGAGCTCGGACGCCCGTCGCGCGACACTCGGCCGGCGGTCGCCGTCACCCGCCATCACGAGATGCGCCCGCGGGTGATTCGTCAGCACCTCCGCCAGCACATCTACGGCGAGCTCGGGTTGCTTCTGGGCGACCATGTGACCCACGAACGCCAGCAACGGGGCGTCTTCATCGAGACCCAGCTGCCCACGCAGGATGGTAGACGCCTCTGTTCGGTTGACCTCGGCGAAGCGCCGCGGGTCGCGCGCGTTTGGGATCACCCACACAGGGCCGCGGTAGCCGATGCCTCGCACCTCGATCTCGAGCTGTCTGCTGAGCGCGACGACGCCATCGAACTGCCGGGCGATCATGAACCAGCTCAACCGGCGTAGCGCGCCCCAGTGCGCGACGGGGAGACCGAGGATCCGCTGCCAGACACGGGCTGCCCTGCGCGCTCCACCTGGTAGTGCCACGAGGATCGCAGCGGCTCCCCCGTGCGCGACCACGATGTCGGCCGGGCGGTCCGCCAGCGCTGTGCGCAACCGCCACCAGCCCCGCAGGAGTGTCGAGGCGTTGATGCGGGCGGAGCGGACGAGAGGCGCGAGGTCCTCCACCTCGCGGCCATCCGCCCCCAACCCGATGGCTAGCACGTGGTTCTCGTGACCGATCTCGTCGAGTGCGCGCGCGAGCTCGAGCGCCACCACCTCCGCGCCGCGGTGGTGCGACCTCGTGACGACGTGCACCACGCGCATCGGCTCATCGTGCCATGGAACACCGGTCGCTCTGGTCGGCGCGATCGACGCGACGACCTCGCTACCCTCGCCCCGTGGAGCAGCCAGGCGCCAGCAGCAGCGCCATATTCGTGCTGCCGACGACGACGGATGCCCAGATCGGGCCTGTCGCCGGTTGGATCAGCACCTCCGGATGGGCCGCCGCCGCGCAGCGGCAGATGGGCTCCGCATGGATCGTCACCCGCCATGGCGTCCTGACCGTGGAGCAGACACGTGAGCGTGCCGCGGGCTCGGACAGCTCACGCGGCGGAGCGCGAAGGATGCGCGGTCTGATCCCCCCTGTGCTGAAGACGCTCGTCAAGGACGCTCGCGAGGCACAGCGCGCGGCCCGGTTCCTGATCGATGTATCCGGCCCGTGGGATGGCGGCCCGCCCGTCGAGCTCGTCTGGCAGCGACACGAGCTCTTTCATCAGGCTGGACTCGACCTGGCTCGGAAGCTCGAGGTTCCGTCCGTGCTGTTCGTTCCGGCACTGACCGTGTGGCAGGCCGAGCGTTGGGCCGTGCGAAGGCCAGGTTGGGGCGGCTGGCTCGAGCAACACGCAGAGCGGCCGGCGCTCCTACGCGCTGATCTTGTCGCTTGCGGCACCGACGTGATCGCAGAACAAGCCGCGCGCCTCGGGGTGAGCGACGAGCGGCTGATCGTCACTCCCACCGGGGTGGATCTCGCCCTGTTCGCGGGAGCTTCCGACCGAGCCGCAACAAGAAGGTTGCTGGGCATCGACGGGAGCAGTCTGGTGATCGGGTGGGTAGGGAGCTTTCGAGCGTTCCATGCGATCGACCAGCTGGTGCACGCCGCGGGGCGGGTGGACGATGTCACGCTGCTCCTTGTTGGCGACGGACCAGAGCGACCTCGGATCGAGCGGCTCGCCGAGACCCTGGGGGTGACGGCTCGCTTCACAGGCACCGTTGCCCACGGCGAGCTCCCGAGTCTCCTGCGAGCCATGGACGTGGGCGCCGTCATGGCGCGGCCGAGCGAGCCGTTCCACTACTCACCGCTCAAGGTGGCGGAGTACCTAGCCGCCGGCCTGCCAGTCGTCGCGCCCCGGGTGGCCCAGCTTGCGGACCGCTTGGACCACGACGTGAACGCACGCCTCTTCGAGCCGGGGAGCGTCCGCGACATGGCAGGAGCGCTCGAGGCGATCGCGGTCGATTCCGCCCTGCGGGCCAGGCTGGCTGAGGGCGCTAGGCGATCGGCCTCAGACTGGTCGTGGGACCGCCAGATCGAACGAGTGCGAGCCGCACTGCGCGACGTCCCGCTCGGCTGGTGACGGTGGCGGCGCCCCGGTTCAGCCCCCGGCAAGCGGGCCGCGGACGACGCTATGGCTTTATGCGTTAAATAGGGCATCTACCCGAAGTCTGTATTGACGACGGTGATACTGTCGGCGCCACATCGAATCTCCATCCAGATTCTGGCGCTCTAAGCCTCAAAGCGGACAGTGCCATTTGTGTGGGTGGATATCCGATCAAGGGGGAGGGGGCGGAACAGATGGACATATCGACATCGCTTGTCGCGTCGTTCGTCGTACTCGTGCTTCTCCTCCTGCAGCCCGGGCTTCTCGTGCTTCGCAACAGCATGCGCGCCCGCCAGCTCCCGGCATTGCCGGCCCCGGTCTCACGGACCGTCGCCCGCTAGGAGTCCGCTGCCCTGAAGCCCGTGTCCATCCGAGTTCCGCAACCCGAGGAGTAGCCAGCACCGTGCCTGTCAACCCAAGATCGCGTGACGATCAGCTCGAATTCGGCATACGTCGCCGCCGTCGGCGCCTTGCTGTGCATGCCGCCGTCTTCTCCGCCGCCGCCGTGGCCACTCTGACCATGGGCTCAGCTTCGACGTCGGCCGCCCCGACCGTCCAGGAAGGTCGCTACCTCGCGGGCGGCACCACAAACCTGACCTACACCTGCAGCGGCGGCGACCAGACGACAATCGATCTGCTGGGTGTCCTGGGCCTTGCCTCGTTCACGATGCCGGTGTCGATCACGACCGCGTCTGTCGAGCCCAGCCCTTCGCCGGGTGAGGACTTCGACGTCGCCTTCACCTGGGACTTCACCATCGATCCGGCAGTCGAGAAGGTCGCCTTCGACGTACAAGTTGCTTACCTCGACATCACCGAGGGAGTTCAGTCGATCACAGCGACCGCTGGGGCGACGGGGGATGTGACCGGCAATGGCGAGACCGTCAGGGTCAACATCGGCGACGGATCAGTACCCATCGGGTACACCCAGGGGCCCTTCACCGGCACCTTCACGCGGACCGCCGCTGTGGACGAGCCCATCGAGTTCACCCCGGGCGTGGTCACGAGCACGGTCATCACATCGAGCAACATTCCGCTGGTCATCGCGTGCACCCCCGGCGAGGCCGTGTTGACGATGCAGGATCAAGATGGCGTCGCTCCGTCGACCACGACCACGACCCGTCCGATCGTGACGACCACTGTCCCTGCCACAACGACAACCGTTGCCGTGGCAGGCGTCCAGCAGCTGCCGCGCACAGGTACCAGCTCGAACCTGCTGCTCGTGCTGCTGGCGCTCGGCCTGATCGACCTCGGCTATCTCGCCTGGTCGGCAGGTCAGATGCCGCGGGCACAACGCACACCATCAGGGCGCTGACGCAAGAGCGATCCGACAACGGCGGGGGGCCAGAGGGCCCCCCGCCGTTGCGCGCCTGGATCCAGCGCCAGGCAAGGCGCAGCTACGGGTTCACGAAGTGGAGGCTGCTCCGGCGGCTCGAGCGGCAGCACAGTGCGCCCGCGGTCGTCGTCTTCTCGATGGGCAAGGTGGCGAGCACCGCGGTCGTCGGAGCGCTCCAGCGGGCGGGTTGTCGACCGGTCTACAAGATCCACCTGCTGTTGCCGGAGAACGTGCGGCGTGCGGAGGAGCGCTACCGGCGCACCGACCCGACCGCGCTCCCACGGCACATCCTTCACGCCTCACACGTGATGCGTCACCTGCCGACGCCGGCCGAGCGCTGGCTCGTCGTGAGCGTGGTGCGTGACCCGGTCATGAGATCGGTGTCGGAGTTCTTCCAGTCCGGGGCGCGCCTCGGACGCCTGCACGACGAGACGACAACTCGGGAGCTGCTCGAGCGCTTCTGCGTCGAGCACGGCATCCCCGGAACGATCGACTGGTTCGAGCGCGAGCTCGAACCCACCCTCGGCATCGACGTGTACGAGCATCCCTTCGACCCTGCCAGCGGCTTCACCATCATCGACACGCCTGCGGTCAAGCTGCTCGTGCTCCGCCAGGAGAGCCTCGCGGCCGCGCCACGCGCTCTGAGCCTCTTCCTCGGACTGGATCGACCAGTCGAGGTGCCGCGGGAGAACGTTGCCTCTGACAAGAGCTACGCGGGGCTGTACGAATCGGTTGTGGCCGGCGTCCGGCTTCCGCACGCAGCGCTCGACCTCGCCTACGACTCGCGGTTCGCGCGCCACTTCTACAGCCCTGCTGAGATCGAGGCCATGCGGGCGCGCTGGACCTGATCAGTCAGCGATCGGGAGCACGGCTGGCCACAGGCTCGAGCAGCTGGTCTGGCATCTCACGGGAGTCCCGAGCGGGGCGGTGTCGCGGCGGATCACGTACAGATGTGGGTGTGGCCGGCGCGCCGCTCGACGTCAGGTGGGGGTGGCGGCGGCGGTCAGCTCAGACGGGGCACCCGTGCCGCGAGCGTTGATCGCTGCAATCCTGAATCGGTAGGGCCAGCCGTTCGTCAGCCCCGTGAGGGTCTGCGTGGTTGCTGTGGAGCTGAACGTGCGCGACGGCAGCACGAAGTACCCGACCTGTGGAGTGATCACATATCGCGTGATCGGAGACCCGTTGTCAACGGCAGGAAGGACCCAGGAGACCGTGGCCTGCCCAGATGAGGCAGTCGCAACCGGAGCGGTGGGCATCGATGGTGTTCCAGGACGGATCTCTAGGCTCGCGGTTGATCTGACGCCGCTCCCCTGGATGTTGGTCGCGGCCACCCTGAACCGGTAGGGCCAGCCGTTCGTCAGGCCTGTGAGGGTCTGCGTGGTTGCTGTCGAGCTGAACGTGCGCGAGGGCAGCACGAAGTACCCGACCTGTGGAGTGATCACGTACCCGGTGATCGAGGAGCCGCCGTTCGTGGCAGGCGGGTTCCACGACACCGATGCGCCGCCATTGCGCGCGATCGCGCTCACGCTCGACGGTTGCGCTGGCACCCCGACTGTCGTCGATGTGGTCGGTGGCACGGACGTAGTCGTCACCGTGGGCTCGGTGGGCTCCTCCTCGAGGACGACAAGCTCCCCGGCGCCCGCGGCACACGTCAGAAGCAACGGGAACCCTGAGTTGGTTGTCAGTGTGAGCGTGATCGTCTCAGGTCTGAACGTCATCGCTGTGTCGAGCGGAGCCGTGCGAGTGAAGGTGCCTGTGAACGGCCCGCGCGCAAACGTGGTTGGGGTGGAGCCGTCGCCGAGTGGCACAACCACTTGGGATGCGCCCGTGCCGTCAGCCTCTCCACTCGCTCCGGACGTTGCAAGGATCGGATACTGATCAGCGTCAACCGCGTAGGTCACGACCCCCAGGCTCACGGAGATGGCCACGAAGTCGCTCGACAGCGTGAGATCCCAGGTGAAGGCCAGGTCGAAGAGGTCGCCCGCGGTCGGGGCGGGAGTCAGCTGAGCGCTGCTGACCCGAGCTTGGACAGCAATCGGGCTGATTCCGAGAGCGTTGAGTACGTCGACAGTCGCCTGATCACGCCCAGTGCATGAGTAACCCACCGTCGTCGACGCGCTCGGGAGATGCCGAACGGAGCCCTCTGCAGAGCTCGAGCTCGCCTCCACGCCCGCGAGGAGAGTGGCTGCGAGCGCTACTGCCGCGATGGCAGCCAACAAGTGCCCGGCTGACCGGGGACCGCCGGTGGAGAGATTGCTCTGTCTAGCCCGCACCGCACGCCCCCCGTTGGCGAGGCGCACAGCACCTGCGCCTCAGTCTCATCAAGCGGCGTGAACCGAGTCGCGCCTCAGGTTGATGTGCTTGACCACATGTGAGACCCGCGCCGCCTAAGGGCTCGAAGGCTAACAGGGGAAGGGATGCAGTGGACGGGTGAGCAGCTGGGGATTCGGACTAAAGAGAGAAGACTCTCATGAGGGCTGAACTGCCTGGGCACGCACATCTCGCATCTCTGTGCAAAGGCACGCCGTCATGGCGTGACACCGCCTCACCGGTGGTTCAGCCGACAGAGCGGAACCAGTCGACAGTTCGTTGCAGCCCCTCGGCCAGCCCGATGGGCTTCGCATCTGGGAAGAGCGACTGCAGGCGGGTGCGGTCCGCCTGGGAGTCACGCACGTCGCCCGCGCGGGGTTCCACGTGATGGCGGTCGATGGGGTGCCCGAGCAGCTCCTCCAGCATCTTCAGCACCTCGAGAAGGTCGTGCCGGCCGCCGAAGGCGAGGTTCACCGGCTTGTCGAGGCTCACTCGGCGGACCACCGCGTCGGCCAGGATGCCGCAGACCGTGTCCACGAACGTGAAGTCACGCGTCTGGCGACCGTCGCCGTGCACCTCGACGCTGCGCCCTGCCAAGGCGGCCTCGACGAAAGCCGGGATGACGGCGGCATAGGCGTGCCCGGCTGGTTGAAGCGGGCCGAACACGTTGAAGAACCTGAACGCCAGCACGTCCATGTCCCACACCTGGGACCAAGCGATCGCATAGGACTCCGTCGCCAGCTTGCTGGCCGCGTAGGGAGACCGCGGGGACAGGGTTAGGTCTTCGTGCTTGGGGAGCGTGGGGTTGGCCCCGTACACAGAGCTCGACGAGGCAACGACCGCGTGCGGAACCGTGTGACGCCTCATCGCCTCGAGCACACGGACGGTGCCCGTCGCGTTGACCTCGTGTGACGCCTCAGGATCGGCGATGGACCGAGGCACCGACGGCCGAGCAGCGAGGTGCACCACGGATGCGGCTCCAGCGAAGGCGTCGTCGAGCACCCGTGGATCGAGGATGGACCCGAAGTGGTTCTCCGTAGCGAGGCCGTCGAGGTTGGCCCTGCTCCCCGAGGAGAGGTCATCGACCACCACGACCTCTCGGACGCCGTCTACATCCAGTAGATGGCGACACAGGTTCGCTCCGATGAAACCCGCCCCGCCCGTGACAACGACTCGCATCAGAGGCGTTCCACGTTGGGCTCGTGTGGCAGCCAAGCCCTCGTGTCGAGCACCCTGCGGGCGTGCTCGACAACCAGCGAACGATCGAATGCGTCGTGGTCCACGAGGACGACGACGACATCGGCCGACCCGAGCTCGGCGCGGCTGAGCTCCACGGGAGTGATGCCAGGTGGGAACTCGCTGCGAGCGACGTGCGGGTCGGCTGCTCGCAGGTCAGCCCCCATCTCCACCAGCAGCTGGGAGATCCGGCGCGATGGAGCCTCACGACAGTCGCCGACGTTCTTCTTGAACGACACGCCGAGCAGGAGGATTCGGCTGCCTCGAACGGCGCGCGAATCACGGTTGAGTGCCATGACGACCCGTCGCACCACGTAATCGGGCATGTGGTCGTTCACGTCGTTGGCGAGCTCGACGAAACGGAAGCTCTGACCCAAGCTGCGCTTCACCTGCCACGACAGGTAGCTGGGGTCGACCGGCAGGCAGTGGCCACCGACACCCGGCCCTGGCGTGAACCTCATGTAGCCGAACGGCTTGGTGGAGGCAGCGTCGATGGCCTCCCACATGTCGATGCCTAGGTCGTTGGCGAACATCGTGAGCTCGTTGACCAGCGCGATGTTGACGTGACGGAAGGTGTTCTCCAAGAGCTTCGTGAGCTCGGCAACCCTGGTCGACGACACCGGCACGGTGCGCTCGACGAGCTGATCGTAGAACCCGGCTACCGCTGCCAAGCTCTTCTCGTCGATGCCAGACACGACCTTGGGCGTCGAGACGAAGGTGTTGGTGCGGTTGCCCGGGTCGATGCGCTCGGGCGAGTAGCCGAGGTGGAAGTCTCGTCCGGCGACGAGCCCAGACCCGGCCTCGAGGATCGGAGCCACGAGCTCCTCCGTGGTGCCGGGATAGGTGGTGGACTCGAGGACGACGGTGGCGCCGGCACGAAGTGCCGGTGCGAGGGCGCGTGCGGCAGCCTCGATGTAGCTGAGATCAGGTGCGCCCTCGCTCAGCGGAGTCGGCACTGCGATGACCGCCACATCGAAGCCATCGACCCCCTCGAGCGACGAGGTCGGGCGGTACCTGCCGCTGTCGAGGGCTGCTCTGAGCGATCCGTCCGCCACGTCTTCTACGAAGGAGGAACCAGCGGCGAGCGCCTTGATGCGCTCCGCCGCCAGGTCGTAGCCGACCACGTCGAAGCCAACGTCCGCAGCGCGGACGGCCAGGCTCAACCCCACGTATCCCTGACCGACCACCACGACCCGACTCAAAGGCATGGCCGACATCATGGCCCCAGCATCGCCGCTCGCGCTGCCAGGGGGGACCGTGGATCACGGTCCGGTCCGACCAGGACTACGGCAGGGTGAGGATCTCCGGACCGTCGTCGGTTATCGCGATCGTGTGCTCGCTGTGTGCCGCCCAGCTCCCGTCAGCGGTCACGACCGTCCACTGGTCCTCCAGCAGGCGCGTCTCGGCGCTGCCCGCACAGACCATCGGCTCGACAGCGTAGGTCTGTCCTGCTGCCAGCTTGCGTCCCTTGCCAGGCTTGCCCCAGTTCGGAACATCGGGATCCTCGTGCATGGCCAGCCCTATGCCGTGCCCCGTGTACTCCCGCACAACGGAGAACCCGGCCGCCTCGGCAACACGCTGAACCGCTGCACCGATGTCGCTGAGGCGACCCCCCGGCTGCATCGCCGCGATCCCTGCCGCGAGCGATCGCTCCGTCGCCTCGATGAGCCTGGCCGCCTCGGTGTCGATCGTGCCGACACCCATCGTGAAGGCGGCGTCTCCATGCCAGCCTTCGACGATCGCGCCGCAGTCGATCGAGATGATGTCGCCCTCATGCAGGACGCGAGGGCCGGGCACCCCGTGGACGATGACATCGTTGGGTGAGGCGCAGATGACTCCCGTGAACGGCGGGTGCCCATAGCCCAGGAAGTTGGAACGAGCCCCGCGCCGCTCGATGACATCTCGACCGATGGAATCCAACGTGGCTGTGGTCACCCCGGGCCGCACGGCCTCCCTGATGCGAGCATGCATCTCAGCCACCACCCGCCCCGCCCGCCGCATCTTCACCAGCTCAGAGGAAGACCGCCGCACAGAATGACATTAGGAGGTGCGGCACCTGGCGTTGAGGCGGACAGTGGAAGCGCGCTGGGCTTGCGGCGGGGTGCGGGGGCAGAGGCTCCCGCCGGAGCCCCCGCCCGCGAGGGGCGGCTCCGCCGACCCCGAGCACAAGCCCTTCAGCGCGGCCGCAGGCCGCACAAGCAAAGCTCGCCGACGAAGCTCCGCTTCGGAGGCGAAACAACAGCGCGGCTCCGCCGACCCCGAGCACAAGCCCTTCAGCGCGGCCGCAGGCCGCACAAGCAAAGCTCGCCGACGAAGCTCCGCTTCGGAGGCGAACCTAAGAGCGTCGTTCGTCGATGACCGCGATGAGGCGAGCGGTGACCTCTTCGGCGGGGCCCAGTCCATCGACCTCGCTCAGCAGGTCGCGCTCGGCGTACCAGGCGATGAGCGGCGCGGTCTCGCGCTCGTAGAGATCGAGCCGCTTCTGGATCGCTTCGGGGGTGTCGTCGGCCCGCTGCACGACATCACCGCCACAGTTGTCGCAGACCCATCCGTACTTGGGCGGGGCGTCGACGGAGTAGTTGGCGCCGCAGTCGGTGCAGACGCGGCGACTCGCCAGACGAGCGAGCACCACCTCGGTCGGAACCACTAGGTCGATCACGAGGTCGAGCGGTTCGCTTGCGGTGATCTTGGCCAGGATCTCAGCCTGCCCGACCGTGCGTGGGAAGCCATCGAGGATGTAGCCGCGGTGGCGGGTGTCGTCGCGGTCTAGACGCTCGTCGACGACGCCACCCATGATCTCGTCTGACACGAGCTCGCCGGAGTCCATTATCTCCTTGGCCTTGAGCCCGAACTCGGTGCCCTCACGCACAGCCGCGCGCAGCATGTCCCCGGTCGAGATGTGGGGGATCACATAGTGGCGTGACAGTCGTACGCACTGGGTGCCCTTGCCCGCCCCCTGGCGGCCCAAGAGCACGAGCCGAGCCCCGGGGATCACCCTTGAGCCGCCATGCACGCACGCCGCGTCGGGGCTCCCCCTCGACGGGCGTGCCCCGACGACGGGCGGCCGATCAGTGTCGATCGACCGCTGGACACCACGCGCGCTGGCACGGTGGCCCTCCCAGCAGCTTGCGTCACTTGAGGAAGCCCTCGTAGTTGCGCATCATCAGCTGGCTGTCGATCTGCTTCATCGTCTCGAGAGCCACGCCGACAGCGATGAGGATCGACGTGCCTGCGAACGGGAAGTTCTGCACGTCGGCGAAGGCCAGCAGCAACGAGGGGAGCAACGCGATGAACGCGATGAACAGCGCGCCTGGGAGCGTGATGCGCGAGAGGATCTTGCCCAGGTAGCGCTCGGTCTGGGGGCCTGGCCGGATGCCGGGGATGAAGCCGCCCTGCTTGCGGATGTTCTCGGCCTGCTGGGCGGGATCGAAGGCGATGGCCGTGTAGAAGTAGGCGAAGCCGATGATCAGCAGGCCGTAGATGGTGACGTAGAAGATCGAGTCGGGTTGCACCAGGTTGTTGTTGACCCAGCGCTGCACTGCCGCACCCCAGCCGTCGGAGGGGAGCACGTTGGTGAGGAGGATCGGCAGGTAGAGCACTGAGCTGGCGAAGATGATCGGGATGACGCCCGATTGGTTCACCTTGAGCGGGATGTAGGTGCTCTGTCCGCCGTACATGCGCCGGCCGACCACTCGCTTTGCGAACTGCACTGGTATGCGGCGCTGGCCCTGCTCTATGAAGACGATGCCGACGAGCAGCACGATGGCAAGGAAGAGGAGCATCGCAAGGAACGTGCTGCCCTTCTCTGCGTTGAGCCTGGCTCCCGCGCCGGGGAACGAGCTGACCACGGAAGCGAAGATGAGCAGCGACATGCCGTTGCCGATGCCTCGCTGGCTGATGAGCTCACCGATCCACATCAGCAGGGCGGTGCCCGCTGTGAGGGTCATCACCACGATGATCACCCGGAACGGCGTGAACTCCGGGAGGATGTCGAGCCCGCTGGTGTTGCCGCCTCCGCCGAGGAGCCCACCACCACCGTTGTGGAAGAGGAAGGCCAGGCCGGTCGACTGGAGCAAGGCGATGCAGACCGCCAGGTAGCGGGTCCACTGGGTGATCTTGCGCTGACCCACCGCACCCATCTTCTGCCACTCCTCCAGCTTGGGAATGACCACGGTGAGGATCTGCATGATGATCGAGCTGGTGATGTACGGCATGATCCCCAGCGCGAAGAGCGCGAACTGGGTGAGCGCGCCGCCGGAGAAGAGCTGGAGGAACCCGACGACGCCGCCGCCGGTCTCGGCTTGCCGCTTGAGCTCCTGGACTGCGTCGAGGTCGATGCCGGGGGCGGGAACGAAGGCGCCCACGCGGTAGACCGCGAGCATCAGCAGCGTGAAGAAGATCTTCCCCCGGAGGTCAGGGACCCTGAAGGTGTTGCGGACGCTGGACAGCACGGGCTGGGCTCCTGGTCAGCGGCGCTGCCAGCGGCAGCGGTCGATCGGTCAGCGGTTGGCGAACTGGTTGCCCTGGACCGGGGGACGGCGATCGCCCCACGGCTTGGGCAGAACCTCAACCGTACCGCCCGCCGCGACGATGGCTGCCTCGGCGGACTTCGAGAAGGCATGTGCCTTCACCACGACGGCTCGGGTGAGCTCGCCTCGCCCCAGCACCTTGATGAGCGCGCCCTTGTGGGCCAGGCCCTTGGCGTGAAGCGTCGCCGGGCTGATCTCGGCCATCTCGGTGCCTTCGATCACGTCGAGGTTGATTCCCTGGTACTCGACGCGGAAGGGGTTGTTGAACCCCTTGAGCTTGGGGATGCGCATGTGCAGCGGCATCTGGCCGCCCTCGAAGCTGGCCGGGACCTTGCTGCGGGCCTTCTGGCCCTTCGTGCCGCGACCGGCTGTCTTGCCACCCTTGCCGGCGATGCCTCGACCGACGCGCTTCTTGCGCCGGTTGGCACCGGGCACGGGCTGGAGATCATGGATCTTGATGCTCACGCTTGCTCCTCAACCGAGACGAGGTGCGGCACGCGTGCCAGCATCCCCCGGATCTCGGGTCGATCAGGGAGGGTGTTCGACTTGCCGATGCGGCCCAGGCCAAGGGCGCGGAGAGTGCCGCGCTGCTTGGGCTTCGAGCCGATCGCCGAGCGGACCTGGGTGACGGTGATGGTGGCGTCGTCAGCCATCAGGCCACCTCCACCGGTGCGGGCGCCGGACCGCGCTCGCTCTCGTTGTATGCGGCGAGCATGCCCTTCGGCGCGAACGATGTTGCGTCGAGCCCGCGCAGGCGGGCGACATCGTCCGGTCGCTTGAGCGCCTTGAGCCCGGCGATCGTGGCGCGGGCCACATTGATGTGGTTGGACGACCCGAGTGACTTGCAGAGCACGTCGTGCACGCCGGCCTCCTCGAGGATCGCGCGGGCAGCCCCACCGGCGATCACGCCGGTACCAGGAGCGGCGGGCTTCAGCAGCACGCGCCCGGCGCCCTCGCGACCTATCACCTCGTGGGTGACGGTCGACCCTGCCAGCGGCACCTGGAAGAGGTTCTTGCGGGCCTCCTCGGTGCCCTTCTGGATCGCGAGGGGCACCTCCTTGGCCTTGCCGTAGCCGAGGCCCACGCGACCATGGCCGTCGCCGATCACGACCAGGGCAGTGAAGCTGAAGCGACGACCGCCCTTCACGACCTTGGCGACGCGGTTGATGTTGATGACGCGCGACTCACGCAGCGACGCATCGCTGGACGCTCGCGGGTTCTCGCGCGGCTCGCGCTCTCGGCGGGGGCCGCCTTGTCCGGGTCCGTTTGCCATCTAGAGCTCCAGTCCTGCGTCTCGGGCGGCGTCGGCTACTGCCGCGACACGCCCGTGGTAGAGGTTGCCGCCTCGGTCGAACACGACCTTCGTTACGCCCGCGGCCTTGGCACGCTCAGCCACGAGGCGGCCGACCTGTGCCGCAGCGGCCTTGTTGCCAGTGGTGCCTCCACGGATGTCCGGCTCGGTGGTGGAGGCACTGGCGAGCGTGCGACCGCTGCGGTCGTCGATGACCTGGGCGGAGATGTGCTTGTTGGAGCGGAACACGGCGAGGCGCGGCCGCTCGGCCGAGCCCTCCACCTTCTTTCGCACCCGGCGGTGGCGCCGAAGGCGGGCTTCCCGCTTGTGCTGTGCGCTGACAGTCATGGTGTGTCCTCTACTTGCCCGTCTTCCCGGCCTTCTTGGCGACGTGCTCGCCGAGGTACCGGACGCCCTTGCCCTTGTAGGGCTCGGGCTTGCGGATCTTGCGGATGTTGGCGGCCACCTGGCCCACCGCCTCCTTGTCGATCCCCCGCACCACGATGCGGTTGGGGGAGGGCACCTCGAAGGTGATGCCTTCGGGCGCGTCGACCGAGACGGGATGGCTGAAGCCGAGAGCCAGGTCGAGCTTGTTGGTGCCCTGGGCGGCGGCGCGGTAGCCGACGCCGATGATCTCGAGCTCCTTGGTGAACTCCTCGTGCACGCCCACGACCATGTTGTTGACGAGTGATCGCACGAGGCCGTGCAGGGCACGGTTCTGCCTCTCGTCGTTGGGACGCTCGACCACCAGGACATCGCCGTCCTGGCGAACCGTGATCTCACCTGGGATGTCGCGCTCGAGCGAGCCCTTCGGGCCCTTCACCGAGATGTGACGATCCGAGATCGTGACGTCGACGCCGCTCGGTACCGGGATGGGTGACTTTCCAATTCGCGACATGTCAGGTCACCACACGAAGCAGAGGATCTCGCCGCCGACGTTGCGCTTGCGCGCTTCGCGGTCGGTCATGAGCCCCTGGCTGGTCGAGAGGACGGCCACGCCGAGCCCGCCGAGGACCCGAGGGACCTTGGTGGACTGGCTGTAGACGCGCAGGCCCGGCTTCGACACCCGGCGCAGGCCGGAGATCACGCGGGCCCGCTCGGGCGAGTACTTCATCTTGATCGAGAGGGTGCGGCCCGGGCGCTCGGGGTTGTCGGCCACCTCGTAGCCCTCGATGTAGCCCTCCTTGTGGAGGATCTCAGCGAGCGCTTCCTTGACCTTCGAGCTGGGCATGCGCACGTCGTCGTGCATCGCGATGTTCGCGTTGCGGATGCGGGTGAGCATGTCGGAGATGGGGTCGGTCATCGTCATCGTGTGGCGCTCCTCACCAGCTCGCCTTCGTGACGCCGGGGATCTCCCCCGCGTGCACGAGCTCGCGCAGGCAGACACGGCACAGGCCGAACTTCCGGTACACCGAGTGCGGGCGACCGCACCTCTTGCACCGCGTGTAGGCGCGCACCTTGAACTTCGGCGTGCGCTGCTGCTTCTCGATGAGTGCCTTCTTGGCCATCAGCTCTGTCCCTCGCGCTTGAACGGGAAGCCGAAGGCGTCGAGGAGGGCCTTGCCTTCGGCATTGGTCTTGGCGGTCGTCACGATGGTGATGTCCATCCCTCGGGGGGCATCGATCGCGTCGTAGTCGATCTCCGGGAAGATCAGCTGTTCGGTAACACCGAACGTGTAGTTCCCTCTGCCGTCGAAGGCGTTGGGGTTGAGGCCTCGGAAGTCGCGGATCCGCGGGATGGCGAGGCTCACCAGACGATCGAGGAACTCCCACATGCGGGCCCCGCGCAGCGTCACCTTGGCGCCGATGGCGTTGCCCTCGCGCAGCTTGAAGCCAGCGATCGACTTCTTTGCCTTGGTGATCACCGGCTTCTGGCCGGCGATCGTCGTGAGGTCCTTCACCGCCCCCTCGAGGAGCGACGGCTGGCCGACGGCATCGCCGACGCCCATGTTGATCACGATCTTCTCGAGGCGCGGCACCTGCATGATGTTCGCCAGCCCGAGCGACTCCTTGAGGGCGGCCCTGACCTCGGTGTCGTACTTGGCCTTGAGCCGGGGTACGGGCACTGCTTCGGTGGTCGTCGTCACGGCATCTCACCTCCGCACTTCTTGCAGCTGCGCACCTTCGTGCCATCGCGATCGATCGTGTAGCCCACGCGTGTGGCCTTGCCGCAGGCCGGGCAGACGAGCGCCACGTTGGCAACCGGGATCGGCATGTCCTTGTCGATGATCCCGCCCTGCATCGTGGCCCGGGTGGCCTTCTGGTGCTTCTTGGCGACGTTGACGCCGTCCACGATCACCTTGCCGACCTCGGGCAGGGCGCGCATGACCTCGCCCGTCTTGCCCCGGTCCTTGCCGGTGAGCACGCGGACCTTGTCGCCCTTCTTGATCTTCAAGCCAGCCATCACAGGACCTCGGGAGCGAGGGAGACGATCTTCATGAACTTCTTGTCCCGCAGCTCTCGGCCAACTGGGCCGAAGATGCGGGTGCCACGCGGGTTCATCTGGTCGTTGATGAGGACCGCAGCGTTCTCGTCGAAGCGGATGTAGCTGCCGTCTGGGCGGCGCTTCTCCTTCTTCACGCGGACGACGACGCACTTGACGACCTCGCCCTTCTTGATCGCTGCTCCAGGGATGGCGTCCTTGACCGTGGCGACGAAGATGTCGCCGATGGAGGCGTAGCGGCGCTTGGTGCCACCGAGCACGCGGATGCAGAGGACCTCCTTGGCCCCGCTGTTGTCCGCGACCCGGAGGCGCGATTCCTGTTGAATCACCTTGCACGCTCCAGGACTTCGACGAGACGCCAGCGCTTGAGCTTGGACAGGGGGCGCGTCTCCTGGACGCGCACCTTGTCACCGAGCTTGGCGTCGTTGGTCTCGTCGTGGACGTAGAGCTTCTTGGTGCGCACCATCGTCTTCTTGTAGAGCGGGTGCGGCTTGCGGGTCGTCACGGTCACGACGGCGGTCTTGTCCATGCCCGCAGAGGTGACGATGCCCTCGCGAAGCTTGCGTGCGTTGGGCCGCGTGGTGGTGTCGTCGGCCATCAGGCGTTCTCCCTCTGGGTCGCTTGCGCCTCGGCGGCCGCTATCTCGCGGGCGCGGAGCTCGGTGTTGATGCGGGCCACGTTCCGGCGCGTGATCCCGATGCTGGCGCTGTTGTCGAGCTGGCCGGTCGCGTTCTGGAAGCGCAGGTTGAACAGCGCCTCCTTCTCGTCGGCGAGCGCACGCAGAAGCGCGGCGTCGTCGAGATCGCGGTAGGTGTCGGACTTGGAGGCCATCAGAAGCCCTCCTCACGAGTGACGAAGCGCGCCTTGATCGGCAGCTTCTGGATCGCGCGGTCGATGGCCACTCGAGCCAGCTCGGGGTCGGGGTAGGAGAGCTCGAAGAGGATCCGGCCCGGCTTGACGACCGCGACCCAGCGCTCGGGGTTGCCCTTGCCCGAGCCCATGCGGGTCTCGGCTGGCTTCTCGGTGACAGGACGGTCGGGGAAGATGGTGATCCAGACCTTGCCGCCGCGGCGGGTCTTGCGGGTCATGGCGATGCGAGCCGCCTCGATCTGGCGAGCCGTGATCCAACCAGGCTCGAGCGCCTGGATGCCGTACTCGCCGAAGGTGACCTCGGTGCCACCCTTCGACTGGCCCTTCATGCGCCCGCGCTGCTGCTTGCGGTGCTTGACCTTCTTCGGCATCAGCATGTCAGTCACCGTCCCCGGGGTGGAACTTCGGGGTCTCGTGGTGATCGTGCACGCGACGCTCGATCTCCTCCTCTTCAGCGAGGAGGCGCTCGAGCTCGGGATCTGCTTCCTTCACGAGAGGCTCGGCCTCGATCGGCACGTCACCATCGGGGCCGACGGCCTCGGGCCGGCGACGGGCCGCTGCCGAGCTCGACACGACGCGGCGCGGCTCGTTGGCGCCGGAGGTCTCGCCGACGGCCATAGCTGCCTCACGGCTGATCTTGTCGTCGCTCTGAGACTTGTACGGCAGGATGTCGCCCTTGTAGAGCCAGACCTTCACACCGATGCGCCCAGCCGGCGTGCGTGCCTCGCGGAAGCCGTAGTCGATGTCGGCGCGGAGGGTGTGGAGCGGGACCCGACCCTCGCGGTACCACTCGGTGCGGGACATCTCGGCGCCACCGAGACGGCCCGAGCACTGGACCCGGATGCCAAGCGCACCGGCCTTCTGCGCACTCTGCACCGCTCGCTTCATAGCCCGGCGGAACGCCACGCGACCGGCCAGCTGGTCGGCGACACCTTGCGCGATCAGCGCCGCGTCGAGCTCGGGCTGCTTGATCTCCTGGATGTTGAGCTGGACCTTGTTGTTGCCGGAGATGGTCGTCAGGCCCGCGCGGAGGCGGTCGGCCTCGGCACCGCGGCGTCCGATCACGATGCCTGGGCGGGCGGTGTGCACGTCGACGCGCAGGCGCTCACGCGTGCGCTCGATCTCGACCCGGCTGATCGCGGCGTGCGGCAGCTGTGTCATGAGGAAGTTGCGGATCTTCCAGTCCTCGACGACGAAGTTGCCGTACTCCTTGCGGTCTGCGAACCAACGGGACTTCCACTCGGTGGTGACACCGAGCCGGAAGCCGTACGGGTTGACCTTCTGGCCCATCAGGCCTCCTCGTCCTCTGCCGAGGCCTCGGAGGCCTGCTGGGCTTCTTGTGCCTCAAGGGGGGCGTCGCCCCCCTTTGCATGACCCCCCGGCGCATCCGACGCCTGCGGCTCGGATGCAGCCGCGTCATCACCCTGAGGGAGCTCTGCTTCGACGGTCTCGTCGCTCACGTCCTGCGCCGGGATGACGTTGCCGTCCTCGTCGTGGGTGTGACCGTCGTGCTCGTCGTGGTCGTGGTCGTGCTCGGCCTGGCGGGCCGCCCTGGCCGCTTGGCTCTTGGCGACGCGGGCCCGGCGGGCCTCGGCGGCGTCGCGGCGCACTCCCCCGCGACCGACAGCAGCCGCCGTGCGGGCTTGGCGCTGCTCCAGCTTCTTCGGGTCCATGCGGCTCACGATGATCGTGATGTGGCAGGAGCGCTTGCGGATCCTCGTGGCGCGACCGCGCGCACGCGGGCGCCAGCGCTTCAGGGTCGGGCCCTCGTCCGCGTAGCAGGCGGACACGTGGAGCTCGCTCGGGTCGATCTCGTCGTTGTGCTCCGCGTTGGCGACCGCGGCGTTGAGCACCTTGCGGATCTCCGCTGCCACGGCCCGATCGGTGAACTCCAGCACACCGTCGGCGTCGTCGACGTGGAGGCCGCGGATCAGGTCGAGCACCTCGCGGGCCTTGTACGCGGACACCCGCAGGTGGCGCACCTGGGCGCGCGTGCCCGGTCGCTCGTTGGTCTTGGTTCCGAAGGCCACGACTACCGCCGCCCTCTGGCTTGCTTCTCCATGCCGGCGTGGAACTTGAAGGTCCGCGTCGGGGAGAACTCACCGAGCTTGTGGCCGACCATCGCCTCGGTGACGTAGACGGGCACGTGCTTGCGGCCGTCGTGCACAGCGATGGTGTGGCCGACCATCTCGGGGATGATCGTGGAGCGGCGGCTCCAGGTCTTGATGACCTTCTTCTCGCCCTTCTCGTTGAGCGCGTCCACCTTCTTGAGGAGGTGGTCGTCTACGAAGGGACCCTTCTTCAGGCTGCGGGGCATGAGTCCTACCTCCGGCTGCCGCGCGTACGGCGCCGGCGAACGATGAGCTTCTGGGACGGCTTGGTCTTGTCTCGGGTGCGGCCCTCGGGCTGGCCCCATGGCGACACCGGATGGCGGCCGCCAGAGGTCTTGCCCTCGCCACCACCGAGCGGGTGGTCGACAGGGTTCATGGCCACACCGCGGGTCTGCGGCTTGACACCCTTCCAGCGGTTGCGGCCGGCCTTGCCGATCTTGATCAGCTCGGCCTCGGAGTTGCCGACCTCGCCGACGGTGGCCCTGCAGTCGATGGAGACGCGGCGCATCTCGGTGCTGGGGAGCCGCAGGGTGGCGAAGTCGCCCTCCTTGGCCACGAGCTGGGTGGACGAACCGGCCGAGCGGGCCATCTTGCCGCCGCCGCCGGGCTGGAGCTCGATGTTGTGCACCGTGGTGCCGACGGGGATGTAGCGGAGCGGCAGCGCGTTGCCGGGACGGATCTCGGAGCCTTGACCGGATTGGAGCAGGTCGCCGACCTTCACGTCCTTCGGGGCGAGGATGTAGCGCTTCTCGCCGTCGAGGTAGTGAAGCAGCAGGATGCGGCAGTTGCGGTTGGGGTCGTACTCCACTGCCGCGACCTTGGCCGGCACGCCGTCCTTCGTCCGCTTGAAGTCGATCACGCGGTAGCGCTGCTTGTGACCCCCGCCCTTGTGGCGAGCGGTCTTGCGGCCGTAGTTGTTGCGGCCGCCGGTGTTGTGCTTGGGCGCCAGCAGCGACCGCTCCGGCGTGTCCTTGGTGATCTCCTTGAAGTCGGAGACCGTCTGGAAACGCCGTCCGGGGCTGGTGGGCTTGCGCTTGCGAAGTGCCATGTCGCTCTGACCTATGCCTGGAAGAGGTCGATCGTCTGGCCCTCGGCGAGGGTGACGATGGCCCGCTTGGTGTCGGGACGCTTGCCGAAAGCACCGGTCTTGCGGTTGCGCTTGCGCTTGCCGGGCCGGTTGAGGGTGTTCACCTTGAGGACCTTCACGTTGAAGATGGCCTCGACGGCGTCGTGGATCTCTGGCTTCGACGCGTCGGGGTGGACACGGAACGTGTAGGCCGCGTTGGCGTTCTCGGCCAGCGCGTAGGACTTCTCGCTCACGACCGGGGCGAGGATGACGTCACGGGGATCCTTCACGACGCCACCTCCTCGGACTCGGTGTGGCTGCCTCGCGTCACGGGCTTGTCGACGGGGAGGGTGTCCGGCGTGAAGACCACCCAGTCGGACACGAGCACGTCGTAGGCGTTGAGCTCGCCGGCGCCGCAGATGTGGACGTTGTCGAGGTTGCGAAGGCTCTTCCAGATCGCTGCGTCCTCAGGCCGCAGCACCGCGAGCACGCGGCCCTCGACGCCGTTGGCTGCGAGAGCGGCGATGGCGCCCTTCGTGCTCGGAGCCTCGAGGCCCCAGTCGAGCACGAGCACCCGCTCAGAGCTGGCCCGATCGGACAGAGCGGACTTGAGGGCGAGGCGGATCATCTTCTTGGGGGTGCGCTGGGAGTAGTCGCGCGGCTTGGGGGCGTGTGTGACACCACCGCCGACCCAGTGCGGCGACCGGCTCGAACCGGCACGGGCTCGGCCGGTGCCCTTCTGCTTCCACGGCTTGGCGCCGCCGCCGCGCACCTCGGCGCGGGTCTTGGTGGACTGCGTGCCAGCGCGCTTGGCGGCGAGCTGAGCCGTGACCACCTGGTGCATCACGGGGATGTTGGGCTGCACGCCGAACATGGCGTCGTCGAGCTCGACCGAGCCGACCTTGGCGCCGCTGGCGTCCTTCGTGTCGATGGCGACCATCAGGCACCTGCCTTCACGGCGTCGCGGATGAGGACGAGGCCGCCCTTGGGGCCGGGAACCGAACCACGCACGAGCACGAGGTCGCGGTCGGCGTCGGCCTCGACGACCAGCAGGTTCTGCGTGGTCACCTTCTCGGCGCCCATGCGGCCAGCCATCTTGGTGCCGCGGAACACGCGGGACGGGGTGGCGCAGGCGCCGATGGAGCCGGGGGCCCGGTGCACCCGATGGGCGCCGTGGGATGCGGGC
Organism: Actinomycetota bacterium; assembly: GCA_049325515.1. Taxonomy (GTDB): domain Bacteria; phylum Actinomycetota; class Acidimicrobiia; order Acidimicrobiales; family VFJN01; genus VFJN01. The sequence continues at coordinate 6,522 of JBMOLI010000009.1, read as the reverse complement.
AGGCCGCCGAACCCGTGACGCTTCATGGCTCCGGCGAAGCCCTTGCCCTTGCTCACCGCCGTGACGTCGACCTTGTCGCCGCCGGCGAGCAGGTCGGCCTTGAGCTCTTGGCCCACGACGTAGTCGGACACGTCGTCGAGGCGCAGCTCGACGAGCCTGGGCCCCGGGTCCACACCAGCCTTCTCGAAGTGACCGAGCTTGGGCTTGCTGACCTTCGTGGCCTTCTTGGTGCCGAAGGTGACCTGGAGCGCGGAGTAGCCGTCGCGCTCATTGGTCTTGACCTGCACGACACGGCAGGGCTTGACCCGAAGGACGGTGACCGGGACGACGCGGTTGTCGTCGTCCCACACCTGGGTCATCCCTACCTTTTCGCCAACGATTGCCTTTGTCGTCATGACGACTGCGTCTCTCTCTTCGCTGCGGAGGAACCGGGATCAGGCCCCGGTTCACGCGAACGCTCCGCACGGGCAGGACCCGGCGGAGCGTGACTCGGTTTTGCCAGGCGGTTCCCGCCGTGCGGGCCTACCCGGACTTCGGTTCGATGCTTGACTCCCGGGCGGAGGGCCCGGAAGCACGGAGTGAGCAGGATAGCGGCCGATGGGCGATGCGTCCAAAGCCGAGCCTGTCGGGGGCGCCGCCGCCGGTCGCCCCGCCCGGCCCGAGATCTCAGCTCCGAGGCGCGGGCACTAGATGAAGCTCTCGCTCGCCTCCGGTCAGACGGCCGGCGCCCTGCAATACGTGGCGATCTCCGCAAGCCCTGATCCGTCTGCATTGACCTTGAACAAGCTGGATCCCCAGTCAAAGACGAGATCGTTGGGTCCATGCCAAGTCACCCCGCCTGCGCCCCGTGTGACGATCGTGTCCGGGCCGCCCCCGGCAGCGATCAGCAGGATCTGGCTGCCGTCCGAGAACGCGATGCGTGAGCCGTCAGGCGACCACTCCGGCGACGAGACGGTGCCTGGGCGCGGTCGGATGTGTTGAACGGTGCCGGTGGCGAGGTCGAAGACCGAGAGCGACTGCGAGCTGGGGTCGGTGATCGCCAGCCGGCGGCCGTCAGGCGACCAGTCGACCTGGTTGTTCCCGCTGAAGTCGTCTGGCGGGTCGAGGACCGCACGCGCCGAGCCGTCACGGCGCATCCGAACCAGGCGAGGGGCGGCCCCCTGCGCAAACTGGACGGCCACGATCTCAGTCCCGTCGGGTGAGATCGTGGGTGAGTACCAAGACCCGTCGTCGGCGATGACCCTCAAGCTGGTGCCATCGGCGTTGATCGTGGCGAGCTTGTTTCCCTGCTCGCTCCAGAGAGTCACGGCCAGCCAGGCACCGTCCCGCGAGACCTCCGGAGAGCGGAAGCTCCCCTGTGCCAGACGTCGACGGTTCGATCCGTCTGGGTTCATGGTGCTGAGCCACTGCACGTTCTGGTTGGTGGGGTCGTGCTCGACGACATAGATCGGCCGCACCGCGACCGCCGGCAACACAGTGGTGGTGGAGGCCGTAGTGGTGGTCGTCGCCAAGGCGGCGGTGGTGGGCACGACAGTTGTGGTTGGCGGCATCGTGGTCGACGACCGGATCGGCGGAGCGGCTGACGACGTCGTGCTGACTGCCTCGACCACCGGCACCTCGTCGCCACCGTTCAGAAGCACCACGGAGGCGCCTACGAGACCGACACCGACCACCAGCGCGGCCAGGACGACCACTACGACCATGAGCCGCGAACGGTCTCGAACAAGCGAAGGCAGCGACGGCAGCCATCTCATCGGGGCACCGTATCCCGACACAGATGTCCGACGCGCGGCCTCTGTACCCCGTCGATTGGCGACGGTAGGTCAGTACAGCGGGGACCCCTCCCGCGCTGCGACGCCGACGGGCGGTGGATTCCGGGCCCGGTCCGGCCGATGGGCGATGCGTCCAAAGCCGAGCCTGTCGGGGGCGCCGACATCGCTAACCTGCCGGCCATGCTCGGGCGAAGGCGCCAGCCGAAGGACCCCCTGGCACGCGAGGCCGCCCAGCGCCGCGAGCTCGAGGATGAGCAGCCGTGGTTCCTGGCCGACGACGACGCTCCGGAGCTCGACGTCGAAGCCGGCCGCTCCGCCCGCATGGAGGGTCCCGACGACCTCGCTCTTTGACCGGCGGCGTGAGCGCCCCGCATCTGAGTACGCAGCCGACGAGGCCTGGGAGGCAACGGGCCATCCCTGACCGGCTGCCCCCAGGGCAGATCTCCGGCCTCCGATCTATTCTCGAAATCGACGCGATCGGGAGGAGCAGGCCGATGTTCGACGTCGATGAGTTCGTGGCGGACCTGCGGGCCACCCTGGGCGAGGCGCAAGCCCCGGGCGCCGCAAAGGAGGTGCTCGACCGGGCTCTGTCCGACCCGGCGGCGATCGATGAGGCCCTCGGGGGCCCGAAGCCGGGCGGCATCTACCCGCTCCATCGATCAGACGAGCTGACGGTGCTGCAGATCGTGTGGCCACCTCACGTCTCGCTCTTCCCCCACGACCATCGCATGTGGGCGGCCAACGGCATCTATCGCGGTCGGGAGGACAACACCTTCTACCGGCGCCGACCGGAGGGCCTGGTCCGATCCGGCGGCAAGGTGCTCAGCGGCGGGGAGTCGGCGCTGCTCGGCCGTGAGGTGATCCACGCAGTGGAGAACCCGGCCTCCGTCTACACGGCGGCCATACACGTCTACGGCGGCGACTTCTTCGCCACACCACGGAGCGAATGGGATCCCGACACGCTCGTCGAGAAGCCCTTCGATGTCGCCCACCTCACATCTGTGCTGGCAGACGCCGACGCCGCGGCCGGGTCCCTCGATTGACGACGCTGCCTGACCGCTCGAACGCAGCGCTGCTGGTGATCGACGTGCAGAACGGCGTGGTCGCCAACGCACATCAGCGCGACTCCGTGATCGCGCACATCGGAGTGCTCGTGGAGCGGGCTCGCACCGAGCGGGTTTCGGTGATCTGGGTGCAGCACACCGGCGACGACCTGCGCGAAGGCAGCGACGAGTGGCAGTACGTCCCGGAGCTACAGCGTCAGGAGTCCGAGCCGTTGATCCACAAGCGCTACGGCGACTCCTTCGAGGACACGGCCCTCGAGGACGAGCTGGCCCGAGCGGGGGTAGGTCGGCTGCTGATCTGTGGAGCGGAGACCGACGCCTGCGTTCGCTCGACGCTGCACGGAGCGTTCACGCGTGGCTACGACACGTTCCTGGTGAGTGACGCTCACACCACCAACGACTACTCGCAGTACGGCGCCCCGCCAGCCGACCAGGTGATCGCGCACACCAACCTCTACTGGCGGTTCCAGGCGGCGCCCGGACGAGAGGCTGGTGTGGTCGACACGGCCAGCGTCGCGTTCACGTCGCCGGCGACCGACGCCACGGCCTGAGCGGGCAAGCGGGGCCCAGCGCTGGGTGTCAGGGGTACGACTCGCCTCGCACCGTTCGCTCGAGGATGCCGAGGGTGGCCTTCAGGGCGGACTCGGGGATGATCGGCCAGGCGCCCGTCGCCTTCCAGTTCTCACCGATCTGCGACCAGTCGTAGATCGAGGTCACGATCGTGCCGCCGTCGTCCGTGGGCTCCAGCCGGTAGCCGTAGTAGTGGCCGATGCTCGGGAACCCCGCGCCCGAGACCTCCCAGGTGATGAACCGGTCCTGCTCGAACCCCGTGATCTCGACGGTGACGTCGTACTTCCCCATGGGAAGGTCGCCCAGCGCCTCACGATCCATGTGGATCACGAACGTGTCGCCAACGGCGGTCGCTGGCTCGCCGCTGGCGCTCTGCAGCATTCCGGATGCATCGATCGCCACGTGGCCACGCGGGTCGCACAAGATGCTGAAGATGGCCGCCGGGTCGGCCGGAATGGTCCGCTGGACCTCGAATCGCTCGTTCATCCGATCAGCCTCGCACCCAACAGGCCTCTGCACGAATGCGACATCCGTGACTCTGCCGAAGCAGGCGTCAGCCCACCGCAGCGCGCAGGACGCCAACGGTGCGGGCGACGGCCTCGGGGTCGTGGCCGTTGGCGGGCAAGTTGGCGCAGATGCCGTCTAGGCCCAGAGCGATCCTCTGCTGCACCTGCTCGCCGACCGCATCCGCGTCTCCCATCATGATGCGCGCCATGAGCATGGCCTGCGTCGCCTCGTCGAGCGCCTCGAAGTCGAGGCCCCGGGCCAGGAGGAAGGCGTTGCGCATGGCGATGGCCTCCTCCATCGTGTCGCCCACGACCACCGGGCACAGCGGCGTCTTGTTGATGCTGTCGAAGTCGCGGCCGACGTCCGCACAGTGCTTGCGCAGCACGTCGAGCTTGTGCGGCAGCTCGTCGAGCCCGGATGTGAAGTTCGCCATCTCGGCGTGTTGCGCCATGAGCCTCAGCGTCTTCTTCTCGCCTTGGCCTCCGATCATGATCGGCGGGCCGCCTGGGGTGATCGGCGCAGGACTGTTGATCGCATCGCTCACCGAGTAGTGCTTGCCCGCGATCGTCGGGCGCTCACCACGGAACATCGCACGGCAGATCTCGAGCGCCTCCTCGAGTCGCTCGAAGCGCTCCTTCACCGGCGGGAACGGCACACCGAGTGCAACGTGCTCTACGTCGTGCCAGGCGGCGCCGATGCCGAGGAAGGCGCGCCCGCGGGAGATCACGTCGAGCGTCGTCACGATCTTCGCCAGGATCGCCGGGTTGCGGTACGTGACGCCCGTGACCAGCGTTCCGAGCTTCACGTTCGTGGTCCGCGCGGCCAGCGCACCGAGCAGCGTGTAGGCCTCGAACATCTCGTGCTCCGGCGGACCCAGCATCGGCAGCTGGTAGAAGTGATCCATGACCATCACCGCATCGGCACCCGCCTCCTCCGCTGCCACCGCCACAGCGCTGATCGTCTCGAAGAGGTCACCAGGTGCCGTATCGGGATAGGTGAAGTTGGGGATCTGGATGCCGACCTTGATCATCTCTGGATCCTGCCACGGCTGCTCCGCAGACGCGCAAAGAGCCGACCCTTGGAGTCGGCTCTCCTGCTGCTCGATGTCCTGAGGTTGGGGACAGTCCGGGCTACGCCTGCTGGATCTTGATCTCGATGTCGACGCCGGCGGGCAGCTCTATGCGCTGGAGCGAGTCGACCGTCTTCGGCGACGGCTCGAGGATGTCGATCAAGCGCTTGTGGATGCGCATCTCGAAGTGCTCGCGGCTGTCCTTGTCCTTGTGGGGCGAGCGGATGACGGTGTAGCGGTGCTTCTCGGTGGGCAGCGGGATCGGGCCGCGAACCGTGGCTTGAGTGCGCAGCACGGTCTCCACGATCTTCTTGGTCGACTGGTCGATGACCTCGTGGTCGTACGCCTTCAGGCGGATGCGGATCTTCTGCTTCTCAGCCATGCTCAGCTCGCTTCTCAAGGATCGGTGTCCCTCGGGTCGAGCCCTCGGGTGCAGGGGGTCAAAGATAGCGACGAGCGGTCCTGCGGCGCCAACGGACGGTCCCCGGAGCTCCGCGCGACCACGAGTAGCGTCCGACGGGCCAACCAACCGAGTCGAGGAGCGCTGTGTCGGATCAGCCGCCGTCCCTGCCGGACCCGCCCGCACCGTCGGACCCCCCGTCGGCGGATGAGCCACGGTGGGTTCCGCCACCCCCTCCGCCACCGGATGCTCCTGTCGGCTGGGCTCCGCCAGCGTTCGATGCTGGTCCGACCGGCCCTGTGGCGCTCAAGGCGCAGCGCTCCCTGATGACCGTTGTCAGCCTTCTCGTGGGCGTAGTGGCAATCGTGAACGTGGCGGCCATCCCCAACGACCTTGCCTACATCAGCTCTCTGGAGAGCATCATCGACGGCGACCTCTCCGTGATCGCCGACCTGGAGGACCAAGAGGACCTGCGCAGCTCGTTCGGCGTCCTCTCCCTCGTCTCACTCATCGCCGCTGGCGTGGCGTGGGTCATGTGGCAGCAGCGCGCCCGTTCCAACGCCGCTGCTCTCGGTGCGGGCGGCCAGCGACACACGAACGCTCTCGCCGCCGCGTCGTGGATCGTGCCGATCGCGAACTTCTTCCTTCCAAAGCAGGTCACTGACGACCTCTGGCGCGGGAGCGACCCAGAGGCCCCTCGAGTCTTCAACGTCCAGGGCCGCCCCGTCTGGTCGATCGTCAACGTCTGGTGGGCGCTGTGGATCGTCGGCGGACTGCTGGGTCGCTTCCTGCTTCGTACGGAGCCGGTGGACGACATCTCGGAGGTCGACGAGCTGGTGCGAGATGTCCGGCTCGAGATCTTTAGTCAGGTGCTCGTGGTGGTCGCCGCTGTGCTGGCGATCATGATCGTGCGGCGGGTGACCGAGCGCCTCGCTGTGCGCGCGACGAACGCCAGCACGCAGCTCACCTAGGGCGGCTGCGCACCGGCGCTCGGCCGGCCTGCTGAGATCCTGCTACTTGATGATCTTGGTGACGCGTCCGGCGCCGACGGTGCGGCCGCCTTCGCGGATGGCGAAGCGCAGGCCCTCGTCCATGGCGATCGGGTGGATCAGCTCGACCTTCATGGTGGTGTTGTCGCCC
>JBMOLI010000008.1:0-32598 GCA_049325515.1 Actinomycetota bacterium | reverse complement strand
CGGTGCAGCCTCCCGCGGTCTGGGGGGTCGCCGCAATGGGCCAAGCGGGCCATTGCGCGCAGAATGGGGTATGACGGTCATTCGGTCAGGCAGCGTCCGCGAGGTCGTGCGTCGTAATCCATGGCGATCCCGACGCGCCGGTCGGGCGTGGTGTTGGAGCCGCCACCGTGCCAAAGGCTTCCATGCCAGACGAGCACTGAGCCCCGTGGCATCTCGGCGGCGACCGAGTCGTAGTGCTGGCCGTAGTTCGGCGATGCGTCTGCCTTGTGCGAGCCCGGGATCACCCGTGTGGCGCCGTTCGCCTCTGTGAAGTCGGTGATCGCCCACATCGTGTTGCAGACGGTGGGCGGATGCGGCTTGGGGATCGGCATGAGCTGGTCATCGGCGTGGATCGGCTGCGGTGTCTCGCCAGCGCAGATGGCGATCGACGAGAGCGATGACACGAGGCAGCCGGAGTCGAGGACACCCTCGACCACTGGAAGCACATTGGGATGCACGGGGATGCGCTCGAATGCCTTGCCGTGGACCAGCAGGTTGTAGATGCGGACCGTCTGGCTGCCCTCGAAGTCGTTGTTGGCGGGGACGATCCCGAGGTCGACCTCCAGGCGCGCGAGCGCCTCCGCGATCTCGTCGAGCAGGTCCTCCTCGATGGCGTCCGGCACGATCGAGTAGCCGTCTTCTTCGATGCGGGCCAGGTGCTCGGCGACCTCGGTGGGCGTGAGAGTGCGCACGTTCCGAAGGTAGCCGGATAGGTTCGCGGACATGTCGATCTATGACCATGAGATACACGCCCTGGACGGCTCGGCTCTCGACCTCCACGACTACGAGGACAAGGCACTGCTGATCGTGAACGTGGCCAGCAAGTGCGGCCTCACGCCTCAGTACGAGGGCCTGGAGAAGATCCACGAGCAGTACGCCGACCGCGGGTTCTCGGTGCTGGGCGTCCCGTGCAACCAGTTCTTCGGCCAGGAGCCGGGCACGTCTGAGGAGATCGCCTCCTTCTGCTCGATGACCTACGGCGTCACCTTCCCGCTGGCGGAGAAGGTCGAGGTGAACGGCGATGCCCGGCACCCGCTCTACGAAGAGCTGACCGCCGTGCCTGACGCGGAGGGCAAGGCCGGCGACGTTGCGTGGAACTTCGAGAAGTTCCTCGTGGCGCCCGGTGGTGCCGTCACCCGCTTCCGGCCCCAGGTGGAGCCGGAGGATCCGACGCTGGTCGGCGCGATCGAGGCCATCCTCCCGGGCTGAGATGCGGGGCTGCCGAGGCCCCACCAGTACCCTGGGTCGGACGACCATGAACGACACCAGCACCGACAACATGCACGCGCCCGACCCCGCCTCGGTCGAGCCCGAAGCCCCTCTCACGTTCGCAGCCCTCGGAGTCTCTCCTCGCCTCGTCGATGTGCTCACGAGCCAGGGGATCAACGAGCCGTTCGCGATCCAGCGGCTGACCATCGCCGACGCGCTCGCAGGCCGCGATGTCTGCGGCAAGGCCAAGACCGGGTCGGGCAAGACGCTCGCCTTCGGGCTGCCGCTGCTCGAGCGTCTGGCCAAGGCCGAGCCACGCAGGCCGCGAGGGCTGGTGCTCGTGCCCACCCGTGAGCTTGCTCTGCAGGTGCACGACGTCCTGGCGCCGCTGGCCAAGGCGATCGGCAGCCGGGTGGTCGCCGTCTACGGCGGCGCGGACATGAACAAGCAGATCAAGGCGCTGGCCGGCGGCGTCGAGGCGATCATCGCGACGCCGGGCCGCCTCATCGACCTGGTCGACCGCAAGGAGGTCGAGCTCGGGGGCCTCGAGATCGTCGTGGTCGACGAGGCCGACCGCATGGCCGACATGGGCTTCCTGCCGCAGGTCGAGTGGTTGCTGCGCCACGTCGACTCCCAGCACCAGACGCTGCTGTTCTCGGCCACGCTCGACGGCGTCGTCGACGGGCTCATCAAGCGCTACCAGCACGATCCCGTGTACCACGAGGTCGCGTCCGCCACGGTCACCGTCGACGCCATGCTGCACCGCTTCATCGCCGTCCACGAGATGGACAAGGTGAAGGTGGCAGCCGCCATCGCTCGCAACAGCGGCCGGGTCCTCGCCTTCACCAACACGAAGCGAGTGGCCGATCGGCTGGCCGCGGCGCTCAACGACGAGGGCGTGAAGGCGGCTGCCATCCACGGCGACCTGAGGCAGGGTCAGCGCGAGGATGCGCTCAAGCACTTCACCAACGGCAGGCTCGAGGTCTTGGTGGCAACCGACGTGGCCGCGAGAGGTCTGCACATCGACGACATCGACGTGGTGATCCACTACGACCCTGCGCCCGATCACAAGACCTATCTCCACCGCTCGGGCCGCACCGCTAGAGCGGGGTCGAAGGGCATGGCAGTGAGCCTGTCGATCTGGAACGAGGAGCTGCACATGAAGCGCCTCCAGAAGCGGATCGGCGTGAACCAGCCCATCACCGAGATGTTCTCGAACGATCCGCGCCTGGCCGATCTGGCGAGCTGGGACCCTCTGGCCGACAGCTCCGTCTAGACGGCGCTGGCTACGGCGCCGTGCGGAGCTCCGCCGCGATGGCGGCCGAGATCTCGGCATCGAGGTCGTAGGGAGCGTTGATCGCCACTCGGTCGAGGTGGTGGCCGTAGCGGGCGACGATGCGAGCCGCGACGTCGTCGGGCTCGGCGACGATGGCCACTGCTTCGAGTAGGTCGTCATGGACGAGGGCGGCCATCGCTGCCCAGTCACCGCGGCGAGTCAGATCACGCAGCGGCTCCTGTATGTCCCCCCATCCGTGCACATCTAGCACGACCCTGTATGCGGGCGTCGAGGCGTAGAACGCGATCTGCGCTCGAACCGCCTCCAGTGCGGCAGCCGTCGAGGCCGCGTCGCGACCCGTGGCGACCATCACGGGCAGGGAGAGCAGCGGCAGGCCGCTCTCTCCTGAGCGGGCCCGTCCGCGGCGCAGGGCTGGCAGTGTGAGCTCCTCGAGCGATCGCGCTGTGCAGAACGGGTGGATCATGAACCCGTCGGCAACCTCGCCTGCCACCTCGCTCATGAGCGGTCCGACTCCTCCGAGCCAGATCGGCGGGGCGCCGAACGGGTTCGGGTTCGGCGCGAAGAAGGGCGTCATCAGCGTGTGCGTGTAGTGCCGACCTTCGAATCGCAGCGGTGCTCCGTCGTTCCAGCAGGCCCATATGGCGCGGATGGCGAGCACCAGCTCCCGCATCCGGACCGCCGGTGCGGACCACGGCATGGAGAAGCGACGCTCGATGTGAGGGCGGATCTGGCTTCCCAGCCCGAGGTGGAAGCGGCCTTCGGAGACGAGCTGCAGGTCGTTGGCCTGAGCAGCCAGGGTCATGGGATTGCGTGCAAAGGCGATGGCCACCGCTGTCATCAGCTCGAGCTCATCAGTCGCCTCGGCGGCTACGACCAGCGGGAGGAACGGGTCGTGCGGGCCCTCGAACGTGTATGTGCCGGAGTAGCCGTCGCTCTCGAGGCGCCGGGCCGCGTCGCCCACGTCGCGCAGCGCACTGGTCACGAGCGGCCCGTCGACGTGCACGTCCCCGACGCTAACGGCCGCCGTGGATACGGTCGGCGATGTGGCTGACGCTGTCGCGCTCGACATCGCTACGACGGCCGCTGGCATCGCTGGCGCGATGGGCGTCGATCTGCCCGACGACCTGCGGCTCTGGCAGCTGGCGGGCGGCAGGCCCTCCTCCTCGCCGGCCGAAGGAGCACCGGAGGACCTCGGGCGGTTGCTCGAGACCCGCGCCGATGCAGCGGTGCGCCGCTCGAGCGGTATCCACTTCACTCCGCAGGTGCTCGCCGAAGGCCTCGTGGCGAGGGCGCTGGCTCTCCACTCGGCTCCCAAGGTCTGCGACCCGGCCTGCGGTGGGGGAGCGCTGCTGCTCGCTGCGGCGCGCCACGAGGTCGGCAGGGGACGCGACCCCCGGGAGGTCGTGACCCGCCTGTGGGGCGTCGACATCGATCCGCTCTCGGTCGCGACGACCGAGGCGGCACTCACCTTGTGCTGCGGTGTGAGACCACCCGTGGCGAACCTGGTGGTGGGCGACGCGCTGCACGACGACCTCGCGCTACCTCACTTCGACGTGGTCGTCGGGAACCCGCCGTTCCTGGGCCAGCTGGCGGCCGCCACGGCTCGCTGCAAGCCGCAGTCGGATGCCCTGCGGGCTCGGTTCGGGGAGGCCGTGCGCGCATACACCGACACCGCTTGGATCTTCCTGCTGCTCGGCTGCGAGCTGGCGCGCGAAGGCGGCACGGTCGCGATGGTGCAGCCGCAGTCGCTGCTCGCGGCGCGTGACGCGGCCGGGGTGAGGCATGCCGTCCAGGAGCAGGCACTGCTCAGGGAGGTGTGGGTGCCCGGTGGTCGGCCCTTCGACGCCGCCGTCGATGTCTGCGTGCCCGTGCTCGATCTGAGCCGCGGGCGAGACGCCGGCCCGGTCGACTGGGCCGGCGCCATCGCTCGCTCCCACGGCGTCCCGCCCGTCGAGCTGAACGACGACCGAACGCTGAGCGACTGCGCCACCGCGGCCGCCGGCTTCAGGGCCGAGTACTACGGCACTGCTCATCACGTTCACGAGGAGGGTGCGCTGCCGTCAGGCCGCCCTCTGCTCACGAGCGGCCTGATCGACGTCGGCGGGAACAGCTGGGGGCGGCGGAGCGCGCGGGTCAACGGGCAGGTGTGGCAGAGGCCATCCGTCGATGTGGCGGCGCTCGAAGGGCGCGCCGCAGCTTGGGCGCGGCGGACCTCGGTCCCGAAGCTCGTGATCGCGACGCAGACGAAGGTCGTCGAGGCGGCGGTCGACGAGGACGGTCGCTTCCTCCCGGGGGTGCCGCTGATCGTCGCGCTCGCTCCGGTCGATCGCCTCTGGTCGCTGGCGGCGGCGCTGTGCTCACCGCCGGTCAGCGCCTGGGCCGCTCAGCGCGCTGCTGGGACGGCGCTGTCTCCCGGCGCAGTGCGTCTGTCGGCATCGCTCGTCAGGGACGCACCTCTGCCAGTCGACCAGGACGCCTGGGATGACGGCACGCGCGCGCTGGAGGCGGGCGACGCCGAGCGCTTTGCCGAGGTGATGACGGCTGCGTACCGGTGCTCGCCGGGCGTCGCCGACTGGTGGCTCCAGCGCGTGGGATCCGCCTGGAGCCGCGACGGCTCGACTCGGTAGGCTCTCGCCGACATCAGGAGTGGCCCGGGCAGCCGGGTCCAGCAACCTGGGACGGACACCCAAGGTGCTCTCCCGCCTCCCGGGGTGGGGATGTGGTCCCGTGCGAGCGGGGCAACGAAGTGTTCGGGTCTCGGCCCACCGAGGGTGTCCACTCCCACAGCAGGAGGAGACGTTGGCCAGCGTGCCTTCGGGCGAGCGCAGAGCGACCTTCGAGGAGGCCGTCGGCCTTCGCCGCGCGCACGTCTCCCTGCTGCCCGCCTCGGGGGCCTGGCGCGAGGGCGACCCGCCGGGCGAGCGCCAGTTCATGACGCTGGGCGACCGACCCTTCGCGCTCGAGGGCGGAGGTGTGCTGCACGGTGTGAACCTCGCCTATGAGACGTGGGGCACGCTCAACGCTGACGCCTCGAACGCGGTGCTCGTATGCCACGCTCTCACGGGGGACAGCCACGCCGTCGGCCAACTTGCCCCGGGCCACCCGACCTCCGGTTGGTGGGACGGCCTCATCGGTCCTGGCAAGGGCATCGACACCGATCGCTGGTTCGTGGTGTGCGCCAACGTCATCGGTGGCTGCCAGGGCAGCACCGGACCGGCCAGCGCCCACCCCGACGACGGCAAGCCGTGGGGCAGTCGCTTCCCGGTCGTGTCAGTGCGCGACTGGGTGCGCACGCAGGCGGTGCTGGCCGACCACCTCGGCATCCGACGCTGGCACAGCGTCGTCGGTGGCTCCATGGGCGGCATGCAGGTGCTCGAGTGGGCGCTCATGTTCCCCGACCGGGTCGCGTCGATCGTTCCGATCGCCACCGCTCTGGCCGCCAGCGCGCAGCAGATCGCCTGGTGGTCCACGGGTCGGCGCATCATCCGCATGGACCCGCGGTGGCGCGGCGGCGACTACTACGACGCCGCTGCTGGCGACGGACCCCACGAGTCGCTCTCCATCGCGCGGATGGTGAGCCAGATCACGTTCCGCAGTGACGACGTGTTCACGCGTCGCTTCGGGCGCGAGCCGGTCGAGCCGATCGACGGGTTCTCGCTCTGGCAGCGGTTCGAGGTCGAGCGCTACCTCGAGTACCACGGCGACAAGCTCGTGCGGCGCTTCGACGCCAACTCGTACCTGCTCCTCACCAAGGCGATGGATCTGCACGACGTCGGTCGCGGGCGCGGAGGCGCGGAACGAGCGCTGGCGCGGCTGCGAGCACCGGTGTTGGCGATCGGTGTGGAGAGCGACATCCTCTACCCGCTGTACCAGAGCCAGGAGATCGTTGCCGTGGCCCGGTCCCATGGGATCGAGGCTCGGTCCGTGGAGCTCGACAGCCCTCATGGGCATGATGCCTTCCTCATCGAGCACGAGCAGGTTGGCGTGCCCCTGAGCGCATTCCTCGACGACGTGGAGACACGACATGTCTGATCCGACTGACCCCACGCACCGCCTGGAGACGACTGCCGTGACAGCCGGGCGGGGCGCCAGCCGCGACTCGCTCGCGCCAGTGCTGTTCCCGTCCACCACCTACACGGTGGAGACCGTTGCCGAGCAGGAGGCGATGGTTGCAAGGGCGCGGCCCGACAAGCTCTACTCCCGCTTCGGCAGCCCAACGGTGCGCGAGTTCGAGGACGCGGTCGCAGCGCTGGAGGGAGCCGAGGCCGCTCTCGCCGCAGCGTCGGGGATGGGCACGGTCACGGCGGTGATCCTGGGCCTGTGCTCGAAGGGCGACCACGTGGTCGCCACACGGCAGATCTTCGCAGTCACCTACGGCCTCCTCGCCATGCACCTGCCCCGCTTCGGCATCGACGTCACGTTGGTCGACGGCACGGACGCCGAGGCGATCTCGGCCGCGGTGATACCGGGACGCACCCAGCTCGTCTTCGTCGAGACGCCGGCCAACCCCGCTCTATCGCTGGTCGATCTCGCGGCGGTGGGTGCGATCCGGGGTCCGATCACCGTCGCCGACTCCACCTTCGCTGGCCCCGTCGTGCAGCGGCCCCTCGAGCTTGGTGTCGACCTCGTCCTCCACTCGGCCACGAAGGGGATCGCCGGTCACAACGACGCTCTCCTTGGGGTGGTCGCCGGCAACGCAGATCTGATCGATCCCATCTGGGGGTGGCAGTCGGCCATGGGCGCCCAAGCATCGCCCTTCGACGCGTGGAACGGCCTGCGCGGGATCCGCAGCCTTCCTGCGAGGGCTCGTCAGCAGAGCGAGTCGGCGCTGCAGCTGGCCACCTTCTTGGAGCAGCATCGGAACATCAAGTCCGTGTCGTACCCGTTCCTCGCCAGCCATCCGCAGCACGAGCTGGCACTCCGGCAGATGAAGAGCGGTGGCACCGTGGTGGCCGTCGAGGTGGCCGGCGGCGACGCCGCCGCGGTCCGCTTCGTCGAGTCCTGCCGCCTGGCTCGCATCGCCCTGTCACTCGGCGGACCCGAGACCCTCCTCACGATCCCCGGCACCTTCGCAGCGCGCTACACCCCCGCTGAGCGGGCTGAGCTCGGCATCACCGACGGGCTCGTGCGCATCTCGATCGGTCTGGAGCACCCCGACGACCTCCAGGCCGACTTCCAGCAAGCGCTCGACTCCGTCGGCTGAAGCGCAGTCAGCTGAAGAGCAGTCAGCTGAAGAACTGAGCCAGGGCCGCCTGGTTCTCCGGGGAGCCGACCATCCGCACGAACTCAGTGTCCTCGCGAGCTCGCGCTGCTCGAACAGCGTCGAGACGTGCAGCCACCATCAAGCGCTTCGTCGTCTGGAGCGAGTCGACCGGCATGGCGCCGATCCTGCGTGCCACTGCGAGCGCCTCGTCGAGGAGCGAGTCGGGCGACGTGACCTTCCACGCCAGTCCGCAGGCGACGGCATCTTCGGCAGAGAGCCAGTCAGCGGTGAAGATGAAGTGGGCGGCAGCCTGCCAGCCCATCCGCTGCGCCAGCAGAAGGCTGCCGGCTGCCTCGGTGGTGACGCCGAGCGTCACGAACGGCACCTTCAAGCGTGCACCCTGTGCGATCCAGACGATGTCGCAGAAGGGCAGGAGCGTCGCTCCGATGCCGAGCCCGAGCCCGTTCACGGCCGCGAGCAAGGGCTTGTCGAAGGACTCGAGCACGGGGATCAGGCCGCGGTAGCCGTGCAGCTCGCTGTCGTCGTGTCGCGGCGGCTCCATCATCTCGGCGAGATCCTGCCCGGCGGTGAAGGCGCGACCCGTTCCGGTCAGCACGACACAGCGGAGGGTCGGGTCGGCCTGCGCTTCCAGCAGCGCATCCCGTGTGGCGTCCCAGAGCTCGTCGTTCAGGGCGTTCAGCGCCTCCGGCCGGTTCCAGGTCAGCAGCCGCACCCCATCACCGTCGACGATCTCCAGGATGGCCATGGCCGACACTGTGGCAGGCATCCGGCCCCCGAACGAAGCCGAGCCGCAGGGGGTGGCTGGGAGCAGCCGCGGCCGAGCGTTACCCTGGCGCGTTTCACGGTGGCGAGGGAGTGTGATCGGTGCGCAGAGGTGCAGGGCGAGCACGTCGGATCCTCGCCCTCGCGGCCTCGACTGCCATCGCGGCTCTGACGCTGACCGTGCTTCCGTCGGCCACACCGTCGACCCGAGCTGCGCCCTCCCAGGAGTGCGTCCCGCCGGACACGACGAACTGCACCGTTCCCGACGTGTCGACCACGGCCACGACTGTGGCGACGACCACCTCCAGCTCCTTGGAGACCACCACCACCGAGGCAACGACGACAACCCGCCGTGCGACGACCACGACGCAGGACGAGGTCACGTCCACCACCGTGGCCACGAGCACGAGCGATGATGTCCTCGTGCCGGGCGACGGCACGGAGGGTGCGGAGCTGACGACGACGACTGAGGTGACGGCTACCCGGATCAGCAGTGGTGGCCCGAGCGACGGCACCCTGATCGCGCTCGTGGTCCTCGGCCTCGTCGTGATCGCGCTGGTGGTCGCAGTGCTCACCTGGCGCTACTGGGTCGCCACCCGGCCGCCGCTCCTCGACGAGCAGGCTCATCCACACGACGCTGGGTAGGGTCTCGACCATGGGAGAGACGCTCGACATCGACGCCATGATCAAGCGCTTCCAGGACCGGGCCCATGCCGTCCGCAACCGGCCATTGCCGCCGGTGGCCGGTGAGGAGCGCACCAGGTTCATCGAGCAGGCGCAGATCGACTTCCAGGACTTCGCCATGGTCGGAGATGCAGTCGGCTCACTCGAGGACGGTGTGCTCGTCCTCAGGATCGACCTGCGTCCGCAGGCCTGACGCGTGGACAGCGCCCGCTTCGAACGGGCCATCGCCGCCATCGACGCGGCCAACTCCGACGACCCGCACACGATCGAGGTGCGCGGCAGCATCCGGCCCAAGGAGCTAGCCCACGCCGAGATGATGACGGAGTGGGTCCAGAAGCTCGATCCGGACGCCAGCGAAGCTCAGCTTCTCGCGGCCCGCGCCCATCACCTTCGACGCTGGTCGATCCCTCGACCCAGCTACCCGGACGGCCGGGCCGGCTACCTGCGCTGGCGCACCGCGCTCCGCAAGCAGCACGCGGCTGATGTCGCGGCGATCCTCGAGGCGGTGGGCTACGACCCCTCGACCACCGATCGCGTGCGGGCCATCGTGAACAAGGAGGGTCTCGGCAAGGACGAAGCGGTGCAGACCCATGAGGACGCGCTGTGCCTCGTCTTCTTGGAGACCCAGCTGGCGGCGACGGCCGATCAGCTCGGTGACGACAAGATCGTCGAGGTGATCCGCAAGACAGCCCTCAAGATGAGCCCGCGTGCCCAACGGCTCGTGGCGGAGCTGCCGCTGCGGGACGCCGACCGCGCACTCGTGACACGGGCCCTGCACTAGCCATCCTCACTTGGCCACGGCACCGGACCTGTTGATGGCGCTCTCGTCGGTGCCGAGGTAGGACTCGATGACGGCCGGGTGATCGAGCACCTCGTCGGGCGTGCCACGGGCGATCACCCCGCCGAGCTCGAGCGCCACCATCTCGTCGCAGATCACCTTGAGCAGCGGCATGTCGTGCTCGATGACCAGCACCGAGCAGCCGGTGTGCTCGACCACGCGGAGCAGCAGGGGTCCGAGCGCCTCGGTCTCCTTCTGAGCGACGCCACCGGAGGGCTCGTCCAGCATCAGCACTTGAGGCTCCTGCGCCAGGATGCAGGCCAGGTCGACGATCCGCCGGGTGCCCGTGGACAGCTCGCCCGTGAGCTTCTGGCGCATGGCGCCCAGACCCATAAGATCGATCAGCTCATCCACCTTGGCGGCCGCCGCCAGCTCGCTCTCGTAGGAGGCCGGGAGCTGGAGCGCGGCCGCGACCATGTCCTTCGACTCGAGGTGGCGCTCGAGCGCGACGGCGATCGTCTCCGCGACGGTGAGGGTGGGATAGAGGAGCGCATCCTGGAAGGAGCGACCGAGACCGCCTGCGGCACGCTCGTGCGGCGGCAGCTCAGTGACGTCGCGTCCGCGCACGTAGATGCGGCCGCCCTCGATCGGTAGGAAGCCAGAGATGCAGTCCATCAGCGTGGTCTTGCCGGCGCCGTTGTGCCCGATCAGTCCGAGGATCTGGCCCTCCCTGAGCTGGAGGTCGACGTCGTTGACGGCGGTTATCCCGCCGAAGCGCTTGAGCACGCCCACGCACTCGAGCACCACAGGTGCGTCGGGCCGAACCGCGCGCCGCGACGGCTCCGGTGCCGGCCGCTCCTGCTCGGTGGACGCAGCCTTGCGTCCGCGCTTCTTCCTGGGCTCCGGGTCGGCCTCTGGCTCGGGCTCGTCGGCGACCGCCGACGCACCTGCGATGAAGACCGATCTCAGGATGTCGGGGCGCTCGAGCAGCTCCGCTGTGGGACCGGTGAAGCGCACCTCCCCCTTCTCCATGAACACGGCGCGCTGCGCCAGGTTCAGGGCGACGTTGACCGACTGCTCGACGATGACGATCGTGGTGCCACGGCGATGGACCTCGCGCACGACCTCGAGGAGCTGGCCCACGATGGTGGGCGCCAGACCGAGCGAGAGCTCGTCGATCATGAGGAGCTGCGGTCGCGTCATGAGGGCGCCGCCCAGCGCGAGCATCTGCTGCTCGCCTCCGGAGAGGTTGCCTGCCATCTGCGCGGAGCGCTGCTTCAGGATCGGGAACAGCTCCTCGACCTCGGCGCGGGCGGCCTCGATGCGATCTTGGTCATGGCGGATCAGCCACGAGGCCAACCTCAGGTTCTCGGCCACGGTCAGCGTCGGGAACACGCCCTTGCCGCCGGGCATCAAGGAGATGCCGCGGTGCGTGGTGACGTCTGCGGGCAAGCTCGTGACGTCCTCACCGGCGAAGCGCACTGTGCCCGCCTTCGGGCGCACCAAACCGCATATGCCCTTCAGGAGCGTGGACTTGCCGGCACCGTTCGTGCCCAGAAGGGCGACGATCTCACCCTCGTTCACGTGGAAGTCGACGCCGAAGAGGATCTGCACGGGTCCGTAGCTGACGTCCACGCCGCTGCAGCTCAGGAGCGGCGCGCCGCTCGCCTCCAGGACCGAAGGCGTCTCGATCACCGCGGTGGCGCCGTCATCGAGGTGGCCGTTGCCTCCGTTGCCGCTGCTGGCGGTCGGCGCGTGTCGGGGCGAGGCGGCCAGCGGCCGGCGCCGCCTGGGAGTGGCCGTGGCACTGCGGCCGCGGCCGTTGCCACCTGCCTCCGTGCTCACTGCTTCGCTCCCACGGGCTCTGGCTCCGGCTGAGCTTCGGAACCCGGCCGGGCGCCTTCGCCGCCGTCCCCGGTGGGGCTCGACAGGGCTGATGCGAGCAGGCCGACCTCGTCGGCGGCGTGCTCGGCCTTGCCCTCGACCCGCTTGTCGGCCACGAGGCTCGGCACGAGGATGTCGCGGCGGACGGCCACCCAGCGCAGGTAGCGGTCGCGGACGGTGAACAGGACTTGGCCGATCCCACCGGGCACCGCGTAGAGCACGACCAGCAGGCCCACACCGGTGACGACGAGCCGGTACTCGGCCAGCCACTGCCAGGTCTCGAGGAACTTGAACAGCAGCACGCCGCTCACCGCGCCCGTGAGCGTGCCGAGCCCGCCGATGACTGCTGTGGTGAAGACGTCGAGCGAGTCCTCGGGCGGATACGAGCTCTGCCCCAGCGAGCCGAGCGCGAGGATGTGGAGCCCGCCTGCCACCCCAGCGATCGTGCCCGACAGCAGGAACGCCGTGAGCTTGACCCTCGTCGTTGGGACCGCGGCGGCATCGGCTGCGCGCTGGTTGTCACGTGTGGCGATGACCACTCGGCCGGCTCGCGTCTTGCGGACGCCGATGGCTGCCAGGACGGCCAGCCCGAGGACGGCGAGGGAGAGGAGGTAGAGCGCGTAGTTCGACTCGAGGTCGAAGCGTTCGAACAGGAACGGGTTGCGTTCGATCGTGGGCATCAGTGAGCCGCGCTCAGTCGGGTTCAGGAACCAGGAGTCGAGCGCGACGGCGAAGGCGAGGGTGGTGACGGCGAGGAACAGGCCGCGTATCCGCAGGGCCGGCAGGCCGACGACGAGTGCAGCGATGCCGCCGGCTGCGCCAGCGGCGACCAGCGCGAGCATGAGGTCGACCCTTGCCTCGATGAGGTTGCCCGCGACGACAGCGCCGATGCCGAGGAAGGCGAACTGCCCGAGGCTGATGTGGCCCCCCCAACCCGTCAGCACAACGAGGGACACGCCCGTGATCGCGGCGGCCACGGCGAAGACTGCGAGCAGCTGTGACGACCGGCCGAACGTCTGGGGCACGAAGACGAGCAGCGCGACCGACAGCGCTACGAGTGCCACCTTGGCCCAGCGAACCTCGGGGAGCTGACGTAGCTCCGGTGGCGTCGGCTTCACGACTGAGGCGAAGGAGAAGCCCTGATCGCCGAGCATGGCTCGGCTCAGCTTGCCTCGTTGGGCCAGGAGGGCGACGAGGATGACGACGAAGAAGACGACGTTGTTGAAGGTGGGCGATCCGGAGGAGTTGTGCCGCACGATGGACTCCATGACGCCCAGGCCGATGCCCGCCGCAAAGGCGATCGGGAGCGACTCCATCCGGGCGACGACCGCGGCCGCGAACGCGGGAAGCAGGATCGTGATGCCCTGGCCGGCCGAGGGTGCCGCGCCCGCGAAGGGCGCCTTCAGCATGAATGTCAGCGTGGCCAGACCGCCCGCCAGGGCCCACACGATCGTCGACAGCCGTCGGATCGGGATCCCGAGGAGGAGCGCGCGGTCAGCGTTCTCTGCCGCCGCCCTCACAGCCACTCCTGCGTCGGTGCGCAGCAGGAACCAGGCGAGGCCGGCGATGATGAACGGCACCACCATGACGATGAGGATCTCGTCGCCGATCAGGGTCTTGTTGCCGATGTCGATGTCGAAGCTGATCGGCACGCGGAATCCGCCCTGGAACAGCGGCTCCTTGAGGATGTTGTTGATGATGATGAACTCGATGCCGCCGAGCAGCTGCGCCAGCCCGATCGACGCCACTGTGGCGATCAGGCGGGAGGAGTCCTTGAACCGACGGATCACCGCGACCTCGAGCACGGCGCCGAGGATCACGCCGCCGATCACAGCCAGCGGGAGCAGCAGGAAGTACGGCACGTCGCGCTCGACGTGGAGCGTGATGGCGGTGAAGCCGAACAGGCTGCCCATCGCCGCGTAGGAGAAGTTGAGGAAGCGGTTCGTGCGGTAGATGAGGATCAGGCCGATGGCCAGCAGCGCGTTGACGGTGCCGTAGATGATCCCCACGACGATCGGCTCGTGGGGCGCGCGCCTCGTGATGTACGTGTCGGTGCCTGGCACGACCTTGTAGAGCAGGAAGTAGGTGACGACGATGCCTACGAGGGCGATGGTCCCCTGAACCCGCGCTTCGAGCTCGCTCCAGCGCTGTCGCAGGGCGGTCATGACGGCTTCGGGAAGCGACCGCTCGGGAGCTCGTTGCGGCGGTAGCGGTCGTCGAGGCCGTCACCGTTCAGGTCGAGGCCGATGTAGGAGCCCGCCTGCCCGTTGTATGAGGAGACGGCGTTGGGGTCCCAGTAGATCTCCCGCACATCGTCGGCCGAGGTGTGGTCGCCGGGGCCGAAGTCCCACAGTCCGACAGGTCCCAGCTTCGGCTCGTAGTCGTACATGCCGGCCTGGAATGTGTCTGGGTTGAGGTCGGGACCGGCACCCTGCAGGCCGATCGCAAGCATGTACATCTGGTAGTAGATGAGATCGACCGAGAAGGCCGGCTCAGCGTCGGGCCGGACCGACTTGAACGCCTGGTAGGCGATCGTCTGGGTGGGGGGCACGAAGTCCTGGAGGGGGCTGACGCCAAAGGCGTGCTGGGCGAACTGCTGGTTCCAGAGCTGCCCGACGACGTCGGCATCGGTGAGGGCGGTGCCGGCGATGATGAACTCGGGGAAGTACTTCTCCCGGGCCGCGACGCCGGAGAGGAACACGGGGAAGATCGGGTCGCAGCCGCAGATGACGGTCGTGACCCCATCCGCCTTCATCTTCGGGATGAGGTTCGACGCCTGGTTCGAGAGCTGGCCCAGGTCGAGCAGGTATTGGTAGTTCGGCCCCTGGCTGACGCCTCCGGTGAGCTCCTCGTAGCGCTGACGAGCCACCTGCACAGACTCCTGGTACCACGGGTTCTCCGGAGCGAGCGTGGCGATGAGGCGTGGCTTGCCCTTGGCGTCGCCGCCGGCGAACTCGGCATTGCCGCCGGCGAGGCGCTTGGCGGCGAACTCCGCGGCGAACTCGGCCACCTCCGTGCCGTTGACGGCGAGGCTCCAGGCGCAGGGACCGCGCTCGTCGTGCCACTTGCGCGAGAGGTAGGGGTCGCCGAAGGCGAGGACGCCCTTGCTGCACAGGGCGTTGGCGTAGGGCTCAGAGGTCGACGACAGGTCTGCGAACACACCTTGGCTGGCGGCCTGCTCGGCATCGACCTCGGCGAGGTCGCGGCCCTTGCCGACGAGCTCGTTGGTGTTCGAGCCGACCCCCTCGTAGAACACGATCTCGATCTGGCGGCCGTAGAGCTGGAAGCGCTGGCTGAAGTACTCCGCGAAGGCCGAGACCGTGTTGCGCACTGTCTCTGGCGTGTCGGTGAGGCTGGCGCCCGCCAGCTCGGCGAGCGTCTGCTGGAAGCCGCGCTCGTCGAGCACCCGGAACGACACGCGGATCTTGTCGGGCGTCACGCCGGTCGATGTGGCACCACCGTTGTTGCCGCTGAAGGCGATGCAGGGGGGGGAGTAGGGGTCGCCAGGCACCTGCTCCGCCCGGTCTGGGCAGGCCGTGCCGGGATCGATCGGAGCCGGACCCCCGTCGCCCGGCTTGCCCTCCGTGCCCTCAGTGCCAGCCTGGCCCTCTGTGCCAGCGACGTCCCTGACGGTGCTGCCAGCGTCGTCGTCTCCACCTTGGTTGGACCGGAAGCCGGTGCCGCTGGTGCCGTCGCTGGCCGGAGACTTGCTGGGCACGAGCAGCGACATGAGCAACAGCATCAGGGCGAGCAGCGCAAGCGGCCCGTATCCGCGGAACAGTCGCTGCTTGGCGCTGAACTGGATCCGTTGCGGCTTGGCCTCGCCGGCCTCGGTTGTGGCCATTGCGATCAGACCTCCACGGTGAGCGTGCGGACGGCAGCTCGCATCTTGCGCCGGTCGGCTTCGGCAGCGGCCAGGATGGCGGCGAGGCCACCGGCGCTGATCAGCGCCATCACGCCGCCCCGCTCGCCGGTGATGTCGCCGATGTTCTTGATAGGGCCGCCGTCATCGTCCCCGCCCGAGCTCGTCGCTGGCACCGTGACCTGTGTCGCAGGCGTGCCGGGCACCGCCGGACGACCCGGTGTGCCAGGGATCGCTGGGGTCGGGGGGGCGAACGGCGAGAGTGGTGGAAGGGGCGGCAGCTGCCCCAGGCCCTCGAACAGCTTCAGCGGAGCGGTGCTTGCGCGCACGCCGCCGAGCGACACCGAGAAGGTGCCGCCTCCGGTGATCGAGGCGATGACGACATCGGCGATCGTGATGTAGGTCGCGTTGCCGCAGTCCTGATCGATGATGGCATCGAACAGTGGCTCGCGAATCGGCTGGGCTGCGCCGACCGCACCGCCCAGGAGATTGTCTCGGTTCTCGTTCGGAACGATGGCGATCGCCAGTGGATCCACCATCACGATCTCGCCGGCACTCGTGTCGACGACTCGCGATGTCGGCATGCGCAGCTCGAAGCCGAGGGGAAGGAGCACAGCGTTGACCTGCTCGAGGTGCTCGACGGGAACGGGTGCACCCGCCACCGTGAGCGCCTCGATCGTGAACTTGCCGACCGTCTCGTCGACCGAGCCCGAGCGGTGTGTGGCCTCCCAACGGAGGCCCTTCAGCTGAACTGTGTCGGCGAACGAGATCGACGCGATCTCGGTGATGGCCGTTGCTTCGCGCAGCGTGCCGTCCACGACACCGGAGCGCGCGAGCGAGCGGGTAGCGCTCACGCTGAGCACTCCGGGGATGTCCACCGGAGCCCCCGTGGTGATCGCCTCGGCGAACGGGTCGTCGCCGGCGCGCACCTCCTTGCGGATCTGGCCCGCAGCGAACGGCTCAGTGCTGCTGCGGCCCTGCTCTGCGTCCTCATCTGTCGAGCTGATGCGCTCGGGCTGTGGTTGATCCTCTTCTGGGAACGTGGCGGCGCCGCCGTCGCAGCCTTCACCTGCGAGCGAGACCCCGATCACACCGAGGTCGAAGGCACGTGCCTCGGCTTGGCCGACGGTGTTCTGGTGGCCGGCCAGCGCTTGGCCCACACCGATGCCGAACGAGAGGCCCCCGGCCACTGGATCGACCCGCATGCTGTCGGCTGTGGCTGACCCCGTGCCCTTGTTGAAGGAGGCCTGCCCCGGGGCAGCCGAACCCGGCTCGGTGGCGATCAGCGTCAGCGCCGCTACTGCTGCCACCGCCGCGGCGGTCCGCTTGGTCCTGCGAAACTGCGAGCCGGTGGTCCCGAGCATGCTGCCTCCCGGAGTGGTCCATCGTGTGGTGTTGGGCTCCATGAACCGTTCAGCGTCGATGTACCGAAGGTACACACTTGAGCGCTAAGTGTGTTATCGGTCACACCCGGCGCTTACCCCTAGATTCGACGCGCGAGCCGCCGATTCCCTCCGGAGACCAGGGTGGTTGGGCCGTTCCGGGGGCCCCTGCTATCGTCGCTGGCTCACGCGGACGTGGCTCAGCTGGTAGAGCACAACCTTGCCAAGGTTGGGGTCGCGGGTTCGAATCCCGTCGTCCGCTCCACGAATGCCCTGGTCACGGCCTGTGGCGTTCTCGGCTCTAAGGACTTAGGCGCCCAGCATCATGTCGAGGTCGGCTTCGAGCCCGTCCCGCTCAGCCCGTCGATCCTCGTCGTTCGCCCAGTTGTTCAGCTCGTCCGGGTCGATGTCGAGGTCGTAGGCCTCGTACCGATCTGGGGAGCCGAGTGCTACCTCAGAACGGAACAGCTTCCGCGTGAGCGTGGTGATGCCGAACGCGCGCGGCGCGGTCCCGAAGCCGGCGGCGGGACCCCGGTGGTGCAGAAGCCGGCGATCCGCGTGTGCCGACGGGTTGGCGATCATGTCGCGGAGATCGATGCCGTCCGCGGGAAGACCCGCGGACGCTCCGGCGACGGCGATGACGGTAGCCGTGATGTCCGCGGCGATGGTGACGGGCTCCACCGACACGCCTACGGGAAACCCCGGACCGCGGATGACGAGCGGCACGCGCATGCCGGCGTCGTACGCGCAGTTCTTGAATATCCCGACGAAGGGCAGTCGGTGCTCGCCGTACGTGAGCCCGTTGTCCGACGAGTAGACGACGACCGTGTTGTCGAGAACCGCGGGCACGAGGCTGTGGATGATCTCGCCGAGCGCCCGGTCCAGGCCCGTGGCTTCGCGCAGCTGCCCCCTCGCCGTCGCGCGGAAGCTGGAGAGCGCGCCATCCGGCAAGGGAGGCTGACTGGCGATCCACGACGGCTTGTCGCTGACGTCGTCCTCGATGACGAGGGGCCACCGAACGTCAGACCAGGCGAAGTGGTCCCGCGGGTCCGGATCGAAGGGTCCGTGCGGTGAGGTGGGGGTCCACACGAGGAACCAGGGCTCGGAGCCCTGGGTGAACGCGATGGCTTGATCGCGCAGATACTCGATCTGAAGCTGGTCGGGCGTCGACAGCGTCACGCCGTCGCACACCTGGTAGCCGAATCCGCCGTATCCGGTGCTCTCGTCGAGCTGCAGCCAGGTGTCCCAACCACCTGGCTTGGGGATCAGAGGCGGGGTGCCGTTGAGGTACTTGCCGATCAGGCCGGTCCGGTAGCCCGCCGCCTTCATCCAGGCTCCGATGGTGTTGCTGTGATCGTGGGTGGGCACGGTCTCCCACGCAACCTCGCCGGCGCCGTGGTGGATCGAGTACTGGCCGGTGAGGAGGCTGACGCGCGATGGCTCGCACACGGCAACGTTGCAGCGTGCGTGGACGAAGTGGCGGCCTTGGAAGGCGATCAGGTTGCGCGTGTTCGGCATGTAGTCGAGGAAGTCGAACCGTTGATCGTCCGCCAGGATGACGAGGACGTTTGGAGCGGTCACCGTGGTTGCTCGTATCGCAGCGCGAAGTAGTCGATGCGGACGTTGCGCGCCGCCGTCCCCACGCTCTTTCGGACCATCAGGTTCGGCGTGTAGCGATTCGATGACGGCAGCGACGAAGACAGCATCGCCTTCTGCACGTCGTCGATGTAGAAGCGGGCGACGCCCCCGCCAGAGGTGATGCGGAATCGATGGAAGCTGGTGTCGGCCACCGCGTCGGTCGCCACTGCGTTCGGCACTCCTCCGTCCGCGCACGCTGCGAACCAACGGGTGTCGTCAGGGGCGTACCGGAAGTAGAAGCCGCTCGTCGGTTCCAGAGCGGTTGTGGCGTTGTGCAGACCGAACCAACACGAGTAGCGGTCGGAGGTGCTGTTGACGTGGGTGAGCTTGATGCGCCACTCGCACATGAGCAGCGGCGCACCGATCAGGTTGTTGCTGCCGAGGTTGATGCCGTGCCAACCGGACGACGCGGTGCCCGTGCCGACGACGAAGATCCCTGGCTCGCTCGCACCCGCTGCCGCGAATGCTGTCCCGGTCGCGCCCGACGGCAGTGCCCAGCCGAGCTGCCCGATCGTCCCACTCGTCGCGGTGTTGCCCATGAAGTCGTCGACGAGCGTCAGCGCGACCTGGAGGTCCTCGAACATCTGCACCTTGGAGAGGCGGCCATCGAGCTCCGCCAGGGCCTCTTGCGCGTTCGTCTTGGTGATCTCGCCCGTTGGCTCGACGGTCACCTGAGAGGCCGGGATCGTCTCAGGAAGGGCCTGCGCACGCGCGGCCGGCGCCGCGCTGGCCGCTGGTGCAGCGATGCCGTGCGAGGCACCGGTGGCTACGACGCCTGCGGTGGTGGCCGCCGCACCCATCAGCACCGCTCGCCGGTCGAGTCCTTCGCCGGTTGTGCGCGCCGGCCTCCGTCGTCTGGGAAGCCAACGCCACCGCGTCCGAGGTGCACCCATGCGATCGCCCCCTCACCCTCGTGAAGCCCGGATCGTAGGGCAGTGAACCGCTCTGGGTCCCTTGGAGTCCGCCGGGTGCCCTGGGTTCGGCGGATGCGGGTCGGCTTGGCCATCAGGCGTGCCTCGCCGTCACAGCTGTCCTTACACATTCCTCACGTCTTCGGAGCGAACACTGATGACGTCCTCACGGGGGCTTGTCGTTCACTGGGTGGCGGACATCTACGCCTGCTCGGAGGGACATGGAACCCGTACAAGTCGCAGCTCAAGACGACAAGGGCGCCTCGCCCCGCCCAGTTCCTGTCGCCGCGTCTCTGGAGCTGGCCGATGGGTTGGCGTATCGGGCCAAGCGTCGGTTCCTCGGCAAGCCGCTCCACAGCGATGAGCTCGAGCACCAGCGCCTCGGAAAGCCCACCGCGCTGGCGGTGTTCGCATCCGACAACCTGTCATCGAGCGCTTACGCGACGGAGGAGATCCTCCACGTCCTGATCCCGGCGGTCGGCCTGGCCGCCTTCTCGCTCGTCGTGCCTGTCACGATCGCCATGCTCGTCGTGCTCGGGTTCCTGATCCTCTCGTATCGGGAGACGATCAAGGAGTACCCATCTGCGGGCGGCGCCTATCTCGTCACCCGTGACAACTTCGGGATCGTGCCCGCCCAGGTCGCCGGTGCTTCGCTGTTGGTCGACTACATCCTCACTGTCGCCGTGTCGTCCTCCGCAGGCACTGCGGCGCTGGTCTCCGCCTTCTCCGGCCTCGAGCCCGTTCGCATCCCCATTGCGCTCGGCTTCATCGCCTTGATCGCGTACGGGAACCTGCGCGGCGTGAAGGAGTCGGGCCGGATGTTCGCGATCCCGACCTACTTCTTCATGCTGAACATGGTCGTGCTGCTCGGCCTCGGTCTGTGGAAGTACTTGGGCAACGACCTCCCCTTGCTCGGAGCCGAGATCGAGGGGCACGTCGAGTGGGGATCCGCCTCGGAGGGGCTCTTCTATGGCGCTGGCCTGTTCGGAGTGCTGCACGCGTTTGCCTCGGGCGGCGCTGCGGTCACCGGTGTCGAGGCGATCTCCAATGGCGTCCCCGCGTTTCGGCGGCCGGAGTGGAGGAACGCTCGTCAGACGCTGGTGCTCATGGGTACGGGCCTCGGCGTGATGTTCCTCGGCCTGTCGATGCTCGCCTCGGTCATCAAGGTGGCTCCGTTCGAGGTGGGCACTCCGACGGTGATCTCGCAGGTCGGCGAGGCCGTCTACGGCGGGGGAGCCATAGGTGACATCCTCTACTACTCGCTCCAGGCCGGAACCATGCTGATCCTGGTGATGGCCGCCAACACCGGCTTCGCCGACTTCCCGCGGCTCGCCAGCTTCCAGGCCGGCGACAGCTTCCTACCGCGCCAGATGACGAAGCGAGGCCATCGACTCGTCTACTCCAACGGGATCATCGCCTTGGCGCTGGCCGCCATGGTGCTCGTCGTGGCGACGCAAGCAGTCGTCACCCGCCTGATCCCGCTCTATGCCATCGGAGTGTTCACAGGGTTCACGCTGTCGCAGGCGGGCATGACCAGGCACCACACGCGCCACCGCGAACCCGGGTGGCGCAAGGGGCTTGCGGTGAACGGCACCGGCGCAGCCCTGTCGTTCGTCGTGGCCCTCGTGATCGCCATCACCAAGTTCCGAGATGGCGCATGGGTCATCCTGATCGTGCTGCCACTTCTCGTCTGGCTGCTGCTGCGGCTCAACGGCCAGTACCGGCGCGAGGCCGAGGAGCTGGAGGAGGACGTGCCCGCTGCCATCGCCGCGCCCGTGCTACGGCGCCACGTCGTGATGGTCTTCATCGATCGCATCGACATGGCAGCGGCACGCGCAATCCAGTACGGGCGCACGCACCACACCGCCGATCTCCGAGCGGTCCACTTCGCGCTGGACGAACAGGTCGCGACAGACCTGGCGGGGGAGTGGCAGCGACTCGGGCTCACGCGCGTTCCGCTGGAGATCGTGGAGTGTCCCGACCGGAGGCTGACGAAGGCGGCAGTGGCGACCGTCGCCCGCGAGCTGGCCGATGGCGACACTGAGGTCACCGTGCTGCTCCCCGATCGCAAGTACCGGGGCGTCTGGCACCGGGTGCTGCACGACCGCACGGCCGACTCGATCGAGGAACAGGTGTCGCGCCTGCCGCATGCCAACGTGACATCGGTGCCGTTCCACCTGGGAGGCGGTCACCAGCTCGACGCCGTGGCTGACCGGCAGGCCATCCAGGCCGCCGTTGGGATCGAGATCGAAGCGGTGGAGGAGAGAGAGCGTCCGCCAGCCGGGTCGCTCGTCCCCATCGCGGAAGCTCGTTGGCGGGATCGCATCGCGGTGCGCGGTCGGGTGCGATCGATGAGGGTCGCGCCACAGCACGACTCGCCGACCCTCGAGCTCGTGCTCCAGGACGAGGAGGCATCGATCTCCATCGTCTTCCTGGGTCGGCGCGCTATCGCCGGGGTCCGCATCGGCACGCGGCTGGAGGCGGAGGGAACGGTCGGCATCCACAAGTCGCGCCTCGCGATCTTGAACCCTCAATACCGAATCCTGCCCTGAGAGGCGATGATGGCGGCATGAGCAGCCGTGCCAGGCAAGAGCGGCGCCCGTCGGCGCCTCCTCTCGCCTCGGCGCGCCGTGGGACAGGCTGGGCGCTGGCCGTGCTCGGACCGGGGGCCCTCACCCTCGGACTGCTCCAGGTGCGAGACGACATCGACATCTCGTCCGTTCTGCTGCTGTTCCTGCTCGCAGTGCTGGCGGCCGCATCCGTCGGCGGTCTCGGTCCGTCGCTCACCGCGGCGGTGCTCGGCTTCCTCCTCATCAACTGGTTCTTCACACCGCCGTATCACACGTGGGAGGTGCAGCACCTCGACAACGTGCTCGCCTTGGGCGTCTTCCTGCTCGTGGGTGGGGTTGTCTCGTGGTACGGCGCCGCGGTCGGCCACCGCTCGGCCGAGGTGGCAAGAGCTCAGGCCGGCACCGAGCTTCGAAACGCGCTCCTGGCCGCCGTGTCCCACGATCTGCGCACGCCTCTCGCATCGATCAAGGCGTCGGTCACCAGCCTTCTCGCCCACGATGTCGAGTGGTCGCGCGAGGAGCAGCGCCAGTTCTGCACGACGATCGACCAGGAGACCGATCGGCTCACCTACCTCGTCGCAAACCTCTTGGACATGAGTCGGCTCACGACCGGCGCGGTTCCGGTTCGGCGAGTGCCCATCGGACTCGACGAGCTGGTGCTCGCGGCGGTCGGCAGCCTCGGCGACCGAGCCGACGCAGCTCATCTGGAGATCGAGGTCGACGAGGGCCTGCCGATCGTGGAGACCGACCCGAGCCTGGTCGAGCGCGCCATCGCCAACGTCATCGACAACGCGCTGGCCTGGTCGCCCGCGGGGCGCCCCGTCCGCATCGAGGCGCGAGCCGAAGCCGTCGAGCTCGAGCTCCGTGTCATAGACCACGGACCGGGGATCCCACCGTCGGAGCGCGAGAGCGTCTTCATGCCGTTCCAGCGACGCGGCGACAGGTCCAACGGAGCCGGTGTGGGTCTGGGCCTGGCGGTCTCGAGGGGCTTGATGGCGGCGGTGGGCGGGAGGCTGACCGTGGAGGACACCGCCGGCGGGGGCACGACGATGGTGCTGGCGGTCCCGCGCGAGGCCGTCTCGGCGTCATGAGCCGTGTCCTGGTCGTCGACGACGAACCACAGATCCTGCGCGCTCTGAGCACCAACCTGCGGGCGCGTGGGTATCAGGTCGACGAAGCCGACTCGGGGGAGCGCGCCCTGGAGCTCGCTGCGCGATTGCACCCGGACGTCGTGGTGCTCGACCTCGGGCTGCCGGGCATCGACGGCATCGACGTGGTGCACGGCTTGAGAGGTTGGACCGAGGTGCCGATCCTCGTGCTGTCCGCGAGGGACGACGAAGCATCGAAGGTGTCAGCACTCGACGCCGGTGCTGACGACTACGTGACCAAGCCGTTCGGGATGGACGAGCTGCTCGCACGGCTGCGAGCGGCCCTGCGGCGCGCCACGCCCGCCGACGAGGAGCCGATGGTGAGCACCGACCACTTCGTGGTCGATCTGGCGGCCAAGCAGGTGAAGCGTGGCTCGCAGGACGTGCGGTTGACCCCCACCGAGTGGCAGGTCGTCGAGGTGCTGGTGCGCAACCCCGGCAAGCTCGTCAGCCAGCGGCATCTGCTGCAGGAGGTCTGGGGGCCGGAATACGGCACCGAGACCAACTACCTGCGCTTGTATCTCGCACAGATCAGGCGCAAGCTCGAGCCAGAGCCCAGCCGACCGCGCTACTTCCTCACCGAGCCGGGCATGGGCTACCGCTTTCGTCCCTGACGGCCGCGACCTCGGGCAGGAGCCGACAGATCAGTCGACGCAGGCGGCCAGCAGCACCGGGTGGCGCGGCACGAAGAGCACGTCCTCCTTGGGGATGCAGGCCGCGATCCCCGCCTCCTGCGCCTCGGCCTGGGTGGTCTCGTCTATGTAGGCGCTCAGCAGGAGCACCTGCTGCTCCGGATCCTCAGCTTTGATGGCGACGGCCACGTCGATGCCATAGAGCCCCGGCATCCGCTGGTCGAGGATGACGACGCACACACCCTCATCGCGCTCTCGCCGCCACATCTCCAGCGCTTCGTCCCCATCCACCGCAGCGCCCACGACGGTGTAGTCCTCGCTGCTCAGGGCCATGCGCAGCAGCTCCCGCATGTCCTCGTCGTCATCTGCTATCAGCACCCGCTTCGTCATCAGATGTCGACCCTACTCCGTGCTCTCCGTGCCGCTTGGCACCCTCTCGTGCTGCGGCAAATCGGGACTTCTCGGCAGCTCCACCTCGAAGAGCGCTCCGCCGGAACTACTGGATATCACCCTGACCGAGCCACCCGACCGCGCGACCAGCTCGCTCACGACTGCGAGCCCGATGCCGGTTCCTGGCACTCGAGACGCCAGTGCAGTGGCACCGCGGAAGAAGCGCTCGAAGACCCGCTCGCGCTCCTCGGGCGGGATCCCGGGACCCTCGTCGGATACCGCAAGGACGGCTCGGTCGCCGCGATCCTCTACCGAGACCGTGACCGTGCTGCCCTTTGGCGAGTAGCGCGCCACGTTGGTCAACAGGTTGGTGGCGATGCGCGTGAGCGCGTCCGGGTCGACCTCCACGTAGACGGGCTCCGGAGCGTGTACCTCGACGCGATGCTCGTCGAGCACGGGGGAGAGCTGTTCGACGATGAGGCGCAGCTCCTCGGTGAGGTCCAGTCGGGCGGGCACGAGGTTGACGTCGTCGCGGTCGAGGTGTGCGAAGGCCAAGAGGTCGGCGATGAGCGAGCTGAGGTTGCGGCTGTTGCGGCGGATGCGCCGGATGAACTCCTCACGCTGCTCATCGGACAGAGACGGCGCCTGCAGGAGCTCGGTGAAGCCACTGATCGCCGTGAGCGGCGTGCGCAGCTCGTGACTGACCGTGTTCAGGAAGCGCGTCTTCAGCTCGTCAGCCTCGCGGAGCTGCTCGGCTGCCTCGCGCTCGTGGTCGTAGGCGGCTTGGAGCGCCGCTTGGGCCTGACGGCGTTCGGACACATCACGCACCGCGGCGATCACCTCGTGCGAGCCGTCCGAGCCGATGAGCGGGCTCAGGCTCACCTCCACGGGGAAGGCGACGCCGTCGCGTCGCCGCGCGAATAGCTCGAGGCCGGCTCCCATCTCACGCCGGCGCGGCGCGTCGGCGTAGCGGACGCGATGCTGGCGGCGGTCTTCCGCGAGCGACTCAGGCAGCAGCACCTCGACCGGCCGTCCGACCAGCTCCTCTGAGCTGTACCCGAAGAGCGCCTCCGTGGCGAGGTTGACGCTGATGATGCTGCCGTCTCCGCCCACCACGAGCATGGCGTCGGGTGCGCCCGCGAGGATCGACTGCGACCTGTCGGTCGCTGCACGCAGCTCTGCGGTCATCTCAACTGCTCGGCTCTCCGCGCGACCACGGGCTCGAGTCGTTGAACCGATGACGCCGGCCAGGAGCAAGCTGATCAGGGTGCCGAGGATCGCGATGACGAGCGGGAGGTGGCTCGTGCCGTCGGTGAAGCCGGGGCCAGCCGTGAGGATCATGCGCCAGCGCCGGTCTCCGATGTTGAGATCTAGATCGCGATGCAGACCGGTGGCCTCGCCGTCGGAGGTCACGACGCTGCCCGGGTCGGTGTCGAGCAGGAGCGTGGTGGAGTCGAAGAGGCCGTCGGGCGGGTCGGCGGTTGGCCCGAGGTCGTAGATCTCCGCGTCGACCTCGGGATCGACGCCCAGCGCCCCGGCGAACATGTCGCCCACCCGAAACACGACGGCCGCGACCCCGGCGAAGTGCCGCCGTCTCGACGGCGCCGTGTTGGGGATGTCGCCCGTGTCGTAGACCGGTGACCAGAGAACGAACCCGACCTGCCCACCCGGTTCCTGGACGAGCCCGATCGGCCCTGACCCGACTGCCCCACCTCGGTCCCGCGCGGCCTCGATCGCCGACAGACGGACCGGATCGGAGGCGAGGTCGAAGCCGAATGCCTCCTCGTTGCCCACCGCTGGTTCGATGAACGTGACCACGAGGGCATCGGCTCGCCCCGTGCGGGGGTGCACCTCGAAGTCGGCCGCCGCGCCCGAGTCTGACAGCTCGGCTTGGACGTCCTGCTCGAAGGCATCGAGCTCGCTGCGTCCGACGAGCGGAGCGAACGACACGGCTTGAACGCCTGGATAGAGGTCGGCGTCGAAGCCAAGGCTGACGAACCGACGGAACTCGTCGCGGCTGACAGACGGGTCGAGCAGCATCCAGTTGCGCAGCTGGGCCAGGTTTCCGGTGTAGAGCTGCAGGCGACCAGCGACGGTGCCCCGCGCACGTTCGGCGGCCGCCTCGAAGCGTCGATCGCGGTCTCGGTCGAGGCTGGTCTCCAGCCCCAGGGACGCGCCTGCCGTGATGGCGAACCCGAGGAGCAGGACCGTGCCTGGCAGGATCCAGGTCCGCCAGCGTCCCGCGGTCGTCACGCGGCAATCGTAGGGTTGCCACGATGCTTGCGCGTGCAGTGTGCGTCCCGCTCGCGGTGCTCCTCGTCGGTTCCGCGTGCAGCGCGTCGGACAGCGAACGATCGCGCCCTGTGACGGTGGGCTTCATCTTTGTGGGAGCCCGCGACGACCTCGGGTACAACCAAGCTGCCTGGGAGGGCAGCGAGGCCCTCGCGCGCGCCTTTCCGGATCTGCGTGTGATCCGCGTCGAGCACGTGCCCGAGGACGAGCGGGCGGTGGCAGTGCTCGAAGATCTGATCGACGAGGGCGCCTCGATCCTGTTCGCCACGTCCTTCGGGCACCGCGACGCCGCCTACGAGGTTGCGCAGCACCACCCCGACGTCACGGTGCTGCACGAGGGCGGTCTCGAGCTCGAGCCGGACCTGCCGAACTTCGGCACCTACTTCGGCACGCACAGCGAGGCACTCTTCCTTGCGGGCATGGCGGCTGGCGCCGCGACGCGCACGGGCAAGCTGGGCTTCGTGGTGGCCTTCCCGATCCCAGCGACGTTCAACAACGTCAACGCCTTCACTCTCGGAGCGCAGGCGCTGGCGCCAGAGGTGACCACTGAGGTCGTCTTCACTGGCGATTGGTGCAACCCCGCCGAGCAATCGGCGGCGGCGGCGCACCTCATCTCGGCGGGCGTTGACGTCATCGCCCAGCACCAGGACTGCACCAGAACGATCCTCGAGTCCGCAGAGAGCGCAGGGATCTACTCGGTGGGCTACCACGCCGACGGCTCCGAGGTCGCTCCAGAGGGGTGGCTGATCGGGGCAGTGTGGGTCTGGGACGAAGTGCTGATCGACGTGGTCGGCACCATCCTGGACGGACGCTTTGAGGGCAGCGTCTACGAGGGCGACTTCCGCGGGAGCATGGCGGGTGGAGACAACCCGTTCGTGCTGACCGAGCCCGGCCCGGCGGTGACGCCCGAGACGCGCGCCCACCTAGAGGAGGAGCGCAAGGCCTTGGAGTCAGGAGCGTCTCCCTTCAGCGGACCGCTGGTGGATCGCGATGGCACGGTCCGTGTGCCCGCTGGCACTGCGCTGGATTCCCGCGGGGTCGAGTCGATGGACTGGTTCGTGGCGGGTGTGATCGGGGACATCCCCGGCTGATCCTCTGGGGAGTCAGGTGCCGATGACCGGCGGGCGACCGTGCCCTGCCGCTTCGCACATGGCGAAGTAGAAGTCGCGGATGCCGCCAGCGTCGATCACCATCGTGACGTTGCCCTCGGGATCCAGGTTGAGGTTGGCGCCGTGGATGGCGAAGAAGACGTCGGTGATCTCGTCGTTGTCCGCCGGCACGTGGAGCGTGTGGACCGAGCCGGCCGGCTCGAAGAGGTAGCTGCCCGCGCGGTTCACGTCGTTCGGGTACTCGAGGTACTTCCACGAACCCGACATCGTGAAGGCCAGGACCGAGCCCGTGTGCTTGTGCGTGTCGACCGTCATCCCCGGTGCGAATCGCGTGCGCACGACCCAGAGCCCTTGATCGATGTCCACTTGGAGCAGCTGGAGAGTCGACCCGTCACCCATGTCGACGAAGGGGAGCTCGGACTCGCTCCTGAGGATGGCCGTGGGAACGTCGATGGCTGTCATGAAGGCAACGTAATCGTCGTGTCAGCCACCCAACCAGCACGGGTGCTGGGCATGCCGCTTGCCCCGTCGTCGGATCGCAGCACGCCGAGGACCTGATGCAGTCCGAGCCCTCCGTCTTCGAAGCCCAATGCCGACCCGGCCATGTAGAGGCGCCACACGCGGGCCCTGGGCTCGCCCACCAGCTCCACGGCGCGGTCCCAACCCGCCTCGAGGTTGGCGACCCATGCGCGCAGGGTCAGGGCGTAGTGCTCGCGCAGACCCTCGACGTCGCGCACCTCGAAGCCGGCATCCTGCATCGCGAGCACGACGTCACCGACGTCGAGCAGCTCGCCGTCAGGGAACACGTAGCGCCCGGTGAAGGAGCGCCCGCTCAGGCGCGAGCCATCGGTGCTCGAGATGGCGTGGTTGAGGAGCCGGCCCCGGGGCCTGAGAAGGGTGCGCAAGGTCTCGAAGTACTCGGCCGTGCGGCGTCTGCCGACGTGCTCGAACATCCCGATCGAGGAGATCGCGTCGAACTCCTCACCACTTAGGTCTCGGTAGTCCTGAAGGCGGATCTCGACCTGATCGTCCACGCCTGCGGCGGCGGCTCGCTCCCGCGCCCTCTTGGCCTGCTCGGGACTGATCGTGATCCCCACCACGGATGCTCCGTGCCGGCGGGCGGCGTGGATGGCCATCGAACCCCAGCCGCAGCCGACGTCCAACAGGCGCGCGCCCTGGAGCTCGTGCAGCCCCAGCTTCCGGCAGATCAGCTCGTGCTTGGCGGTCTGCGCTTCGGACAGGGAGCGGTCGGGCTGGTCGAAGTAGGCACAGCTGTAGGTCATCGTGTCGCCGAGCACCAGCTCGTAGAACTCGTTGCCGACGTCGTAGTGGTGTCGGACGGCCTGCTCGTCACGTCGCTTGGAGTGCCGTCGACCGCGCACACGCGCTTCCTCCGCAGGCGGTGCCAGCGGGCGTCCGAGCGCGCCGACGGCCCGGGCGGCCCGCAGCGCGGTGGGGAGCGCTCCCGGCCCGATGCCACGAGCCGAGTCCCGCAGCGCGGCGAGGACTTCGATGACGTCGCCCTCGACGTCGAGCTCGCCGGAGACGAAGGCGCGCGCGAGCCCCAGCTCGCCCGGAGCCCAGATGACGCGCCGCAGCACGTCGGGCGAGCGCACCTGCAACGTGCCGACCGGGTCCCGACCGGACACGACGGTGCCGTCCCACAACATCACGGTCACGCGCGGGTCGGCGCCGAGGAGATGCCTCACCAGCTCCGCGACGGCCCCGGTCGTCTCTTGGCTGCCCGCTGGCTCGATGACCGCCGGTTGCCCATCGCTCCCCGGTGCACCCTGATCGCGCTCGTGCTGTTGCCGGCTCTGTTGGGTCGTGAAGGCCACTTTCACCTCCCTGGGAACACGCTCTTCCTGGTCGATGTGTCCCCTCTGGGGCGGAAAACTACCCAAAGTCGGCCACGACGTGCCGAGCGACTGTGCCCGCCGCGGACGATCGAGGTGCGCACGCTCAGCCAGCGCATCGGTGTCTGCGGCATGATCTGCCGATGCCCCAACGCCGCCCCAACGTCCTTCTCGTCGTGTCCGACCAGGAGCGAGAGCGGTCGTGGCTGCCGCCGTCGGTACGGCTCCCATGGCGTGAGCGGCTGATGGCCGAGGGCGTCGAGCTGGCCAACCACTGGACCCACTCCGCGCCCTGCTCGCCCTCGAGAGCGACCATGATGACCGGCCGCTACCTGCCGGGTCACAAGGTCTACGACAACACGGTGTTCCGCTGGCACCACAGCCTCGACCCGCAGATCCCTACGGTCGGCTCCGTGCTGCGGGACGGCGGCTACCGATCGTCGTACATCGGCAAGTGGCACCTGACCTACGGGCCGACCCCGCCGATGGACCTCTACGGCTACGCCGACTGGGATGGCAACGACCAGCACTACATGGGCTGGGCCGGCACGGGTGTCCACTTCGACCCCGTCATCGCAGAGTCAGCCGCCAGCTGGCTGGAGGTGAACGGAGCGCAGGCCGATCCCTGGTTCTTGACGGTCGCGCTGGTCAACCCGCACGACGTCATGTGGTTCCCCATGGACCAGCCCAGCTATCGCGCGGACCATCCGGATGAGCTCGCAGCCACGGAGGCGCTGCTGGCGCAGTCCCGCTGGAAGGACGGCGAGGCGGTTCCCGCGTTCGACGAGCACTACGACGACGTCGTCGATGCGCTCCCCGGCAACTTCGACGATGACCTGTTGACGAAGCCCGCCTGCCACCGGCAGTGGCGCTGGGACCAGCAGCACTGGCTGGCGGGGTACATCCCGCCGAGCGATCGTGAGCAGTGGAGGCGCCAGCTCGACTACTACGTGCGCCTGCACCAGCTGGCGGATGAGTCGCTCGGCACCGTACTCTCCGCGCTCGAGCGCAGCGGCGCCTGGGACGACACAGTGGTTGTCTTCACCTCCGACCACGGCGACATGTGCGGATCGCACGGGCTGCGCTCGAAGGGGCCCTTCGTCTACGACGAGATCATGAAGGTGCCGTGCTACGTCAAGCCGGCCGCTACCGCTGAGGCGTCGAGCCGCTCGTCGGAGGGTGGCCAGCGATCCGAGTCGCTGTCGTCACACGTCGACCTGGCGCGCACGATCTGCGGATTCGCGGGAGTCGACCCCGACCCCGGCTTCCAGGGGGTCGACCTCGGGCCACTTGTCGCTGAACCGGCCGCCACGGTCCGCGACCACGTGCTGTTCGCCCACTCGACCGCCCACACCTCCAACATCCGCAGCACGCGGTGGTCGATCAGGGGAGTGTTCGATGGTCGCCACAAGTACGCGCGCTACTACGGCGTCGGGGGAGGCTTGCCCAACGACGACTTCAGCGGTGTGCCCACGCCGATGATCTACGGGCCCGATGCCGACTTCGAGGACCAGGAGCACGAGTGGTACGACCAGCTCGAAGACCCGCTCGAGATGGTGAACCTCGCGATGGACAACGGTCGACGTGCTGAGCTCCGGTCGCGCTTCGAGGAGCTCAAGGCGATCGAGGCAAAGGAGCTCGCAGGCGCATGACGGGGTCGTACGACGGCAGCAGCCGGCAGCAACGAACGCGGCGCCGCGCACGCGCTGTCGCCGTGGTGCTCGCGATCGCGATGTTGCTACCGCTCGTCCTGGCGACCGTCGACGCAATCGGCGCCTGACAGGTGGACGCTGGGGAGGCGTACCGCTCGCTCGGTCCCGCCGTGCTCGGCTACCTGCGCGGCCAAGGCGCGAGCGACCCCGAGGACCTCTTGAGCGAGGTCTTCCTTCAGGTGGCGCGCTCGCTGCCGCGGTTCCGCGGCGATGACGACGCGATGAGGCGCTGGATCTTCACGATCGCGCGCAACCGGCTCATCGACGAGTCCCGGAGGCGACGGCGTCGACCCTCCACCCGGGCCGGCCCGGTGCCGGACGTGCCGGCTCGATCGGCTGAAGACTCGTTCGATCCGGCCCTGTTGCGAGCGCTCGGACAGCTCACCGCCGACCAGCGCGAGGTGGTCGTGCTGCGGTTCGTGGCAGACCTGTCGCTCGACGAAGTGGCGACGATCACCAAGCGGGCGCCCGGGGCGGTGAAGTCGATGCAGCACCGAGCCCTCGCGCAGCTCGCCCGTATCCTCGAGCGGGAGAGCGACGCTGTACCGGGCGATGGATGAACCAGATCAGATCGACGGCCTGAGGTCCCTGCAGGAACGGCTCGCCCGCCTCGGCACCCGGCCTCTCGACAGCGCCAGGCAGTCGGCCGATCTGACCGCCATGGCATCGGTTCGCCCACTGCCGGGCATGCGCTCGAAGCTGCGGCTCGCGGGAGCGTTGCTGGCCGGCTTGCTGATCGGGAGCACTGGCCTGGCCGCCGCCGACGCCCTGCCAGACCCCGCCCAGCACGTCGCTCACAACGTTCTCGATCGCGTGGGGGTCGACGTGCCAGACCCCGAGCGCTACCACGGCCCGGAGTGCGGGACCGAGGCGAAGCGCAACCACGGTGCATACGTGCGGGACGACCACACGCTTGCGAAGGGCGACTGCGGCAAGCCCATCCAGGCGACCGGGCGCGGCGGTGACGACTCCGACGAGCTCGAGGAGCCGAAGGCCGACAAGGGACCGTGCGCAGGCAAGCCCGAGTGGGCCGGCGACAAGACCCTCACCCCGACCGAGAGGGCCACGCTCCAGGCCGAGCGGCAAGCACTCTGCGGCGACGAAGCCGACGCAGGCGACGCGCCCGACGCGCCCGGTCTCGACTCCGAGCGGCCCGACGACGACGCCGATGAGCCCGGCCCCGAGGTCACGACGACGACCACGGCCGAAGCGCCCACCA
>JBMOLI010000007.1:0-33899 GCA_049325515.1 Actinomycetota bacterium | reverse complement strand
CGATCGTGGTCAGGGTCTCGTGGATGATCGCACCGGAGACAGGGTCGAGGGTCATGCGACCGAACCACATGCCCCCGAAGGACTGCGACAGGTGCACCTCGCGGGCCGCGCGGTCGCTGTCGGCGCCTTGTTCGGCGCCGTCGGGGTCGACGATGGCTTCCCACAGGTCGCAGTGGCGTTTGAAGTCCACGAAGCCGCGGGTGCGGGCCGAATCCAACAGCTCCTTGTGACCGGTGTCGAAGGCCGCCTCGGTGCGCGCCGTGCGCGCACCGAGCAGCGTGACCAGATGGGACCGGTCGATCTCCCCCGCAGCCCAGGCCGCCTCCACCTCGGGCAGGCTGCGCAGCGCGCGGGCGTGACGGATCCGCTGCCGCGCGACCTGGATCGGCAGGCGCTGCTCGTGCGCCAGCCAGGCGGCCCCGTCTTGGCGCCCGAAGCCCGCCAGGCGCCCTGCGCGTCCCAGCGGGCCAGCACGCGGGACTCGGCCACCTCGAGACGGCCCCGCAGGCGCTGCATGGCAAGCACCGCCTCCGAGAGGGCCTCGTCGCCCAGCCCGTCGAGATCGACCTGCGCCAGCTCGGCCAGCACTCCGGCGGCGCGACCCAGGACGTCAGCAACGTCGACAGGCATCGGTCCTCCTCCGGGTCGGGGCGCCGCCACAGCAGGGGCGCGGGTCGCTCAGATGTTGGGGACCATCACCTCGGTCCCGAAGGGGAAGACCCGCACCTTACTCGAACAAATGTTCGCCCGCAACCCCAATCCCCGAACTTGCTGCCCACCACGCCGCCCCTGTGCCCCGCAGAGCGATCGCGCAGCACTACGCCATGCTCAGGCCGACCTCCACAGGGCGTGGCAACAGAGCGCCGACACCACCCGGCCGCGTCCGCATCTACGCCTCGCGCTGTCGACAGGCGGCGCGAGTCATCGCCTCTCGATCATGCACACCACGGCAGCTGTGGCCCGATCCACATCCCAGATCGCAGCACCGCATCCAACCCCCGCGCGCAGCCACTCGGCTACCCGAGCGCAGCGAGCACCCCGGTGTACCCATCGCCGGCTGAGAGGTGAACGACGCTCACGTCTCGGCGCTCGGCTGCCATGTCGGTGAGGCGGCGTTCGGCCTCACCGATGGCTGCATCGATCGCCCCTTCGGCAAGGTCGGCTTGCGGATGCACGCCCCCTCCGGCCTGGAGCTCAGCGCGTCGGATGCGAAAGCGCTGGGTCGTGGCCTGCCGAGCGTCGGCGAGCAGTACATGCCTGAACTGCGCCCCGACCTCAGATGCGACGGCCTGCAGCTCATCGATGAACTCAGCACGAGCGAGGTACTGAGGGAGCACGACATCGTGCCCGGCGCCGAGATGTGCACGCGCCAACGCGAGCGCGAGCACACGCGCTAGGAGCTTGGACTCCTCGTGCTCGTCCCAGCCACCGATCGCCAGCCGAAGCTCGTCGATCTCTATCAGCAACGTCAGCGGGTGGTCCTCGAGATAGCGGCGAGCGATCGTCGACTTGCCCACACCAGGTGGACCATTGAGCAGGATCAGGCGAGCGATTCCTTCATCCTGCCGCACGGCTGCGCGCCCGGGACGACGTTCACCAGCGGGCGTCATGGGTGGCGGGTGTCATCGGCCGTGTCCAAACGATCGAGTATCGGCCCGCCATCCTGCGTCGAAACGTCGAGCCAGGGAGCTCCGAGTCGGCCAGCGCTCGCATCTCGTCGATCGTGAGCGGTGGCGGCCAGCAGATGGGCGCTTGATGCTCCCAGTAGCGGCCCGTGACGACTCGTGCCTTCGCAAACGCAGAAGCCGGCGGCGGCGAGGGCCCAGTCGATGGGTCCGGATGGATTCGCAAAGCCAACGACCGCAATGACGCCGCCCGGTCGAGCCAGCTGCGTCATACGGCGGAGTCCCTTGACAGCATCGACGTGATGCAGCATCGCGCTCGCAACGACGAGGTCGAATGAGCCGGGCTCGAACGGATAGGTGAACACATCGCCGTGCACGAACGTCGTCCGTTCCGAGCGCCCGGGGTCTGATCGCGCCCGCTCGACGCTCGCCTCGTCTGGGTCGATGCCGACAACTTCTAGGCCTCGCGCGGCGAGGTCGAACGAAAGGAGCCCATTCCCCGAGCCGACATCGAGCGCTCTGGTTGCACCGACCGGGATCGCGTCGAGGATGACGGGGTGGTAGTGGATGTTCAGATTCCACCGTCGCTGCCTGGGCCTCACCGTCGCCGAAACCACCCACGCCTCAGGGATGTTGCGACTCCTCGCCGACTACCTTCTGACCTCCCTTGCGGCCTCGGGATGTCGACGACGTCCCCCGGCATTCCTGCATCGTGGCACACGCACGCCGGTGGACACGTGAGCTCGGGCGAGGCCCGGAGTGAGGCGGAACCCTCACACGTAGCATCCTGCAATGCCCGCTCCGCGCTCCGCTTCTGCCCGCTCGACCTGTGCTCGCGGCCGATCGGGCAGCGCCACACCATCCTCAGACCGGCCTGTGCAGCGCGGCGCAGCCTCTACAGCCGGACCTCTATCCGCACGCAGGCTTCGTCACCGAAGGTGCATGCGAGAAGTGGAGAGGAATCAGCATCCTCAGGCACCCGGAAGGTGTCGACGCCGCTTCCGCCGATGGGACAGCGCAGGTCACTGAACTCCTCCCGCGTCCGCGGCCAGGCCCACAGGTCGTAGCCCTCGGCTCGAACCCAGTTCTTGTCCTCGGTGCTGTTTCGCCAGTGCGTCTGCAACCAGCGACCGGCGACTCGTCGGTAGAGCCTGTCGTAGGAGGTCAGGCAGCCGTTGCTCGTGGTCACAGCTACTGACACCAACTCACCCGGAGCCGCCGGTCCCACGGTCTGCGTCACCGTCAGCTGCTTGGTGTTGGAGTGCCACACAAAGATCGCGACGCCGACTGGGACCAGCATCGCGAGAGCGATGCCGATCGGCAGCCAGCGACGAAGCCCGAGGGCGCGGTGAGCCGCCCGCGGCTCCACCACCTCGTCGGGGTTCGTGGGCACGCACTGATAGTGCGCTGGCCCTTTCGGCAAGTCCACCGCCGCCTTCTACCAACGGGTGCCCGGCCAGCAGCCCTGAGCCGTGCTCGGGGCATCCCGCGCCTCAACGCTGCGGTCGGTGTCAGGATGCATCCGTGAGGGCCTTCCAGGCCGTGGAGCCTGACCTCCAGCCAGAGGACGAGCGCAGCGCTCTGGTGCAGCGGCTCGATCAGTACCGGGCCATCGTCCTGGCCGCGCTCGTCGATGTGCCGTGGGAGCCGGCATCATCACGTTTGCTTCCCGCCACAGACATGACGATCGCTGGAATCGTCAAGCACCTGGCGTGGGCAGAGGATCGTTGGTTCCAGGGTCGCCTCGTCGGATCGAGCATGCCCTCGCCGTGGGATCTGCCTGGCGCGGACGACCCGGATCGGTCGATGCGCCTGGGGCCGGACGACACTGTCGACGGGATCGTCGAGCTCTACGTGGAGGCATGTGAGCGAAGCCGAGGCGCGACCGCCGGCTGCGATTCGCTCGACCAAGTCGCCGCAGTGCCCTCGTTCGGGATCGGGCCCGTGAACCTCCGCTGGATCCTGGTCCACATGATCGACGAGACGGCCCGCCATGCCGGTCATCTCGACCTGCTCCGAGATGCTCTGAAGCGCGGCTAGCGCGGCCGTCAGCGACTGGACTCGACGAGCGGCAGTCTTGGCTAGTCGGCGTGACCGAGCAGGAGCTCGAGATCCTGTCGATCCGCCAGGATCCGGATGACATCGAGGAGCTCCGATCGCTCCAGGTAGAGCCATCCGCATGGGAAGCCCTCGACCGCGACACGGCGGAGCCCGTCGATGCCGATCAGCTCGCCGATGGTTGGTGAGCCGATGCCGGGCATCTCCTCTATCGCCCTGAGCGCGGCCAGCGCGGCGTCGAAGAACCGGATAGCGAG
Source organism: Actinomycetota bacterium (assembly GCA_049325515.1). GTDB lineage: Bacteria > Actinomycetota > Acidimicrobiia > Acidimicrobiales > VFJN01 > VFJN01. The sequence continues at coordinate 29,959 of JBMOLI010000007.1, read as the reverse complement.
CTCGTCGCCGCCGGCTTGCCGGTAGTGCTGAGTTAGCCCGACGAGGTCGTCTTGGGCGAGTGGGCGGAGGTGGACCGGCTTCACCCCGGCGAGCCGAGGGCACGCTGGCGAAGCTCTTCCACTGATCGGGCATCCAGCGGTTGGCCCTCGCCCGACGCCAGTCCGTCCGCGATCAGGGAACGAAGGCGCATCGCCGCCTGCTCGCGCTGGTCGCGGCGGATCAGGTCACGCAGGTACTCGCTCGTGTTGCCGTACTCACCTGACTGCACCCTCTCGTCGACGTAGCCCCGAAGCTCCTCGGGGAGGGCGAAGCTCATGGTGTTGCGGCTCACGTGGACCATCGTGGCGCTGCTATCAACTGTTGTCAACGAGCCCCCGCGCTCCTCGCAAGGCCTCGGTAGTCGGGCGATCCCCCGGCCGTTCGGTTGCCAAGCACGCTGCAGGCTCGGCCCCGAGAGCTGTCAGTGGGCATCGGTAGCGTGGGGGCGTGGTCGACCAGGATCCGCTCGCCCCGTTCTCACCCGCGGTGCGGGCCTGGTTCGAGTCGTCCTTTCCTGAGGCCACGCCACCGCAGGCAAAGGGCTGGCCCGCCATCGCCGGTGGCGACCACACCCTCATCCTCGCTCCGACCGGTTCGGGCAAGACGCTGTCGGCCTTCCTCTGGGCCATCGACCGGCTGGTCACCACCCCAGCGCCGTCTGGCGGCACGCATCGCACGCGCCTCGTCTACGTCTCGCCGCTCCGGGCGCTCGCCGTCGACATCGAGAAGAACCTGCGCTCGCCGCTCCAGGGCATCCGGCTGGCGGCAGAGCGCATCGGTCTGCCCTACACCGAGCCGACGGTCGGGATCCGCACGGGCGACACGTCTAGCCAGGAGCGCAGGCAGCTCGTCAGGCACCCGCCCGACATCCTGATCACCACCCCCGAGTCGCTCTACCTGATGCTGACATCGGCGGCGCGGGAGACGCTGCGCGGGGTGGAGGCCGTGATCGTCGACGAGATCCACGCTCTCGCAGCGACCAAGCGCGGCAGTCACCTGGCCGTCACGCTCGAGCGGCTCGATCACTGGGTCACCTCCGCGGGTGGAGCCTCACCACAGCGCATCGGACTGTCGGCCACGCAGCGCCCGCTGGAGGAGATCGCGCACTTCCTGGGCGGGACCGCGTCGGACGGCGCGGGCGCCCGCCGGCCGCGGCCGGTGACGATCGTCGACGCCGGGGTGCGCAAGCCGCTCGAGGTCGAGATCGTCATCCCGGTCGACGACCTGGCCGACATGGGGCAGCCGATCGAGGATCCGTCGGCTGGTCCGTCGGCCGCGGGCCCGGCGCGGCGCTCGATCTGGCCGGCCATGCACCCGCGTCTGCTCGATCTCGTGCGTGAGCACCAGTCGACCCTCATCTTCGTCAACTCACGTCGGCTCGCTGAGCGCCTTGCGACTCGCCTCAACGAGCTGCACTGGGAAGGCGAGAACAGGTCGGCGGAGGCGGACGGCAACCCACCGACCGAGGTCGAGCTCGTGAAGGCGCACCACGGGTCCCTATCGCGCGAGCGTCGCCTCCAGATCGAGGACGAGCTCAAGTCGGGCACGCTCAAGGGCCTGGTTGCCACCTCGAGCCTCGAGCTCGGCATCGACATGGGTGCCGTCGACCTCGTCATCCAGGTGGAGTCGCCGGGTGCGGTGTCGACTGGCCTTCAGCGCATCGGTCGTGCCGGGCACCAGGTCGGCGCGCCGAGTCGCGGCAAGCTGTTCCCGAAGCACCGCGCCGACTTGCTCGAGGCCGCCGTCGTGGTCGAGCGCATGCAGGCCGGGCTCATCGAGCGCACGCACTTCCCGCGCAACCCGCTCGACGTGCTGTGCCAGCAGATCGTGGCGATGTGCTCGCTCGACGAGTGGAAGCTCGACGCGCTGGCCGACCTCGTGCGGTCTGCCGCCCCGTTCGCGGAGCTCTCCGACGAGGTGCTCGCCTCCGTCCTCGACCTCTTGGCTGGTCGCTACCCGTCGGAGGAGTTCGCCGAGCTGCGTCCGCGGATCGTGTGGGACCGCGTCGAGGGCGTGGTGCGCGCTCGGTCGGGCGCCCAGCGCCTCGCGGTCACCAACCCGGGCACCATCCCCGACCGCGGGCTCTTCACCGTCACGTTGCCCGACGGCACCCGCGTCGGCGAGCTCGACGAGGAGATGGTCTACGAGAGCCGGCCCGGCGAAACCTTCCTGCTCGGCGCGTCCACCTGGCGCATCGAGGACATCACGTTCCAGAAGGTGATCGTCACGCCTGCCCCGGGGTTCCCCGGGAAGATGCCGTTCTGGCACGGCGACGGGCCCGGGCGTCCTCTCGAGCTGGGTCGCGCCATCGGCGAGTTCACCCGCGAGCTGCGGGGAGGCGCAGGCTCGGCGGGTCGGGCGGACCCGCTCGAGCGGCTGCGCGCCTCTGGCCTAGACGAGAGGGCGGCCACCAACCTGGTCGCCTACCTCGATGAGCAGGCGGAGGCCACCGGTGCCGTGCCCGACGATCGCACGATCGTGGTCGAGCGATTTCGTGACGAGATCGGCGACTGGCGGGTCTGTGTTCTCTCTCCGTTCGGTGCGCAGGTGCACGCGCCCTGGGCGATGGCACTGCAGCACCGCCTCGGCGAGAGGTCGGGTGTCGACGTCGAGCTGATGTGGAGCGACGACGGCATCGTCATCCGACTTCCCGAGTCGATCGAGGCGCTCCCGGACGATGAGCTCTTGATCGATCCCGACGACATCGAGGAGCTGATCGTGAGGCAGCTCCCCTCGACAGCCATGTTCGCGAGCCGCTTCCGCGAGTGCGCGGCGAGGGCGCTGCTCCTGCCGAAGCGCCGCCCCGACCAGCGCACCCCGCTGTGGCAGCAGCGCCAGCGCTCGGCCGATCTGCTGTCGGTGGCGGGGCGTTATCCGTCGTTCCCGATCCTGCTCGAGGCCACCCGCGAGTGCGTCAACGACGTGTTCGACGTGCCCGCGCTGGTGGAAGTGCTGCGCGACCTGCGCAGCCGCAAGACACGGGTCGTCGCGGTCGACACCGAGCGGGCATCGCCGTTCGCGCAGTCGCTCATCTTCGGCTGGATCTCTGTCTACATGTACGAGGGCGACACGCCGCTGGCTGAGCGGCGGGCGGCCGCGCTCGCTCTCGATCGCGACCTCCTGCGCGACCTGCTCGGCGCGGAGGAGCTCCGAGAGCTGATCGATCCCGACGCCCTCGCCGACCTCGAGCTCCAGCTCCAGCGCCTCGTCGAGGGACGGCTGGCGCGCGACGTCGACGAGCTGCACGATCAGCTGCGGCTGCTGGGTCCGCTCACGATCGACGAGGCGGTGCCCCGGTCGGTCGACGGCGCGCCCGTCAAGACCTGGGTCGACCAGCTAGTGCGCGAGCGGCGAGCCTTCCTGGGGAGCGTGGCAGGGGAGGAGCGCGTCTGCGCGGCTGAGGACGCCGGCCGGCTGCGCGACGCTCTCGGCGTGGCGGTCCCGGTCGGCCTGCCCGGGGCGTGCACCGAGTCCGTGCCCTCTCCGCTGCTCGATCTCGTGGCGCGCTACGCCCGCACCCACGGCCCGTTCCTCACCCAGCACCCTGCCGCTCGCTACGGCGTGCCGGTCGAGCGGGTGCGTCCGGTGCTCGACGAGCTGAGGTCGGCCGGACGGCTGGTGCGCGGCGAGTTCCGGCCCGACGGTGTCGAGCGCGAGTGGTGCGACGACGACGTGCTGCGTCAGCTGCGTCGCCGTTCGCTGGCGGTCCTCCGTCGCGAGGTGGAGCCGGTCGACACCAGCACGCTCGCCCGCTTCCTGCCGCGCTGGCACGGCATCGGCTCGGACAGACATGGGCCCGACGCGCTGGTCGACGTGCTGGCTCAGCTCCAAGGCGCGTCGCTCGTCGCGTCGTCGCTCGATCGGGATGTCCTGGCGGCTCGCCTCGTCGACCATCAGCCGGGCGACCTCGATGCGCTGTGCACTGCTGGCGACGTCGTCTGGGTAGGTGCTGGCGCCATCGGATCGAGTGACGGCCGCATCCGGCTCGCCTTCCGTGACCAAGCCGGTCTGCTGCTGGCGGCTCAAGAGAGCCCCTCCGAGCACGAACCGATCCACCGAGCGCTGCTCGAGCACTTGGAGGCGCGTGGCGCTTCCTTCTGGAGCGACCTCACAGCGGCAGCTCAGGCCGCCTCATTGCCCTACGACGATCCCAGCGTGCTGGCCGCGCTGTGGGATCTCGTATGGGCGGGCTTGGTCACCAACGACTCGTTGGCTCCGCTGCGCGCCTACGTGGGTGCCTCCGGTCGTCGCGCAGCATCGCGCCAGGCCGCGGGCCGTCCACGTGGCCGCCCGCGCCCGGGCCGCCTCGCGCGTCTCGGCCCGCCGGCCGGGGCCGGCCGCTGGTCTCTCGTGGCGCCGCTGCTGCGACCGCTGCCCACCCCGACCGAGGTGACCCACGCCCGCGCCATGCAGCTGCTGGAGCGCTACGGCGTGCTAACGCGCGAGGCGGCACTGGGGGAGGGGGCCGAAGGAGGCTTCGCCGGGATCTACCCGGTGCTGAAGGCGCTGGAGGAGCGCGGCCAGGTGCGTCGCGGCTACTTCGTCGCCGGTCTGGGTGCGGCTCAGTTCGCGGCGCCCGGTGCCGTCGACCGGCTGCGCGCCGAGCGGACAGCCACGGAGACAGCGCCCCTGGTGCTGGCGGCCACCGACCCCGCGCAGCCCTTCGGTGCGTCGCTGCCCTGGCCGTCCGCCGAAGGCCGCCCGGCGCGCGCGGCGGGAGCCCTCGTGGTGATCGCAGACGGCGAGGCCCTGGCCTACCTGGAGCGCGGCGGTCACCGGCTCGTGCGCTTCCCTGCTGCGGAGTCAGATGGCCGGTGGGCAGGGGCGCTCGCCGACCTGGTCGAGCGCGGTCGCTTCCGCTCGCTCGAGCTGCGCACGATCGACGGCGTCGCCGTGAACGAGGCGGCTGCCGAGGTGCGCGAGGCGCTGGAGCAGGCAGGCTTCCGGCAGGGCTACCGCGGCTGGACTCGTCGCCCCGCCCCGCCCGCCCGCCGCTGACGCGTTGGCAGGATGGCAGACTGACCGACGTCCGCACACCAGGGGGTGAAGGCCATGAGGTACCGCTCGCTCGGCTCGACCGGCGTGAAGGTCAGCCCGCTCTGTCTGGGGGCGATGATGTTCGGCGCCTTCGGGAACCGTGACCACGACGAGTGCGTCCGCATCATCCATGCGGCACTCGACGCCGGCCTCAACTTCATCGACACCGCAGACGTGTACTCGGCAGGCGAGTCGGAGGAGATCGTCGGCAAGGCGCTGTCCGGCCGGCGCGATGACGTCGTGCTCGCCACCAAGTTCCACGGCGGCATGGGCAGCGACCCCAACCACCAGGGCAACTCGCGGCGCTGGATCGTGAAGGAGGTGGAGAGCAGCCTGCGGCGGCTCGGCACCGACCACATCGACCTCTACCAGGTGCACCGGCCCGAGGCCGGCACCGACATCGACGACACGCTCTCCGCGCTGTCCGACCTCGTGCACCAGGGCAAGGTGCGCTACCTCGGGTCGTCCACCTTCCCGGCAGAGGCGATCGTCGAGGCCCAGTGGGTCGCCGACAAGCGCGGGCACGAGCGCTTCCGGGTGGAGCAGCCGCCCTACTCGATCTTCGCCCGAGGGATCGAGGCGTCCGTGCTGCCGACCTGCGAGAAGTACGGCATGGGTGTCATCCCCTGGAGTCCCCTGAACGGTGGCTTCCTCACGGGTCGCTACCGGCCGGGCGAGGCCGCGCCCACGAGCGGTCGAGCGGCCCGACTACCCGAGCGCTTCGATCCGGAGCGCCCGTCCGTCGCCGCCAAGCTGGCGCTCGTGCCCGAGCTGGAGAAGGTGGCGGCCGACGCCGGCATCTCGCTCACGCACATGGCGCTCGCGTTCACGCTGGCCCATCCCGCCGTCAGCAGCGCCATCATCGGGCCGCGCACGATGGAGCAGCTCGAGGGCTGCCTCGGCGCCATGGATGTAGCGCTCGACGACGACACGCTCGACGCCATCGACGCTCTCGTCCCGCCGGGCACCAACGTCAACCCCGACGACGCCGGCTGGCAGTCGCCCGCGGTCACGTCGGCTTGGCGCCGACGCCGCCCCGCCGGAAGGCGCTAGCCCCAGCAACCAACGTCTGTGAACACCTACGTCCGCATACCGGACGTGGCGGTTCACAGACGTTGGTTGGTGCTCAGCTGAGCCAGAGGCGGACGAGGTCGCGCAGGCGGTCGATCCCGACGTTGCGCGTCGCGCTCACCCACACCACATCGGACGGCAGCAGGTCGCAGCCTGCGGCCAGCTCCTTCTTGCGCTTCTCTCGCACCTTGGCCTTGACCTTGTCGTGCTTCGTGGCGACCACCGTGTGGGGTACCGCCTCCTCGCGCAGCCACTCCAGCATCGACTGGTCGAGCTTGGTGGGGCCGATCTCGCCATCCACGAGCACCATCACCATCTGGAGCGCCTCTCGCCCAACGAGGTAGCCCTCGATCATGTCGCCCCATGCGGCGCGCTGCGCCTTGGAGACCTTGGCGTAGCCGTAGCCCGGGCAGTCGACCATCGTCGTGCCATCGGGCAGCTCGAAGCAGTTGAGCAGCTGCGTGCGGCCGGGTGACTTGGAGACGTTGGCCAGACCGTTGCGGTTGGCGAGCGCGTTGATGAGGGACGACTTGCCCACGTTGGAGCGGCCGACCACGGCCACCTCGGCTCGACTCTCGGGTAGGCGGCTCAGGTGGTCGGCCGAAGTCACGAAGCGGAGCTCGAGCGGAGCAGACACCGCTGAAACCTTGTCACGTCCCCCACTCGATCTGTGGATCCTCACGCCCGCCATCCGGGCGCAACGCTCCACAGATCTCGTCAGCGGGATCGCCAGCGGTCGAGGTCGCGCCGCTCGCGCTTGGTCGGCCGCCCGGAGCCGCGCTCGCGCGGGGCCACGCGGACGCGGTCGACCTCGGGGACCGGCGGTGTGTGGTCGACGTAGCAGGTCGCTGCGACCGAGGCGCCGACCCGCTTGTCGATCAGCGACACAACCTCCACTACGCGGTCGGCGCCATGGATGCGCGCCTCGACGCGGTCGCCCGGCCGCACCAGGGTTGCCGGCTTGGCGGTGACTCCGTTGACACGGACATGACCGCCCTTGCAGGCATCAGTCGCGTCACCGCGTGTCCTGTAGAGCCTGATCGCCCAGGTCCAGCGATCGACCCGCGCCGTCTCGCTCGCCGCCATCGCGTCGAACCGTACCGCCCCCCCGACCGAGTCTCGTGAAGATCTTCACAAGCATGGGTAGGCTGTGGACGTGGCCGTCGTACCGAGGGTCGTGGTGGTCGGGGCCGGCTTCGCCGGCGTGGAGGTGGCCCGCCACCTGCGCGATGCCCCGGTGCAGGTCGTCCTGGTCGACAAGCAGAACTTCCACACCTTCCAGCCGTTGCTCTACCAAGTCGCCACCGCGGGGCTCAACGCCGCCGACGTCGCCCATCCAGTGCGCGGCCTGTTCCACGGCCAGCGCAACCTCGATTTCCGCCGGGCGACGGTCACCGGCGTCGATTGGGGGTTGAAGCGGGTGCATCTGGCGGGCCAGCCCGACCTCGCCTTCGACCACCTGGTCCTGGCCGGCGGCTCGAGCGTCACCTACTTCGGCACCCGGGGAGCGACAGAGAACGGGTTCCCCCTCTACACGCTCGAGGACGCTGTCGAGCTGCGCAACCACATCGTCGAGCGCTTCGAGGCGGCGGACGCGGATCACTCAGAGATCGATGGCGGTTGCCTCACGTTCGTGGTCGTGGGCGGCGGTCCCACCGGCGTCGAGACTGCAGGCGCGCTGGCCGAGCTGTTCGCCATGGTGTTCCGCAAGGACTATCCGAACCTGGATCTCGCGCGCGCTCGGGTTGTGCTCGTCGAGATGCAGGACCATCTCCTCGGGCCGTTCGCGGGCGCCAGCCGTGAGCACGCGCTCGACACGCTGAGGTCGCGGGGTGTGGACGTGCGTCTGCGCACCAAGGTCGATTCGGTGTCCGCCAGCGAGGTGGTTCTCGCTGGCGGCGAGGTGATCCCGTGCCAGACGCTGATCTGGGCAGCCGGGGTGCAGGCGAACCCGCTCGCCGGCGCACTCGGGCTACCACAGGAGCGCGGCGGTCGCATCGCTGTCGAAGCAGATCTCCGCATCAAGGGTCACGACGCGGGTTGGGCGATCGGCGACATCGCCGCTGCACTGGGTCCGACCGGCGAGGTCCTGCCGCAGCTGGCGCCCGTCGCCATGCAGTCGGGCAGACACGTCGCGCGGCAGATAGCGCGTCTCGTCGACGGTCAGCCCACCGAACCCTTTCGCTATCGCGACAAGGGCATCATGGCGACGATCGGACGGCGGGCCGCGGTGGCAGAGCTGCCAGGCGGCATCAAGCTGAGAGGCGGCATCGCCTGGCTGGCCTGGCTCGGCCTCCACCTCGTGTTCCTCGTCGGCAAGCGCAATCGGCTCTCGGTGCTGCTCAACTGGGCCTGGAACTACCTCACCTGGGACCGCGGCCCCCGCCTGATCCTGCGCGCGGACTCGACACCCAAGCCCCGCGAGAAATGATCACCGGCGCATCAGCCGCGAACCGCGCACATGTTGCGCGGGTATGGTCCGCGGCCATGACTGCAGACGCCGCCACCATCCGAGCCACCGTCGAGGCCTACTGCACCGCCTTCACGAAGGGCGATCGTGAGGCGTACACGGGCCTGTTCGCGGACGGAGCTTGGATCGAGGATCCGGTGGGTACGCCGCGGTGCGAGGGGCGGGATGCGATCGGGGCGTTCTTCGACCAGTCGAGGGCGCTGGCCGACACGATCGAGCTGCGCCAGACGGGGCCGGTGCGTGTCGCCGCGGGCGAGTGCGCCTTCCCGATGCAGGCTCGGCCACTGATAGGTGACACGACGTTCGTCGTCGACATCATCGACGTGATGACCTTCGACGACGCCGGGCGCATCACCACCATGCGCGCCTTCTGGGATGCGGCCGAGATGCGCCCAGCCTCCGACGACTGATGACGGCCGTCCCCCCGCGGCTCAGCTTCGTCACCATCGGCGTGCGAGACATGCCGACGATGCAGGCGTTCTACAAGGGCCTCGGCTGGCGGCCGCAGCCGGGCGCGAGCGACCAGTTCTGCGCCTTCCTCCTCGGCGGTGTCGTGCTCGCTCTCTACGGCATCGACGACCTCGCGGCGGAGGCAGCACCGGGCGAGCCGCTCGTGAAGCACGGCTGGGGCGGCCACACCTTCGCGCTCAACCTCGACGAGCGCGATCAGGTCGACGAGGTCGTGCGCTCAATGGTCGCCGCGGGCGCTCGCAAGGTCGGGCAGGTGGAGGACCGGCCCTGGGGCGGCCGCTCCGGCTACGTGGCTGACCCCGAGGGCAACCGCTGGGAGATCGCCTGGGCGCCGGGACTGCGCTTCGACGAGCGCGGCGGCGTTCTCTCGGTCGAAGCCTAGGAACCCCCACCAAGTCAGCCTGCGGCGGTCACCCGGCCGGCCCGCAGCTCCTTGCGCAGGCACAGCCGCAGGCCCGACCAGGTGTCGTCGAGGGCACAGACCTTCACGTCGACGAGCCCGGTTGGTAGCGCGACCTCGCGCACCACGTCCTCGGTGACGTCGGTTGGCACGCCGCTCGCGCGCTTGGGCCAGGCGATCCAGAGCCCGCCATCGACGTGCAGCGCATGCATGAGCGCCCCAAGTCGTGCGCTCAGATCAGCCCGACTCGTGTGGAACGACACGATCACGTCGAGCGGACCGCGCGCCGAGGTGCGCACCTTCACGCCGGCGGGGAGATCGTCGATGACGAACCCCGTGGGTGCGCCGAGCACCGCGAGGCGCACCGATGGCTTGATCCCCAGCTTCTGCGCCAAGGGTGTCCCCGAGTAGCCGGCCACGCCTCCGACGCTAACGGTCAGTTGCCGCCGCGCTCGCGGAACATGACGCTGATGCGAGGCCCCGCGTGCGCCCGCTTGGGAACGCAGTGCTCGAAGGTGCGCTGGCAGGTGCCACCCTGCACGAGCAGATCACCGGGGCGGAGGCTGTAGCCGACCGACGGGCCGCCGCCATCGGGCCGCAGCAGCAGACGGCGCGTGTCACCAAGCGACACGATGGCGACGATCGTGTCGGCCCGCTGGCGGCCGATGCGGTCGCCGTGCCACGCGACGGAGTCGTTGCCGTCGCGGTACAGGTTGGCGGAGATGGAGGGGAGGCGGACGCCGTAGTGCTTCCCCAGGCAGCGCGCCATGCGGTCGAGCAGCCGCGGACGGCCCTCGTGCCATGCGCGCGTCTCCAGCCTCGGTACCTCGACGACCCGGTCGTACATCGGTCGCTCGAAGGCGTGCCAAGGGGCGCCTTCCAAGAGCTCGTCGAACAGCGAGTCGGCGCCGCTGACCCAGCCCGGCACGTGGTCGACCCAGGCGCCAGATCCCAGGAACCTGCGCCGCGCCTGCGAGAGCGACGGGTCGAAGTCAGGCTGCTCGACACCGAGCAGCGACGGCTGCCAGGTGACGCTGCGGTCGGCCTCGACCTCGGTGAACACGCATGAAGCCTATCCGAACAGGCGTTCGTGTGTCACTCGTAGGCGATGGCGTCGAGGATGGCGAGCCTGGCGGCCCTCCGGGCGGGGAGGATCGAAGCGGCGGTGCCGAGCACCGCGGCGCCGAGGGTGATCACCACGAGCGATCCGGCTGGCACGGCGAACCTGGTGAGGCCCTCGCTCTCCAGAGCAGTGATGAGCGACCAGCTCACCAGCATTCCCAGGGCGAGCCCGACGAGCGTGCCGAGCAGCGAGATCAGCACCGCCTCCCAGCGCACCATCGAGCGCACCTGCCGCCGATCCATCCCCACCGCGCGCAGAAGCCCGAGCTCGCGTGTGCGCTCGTGGATGGAGAGAGACAGCGTGTTGGCGATGCCGATCATGGCGATGATGATCGACAGGATCAGCAGCGCGTAGACGAACGTCACGAACGATGTGATCTGGCGGGCTAGATCGCCGGCGAACTCGTCGCGATCGAGCACCACCAGCGACGGCGTGTCAGCGACTGCTTCTTCCACGGCGGCGAGCACTGCCTCGACGTCGGCGCCGTCGCGCACGCTGCCGAACACCTGGATGTCGAGCAGCTCTGGCACGATGCTCGCGTAGGCGGTCCGTGTGATCGTGAACCATCCGAGCAGGTTCTCGTCGTCGCTGATCGCCTGGACCACGAGGTCGAGCGACGCGCCGCCGGGGACCGTGACCCCTATGCGATCTCCGATCTCCACGTCGTGCCCCTCTGCCAGCTCCTTGTCGACGATGATGCCGGTGTCGGTGAGGTCGGCCACCTCGCCTTCGGCCATGCGCGGCTCCAGCACCTCCGTGAGGCGCGCTGGCTCGACTGAGGTGAGGAACTGCGTGGCCGTGTCGCCGTCGGGATAGGTGAACTCACCCCGGCCGAACCCGAGGGGTACCAGAGCGTCGACTCCTTCGACGGCTCTCGCCTCCTCTGCCACCGATCCCGGGAAGCCCGAGGGTGGGCCGAACTGCACGGCCGAGCTCTGGATCACGAAGTCACCGGCGAAGCCGCGCTCGACCTCGGAGGTGATCGACTCCTTCGCGGACTCGGCGAACACGGTGATGAAACCAACGAGCGCGACGCCGATGACCAGTGCGGATGCAGTCGCCGACGTGCGCTTTGGGCTGCGCGCAGCGTTCTCAGTGGCGAGGCGGCCCGCCAGCCCCCTCAGGGAGGGGAGTGGCGCACCGATCGTTCGCACGCTCGGTCCGGCCAGAACGGGACCGATGACGATGGCCCCGACGATCATCAGCAGCGCTCCCATGCCCACCGTGGGCAGCGAGTCCGACGAACCGTCTGTCCAAGCGGTCGAGAGGCTGTAGGCGCCGACAGCTAGCACGATCGCCCCGAGTGCGACGCGCAGGCGCGACGCACCAGAGCGGTCTATGGCGACGTCGCGCAGCGCCGCCAGCGGTCGGACGCGCGTGGCGCGGATAGCCGGGACCATCGCAGCAGTGAGGGTGACGACCAACCCGAGCACGAGCGCGAGCACGACGGTCGTGCTGCGGATCTGGAGCGTGGTGGTCGGCAGATCGGAACCGCTTGCTTCGAGCAGGGCCGTGACGCCCTTGGCCAGGCCGACGCCGGCCACGAGGCCCAGCACCGCGGCGACGATTCCTACGAGCGCGGCCTCGAAGAGCACCGAGCGCAGGACCTGTGCGCGGCTGGCCCCGACCGCTCGCAACAGTGCCAGCTCGCGTGTGCGCTGAGCCACCAAGATCGAGAACGTGTTCGAGATGACGAAGACCCCGACGAGCAGCGCGATCGTGCCGAACACGGACAGGATGATCTTGAAGAACCTGAACCCGCTCTGCACGTCCTCGGAGAGCTGGATGCCCGCTTCTGTGCCCGTGATGGCCTCTGCCCCATCCGGCAGGAGCGCCGCGATGCGGTCGGTGAGCTCCTGCTCGGAGATGCCCTCGACTGCGCGCGCGAGCACCTGCTGAACCTTGCCATCTGTTCCAGCCAACCGCTGAGCCTCCGCCAGCGTGAAGTCGGCCGAGATGGCGCCGGCCGAGCTCTTGGCGGTGCCGAATGTGAACGAGCCGACCAGTGTGTAGTCGACCCGCCCGAACTGCGTCACCACGGTCACCGGGTCGCCGATCGAGAAGCCGCCCTCCTCGATCGCGCCGACGTTCAGCGCGATCTCGTCGTCTGCCTCAGGACCCCGACCGTCCTGAAGCTCGTAGGCAGTGAGGTCCGGGTCGGGCACCCAGCTCTCGATCAGCGTGGGCGGCCCCTGTGCCGGGCCGAGCGGTTCTCCATCCGAGTCGAGCACGCGGTTCGAGCTGCCGAAGCCGATCGTGATCACGAACGGAGCGACGCTGTCGACCCCGTCGACGGCAGCCACCTGCTCGATGAGGGAGGGGTCGAGCAGCGCGCGCTGATCACCCGCGAACGGGTCGCTGAACAGGATCTCCCCCTGGACCTGTGTGTCGACCTCTTCGCTCCCCTTTGCGAAGAGGTCGTCGAAGACCTTGTCGAGCGTGTCGGTGAGCACGAAGGTGCCCGACATGAAGGCGACGCCGAGCACGATCGCGACGATGGTCGAGATGAGCCGGCGCTTGTGCGCCCAGAACGAGCGGAGGCTGACCCTGAGCATCAGCCGTCGCCGAAGCGCTTCATGCGGTCGAGCAGGTGCTCAGCGGTGGGGTCGGCCATCTCGTCGACGACCCGGCCGTCCGCGAGGAACACGACCCGCGTCGCATGCGAGGCGGCGACCGGGTCGTGGGTCACCATCACGATCGTCTGCCCGAGCTCGGTGACGGCGTGCTGCATGAACTCGAGGATCTCCGCGCCAGACCGCGAGTCGAGGTTGCCGGTGGGTTCGTCCGCGAAGATGATCTTCGGCCTGGCGGCGAGGGCGCGAGCCACTGCAACCCGTTGCTGCTGGCCGCCGGACAGCTCGCTCGGCCGGTGCGACAGCCGGTCGGCGAGACTCACCGCGGAGATGACCGAGTCGAGCCAGCCGGAGTCGGGCTTGCGTCCGGCGAGATCCATCGGGAGCGTGATGTTCTCGATCGCCGACAGGGTCGGGATCAGGTTGAACGACTGGAAGACGAAGCCGACCTGGTCGCGCCTCACCTGGGTGAGCGCCTTGTCGTCGAGGCTGGTGAGATCGGTGCCGGCGATGAAGGCCTGACCCGATGTGAGCGAGTCGAGCCCCGCCACACAGTGCATGAGCGTGGACTTGCCTGAGCCTGATGGGCCCATGATCGCGGTGAAGCTCTCGGCCTCGAAGCCCACCGTCACTGCGTCGAGGGCTCGGACCTCGGTCTGACCGGATCCATAGACCTTCGTGGCGTCGACCGCGCGCGCCGCCAGGGTCGATGACGGCACCGGGTTGGGTGAGGTCATTGTCATAGCGGGACACCCTACGAGCCGTACGGGCGCCTGAGATGCGGAGGTTCCGGCCCATCCCGGTAGATTCGGGCCCGGTGACCTGTCCCAGCTGCCGGAGCGATGTACCGGCTGGTGCGCGGTTCTGCCCGGAGTGCGGCCAGGATCTGCGGTTGCGTGGGGATGAGAGGCGCGTGGTCACCGTTCTCTTCGCGGACCTCGTCGGCTACACCGCCCTGTCCGAGACGCGCGACCCAGAGCATGTGAAGAACCTCGTCGACTCCTGCTTCGAGCGTCTGGTCACCGACATCGATGCGTTCGGCGGGCGCGTCGACAAGATCATCGGCGATGCCATCGTCGCCCTCTTCGGTGCACCCCTGGCGCACGAGGACGACGCCGAGCGCGCGGTCCGCGCGGCTCTCCGCATGCAGCAGACGCTCGAGCGCGCGTCCAGCGAGCTGGGCATCTCCGTGCAGATGCGAGTCGGCGTCAACACGGGTGAGGTTCTCGTCGGTGCACTGCGCGCCGGCGGCGACTACACCGCGATGGGCGACGTCGTGAACACAGCCAACCGGCTGCAGACAGCGGCAGCCCCCGGCACCGTCCTCGTCGGCCCGGCTACGCACGCTGCGACGCGTCGCGTCGTGCGCTACGAGCAGCTCGAGCCCATCAACGCCAAGGGTCGTGAGGAGCCTGTGCCGGCCTTCCGCGCGCTCGACGCCCTGGCGCCGCCCGGCTACCGGCCCGAGCGCAACCGAGCCAACCTGGTCGGCCGCGACGCCGAGCTCGGGCTCCTCTGCAGCAGCGTCGACAACGTCATCCGCAACACCCGGGCAGCTCTGCTGCTCGTCCTAGGCGAGGCCGGGGTCGGCAAGTCACGTCTGGCGGAGGAGCTGGCGGCGAGCGCGGCGTGCGACCACAACGCCCTCATCCTCGAGGGCCGATGCGTGCCCTATGGCGAGGCCAACGTCTGGTGGCCCGTGGCCGATGCCTTGCGCCACGGCTGTGGCATCCGGTCGAGCGACCCTGCAGCAAAGGCGATCGAGATGGCTCTCGACTCGGTGCACATCGCGCTCGGTGAGGACGCCTCTGACTCCGAGATCGACCGGGTGCACCAGGGCCTTCTCTACCTGATGGGATACGACTCCGAGCTGCGCGGCATCGAGCCGGCCCGCGCGCGCGACGAAGCGACTGCTGCTGTCGTCACCTACGCAGAGAGCTTCTCCAGCCAGCGCCCGGTGGTCGTGGTCCTCTCCGACCTCCACTGGGCCGACGACCTCGTGCTCGGGCTGATCGACACCCTGCTTCAGCGGTTGGCAAGCCGCCGGTTCGTCGTGCTGGCCACAGCGCGCCCCGTCATCGAGGAGCGCTGGCATCCGCCACATGGCCGTCACAACCTCGTGGTCCTCACCCTCGACCCGCTGTCGACGGAGTCGGCCGCACAGCTCCTCACGGAGCTGGCCGGCACCGACCTCGGGCCGGAGCTGGTGGAGGCACTGCTCGCCCGAAGCGGTGGCAACCCGTTCTTCCTCGAGGAGCTCGTCACGCTGCTCGCCGATGCCGGCATGGTCGGAGCTGCTGGTGAGCAGCCGGTCGGCACGGGTCATCAGGTCGAGCTGCCTGACACGCTGCGGGGTCTCGTCGCGGCCCGCCTCGACGGGCTCACCGCCGACGAGCGACGCGTCCTCGACGACTGCGCGGTGCTGGGCCGTCGCGGCGCCCTCCACGCCATCGAGGTCATGTCGAAGAAGCACCTCGGCATCTCTGACATCCAGCCGGTCCTCGAGTCGCTCGAGGCGAAGGACCTGCTCGTCCTCACCGGGTCGGGCGACAGCGCCAAGTGGACCTTCCGGTCCGACCTCGTGCGCGAGGTCGCGTACAGCACCCTCACCAAGGCCGACCGAGCGCGCTCGCACCAGGGCATCGCCATGTGGATGGAAGACCACGAGGACACGACACGCGACGCCGTGGTCGACCGCATCACCTACAACTACGTGCGCGCCGCCGAGCTGGCGAACGAGCTCGGCCCAGTCGAGGGTCTCTGCGACGACCTCGACGAGCGTGCGCTCACCTGGCTCGAGCGCGCCGCCTCTCGCGCCGTGCAAGCCGAGATCGCTGTAGTGGCCGAGCGCCTCTACAGCGAGGGGCTGCGCCTCCTGGCGGGTCACCACGGTCCGCGCCATCGAGCGTTCTTGACAGGTCGTGCGAAGGCGCTTGCCGGCCTCCGTGACCTGGCGCCTGCTCGCAGCGACGCGCAGGCTGCGATCGACGAGTCCCGCCAGGCCGGCGCTGAGGGCGAGGCCGACCTCGGTCGCGCGCTGCTCGTGCTCGCAGACATCGAGCAGAAGGAGTCGAGCTGGGCCGCGTCAGACGCCGCGCTCGAGGAGGCCCGCGCGGTCTTCGCTCGGACGGGCGATGCGTCGGGTGAGGCAGAGGTGCTGCGCCTGCGGGGCTTCGGGGCGCTGTTCCGGCATGAGTACGAAGCCGCCACGGATCTGCTGGAGGAGGCGCTGGCGCGCTTCGAGGCCCTCGACGATCGTCGTGGCGTTGCCTGGGCGCTCCAGAACCTCGCTTGGTGCGCCTTCTACTCGGGCCACGCCGAGCGGGCGGAGGTTCGCCTGAGGCGGGCCGCCACGACCTTCGAGGAGATCGGCGACCAGGGAGGCCTCGCCTGGGCCGTCGGCCTGCTCGCGTGGACTCGCTTCCAGCAGGGGCACATCGCCGAGGCAGGGGACATGGCCGAGGCGATCCTCGACGACGCCCGCGCCGGGTGGGACCGCTGGGGCCTCGGCATGATGCTCGTGCTCGCGGGGTCGGTCCGCCTCTGGACGGGCCGCACGCAGGGCGCCATCGACCGGCTCGATGAGGCCCGGCACCTGTTCCAGGAGATCCACGACGGCTTCGGTGAAGGCCAGGCATCTGCCGTGCTCGGCCGAGCGCTCGTGATGGCCGGGCGCGTGGAGGAGGGCCTGGCCCTCGTCGCGTCGATCGGCGACACGCCCGGTGTCCCGGTGACGGACCGCGAGCGAACGATCTCGATCATGGCTGGGCTCGCAGCCACGGTGCAGGTGGGCGACGTCCAGCGCACCAGCCAGCTCCTCGATCGGGTGCCCTCGCTGGCCGAGACCGACGGCACGGGCAGTCCCATCGTCGGCGAGACCGAGCGGGCGACCTCGCTGGGCCTGCACCGGCTGCAGTCCGGCGACGTTGCGGGTGCGGTCGAGGTGATGGCCGCTCTGCGGCAGCGGATCAGCCCGGAGGTCGACCCCAACCTCCACTCGGCGCTGGCTCTGGCTCACGCCGCCGGAGGTGCGCTGGACGAGGCGCTCAGCGAGGCCGACGAAGTCGACGTCCATCCGCGTGCGAGCTACATGGATCGCATCGTCGCTGGTGTGGCGCGCGGGCTGGCGCTGACGCGGCGCGGTGACCACGCGGCATCGGTCGCGGCGCTCGACCAGGTGCGAGCGGCGGCCGATGCCACAGAGGACAAGGTCTCGCAGGCGCTCGTGCGATTGGCCGATGCCACCGCGTCAGCAGCGCGCGGTGATGACGACGCGGCGTCGCGCATCGCCGACGCCGATCGGCGGCTGGCCGACCTCGGCCTGTCGGAGACCGGCTGGCGCCAGGCGTTCAGCCTGGCCCTCGGGCTCAGCTCCGCCGCCTGAGCTCCCACCTTCGGCTCCTGTGCCGCTTGTCACCTTGCAAATCAAGCAAGTTGCTAAGTATAGTTAGCAGCGTCCCCCCAGATCAGGAGCACATCACATGAACACCATCCTCGACACCGTCGTGAGCTACGAGGATCAGCTGGTCGATCTCGTCAAGAAGGCGCAGGCCCCCGTGGTCGACTACGTCGCCAAGGGCGTCGAGCTCATCGGCGATCGCCTTCCCGACGTCACCTACCCGAAGGCCCTGCCGACCCCCATCGAGGTGGTCGAGACGCAGGTCGCCTTCGCCAAGAAGCTGATCGATGCCAACACCGCGATCGTCACCTCCGTCCTCGAGACCGTGGCACCCATCGCCGGCTTCGCAAAGCCGAAGAAGACCGTCAAGGCCGCCAAGGCTGCCTGACACCAGCTTGCAGGGCACTGCCCTGTGACGCCGGATCCGCAACGGATCTGCTGCGACGAGCGGCGCCCTTCCCCCCAGGGCGCCGCTCAGTCGTTTTCCACGAAGCTTCGGTAGACGGACAGGAGGGCGGCCCGCTGATCGTTCGTGAGCTTCGGGTCGGCCCGCACGGCTTCCTCCACCGTGGGTGGGGGAGTGGCCGCGGTGGCGCCCGCCTCGAGGATGCCCGCCTGCTGGAGGAGCGACTCAGCGGACAGGTTCAGCGCACCGGCGATGGCCTTGAGCACGCGCACCGATGGCTCGTGCAGGCCTCGCTCGATCTGCGAGAGGTAGGGGTTGGAGACGTTCGTGCGTGCCGCCAGCTCGCGCAGCGTCAGCTCGGCCTGCTGCCGGCGCGAGCGGATGAGCTCGCCCAGCGCCTCTAGCTGGCGGCGACCTGCGGGCTCCGCGCTCATCCGGACCTCGTCGGGGTTTCCGTTCGCATCACGTCGGGCTCGATGTACATGATCCCGACCACCGGAACCTGTGCGCGAACGTTCACCTCGACGCGGTTGACCGCGTCCGCGATCTCAGGGACCGACAGGCCGGCGACGAAGCTGACCTTGGCGCCGACGAGCAGCTCCTCCGGCCCGAGGTGCTGGGTGCGCATGTGGATCAGGCGCTCGACTGCTGGCTCGCCCTCGATGGCCGACCGGATCGACTGCTGCACGGTCTTGTCCGCCGACTCGCCGATCAGCAGGCCCTTCATCTCCACCGCGAGGATCACGGCGATGATGCTCAGCAGCACGCCGATCGAGACCGTGCCGATGCCATCCCAGAGCGGGTCGTCGGTTACGAGCGTGGTGACGACGGCGACCAGCGCCAGCACCAGCCCGACCAGGGCGCCCAGGTCTTCGAGCACGACGACCGGCAGCTCGGGGTTCTTCGAGCGGCGGATGAACTGCCACCAACCCGCGCCCGCCCGGATCTTGTTCGCCTCGATGATGGCGGTGCGGAACGACAGCGTCTCGAGCACGATCGCGAAGGCGAGGATCGCGATCGCAACCTCGGGCCGCTCGACCTCGTGCGGGTGGCGGATCTTCGAGATGCCCTCGTAGAGGGCGAACGCACCGCCGAGGCTGAACAGCACGAGCGCCACGACGAAGGCCCAGAAGTAGCGCTCGCGGCCGTAGCCGAAGGGGTGCTCGGTGTCGGCCGCCCGCCGCGCCCGCTTCCCGCCGAGCAGGAGAAGTCCCTGGTTGCCCGAATCGGCCGCCGAGTGGATCGACTCGGCCAGCATCGACGCCGAGCCCGTGATGAGGAAGCCGACCAGCTTCCCGACAGCGATGCCGAGGTTCGCCAGGAGCGCGGCGATGACTGCTCGGGACCCATGACCTCCACCTGCCATGCACGGGAGGTTACGGCCGCTGAACAGCAGGTCCTGCCCATCCCTGCCAGGATCCGGGCATGACGTTGCTCGACCAGGCAGCCGCGGACCCGCATGCACTCGCGGTGGACGACCTCACACGCACCCGCTCCAGGGAGGAGCTCGTCGATCGCGCCACGCGACTCGGTCGCTGGATGCTCGGCGACGGAGGTGTGCCGCTCGGTGGCCACGTGTCGATGCTGCTCGGCAACCGAGTCGAGCTGGTCGATCTGGTCCTCGCGGCGCAGCTGTCAGGTGGGTGGATCACCGCGGTGAACTACCACCTGACTGCGCCGGAGGTGGCCTACATCCTCGAGGACTCCGGGTCGACGATCCTCTTCACCGACCCCGAGCACGAGCAGGTGGCGCGGGCAGCGGCCGAGCAGGCACCTGGGCAGGTGGCGGTGGTCGTGGCCGGTCCCGAGCTCGATGCCATCGCCACCGGGGGGAGCGACGAGCCTTTCCCGCTCGAGGGGCCTGGCGGCGGGACGATGCTCTACACGTCTGGCACGACGGGCCGGCCGAAGGGGGTGAAGCGGGCTCGCCAGGCGAGTCTGGAAGCCACCCTGAAGCTGAGCTCTGCCTCCGGCATGTCGCTGGGCTTCGACGGCAAGGGACCGCACCTCGTCACAGGTCCGCTCTACCACGCCGCCCCGCTCGGCTTCGCTGCCATCGACCTGGCCAACGGTGCCCCTCTTGTGGTGATGCCGCGCTGGGACGAGAGCCAGTGCCTCCAGCTGATCCAGGAGCACGCCGTCCGCAACAGCCATGTCGTGCCGACGATGTGCGTGCGCCTGCTGCGGCTGCCCGAGGAGGAGCGGTCAGCCTTCGACCCCTCGTCGCTGTCCACGGTCCTGCACGGCGCCGCGCCGATCGCCCCCCAGGTGAAGCACCGCATGATCGAGTGGTGGGGGCCGGTGCTCACCGAGTACTGGGGCAGCACCGAAGGTGGCGTGTTCACCCTCGTCGACTCGGCCGCGTGGCTCACCAAGCCCGGCACCGTCGGCAAGGCCATACCCACCTACGAGGTGTTCGCCGTCGACGCCGATGGCGAGCGCCTGCCCGCCGGAGAGATCGGCACGCTCTACACACGCAACCTCCTCACCGACGAGGTGTTCGAGTACCACCAGGCGCCGGAGAAGACCGAGGCCGCCCATCTCGCACCGGGCACCTTCACGATGGGCGATGTCGGCCACGTCGATGAAGACGGCTTCGTGTTCCTGTCCGATCGCTCGGCCAACATGATCATCTCGGGCGGCGTCAACATCTACCCGGCGGAGATAGAGCGCGAGCTGATCGACCACCCGGCGGTTGCGGACGTCGCTGTGTTCGGCATACCCGACGACGAGTGGGGCGAGCAGGTGAAGGCGGCGGTGGAGCTGGCGCCTGGGTACGAGCCTTCTCCTGACCTCGAAGCCGAGCTGCTGCTCTTCGCCCGCCAGCGTCTCGCTGGCTTCAAGGTCCCACGCTCCGTCGACTTCGAGGACGAGCTGCCACGCCACCCCACGGGGAAGCTCTACACCCGCCTGCTGCGCGACAAGTACTGGGCCGATCGGACAAGCGCGGTGTAGATGGTGCGCTCGGCCCATCGCTGGTCCGGTTGGACGCCGCTCATCCGGCGACACGGGCGCGATCGCGAGCCAGGCCTGCCCATCAAATTGGCGCCGTGCTCCAACGGGGAGTTCGCACCGCTCCTCCCCGACTCGGCTGTGCGGGCCTCAGTGCGTCTCGCCCGGGTGATGTGCGAGGACGCGGCACGCAAGCTGGGCATGAGCCGACGCGACTTCTTGCGCTCGTCCATGGCTTCAGCGGCGACGTTGCTGGCGGTCGGTGCATGTTCGGGCGGCGATGACGGCGAGCCGAGCGCCGGCACCTTCGACCTGCCGCCTGAATCCACCACCGAGCCGGAAGTGGCCACCACGGTGCTCGGCGGTGATGGCTCGGCGGTGATCGACGTGCAGCAGCACCTGCTCGAGCCGGGCAGCGCCGGGCTGTCGTTCGGTTCTTCGTTCCCGCAGGCCGGCTGTGGCGACGATGCCGCATGCTTCGACACCGAGCACTGGCTCGACCTCGTCTTCGCGCGCTCCGACACCACCATGGCCGTGCTGTCCGCCATCCCGGTGCTCGCCGATCCCGACCCGTTGTCGGCCGAGGTGATGGATGCCGCGCGCCGCGCGGCCGATGAGCTCTGCGGCGACGGTCGCGTGCTCGTGCAGGGCCACGCCCAACCCAACGTCGGTCGTCTCGAGGCCGCGCTCGAGGCCATGCGGGCAGAGGCGGATCGGTACGACCTGGGAGCGTGGAAGTCCTACACCCACGTCGGTCAGCGCTGGGCGCTCGACGACGAGGTGGGCGAGGCGTTCCTCGCGCTCGTCGAGGAGATCGGCCCGCCCATCGTGTGCGTCCACAAGGGCCTGGGCGGCGACCCGGCAGACGTCGGTCCGGCCGCAGCCGCCCACCCCGACATCTCCTTCGTGGCGTATCACAGCGGCCACGAGGTCGGTGTCCGCGAGGGTGCATGGACACCGGGCTCGCCCAACGGCGGGGTCGACCGCTTGCTCGAGTCGGTGCGGGCGGCGGGCATCGGACCGGGCGCCAACGTCTACGCGGAGCTGGGATCGACCTGGCGCAACCTGATGGGCGATCCCGACCAGGCGGCGCACCTGCTCGGGAAGCTCATCGCTGCCCTCGGGCCTGGCAACGTGCTGTGGGGCACGGATTCGATCTGGTACGGATCGCCGCAGGACCAGATCCAGGCGTTCCGCGCCTTCGAGATAACGGCGGAGGCGCAGGAGCGCTTCGGCTATGCCCCGCTCACGGCCGAGGTCAAGGCGGGCATCCTCGCCGGCAACGCGGCGCGCGTCTACGGGATCGATCCGGTCGGCGTCCGGTGCGACACGACGGCATCCGACCGGGAGGCGCTGCGAGCAGACCCGCCAACCGAGGACGTGCTGCTCGGTCCGCGCACAGCTGCGGATGCGCGCCGCGTGTTCGCGGCCGACCACCCCTGGTTCTGAGCGGCGGTTGCGTCAGCCGGCGCCAACGGGTGCGCTCGGCGTGAAGCGCACCGGCAGCTGCTCGATGCCGCTGATGAAGTTGGCGGGACGCATGGGTGGCGGCGTGGCCGGATCGGCCAGCTGGAGGTCTGGGAGGCGCTCGACGATCTGCTCGAGCATGACGGAGATCTCGAGGCGGGCCAGGCTGGCGCCGAGGCAGAAGTGCGGCCCGAACCCGAAGGCGACGTGCTCGTTCGGGTCGCGGGCGACATCGAAGGTGAAGGGCTCGTCGAAGACCGACTCGTCACGGTTCGCCGACGGGTAGAGCAGCATGAGCTCTTCGCCCTTGCTGATCTGCTGGTCTCCGAGAGTGGTGTCGCGCGTCGCGGTCCGGACCATGTTCTTGATGGGGCTGACCCAGCGCAGCATCTCCTCGACCGCCGACGGTCTGACGTCTGGGTCGTCGGCCACTGCACTCCACTGGTCTCGGTTGAGCAGCAGCTGGTGCACGCCACCGGAGATCACGTGGCGGGTGGTCTCGTCACCTCCCACGAGGATGAGCAGCGACTCGTGGATGATCTCGTCGTCCTCGAAGCGGTCGCCGTCGACCTCGGCGTGGACGAGCACGCTCATGAGGTCGTCGCGCGGGTTGGCTCTGCGGTC
Source organism: Actinomycetota bacterium (assembly GCA_049325515.1). Lineage (GTDB taxonomy): Bacteria > Actinomycetota > Acidimicrobiia > Acidimicrobiales > VFJN01 > VFJN01. The sequence continues at coordinate 6,926 of JBMOLI010000007.1, read as the reverse complement.
GGCGATCACCTCGGTGGCGTAGGCCCAGTACTCGCCGAAGGCGACCGCAGCGGCATCCAGCTGCTCGGCGGTGGCGTTGACGTCCTGCCCCTTGACCATGTCGTCCGACCAGCGCAGCAGGTCGGCCCGGTGCTCGGGGCGCACGCCGAGCGCGTCGCCGATCATGATCATCGGCAGATGTGCCGCGATGTCGCCGACGAGGTCGGCCTCGCCGCGCTCGCAGACCGAGTCGAGGATGTCGGTGCAGGCTGCGCGGACCGCCGGCTCGCTGTCGCGCACGCGGCGCGGCGTGAAGCCCTTGTTGACCAGCTTGCGGCGCTGGAAGTGGGCCGGGTCGTCCATGTCGATCATCATCGGCAGGGGAGCGAAGCCCGGGCGGATGCCGCCAGCGTTGGAGAACACCTCAGGGTTGCGCGACACGTCCTTCAGGTCGGCGTAGCGGCTCACGCCCCAGATGGTGCCGTCCCAGTAGACGGGGGCGTTGGCCCGCATCCAGGTCAGTGCGCTGTGGTGATCTCCCGCCCAGAACGCGCCGCTGCACAGGTTGATCTCATCGTTCGTGGGGTGGTCGGCCACGGCCCGATTCTGACACACCGTCAGATCAGGTCGACCGGGTTGGCGGCCTGCTCGTTGCCGGTCAGCGCTGGTCGTAGCTGCCCAGGACGGCGAGCAGGTCGAAGTCGCGCTGGCGCACGGGCTCAGGTAGCCATTCCCCGTCCTCCGCCAGCAGCAGTCGATCGTCGAGCAGGCGTCCAGACAGTGCCGAGGTCGTCGCGGCACCGCAGTACTGCAGGATCCACGCCCGCCGCGGTCGGTCGGTGACGTTGGGGCCGCTGCGGTGCATGAGGAGCGAGGAGAAGACGAGCACGGAGCCGCGCCTCACTGGGACGGCGACACCGTCCTCCGCTGGGCCGTCGTGGCCGACACGGAACGGGCCCGCGCCGTTGTTGTGCTTGATCGTGCCGTTGTGATGGCTGCCGGGGATCACCCACAGGCAGCCGTTGTCCAGATCAGCGTCGTCGAGCGCCAGCCAGCAGGTGATGTACTCCTCCGGCACGAGCGGCGTGTAGCCGTTGTCCTGGTGCCACGGCAGCTCGGTGCGCGCCTGCGGTGGCTTGGCAACGGCCTGCTCCCAGTAGAGGCGCGCGTCACCCGTGCCGATGAGAGGCAGCACGATCGGCGCCCAGCGCGCGTCGGTGGCGACTGCGGCGAGGTCGCGGCTACCGAGGTGCATCATGGGCCGGTAGGTGAGCGGCCCATCGGACCGCTCGCCGAGGTCGAGCGCGAAGGCCGCGGCCTCGACATGCCCGACGATCTCGTCGCACTCCTTCTCATCGAAGAGGTCGTCGAGGATGAAGTAGCCCTCGGACCTGAAGGCCTCGAGGTCGGCCTCTGACGGGGCGATCGTCGTCATGAGCGTGTCCCTTCCTCTCGCGGGCGCAGCCCGTCGAGCAGCAACGTGACCACGTAGTCGGCGACGACCTCGGCTGAGAGGCCGTCATCGGTGCGGAGCCTGCGCAGCGCCAGCTGGCTGATGAGAGCGGCGACCGAGAAGGCGACGACGCGCGGCGGCGCGTCGATGACGTACCCGGCTGCCTGCGCCAGCTCGATCGTGCTCTCGATGTCGCTGATGAAGCCTTCGTAGATGCCGGCTAGGTGCCTGTCGAAGCGATCACCCAGCACGAGCGCGTCCTGGAAGAGCAGGCGCACTACGTCGCGGTCGGCCTCGAAGAACTCGAACGTCGCGCGCACCGATGCGCGGAAGATGGCCTCAGCGTCGTGCCGGCCGACCAGCTCGCCGGTGACCTGCTCGATGTGCCGGCGCAGCGCCGCCTCCTGGTGATCCATGAGGGCGTGGAACAGCGCCTCCTTGGACTCGAAGTACCAGTAGATCGAGCCGTAGGACACGCCGGCGGCCTTGGCGACGTGGCCGATTGTGGTGGCGTGGAAGCCGTTGGCGGCGAAGGTGGCCTTGGCGGCCAGCAGGATCTCCTCACGCCGCTGCTCCTTCGCATCGTCGCCCACGGCGCGACTCGGTCGACGGCTGCGCCCGCTCTTGGGCTCGACGGCGGTCAACCCGGGCCCCTGCCGTCGGGCGGCCAGCTGGACACCCCGTCCTCGAGCGGCACGTCGAGCGAGCGCAACATCCCGGAGACCATGCGCCACGTGCCGATGGCAGCCACGAGCTCGAGCAGCACCTGCGGCTCCGCGCTCACGTGCTCCTCGCAGGCGCTCCATGTGGCTGGGCTGATGGCGCCCTCGGCGAGCGTCTCATCCGTGGCCGCGAGCACGGCTCGTTCGGCAGGACCGAAGCGCTCCTGGCTCGGCCAGTCGCGAACCGCGAGCAGGTCTGCCTCGTCCACCTTCAGCCCACCAGCGATGCGCCAGTGCTGCGTCCACTCGTAGTCGGACGCGGTGGCCCAGCCGAGCCGCATGATGACCAGCTCGCGCAGCCGGACGTCGAGCCGGCCCTCCCACAGCAGGCCCATCAGCAGGTCAGAGAGCCAGCGCGACAGCTTCGGGTGGTGCAGCCAGATTCGGAACACGTTGAGGTCGGCGGTGATCTCCGGGATGCCGGCGACGGCGGTGGCCGCCTTGGCCTCATCGGGCGCGAGCAGGGGGATGCGTGGCTCGGTCACGGCACGAGCACCCCGTGGACAGGAGGGGGATTGGCCTGCTCGCCCGCCATCGAGGTGACCAGCGATTCCGCTGCGTCCAGCCCGACGACCCGGCGTGGGAGGTCGGCGAACGGGTAGCGCCCGGACGCGAGGAGTGCGAGGGCGGAGCGGTAGGCGGGAGCGTCGACTCCGAGCGCACCCAGGATGCGCAGCTCCTTGTAGACGATGAGGTCGGGCCAGAAGCCGGGTGTGTCGGCCGAGCCGCGGGTGCCGGCCAGCACGATGGTCCCCCCGACGCGCGCCAGGCCGACGGCTTGGGCCAGGGCGGCCGGCGCCTTGGCGGTGACGTCGACCACGACATCGGCCAGCTCTCCCGTGGCATCCCGCAGAGCGGCCGCCGGGTCGGTGTCGCTGACGTCGATGACGAGGTCGGCCCCGAAGTCCTTCGCCAGCCCCAGCCGCTCGTGGTCACGTGGGCCCACACCCGTCACGGCCACGAACCCGGCGCCCGCCTCCTTGGCCGCCGCACATGCGGCCAGCCCGCGCACGCCGGGACCGAGCACCGCGACGACGTCGCCAGGCTGGGTGTCGGGCACGGTGACCGCCCAGCGGAAGCCAGCGCCCAGCGGGTTGAACAGGGTTGCGACCACCGGATCGAGCTCGGCGGGCACCGGCAGCAGTAGCGAGTCGGGTGCCAGGTACTGCACCTCGGCGTAGCCGCCCCAAAGTCCCGGCGCCGTGTCGACCGGCACGAAGCCGTACATGTCGCGCATGCCGTGCCGCTCGCATCGCCGGTACAGGCCCGCTTCGCACTGGCTACAAGCGCGGCACGACTGGAACACCTCCACGGCCACCCGGTCGCCCACCTTCACACCCCATCGCTCTGAAGCGAGGGCGCCCACTGCTTCGATGGTGCCGACCGACTCGTGCCCGGGCACGAACGCAAAGCCGGCCGGGAGTGCCCCCGTGTACTGCTCGTGGTCTGTCCCGCAGAGGCCGCAGGCTTCGATGCGCAGCAGGCCGTCGTCGTCGCCGATCTCGGGCACAGGCAGCTGGCGTTCGACGAGCCGGCGCGGCCTCTCGAGCACCATCGCTCGCGCGGTCCGCACGGTCACACCCCCGCTGCGACCGACCCGATGCGCTGCAGCACCTTCTCGGCTTCATCGACGATGGCCCGCACGATGTCGCCGGCTGGGGTGATCCCGTTGATGCCTCCGACCGCTTGGCCCGCCGGGTAGCACTCCCGTTCGGGGTCGACGCCCTCAGTGCTCTCGTCGCCTCCGAGGTGGAACACGCCCTCGTTCATCGACCGGACCGCCTGCATCGGGAAGCGCTCGATCTCATCCGCCCGGGCCTCCCACTCCTCGGTGTAGGCGCTGCGGATCACGCGCATCGTCTTGCCGGAGTAGGCGCGGCTGATGACCGTGCCGTCCTCAGCGCTGCGCACGAGCGCCTCCTTGAAGCCCTTCACGCTCTGCGCCTCGGGTGTGGCGATGAACCTCGTGCCGAGCCACACCCCGTCCGCGCCGAGCGCGAGCGCAGCCGCGAGGCCGCGCCCGTCGAAGATCCCACCCGCCGCCACGACAGGCACCTCGGCCCCGACCGCATCCACGATCAGTGGCACGAGCGGGAACGTCGCGACCTGCCCGGTGTGGCCACCGCCCTCGGTGCCCTGCGCGATCACAAGGTCGCAGCCGGCGTCGACGGCCTTGCGCGCGTGGACGACCTTGCCGCACATGTTCGCTACCAGCACGCCGTGGTCGTGGCAGAGCTCGACGGCGGCCGCGGGCACACCCAGGCCGGCCACGAACACGGACGCCCCGCCCTCGATGAGCAGCTCGACCTGCTTGACCATGTCGCCGGGCATGGCGGTCAGCAGATCGACGCCGAACGGGCGGTCGGTTGCGGCTCGCACCTGGCGGATCTCCTCGACCATCTGGTCGTTGGACATCACCGACGCGCCGAGGCACCCGAAGCCGCCGGCTGCTGAGACGGCGGCGGTGAGGCGGTGGTAGGACACCCCGCCCATGCCGGCGAGCATCACGGGGTGCTCGATGCCGAGGACGTCGGTCAGGCGGGTGCGCAGGGCCATGCGGTGGTGCCTCCGGGGCAGGTGCGGTTGGGTCGTCGGGCCGCATCCCACCACTTGACTGATCAGTCAGTCAAGTGCGTCGAGAGGCCGCCTGAGGCGGGGCGCCGGAACGCCGAGCGGTGTGTCGACCACGCCCGCTGCTCGGAACCCGAGGCGCTGGTAGAAGGCGAGCGCGTGCTCGTTGGCTGTCACCTCGATCGCGGCCGCACCCCGTGAGGTCGCTGCTGACACGAGGTCGGCCACCAGGGCGCGCCCCACACCGCGGCCCATCCAGTCGGGCTCGACGAAGAGAGCTGTGATCTCGACGACGGCGCCGCCTCCGCGGGCTGTGGCGTAGCCCACGATGCGGTCCGCCTCGGCGACGCGCGTGCCCACGTGCGCTGGCACCTCACCGGCCTCGAACACCTCTGGGTGCGCGAGCAGCAGCTCGCGGTCTCCCTCGTTCGACAGCGATGCACGGCGACGAACCTCGAGCAGCAACGCGTCGTCCTCGGGCCCTGCGTCTCGGATGCGGAAGCTGGCGGGCTCGGACATGGGTGCCCGTCAGTCGATCACGCGCGTGCGAGGACACGAGGATGGAACGTCTCCAGGCATGCGATGGACGTGGGGCACGGAGGCGATCCTGGGGCCGTACAGCCAGCGATCACGGGAGGATTTCTCCCGGTTCGGACTTGACGGCGAACGTCAGTTCGATAGACTGGCGGCCTCCTCTCGGGACCGAGGTGACGGTCCCCGCAACCGTGAGCGACCGCGCCGCCCGTTGTTGGCGGCGCCCCGGACCCGGAGGAGGATCGTCATGGCAGCTGACCTGGCCGACGTGCTGGCCCGCGGTGCCGCGCTGCTCACCGATCTGCGCGAGGTCGATCTCGATGGTCTGGGTGATGACACCCTGTCGCAGGCGGTGCTCGCCCTGCAGCGGCTGCGCGGGGGTCTGGATGTTGCCGAGGCGCGGGTGCTGTCGCGCTGGGACGCGCAGGGCTGCTGGCGGGCATCGGGCGCCAAGACCGGGGCCGCCTGGTTGGCCTGGCAGCAGCACCTGCCAATTGGCGTGGCCCGCCAGCGGCTGCGCCATGCCAGGGCCATGCGCACCCTGCCGGCGATCGAGGAGGCCTGGGCCGACGGGGCGATCGACCGCACCCATGTCACGACTCTGCTGGGGGCTCGCACCGCCCGCACCGCCGAGGTGTTCGACCGCGAGCACAAGTCGCTCCTGGACATCGCCTGCGAGAGCTCGTTCAGGCACTTCAAGCGAGCCTGCGACCTGTTCGAGATGGTGGTCGATCCGGATGGCGCCGAACAGGGCGCCGAGGATGACCGCAATGCCCGCGAGGTGCACCTCTCGCAGAGCTTCGGTGGCATGTGGTTCGGGCGCATGACGCTCGACCCGATCTCCGGTGAGATCGTCGACTCCACGCTGCGCGCCATCGAGCGCGAGCTCTTCGAGGCCGACTGGGCTGCCGCCAAGGAGCGCCTCGGCCGGACCCCGCTGATCATCGAGCTCGACCGCACCCCTGCCCAACGCCGCGCCGACGCGCTGGTCGAGATGGCCACCCGCGCCCGCACCGCCCCGGTTGGTGGTCGCCGGCCCGCTCCGCTGTTCACCGTGGTCGTCGGCCTCGAAACGCTCACCGGCCCAGTCCTCGAGCTCTTCAACCGCAATCCCATCACACCGGGCGCAGCCGCCCGTCACCTCAGCGCCGCCGAGGTCGAACGCATCGTGTTCGACGGGCCCTCCCGCGTGATCGACGTCGGGGTGCGTCGCCGCTTCTTCACCGGCGCCCTACGCCGAGCCATCGAGGTGCGCGACCGCACCTGCTTCCACCCCAGCTGCGACGAAGTCCCCGAACGCCTGCAGATCGACCACATCCACGACGCCTCCAAAGGCGGCGAGACCACCCAGGACAACGCCCAAGGCGGCTGCGGCTACCACAACCGCTGGAAGTACAACCACCCCGCCAACAACGACGACGACCCCGATCCCGACCCAACCCCGCCCTCCGGCTGACACCGCAGGGCACCCCCAAAGCCAGGTCCGAGTCGCGGGACACGTGTGCACGATGTCCCGCGACATCACGAGCGCGCCCTCGGCAGTGATCGAGTTCAGGACATCGTTCGCAGCTGTCGCGAGACATCGTGCACACCTCGAAGCAGGGGGTGTGGATCGTGTCGATGGCGCGGTTGGTGGTGGCTGCTGTGGTGGGCGAGGGCCGCTCGAA
>JBMOLI010000006.1:0-198347 GCA_049325515.1 Actinomycetota bacterium | reverse complement strand
AAACCCTCGAACAGCTCGACGCCCTCCGCCAGCTCGGCTGCGACGCCGCCCAAGGCTTCTACATCGCCCGACCCGAACCAGCCGCCGTCGCCACACGCCGACTCCAAACCAACCTCAACACCACTCACCCACCAAAGATCGCCGCCAGCTCCACCGGCGCAACCACCTCGAGCTGGGGGTAACGAAGTGCCTCGCCGCCACCTGCCGCGCCGCAGACTTTCCGTGACCGCGTATCTCTTGGCGGCCTTCGGCATCTGCACGGTCTTCATCGCGCTCGTCACCGTCCAGGGCACGCTCATGGGCTTCGAGCACGACCGCGAGAACGCGCTCCACGACCTTCGAGCCATCACCCGAGAGACGCACAACGACCAGTCCGGCGACTCGAACGGGGCGGGTTCGATGATGGCCGACCTCGCCACTGACCCGCGCCTCACGTCGCTCGATCCGGCCAGCTGCGAGGAGGCACTTGGCGCCTTCAAGAGCTTCTTGGTGACCGAGCACGTGCACGTCTTCAGGGCCGATGGCAGCGAGGCGTGCTCGGTCTTTGGGTCCGCCGCCAAGCCGGTGCCCCCGGCGACGGTGGGATGGTTGGACAAGGTGCTCGAGACGGGAGCGCCTGTGTCCCTGGAGCCGGACATCGACCCCGCAAGCGGAGAACCGGCCGTGCTGCGCGCCGTCCCCCTCGCTGGTCCCGCCGGCGACGTGATCGGCGCGCTGGTGGGAGTGACCGACACCGCTCGCTCCGACATCAACGTCCCCAGCGACGCGCCTCGTGGTGCCGTGATCCTCCTGCTGGACGCGGACCGCGACCTGGTTCTCGCTGCCTCCACGAACGCACCGGCCTCTCCGGGAGACAGAGTCGGCGACACTGCGATCGGCAGGTCGCTCAGCTCCGGCACCTCGATCACGGATCTCGACGGAGTCGAGCGCCTCTACGAGGACGTCACCGTCGCCCCGAGCGGCTGGCACATCCTCGCCGGTGTGCCGAGCGACGTGGCTCTCGCCGCCGCCCGAGACCAGATGCGCAGCAACGCGATCGCAGGCGCCGTGACGCTGGGCGTCATCGTGCTGCTGGCCGTGCTGCTGCACCACCGTCTGGCGCGACCCATCCGCCGCGTGGGTCGCGCCATATCCGCGTCGTTGGGTGGCGACGCCGGCGCCCGAGCGCCGGTCGAGGGACCGTCCGAGCTGGCACACGTGGCGAACGCCTTCAACGACCTGATCGAGGAGCGGCAGGTGCGGGAGGCAGAGCTGTGGCACAGCGCGCGGCACGACGCGCTGACCGGTCTGCCGAACCGCACGGCGTTGACCGAGCACCTGAACGCCGCGCTCAGCATCGCTGAGACGGATGCGCGCGCCCGTGTGGTGGTGCTGTTCCTCGACCTGGACCGCTTCAAGCACATCAACGACGCCTTCGGTCACGCCGCCGGCGATCGCGTGCTCGTCGCGCTGGGACGCCGGCTCGCAACAGGGCTTCCCAACCTGTTCGTGTCGCGCTTCGGTGGCGATGAGTACGTGATGGTCACAACCGGGCCCTTCGACCACGAGACCGCCTACCTGCTGGCGCAGGAGGTGGCTGAGACGCTGCGCCTCCCGGTCGACGTGGACGGTTCCGATCTGCACCTCACCGGCAGCGTGGGGATCGCTGTCTCACAACCCGGCGACACAGCCGAGGACCTGATCCGCAACGCCGACACCGCCATGTACCGGTCCAAGGAAGCCGGCACCGACGGCTACGCCGTCTTCGACCAGCCGATGCGCGAATGGGCGATGCGGCGGGCGAGCACGGAACGGGACCTGCACCAGGCGATCGAGCAGGGCGAGTTCTGGCTTGGCTTCCAGCCCAAGGTCTCCCTCGTCGATGGGGCTCAGGTCGGCTTCGAGGCCTTGGCTCGATGGAACCATCCGACTCGTGGGCTGGTGCCGCCGGCCGAGTTCATCCCGATCGCCGAAGACAGCGGACTCATCAGCGTGATCGGCGCCTGGGCACTCGAACAGGCCTGCGCACAAGCCGTCACCTGGCGCCAGCTCAACCAAGGCCTCGCCGTACCCGTCGCCGTCAACCTCTCAGCCCGCCAGCTCGCCGACCCCAAGCTCCCCGACCTCATCGCCAAGACCCTCGAAGCAACCGGAGCCCGCGCCGGCGACCTCGTCCTCGAAGTCACCGAATCAGCCGTCCTCTACGACACCGAAGGCGTCTCCAAACGCCTACGCCGACTCCGCGACGCCGGCATACGCATCGCCATCGACGACTTCGGCACGGGCTACTCCTCCCTCAGCTACCTCCAACAGCTACCCATCGACGAGCTCAAGATCGACCGCGCCTTCGTGTCACAGCTCCCCTTCGAGCACTCCTCCACCGCCATCATCGGCTCAGTCATCGACCTAGCCCACGCCATCGGCCTCACCGTCGTCGCCGAAGGCGTCGAAACCCTCGAACAGCTCGACGCCCTCCGCCAGCTCGGCTGCGACGCCGCCCAAGGCTTCTACATCGCCCGACCCGAACCAGCCGCCGTCGCCACACGCCGACTCCAAACCAACCTCAACACCACTCAACCACCAAAGATCGCCGCCAGCTCCACCGGCGCAACCACCTCGAGCTGGGCGTAGGTGCACGAGGCGGGGTCTCGGTCGGGGCGGAACCGCACGAGGCGGCCGCCGTGGCGGAGGCGCCCTCCGAGCACGTGCTCGTAGCGCACCTCGGCGACCAGCTCGACGCGAAGCGGCTCCCACGACAGATCCTTCTGGGCGTTCCAGCGGCTCACCCCGCCGGGCATGCGGCCGGCGGCCTGAGCCGCCATCTGGTGCTCCGCCCACTCACGCCAGGGGTGGTCGTCGATGGCCCCCTCCCGCAGCGGCGCCAGCTCCTCGACGAGCTCCCGCCGGCGCGCCACTGAGAAGCTGCTCGCCACGCCCACGTGGTGGAGGGTGCCCTCGTCGTCGAACAGGCCGAGCAGCAACGAGCCCACCCCTTCGCCGTCCTTGTGCCAACGGAACCCGGCCACCGCGCAGTCCGCCGTGCGCTCGTGCTTCACCTTCCACATGACGCGCTTGTCCTGCTGATAGGGCTGGTCCAGCGGCTTGGCCATCACCCCGTCGAAGCCGGCCCCCTCGAACCGCCTGAACCAGTCCTCGGCGACGTCGGCGTCGTCAGTGGTCGGGGTCAGGTGCACCCTGCCGAGTGCTCCGCCGACAACGCCTTCCAGCAGCCGGCGACGCTCGGCGAACGGCTCATCCGTCAGGTCGCGGTCGTCGAGCGCCAGGAGATCGAACGCCACGAAGCTTGCGGGCGTCTCCCGAGCAAGCTTCTGCACGCGAGAGTCCGCCGGGTGCAGCCTCTGCTGCAGGGCATCGAACTGGAGCCCGTCGGCGCTGACAACGACGATCTCACCGTCGACCACGCAGCGCTCCGGCAGGGCCTCGCGCAGCAGCTCGACCAGCTCCGGGAAGTAGCGCGTGAGCGGGCGGTCGTTGCGTGACCCGAGCTCGAGCTCATCGCCGTCTCGGAAGACGATGCAGCGGAAGCCGTCCCACTTCGGCTCGTACAAGAGGCCCTCGGTGCGGGGCATGGCGTGGACGGCTTTGGCCAGCATCGGCTTGACGGGCGGCATCACAGGGAGATCCACGTTTCGACGCTAGGCCGCTCTCCCAGTAGAACCTGTTCTACTTTCTGGGAGAGGGTCCATGGACGTTGACGACACGCCGGCAGAGGCCGCCATCCGCGCCGAGGCGCGGGCGTGGCTGGAGTCGGTTGCCAAGCGGCGGGGCGAAGGCGAGGGCGACTGGCGCGCCTTCCGGGCGAAGACCGACGCCGAGGACGCCGCACAGCTCGAGATGGCCAAGGCATGGCAGGCGCAGAAGTTCGAGGCCGGCTGGGCTGCGATCCACTGGCCGGCAGAGCACGGCGGGCGTGGGCGAACCGCGATAGAGGCGGGCGTGTTCGCCGAGGAGGAGAGCCGCTTCGACGTGTCTGCCCGCTTCTTCGTCGTGGGCATCGACATGGCCGGCCCCACCCTCATGGCGCACGGGACACCCGAGCAGCAGAAGCGGTTCCTCGAGCCGATGCTGCGGGGCGACGAGGTGTGGTGCCAGCTCTTCAGCGAGCCGGGTGCCGGGTCCGACCTGGCGTCTCTGTCCACCAAGGCGGAGCGCGATGGAGACGAGTGGGTGCTCACGGGCCAGAAGGTCTGGACGTCCTCCGCGCACTCGGCGGACTGGGGCATCTGCCTGGCTCGGACCGACCCGACAGCGCCGAAGCACGCGGGCATCACCTACTTCCTCGTCGACATGCATGCCCCAGGTGTCGAGGTGCGAGGGCTGCGCCAGATCGATGGCGCCATCCACTTCAACGAGGTGTTCCTCGACTCCGTCCGCGTGCCGAGCGACTGCGTGGTCGGCGACGTGGGCGACGGGTGGCGAGTGGCGATGACGACCCTGACGGCTGAGCGCACCTCGATCGGCGAAGGCGGCCAGCTCGGTTGGCGTGACGTCGTCGAGCTCGCGCAGCGGACCGATCGCTCCTCCGACCCCGTCGTGCGCCAGGAGCTCGCCAAGCTGCACACGCGCGAGCTCATCCAGCGCTGGCTCGTCTACCGCGTTCGCACCGCGGCGGCACGCGGGGTCTTGCCCGGTCCGGAGGCGTCAGTCCTGAAGCTCGTGAACAGCCACCACGTCGAACATCTCGGGAGCGCGCTCATGTCGGTGCTCGGCGCACGCGCGACCCTCTGGCACGACGACGCTCCCGACGGCGGCTTCTGGCAGGACGTCTTCCTCTTCCAGTGGTCGAGTCGCATCGGCGGCGGCACCGAGAACATCCAGCGCAACATCCTCGCCGAGCGCGTTCTCGGCCTGCCCCGCGAGCCCGACCCCCTGAAGGGCCTCCCCTGGCGCGACCTGCCTAAGGCTTAGAGCCGCGTCAGATACACGCGGAGCTCAAAGCGCTCAGCTGACCTTGAGGGGGTGGCGAACCGCCGGGGCGAGGTCGTCCACGACCTCGCGGAAGCGCTTGGTGAAGCGCAGCGTCGAATCGTGAGCGGCGTCTCGCCCTCGAGCGCGCCCGGGCTCGATCGGGCATCATCGCCACGTGTTCGACCGTGAGGAGCTTCGGCTTCGGGTCTACTGCGAGCTTCGAGACACCGGCCGTGCCCCGACCGTCGCGTCACTGGCTTCGCAGCTGAGCTCGCCCGAGGGCGAGGTCAGGTCGGGCTTGCGGGAGCTCGCGGCCGAGCGCCACCTCGTGCTCGACGGCGAGGACAGGATCGTGATGGCCCATCCGTTCTCGGCGATCCCGCTGGGGTTCTCGGTCATGGGACGGGACACGCTCTGGTGGGGCGGATGCTGCTGGGACTCGTTCGCGCTCCCACACCTCGTGCCCGATGAGGGCAGCGTCCTCGTCGCCACCCGTTGCCCGAGCTGTGACAGCCCTGGCGCGTGGGTCGTCACGGCTACCGCCCCGCCCACGGACAACGGCTGGATCGCGCACTTCTTGGTGCCCGTGCAACACATGTGGGACGACGTCGTCCACACGTGCGGCCACCAGCGGCTCTTCTGCTCGGAGGGATGCATCGACTCATGGTGCGCAGCCAACGGCGAGCAACGTGGGTACGTCATGGATCTCGAGACCCTCTGGAACCTGGCGAGTCACTGGTACGACGGCCGGCTACAGCGCGGCTACACACGAAGGGAGCCGGCGCACGCGGCCGAGTACCTGCGGGGTGTTGGGCTGATCGACCCGTTCTGGGGTACCGCCTAGCGCTGGCCGCTTGCCGGATCTGACTCCACCTCCCGCCGGACAGGCACGAGCCCCGAACGGAGCTAGAAGCGCACGAGGCGGCCGGGGCGTTCGCCGGTGGCCTCACCGCGCTCGAAGGTCACCTGTCCGGCGACGACCGTCGCGACGTAGCCGTCTGCCTTCTGGATCAGCCTGCGCCCACCGGCTGGGAGGTCGAAGACCATCTCCGGGGCGTGCAGCGCCATGGCGTCGAGATCGATGAGGTTGAGGTCGGCGCGCTTGCCGAGCGCGATCACGCCGCGGTCGGAGAACCCGTAGGCGGCCGCGGTGCGCGAGGTCTGCAGGCTGACGGCTTGCTCGAGACCGATGCGCGCCCCCCGGCTGCGGCCGTTGACCCAGTGCGTGAGCAGGTAGGTGGGCATGCTCACGTCACAGATGAGACCGCAGTGCGCGCCGCCGTCCGACAGCCCGAGGGTCGTGGCGGGATGGGTCATCATCTCGCGGATCGCCTCGTGGTCATGGTCCACGTAGGACGCGAGCGGCGCGAACAGGAACGCCTTGCCGTCCTGTTCGAGCAACCAGTCGAGCGCGACCTCCTGCGGCGGTCGTCCCTCACGAGCCGACACGCTCTCGATGCTGGCCGCCGAGGGCGGTTCGTAGTCCGGCGGGTCGCCGAGCGGGAAGATCTGGCTCCAGCGCTGCATCAGGCCGCGAGCGATCGGGTTCTTCGTGGCGGGCTCCTCGGTCAAGAGGGCGGCTCGGACCTCTGGCTGCGAGAGGCGCGCCACGCGCTCGGCGAGCGGCAGGTCGGAGATGGCGCGGTAGGTCGGGTGCGTGAAGAACGGGTGCAGAGACGACTGGAGCCCGAAGAGCATCCCGGTCGGACGCGACGCCACCTGCGGGATGATGCGACGGCCCGAGGCCAGGTCGTCAGACGCGGCATCGAGCGCTTCGCTCCACGCGCCAGGTGCGTGGCCGGCCTGCGCCAGCGCGTAGGTGGCGGTCGCGCCGGTGCGTTCGACCATCTCGACGAGCCAAGCGCGATCGCCCGCACCGCCCTGCTGGTCGGAGACGAGCTGGAACACTCCGTGGCCAGCGCGGCCGATGGCATCGCCGAGGGCGAGCAGCTCATCGGGTGGCGCGTCGGTGCCCGGCACGAGGCCGTGCTTGGAGCTGTGCAGGATCGTGCGGCTGGTGCTGACCCCGCAGGCCCCCGCGCGCAGCGCCTCCTCGGCCAGCTTCGACATGAGCTGGATCTCTTCGGGATCGGCGTCGCGCTCGTGCGCCCGCTCGCCCATCACGTAGGCGCGCAGCGCGGCGTGCGGAACCTGCGCCGCCACGTCGATCGCCCGCGGCGTCGCCTCCAGCGCGTCGAGGTACTCGGGAAAGCTCTCCCAGGCCCAGTCGATGCCCTCGTGCAGCGCGGTGCCAGGGATGTCCTCCACGCCCTCCATCAGCTCGATGAGGAACCCCTGGCCACCTGGCCGCACCGGCGCGAAGCCGACGCCGCAGTTGCCCATCACGACGGTGGTCACGCCGTGCCAGCTCGAGGGCGTGAGCTCGGGATCCCAGGTGACCTGACCGTCGTAGTGGGTGTGGATGTCGACCCAGCCGGGCGCGACCACGAGCCCGTCGGCGTCGATCTCGCGCTGCCCCTTCGACGAGACACGGCCCACCTCGGTGATCTGACCACCATCGACAGCGACGTCGGCGGTCACTGCCTCGGCCCCTGTCCCGTCGACCACGGTCCCCCCACGGATCACGAGCTCGTGCATGTCGGTCGTCCCCTCGCAACGTCTGTGAACCTCGGCGTCCGCTATGCGGCCGCATCGGTTCACAGATCATGTCGGTTCTTGACCGGTCGGTCTAGTTTTCGCCGCGAACTGCGCACCGCTACCGTGACCGCCGTGACCGAGCACCCCATGAGCGAGCGTCTGGCAGAGCTGGCCAAGCGCAAGGAGCAGGCGCTGCACGCGGGATCGGAGCGCTCGGTCGAGCGTCAGCACGCCAAGGGCAAGATGCTCGCCCGGGAGCGCATCGAGTTCCTGCTCGACCCCGGCTCGTTCCACGAGCTCGACATGCTCGCCCGCCATCGAGCCCACGACAGCGGGCTCCTGGAGCGGCCCTACACCGACGGCGTCGTCACCGGCTGGGGCACGATCGACGGCCGCAAGGTCTTCATCTTCAGCCAGGACTTCACGGTCTTCGGCGGTGCGCTGGGCGAGGTGTTCGCCGAGAAGATCCACAAGGTCATGGACCTCGCCACCAAGGTCGGTGCCCCCCTGATCGGCCTGAACGACGGCGCCGGCGCCCGCATCCAAGAGGGGCCGGTGAGCCTGGCCAGCTACGGCGGCATCTTCTTCCGCAACGTCGCTGCCTCGGGTGTCATCCCACAGATCAGCGTGATCCTCGGCCCCTGCGCTGGGGGCGCCGTGTACTCCCCCGCGATGACCGACTTCATCTTCATGGTGAAGGAGCACTCGCACATGTTCATCACCGGTCCTGACGTCGTGAAGACGGTCACCGGCGAGGAGGTCACGCTCGAGGAGCTCGGCGGTGCCATGGCGCACGCCTCGAAGTCGGGGGTCGCCACCTTCGTGGCGGACGACGAGGAGGCGGTCCTCGAAGAGGTGCGCTACCTGCTCAGCTTCCTGCCGTCCAACAACCTCGAGGTCCCGCCCCACGTCGCCACCGACGACGACCCCGAGCGCGAGTGCCCCGAGCTGCGCGAGCTGATGCCGGCCAGTCCCAACATCCCCTACGACATGAAGAAGGTCATCGGGGCGGTCGTCGACGACGCCGACTACGTCGAGTACTTCCCGCACTGGGCCGGCTCGATCACCTGCGGGTTCGCCCGCCTCGACGGCCACCCGGTCGGCATCGTCGGCAACCAGCCGATGGTCCTCGCTGGCGTGCTCGACGTGAACAGTGCGGAGAAGGCCGCTCGGTTCGTGCGCACGTGCGACGCCTTCAACATCCCGCTCGTCACCTTCGTCGACGTGCCCGGCTTCCTCCCGGGCGTCGACCAGGAGCACGGCGGGATCATCCGCCACGGCGCCAAGCTCCTCTACGCCTACTGCGAGGCGACGGTCCCGCGCATCCAGATCATCACGCGCAAGGCATATGGCGGCGCCTACGTGGTCATGAACTCGAAGTCGATCGGTGCTGACCTCGCCTTCGCCTGGCCCTCCGCCGAGCTGGCGGTGATGGGCCCGCAGGGCGCCGTCGAGATCGTGTACCGCAAGGAGCTGAACAGCGCCGAG
This sequence comes from Actinomycetota bacterium, assembly GCA_049325515.1. GTDB lineage: Bacteria > Actinomycetota > Acidimicrobiia > Acidimicrobiales > VFJN01 > VFJN01. Next base: position 189,353 of record JBMOLI010000006.1, on the reverse strand, counting down.
GACCCGATCGCCAAGCGGGCGGAGCTGGTCGACGAGTACACCGAGCGCTTCTGCAACCCCTACGTCGCCGCCGAGCGAGGGTTCGTCGACGACGTGATCGACCCGGCCGAGACCCGGCGCAAGCTCATCGCCGGGCTCGAGCTTCTGCGCTCCAAGCGCGAGGAGCTGCCCAAGCGCAAGCACGGCAACGTCCCACTGTGATGGACATCTCCCCCACGCCGACCGACGAGGAGGCCGCGGCCATCGCCGCTGCAATCGAAGTGGCCTGGCCCCGGGCAGTGTCCGCGCAGGCCGCCCCCGAGGAGCCACCGCGGTGGCGCTTCGCCGGCCGCTGGTGGACCAAGCCGGTCGCCGTTCGACGAGATCGCCCCAGGTAGCCGAGTGACCGAGCTCACCAGCGTCGCCGACGACGAGGCGGTCGCCCACGACGGCATGACGGCTCATCGGCTCGAGGGCCTGGCCCCCGACACCGACTACGAGATCGACGGTCTCACGTTCCGCACGTTGCCCGACCTCGGGGAGAGGCTCGCCACCTTCGCCACCGTCAACGACGTGCACTTCGGCGAGACCGAGTGCGGCGTCATCGACGGCCTCGACATGGGCCCTGTCTTCAGTGCCGAGGAGGGCGATGAGCCCTATCCCGAGGTGATGAACAGAGCGGCCATCGATGAGATGGCGGCGATCGACCCGTCGGTGGTCGTCGTGAAGGGCGATCTCACCTGCAACGGCACGACTGAGGAGTACGAGGCGTTTCTCGCGGCCTACGTGCCCGCATTCGGTGAGCGGCTGGTTCACGTGCGCGGCAACCACGACGGCTACCACGGCGGCACGTACGCGGCGACTTCGACTCAGCGCGTCGACCTGCCTGGGGTCACCCTGGCGGTGCTCGACACGACGAACCCTTTGCACACGCCCGGGCGCGTGACCGCGGACCAGATCGAGTGGCTCGACGACCTCGCCGCCAGCGCCGACCGGCCGGTGCTCGTGTTCGGACATCACCACCCGTGGAGCCCCGACTCGCGTGAGCGTCCCGAGAACTACTTCGGGATCCGTCCGGACGACTCCGAGGCGCTCGTGGCAGTCGTCGCCCGACGGCCGCAGATCCTCGGCTACTTCGCGGGCCACACGCACAGGAACAGGGTGCGCCGCTTCTCAGCGACCGGAGACCGCCCGTGGGTCGAGGTGGCCTGCGTGAAGGACTACCCCGGGTCCTGGGCCGAGTACCGGGTGTTCGAACGTGGCGTCCTCCAGGTGCACCGGCGCATCTCGTCACCAGCCGCCCTGGCTTGGAGCGAGAAGACCCGCGACATGTACGCCGGCACCTATGCCGGGTACGCGCTCGGGTCGCTTGGCGACCGCTGCTTCGCCATGCTCCCGAACTAGACCGCGTCCAGCGCCGCCAGCACGCGCGCCGCGACCTTCTGTGGTGCGAGGTGGTCGTCGTACCAGCGGCGCGCGTTCATCTCGAGACGCTCGCGATACCGGTGATCGCTGCGCAGCCGCGCGATCGCGTCGTCGAACGACTCCGGCGATCCGTCGATCATGTGGAGGTGCTCCCCGTGCTCCAGGGGCGCCGGCAGCACACGATCCCCGAGCGGCAGGCTGACGATTGCCTTGCCCATGGCCAGGAACTCACCCAGCTTCCAACCGAGACATCCGTGGACCGCGGGGTTGTTGAAGGCGACGGCGGAGCGGCCGAGCCGAGCGAGGTACTGCGGCAGCGAGTAGCGCGAGGCGGTCGTGTAGGGCAGCACCTCGGGCACGTCGCCCTGCCGGCGCGGAGCGAAGCCCCCCTCGAAGGACAGCCCCGGTGCTCGTCCGCATGCCTCGATGAAGCCGATGCGCGGAGGGTTGACGTCGCCGTGCTTGGCCCACGGCCAGGCGGTGTAGAAGACGTAATCGGGTTCGGAGGGGCGCGGTCGGTAGGCGGAGATCGGCGCGCGACGTCGCTGGTGCTTGACCAAGGCGCGGGAGCGCTCGGCGGCCACGCGCAGGCGGACGCTCCGTCGAGGCTCTGTCGCTCGGCCCTCTGCGGCCCAGCGCCACGTGCTCGACAGGTGTCGGCGAGTCAAGGAGTCGGAGCTCAGCCGGATGCCGAACGTTGGTCCGAGCGCAATGGCGCGCGCCTGATCCCCCGGCGCCAGGTTGACCATGCCGTAGACACTCGCCCACTCCTCGCCTGGATCGTTGATCGCAGTCTGATCGGTGAAGACGAGGAAGGCGCGCGCTGCCGTGTCGGCCGCGAGATGGAAGGCGAGCGCGCGGCCTCCCCCGTAGCGGGGAGGAAAGCCGGACGTGGAGTGGTGGATCGCCTGCGGACCGAGCACCCGCGCCAGGCCCTCGAGCACGAACGAGGCGTAGGTCAGGTCTGACGCCGGATGCACAACGATCCTCGCGCCCGTGCCCACCGGGCCAGTCAACCACCCTCGGCTCGCGGTGCGCGCCGGACGGTGCTGGCGCAAGGCGCGAATGGGCGAGGATGGGCACATGAGCGATCTGCCTCGTACGGGTCCGTTGAGCGGGATCCGGGTGCTCGACCTTGCCACGGTGATCGCCGGACCCGGTGCGGCTCGCTACCTGGCCGACTTCGGTGCAGACGTCCTCAAGATCGAGCGACCGGGCACGGGTGACAGCACGCGTGGGATGGGCATGCCAGACCCGGCCGACGGCACGTCGCTGTACTGGAAGCTCGTGTCGCGCAACAAGCGCTGCGCGACGGTCGACCTCAAGTCGGACGAAGGGCGCGAGACCGTCCTCAGCCTCGTCGCCGACGCTCACGTCCTCATCGAGAACTTCCGTCCCGGGACCCTCGAGAGGCTGGGTTTGGGCCCGGACGTCCTGCTGTCCCGGAACCCGAACCTCGTGATCACTCGGGTCACCGGCTTCGGCCAGGACGGCCCCTACGCCTCGCGCCCGGGCTTCGCCACGATCGCCGAGGCGATGTCGGGCTTCGCGTCGATCAACGGCGAGCCCGAAGGCGGGCCGCTGCTACCACCGATCGCGCTCACCGACGAGGTGACGGCACTCGCCGCCGCCTTCGCGACGATGACCGCCTTGTGGTCGGGAGTCGGCCAGGTCGTGGACGTGAACCTGCTCGAGTCTCTCTTCCAGTGCATGGGTCCGCTGCCGGCCGCCTACGGCACGTCGGGCTACCTCCAGCCGCGGCTCGGCTCCGGCATCCCGTACTCGGTCCCGAGAGGCACGTGGCGCTGCGCCGACGGCCACTGGGTCGCGGTGTCCACCTCAGCCGAGAGCGTCGCCGCGCGTGTGATGGAGCTGATCGGCTTCGGATCGCGCGACGACCTGGAGACGTTCAGCGGACGCATCGCTGCACGCGATGAGATCGACGCGCGCATGGCGGAGTGGTGCGGCGCCCGCACGCTCGACGAGGTCCTCTCGGAGTTCGAGGCCGCCCACGCCGCAGCCGCCCCCGTGTACGACATGGCGGACATCGCGCTCGACCCGCACTACGCGGCACGCGGCTCCATCGTCGAGGTCGACGGTGTGCCGATGCAGGGTCTCATCGCGAGGCTGAGCCGCACCCCGGGCCAGATCCGCTGGCCCGGTCCCGCCCTCGGCCAGCACGACCCTCCGCATTGGGACGTGGGCTCGGCACACGGCGGCTGACAGAGACGGGAGCTTCAGGCCCCGGCGGCGGCCACCTCGATGCGGTCCTGCGGCCACTCGCGCGCGTGCGCATATGCGACCTTGGCGGCGACGAGTATGTCCGTGGGCGTCAGCGCCTGGCCCGGGTAGCAGGCGACGCCTGCGCGCACCGTGCGACTGCCGGGCTTGGTGCCGAGCGCTCGGCGCAACCGCTCGACGGCCCAGACCGCGCCGTCCTCGGGGGTGTCCTCGAGCATCAGCCCGAACGCTCCATCGCGCATGCGCGCGGCAACGTCGCACGTGCGCAGCGTGGAGCGGATCATCGCCGTCACGACCTGGGGATCAGACGGCACGACTGGCCCTGCGGGCAGGCCGTCGACCACCTCGAAGATCGCCAGCGCGAGCGGTCGGAGCACGCGGCGGCAGGCGATCAGGCGCCAGCTGACGGTGGCAAGGAAGAAGGGCTCGGCGAACAGGCCCGTGCCCGGATCGAGCAGCGAGCTGTCGAGCGGCAACGCGCCATCCGACGAATCGTCGCTCCTCCCGTCTGCCATCGGAGCGACAGTAACTGGCGCGGGGCCTACTGCCGATGAGCGTCCGCCAGATCCACGATCTCGCGCATGATCTTGGTGAGCTCGAAGTCCTTCGGCGTGTAGACGGCGGCCACGCCAGCCGACAGCAACCGCGGCCGGTCTTCTTCGGGGATGATCCCGCCGGCGATGATTGGAGCGGTTACGCCGAGGTCGCGTGCGAGCCGCACGACCTCGGGCACGAGCTCGAGGTGGCTGCCCGACAGGATCGACAGCCCGATGACATCGACGTCCTCGTCGAGCGCCACCGATGCGATCTGGTCTGGTGTGAGGCGGATGCCTTGGTAGATCACCTCGAGGCCGGCGTCCCGAGCGGCAACGGCGATCTGCTCGGCGCCGTTGCTGTGACCGTCGAGACCGGGCTTGGCGACGAGCAAGCGCGGCGGCCCCCCGGGGAGCTGCTTCACGCGCTCCGCGAGCGACCGCAGGCCTTCGCTACCACCGGCGACACCCGCTGCGGCCGCGACACCGGTCGGTGCCCGGTACTCGCCGAACACCTCGCGCAGCACGCCTGCCCACTCGCCCGTGGTGCCACCGGCGTGAGCCAGGTCGATGGTGGCCGGCATCACGTTCTCTCCTGAGGCCGCCACGCGCCGCAGCTCATCGAGCGAGCGCTTCACGGCGTCGTTGTCTCGCGAAGCGCGCCACTCCACCACACCAGCCACGGTCTCCGCCTCGAGTGCTGGATCGACCCTGAGGATGGCTCCGTCACCTTCGAGAGGCGAGGGCAGTGCCTCGGTGAACGAGTTCACCCCGACGACCTTCAGGTCGCCCGACTCGAGCCGGCGCACCCGCTCGGCGTGGCTAGCCACGAGTCGACCCTTCAGCTCGTCGATCGCTTCGAAGGCGCCGCCGAGCGAGAGGACGTCCTCGAGCTCGGTCCACGCCTCCTCGGCTAGCTCCGACGTGAGGCGCTCCATCACGACCGAGCCCTCGAACAGGTCGGGGTACTCGAGCAGGTCGGTCTCGTACGCCAGCACCTGCTGCATCCGCAGCGCCCACTGCTGGTCCCAAGGTCGCGGCAGGCCCAGCGCCTCGTTCCATGCCGGAAGCTGGATCGACCTCGCTCGCGCGTCCCGCGACAGCGTGACGCCGAGCATCTCGAGGACGATGCGCTGCACGTTGTTCTCGGGCTGGGCCTCGGTCAGGCCCAGGCTGTTGACCTGAACGCCGTAGCGGAAGCGGCGCGCCTTGGCGTCGGTGACCCCGTAGCGCTCGAGGCCGATGCGGTCCCAGAGCTGGGTGAAGGCCCGCATCTTGGCCGTCTCCTCGACGAACCGGATGCCGCTGTTCACGAAGAAGCTGATCGACGCGAAGACAGCAGGGAACCGATCTTCCGGAACCTGACCCGACTCCCTGACGGCGTCGAGCACGCCGATCGCCGTTGCCAAGGAGTAGGCCAGCTCCTGCACGGGTGTGGCTCCGGCCTCCTGCAGGTGGTAGCTGCACACGTTCATGGGGTTCCACAGCGGGACCCACTCGGAGCAGAACGCCACCATGTCGACGATGAGCCGGCGCGACGGCAGCGGCGGGAAGATGTAGGTGCCGCGAGAGAGGTATTCCTTGACGATGTCGTTCTGCGTGGTGCCGCGGAGCTGCTTGCTCGGCACCCCACTGCGCTCAGCGTGAGCGACGTAGAGGCCGAGCAGCCACGCCGCCGGCGCGTTGATCGTCATCGAGGTGTTCATGTCGCCGACTGGGATCCCGTCGAGCAGCTCGTCCATGTGGCCGAGGTGCACGACCGGCACGCCGACCTTGCCGACCTCGCCCTTGGCGAGGATGTGGTCGGGGTCGTAGCCCGTCTGAGTCGGCAGGTCGAAGGCGATCGACAGGCCGGTCTGCCCCTTGGCGAGGTTGGACCGGTAGAGCTCGTTGCTGGCTTTGGCCGTCGAGTGACCGGAGTAGGTGCGGATCATCCAGGGACGATCGGGCTGCTCCAGGTGCGAGGTCATCTCTCCATGATCCCCTCAGGCCCGATCAACCCACAAACCCCCAAACAACCAACGTCTGTGAACCGCCACGGCCGGCATGCGGACGTAGGTGTTCACAGACGGTGCTCCCATATGGCGGGGAGCGGGACATCGAGCGCTCGCGCCAACAGATCGAGGTAGTGAGTGCGTGCTATGTCGACCGCTCCCAACGAGCGCAGGTGGTCGGTCGTCCATTGCACGTCGAGCAGCCGACCACCGACCCCGTCGCGGAGGAGGTCGACGAGCGCTACCAGCGCGACCTTCGATGCGTCCGCGCGCCGATGGAACATCGACTCACCCGCGAACAGGCCACCGATCGCGACGCCGTAGAGCCCGCCCGCCAGGCCCTCCTCATCCCATGCTTCGACGCTGTGGGCCCATCCGAGCTCGTGGAGGCGGGTGTAGGCGCGCACGATCGGGCGGGTGATCCAAGCGCCGGGGCGGGAGCTGTCGGCGCAGGCATCGATCACCTCGCTGAAGGCGCTGTCGACGCGGATCTCATAGCGCCGGCATGACTGGCGCAGCGACCGCGTGACGCGAAGGCCATCGAGTGGGAGCACAGCCCGGGGATCGGGTGACCACCACGCGATCGGTGTCTCGCGATGTAGCGGCATGGGGAAGAGGCCGTGCCGGTAGGCCGCGAGCAACGTGCCTGGCTCGAGGTCGGCACCCACGCCGACCACGCCGTGCTCATCGGCCTGAGCCGGGTCCGGGAAGCCCCAGATCGTGGGCGGAGGCTCGACGGGCATGGGGCCGATCCTGTCACCCGCTCCACGGGACGCCTGCCGCTCTACTTCGTTGTGGCGATGCCCCCGTCGACCGGGATGATGGTGCCGGTCAGGAAGGAGCCGGCCCTGGACGACAGGAAGATCGCTGCGCCCGCCATGTCCTCGGGCCGGCCGATCCGCTTGAGAGGCATCATCTTGGCCATGTGATCACCCGCCGCCTCCAGCGTGGCGCGCATCATCCGCGACTGGAACGGCCCCGGCGCGATCGCATTGACCGTCACCTCCGGAGCGAGGTGCTTGGCCAAGTGCCTCGTCAGCTGGTGCACCGCCGCCTTGGAGGATGAGTACGAGTAGGTCTCGAGGCTGGGCACCTGGATGCCGTCGACCGAGCCGATGTTGATCACGCGCGCCGGCTCCTCGGCGGTGCCCGCCGCCTGCAGCAGCGGCAGGAGGAACTTGGTCGTGTGGAACACGCCCTCCACGTTCACGTCGAGCACGCGCGCCCAGGACTTCGTGTCCTGCTCCGCCAGCGGAGCGCCCCACGTCGCGCCCGCGTTGTTGACGAGGATGTCGAGCGAGTCCCACTTGGCGGCGACGGCCTCCCCGAGCGATCGGCAGCCCTCCTCGGTGGCAAGGTCGGCGACGACGTAGGAGCACTCGCCGAGCTGGCTCAGCTCGTCGGTTACCTCCTTGAGGGAGGCCTCCTTGCGGGACGCGATGATCACGCTGACGCCGGCCTCGACGAAACCCCTCGCGATCATCGTGCCGATCCCGCTGCCACCACCGGTGACCACGGCCCGCTTGCCTGCGATGTCGAACAGCTCAGATGCGCTCATGACGCACCTGGCTACTACTTCTTGCTGTAGTCGTAGAAGCCGGCGCCGGTCTTGCGCCCCAGCTGGCCGGCGGCGACCATCCGGCGCAGGAGCGGCATGGCGGCGTAGTTCGGGTCGCGGAACTCGGCGTAGAGGGCATCGAGGATCGACAGCGACGTGTCGAGGCCGACGAGGTCGAGCAGCGCGAGCGGCCCCATCGGGAAGTTGCAGCCGCCCTTCATCGCGGTGTCGATGTCGTCACGACTCGCGGTGCCGGCTTCCAGCATCCGCACCGCGTTGTTCAGGTATGGGAACAGCAGCGCATTGACGATGAAGCCGGCGCGGTCCTTGACCTCGACGACGTCCTTGCCGCAGGCGGTGGCGAAGGCCTTGGCCGCCTCGACCGCATCGGCCGACGCCGTCAGAGGCGCGATCACCTCGACGAGGCTCATCATCGGAGCCGGGTTGAAGAAGTGGATGCCGACGACCTTGTCGGGCCGCTCGGTGGCCACAGCCAGCTCGACCACGGGGAGCGTGGAGGTGTTGGTGGCGAGGATGCCCTCGGGCTTGACGATGTCGTCGAGCCGGGTGAACAGCTCCTTCTTGACCTCGAGGTCTTCGACGACCGACTCGAGCACGAGGTCGCAGTCGTGCAGCGCGTGAAGGTCGTCGGTGGCGCTGACGCGTGCGGCGATCTCCTTGGCGACCAGCTCATCGAGCTTGCCCCGCTCGACCTGCTTGCTGAGCGACTTCTCAAGTGCCGCCAGCATGGCGTCGGCCGTGCGCTGCTGCCGCGAGCGCAGGATCACGTCGACACCTGCCTTGGCGGCTACCTCAGCGATGCCCGACCCCATGATCCCGGAACCGACGATGCCCAAGCGTGAGATGGTCATGGGGCGCGACGCTACCGATGGGTAACAACCGGGTCCAGATCGGGGCACGGGTAGCGTGCGGCCATGCCCGGCACCCTTGCCCTGGTCGGTGGCGCCGAGTGGCGCGACGGCTGCGAGTTCGACCGCGACCTGTTGGCGGCTGGCGGCGCCAGCGAGGTGGTCCTCATCCCCACGGCTGCCGCCTACGAGCACCCTGACCGGTTGACGGAGGCCGCGACGCGCTGGTTCGGCGACCTCGGCGCGACGGTTCGCACCGCTGCTGTGCTGACCAGAGCCGACGCCCTGCGCCCTGAGAACGCTGAGCCGATCGCCTCGGCCCGGTGCATCTACCTGGCGGGCGGCTCGCCGATGCACCTGCGCTCAGTGCTGAAGGACAGTCCGGTGTGGGATGCGCTGGTGGCTGCCTGGCAAGGAGGTGCGACCTTGGCCGGGTCATCGGCAGGCGCGATGGTGCTGTGCGACCCGATGGTCGACCCACGCGGTGGCGCGCTCACGCTCGGGCTTGGTCTGGTCGAACAGCTCGCCGTGATCCCCCATCACGACACGTGGAGCGAGGACAAGGCCAAGCGCACCCTCCACATCGCGCCCAAGGGGTTGCCGATCGTCGGTGTCGACGAGCGGACTGCGCTCATCAGGGATCCGCAGGGCAGCTGGTCGGTAGCAGGCGTGGGTCAGGTGGTCGTCTACGTCGACGGGGAGCTCAGCGGCCTCGACACGCTGCCCTGACCCAACGACTGCGGGCCGGCTCGTCGAGGCCGCAGGGGTGAGGTGACTAGCCCGAAATGACACGCGCGGGCCATGGTCACAAGCGGGCGCGAAAGGGGACGATGCGGCCGAGGCCGAAGCGAGGCTCGGGAGGGCGCTGTGCACCGGCGACGTCACCAGCCCGACGACCTCGGGCTTCGAATTGCGCTTTCCGCCGTGATCGCGGGAAACGTCGCGGTAGCGCTCGTCCTCTTCGAGCTCGATGCGCGCACGGCCTGGCTGGTGGTGGTGACGGCAGGCCCCGCTCTCTATCTCGCCCACCGCGCCCACCAGGCGGCGCTCCCAACGGGCGTGCCGGACGACCGCGACAGCTGGATCGCGCAGGTCTGTCACGACCTGCGAACGCCGCTCACGCCGATCAAAGGCTTCCTTCACACGCTGCAGCGCCGCGACGAGCAGTTCACCTCACAGGATCGCCAGCGGCTCTACGAGGTGATGATCCGCGAGGAGCAGCGCCTCGAGGACATCCTGAGCTCGCTCCAGCCCGCGGCAGACCATCGAGGCGAGGCGCCGGAGGGGACGCTGGACGGCTCGGACTAGGACTCCGCGATGGTGATGGTCTTGATGGTGACGAGCTTGGTGGGAGCGCCGTTGGCTGCCGGATCGCCATCGCCGTGCTTGTTGATCTCGTCCACGACTTCCTGCCCTTGGGTGACATGCCCGAACGCGGTGTAGGTCGGGCTCAGCCGCTCGCCACCGCCCTCGACGACGATGAACCACTGGCTTCCACCGGTGTTCGGCGCGCTCGTGTTGGCCATCGCCAGCGTGCCGGTGGGGTACGGCTCCTCACCGCTCGGCAGCTCGTCGGGGATGGAGTATCCGGGCCCGCCTGAGCCCGGCGACGGGCCGACCGGATCGCCTGCTTGGTTCATGAAGCCAGGGATGATCCGGTGGAACGCCACGCCGTCGTAGAAGTGGTAGCGGGCGAGCACGATGAAGTTGTTGACGGTGATCGGGGCCGCCGCCGAGTCGAGCTCGATCACGATCGGCCCCTCCGTCGTGTCGACGGTGGCCGTGTAGGTGACCCCCTCGTCGATGCAGGTCGGTGGAGCCTTCTCGAAGCTCGTGGTGCGCTCGGACGACCCGTCCTCGGCGGGGCACGGCGTGTCCCCCGTGATCGAAGCGCCCGGATCCGGCAACGGAACCTCCACATGCGAGGCGGCTCCGTCGGTGGACGTCGTGGCACCGTCCTCCTGGGTGGTCGTCGTGCCCTCGCTCGACACCTCGGTCTCGTCGTCGTCACCGGAGAGCACGGAGATGAGCAGTGCCACAACGACAAGGGCGCCCAAGAGGAGCCCAAGGCTCCGCAGCTGCCTGCGCCGCTGCCTGCGGCGGTCGTCGAGCTGCTTCTGCTCCAGACGGGCGAGCCGCCCCTCGTCCTGACGCTGTCGCTTCTCACTCGGCATGGCGGGCAACCCTAGTGGTCTGGTGCCAGCACGCAGGATCGCCTCCGGGGCGCGCTTGCACGACCTGAACGGGTTCGCGACTCCGCCGGCAGCGGCGATAGCGTCGGCCCCCGTGCCACTCGTCGTGCAGAAGTTCGGCGGCACGTCGGTCGCCGATCCGGAGCGCATCCGAGAGGTCGCGGACCACGTCGCCCGCACCAAGCGCCGCGGCGACGACGTCGTCGTGGTCGTCAGCGCGATGGGCAAGGAGACCGACGAGCTGCTGCGCCTGGCGGCAGATGTGTCCAAGGTGCGGCCCGGCCGCGAGATGGACATGCTGATCACGGCGGGCGAGCGAAAGGCCACGGCGCTCCTGTGCATGGCGCTGCACGACCTCGGCGTGGAAGCGGACAGCTTCACGGGCAGCCAGGCGGGCTTCATCACCGACGCCACACACACCAACGCCAAGATCGTGGAGATGCGCCCGGCGCGCATCCGGGAGGCGCTCGCTGAGGGGCACACGCCGGTGGTGGGCGGCGCCCAAGGCGTGTCGGGCGAGCGCAACGTGACCTTTCTGGGGCGTGGTGGTTCCGACACGACCGCGGTCGCTCTCGCACATGCCCTCGAGGCTCACTCGTGCGAGCTGTACACCGACGTGCCGGGTGTGTTCACCGCCGACCCACGTCTGGTCGCGTCGGCGAGGCGCATGGCGACCGTGAGCTTCGACGAGATGCTCGAGATGACCGCTTGCGGCTGTCCGAAGCCGGCGATGCGATCGGTCGAGTTCGCCCGCACATGGGGCGTGCGCCTGCACGTCCGCTCAGCGTTCACCTGGGAGCCCGGCACCTGGGTGCAGGAGGAGGATCCGTCCATGGAGCAGGCCATCGTCTCGGCGGTCGTGCACGACACCTCAGAGGCCAAGGTCACGGTCAGCGGCGTGCCCGACCAGCCAGGCATCGCAGCGCGGCTCTTCCGACTCCTTGCCGACCGCGAGGTGAACGTCGACATGATCGTGCAGAACACGTCCGACCACGGCGTGACCGACATCTCCTTCACCGTGCCCCACAGCGACCTGGCGAAGAGCGAGGAGGTGACGTCGTCGCTCGCCTCGGAGATCGGCGCGACGGGGGTCTCCAGCGACGCAGACATCGCGCGGGTGAGCCTCGTCGGGGCTGGCATGAAGTCGAACCCGGGCGTAGCCGCCAAGACCTTCGAGACGCTCGCCGCCGCGGGGATCAACATCGAGATGATCTCGACCTCGGCGATCCGCATCTCCTGCATCGTGCGGGAGGCACAGGTCGAGCGCGCCGTCCAAGCGCTGCACGACGCCTTCGAGCTCGAGCTCAACCTCTGAGGTCGGGCTGATCGTCGCTCGGCCGCGCGTGGAGGGCTGAGCAGCAGCGGATCTTGTTGGGTGGTCCCGGCACCCGCGCCGTAGCCTTGCACCATGCGCGTCGGCCTCTTCGGCGCCACCGGGCAGGTCGGTGGCGTCATGCTCAAGATCCTCGAGGAGCGGAGCTTCCCGCTCGACGAGCTCCGCCTCTTCGCCTCGTCCCGCTCTGCGGGCCGCTCGATCGCGTGGAAGGACGGTGAGCTGACGGTCGAGGACGCTGACACGGCCTCCTACGACGGTCTCGACATAGCTCTGTTCTCGGCCGGCGCCACCGCTTCACGTGCGCTGGCGCCCCGCGTCGCAGCCGCCGGCGCGACGGTCATCGACAACTCTTCCGCCTGGCGCATGGATCCCGACGTGCCGCTCGTGGTGCCCGAGGTGAACGGCCACGCGCTCGCCTCCATCCCGAAGGGCATCGTCGCCAACCCGAACTGCACGACGATGGTGGCGATGCCGGTCCTGAAGCCGCTCGACCGCGCCGCGGGGCTTGAGTCGATGGTCGTCAGCACCTACCAGGCGGTCTCGGGCGGCGGCTTGGCCGGCGTGGCCGAGCTCGATGAGCAGGTGCAAAAGGTGGCCGACCGCGCGGCAGCCCTGACCCACGACGGGAGCGCGGTCGACTTCCCGGCCGCGTCGAAGTTCCCCCACACCATCGCGTTCAACGTGATCCCGCAGGCCGGGAGCTTCGTCGACGATGGCCTCGGCGAGACCGACGAGGACCAGAAGCTCCGCAACGAGAGCCGCAAGATCTTGGAGCTGCCCGACCTGCTCGTGTCGGTCCTCTGTGTGCGTGTTCCCGTCTTCACCGGCCACTCCATGTCCGTCAACGCGCGCTTCGCTCAACGGATGACCCCAGCGGAGGCCGCCGAGGTCCTCGCCACGGCGGAAGGAGTCGAGCTGTCCGATGTCCCCACGCCGCTGGATGTGGCGGGCGGCAACGTCACGCGCGTCGGCCGGCTGCGCCACGATCCGACGGTTCCGGATGGGCGCGGGCTCGCCCTCTTCCTGAGCGGCGACAACCTGCGCAAGGGCGCAGCCCTCAACGCCATCCAGATCGCGGAATCGCTCCTAGGGCTCCGCTGAACCTCACGCCGCGGCTCGCTCGGGCTGTCCGCGTCGCTGCCTCAGTCAGGGCATGAGCATGGGATGGCGCCGCACTTGGGGCAGCCGTCGGCGTAGCGGGCGACCGCCTCATCGAGCGACACACCGAGCTGCTCGGCGAGGGAGGCAAGCCACGCGAGCACATCGCCGATCTCATGGAGCTGAGCGGTTGGTGAGCCCTTGCGGACGGCCTGAGCCAGCTCGCCCATCTCCTCGGTCAGCCATGCGACCGTCGCGGCGAGGCCCCGCTCGCTATCGCGCTCACCGTAGGTAGCAGCCATCAGCCGCTGGAGCTCAGCCAGGTCCATCCACTCGACCCTACGGCCCGCCCTGACCCCTGTAGGTGTCCGAGCGGCTTCTGGGTCGTACGCAATGGGCGGTTTCTCGCGAACGGCCTCTTGCACCGCCGTGCGGAGGAGGAGAGCCTTGGCCAACAAGGGGGGCGCATGACTTCGATGGCTGGCGTGCTGGTGAGGCCGCGCGTGCCGGCCGAGCTCATGCGCGCAGCCGGAGCCGCGGCCGCGGCGTTGCTGCTCACGGTGTCGATCGGCCAGGTCTCCGACCTCGTTCAGTCGCCGCCGGAGACTGCAGCGACCCCCACCGCAGCGCCGACCGAGGCGGTGGCCCAGGAGAGCCTGGGATCGCTCCCGATGGCCTGGGTGGCCAACGCGGGTCAGACCGACGCGCAGGTCCGGTACGAAGCGCACGGGCTCGGCTACAGCGCCTTCCTCACGGATGAGGAGGCGGTGCTGCGATTCGACGGTGCGGTGGTCCGCCTCGGCTTCGAGGGGGCGCGATCCGCCCCCTCGCTGCGAGCGGAGGCGCCGTTGGCCGCGACGGTTTCGACGTTCGTTGGCTCCGATCCGGATGCCTGGCAGGCCGGGGCGCCGACGTCTGAGGTCGTCCGCTACGAGGAGCTGTGGCCGGGCATCGACGTGACGTTCCGCGGCACAGGTCGACGGTTGGAGTGGGACCTCCACGTCGCCGCCGGTGCAGATCCGGCTGCGGCAGGCATCGCGGTGGCAGGCGCTGATCGAATCGAAGTCGACGGCCCGCTCGCCGCCGTCGCCATCGGGGACGGCGAGCTGCCGCTTGCGATCCCAGCGGTGTGGCAGACGCTGGGGGACGGCTCGCGAGTCGCGCGCGACGCCTCCTGGCAGCTCGACGGCTCCACCTTGAGCGTCGTCCCCGTCGAGTGGGACACGTCGTTGCCGGGCGTGATCGACCCGACCCTCGAGTGGTCGACCTTCGTCGGCGGAGGGCACGGCGGCGACGGCGACGACGCTGGCAAGGCCATCGCCATCGACGCCTCTGGCAACACCTACCTCGCGGGAGCTACGGGTTCGACCGACTTCCCCACCACAGCGGGCGCGATCGACGCCAGCCACAACGGGGACGATGACGTCTTCGTCACGAAGCTCAACGCGTCAGGCAGTGCGCTCGTCTACAGCACCCTGCTTGGCGGCAGCGCACGCGACATCGCCTACGGCATCGCTGTCGATGCTTCGGGCAACGCCTACATCACGGGCGAGACCGTGGACTCCGTGACCGACTACCCGGCGACCTCAGGTGCCTTCGACACCAGTCACAACGGCAGCAGCGACGCCTTCGCCACGAAGCTGGACGCGACGGGGACCGCGCTGGTCTACAGCACCCTGCTGGGCGGCGCGGGCCTCGACCTCGGCCGGGCGATAAGCGTCGACAGCGCTGGCGCCAGCTACGTGACGGGGTTCACCGAGGTCGCTTCCCCCGGGTTCCCCACAACCGCCGGCGCCTACGACACCACCTACAACGGCGGCACGGGAGTCGACGTCTTCGTCACCAAGGTCGAGCCCGCTGGCGCCTCGCTCAGCTACAGCACACTGCTGGGCGGGGGTGCCACAGACATCGGTCAGGGCATTGCTGTCGACGCAAGCGGCGCCGCCTTCGTCACCGGGGTCACGGCCAACGCCGGCACCGACTACCCAACGACGGCAGGAGCCTTCGACACCACGCATGGCGGCGGCGACGACGCCTTCGCCACGAAGCTCAACGCAGCGGGCAGCGCCCTCAGCTACAGCACCCTCCTCGGGGGAGCGGGCTCCGATTCGGGCAACGCGATCGCGATCGACTCAGCGGGTGACGCGTTCATCACCGGCACCGCGGGTTCGGGCTACCCGACGACCGTGGGCGCCTATGACATCTCTCACTCCGGCTCCACGGACGTCTTCGTGACCAGGGTCGTCGCAGCCGGCAGCTCGCTCGCGTACAGCACGTTCGTCGGAACCGGCTACGGCTACGCCATCGCCATCGACGGCTCGGACAACGCCTACGTCACCGGTCACACCCTCTCCTCGACCTTCCCCACCACAGCGGGTGCCTACGACACGACGCTGAGCCCCTCCTTCGGCGACTCGTTCGCCGCCAAGGTCAACTCCGCCGGGAGCGCGCTCGTCTACAGCACCTTCCTGGGCGGAGCAGGCCGCGACTACGGCCAGGCCATCGCAGTGGACAGCGCCGGGAGCGCATTCATCGGAGGGACGACCGGCAGCACGGACACCGGCGGTGCGCCGAACGACTACCCCACCACCGCAGGTGCCTGGGACACCGTCCACGACGACGAGGACGCATTCGTCACCAAGCTCAACACCACTGGCAGTGCGCTCGACTTCAGCACGCTCGTAGGCGGTAGCGACGGCACCGGGGTCGACTCGGTGAAGGGCGTCGCCGCTGACGCCTCGGGCGTCTACGTCACGGGGTCAACCGCGAGCACCCAGTTCCCGACCACGGCCGGCGCCTACGACACGACCTACAACGGCAGCACGGATGTGTTCGTGGCCAAGCTCGACATCGGCGGCAGCGCCCTGCTCTATGGCACGGTCATCGGCGGCTCGGCCTTCGACTCGGGGAACGGCATCGCGGTCGACTCGAGTGGCAATGCATACGTCACAGGGCACACGGGCGACGGCAGCACCGACTACCCCACAACCGGGGGTGCGTTCGCCACGACCCACAACGGCGTCGATGACGTGTTCATCTCCAAGCTCAACCCCACAGGGACCGCCCTCCTCTACAGCACCCTGCTCGGAGGTTCGCAGGCTGACATCGGATATGGCATTGCGGTCGACAGCGCAGGCGCAGCCTTCGTCACAGGTTCCACGATCGACTCGACCACCGACCTCCCGACGACTGCGGGCGCTTACAACACGACCCACAACGGAGGCACCTGGGACGCCTTCGTCACGAAGTTGGATCCAAGCGGCGGGTCGCTCTCCTACGGCACGATGCTCGGCGGTGCCGCCGTCGACATCGCCTACGGGATCGCCGTCGACGGAAGCGGATCGGCTTACATCACGGGCTACACGAACTTCACCGACTTCCCGACGACGGCTGGCGCGTTCGACGTCCTCAACACCGGCGGGTCAGTGCCGGATGAGGGCTTCGTCACCAAGCTCGACCCGGGCGGCAGCGCCATCGTGTACAGCAGCATGCTCGGGGGCTCGAACATCGACAAGGGTCGAGCCGTGGCAGTCGACGGTGACGGGTACGCCTACGTGACCGGCGAAACCTACTCGTCCGACTTCCCCATCACGGCAGGTGCGTTCGACACCTCCTTCGGCGGTGGGATCGCGCCAGACGCGTTCGTGACGAGGCTGGACCCTGACGGCGAGGATGCGACCTACAGCTCTTACCTCGGAGGCTCTGGATTCGACTACGGCCGAGCGATCGCTGCCGACTCTGACGGCAACGCCTACGTCGCGGGCTACACGAACGGGACCTACCCCACGACAGCCGGTGCGTTCGACACCACCCACAACGGCAGCAACGACGCAACGGCCAGCAAGCTGTCCGCCACGGGCGGGCTCATCTACAGCACCTATCTCGGCGGCGCCGGCAACGACTTCGGGTACGGCATAGCGATCAGCGCGGGCAACCGGGTTGCCATAGGCGGTTCCACGGCCTCGACCAGCTTCCCGACGACGGCCGGAGCGTTCGACGTCACGACCGGGGCGGGTGCCACGGCCGGGTTCACCACGCTGATCGACTTCACGCCCTTCGGCGCGCCAAGCGCCTGCAAGAACAGCACGGTCGCCGGTGCCGAGATCGGCATGTACCCCGCTCAGCCGGGAGCTCAGAGCGCGCTCCGAGTCTCGTGCACGTTCAACTCTGCCGTGGGCACCTCGATGGTGTCCGCCAAGTACACGATCCACGACTTCGACGTCGTGCTGTACCACAACGGCTCCGCCCGCACGGTCACGAACACGGCGTCGATCCCCGCGGGGGCGACGACGTTCACCCTGGCTTCGTTCGCCGGCACCGGCGCGTGGGTCAACCGCCCGATCACTGCGGTGGGCGTGGCCGGCCTGGCGCCACGCACCTTCGTCAAGTCGATCAGCGGAGCCGGCCTTGTGACGCTGAACCGCCCCGCCACGGCTGCGATCCCCGCGGGCACCACGTTCAAGATCGACAACACGATCGCCCGATCGGTCACGGATGGGGCCACGACTGCGTCCTCGACGACGCTCACGTCGGCTACCGCCAACTTCACGGCCGCCGACACCGGGCTGAGCGTGACCGGGACGAACGTCCCAGCCAACACGACGGCCACCTTCGTCGACGCGACCACGATCACGCTCTCCAACCCCGCCACCGCCACCTCGACATCCCAGGTGATCACGCTTGGTTCGACGTTGCTCAACACGACCACCCGTGTTGCCAACGACGCCGCCAACACATCGGCGACCGTCATCAGCTCGCCGGCGGCCAAGTTCCGGCCTGACGATGTCGGCCTGCGCGTGACGGGACCGGGCATCCCGGCCAACACCTTCATCCTCTCGGTCAGCGGGAGCAACGCCACCACGACCGGCGGCCTCACGGTCAACGCCGCGCCGCAGACGATCGTCATCGGGGAGCCCAGCGCCACCGCGCCGACCGGCACCGACACGGCAGCCAACCAGTCGATGCAGCTCGACCTCAGCCCCTCGCTGATCGCGGGGACCGACGCCTGCTCCAACAGCACGCCTGAGGTGGTGTCGCATGTCGCTCGCTGGCAGAACCCGGGGTCGTTCATGGGCACCGGCCTGTCGAACACCCAGCCGCCTGGCACCAAGGCCATCGGGCAGCTGTTCTTCGACACGGTGGCAAGCGACTTCTCCGCCTTCGTCATCGAGCGTCCGCTCTTGGTTGCGGGAGATCCGATCGGCTCGACCCACTACGACATCGTCTTCCCGTTCATGCCGGCCGCCAGCTCGATGTGCGCCAGCACCACCTCACCCGGCCTCTCGTTCTCGTTGGGCGTGCACGCACAGACCGCGAGCCAGGCAGCGCTGGTCAGCGGCGCCGGCAAGCCGAGCTCAGCGCAGCTCAGGTCGGTGCTCCACTCGGCCACCGGTGGCTACGCCTCAACGGCTTACGTGATGTCCGACGACCCCGCCGTCACCTTCGGTCCGGCGTCGGAGTTCAACCGGCTGTGCCTATATCCCGACGACCCGGCGTCGGTGACCTTCCAGTGCGGAAACGGCTAGCTGGGCAGCGCCGGGTACCGCCGCTCAGCTGACCGGGCGAAGGGCGCTGGTCACTCGGACGACACCCTTCCCGTACTGCGCGTCGAGCCGCTGCTGGACACCGTCGTCGATGATGACCCGCACGAAGACCTGGTTGGTCACGACATCGGTGCTGGACTCAAGCATTCCAGGCTCGACCGACAGCTCGGCCTGGATCGCCTCGAGCTCCGACGATGTGTGCTCAGCGGCGGTCACGCACAACGGTCCGCCCCACCGGGCACGTAGCTCCTCGGTGTGGCGCTCGAGGTCGCCGGTGAAGCGCACGTTGAGGACGAGCTTGGTCGGGTCGTTGGCGACCTCCTCATCGCCCGGATCGAACCCGTCGGCCAGCGCCGGGTTGATCGACTGGTCGACCCAAGACCCGGCGTAGTCGGCTTGTGCGACCGCGTACTCGTTGGCAGCTTGCTGACCAGCCTCGGTGGCGGTGGCGACGTCCACGACAGCCCATCCGCCGGCCGGCGCCGGACACGGCGACGTGAAGTCGACGCTGAACCCGTCGTCGCCCAACGACGGATCAGGAGCAACGGCTGGTTCGGTGAGCGTGAACACTCCGCCGGTGTAAGTGCCGACCACGCGATAGGAGCCCCAGGTCGTGCCGTTGGCCGCCTCCTCCCCTTCGACGGCATCCCAGCCCCAGCCGACGATGTCAGGTCCCCCGCACTGCGGCGGCAGAGACGTGGCTATCGCCCCGAGGCACAGCTGCGGTCCGTGGGCGGGGCTCTCGAGCACCGTGGCGTTGGCCTCGTAGCGCTGACCGGAAGGCGCCCCACCACCGGCGTCGACCCGCTCCTCGTCAGAGCAGGCGCCGAGCAAGCCCAACACAGCAAGCGCGACGAGGATCAGATCACGACGCATGACACTTGAGACGCTCCGTCCTCGCCCGAGGTTCCCCCATCCGGCCCAAGCTCCATGCTCGTTAGTGGCGCCGACTACCACAGGCACAGCAGACCAGCAGCTCGGCGGTGAATCACCATCATCGTCGGCCAAGCCTCCGGATGGCCGGCAATGCACCTCGGCCTTCGGCGCAGACCACGGTCAGCGGAGGACACGGGGCGCGGTGGCTAGTGCCGGGTGGCCAGCAGCAGCTCGGTGGTGTGACCGATCGTGATCGTGCCGCCGTTCGCCGCGATCAGGTCTCCGATGTGTTGGAGCAGGCGGCTCAGCACGGCGGGAGGAAGCGTTCTGTGGTCGCTGTGGGTGGGCAGCTGGTCGAGCCACTCGTCGCGGCTGTAGGTGCGTTCCCACATGAACGACCGCTCCTCGACGGGTCCGAATCGTCCGCACGCGTCGATCGGGTCTGCGTGGGCTTCTCGAAGGGACTGGGCTGGCCTGCCGAGCACGAAGGTCTTCGTGAGGAGCTCGGGGGCGTACTGGCGGTAGACGGCACTGAGCTCGTCCCGGAGCTCGCCGCGCTCGTATCCGTTCGAGATCAGCGCGAGTCGGCCGCCTTTGCGAAGTGCGTCGGCCGCCCTCGACGGGCCGATGTCCTGATCGATCCAGTGCCACGCCTGTGCCGAAGCAACGACGTCGAACGGCTCACCCGGCATCGAGAACACCTCGAACGGCGAGACGACAACGCTCACACCTCGCCGGCGAGCGAGAGCCGCCATTCGCTCGTCGGGCTCGACGCCCACGACCTCACAACCGCGGTCGAGGAACAGCTGCGACGCGATGCCAGTGCCACAGCCGACGTCCAGCACTCGTCGCACGTCCATCCCATCGCACACCGCATCGATCACAGCCGACGGATAGCTCGGCCTTGCTCGGTCGTACTGCTGGGCGTCCTCGCCGAAGGACAGGCGACGCTCATCGTCCACGCATCAGATCGTCGCAGGCCGCCCGGACATCGGGGAGCGAGTTGCCTCACACGGCCAGGTTCCTGCCGTCAGCTTCAAGGTTCGAGAAGCAGCGACGTGAACCAGTCGAGTCGAGGGCGAGCAATGTCCGCGTCGGGAGCGTCGGGAGCGTCGGCCGTCACACGGATCGGCCGGCGAAGGCGGCGATGCGCCCATACGCGTCGGCACCGGCGGGTGCCGACTGCTCGGGGCCGAACGCATCGCCCCGCATGTCGTCGGTCATCGAGGATGTCATGAAGGCGAGACCGAGCTCCGCGACCTCGGGATCCAGATCTGCCGTCGCCCTGCCCAGAGCCCTCGTCAGGTCATAGGCGTGAACGGCGAGCTCCGCAGCTGCCATCCCCTCCGGGAAGGAACCGCTGTCGGCATCGAGCGCCTCGACCAAGCCGCGGCCCTCCCGGTGGAGCGCCGCCGCCGGATCGTCGTGGTGGGTCGAGGCAGCCCAGTCGGGCGTACCGCCCCGGGCCATGGTCGCCATGCCGGCGACGCTGTTGACGAGGTGGTCGCTCAGGTCGGCCACGGTCCACTCCGAGCACGGTGTCGCTCGCCCGAGGTCCTCGGGCGTCACGGCGGCGAGAAGGGCGCCGAGCTGGTCGAGGCCGCGGGTGACGATCGAAGTGGTCATGGCCCATATCTACAGCAAGCACGAAGCGAACGAGCCGGCGGGACACGATCGGGCGGGTCGCGGCCATGTCTGGTCGAACTGCCTCACGGTCCCGGGTGGCCCCCGCCTCAGGCGAGCGGTGGATCCGACACCGAGAATCGCAGGACGGAGATGGTTAGGCGCCAGAGCGCTTCGGTCGAGCTAGACGACCCGGTGGGCGGTCGCGGCCAAGTTCACGCCGGTGCCGTCCGTCGTGGAACGGCGCTGGGGGCCCTGTGACGGTACGTTCGGGACAATGCGGGCAGCGCAAGCACGAAGCGCCGCGCTCGACACTGTCGCCTGGGGGCCGCTCATCGGTCTCGGGATCGCCGTCGCAGCCGGGCTCCTCGCTGTAGCGAACCGCTACGGCTACCACCGCGACGAGCTCTACTTCCTCGAGGCCGGCGATCACCTCGCGTGGGGCTATCCCGACCAACCGCCGTACGTAGCCCTCATGGCCCGGGCGATGGACGCCATCGCGGAGGGGTCGCTCGTCGCGTTGCGGACACCGTCGGCGATCACCATCGCCCTCCTGACCCTGGTCACGGGCCTGGTGGCGCGCGAGCTCGGTGCCGATCGCCTGGGCCAGACCCTGGCGGCCGCGGTGATGGCGACGGGAGGCGTGGCGCTGGGGTCGGGCCACCTGCTGAGCACGACACCGCCGTCGCTGTTGACTTGGGCCGTGGTCACCTGGCTGGTCCTGCGGGGGCTGCGAACCGGCCATGGCCCGCTGTGGTTGCTGGCCGGCGGTGCGGCGGGGCTAGGCCTTCAGGCCAACAGCAACGTCGTGTTCCTCCTGGCCGCAATCCTCGCCGGGCTGCTGTTGGCCGGATCCCGGGCAACGCTGCGCACCTGGTGGCCGTGGGCCGGTGCAGCACTGGCCGTCGGGCTCTGGGCTCCCTACCTCTTGTGGCAGGCACGGGAAGGGTGGCCGCAGCTAGAGGTCAGCGCTTCGATCACGGCTGGGGAGTCAGGGACGTCCGAGCCACGCGAGCTGTTCCTGCCCCTCCAGCTCGTGATGCTCAACCCCTTCATGGCGCCCGTGTGGATCGCTGGCGGCGTGCGGCTGCTGCGTGACCCCGCCTTGGCCTGGTGCCGCGGCCTTGGGTGGTGCTGGCCCCTGTTGGCTGCGGTCTTCCTCGTCACCGGCGGCAAGCCCTACTACCTGAGCGGCACGATGCCGCTCCTGCTCGGCGCGGGTGCGCCACTGGCCATCACCTGGGCGCGCCAGGCGCGCAGCCGGGCGGTCGTCCTCGTGGTTGGCGTCGCCCTGGGTCTTCCCGCCGTGTTCGTCACGTGGCCCCTGGTACCGCCCGATCGCTTCGCTGACAGCCTCGCCGCAGCCAACTACGACCTCGGCGAGCAGATCGGGTGGCCGGACCTCGTTGCCCAGGTGGCAGCCGTCGTCGAGCGCCAGGACGGCCCCGTCGCGCTCCTCGCCAGCAACTACGGCGAGGCGGGCGCCCTAGATCGGTACGGCGACGGCTACTCGCTGCCCCAGGCCCACAGCGGACACATGGGCTACTGGCACTGGGGCCCGCCTCCTGACGACGCGGACATCGTCGTCGCTGTCGGGTTCGACCGGGCGACGCTGGCCCGAGCGTTCGACGAGGTCTCTCCGGCCGGCCGAGTCGACAACGGTCTCGGCGTTGACAACGACGAACAGGGCGCGCCGATCTGGGTGTGTCGTGGGCTGCGGCAGCCCTGGGGCGACCTCTGGGCCGACTTCCGGGACCTGTGAGCGCGGGGCCTGGTCGAACTGATGACGCTGGGCGACGGTCCGTACTCGGCGTCACCGCGGTCGCCCCGGTTCCACCCTGGGCATCGTCGGCTGACCCTTTGGGTAGGGCCGCTGGTCAGCGAATCTGGCGGCGCACGTCGGCCAAGTGGTGGGTGACCTCGTGGACGGTGTGGACGGCGACCCAGCGCAGGGTGCGCTCCTGGGGCGACGGGTAGTTGTAGACGATCGTGCGGTCCCAGCTCAGCCGGTCAAGGCGATCGAGCACGTTCGCGAATAGCAGCGCCGCATCAGTCAACTGACGAGCGACCGCCTCGACTGCTTGCGCCGAGTACCCGTCATGATCGACCCGCTCGTCACGGCCCATCGGCTCCGGCGTCGGACGCTCGCTCCGCCGCGCCAGCAGAACGCGCTCGCGCTGCACGAGTAGCACGTCCCTAACGTGGCAGGCGTACTCCAGCGGGGACCACACCGCGGAGTCGGCCCGTTTGGAGACCGGACCGCCCGTGCCGACAAGCAGCGCTGCGATTGCATCCGCTCCCGCTCGGATCGCTCCGGCAGCCTGCTGCGCCTTCGCCTCGTCGTAGGCGAACCCACACTCGTCGCACCGATCCACGAAGCAACGCTATGCCGAGCGCCATGGAAGCACCTCAACAGGCAGACGGTCACGGGCTGTCGACATCGACCTCTGCCGCCCGGGGGGAGCGCGCGGTTGGGCCTTAGCCACAACTCCAGCTTGGGGCCGATGTCCCACGGGAATGCGGCCGCGCATTCGGTGCGGCTCGCGTCGGCTGCCCTGCGACCCGAGCCGTCGTTCCGCACGCCGTCCGCCTCGCCTCACGGGTCTGGGACTGCGAGCGAACGGCGCGTCGGTCCGGCGGGCTGAGAGGATCTAGGTATGGATCTCGTGTGCGTGACTGTCGATTGCCACGACCCCGGGCTCGTCGCCCGATTCTGGAATGAGGCACTCGGCTGGGGAGGTGTCGCAGTCGCTGAGGACGGCACAGGAGCAATATGCGGGCCGCGAGGCGGTGGCACGTACCTCGAGTTCGTACGAGTCCCGGAAGCCAAGACCGTGAAGAACCGCATTCACCTCGGCCTCAGTGCCGGCACGCTTGCCGAGTTGGACACGGAGATCGACCGGTTGCTTGCCCTCGGTGCCGCCATCGCCTGGGAGGAAGAGTTCCCTCGGCACGTCGCAGCGGTCTACCGCAATGTGATCCTCCGAGACCCCGAGGGCAACGAGTTCTGCCTAGGTGGCGGGAAGCAGCCCGACTGACCACGACCCGCCCGATTGCGGATGGCGCGACAGGCGACTGTCAGTCCGAGGGGTGATCGATCTCGTGATCCGCATTCTGGGGTTCGGCCCCCTGACCCCGGGCGTCTTAGCATCGGCGCATGGCGCTGCAGGACACGACCATGACGGTGGAGCTGGGGTTCCTTCCCCGCTCGCTCGCCTCACCCGACCTCGAGCACCCCGGGCTCCTCCGGGCCGATGCGCAGGCCGCCGGGCCGTACGCAAGCGAGCGCGTCGAGCGCCGCCTGTGCTCGACGACCGACGGCTGCCAGGACGGCTCCGTCCAGCTCGATCTGCTCACCATGGGTTTCGACAGGGTGGACCTGTCCGACATGGACGCCCTCCAGGAGACCCTCGCCGGCGTCCGGGCATCCGGCCACCTCGCCGACGACGCAGCCTCGACCATCCGCGGCCTGCTCGAGGGCGCCGTCCTCCGATGCTCGAGCGGTCAAGCCCTCACCGTCCTGCACCTCGCGGACGAGGGCTTCATCATGCGCAAGTCCGGGCCGAACGGGATGTCCGTGGTTGGCCCTCGCTCGGTCGGGATGAACGGCCACAGCGCAGCCACCTCCGTGCACGCCGACCAGGACGTATACGGCACACCGCTGACGCAGCTCATGGACGGTCGGGCGCCGTCGCTGTTCCGCCACGACTCCCCCGACGGCGCCAACCACGACGCAGGGCTGATGCTGGTCAACCTCTGGATCCCGCTCCAGCAGATCACCCAGCCGCTCGTGCTCGCCGACGGCCGCTCCCTCGATCGGCGCCGCCACCAGCTCCGGTACGCGCTGCCCACCCAGTCCTTCCTCGAGCGCGAGGCGGACATGACCACCAACGACATCTGGACGTTCCTGCACGACCCGGACCAGCGCTGGCACCTCCGATCCGACATGGACCACCGGAGCGCCTACGTGTTCAACACGCTGAGCACGGCACACGGTGCCTGCGCGCTGCCAGGGGAGGACATCGCCGAACTGCTCTACCGCGGGCTGGAGGCCGCCGAGACGGCCGTCGTGAACGGTGACCGTGCCTCCCTCAGCGAGACGGTCGCGGCTGTTCCTCCTGAGCTCGCGCCTGGTGCGCCCCCGGCACTCAGGGCGGCCATCGCCACGATGGCGTCGCTGGTCGAGGAGGCTCGACTCGATCCCGCCACCGTGTGCGGCCAGCGGGCCCAGGGATGGCTCGCCGCCTCACAGGCGGCCCGCCGCCGGATGATCCGCATGTCGCTGGAACTGCGGATGGTCGTATCGCTCGGCGCGTAGGCGGCGCGCAACCTCGGACACCAGCGGTGCGCAGCACGCCGTCGAGGCCCGGCAACGAAGAAGCCGCAGGCGGATGACCTGCGGCTTCACTGGTCGGGTGGGGGAGATTTGAACTCCCGACCTCTGCGTCCCGAACGCAGCGCTCTGCCAAGCTGAGCCACCACCCGGATGGGAGGGGTCAGGCTACCGCATCGCTGTTTGTGGCCCCCAAGCCGAAGTGGTGCTCGTCGCCCGAGAGCACGGCGGTGGCCGCCCGGCGCAACCGGAAGGCGTCGAGCGGCTTGACCACCCACCCCTCGGCACCCGAGCGACGCGCCAGCTGCACGTCGGCCGCCCGGTCGAGCAGCAGCAGCACTGGCACCTCGGGGAGGCGCCCCTCGCCCGCTTCGCTGCGCAAGTGCAGGCAGGCGGCGATGCCTCCCATGTTGCCGATCTGGAGGTCGAGCACGACGAGATCAGGCGTCGACTCGGCCACCGCAACCCCGACTTCGTGCCCCGAACGCACGCGCGAGACACGGGTCGATTCGTCCGCCAACGCCGCCTCGACCTCGTCGAACACGGCGTCTGCGTCTGTTGCGATGAGGACCTCCGTCACAGCGCGCACGCTACTGGCTGCCGTCGAAGGCGCTCCATCCAGCCGACGTGGGTCTGGCTACGATCGCTGTGAACACCGCCGACCCCCCAGGAGGACGTGTGCTCGAGATCGAGGTGGAAGATGCCACTGGCTACACGCTGTGCCGGCCCGTCGGAGAGCTCGACGCCTACACGGTCAGCCAGTTCCGCGAGGCCCTCGGCGGCCTGGCGAGCAGCACCCATCTGCTGATCGACCTGTCCTCGGTGCCGTTCATGGACTCGGCCGGGCTCGGCGCGCTGATCGGCGGGATCCGGCGTGCGCGCGAGGCAGGAGGTGACGTCGCCGTGGCGTGCAGCCGACCCACGCTCACGCGGCTGCTCCACACCACCGGCTTCGACCGCCTCGTCAGCGTCACCGAGACGATCGAGGACGCGGCCGCGGCCCTGGCCGACGCCCGGCCGGTCTGACAGCCGCAGCTGACAACCGGCAGCGGCGACAGCAACAAGCAGCTACCAGAGGTGGGTGGCCACCTCGCCCAACCCGTCGAGGTCGTGCACGTCGGTGCTGAGGAACGGCACGCGCACGAGCGGCGCGGGAGCGACGATCTGAGCCAGGCCCGCCAGGTTCTCCTCCTCACGTGACGCCACCAGCTGGAAGTCAGCGAGGTTGCGGTAGAGGCCGCCCAGGTCGGTGCCTTCGAGGGTGCGGGCCCGCTCTCGCGTCGCTTCGGGGAGGCCGTCCCCGAAGCGAGGGTGCATGCGGTTGACGATGAGCGCGCGCACCTCGATGCCGGCGTCGCCCAGCTTCTCGGCGAAGTAGCGCGCCTCGTCGATCGTGTCGCGGCGGGGTGAGGCCACGAGCACGAAGGCGGTGTCGGGGTCGGAGAGCAGCCGCAGAACCGCGTCGGCCCTGTCGCGAAAGCCAGCTTCCATGCCCTCGAAGGCTTGGAAGAAGGCCACGGCATCGTCGATCACCTCGGCGCCGACCACCTTGGCGACCGTGCGCAGAAACGCCTGCGCGGCCACGTTGACGGCGCGGGCGACGCCACGACCGGGCGACGTGATCATGCGGAACAGCCGGTGATCGAGGAACCGCGACAGCCGCCGCGGCGCGTCGATGAAGTCGAGGGCGTTCCGCGTGGGCGGGGTGTCGACCACGACGAGATCGAAGTCGGTGCGCTGGTGCAGCTCGTAGAGCTTCTCCATCGCCATGTACTCCTGAGTGCCCGAGAGGGCGCCGGAGATGTTGCGGTAGAAGCGGTTCTGGAGGATGCGCTCGCCCTGCTCGGGCGACGACGCGTTGGCGACGACCAGATCGTCGAAGGTGCTCTTCGTGTCGAGCATCAGCGCCCAGAGCTCGCCCGGCCAGTCGCCGTCGATCTTGCTCGGCGTGCCAGTGAGGCCCTCGAGCCCGAGGGCATCCGCCAGGCGCTTGGCAGGGTCGATCGTGACGACGACGGCGCGCCGCCCGGCCCGCGCCGCCTCGAGCGCCAGCACCGCGGCAGTCGTCGTCTTGCCGACACCGCCCGAACCGCAGCACACGAGGATGCGGCGCCGCAGAACGAGGTCGCGCAGGGTCGGCGCGGCGGCCGCCGTCACGCTCACACCGCCTCCGGGAGGCGCTCGACCTCGCTCAGGAAGCGCTCGGCCAGCAGGTCGAGCTCGGTGGGGCCGATCGCGGTCGTGAACACGAACGGGAGCCGGATCTGCTCGAGCGGCAGCTGCTCGGCGAGGCGCGCGACCTGCTCGACCTGAAGTGCGGTGCGGGCCGAGCGGAACGCCGCTGCCTCTGCCAGCACCTCGGCTTCGCCGGGGCGCAGCGTCGTGCCCGCAGCTGCGGCCGCCTCTGCCGGGTCCGCCTCGACTCCGGGCACCTCGTCGTAGATGCCGTTGACGACGACCGGCCCGAGGCCGACCCCCACGCGGTCCTCGAGGCTGAAGGCAGTCTCCACGAGCTCGTTGACGGGTGTCTCCTCCGGCATCGTGACGAGCATCAGCTGGCAGCGCTCGTGGTCGGTGAGCATCTCGAGCACCTCCTTCGCCTGCGCGTTGATCGGTCCGACCCGCACGGTGTCGAGCAGGGCCCTGGCAGCCTGCAGGAAGGTGATGGCGTGGCCCGCGGCGGGCGCGTCGAGGATGACGAGGTCGGCTCCACGGGAGCGCTCGAGCTGCTTCACCTTGCCGAGGATGAGGATGTCCTTGATGCCGGGTGCGGCGGTCGCGACGACGTCGAGCGCACCCGAGGACACCAGCCGCTTGGAGATGCGGGAGAGCCCGTGGTCGCGCAGGTAGTCGAGCAGCGCCTCGTCGGGTGTGAGCGTGCGCGCTCGCACCTCGCCCTCCCCCGCCGGACCTCCTCCGGCGGACAACGTGGCCTCGTCGTACTCGAGCTGGCCCTGGCCGTACATCGACGCCAGCCCAGACTTCCCCTCCACTTCGATGACGAGAGTGGACAGGCCCGCGCGTGCGGCGGCGCGGGCCAGCGTGGCACTGACCACGGTTTTGCCCACACCGCCCTTCCCGGCAACGATGACCAGCCGAGATGCAGCGAAGAAGCGAGCGGGATCCAGAAGCGACCTTCCTGACCGGGGCCACCTCGGCCCAACGGGCCCGTGGCCGGACTCGTTCGAGGCTATCCAGGGTGGCCCTCGTGCTCGTGCACTTGGCAGGAGTGCCTCTCCTGCTCGCGAGCCCGGCTGGCGCTCAGGCCGACGACGAGCCGGCAACGGCCACCGAGCGCGGCCACGTCGCCGTGATCGAGGTCAGCGGCCTGCTCGACCGGGTCTTGGTCGACTTCGTCACGACGCAGATCGAGCGCGCCGAAGACCAGGGGGCCATCACCCTCGTCCTGCAGCTCAACAGCAGCGACGCGGTCGTGTCCGATGCGCGGCTCGATGACCTGGTCGAGCGCATCGAGGAGGCACGCGTCCCGGTCGATGTCTGGGTGGGCCCCTCCGGCAGCAAGGCCACCGGCGCCGCCACCGAGATCCTCGCGGCGGCCCGCACGGTCGGCGTGGCGCCCAAGAGCCGGGTCGAGATCACAGGCGTGCTGCTCGGCGACCGGTCGCTTCGCGGAGGAGCGGCCGTAGGCGACAAGGTCGGAGCCGACACCGCCGTCGAGCTCGACCTCGTCGACAACGCGGCACCCACCATCGGTGAGTTCATCCTCGGGCTCGACGGTGTCGAGAGCAAGGTCGTCGGCACCGGCGAGGAGCGCCATCGAGAGCCGGTCAGCCAGGCGCGCTTCGCGCAGCTGCCTCTTGCCGGGCAGCTGATGCACACCGTGTCGAGCCCGCCGGTCGCCTACCTGCTGTTCGTGATCGGGCTGGCCCTCATCCTCTTCGAGCTGTTCACGGCGGGCGTTGGGGTGGCCGGGATGGTCGGAGCGGGCTCCCTGGTTCTCGGCTGCTACGGGCTCGCGGCCCTCCCCACCAACCCAGTGGGGGTGGGGCTCCTCCTGCTCGCCATGCTCGGCTACGGCATCGACGTGCAGACCGGCGTGCCGCGCGCCTGGAGCGTGATCGCGACCGCCTCGTTCATCCTGGGGTCGCTCGTGCTGTTCGACGGCATCTCGCTGTCATGGATCACGCTGCTCGTCGCCATCGGAGGCATGGCTGTCGCGATGGTCTCGGGCATGCCCGCCATGGTGCGGACGCGGTTCTCCACACCGACCATCGGACGAGAGTGGATGATCGGTGAGGTCGGAGTCGCCCGGGGTGCAGTGGCGCCCGACGGCGTCGTCACGGTGCGCGACGCGCCCTGGCGTGCCCGCACCAACCGCGCAACGCCCATCGACCCCGGACAGAGCGTGCGGGTGGTGTCGATCGACGGGCTGCTGCTGGAGGTCGAACCCCTCGAGGGTGCCGCTCGGGACCACCGAGCCGGGCGAGGTCAGGACTGACCCAGCGGGCGGTGCCTGCTGCTGGCCCGGAGCAACAGCAGGTGAGTGACATCAGGCGGGGCGCGGGCGCCGGTATTCGCCGCACCTCTTTGAGGAATAAGGCGATGACGCCTTCGCTGCCATGCAGCGGCACGTGGCGCGGCGGCCGCCATCTGCACCCCATCTGACCTGCTGGTGTTCGCGACATCCGGCGCAGTGCTCGCGAAAGTTGTCCCTTGTTTCACCGAAAGAACGGGTTGTAGGGTCGCCGCCGAAAGGGGGCCGCCCGTGAGCGCACAGCGTGTTGACGAGGCCTGGCAGATGAAGGCCGCTTGCCGTGGTCCGCAAGCCGAGGTCTTCTTCCCGCCGTCCCACTTCGAGCGCAAGGAAGAGAAGCTCGACCGGGAGCACAGGGCCAAGGCCATCTGCTCCACCTGCCCGGTCCGCCAGCCTTGCCTCGACTACGCCATCCGCATCCGTGAACCTCACGGGATCTGGGGTGGCCTCAACGAGTCCGAGCGCAAGCTGCTGAGCGCCCGCTCCAACTGACCCGCGCCGGGGCGCGTCCATCGCAGGCCGCGGGGCGATCGCCGATCTGCTCCGTGCCGCCGGCGGCAGTGAGCCCCTGAGCCCGAGCCTGACGGGCAGGTATGGGTGCAACCGGCGAGAATGTCCACCTCATGCGCCGGGCCCTGAAGCTGACAGCCGCCCTGGCACTCGTGGCCGTCGGCACGCCAGTCGCGTCCGCAGGGGTCGTGCTCGCCGCCAACCTCTTCCTCCCCCTGCCCGCCAACCTCCCCGAGCGCACCCCGCTGGCACCGAGCCAGATCAGCCGCATCTACGACCTGGCCGGCAACGAGATCGGCACGTTCAAGCAGTTCGAGACCAGCATCCCGGTGAAGCCCGAGGACATCCCCGATGTGCTGAAGCAGGCCGTGATAGCGGCCGAAGACCGGCGCTTCTACTCGCATGGCGGCGTCGACCTGCGCGGCACCCTGCGTGCCCTGATCGCCGACCTCCGCAACCGGGGCGTCGAGCAGGGCGGATCCACGATCACCCAGCAGCTGGTCAAGAACACGCTCACCGGCAATGAGCGCTCGATCAGCCGCAAGATCCGCGAGGCCGTGCTGGCGAGCCAGCTCGACCGACAGAGAGACAAGGACGACATCCTCTTCGAGTACCTGTCGATCATCTACCTGGGCGAGGGCGCCTACGGCGTGGGCGCCGCGGCGGAGACCTACTTCCGCAAGCCGGTCAGCCAGCTCTCCATATCGGAGGCGGCGCTGCTCGCCGGCCTCATCCCGGCACCGAGCCGCTACAGCCCACGAGTCGACCCGGGCACCGCCGAGATCCGCCGCGTGAGCGTGCTCGACGCGATGCTCGAGGAGGGGATGATCGACCAGCCCATCCACGACCTGGCCGTGGCGCAGCCGGTCTGGCTCGCCGCCAACGGTCCCCCGCCAGGCCCCGCGACGATCGTCCACCCAGCGGAGACGCAGCAGTCGAGCGACCCCTACTTCACGGACTACGTGTTCCGCTGGCTCGAGGCGAACCTCCCAGGAGGCCGTGACCAGATCTTCCAGGGCGGCTTGCGCATCGACACCACCCTCGACCCGGTCGCGCAGCAGGCGGCGCACGAGCAGGTGACGCGGTTCCTCGAGGGCACCGAGCCCGATCTGCGCACCTCCTTGGTGGCGGTGGAGCCACCGACCGGCTACGTGCGCGCCTTCGTGTCAGGCCGCGACTACACGGTCGACCGCGTCAACTACGCCCTGGGACGCACCAGCGCTGGTGGGGTGCGCGGCGGTGGCTCCGGACGCCAGGCAGGATCGGCCTTCAAGCCGTTCGTGCTGGCGCAGGCACTGTCCGCCGGCATCACGCCGAACACCACCTACTCGGGCCGGCCTCACGACGTGACCGAGGCGTGTCACTCACCGGACACGGTGCTCGAGAACTACGAGGGCGCCGGCTACGGCACGGTCGACCTTCGCACCGCCACCTGGAAGTCGGTCAACACCGTCTACACGCGCCTGATCCTCGACGTCGGCGTCGACAAGACGATGGCGCTGGCAAAGGCGCTGGGCCTCACCAGCGTTCGCGACTACGACGGCTCCATCCACTGCG
Source organism: Actinomycetota bacterium (assembly GCA_049325515.1). GTDB lineage: Bacteria > Actinomycetota > Acidimicrobiia > Acidimicrobiales > VFJN01 > VFJN01. Next base: position 157,191 of record JBMOLI010000006.1, on the reverse strand, counting down.
CCAGCGTCGCCCTCGGAGCCGAGTCGGTCTCGCCCCTCGACATGGCTTCCGCCTACGGCGTGTTCGCAGCCGGGGGTGAGCGGGCCGAGCCCACGCCGGTGCTCCGCGTCACCGACAAGGACGGCAAGATCGTCATCGACAACTCCGAGCCGGCGACAGCGCAGGTGCTCGAGCGAGATGTCGCCGACAACGTCACCGACATCCTCCGTGGCGTGCTCACCAGCGGGACGGCCTCCGGCCGCGGCCTCAACCGGCCGGCCGCCGGAAAGACGGGCACGACCCAGAACAACCGCGACGCATGGTTCGTCGGCTACACGCCCACGCTGTCGACGGCGGTGTGGATCGGCTACGAGAACAAGACCGACGAGACCGTGAAGGAGCTCGTCAACATCAAGGGCGTGCGCAAGGTGACGGGCGGAACCCACCCCGCTCGCATCTGGCAGGAGTTCATGCGACGCGCGCTGGAGGACGTGCCGATCACCGAGTTCAACGAGCCGGCGCCGATCCGCCGGGTGCCCGACGCCGCCAAGATCGAGGCTCGCCGCGGGTTCGAGCCCGGCAAGCGGAAGTACCCCGGAGGCAACCCCACCGGAGGCGCCTACGTGGAAGACCCCGGCGCGCCCGAGGCCGATGTGCCGACGACTACGTCGACCACGTCACCGCCGAGCTCCACGACCACGACGACCGACCCAGAAGACACCACCACGACCGAACCGATCATCAACTGACTTCGCACGCGCGCGCCCCGATTGCCGTGCGGTGCGGTGCAGGCCGGGTCAGCCTGGTTGCGTGTCAGGGCTCGGGCAGCGGATCACCTCGTTGCACGAGGTACGGATCGGCACGCCGAAGAACACCGCCTCCGGGGCGAAGCCGAGCGGCGAGTAGGCGCGGCTGGCCACGGCGAGGACCTCGCCCTTGGAGTTGAGCAGCGGGCCTCCCTGGAACGCCGCCCCGACCGGCGAGTCGTGCTGGATGCCGTTGCCCGACACATCAGCGACGAAGCCCTGGCTGATCGATCCACCCGCCGCGCCGAGACCCGAGACCACGAAGACGCGGTCGCCGATCTGGAGTGGCGGGTCGGTGGGCGCCCACTCGAGGGCAGGCAGGCTGGGACGGTCGACGGTCAGCAGCGCGAGGTCGTTGGCCGGATCCCACGAGGTCAGCTCGACCTCGAGCTTCTCGTCTCCCTTGCGGATCGTGATGCCCGGTGACGGCTCCTGCGTGCCGGCGCGGACGGTGTTGTAGGAGGTGAGCAGGAACGACTGCTCGCCGTCCGCAAAGACGACGAAGGCCGACCCGACCGACGGTTGCCCCGCCTCGTCCAAGGTCTCGACGAACCAGACCGACGGCGCCGCCTTCTCGAGCAGGCTGCTCAGCGTCTCACCGCTCGCCGCGAACTTCTCGAGGTCGTCGAGCTGGCTCTGCACCGCTCCGACCGCGGTGTCGCGCTCGGCGTCGATGCGCGAGATCGCCTCGTTGACGCTGTCCTCGAATCCCGCCTCGAACGCGTCGACGCGGTCCTCGGTCTTGCCGAGCCGGTACTCGTAGAACGCGTAGAGCACTGCACCCGTGAAGGCCGACGCGATGCTCATGAGGAAGAGCACGCCCGCCAGCCCGAGCGCGGTCGTGGGCAGGATGCGCTTGAGCAGCCCGTCCGGGGGCTGACTGCGGCGGGCGTGCCCGGCGGCCCCAGCTGCCTCCTCGGTCGCCATCGGGAGAACGGTAGCCCGACGGTAGGCTGGCTCGATGATCGGTCCACTCGCCCACAACGCTTCCCGGGCGGGATCTCTCAGGTGGCCGAGATGACTCAGGCAGACGCAACCGAGCCGGCCAACGAGCCTCGCCCGATCGTGCCCGGAGTGGCCAGCGCGCTGAGCCCGCTGGTGCGCCGCATCGTCGCACCCAACCCGTCGATGATGACGGGCCCCGGCACCAACACTTACCTCGTCGGGATCGACGAGATCATCGTGGTCGACCCCGGGCCCGACATCGAGTCTCACCTCGATGCGATCGCGGGCTGTGGTGGCGACCGCATCCGATGGATCGTGTGCACCCACACCCACGAGGACCACGCGCCCGGAGTGGCCGGCCTCAAGGAGCGCACTGGCGCCGAGGTGCTCGCGTTCGACTCTCGCGACGGGCTCGAGATCGACAAGCCGATGGGCGATGGCGACGTCATCGAAGCGACCGAGTTCGTGCTGCGCGCGATCCACACGCCCGGCCACGCGTCGAACCACCTCTGCTTCCTGCTGGAGCAGGAGCGCATGCTCTTCTCGGGCGACCACATCATGGAGGGGTCGACCGTCGTGATCGCACCGCCCGACGGCGACATGGGCGCCTACCTGCGCTCGCTCGAGCGGCTCACCAGCTTGCGTCCGCGGCTCCGCTCGATCGCCCCAGGCCACGGCCACCTGATCGAGACGCCGGCCGCCAAGATCGAGGAGTACACCACTCATCGGCTAGCCCGCGAGAAGCAGGTGCTGGACGCCCTCGAGCGGGCCGGCACCACCACGATCGAGCCGATCGTGAAGGAGATCTACGCCGACGTGCCCGAAGAGCTCCACGTCATGGCCGGCTACTCGGTGTGGGCGCACCTGCGGAAGCTGGTCGAGGACGGCAAGGCCAAGGGCGACGCGCTCGACGGGGAGTGGTCAGCCATCTGAAGCAACGTCTATGAACCGCCACGTCCGCATAGCGGACGCGCGGGTTCACAGACCTTGTTGGTCGAGCGCGGCGACGGCCGCTTCGAGCATCCGGGCCGAGCAGCCGGACATCTCCACCGGCGGGATCGCCTCTGTGAGGATCCGGTTGGCGATCGCCCTGAAGGCGGCGGCTGCCGGCCCGTCGCCGAGCACGACGGGCTCGCCCTCGTCTCCCCCGGTCGCCACGGCGAGCTCGAGCGGCACCTGCCCAAGCAGCGGCACGCCGGCGTCGGCCGCCAGGGTGGCGCCACCTCCTTCGCCGAACAGCGCGTAGGTCTCGCCGTGCTCGCACGTGAACGAGCTCATGTTCTCGATGACACCGGCGACGCGCAGGTAGCTCTTGCGCGCCATCGACACGGCCCGGCTCGCCACCTTCTGCGCGGCGATGGCCGGCGTGGTGATGACGAGCACCTCGGCGCGCGGCAGGAGCTTTGCCACCCCCATCTGCACGTCGCCCGTGCCGGGCGGCATGTCGATGAAGAGGTAGTCGAGGTCGTCGCCCCAGGCGACGTCCTGCAGGAAGTGCATGACGCCGCGGTTGAGCATGAGCCCGCGCCACATGAGGGCCGACTCCTCGTCCTCGACCAAGAACCCCATGGAGACGATGCGCAGCACACCGCTGCCGACGGCACGCTCGTGAGGGACCATCACCTTCTTGCCGTCGGACTCACGGCCCGACAAGCGCCCCTCGACGCCAAGCATGCGCGGCACTGAGAAGCCCCAGATGTCTGCGTCGAGCACGCCGACCTTCATTCCCGTCGCGGCGATCGCCGCAGCCAGGTTGACCGTGACCGACGACTTGCCGACGCCGCCCTTGCCGGACGCCACGAGCACCACCTTCGTGGTCGGTGCCAGCGCCGTGTCCTCCGGTCGCTGCGAGACGTTCCAGCGGGCCTTGGCCATGGCAGACGACTTCTCGGCCTGCGTCATCTCGGTCCAGTCGAGCTTCACGTGCGTGACGCCCGGCAACGACCCGACTCGTGCCCGCACGTCTCGCTGGATCTGCGCGCGCAGCGGGCATCCCGACGTCGTCAGGGCGATGGTGACGATCACGTTGCCGTCGGGCTCGACCGCTGCACCCTTGGCCATGCCCAGCTCGACGATGTCGCTGCCGAGCTCGGGATCGATCACTCCGCGGAGAACAGCGATCACCTCATCGGGGGTCGGCAGGGTCGCGTCGGGCACGGCCCGGATTCTACCGGTGCGAGCCGTGTAAACTTCCTCCGTGACCACTCCTCGCCTCGAGCTGCTCAAGGCGCTCGGCGACAACACCCGCTACGCGATCTACCTCGAGCTGGCGCGCGCCCCCAAGCCACTGGCCACCGCCGAGATCGCGGAGACCCTCGAGCTCCACCCCAACACCGTGCGCCCCCACCTCGAGCGCATGCGCGACGTCGGCCTGCTCGAGGTCACCACCGATGCGCAGGGCAGCGTGGGGCGGCCCCAGCACCTCTACTCCCTCGCGCCCGACGCTCCTTCGCTCGGGTTCGAGCCACCGGCCTTCCCCATGCTCGCCCGGATGCTGCTGCGCCTCGCGTCGGCGGCCGACCTGCCTGCCGCCGACGCCATCGAGGCGGGCCGCGAGCACGGCGCCCTCGACGCGCTCCGCCCGGACCGAGTCGGCACATGCCAGGAGGCTCTCGCTGCGGAGCTCACCGAGCTGGGCTTCGACCCGGCGTCGGTCTCGGATGACACCGTCCTCACGGTGGCTTTCACGCGGTGCCCGTTCCGCGAGCTGGCCGAGGCCAACCCCGAGCTGGTCTGTAGCCTCCACCGTGGGCTGGTGGAAGGCTTCGTCGACGCACGGGGCGACGACCGCGTGATCGAGTTCCACGACCTGGCCGATCGCAGCCCCTGCCAGGTCGAGATCGCCCTCGCACCCCGGTAACCTGTCCCAAGTCGTTCCGTCCTCAGGAGGACCCCGTGATCACGCTCACCGATTCGGCCGCAACCAAGGTCAGGGATCTAATCGAGGCCGAGGGCGAACCCAACCTGGCGCTTCGTGTTGCGGTCCGTCCGGGCGGCTGCTCCGGCTTCAGCTACGAGATGTTCTTCGACACCGATGTCTCAGAAGACGACAACCTCGTCGACTACTCGGGTGTGAAGGTGGTCGTCGACCAGTCGAGCGCCGAGCTCCTGGCTGGTGCCACGCTCGACTACAAGGACGGCCTCCAGGGCGCCGGCTTCGCGATCGAGAACCCCAACGCACAGCGCAGCTGCGGTTGCGGCAAGTCCTTCAGCTGACGAGCACCCTTCCACCCACGCTCTGACCGGTCAGGCGGAGGGCTCCGCCTCCTCGGCTGGTCCGTCGAGGACGACCACCGTGGCTGCGGGAGCCACCCGCGAGATCGCCGCTCCGCGGACCGTGGCGGGCCCGACCAGCACGACCGGTCGGCTCACCTTTGCGGCCAGGTCGCGGACTGCCTGCTCGCCGTCGGCAGGGGCGGGCGCCTCGAGGCCGAGCTCTCTCCAGAACGCCTGCCAGCGCTGGCGGAAGTGGTGGAGCACCCCGTCGGCCGTGCGCACACCGATGGTCTCGCCTGCCAGCAGCCGGGCGTCCTCGTGCTGCGGGTCGTAGCGCCGCACCACCTCTTCCAGCTGATCTGTGCCGACGTCTTCGCCTGCGAGCTCCTGCCAGGCGCGCTGCGCCACGCGCAGCTCTTCGAGCGCGCGGTCCCGTCTGGCCTCGAGCAGGGATCGGCGCTCACCGAGCTCGCGGCTCACCCGCCGCGCCCCGAAGACCTCCTCGGTCGTGGCGGCCACCTGGAACAGCAGGCTCGATGCCTCCTCGCGATCCTGGAGGTCGCCGTCGTCCTCGGGCGGGCGCAGGTGCCGCAGCGCCCAGATCGTCGCCAGCAGTGCCGGCACCAGCGCCAGCCACAACGGCGCGCCGAGCCCCCACAGCACGAACCCGATGCCGAAGCCCGCCACGATGGCGCCCGTGGCGCGCGAGCGACGGGTGCTGAGCGCCGAGCGCAGCCGCTGACGGTGCTCGGCCACTCGCCTGACGGATGCTTCGGCCGCGGCCTCGTCCACCGCGGCGACGCCGGCCTCGGCCTCGGCCATGGCATTCGCCTCGCGCTCGGCGTGCTCCTCGAGCAGCTCCTCCGCGATCGTGAGAGCCTCGCGAGCCTTGTCGACGGCGGCAGCCCGGTCGCGAATCGTCGTTGGGTGCACCGCCAGCCCGGCCCCAGTGCTGGCGAGTCTGTGGCCGACGTCGACCACGGCACGATCGCGGGTGCGGCTCGCGATCCGCTCGGCCCGCGCCAGACGGCGGGCCAGCTGCTGGAGCGTGGAGAGGGTGGGGGCATCGACGGAAGGGAGCCTCGAGCGCTCAGCCAGCGTGGCGTCGGCCTGCGGCAGCGTGGCGCAGAGATCTGCCCGCAGGTTGACCGCCATCGAGCCGGCGCGCTTCAGCGGCTCCGCCTCGCGCAGGAGATGGAGACCCGGCCCCAGGTCGTCGAAGGCATCGTGCGTCCCCACAGCGGTGGCAGGTTACCGGTGCTGCTCAGGCCAGCCGGTCTAGGCGCTCCCGCAGCTCGGCCTCGTCGTAGATCGTGTCAACGCGATCGAAGACCTTGCCGTCAGCACCGACGAGCACGAGGCAGGGCTCGAAGTGGAGACCCAGCTCTCCGACGACCGGCGCGTGAGTGTTCGTGTCGGTCTTCGGGTCGACGTAGACCTCGGCGTGCAGGAACCCGATGCCCGAGTAGTCGTCGATGGCGGACAGCAGCACGTCGAGCACCGGTCCGCAGATGGCGAGCTGGCAGAAGGCTGGGCTGGCCACCAAGAGTGCGGTCGGGCGGCCCGTGGTGAGGGCCTCGGCCAATGTGACGTCGTGGAGCGGGCAGGCGGGCTCGCGCGTGCAGATCGGGTTGACGCCGCGTGACTCGGCGGTGGTCGGGGTCTGTAGTGCTGGCATCGACTGGCCGACCTGGATCACCTTCACATCCTCCGGAGCGTCGACCTTGACCGACATCTCCGCGCCGACCCCTTCGATCTCGGCGCGCGCCGTGTACAGCCCAGGTTCCGGGAAGGTGGCCAGGAGCGGGAAGTACGCGCGCGGCAACCCCTGCGCGTGGCGCTCGACCTCGACCGGCTCCCCCACGGGCGCGTCGTCGGGTCCGCGCACCTCGACCATCAGGCGCTTCGGCGTCCGTTCGGTCGACAGCAAGCCGTCCTGGTCGGCAACGCCAAAGGGGAGGCGCACCTCGCGTCCGGGCACGAACATCGGCCCTCCGAAGAACTGAGCCAGCGCCAGCGCTCCCCCCGGCTGAGTGGTGGCGGCCGCGTCGACACCGTCGTCGCCCCCGCCGCACGCGGCCAGGAGCAACGCACCGGCGGCGGCTCCACCGCCCGCGAGGAACTGCCGACGGCTCAGGGAGGACCAAGGCTGGCTGGGCACGCGGCGAACCTATCCTCCGGCCATGACCGAGTCCCGTCGCCAGATGCTCCAGCTAGAGGTCGACGGTCAGCAGGTCGAGGTGCCAGACGTGGGACAGAGCCTGCTCGCCCTTCTCCGCGAAGACCTCGGGCTGCGCTCCCCCAAGGACGGATGCAGCCCGCAAGGGCAGTGCGGCTGCTGCACCGTGCTGGTCGACGGCCAGCCGCGCGTCTCCTGTGTCACGCCCGCCCGCCGGGTGGCCGGCCGCTCGATCACCACGGTCGAAGGCCTGCCGGACGGGCGTGCCGAGCTGTGGGCGGATGCATTTGCCGCCACCGGAGCGAGCCAGTGCGGCTTCTGCACCCCGGGCATCATCTGTCGCCTCGACGGCCTTCGCTCGGCCAAGCCGGACGCAGACCACGACGTCGTCGAGCAGTCGCTGCTGGCCCACCTGTGCCGCTGCACCGGCTGGCGCACGATCCTCGACGCCTGGGACGTCGCGACGTCTGTGAACCCGCCTGGCCGGATGACGGACGCGGCGCTTCACAGACGCACCGAGCTGGCCGCGCAGCGCGCCGCGTTGGAGGGCGGCGCGCCGCAATCGGTCGGTCCCGAGGTGGCACTCGGACGCGGTGGCTTCGCGGACGACTGCGCGCCACCCGACGCGCTGGTTGCCGTGCCCGACGACAAGGGGGGCTGGGCCGTCGGCGAGTCGCTGGCCGAGGCGCGCGCCGCGGCAGGCAAGGTGCAGGGACGTCGCACCACAGCTGCCGCCCGTCCACCGCTCGAGCTGCCAGACGGGGACTGGGCCGCGGCCCTGCGCACGAGCTGGGTCGAGCCCGCCTACCTCGAGCCCGACGCCTCTTGGTGCGCGCCGGGAGGCGACCCGAGCTCGCCGCTGGCGAACGGCGGGGCCTTCGGCGGCAAGCTCGTCACACCAGTCATGTCGGCCGCGCGCGAGCTGGCGGACCGGTACGGCCGACCGGTGCGCGCGCTGCTCAACCGTGAGGACGTCACGCGGATGGGAGCGAAGCGACCGCCCGTGGCAGGCGGGGCCCACCCGGACGGAACAGGTGCGCTGCGCGTGGTGCGCACACCGGGCATCGCAGACGCCGTCGCGCTGGTCGCGCCAGGACTCCAGGTGGAGGAGGTGAGCCAGCAGGGACCGCCCACCGGGGCTCATCTGCGCGCAGCAGGATGGGCCGAGGCCACCGTTCTCCTCGCCGGAGCGCGTGGGTCCGTCGGGGAGGTGACAGACCCGCACACAGGCGCGTCAGCTCAGGCCGAGATCCGCGATGGAGCTGTTCGTGTGCGGGTGAGCGCGGGCGACCCTCTCGACCATGTCGTATTGCGCTCGTACTGCACCGGCGCCGCCCACATGGCCCTGTCGTGGGTCACCTCGGAAGCGCTGACCGTCGACGAGGCGGGTGATGTGCACGACCTGACCATCCGCTCGTTCGGTGTGCTCCGCGCAAAGGACACTCCCCCGATCGAGGTGGAGATCGAACCCAGCGACGCAGCGCCAGTCAGGGCGTCCGATGCCGTGTTCGTCGCCGTGGCTGCGGCCGCCTGGCTGCACCTTGGGTGCCCCACTGATTGGCCCACGGGCGATCGTCTGCGATGACCGTGGCGCTCGCACCAGCACCGCCTGCGTCGCACAGCGCGAGCCGCGAGACTGTGCCAATGTCGAAGCCTCTCGGTCCCTACACACCAATCGTCAGAGCGGGCGAGTGGCTCGTCGTCTCAGGTCAGGTCGGCATCGAGGAGGGGAAGCTCGTGAGCGGCGGCCTGGAGGCCGAGCTGCGCCAAGCGATCGCCAACCTGACAGCGCTGCTGCAGGGTGAGGGCGCCTCGCTGGCAGACGTCACGAAGACGACGGTCTTCCTCCGGCACCTCGGCGTCGACTACCCGAAGATGAACGAGGTGTACATGGAGCTGTTCCCCGAGCCGCGGCCCGCTCGCTCGGCCATCGGCGTGGCCGATCTGCCGCTCGGCGCCCTCGTGGAGCTGGAAGCTTGGGCGCACGTCGGGGCAGGATGACCTGATGCCCGGCGTGATCGTCTTCCTCGTGATCCTCGTCATCGCCATCCCGGTGTCGGTCTGCATGACCGGAGCCGTCGTGGCAGGCATCCTCGGCTGGAGCCTCAAGGACAACGGCGAGCAGACCCACGAGGGCTCCGAGCTCGTCGAGCTCTCGTAGGGCGCACGGCTCCGAGCTCGTCAGTCGGTGAGGCGACCGGAGACCTCTCAGGCGCACATCCGACCCGAGAGGCCCGCCGGCGATCGCTCCCTCCACCGCCGACCCTGGGCGGATTGCCCGCCCGCGGCAGCTGCTGGACGGGGGTTCCAGCGGCTGCCGCAGGGGGCGGTGGACCGGCGAGGACGACTACCTCTTCGCTTGGCGGTGGGTAGCGGGGGCTCCTCGCTGATCGATGGTGCACCATCGCCGGCGCCGCGTACATGGCTCGTGAGGATGGTTGTAGTCGCCCAAAGGGACTAGTCACTCACTCGCGGCTAGGGGGCCGGAGGCGGCCCGAGGGTCAGACGCCCCAACGCGACTGGCCGAAGCGGTAGCCGACGCTGCGCACCGTCTGGATGAGGTTGGCGTGCTCCTCGCCGAGCTTGGCCCGCAGCCGCCGGATGTGCACGTCGACAGTGCGAGCCCCGCCGTAGTACTCGTAGCCCCACACGCGCGACAGGAGCGTCTCGCGCGTGAACACCTTTCCGGGATGCGAGGCGAGGAACTTGAGCAGCTCGTACTCCATGTAGGTGAGGTCGAGCGGCTTGCCCGCGATGGCGGCTTGGTAGGTCTCGAGGTTGAGCACGAGCTCGCCGTACTCGACCAGCTCTGGTCGCGTGCCGGTGCCGGTCCGCCAGAACAGGTGCTTCATCCGCGCCTCGAGCTCGCGGGGCTGGAACGGGTAGAGGCAGAAGTCGTCGAAGAGATCGTCGCGAAGCTCCAGGTCGGCCAGCTGCGCGCCCGACACGAGGAGCAGCAGCGGCTCGAGCGGGACATCGCGCTTGCGGAGTGCCCTGCACAGGGCGAAGGCGGCTTCGGGGTCAGACGCTGCGACGACAACGGCACCCGACCACCCGTCCTCGGGCTCAGAGGCGGCCGCGGCAACCTCGTCGGTGACGCCCTTCCAGGGGTAGCCGGCCAGATCGAGCGACTGCGCCAGCTCGGGCGGTACCGGGTCGGGGTGGACGAGGAGGGGTTCCATGGATCGCGCGAGGTCACAGCCTCGGGAGGTACCGATCGAGCTCGAACTGGGTGACCTGGGTCTTGTACTCCTGCCACTCGGCGCGCTTGTTGCGGATGAACCACTCGAAGACGTGCTCGCCGAGGGCCTCGGCGACGAGCTCGGACCGCTCCATCTCGTCGAGCGCCTCGGAGAGCGAACCCGGCAGCACGCCGATCCCCTCCGCCAGCCGCTCCTCTTCGGTGAGCTGGTACAGGTTGGCGGACGTCTCCGGCGGGAGCTCGTAGCCCTCCTCGACCCCCTTGAGACCGGCCGCCAGGACGACCGAGAAGGCGAGGTACGGGTTGCAGGACGGGTCGGGCGCGCGGAACTCGATGCGCGACGAGTCGGCCTTGCCCAGCTTGATGGGCGGCACGTTGACGACGACGGACCGGTTGTTGCGCGCCCATGAGACGTAGACGGGCGCTTCGAAGCCGATCACGAGCCGCTTGTAGGAGTTGACCCACTGGTTGGTGACGGCCGCGATCTCGCGGGCATGCGTGAGCACGCCGGCGATGAACCCACGCGCCACCTTGCTGAGGTTGCGCTCGTCGCCGGGGTCGTAGAAGGCGTTGGTGTCGCCCTCGAAGAGAGAGAAGTGCGTGTGCATGCCCGAGCCCTGCACCGCCGCGAGCGGCTTGGGCATGAACGTGGCGTGCACGCCAGCCTCGAGCGCCACCTCTCGCACGACGAGCCGGAACGTCATCACGTTGTCAGCCATGGTCAGGGCGTCGGTGTAGCGAAGGTCGATCTCGTGCTGGCTCGGAGCGTCCTCGTGGTGGCTGTACTCAACCGGGATGCCCATCGACTCGAGCGTGTGGATGGTGCGCTGGCGGAGGTCGGAGGCGACGTCGGCGGTGGTGAGGTCGAAGTAGGAGGCCTGGTCGAGCGGTTGCGGTGGGCCGGCCGGGTCGCCATTGGCGAAGTAGAAGAACTCCATCTCCGGCGCGGCGTAGAAGCTGAACCCGCTCTCGCGCGCCTTGTCGAGGTTGCGCCGCAGCACTTGGCGCGGATCGCCCTCGAACGGCGTGCCGTCGATGTTCTTGATGTCGCAGAACATGCGAGCGGAGGTGCCGTAGGAGTCGGCCCAGGGAAGCAGCTCGAAGCTGTTCGGATCTGGCCGAGCGAGCACGTCGCTCTCCTGCACCCGGCTGAACCCGTCGATGGCGGACCCGTCGAAGCGCATCCCCTCGTCGAAGGCCCCTTCGAGCTCGGCAGGCGAGATGGCGAACGACTTGAGCTGGCCGAGCACGTCGGTGAACCAGAGCCGGATGAGCCGGACCCCTCGCTCCTCGACCGTGCGGAGCACGTAGTCACGCTGGCGTTCCATGGTGCGCCCAATGATGACAGGCCCGCTCCTGAGGCGACACCTGGCTTGCGATGCGGTTCACATAGCGTTCACACTCGGGAAAAGGCCGGGTAACTGCTCGCTGCGACCGTGTTGACAAGCTCGTCCCAGCGAAGAGCGGGCGGCCCCTCCCCACCCACACTCCGGACAGCGGAGAAAGGAACCCCAGATGGCGTACAAGGCTGAGTACATCTGGGTCGACGGCACCACGCCGACGGCCAAGCTGCGCTCGAAGACGAAGATCATCGCGGACGGCACCACGGACCTGCCGATCTGGGGCTTCGACGGGTCGTCGACGAACCAGGCGCCCGGCGACAAGTCGGACTGCGTGCTCCAGCCGGTGTTCAGCTGTCCAGACCCGATCCGTGGCGGCAACAACGTCCTCGTCATGTGCGAGGTCCTCTACATCGACATGACCCCGCACGAGACGAACACCCGCTCGAAGTGCGTGGCGGTGGCCACGAAGTACGCCGACCAAGAGGCGATCTTCGGCATCGAGCAGGAGTACACGTTCTTCAAGGAGGGTCGCCCCTACGGCTTCCCGTTCGGCGGCTTCCCCGCACCGCAGGGTGGCTACTACTGCGGCGTCGGTGACGACGAGGTCTACGGCCGTGACATCGTCGAGGCGCACATGGACGCGTGCCTCGCGGCCGGCCTGCACCTGTCGGGCATCAACGCCGAGGTGATGCCCGGTCAGTGGGAGTTCCAGATCGGCCCGGTCGGCGCACCGCAGGTCGCCGACGAGCTGTGGATCGCACGTTGGCTCCTCTACCGGATCGCCGAGGACTTCGGCGTGTCCGCCACGCTCGACCCGAAGCCCGTGAAGGGCGACTGGAACGGCGCCGGTGCGCACACCAACTTCTCCACCAAGGCGATGCGCGAGGGCTATGACCCGATCATCGCGGCGTGCGAGGCGCTCGGCACGAAGGTCAACGAGCACATCGCGCTCTACGGCCACGGCATCGAGGACCGCCTCACCGGCCAGCACGAGACCGCTCCGTACAACGAGTACAGCTACGGCGTGTCCAACCGGGGTGCGTCGGTGCGCATCCCGTGGCAGGTCGAGGTGGACAAGAAGGGGTACATCGAAGATCGGCGCCCCAACGCCAACTGCGACCCCTACGAGGTCACGATGATCCTCATCGACACGATCTGCAGCGCACTCGCCTAGCCGATCAACCAAGTCATGTGACCGAGGGCGCCCGCACCGGGCGCCCTCGTCGCGCCTGGAGGCAGACCACTAGCGTGCCGCCCTGCATGGGGAACGACGAACCGGCGACCTCGCTCCAGCCCGCCGCGCGCACGTCAGACCACTCGAGCCTGTGGCGGCGCACACCGCACCGCGTCACTGACTGGTTCGACGCGGCCGCTCTCGAAGAGGCCCGCTCGTACGCGCGCCCACTGAACCGGCTTCGCCTGCTTAGCTCGCTGCTCAGCATCGCCATCCTCGTCGGCTTCGTCGTGCTCGACGGCGGTGTGAGAGTGGTCGACTGGCTCGACCTCGACAGCGCGGGTTGGGTCATCAAGCTCGTAGCCGTCATCGCCGCGTACGAGCTCATCGACACGGCGCTCACCAGCTGGATCGGCGGCTACGTGTCCCTCGTCTACGACAAGCGCCACGGCCTGAGCACCCAGACGCCCGGCAGCTACCTGGGCGACGTGGTTAAGTCGACGCTCATCGGGATCGCGCTCACGAGTGTCCTGCTGGTTCCAGTCCTCGCGATCATCAGGTCGGTCGACACCTGGTGGCTCTGGGCGTGGCTCGTGTTCATCGCCTTCTCGGCGACGATGGCACTCGTCTACCCGGTCGCGATCATGCCGAGGTTCAACAAGTTCGTGCCGCTCGAGGACGGCGAGCTGCGCACCCGCATCGAACGTGTGGCCTCACTCGCCGGCGAGCAGATCTCAGGCGTGTTCACGATGGACGCAAGCAAGCGCACTCGCCGTGACAACGCCTTCGTCGCAGGGTTCGGCCCCACCAAGCGGGTCGTGCTCTTCGACACGATGCTCGAGCATCCTCCGGAGATGATCGAGCAGGTCGTCGCTCACGAGATCGGTCACTACCGGCTGAAGCACATCCAGAAGTCGATCGCCTTCATGGCCGTGCTCACCTTCGCAGTGTTCGCGTTCCTGCAGTGGTTCACCGAGTGGCGCCGCGTGCTCGAGCTGGCGGGTGTCGAGTCGATGGAGGACCCGCGAGGTGTCGTCGTGCTGTTGGCGGGTCTGGGGCTGGGGATGAAGGGGCTGGGCTGGATCTCTTCGTGGTACTCGCGGGCCAAGGAGCGCCAGGCCGACCTCGAAGCCTTGGAGCTGCTCGGCAACCCACCTGCGTTCATCGACGTGTGGAGACGGATGGCGCCCAAGAACAAGGCGGAGCTCGAGACCCCGTGGTGGAAGCGCATCGAGGCGAGCCACCCGGAGATCGCGGAGCGGATGGCGTTCGGGGCCGACTGGCAGCGGCGCAACCCGGACGTCACACCTGCAGCATGACGGCCTGACAGTTCACTAGTGCCCTGACCATGAACCTTGGTGGGTGGCACGGCGAGTCAGATGCGCTGCTGGCAAGGACGCACGACGAAGGCGCAGCCGTAGCTGCGGCGAGGAGGAGGACGCCGTCCAGCGGTGCATCTGGCCGGCGTGACCCCGCCGCAGGTTTGTGGTCAGGGCACTAGCGTCGGCCCAACCGTCGAGCCGGGAGGGGTTACGTGGAAGAGCGCACGCCGAACGAGGTGCTGGAGCTGGTCGCGTCGGAGGGGGTCGAGTTCGTCGACCTGCGCTTCTGCGACCTACCGGGTGTGATGCAGCACGTCTCGATCCCTGCGAACGTCCTCGACGAGGGCCAGTTCGAGGACGGCCACGCCTTCGACGGGTCGTCGGTTCGCGGCTTCAAGGAGATCCAGGAGTCGGACATGGTCCTGATCGCGGACCCCAACACCGCCTACCTCGATCCGTTCCGCGCGAGGAAGACGCTCGTCATGCACTGCTACGTGGCCGACCCCGTCACTGGCGAGCGCTACAGCCGCGACCCGCGCTACGTAGCGCAGAAGGCGCAGGAGCACCTCTTCTCCACCGGCGTCGCCGACACCGCGTACTTCGGTCCCGAGCCGGAGTTCTTCATCTTCGACGACGTGCGCTTCGAGACAGCAGCGAACGGCAGCTTCTACCAAGTCGACTCCATCGAAGGGCAGTGGAACACCGGGCGCGACGAAGACCCCAACCTGGCGTACAAGCCGCGCACCAAGGAGGGCTACTTCCCGACGCCGCCGATGGACCACTACCAGGACCTGCGCTCGGAGATGGCGTCGACCCTCCACCAGGTGGGCATCCCCACCGAGCTCCACCACCATGAGGTTGCCTCGGGTGGCCAGGGCGAGATCGGCATCCGCTTCGACACGCTGCTCGCCATGGCCGACAAGCTGATGACGTTCAAGTACGTCCTCAAGAACGTGGCGTGGCAGGCCGGCAAGAGCCTCACCTTCATGCCCAAGCCGATCTTCGAGGACAACGGCTCGGGCATGCACACGCACCAGTCGCTCTGGAAGGGCGGCGAGCCGCTGTTCTACGACGAGGCCGGCTACGCCGGTTTGTCGGACCTGGCGCGCTGGTACATCGGCGGGCTGCTCCACCACGCCCACGCCGTCATCGCCTTCACGAACCCGACGACCAACAGCTTCAAGCGGCTCGTGCCCGGCTACGAGGCGCCGGTGAACCTCGTGTACTCGCAGCGCAACCGGTCGGCAGCCTGCCGCATCCCGCTGGGTCAGCGCAGCCCCAAGGCCAAGCGCGTCGAGTTCCGCTGCCCCGACTCGACGTCAAACCCGTACCTCGCCTTCTCGGCGATGATGCTGGCCGGCCTCGACGGCGTGGCCAACCGCATCGAGCCGCCCACGCCGATGGACAAGGACCTCTACGACCTACCGCCCGAGGAGCTGGCCCAGGTGCCGCAGGTGCCGGGCTCGCTAGAGCAAGCGCTCGACGCGCTCGAGGCCGACAACGACTTCCTGCGCGTCGGCGGCGTCTTCACGGACGACCTCATCGAGACGTGGATCTCCTACAAGCGCTCGAACGAGGTCGACGCCCTCCGCCTGCGCCCGCACCCCTACGAGTTCACCTTGTACTACGACATCTGACGAGCACGCCCGCTGACCTGGGTGGGTGGCACGGCAGGTTCGGTCGACCATTGGTGAGCGAAGCTGCCGCAAATTCGCCTCGATGTTGATCACCCAGCGGTGACAACCCAACGAGCAGGCAGCGATGCACTCTGGCGGAGAACGCCCGATCTACTACTCGTGGCCGATGAAGACCTCGCCCGCGAGGAACAGCAGCGAGAAGACCACGCCGATGGCCGTCAGGACGAACACCCCCAGCACCGAGGTCGAGCCGTCGTGCTTGACGAAGCGGGCGACGCCTGAGAACGCAAGAGCCGCGACCAGCATGGTCCAGCCCAGGAACGGGACCTGAATCACGTTGACGAGAGCGATGGGAGCGAAGTTGAGGACGAACGCCCCGAGAGCAACTGTCCCCTCGACGGTCGTGGGCCAGAACGGTGCTCGCTGCGTGGACACAGCCGCAGTCGGATCGGCGGTCCCGACCGCGGGTCTTGCCTGACGGTGGGCGACCTTGTAGATGGCAACGCCTGCCATTGCGATGATCAGAAGCTGAAGAAGGAACATCACACCCCTTCGACGCTCCCCTGCTGAGTGGGGAGCCACCGTCAGCGTGCGCTCTGCCGAGCGGTGCCCAAAGGGTCGATGGTCCCACGACTCAGCGACGATGGACCCGTCACACCTTCCCCTGCAAGACCCGCGAACGCTCACCATGTTGATTCATGCGCGGATCAGTGCACTCGCTCGCGGGCGGCCACCTCGGTCCGTTTCTGGTCCGTCACACGACGGACCACGGTTGGCGACAGCGATCAGCAACGGAACCACGACATCTGACCAGCAGGTGCGGACCTGATTACCTAAGGGGTCAAGTGGTACGAAGCCGCGCGCGTTGCGAAGGGGCGGCAGTACCCGCACGCGGTCGGGTGGAACCGCCGAGGTTCATGTGGTCACATGTCCCGACTGATTGCGTCCGCCTCCGGGCTCGGCGGCTTGACGCTTGGAGGGAGTGGGCTGTCTTGCGGTCGATCCTTCGGTGGCGCTCGACTGCGGCTGGAGCCTGCCTCGTCGCGCTGGGGGCCGCTGGGCTGGCCGCTTGCGTGGCCGATGCGCCGCCGGTCATCGGCACCGCCATCGCCGGCAACGCTAGGGCAACCGTCAGCTGGTCAGCCCCGAACACGAACCCCACCGTTGTCGCCTACGTCGTCACCCCTCACACGGGCGTCACCTCGCTGCCGGCCATCCGCTTCGAATCAGCTGCCACCACCCAAACCGTCACCGGGCTCACCAACGGCACCAGCTACACGTTCACCGTCGTGGCCATAAGCGCTCTCGGACACGATTCGGCAGCTTCCGAAGAATCGAACGCCGTCACTCCCACCGGCTCCCCAGACGTTGCCGCCGGTCACGATCACTCCTGCGCGCTGCGCGGCGACGGCACCGCCCGCTGCTGGGGCAACAACGGCAGCGGACGCCTCGGCAACGGCACCACCACCAGCTCATCGACCCCCGTCACCGTCACCGGGCTCACCAACGCCGTCGCCATCACGACGGGCTACCAGCACTCGTGCGCGCTGATTGCCGACGGCACCGCCCGCTGCTGGGGCAACAACGGCAGCGGACGCCTCGGCAACGGCACCACCACCGACGCATCGACCCCCGTCACCGTGTCCGGGCTCAGCAACGCCGTCGCCATCGCCGCCGGGGAAAACCATTCCTGCGCGCTGATCGGCGACGGCACCGCCCGCTGCTGGGGCCTCAACAACGCCGGGCAGCTCGGCAACGGCACCACCACCAGCTCCTCGACCCCCGTCACCGTCACCGGAATCACCAACGCGGTCGCCATCACCGCCGGCACCTGGAACAGCGGCACTTCCACCGCCAACCACTCGTGCGCGGTGCTCGGCGACGGCACCGCCCGCTGCTGGGGCCTCAACAGCAGCGGGCAGCTCGGGAACGGCACCACAACCAGCTCGTCGACCCCGGTCACCGTCTCCGGGCTGACCAACGCGGGCGCCATCACTGCCGGCGGAGCTCACTCTTGCGCGCTGGTCCGCGACGGCACCGCCCGCTGTTGGGGCGACAACGGTGGCGGGTACCTCGGTAACGGCACCACAACCAGCTCGTCGACCCCGGTCACCGTCTCGGGGCTCACCAGCGCGGTCGCCATCACCGCTGATGTCGGCCACTCCTGCGCAGTGCTCGGCGACGGCACCGCCCGCTGCTGGGGCATCAACTTCACGGGGCAGCTCGGCAACGGCACCACCACCGAGTCGTCGACCACCCCTGTGACCGTCTCCGGGCTGACTAGCGCTGTCGGCATCACGACCGGCGACTCCCACTCCTGCGCGCTGCTCGGCGATGGCACCGTCTTCTGCTGGGGCTACAACAGCAGCGGACAGCTCGGCAGCCACACAATCAGCTCCTCGACGCCCGTCACCGTCTCCGGACTCACCGACGGAGCTGCCATCGCCGCGGGCGACGCCCACTCATGCGCAGCGCTCGGCGACGGGACCGCCCGCTGCTGGGGCTTCAACAACCGCGGGCAGCTGGGCAACGGCACCACCACCACCACCTTCTTGACCCCCGTGACCGTCTCCGGACTCACCGACGCCATCGCCGTCGCAACGGGCTACCGCCACTCCTGCGCACTGCTCGCCGACGGGACCGCCCGCTGCTGGGGCTACAACTTCAGCGGACAGCTAGGTAACGGGACCACCACCAACTCATCGACCCCCGTCACCGTCTCCGGGCTCAACAACGCGGTCGCGATCACCGCGGGCGACGCCCACACCTGCGCGCTGCTCGCCGACGGGACCGCCCGCTGCTGGGGCCAGAACAGCAAAGGACAGCTCGGCAACGGCACCACCACTCCCAGCTCCTCCACGCCCGTCACCGTCTCCGGGCTCACCAACGCGGTCGCCATCACTGCCGGCAGCCCTTCTGGTGTCACACCCACTGGCAGCCACTCCTGCGCACTACTCGCAGACGGCACCGCTCGCTGCTGGGGCTACAACAGCAGCGGACAGCTCGGCGACGGCACCACCACCAACTCGTCGACCCCCGTCACCGTCTCCAGCCTCACCAACGCCATCGCCATCACCGCCGGCTACCGGCACTCCTGCACAGTGCTGAGCGACGGTACGGGCCGCTGCTGGGGCGACAACGCCAGCGGACAGCTCGGCAACGGCACCACCACCAGCTCCTCGACCCCCGTCACCGTCTCCAGCCTCAACAACGCCATCGCCATCACCGCCGGCTACCGGCACTCCTGCACAGTGCTGAGCGACGGTACGGGCCGCTGCTGGGGCGACAACGCCAGCGGACAGCTCGGCAACGGCACCACCACCAGCTCCTCGACCCCCGTCACCGTCTCCAGCCTCAACAACCTGGAAGCCGTTGCCGCGGGCTCCCACGCCTGCGCACTGCTCGCAGACGGCACCGCCCGCTGCTGGGGCAACAACGGCAGCGGACAGCTCGGCAACGGCACCGCCGCCTGGGTACCCACACCAATCGAGGTCATCGATCTCTGAGAGTGCGGCTCCTCCGTCACCGCTGCCCGGATCGCCACCACGGGCTACCGTCGCCGCTACCCGGTGTCGAGCGGAAGCCAGGGAGATCGTCGATGCATGACCTCGTGATCCAGGTCGAGAACGAGCCAGGGGCGCTCGCGAAGGTTGCGGCCGCGGTGAGCGATGCCGGCGTGAACCTTGCCGCGGCGACCTGCACGCGACCAGGTGACATGGCCGACCTCCACGTGCTGGTGAAGCATCCGGAGGCCGCGAAGCACGCTCTCGGCATCTCTGGCCTCGCGATCACCGGCGAGCGCGAGGTGGTGGTCGTCGAGGCCCATGATCGCCCGGGCGAGCTCGCTGACCTGGCGCGCCAAATCGCAGAGGCCGGCATCAACCTCGACCTCGTGTACGTCGCGACCGGGACCCGCATCGTGTTCGGCGCAGCGGACATCGACGCGCTCCGGGACGTGCTGGGCGATCGAGCCCAGTAGCCGCGTCGCAAAGTCGGACGGGCGGCCGCTGGCCCTCGGCCCCAGCTAGGCGCTCCCGACTGTCGGCCACGCTGCCCGCAGGCGGTCCGCGCAATCGCGCATCTCCTCGGCATTGGCCCACCGCCACTCGTCGTGGAATCGGTAGAGGCCGTCGTCAGGGAACCGCGGGAAGACGTGAACGTGGAAGTGCCAGACGTCCTGGTTGCCGGCTGGCTCGTTGTGCTGGCGCGTCGACACGCCCTCGCACCCGAACGCTGACTTCATGGCCAGAGCCGTAAAGCGTGTCGCCCGCAGGATGGGTTCGGCCAGCCGGACCGGCAGGTCGTAAAGGTTCTCGTGGTGTTCCACCGGGATCACGAGCGCCGCTCCAGGGTTGTTCGGCCACCACTTCGGGTTGACCTTGACCAAGACATCGTCGTCCCGGTGCAGCACCTCGAACGGCATGTCGCTCTCGCCATCGCGGATGTTGCGACAGAACGGGCACCTGTACCCGCCGGGTTCGTGGTTGTGCATCAGACGACCCCCTCGAGTTGGCTGAGCCCAGCAGACCATCTCATGCCGGCCGACCGCTGTGAGGACTCCCCGGCGCGGCCGCCCTGCTCACGCCGCGAGATGCTTGACTTCAAGTGTGCTTGAACTTCTAGGTTCGCTGGCATGACACCTCGACTCGACCATGCCAACCTCATCGTCCGAGACGTCGATGCCGCCATTCGGTTCCTGCAGACGGCGTTCCCGGACTTCTACGTGCGCGGCGGGGGCATCTCGCCCTTCGGCACACGCTGGGTCCACATCGGCACCGAAGACACCTACCTGGCTCTCAGCGAAGCCACGCGGGACGCCCTCGAGCCTTGGGTTCCCTATGCCGGAAAGCCGGGCCTCAACCATCTCGGGTTCGAGGTGGACGACGCCGACGGTGTGCGCGAGCGCCTCCGTGCTGCGGGTTACCAGGACACCACCGTCCCCAACGCGCATCCCGCTCGCAAGCGGGTGTACTTCCACGACGACGAGGGCAACGACTGGGAGTTCGTCCAGTACCTCACGGACGACCCCAAGCTGCGCCACGACTACGAGCTGACGGAAGCCTCATAGCCCTAGGCCCTGCGACCGAACTGGCGGGCGGTCGCGCGACGCCGGGGTCCGGCCGCCTGCCGGTTCGCGCCGGGGCCTCGACAGGTGGCCGTCAGCGCGGGTTCCTCACCTCGTCATGGCGGGGTCACAGGACGGCAACTCCTTGCCTTCACGATGGGCGCATGAATCTTGACGGCGAGCAGGTGTTCGTGAACGAGCGAGTCGTTGCCAGCCCAGCTGCCGGCACCTTCATGCCCCTCGACCGCGCTTTGGAGCAGGTCGACATCGGTGACGTCGTCGGCCACATCCGGACCAACGACTCCCTCGTTGAAGTCCGAGCTGCGTTCCGCGGCCTGGTCGTGGAGGTCGTGGCCTCAGCCGGGCAGCGGCTGCAGACACACGAACGAATCGCGTGGATGCGAGTGGCCTGACCACCACAATCGACGTCTAGACGCTCCGCGCTGACGCGACTACGGGTCCGAGAGCGCCCACGCGGCAGATCCCCCAACCGGGCGCCCAGATGAGATCGCCGCCGACCGGCCCATGTGACTGCAGATCTCCGGCCGCAACGCGAGGGCCAAGACCGGCTGGCAGACTCGCCGCGTGGGCGATGACCTGATCGAGCTTCCGCGGCAGCCTGAGGGTGTCGACTGGCCGACGGACGACTGGCCGCTCGGGGAGGGCTTCCCGAGGGCCGCGACCGAGGCGATCGACGAGATGTTCGAGGATCACGATCGCTACGAGCGAACCTTCGCGGTCCTGGTCGTTCACGGGGGCCGGCTCGTCTTCGAGCGCTATGCCGACGTGCTCGAGCACTGGGACGGTCGCAGCGAGCAGATCGACCGGCACACACCACTGCTCAGCTGGTCGATGGCGAAGTCGATGCTGCACGCGGCAGTAGGCATCGCCGTCGCTGACGGCCTGCTCGACATCGATGCACCCGCCCGGGTTGCGGAGTGGGCGGACCCGAACGATCCGCGCAGGGGGATCACGCTCGAACACCTGTTGACGATGCGCGACGGATTGGACTTCAACGAGGACTACATCGACGGCGAGACCTCTCACGTGATCGAGATGCTCTTCGGTGCCGGTCAGTCGGACGTGGCCGGCTTCGCCGCAGCGCGGCCACTGGCGGTCGAACCCGACACGCGCTTCAACTACTCCTCCGGGACCAGCAACATCATCGCCCGTCTGCTCGGCGACGCAGTCGCCCCAACTGGCATCGTCACGTTCCTCCGTGAGCGGCTGTTCGGTCCGATCGGCATGCACAACGCCGATCCACGCGTCGACGACGCCGGCACGTTCGTGGGCTCCTCCTACGTCTACGCACCAGCGCGCGAGATGGCGAAGTTCGGGCTGCTCTACCTGCGCGACGGCGCCTGGGACGGCCAGCGCATCCTTCCCGATGGGTGGGTGGACCATGCCAGGCGGCAGCGCTCATGGGACCCGATCGACAACGTCGGTTACGGCGCCCACTGGTGGACGACGGACGATGAGCTCGGAACGTTCCGCGCTGCTGGCTACGAAGGCCAGGCCATCGTCATCTGCCCGGCCCACGACCTGGTGATCGTGCGGTTGGGCAAGACCGACGCCGTGCACGGTCCCGCCCTGACCGCGTGGCGCGAGCGGATGGTCCGTGCCTTCGACGATCCCGCCTGATGCGAGAGCGGTCGACATCGCGGGTGAGCGACACGCGCAAACCTTGGTATCGCCGGCTGGCTGCGCTCCTCCTGATCGCCGTGGCGTCGGCGGAGTGCTCAGGGGGTGGAGGTGACTCCGACACCGCCGCACCTGCTCCGACAGAGACCGTGCGGATCGTGAGCCAGAACCTTCTGCACGGGATCGCCTGCCCCGACGACTCGAACCTGTGCGATCTCCCCGGCCGCGTTGCACTCTTCATGCGCCAGGTCGAAGAGGCTGGTTGCCCCGAGCTCATCAGCCTGCAGGAAGCCAACGAGCGCACGGTGTCACTGCTCCGCGAGGCGGCGGCGGACAGGTGCAGCGGCGACTACACGATCGTCTGGGACGACGACCCCGGCCTCGACCGCGAAGTCGTCCTCACGAGTCTCGAGGTCCTCGGTTCGAAGCGAACGCGCCTGGCCGGTCCCCTCCGGACCGCCTTCTGGGTGAGGGTGGCTGCGGACGTCGGCGTTGTCGACTTCGTGTCGAGCCACCTCGCCAGCGACAGTGACGACCGGCCGTGCGACCGAGCGACCTGCCCGCCGCCGTGCCAGGTCGACGAGATGATCAACGCCTGCCAGGCGCGGCAGCTCGTCGCGTTCGCAAGCGAGGTCGCGGCAGAGGACTCCGTCCTCGTCATCGGAGGTGACCTCAACTCGACTCCCGGCGAACCAGCCATCGCCGCACTGCTCGCCGGCGGCTTCGTCGACACGCACGTCGCGGCGGGAAACGCCGAGTGCGACGCAGCGACCGGCGCGGAGTGCACGAGCGGCCGCGTCGACGACTCCATGGCCGATCTGACCGATCCCTCGAGTCGCCAGACAGAGCGGATCGACTACCTGTTCGTCGGGGGCGAGAGAGAGTGCGACACAGCACGACCAACAGGTCTCTTCAACGCCGAGGCCGCCACAGCGACAGCTGGGGAGATCGCCTTCCCGGCGGATCACACCGGTGTGCAAGCGACGCTCGAGTGCGCGACGACGGAGGCGCAGCGCGAGGCGGCGGCCAGCGCCACCACAGCGACCGAGCAAACCACGACCACCTCCTCCTTGCCGGAGGTCGATGCGAAGACGCTCGCCCAGATATCCGAGGCGTTCAGCACGCTGTTCGGCGGCGACGTGACCGACGTCGATCGCAAGCTTGCTGCCCTCGAAGATGGCGAGCTCCTCCGCCCGTTCGTCCTGGCGACCTACGAGGTCCAGAAGGAGATCGCGGCACGCATTCGGGTGCGCATCGACGAAGTGGAGATGACCGACCCCACCCACGCGAGCGTCACCTACACGTTGCTGCTCGACGGTGCAGCGGTGCTCGATCACCTGCCGGGTGGCGCCGTGAAGGTCGGCGAGCGCTGGCTCGTCACGCGGCGCACCTACTGTGACGTGAGCACCCAAGGAAGCGACGAGATCCCCACGCCGTGTCAGTGAAGAGCAAACGACCGACCACCGCCGCCGCCCGCGCGGAGCTCCTCGATGTGATCAGGCATCAGCGCGCCTGTCGGCAGTTCTCCGCTGACGCGGTGCCGGAGGCGGACATCGAGGCAATGGTCGAGGCCGCAACGCACGCTCCGAGCGCCGAGAACCGCCAGCCCTGGGCCTTCATCGTGGTGCGGGACCCCTCAACGCGCGCTGCTGTCGACACCCTGACGCAAGACCTCTGGCAAGCCGGCGGACGAGCTCACTCCGAGCAGTCGCTCACGCCGGAGATGTTCGCCGAGGTGGACGCCTTCTTCGGTGGTGGATACGGCGGCGCGCCGGTGCTGGTGGTGGTTGCAGGAGACGGCCGTGACGGGTCCCCGGCGGGTCTGCTCGCATCGTCGGTGTTCCCGGCAACGCAGAACCTGCTGCTAGCGGCGGCCGCGCTCGGATACGGCTCATCGATGACGACGCTCGCCACCCGCTCACCCGTTCTCGCCGAGCTGCTGGCGCTTCCGGAGGGGATGCGTGCTTTCGCCATCGTCCCCATCGGTCGTCCTGCGAAGGCGCTCGGGCCGCCGCGCCGGCGCCCGGTGCGCGAGGTGGCTCATCGCGACCGCTTCGGCACTCGGTGGGACCCACCGAGCGAGTCGTCCGCTGGCCGGTAGCAGCGCCTGCAGCCTCCCTCCGGGTCGTTCAGCAGCCCCCTCTCAGGTCAGCTGCGGGCGGCTCGCTCACGTCGGGCCGCTACGCCCTGCTCGACCGCCTTCCTGATCAGGACGTCGTTGTCCTTCGATATGAAGCGGTGCACGCGGGCCTCGAGCAGGCGGCGGGCGACGGGGTTGAAGGCCTCGTAGGTCTCGCCGAACGTGACCCTCGTGCGGCCACCGCCGAGATCATCGAGGCGGTGCCAGCCGGTGGCCTTCGACCACAGCGGCTTGCCGACAGCCTCGTAACGAGAGAACTCGTTGGGGCGCGAGTCGGTGATGACCTCCCATGACCGGGCAACGCCTCCGCTGAGCAGGTACCTCGGCACGCGGAAGGTGCAGTGGCGCACCAACCCGACGCCATCCGCATCGCCGGGGTGCACGATCTCGATGCGAACGTCGCCGTGCTCGATCACGTGGTGCTCGCCAGGTGGCATGTCAGGCAGCCGGGGATGCAGCGCCCTCCAGACCTCCTGCGGCGAGGCCTCGATCTCGAAGGTGAACTCGTGCTCCCTCATTGCGACCCGCTACCTCCCAGGTGCCGCGAAGCCCCTGCCGGCCAAGCGCCCAACGTACGCGAGGAAGGTGTAATCCGCGGCAGCCGGTGGTCGTAGTTGGACGCAGTGGCACGGACATCGCACCGGGCCTGCGCCACGGGTGGTTGGGGCGAGCCCGATCGTCAAGGTGTGACCGCGGCGGCGCCGGGCGAGCACAATGGCCTCGCATGAGCACCGTCAGGAGCCCGGAGTCGGCGCTGTTCGACGAGATGGCCGAGGCGCTGCGCACGCTGCTCCCCCCGGGGCTCGGCGACGTCAGGATGCGCGTGCGCCGCTACGGCATCAAGGTGTGGTTCGGTCCGATGAACCCGACACGCGAGCACTACGAGGCGCAGGTGATAGGGGCTCGCCACGTCGAGGGGGCCTCGGTGCTCGCCCTCGAAGTGGGTTTCCACGCGGAGCATCCTCGCCTGGAGGACAACGAGGCCGTGCTCACCCGCCTCCATTCTCGCGAAGCACGATGGCGCAAGATCCTGGGCCCGGAGGCCGAGGTGGGCCCGTTCATCGGAAGGCCGGAGGACTGGCGCCGAGTGTCGGAGACCTGGCCCGACCCAGACCTCGGCGACCCCGAGCTGCCGCTCGAGCTGGCCACTCGCCTCACCGATTACATCACGGCACTCGAGCCTGTGCGGCTCACGTGAGCCGCTGAGCACCTCCTGCATCCCAGATACCCCCTACCCCTATGATGGGGGCATGGCCGGATACGAGATGAACAAGAGCGACTACCTGGCTCGCCTGAGACGGATCGAGGGGCAGATCCGGGGGCTCCAGCGGATGATCGAGGAGGACACTTACTGCATCGACGTGCTGACCCAGGTCAGCGCGGCCACCAAGGCCCTGCAGAGCGTCGCCGTGGGGCTGGTCGACGAGCACCTGCGGCACTGCGTGCGCGACGCCGCCATGGGGGACGACCCAGCTCATGCGGACCGCATGGTGACCGAGGCATCGAGAGCGATCGAGCGACTCGTCAAGGCATAGAGGTTCCAGGGGTTGACAGGATCAACCATACCCCCCTAGGGTATCCACCCAGGAGGTGATCCACATGTCTCAGACCGCACGCAGCGAGGGGCCGCCGCAGCAACACGCGACGGGGCACGACCACCACATGAGTTCAGCTCGGGGCCACGGCGACCACCACGACAAGCACGAGGGGCACGACCCGGAGATGTTCCGGCGCAGGTTCTGGCTGAGCCTGCTGCTCACGCTGCCGATCGTCTTCACCAGCGACATGGTGATGGAGTGGCTCGGCTACGAGCTCGACCTGCCGGGTCGCTCGCTCGTTGCCCCGGTGCTGGGCTCGATCGTGTTCGCGTGGGGAGGCTGGCCGTTCCTCGTCGGGGCGCGGGCCGAGCTCCGAGACCGGCAGCCGGGGATGATGCTCCTGATCTCGATGGCCATAACGGTGGCCTACGCCGCCTCGATGGCGACGAGCCTCGGCGCGTTCGACCTCGACTTCTGGTGGGAGCTGGCGCTGCTCGTGACCATCATGCTGCTGGGGCACTGGCAGGAGATGAAGGCGATCGGGCAGGCCCGGGGAGCTCTCAGCGCGCTGGCCGCTCTGCTGCCGGACGACGCCGAGCGCCTCGGCGACGGTGATGAGGTCGAGTCCGTGCGGCTCTCCGATCTTCGTGTGGGCGATCTCGTGCTCGTTCGCTCCGGTGCGCGCGTGCCTGCCGACGGCCGGATCGTGCAAGGCGAGGCCGAGGTCGACGAGTCGATGATCACTGGCGAGTCACGCCCGGTTGCGAAGGGCCCCGGGGACCGAGTCGTCGCTGGCACCGTGTCGACCGACTCGGCGCTGCGCGTGGAGGTCGACGCGGTCGGTGACAGCACCGCTCTCGCCGGCATCCAGCGCCTGGTGGCCGAGGCCCAGACGAGCCGCAGCCGTGCGCAAGCGCTCGCCGATCGCTTTGCCGCGATCCTCTTCTACGTCGCGTCGGCCGCGGGCCTGGTCACGTTCCTCGTGTGGTGGCTTCTCATCGGAGACCTGGAGGAAGCGGTCACTCGCACCGTCACGGTCCTGGTGATCGCCTGCCCGCACGCCCTGGGCTTGGCCATCCCGCTCGTGATCGCCCTGTCGACCGCCGTCTCAGCGCGGGCAGGGATCCTGGTGAAGGACCGCTTGGCACTGGAGCGCACGCGCACCATCGACTCGGTTCTCTTCGACAAGACCGGCACCCTCACGCGCGGGTCCCACGTGGTCACGGGCGCAGCCGGAACCAACGGCGTCTCTGATGAGGACGTGGTGAGGCTCGCCGCGGCGGTCGAGGCCGACAGCGAGCATCCGCTTGCTCGAGCGATCGTGTCGGCATCGTCGGGGGCGGCGCCACGGGCCACAGCGTTCCGGTCCATCACCGGGCGCGGGGTCGAGGCCGAGGTGGAAGGCCGTCGCTACTCCGTCGGCGGACCCGCGTTGCTGCGCGAGGCCGGAGCGACGACGCCCGTGGCGCTGCAGGACCGAGTCGCGGGGTGGGCCGATCGCGGAGCATCCGTGCTGCACCTGCTGCGCGATGGAGAGGTGGTGGGAGCGATCGCGCTCGAGGACGAGGTCCGACCCGAGGCACGCGCGGCCGTGGCCGAGCTTCGCTCGATGGGCGTTCGCCACATCGTGATGATCACCGGTGACGCCCAACAGGTCGCCGACGCCGTAGGCGCTGACGTCGGCGTCGACGAGGTCTTCGCCGAAGTGCTGCCAGAGGACAAGGACCGCGCGGTGGCTGAGCTGATGGGACGAGGCCTGCGAGTCGCGATGGTCGGCGACGGAGTGAACGACGCGCCCGCTCTCGCTCGCGCCGATGTCGGACTCGCCATCGGTGCAGGCACCGACGTCGCCATCGAGTCGGCCGGGGTCGTGCTGGCCTCGAGTGACCCACGCGGTGTCGCCGGCGTGATCCGGCTCTCGCGGGCGAGCTACCGCAAGATGATCCAGAACCTGTTGTGGGCCGCCGGATACAACGTTCTGGCGATCCCCGTAGCGGCGGGCGCGCTCGCTTGGGCCGGGGTTGCCATGCCGCCGGCGCTCGCAGCCGTGCTCATGAGCGGGTCGACCATCATGGTGGCCGTCAACGCTCAGCTGCTCCGACGCGTGAGCATCGCGCCACAAGACGACCACGACCCGGCCGGGCTCACCGGCGCCAAGACCCCGACATCCCACATCGACCCGCATCTCGAGCGTCGCAACACCTCAAGCGAGCATCACCGAAGGGAGCACTCAGTTGGATGACCAGACAACCGACAGGACGATCGCCACGTACACGGTCGTCGGCATGACCTGCGGCCATTGTGTCCAAGCCGTCACGCAGGAGCTCTCGAAGCTCGATGGCGTGGCGCGGGTCGAGGTCGACCTCGAAACCGGGGTCGCGACCGTGGAGAGCGCCACACCGCTCGACAGCGCCGACGTCGCTGCAGCTGTGGACGAAGCCGGCTACGAGCTGGCGTCGTGAGCGCTGCGGCCCGGTTGGCAGCCTTCGCAGCGATGCTCGTCGCGGCGTTGGGGGCAGGGGTCGGGATCGGCGCGGCCGTCGGACCCGACCCGACCGAGCCGCACGATGCACCCCTCGAGAGCGAAGCCGGAGCATGCGAGCCGGCACATGACGCAGACGACGCAGATGACTCAGACGACTCGGACACGGATCACGGTTCACCATGAGCGCCACGCCTGAACCGACGCGGGGCGCCACGACCCTCGATCTGGAGATCGGTGGCATGACCTGCGCGTCTTGCGCGGCTCGGATCGGCAAGCGGCTCAATCGGATCGACGGGGTCGAGGCGAGCGTCAACTACGCGACCGAGCGTGCCACGGTGACGATCGCTGACGACGTCGGCGTCAACCCCGCTGACCTCGTCGCGCAGGTCGAGGCCATCGGCTACACCGCTCGGTTTCCAACGCCCGGCACGTCAGCGCGCACGGACGGCAGCGAGGTGGGCGACGGAGAGGCCGACGACCCAGAGCTCCGGTCGCTGCGCCATCGCCTTGTCGGTTCGGTCGTGTTGGGCCTGCCCGTGCTGGTCCTGTCCATGGTCAGGCCGCTCCAGTTCGAGAGCTGGCAGTGGCTCGCCTTTGCGATGGCGGGTCCCGTGGTGCTGTGGGGAGCGTGGCCGTTCCACCGAGCCGCCTGGATGAACCTGCGCCACGGGGCGGCCACGATGGACACACTGATCTCGATCGGCACGCTTGCGGCGTTCGGCTGGAGCACCTACGCCCTGTTCTGGGGTGAGGCCGGCGCGCCGGGGATGACCATGAGCTTCACCATCGCCGTCGAGCGAGGCGGCGCGCAGGACGAGCTCTACCTCGAGGTAGCGGCCGCTGTCACAGCGTTCATCCTGGCGGGTCGCTACTTCGAAGCGCGCGCCAAGAAGCGCTCAGGCGCGGCGCTGCGAGCCCTGCTCGACCTCGGTGCGAAAGACGTCGCGGTGCTGCGCGACTCTGGCGAGGTCCGCGTCCCCATCGCCGAGCTCGTGGTGGGTGATCGGTTCGTGGTGCGCCCCGGCGAGAAGGTCGCCACCGACGGAGTGGTCGAGCAGGGGTCGTCGGCGATCGACGCCTCGTTGCTCACCGGCGAGCCGGTGCCGGTCGAGGTCGGTCCGGGCGACGTGGTCACAGGCGCGACGGTGAACGCGGGGGGTCGGCTCATCGTGCGGGCGACGCGCGTCGGCAACGACACGGCGCTGGCACAGATCGCTCGCCTGGTGACCGCCGCGCAAACGGGTCGGGCACCCGTCCAGCGCCTCGCCGACCGCGTCTCAGCGGTCTTCGTGCCGATCGTCATCATGCTCGCTGTTGCGACCTTCGGGTTCTGGCTGGGGACGGGCGAGACGGCAGCGACCGCGTTCACCGCCGCGGTCGCGGTGCTGATCATCGCCTGCCCCTGTGCGCTCGGCTTGGCCACGCCGACCGCTCTCCTGGTCGGCACGGGTCGAGGTGCCCAGCTCGGGATCCTCATCAAGGGCCCTGAGGTGCTCGAGTCGACCCGCCGGGTCGACACGATCGTCCTCGACAAGACGGGCACCGTGACGACCGGACAGATGACGCTGGTCGAGGTGGTCCCTGCCGAAGGGACGGATCCCGACGAGCTGCTTCGATTGGTCGGTGCTGTCGAGCACGCGTCGGAGCACCCGATCGCAGAGGCGATCGCTGCCGGTGCGGTCGAGCGGGTGGGGGCGCTTCCTGAGGTGGACGGCTTCGCCAGCTTGGAGGGCCTGGGGGTGCGGGGCATCGTCGAGGGCCACGCGGTGCTCGCCGGGCGCCAGCGCCTGCTCGAGAGCGAGTCGATGCCGCTTCCACCGAGCCTTCAGGCGGCCAAGCAAGCCGCCGAGGAGCTCGGCCGGACTCCGATCATGGTTGGCTGGGACGGCGCCGCGCGCGGCCTTGTCGTGGTCGCCGACGCCATCAAGCCGACCAGCGCAGAAGCGGTCGCGCTAATGCGCAGCATTGGCCTGACCCCGATTCTCCTGACGGGCGACAACGAACGCGCAGCCAGAGCCGTCGCCGCTTCGGTGGGCGTGGACGACGTGATGGCGGAGGTGCTGCCGGCGGACAAGGTCGAGGTCATCCGCCGACTCCAGGCAGACGGCAAGGTCGTGGCGATGGTGGGTGACGGCGTCAACGACGCGGCCGCACTGGCTCAAGCCGATCTTGGCGTAGCGATGGGCACCGGCACCGACGTCGCGATCGAGGCGAGCGACCTCACACTCGTGCGCGGCGACCTGCGCGTCGCCGTCGATGCGATCCGGCTCTCGCGCCGCACCCTCGCCACGATCAAGGGCAACCTGTTCTGGGCCTTCGCCTACAACGTGGCGGCGCTTCCTCTCGCGGCTTCAGGACTGCTCAACCCCGTCATCGCCGGCGCCGCCATGGGGCTGTCGAGCGTGTTCGTCGTCTCCAACAGCCTGCGCCTTCGACGCTTCAGAGCGGAAGGGCGAGGGCGAGCGACGTCGCGGTCCAACGAGCGGCTCGAGGCGCCTCGGGGTCAGGGCAGCGACAAGACCTCAGCCGTCTCCAACCCGGGATCGGACTCCTCGCCGTAGACCTGGAAGCGGTTCTTGCCCAGCGCCTTGGCTTGGTAGAGGGCGTTGTCGGCTTCCCTGAGCAGCCGGTCAGGCTCGTGGTCCGTGTCAAATGCCACGCCTACGGACGCGGTGACCTCGAGCTGCCTCCCGGCGATCGTCATCGGCCGGCTGACGAGCTTGACGATGCGAGCCGCGATGGCAGTCGCCTCGCCTGGGCTCTCGAGCGACTCGGCGAGCACGATGAACTCGTCGCCACCGAGCCTCGAGACGGTGTCACCCACGCGGACGATCCCGGAGAGCCGACTGGCCACTTCGACCAGCAGCTCATCGCCAGCAGCGTGCCCCAGCGTGTCGTTGATCGACTTGAAGCCGTCGAGGTCGACGAACATGAGGGCCGTGGTGCGGACACCGCGCCGTGACCGCTCGAGCGCGTGGTCCAACCTGTCGATCAGCAGGGCGCGGTTGGGGAGCTTGGTCAGGGGATCGTGGAAGGCCTGCCACGTGAGCCTGGCCGCAGCCTCGGTTCGATCCGTGACATCCCGCAGGTTGGCGACGACGCCGTTGACCGCCGGATCCTCGAGTCGGTTGGTGGCGATCACCTCGAAGTGACGCCACTTGCCATCGGCCGCAACGATCCTCGCCTCGATCGACCTCGTGCTGCCCGGTGTGCGAAGCAGCTCTTGGAACGCCTCGATCGCTGCCGCGATGTCGTCGGGATGGAGCAGCTCGCCGAAGGAGGTGCCCACGTGGCTGCCGAAGGCATGGCCGAGCACGCGCTCCCCCGCCGGGCTCGCGTAGCTGATGGATCCGTGGGCGTCGAGCAGGCAGATGATGTCGCTCGATTGCTCCACGAGCGCCTCGAACCGCGCCTGGGTCGCCTCGACCGCGCGTGCGGCCGCCCGCTCGGCGGTTATGTCTGAGAACGCGGTGACCAACCCGGTGATCGCGCCTGCGGCGTCGCAGACCGGCTGCGTCGTCACGCGCAGCGTGACAGCAGTCCCGGACTTCGTGTGCCAGACGACGACCGTGTCACGCACCGCCTCGCCTGCTTCCATCGCGATCCGGAGCGGTCGTTCATGGGCCGGCAGCACCGTGCCGTCTTCCCTGTACGTCTCCCACTCACCCGACCGGAACATGGCAGTCAGCTCGTCTGGGCCGTAGCCCAAGATCCGCTCTCCCGCCGCATTGAGGAGGAGGATCTCGCCGTCGAGCGTGGAGAACGCCACGCCCTGATCAAGTGCCTCGAGAACGCGCCGGCCCTGCTCTTGGGCGGTGGAGACCTGCTGAAGGGCTGCCTGCACCGCCTGGTTCAGGCCAGCCTCGCGGGTCCGCTGCACCAGCAGCAGTACCAGCACCGTCGCAACCAGCCCAACGCCCAGCTGCCCGAAGGTGGCCACGTGAGCACCGCGCGCAAGGCCCACGAGGGCTCCGAGGCCCACGACGTTGAGAGCGGTTGCCATCACACTCCGTCGAGATCGGGTCATGGTCGCTCCGAGGTGGCTGGCACAGCAGGTGTGATCGGCTCAGAGAGCACCTCGGTGAAGTGTCTTTTCGCCACAGCTCGCTTCTGTGCTTCCGACACTACGGAGAGTGGTGCAAGGGCGCATCCTGCGGAGGCACTGTTCACACATGCCTCGTCGTGCCTAGTCAGGCGCCGTCTCCGCCGCCGGCGGCAGAGGCGGGCTCAGGCCAGCGCCGCGCGCAGGGCTCTGCCCGCCCGATCCAGTGCGTCCTTGGCATCGTCGAGCGTGGTGGCCATGCCGAGAAACCCGTGGATCTGCCCGTCGTACCGGATCAGCTCGGTGGGCACGCCGGCCTCCCGGAGTCGAGCAGCGTAGGCCTCGCCCTCGTCGCGCAGCGGGTCGTACTCGGCGGTGATCACGAGCGCAGCGGGGAGCCCGCTGAGGTCGTCGGCGTGCAGCGGCGACACCGAGGCATCCTTCGGATCGGCGCCGCCCAGGTAGTGGTCGACGAACCACTCCATGGATGCCTTCGTGAGGAAGTAGCCCTCGGCGTTCTCATCGATGGAGGGGTGGCTGAGGGTCAGGTCGGTGACTGGATAGACGAGCAGCTGGAAGTCGATGTCCGGGCCGAACTCGTCGCGGACGCGCTGGCAGACGAGGGCCGCCAGGTTGCCGCCAGCCGAGTCGCCGCCCACAGCGACCTTGCTGGCGTCGACACCCAGCAGCTCGAAGTTCTCGACGGTCCAGCTGAGAGCGGTGAGGCAGTCGTCGAGTGCTGCCGGCGCTGGGTGCTCAGGAGCGAGGCGGTAGTCGACCGACACGACGACGCAGCCGGCTCTGTTGGCGAGCGCCCGGCAGGTCGAGTCGGCCGTGTCGAGATCACCGATGACCCAGCCTCCGCCGTGGAACCAGACGAGCACACCATGCGCCTCGCCAACGGCCCCGCCAGGTGTGTAGACGCGCGCTGGGATGTCGCCGTGGGAGCCAGGGATGAGACGGTCGTCGACGCGGTGAACGTCCTCGGGAACCTCCAGGGTGGCCAGCGCGCGAAACGTCGTCCGCGCATCATCCGGAGCCATCTCGCTGAGGGCGGGTCCGCCGAGCTGCGCCAGGGCGTCGAGCAACGTCTGAACCTGCGGATGTACGGGCACGCGCCCTCCCTTGTTCGGCGGACCGGCTCAACCCGATCAGCGGTGTGTCATCCTCGCGCGAGCGGCGCCGGCGGATCAGGTGCGGTCGTAGAAGCGATGCTCCACTACCCGCCGAGCTCGCCTGGTAACCCGGCGGTACTCAGCGCGCAGACCCGCCACCGTGAAGCCGAGCGAGCGGGCGAGAGGGGTGACGCGCTCGGGTCTGATCGGCAGCGAATCGCCCGGCCCGACGACGAGGAAGCTTCGGTTGCGGGTGCGCTCGCAGAACCGGTACGACTCCTCGAGCACCTCGGCCTCGTCCGGTGGCAGGTGCCCCTCCTCCACGAGTGCGTCGAGCGCGCCGATCGTCGCCTCGCCCGCCACCCCGTGACGCAGCTGGAGCAGCTGGACGGTGAACTCGATGTCAGAGAGCGAGCCGCGCCCCAGCTTCAGGTGGAACTCCGGATCGTCGTCGCGAGCCAGGCGCTCGCGCTCGATCCTCACCTTCATGCGGCGCACCTCGCGAACGTCGCTGTCGGTGAACGGCCGCGCCCAGGTCGCTTCGTGGATCCGGTCGACCAGCCGGCTGCCGAGCGCTCGGTCTCCTGCCACCACGCGGACGCGCAAGTAGGCCTGACGCTCCCAGGTGGACGCCCACCGATCCAGGTAGGCGCGCCAGCCATCGATGCTGCGGGCCAGCGGGCCATTGCGTCCTTCTGGGCGCAGCCCGGCATCGACCGTCCAGATCCTCTCCGCTGGAGTGTCGCCTCCCAGCAGCCTCAGCAGCCCACCGGCGACCCGCTCGGCCTCTGCCGCATCCGCGCGTGTGGAGCCCTCGTGCACGAACGCGATGTCGAGGTCGCTGGCGTATCCCAGCTCGCCGCCACCGAGCCGGCCGAACGCAACGACGGCGGTTGGCACCCTCGGTTCGAGCGTGAGCAGCGCCGCCTCGAGAGATGCGTCGGCCAGCGCTGTGAGATCGGCGCCGACCGCCTCGACCGGCGCGCTGCCGAAGATGTCCCGAGCCGCCACTCCCAACAGGTGGCGCTGCTGCCAGCGCTGCAACGCCTGTTGCCGCTCCTCCTCGTCGCCCCGCCAAGCAATCGCGCTGAGCGCGCTGGAAAGGAGCTCGTCGCGCGGGCGCGTGCGCAGTCGCGACGGGTCAGGCAGTCGCTCGATCAGGTCGGGGTTGGCGACGAGCACGTCGCCCAGCCTGCGACTCGTGCCCAGGAGCAGTGCCAGGTGTCGCGCCACCTCCGGCGAGTCGCGGAAGGCCGTGGCCAGAGCGCGCGAGCGCTGCTCCCCCGTCGCGAGGCGCCGCAAGCCCAGCAGTCCGAGATCAGGGTCAGGCGAAGCGGAGAGCCAGTCGAGGAGCAGCGGCAACAGCTGCTGCATCATCCGGGAGGAGCGCGTCAGGCCGCGGGTCAGCTCGGCGACCGCTTGGCGAGTTCGCTCGAGGTCGGTGAAGCCGAAGACGGCCAGGCGTTCCGCTGCGGCCTCGGGGCCGAGCGGGCCGGCGCCCGAGAGCGACTCCAGCAGCGGACGGAACCAGACGTGCTCGTGTACAGATCTCACCTGCGCCCGGTGGCGCGCCAGATCGCGGTCGAACAGGTCGGTGGGGCCGCCTTCTGGCGCTCCCCGGTAGCCGAGCACCCTTGCGATGCGTCGGCGCTGCTCCCGATCGGCCGGGACCGTGTGGGTCTGGCGCTCGTCCTCGAGCTGGAGAGCGTGCTCGACGCGCCGCAGGAGGACGTACGAGTCGCTGAGCCGATCAGCGTCGTCAGGGTCGACGTAGCCGCCCTGCGCGAGCGCGGAGAGGGCGGCCAGGGTGTTGGCGCTCCTCAGCTCCTCGTCCACCCGCCCGTGCACGAGCTGGAGGAGCTGCGCCGCGAACTCGACATCGCGGATGCCTCCCGGCCCGCGCTTGACCTCTCGCTCCGCCGAGCCGCGCTTGCGCACCTCCTCCTCGGCGCGGACCTTCAGCGCTCGTAGGTGGCGCAGGTCGTCCGCCGTGAACGGCTGCTCCCAGACGACGCGCCTCGCCGCATCGTGCCAAGCGCTGCCGAGCTCGGCGTCGCCGGCGACAGGTGCGGCGCGCAGGAGCGCCTGCCGCTCCCATGGCTCGGCCCAGCGCTCCCAGTACGACTCGTAGCTCGAGAGGCTCCGCACGAGCGGCCCATCGCGGCCCTCGGGTCTGAGATCGGCATCTACGCGGAAGCAGCGCCCGGCCGCCTCGAGGATGCCCCGACCCACTTGCTCGAGCGCCTCTGGGTCGCCGTCTCCCACGAACAGGACATCGACGTCGCTGGCGTAGTTCAGCTCCTCGCCCGCCAGCTTGCCCATGGCGATCACTGCGATCCCCCCGGCGGGCGCGGCGCACGCCACGGCATCTGAGAGGACGTCGCACGCCATGTGGCTCAACCCGGCCGTGGTCGCGGCGAGATCGGCGGACGCGGTGAGGTCGAGCGCCGCGATCCGCAGGAGCTCCCGCCTCTTCCACACGACGATGTCGGATGTGTCGGCGAGACGGCGCACATCGGCCGTCGCGAGGATCTCCAAGGCTTGCGAGTCGCGCTCGAGGACAGTCGCCAGGCTGCGGCTCGCTGCGAGCACGGCCACGAGCCGCGTCGCGAGCAGCTCGTCGGCTTCCAACCGATCGGCCAGATCGGGATGGGAGCGCGCCAGCCGCTCGAGCGCGGCGCGCACGCGCGCCGGGTCGGCCGAGCGCTCGACGATCTCCAGCACCGGAGCGACCACACCTGCCACTCCCGCAGTCTCGCGGCCCCAACCAACCAACGTCTGTGAACCCCGGCGGCCGCCATGCGGACGTGGTGGTTCACAGACGTACGCTGAACCGGTGTCGCGCATCCGACTCGGGCTCTGCCAGCTGAACACCGTCGTGGGCGACCTCGACGGCAACGTCGAGCGCATCCTGGCCGCCTACGACGAAGCGGAGCGCGCGGGATGCGACATTGCGATCTTTCCCGAGCTCGCAGTCACCGGCTACCCGCCCGAGGACCTCGTGCTGAAGCCCCGGTTCGTCGCGGCGAACCGCGCCGCGCTCGACAAGCTCGCCGCCCGGACCGGGCGCTGTGCCGCCGTCGTCGGCTTCGTCGATGCCGACCGCGACCTGCAGAACGCTGCGGCCATGTGCGCGGGCGGTGCGGTGCTCGGCGTGTACCACAAGCGCCTCCTTCCGAACTACGCGGTGTTCGACGAGCAGCGCTACTTCGCGCCTGGCAAGAACCCTCTGTCGCTGTTCGAGATCGCGGGTGTGAAGGTGGGCATGGCGATCTGCGAGGACGTTTGGAGCCCGGAGGGCCCGATCTCTGAGCAGTCCGCCGGCGGGGCCGAGCTGATCGTCATACCGAACGGCTCCCCCTACTTCCAGGGGCGCCACGGCGAGCGCGAGCGCATGGTGGCGACGCGGGCCGAGGACACGCACTGCGCGATCGCCTACGTGAACCAGGTAGGCGGCCAGGACGAGCTCATCTTCGACGGCGCCTCCTTCGTGGTCGACGACGAGGGCGACCTCGTCGCCCGCGCTCCCCAGCTGCGCGAGTGCGTCGAGATCGTCGACCTCGACGTGCGGCCCGTGTTCCGCACGAGGCTCCTCGACCCCCGAGGCCGAGGCCATGCGGCGCCGCTGCCGGTCATGGCGGTGTCGGGCCCAGTCGCCAGCCATCCGGCCCCCGATCGCACGCCGCGCATCAGTCCCCTGCTCGATCCGATCGAAGAGGTGTACGACGCGCTGGTCCTGGCCACTCACGACTACGTCACCAAGAACGGATTCACCGACGTCGTGCTCGGGCTGTCCGGCGGCATCGACTCCTCACTCGTGGCGGTGATCGCGGCCGACGCGCTCGGCCCGGAGCGGGTGCATGCCGTGTCGATGCCGAGTCGCTACTCATCGGAAGGCTCCCGCACGGATGCTCAGGCCCTGTGCGAGGCCGCGGGGATCGAGCTGCGCACGATCCCGATCGAGGCGGCGTTCACCGCGTTCGTGCACATGCTTGCTCCCAGCTTCGAGGGCCTGGCCGAAGACCTGACGGAGGAGAACATCCAGCCGCGCATCCGTGGCGTGATCCTGATGGCGCTGTCGAACAAGTTCCGCGGCTGGCTCGTGCTCACCACTGGGAACAAGAGCGAGCTGGCCGTCGGCTACTCCACCCTCTACGGCGACACAGCTGGCGGGTTCGCCGTCATCAAGGATGTGCCGAAGCTGCTCGTCTACGACCTGTGCCGGCTCCACAACGAGCGCGCCGGACGCCAGGTGATCCCCGAGTCGGTCCTCACCAAGCCACCGTCGGCGGAGCTCCGGCCTGATCAGCGCGACGACCAGTCGCTGCCGCCCTACGAGATCCTCGACCCTCTGCTCGAGGCCTACGTCGAGGGCGACCTCACGCGCGGCGAGCTGGTCGAGCGCGGCTTCGATCCAGCGCTCGTCGACAGGATCACGCGGCTCGTGGACATCTCGGAGTACAAGCGGCGGCAGCACCCTCCCGGTCCGCGCATCACCCCCAAGGCGTTCGGCAAGGATCGCCGCATGCCGATCACGAACGCCTACCGCGGATGACCATCGAACCAACGCCGAACGGCACCATCACGACAGTCCTGTTCGACTTCGCCGGGGTGCTGACCACCTCCCCGTGGGGGGCGCTCGCAGCCGCGGGCGGCGGTGACCTCGAGCTGATGATCGGGCCCTACGACGAGGACACGGATCACCCGTGGCACCGCGTCGAGCGCGGCGAGCTCGACATCGCCGACTGGATCACGGAGATCACGTTGCTGGCGGCAGGTGCCGGCGTGGAGGTCGACTTCGCACCCCTGCAGGCGCTCCTCGGCGAGATGAAGGTGCACGACCAGGTCATCGACCGCATCCGTGAGCTCAAGGAGCGCGGCTACCGCCTCGGCCTCATCACCAACAACGTGCGCGAGGGCTCCGCAGCCTGGCGTGCCATGGTCCCGGTAGACGAGTTGTTCGAGGTGGTGATCGACAGCTCGGAGGTCGGGATGCGCAAGCCGAACCCGGCCATCTTCCTCCACGCGCTGGAGCTCCTCGGGGGGATCGCGCCGGCCCAGGCGGTGTTCCTCGACGACGCTCCGGGCAACGTCGTCGGCGCTCGGCTCGCAGGCTTGCACGCCATCCACGTCGACGACGACCCAGCCGTCGCCCTACGCGAGCTCGACGAGCTTCTCGGAGCATGACCGCTACGGGGATCCTCCTCGTGGCCTGCCCCGACCGTCCCGGCATCGTGGCTGCGGTCGCGTCGTTTGTCGCCGCGCACGGCGGCAACGTCATCGACCTCCAGCAGCACACTGACCACACCGACTCGGCCTTCTTCCAACGGGTCGAGTTCGAGCTCGACCACTTCGACCTCGAGCGTGCGCAGATCGTCGATGCCTTTGCGCCCGTGGCCGAGCAGTACTCCATGAGGTGGTCGCTGCGCTTCTCGGACGAGCGCCAGCGTCTTGCCGTCCTCGCCTCTAAGGAGCCGCACTGCCTGCAGGACGTGCTCAACCGGTGGCACACCGGGGAGCTGCCAGTCGACGTCGTCGCTGTGGTCAGCAACCACCCGCACCACGAGGATCTCGCCGCCTGGTTCGGCGTCGCGCACCACCACCTCCCGATCCTCGACGGCGCCAAGGCGGACCAGGAGGCGGCAGTGCGAGCTGTGCTGCGCGAGCACGAGGTCGACCTCGTCGTGCTCGCTCGCTACATGCAGGTCCTGTCGCCCGAGTTCTGCGCGGAGTGGCCCGACCGCATCATCAACATCCATCACTCGTTCCTGCCTGCGTTCCAAGGTGCGCGCCCGTACCACCAGGCTCACGAGCGCGGGGTGAAGCTGGTCGGCGTGACGGCGCACTACGCCACGCCCGAGCTGGACGATGGACCGATCATCGACCAGGACGTCATCCGCGTGACCCATCGCGACGACGTCGACGACCTGCGCCGCAAGGGTCGTGACCTCGAGGTCACCGTGCTTGCCAGGGCGCTGCGAGCCCACGTGAGCCATCGCGTCCTCGTCTACGGACGGCGCACCGTCGTGTTCGACTGACGGCGGGCCCGTCCCAACTCGCACGACTTGCGCCCGCCCCGCAGACTGGACGGGTGGATCACGGCGGCTCGGGCAAGTCGAAGGCCGGCGACCTGGCGCTGGTCGGCGCTGCTGTCTTCTTCGGCCTGACGTTCCTCGTGGTGCAGGACGCCGTCACCGACGTCGACCCGGTGCCGTTCCTCGCCGTGCGATTCGCCATCGGCACACTGGTGCTCTGGCCGCTGGCACGGCGTCGACCGTCCAGCCCCGGTGAGCTGCGGGACGGCCTGCTCGGCGGCGTCGCGCTGCTCCTCGGCTACCTGCTCCAGACGATCGGCCTCCAGTACACGAGCTCGGCGACGTCGGCCTTCATCACCTACATGCTCGTCGTCTTCGTGCCTGTGCTCGGCCTCGTCCTCCTGCGCCGGCGTCCGCACCCGATCACCGTCCTGGGGATCGCCGTGGCCGTGGTGGGCCTCGTGCTCCTGACCGACCCGGGGGGCGCTGGTGCCACGGCGGGCTTCGGGCGCGGCGAGGTGCTGACGCTCGGCTGTGCCATCGCGTTCGCCGCACACGTCGTGATCCTTGGCGAGACCGCCCACCGGCACGATCCCATCCGCCTGGCGACGGTCCAGATCGCTGTCGTCGCAGGCGCCTGCGCTCTTCCCGGCGTCTGGCTCGGCGGTTACGGCTTCCCCGCGTCGGCGGTGTGGGCCGCCGCGGCAACAGCGGTCTTCGCCACGGCACTCGCCTTCTTCCTGCAGGTGACGGGCCAGCGAACGGTGCCGCCGGCGCGCGCTGCTCTCCTGCTCCTGCTCGAGCCGGTGTTCGCGGGCGTCGCTGCCTCGGTCCGGGGGGAGACCCTGAACGCCTTGCAGGTGGGCGGGGCGGCCCTGATCCTCGCTTCGGTGGTCATCAGCGAGACCCTGCCCGATTGGCTTGACCGGAGGGTCAACTCGCGGGAGGCTGGTCTCGATAACGATCGTTCTCAGCCGG
This sequence comes from Actinomycetota bacterium, assembly GCA_049325515.1. GTDB lineage: Bacteria > Actinomycetota > Acidimicrobiia > Acidimicrobiales > VFJN01 > VFJN01. The sequence continues at coordinate 116,349 of JBMOLI010000006.1, read as the reverse complement.
TCCCTCTGATCGACTGACAGCCGTAGACCCGGGGGGTTGTGTTGGCTGACTCGAAGAAGCCGAGGGCGCCCTTCGCGCCGTGGGACCGCCGGGAGCTGCCCGGGATCTTCACGGTGGAGGAGTCGGCCAAGCGCGTCGGCCACTACAAGTGGATCGAGATGCGGCTGTTCGAGGTGCTCGGCGGATGGGTCGCGACCGTGCCCGAGCTCGATGTGAAGCTGCGTCTCGGCACCCACTGCTACCACCACGCCTGGCACAGCGAGCTCTGGCACAAGCGCCTGCCCGAGCTGCGCGAGATGAACCCTGAGCGGCTGACCGCCCCGCCCAACGACGAGCTGGTCGCCTTCGTCGATGCCCTCACCGAGCCCGAGGGGCCCGATCTCACGATCGAGAAGCTCGTCGGCGCCTACCGGGTGCTGATCCCAGCCAAGATCGCGGCCTACACGTACCACCTCAACAACACGTCGACGATCACCGATGCACCCACCATCAGGTCGCTGAAGTTCGCGCTGGCCGACGAGTTCGACGACTGGCGCGACGGCGAGATGATGCTCCAGTCACTGATCACGACAGATGATGACCTGCAGAGGGCCATCGACCACCAAGCCAAGCTCCAGAAGCTGCTGCTCGCAGCAGGCGGCATCGCCGGCCCCGGCACCATCGGCGACCCGTACTCCAACGAAGAGGAGAGCCACGCATGAGGAAGTCCTTCCCCGTCGAGGACCTGGCCCGCGACGACCGCTTCGTGCGGGTCCCCCTGATCGAGCGCTTCAACGACCCGCGCACGGCCCGCGTCGAGCAGGGGCCGTCGAAGTCCAAGCGTGGCCCCGGTCGCCTCACGCCCGACCGCCCCGACGCGCCCGACGCAGCCCGTGCGCTGATGCACGGCATCTTCGTCGGCGAGATCCAAGCCCTCGAGGGCGCCGGCCGCACCTGCTGGGACTTCGAGGTCGGCAGCGGCAACGGCGAGGGCGTGCCCGAGGTGCCCTTCGAGCTCAAGCTCGACATGGCCCGCCAGTGCTGGGACGAGGCTCGCCACTGCGAGATCTCCATCAAGCTGAGCGACCACATGGGAACCGAGCTGGGAGAGTTCTCCGAGAACACCTTCCTCTACGAGGCAGCCTGCAACCCCGATCCCGTCCTGCGCCTCACCGGTGTCAACAGGGCGCTCGAAGGGCTCGCCATCGACGTCTTCAACACGATGCGGGAGTTCGGCGACATCGCCGGCGACCCGGTCCTCGAGTTCTGCGAGGACTGGATGCTGGCCGACGAGGTCACCCACGTGAAGATGGGCTCCGACTGGCTGCGCCGGCTCACGGCCACGGACAAGGAGCGCCAGGAGCGCGCCCTCGAGTTCCAGCGGGTCGTCGACAAGCTCTTCTCGCTCGGCGGCTTCCGCGGCGAGGAAGAGGACAGCCCGGTCCGCCTGGCCCGGCGCTTCCGCGAGCTGGCCGGCTTCGAGGAAGAGGAGATGGACACGCTCGCCGAGATCGCCCGCGAAGCCCGCGAGGAGATGGAAGCCCGCGTCGAGGCCAACCGCGCAGCGGTCGCCGGCTAGGAGCGCCGCATGCCGGTTGAGGTCCGGCCCGAGGAGTTCTCGATGGTGTTCTTCGACGCCGCAGAGATCAGGGCCATCGTCGAGAAGCTCGCAGCCGAGATCGGCCTCCCAGCCGACCTCACCATCACGGTCGACATCGACGAGACGACGCCGATGGGCCACGCCGCGCTCAAGTCGCTCGACCCGGTGGTGCTGAGCCTCGAATCCGGAGCGCTGGAAGACCCGAAGCGCCCGCGCAAGCTCAACCCCGAGGGCGCGGTCGACGTGATCGGTCGGCTCCTCTTCGAGGTGCACGACCGCCTCGACCCGGCCTTCGGCGAGGCGCCGGAGGGCAGCGCCCTCTCGCTGCCCCAGTCAGTCGCCTGGCAGGTGTACTGCGTGGCCCGCCTCGGACGTCTCGGACACCACGTGCAGCGGCAGCGGCGGCTCTACCAGTTCCGCAACCGCCACGGCTTCACCGACGCGGGCGATGCTGCCTTCGATCGGCTCTGGACGGCCGACGGCCTCACCTGGGCCGACGTCAGCACCATCTCCGACGAAGCCCGCGCCGCACTGCCCGCCTGACTCCCTGCTGACCTCGGGCTCAGGCCAGATCGTGCGCGCTGATCGGCTCGAGCAGGTCGATCTGGGGCGGGCTGGCGAGAAGTCCGGCGCAAGCGCTCGCCATCTCCACCATGTCAGGCGAGTCGAAGTGCGCCCGCTGGGCGTCGGGCGTCTCCCACTTCTGGACGATCACGAAGCGCTCTGGCTTGGTGGACGACATCGCCAGGTCGATGTTCCGGCAGCCCCGGTGACCTCGGCTGAGCACGACATACCTCGCCAACACGGACTGAAGCCGCTGCGCGTCGGTCGCGTCGAAGGTCATCGTGACCATCGAGAGCTCGACCTCGCCGTCGGTCGTCGGTCCCATCGCGGGCACAGGGTACGCCGCGGATCCGAGCCTCCGAGACCGTCCCGGTCGCAAGGACTTGGCGCCAGCGCGTCGAACTGAGCGATACGAGGGGTTGGGACCCTTGACCTAGTCGGTATCGTAGATCCGTACCCCGCCTGGACGGGCTTGGCCGCTGGTCCTCGGCGCTCCTCGCCGCAGGCCTCAAAGTCGACGAATAGAAGGTGCAAACCCGTGCCCAAGGAGCGCGTCGAGCGCGACGAGGAAGACCTCGTACGCCTCTACCTCACCGACATCGGTCAGTACCCCCTGCTGACCAAGGATGACGAGGTCCGCTTGGCGCAAGCCATCGAGGCCGGCAACGAGGCGCGCACAGAGCTGGAGGTGGGCGGCAAGGAGGTCACCCCCGCCCGCAAGCGCGAGCTTCGGCGCACCGCTCGCGAGGGCGAGACCGCCGAGCGCACCTTCGTGCAGTCCAACCTGCGCCTCGTCGTGTCGATCGCCAAGAAGTACCAGGCGTCCGGCCTCCCGCTTCTCGACCTCATCCAAGAGGGCAACCTGGGCCTGATGCACGCGGTCGAGAAGTTCGACTGGCGCAAGGGCTTCAAGTTCTCCACCTACGCCACGTGGTGGATCCGCCAGGCCATCACGCGCGGCATCGCCAACACGGGCCGCACGATCCGCCTCCCAGTCCACGCCGGCGACACGCTTGCCCGCCTCCAGAAGGCGCGCGCCCGCCTCGAGCTGAAGCTCGGGCGCCCCGCCACCCTCGCTGAGCTGTCCGCTGAGGTGGAGATGCCCGAGGACAAGGTCACCGAGGCGCTGCGCTTCGCGGCCGAACCGCTCTCGCTGTCCGAGCCGCTGCGCGAAGACGGCGATGCCGAGCTCGGCGACGTAGTCGAAGACCGCTCGGCGGAGTCGCCCTTCGAGGTGGCAGCGACCGCTCTCCTGCCGGATGAGATCAACCGTCTCCTGGCGCCGCTCGACGACCGCGAGCGCGAGATCCTCAAGCTGCGCTTCGGTCTCGACCGCGGCGAGCCGCGCACCCTCGAAGAGGTTGGCGAGCACTTCAACCTCACCCGCGAGCGGATCCGCCAGATCGAGGCTCGCGCCATGTCGAAGCTGCGTCACCCGAGCAGCGACACCGGCGCCCGCGACCTTCTCGCGGTCTAGTCCGGCGGGCTGCCGCCGGGGCGAAATAGCCTCACGTGCATGACCGACCTCTTCGACCTCATCGCGGCTGAGCGCCGCGCCACGGCGGACTTCCTCGAGACGCTCACCGACGAGCAGTGCGCCACCCCGAGCTTGTGCGCTGGCTGGCAGGTCCGCCATGTGGCGGCGCACCTGAGCATGCCTCTGTCGATCGGGCTCCCGAAGATGTTCGTGGGCATCCTCATGAACCGCGGCGACTTCAACCGCTACTCCGACAAGTACGCGAAGGCCGCGGGCCAAGGTCAGGTGTCGGAGCTAGCGGCCACGATCAGGGCCAACGCAGCGAGCCGCTTCACCCCGCCGGGCTTCGGTGCACACGCGCCTCTCACCGACATCGTGGTTCACACGCTCGACATGCGCATGCCACTGGGGCTCCCGGGCGACGGCCCCTCGAAGGAGGCGGTCAACGAGATCCTGGAGTTCCTGATGACCCCGAAGGCCACAAAGGGGTTCCTCCCCAAGGACCGCATCCCGGGCCTGTCCTACGAGAGCACCGACACCGGTTGGACCGGAGGAAGCGGTCCTCTGGTGCGCGGCCCGGCCACCGCACTGGCGCTCGCTCTCACTGGCCGCGCCGCGGGGCTCGACTCACTGGAAGGTGAGGGCGTGCCCGAGCTGCGGCGGCGGCTCGGGGCCTGAGGCCCGACCAAGACAGATCCGACCGCCGCTGTCAGGCGCGCCGACGACCCGGGAGACTGGCACCACTTCGATGGCTAGCCTGCCTTCCCATGAAGAAGCTGCTCCTGCTCATCGTGGTCGTCGCCCTCGCAACCGTTGCCGCCAAGAAGGTCCGGGCCCTCTGATCGAGGCCCGGCACGGATCGGCCCTCGGCCAACCGGCGCCACAGCCACCACGCACCTAGCCCCGCCGCCCCCACAGCCGCGGCGCCACCGCCGACCGCTGCTGCCTGCTTCGGCGCGGGCATGGGCACGCGCTCGCGGAGCGGCACCTCCAGCGTGAAGCGCTCCACCTGCCAGCCACGCTCCTTCGCCGCCTTCGCCAGCTCGCGGTCCGGGTTGACCGCCACCGGGTGCCCGACCGCTGCGAGCATCGGGATGTCTGTGGCGGAGTCGCTGTAGGCCCAGCAGTGATCGAGGTCGAGACCGTCGCGCGCGGCCGCCTCGCGCATCGCCTCCACCTTCTCGTCCGCGTACACGTAGCGCTCCGTGCGACCTGAGTAGCGGCCCTCCTCGTCGAGCTCAGCTCGCGTCGCGATGGCTTCGTCGACGCCGAGGAGCTGAGCGATGGGCGCGACGACCTCCTCGGGAGATGCGGACACGATGAAGACCTTGTGGCCCCAGCTTTGGTGCATGCGGATCCGCTCCAGCGCTTCGTCGTAGACGATCGGCTCGATGACCTCGCTGAGCGCCTGGCGCACGATGCGCGATATCTCAGCTTGGTCCCAGCCCTGCGTCAGCCGGAGCACGGAGGCGCGCAGCTTCTCGAGCTTCTCGGGCGTGGCACCGAACTGCGCGTACAGCAGCTGCCCCCACGCGGCCTGGAGCATCATGCGGCGAGACAGCATCCCGGCCCGGTGGAGAGGGCGGCTGAAGGCCACCATCGACGCCTTCGCGATGACCGTCTTGTCGAGGTCGAAGAAGGCGGCGACCCGGCGCTCGGAGGCTTCCGTGGGCACGGTGCGAGGGTAGCGGGGGCCCGGAAGCGACCCTCGCAGGCGCGAACGAGGGCGACCGCGAACTAGCTCTTGCCGAGGTGCATCGGCAGGCCTACGGTCCGCACGTCGCCCGACGAGCCCCGGTTGTCGGTCGCGCCTTCCCCCGATGACAGCCCACCGTGGCACTGCCACGCCGCGCCCATCGGAGGCTCGATGCTCGTCGCCTGCTGGTCGTCCAAGGGTGGCTCCGGCACCACCGTCGTCGCCGCGTCGCTCGCACTGCTCCTCGCCCGCCGATCGCCCACGGGCGCCGTCCTCGTCGACCTGGCCGGCGACGCACCCGCCGCACTCGGCCTGGCCGAGCCCTCAGGGCCAGGGTTGGCAGGTTGGTTCGCGGCGGGGCCCGAAGCACCCGTCGACTCGCTGGCAAGGCTGGAGGAGCAGGTGGCTCCCGGCCTCTCTCTGCTGGCCCGGGGCCATGGCGAGCTGCGAGCGGATCGCGCTGATGTGCTCACGGCGCTGCTCGCTGGCGACGTGCGCCCCACGATCGTCGACTGCGGTGCCGACCCGACGGGCGCGGCTCTGTGCGTCGCTGCCGGAGCGACCCGGTCGATCCTCGTCACCCGAGCTTGCTTCCTCTCGCTGCGACGTGCGCTCACCGCTCCGCTGCACCCGTCCGAGGTCGTCCTCCTCAGCGAGCCCGGCAGATCGCTCACACGAGCCGACGTCGAAGCGTGCCTCGGCGCACCTGTCGTGGCCGAGGTCGCGGTCGATCCGGTGGTGGCGCGAGCCGTCGACGCTGGCCTGCTCGCTTCGCGCCTGCCGCGAGGCCTGGCGAGGGAGCTGGGCCGTGCGGCTTGACCGCGCAAGCGGATCGCTCGCCCGCGATGTTCACGCCCGCCTGCTCGAGCGCGATCCTGCCGCCGCTGCCGATCCTCGCCAGGTCCGTGACGAGATCCGAAGTGGCGACCCGCTGCTGCCGCGGCACACCGTGCAGGAGGTGGCCGAAGCTGTCACCGCCAGAGCGGTGGGGCTCGGCCTGCTCGAGCCGGTGCTGGCCGATCCCGCGATCAGCGAGGTGATGGTGAACGGCACCGGTCCGGTCTGGATCGAGCGCGCCGGCCAGCTCGAAGCACTCCCGCTGACGCTCGCCCGACCCGAGGTCGAGCTGCTCATCGAGCGGATCCTCGGACCGCTCGGGTTGCGCGCCGACCGCACCTCCCCGATCGCCGACGCACGCCTGCCCGACGGCTCCAGGGTGAACGTCGTCGTTCCACCTCTCGCCGTCGACGGCCCCTGCATCACGATCCGGAGGTTCGGCGCCCGCCCCATACCGCTCGTTGAGCTGTGCCCACCGGGTGTGTCCGAGCTGCTCGGGTGGGCGGTGCGGGCGCGGTGCAGCGTGATCGTGAGCGGCGGCACGGGAGCCGGCAAGACCACGCTCCTCAACGCCTTGGCGGCCGAGCTGCCGAGCGGGGAGCGCATCGTCACCGTCGAGGACACGGCCGAGCTGCGGCTGCCGCACTCACACGTCGTGCGGCTCGAGGCCCGCTCGGCGACGGCCGACGGGCTGGGGGCCGTCGACATCCGCGGCTTGGTCCGCAACGCCCTGCGGATGCGGCCCGACCGGATCGTCGTAGGCGAGGTCCGCGGCCCTGAGGCTCTCGACATGCTCTCCGCCATGAACACCGGCCACGACGGTTCGTTGTCGACGTGCCATGCCAACTCAACCGCCGACGCGCTGCGCCGGCTCGAGACGATGGTGCTGTCCGCCGGTCTCGAGCTGCCGCTTGCCGCCGCGCGCGACCTCATCACCTCCGCGGTCGACCTCATCGTGCAGGTCGCACGGCTGGCCGACGGCTCACGACGCGTGGTCGCCGTCGGCGAGGTGGTCGACCCTCCCAAGAGCGGGGAGCGCATCCGCTTGATCGCCGACCACGCCGGGCTGGTTGCGCTACCTCAGCGCCCGGCCCGCGCCACGGGGGCGCCGGCCCCCGATCCCCGCTGGTGTCATCGCGTCGGTCGGCCGAGCCGTCCGATCGGGCTGCCGTGACCCCCCTCGTCGCCTTTGCCGCGGTCGTCTGTGTGGTGCTGCTCCTGGCGGCAGCCCGCTCCCCGGCCTCGCGAGGTGCCCGGCTCGGAGACCTGACGGCAGTCGAGGTGACCGGTCGAGGAGCACCAGCCGCGCGACGCTCGCCACGGTCGGCTGGCCACGGCCCGGTGGCAGCCCTGCTCGTCGACCTCGGCGTCATCGTGAGCCCGGAGTCCGCCCAGGCAGCAGCGCGAGCCGCTGCTGTGATCAGCGTGGCCGTGGGAGCCGCACTTGGTGGCGCGCTGGGCGCAGCTCTGGCGCTGGGTGCAGCGCTGGTCGCTCCGGCAGCGGCACGCAAGGCGCTCGATCTGCGCCACGACGACCGGCGGGACGCGCAGCTTCCTCAGATGCTGGACCGGTTGGCCTCGAGTCTGCGGGGCGGCACGTCTCTGGGTCAGGCGCTCGTGGCGGCAGCGGAGGCCACGCCCGAGCCGCTCGGCGCGCGGACCTTCGATCGATCAGAGCGATGCTCGAGCACGGCGCCGGTGTGCCAGCCGCGCTGCGCAGCTGGAGCACCGGCGGCTCCGCCAGCGCGCAGGTACGACACGTCGCCGCCTCGCTCAGCCTTGCCGCCGAGGTCGGCGGTCCGGTTGCTCGCTCGGTCGATCGGGTGGCGGCCACCCTGCGAGAGCGCCGTGAGCTGAGAGACGAGGCACGCGCACTCGCCACGCAGTCCCGCGCCTCTGCAGCGGTCCTGGCGCTGGCACCGGTGGGGTTCGCCGCACTCGTCGCGGCCGTCGAGCCCGCTGCGCTGTCCTTCCTGTTCGGCTCCCCCGTCGGGTTGGCATGCCTCACGTCAGGCCTCCTCCTCGAGGCGGCAGGGGCCCTCTGGATGGCCCGGATGCTGCGGAGCGTCAGATGACCACCGCACCTGCGCCTCCTCTCGCAGTAGCGGCGGGCCTCGTTGCCGCCGTCACGGTGCTGGCGGCCACACGGCGCCACTCGCCGGTCCGGCCGCTGCCCACGGCGATGCGACCGACGGCGCCCAGCGGGGCGCCACCCTTCGATGCAGTGATAGGCCTCGCCGGCAGATGGTTGCGGCTCCCGGCGCCAACTGATCCTGCTCGGCGTCGGCTGTGCGGGTTGCTGGCCGTCGCTGTGGCTGTGCTGCTGGTGGCACCCGCCTTGCTGCCGCTTGTAGCCATCGTGGCCTGGCTGCTGAGGCGCTACGACTCGGCGAAGCGCCGTCGGGACGAGCGCCGTTCGATCACCGTGGCGCTGCCCGACGCCGTTGACCTCCTTCTCCTCTGCACCAGCGCGGGCTGGTCTCTGCCGCTCTCGCACCGCGCCACGAGCGCGCTCGTAGCGGCCCCGCTGGGCGACGCCCTGACAGCAGCCGCCGACGAAGCCGACGGCGGGCGCCCGCGTGCCGACGCCCTGCTGCACGCGCTGTCAGCCCTGGGCGATCGAGCACTGGGCCTCGCCCAAGTGCTTGCCGACCACCTCCGCTACGGCTCGCCACTGACGCCAGCGCTCGAAAGGCTCGGTGCGGAGCTGCGCCTCGATCGTCGCCGGCAGGCCGAGGAAGACGCCCGGCGGATCCCCGTGAGGCTGCTCGCCCCTCTCGTGATCTGCGTGCTGCCGGCCTTCGCTCTTCTCACAGTCGTGCCGCTGCTCGTGTCGTCACTCCGCTCGCTTCCCACCTGATCGATCTGATCGCACCGTGCCGATGGCGTAGCGGCGCCGCATCGGGCTCAGCCCCACCCGAACTTCCAACCAGGAGGCCAGAGATGCTTCGTACCGTCGTTCAACTACAGACCCTGACCATCGCGGTCTGGGGCCGGATCCAGCAGCGCATCGCCGCGGACGAGGGCCAGTCCACGGCGGAGTACGCGCTCGTGCTGCTCGGGGCCGCGGGAGTGGCCCTGCTCTTCGGCGCCTGGGCGACCAAGACCGACAAGGTGACCCGCCTTCTCAACTCGGTCCTCGACCAGGTCCTGGCACGGGCCACCTGACCATGCCCACCCACGAACGGGAGCACGGTGTCGGACCTGGGTCCGATTCGGCGCAGTCGACGGTCGAGCTGGCGCTGCTGCTTCCCGTGGTGGTGCTGCTGCTTTTGGCTGTTCTGCAAGTCGGCCTCATCGCCCGGGACGTCGTGCTGGTGGCGCACGCGTCCCGGGAGGCGGCCCGCGCGGCGGCGGTCGACGGCGGGGCCGAGGCGGCGCGGCGAGCTGCGGTGCGGTCCGGCGGGCTCGTCGAGGAGCGGGTCGAGGTGGAGCTCACCGGCGGGGGCGGGCCCGGCAGCAGCGTGACGGCCGAGGTCACCTATCGAGCACCTACCACGGTGCCGCTCGTCGGCGCCCTGCTCGGCGACCGGGTGCTGCGAGCGGCGGCCACCATGCGGGTCGAGACCGGCTGACCGCCTGCGATTGGGCACATATCGTCCCAATTCGGGCACCACTGGCTCATCTCGACGAAAAACCTGTGCAGATAGGCCTTCGGGTGGGAGGATCCGGAAGGTTCGGTAGCGAAACGAACCACCGTCAGAGGGGGCATGTGACCTATACACCACTCACGGTGGTTCCGGTTACGCTCCCTTTAGCGCAAATGTCGTTGATGACAGGATCACCCTAGGGACCCAGGTCCCAGCTGGAGGACAGACCATGTTGAGGCGGACCATCGGGATCTCGGCCACCGCCGCCGCGATCACAATCGCAGCGATCCTGCCGGCCGGGGCGCAGACCTCGCCAGGTGGGCTCGAGTCCTACGCAGCGGGCGCCAAGGCCACTGCTCTGGACCTCACAGTGTTCGGCGAGGCCGTAACACTCTCCGACACCGCAGCGGCGATCGACTCCACCGCCAAGGCGGTGGCAGATGGTCAGGCCCTCCTGACCCCGGCGTTCGCGTCGGCTGGCGCAGCCGTCGAGAGCACCGGCGTGGAGAACGTCAAGGAGGACTGCACCGAGGTCGACCTGCCGTCGCCCGTCAACGCGGCAGCCCTCGACATCGTCTGCGTCAAGACGAGCGCCGCCGTCGTGAACGGCAACCCCATCAGCTCGGCTGTGTCCGACGAGATCGTCATCGAGCTGATCTCCCCCGACCTCATCGCCGACACGCCCCTCGCCGACGTCGTCGCCGGGGTCCAGGATGGCCTCGACCAGCTCTTCGATGCGCTTGTCCCCGTGACCGAGCCGCTTGAGGAGGAGACTCAGATCGAGCTCGAGGCAATCGTCGATGGCCTCCTTGACGAGATCCAGGAGGGCGACGTCCTCGCACGGATCACGGTCGCTCCCACCTCGAGCACAGGTGCCTTCGGTGTCGGCGTGGCGGCTAACGCTGTCTCCAACGGCGTGATCGTCGAGCTGCTCCCGAACCTCCCGGGCGGTGCGCTCGCCGTCGCCACGGTCGGCTCCTCGACTGCTGGCGTCGTGCGGGATGCGATCACCGGCGCACCGACGCTGTCCGGTTCAGCGGCGCTGCTCGATGTCGCTTACCCGAACGGGCTCCTTGGTGGTCTGGGTGTCCTCACCGATGCTCTCGGCGAGGCCGTCAACGTCACGATCGATCAGCTCGCCTGCGGTCCTGACAACCCGCTGTCCGACGTGATCTGCTTCACGCTCGGCACCACCAACGACCTCGATGCTGCGGAGGCTGCTGCACTCGGGTTCGACTTCGGTCCCAACACGGTGGGTCGCGAGACCTCGGTCCTCAACCTCACGCTGCTCTCGGCAGCGCCCGAGGGCGGGATCGTGCTGAACGTGGGCCACACCGCCGCCGCCTCCGGCAGCGCCCTCCCGGCTCCGGCCCTCCCCCGGGAGAACCAGCCGCCGCTTCCCCGCACGGGTGGTGACACGGCCCTGCCTGTCACGCTCGCCCTCTTGGGCATGGGTGCGCTCGGAGCCGTGCTGCTCCGTCGCAGCCGCACCGTCTAGCAGTGCTCTAGCCGGCGGCCCGGTGCCTTGCGCCCGGGCCGCCGGCTTGATCCCATAGTCATCAACCATGCCGCAGCTCCTCGCCACCGCCTCCATAGTCCTCGTGGTCGCCGCGCTGTCGGTTTACGCGCCGATGGCCCGAGGCAGTGCTGCGCCTGCGCCCCAGCTCACCCCGGTGCCGCTGCCGTCCGGCGGCCGCGATCCCTTCAACCGAGTGGTCGAGGTGCTGAGGACGAGGCCCTGGGCCCGCATGCTGCTCACGAGCCTCTCGATCGGGCTGCTCGTCGGAGCGGTGGGCACGGTCGGCTACCCCTTCTACACGAACCTCCTGCAGGACAGGATCCAGTCGAGGCTCGATCGCCAGATGTCCAGCCCTGAGCTAAAGCAGGCCTACCTCGATGGAGATGTCGCCGTGGGTGACAGCCTCACCCGCATCATCATCCCGGACATCGATGTGGACGTGATCGTGGTGGAGGGCACCACGGCCAGCGCTCTGCGCGCCGGAGCCGGCCACTACGCCAACACTCCTCTGCCGTGCGAGACGGGCAACGTCGCCATCGCCGGGCATCGCACCACCTATGGCCGCCCGTTCCACAACGTCGACCTGCTCGAACCGGGGTCGCAGATCACGCTGGTGACGCCCGTCGGGAGCTGCACCTACGAGGTCAACCAAGCACCGTTCACCGTGACGCCCTACAGCCAAGAGGTGCTCGACAACACGCCCGGCCAGGCCACCCTCACCCTGACGACCTGCCATCCCAAGGGCAGCGCACGCCAGCGGCTGATCATCAAGGCGACCCTCGTCAGCACCGACGTGGAGACAGCGGCATGAAGCGTCGCTCGCTTGCCGCTCTGTGCGCCACCGTCGTGGTGCTCCTGATCGCGGGATCTCCCGCGCTCGCTGGTGAGTCGATCTCCGGCGGGCGCTGGGCGGGCTCCGCTCTCGACCCCGGCCCCACTGCTGTCGATGTGGGCTCGTACAACCTGAGCGGCACCTTCCGACGTGACATCAACCGCTCGGTCCAGGTCACGCTCTCCGCCTCGCCCGCGGGCACTGGTGCGTGCGGCATCGAGCCGACGGTGCTTCCGCCAGGCACGACGCCGCGGGGCTTCGCCGCCAACGTGCCCATCCCGTGCAACGGGATCTACACGCTGGCCGCCACTGCCGTCACCACTGACAACAACGCCGTCTTCCCGGAGGAGACGGCCACCCTCGATCGCCAGGTCGCCGTCTCGGCCCCAGCCCCACAGGTGACGGGCGTGGAAGCCAGCGCGCAGGGACGCACCATCACGGTGATCTGGAACGACATGCTGCCGGAGGCACCCGACCTGGCGGGCTATGTGGTCGAGCGCAGCATCAACGGCAGCGCCTTCGAAGAGGTGGCCGCCACGAATCCCGACGAGCTCTTCTACGACGACAGCGATCTCCCGAGCTCAAAGGGCACAGCCACCTACCGGGTGCTCGCCGTGCGGCCGTCTCCAGACGGCGACAAGGTCTCGGTTGCCAGCGAGGAGGCAGCCACACCGTTCGTCGCGGCACCACGCACTGGAGGTAGCGGCGGCGATGGCGGCAGCGATGGCGGATCCGGCACCGACGGCTCCGGGTCAGATGGCGGCAGCGGAGGCTCCGACGGCGGCGGCGGGGGCTCCGACGGGAGCGGCGCCGGCGGTTCGAGCAAGCCGCGCGTCAGCGCCCCGAGGGTGTTCTCTGGCACGTTCCTGCCGCCGCTGCTGCGTCCTGTCTCCCAGACGGTGACCACGCCGACCACGCTCGACACGGGCTACGACGAGTCCCTTCCATATGCCCGCCGCTCCGGCGGCGGAGACGATGAACCGGCTCTCGCGAGCGAGTCGACGTCTTCGATCCTCACTGACGGCAAGCCCGGCCGCGGCATGGTGATCCCGGTGGCCACGTCACTCGTGCTGGCCATCTGGGCCATCCACCTCCGCATGCTGGCCCGCGCTGCTCGTCCGGTCGCCTCGCCCTGACGGACTGCGGTCGCCGACGCTTCGACCCCCGCTCAGCCGAGAAGGGTCGTCAGCACCGCCACGGCCGCTTGCTTGTCGAGGTGGTCGTTGCCGTTGCCGCACTTCGGTGACTGCACGCAGCTCGGACATCCCACCACGCAAGAGCACGCCTCGATGCTGTCGAGTGTGGCGCGCAGGTGCTGGTCGGCCATCTCGTAGGCGAGTTCGGCCACGCCAGCACCGCCGGGAGCAGCGTCGTAGATGACGATGGTCGGCAGGCCCGTGTCGGGGTGTCGGGTGATCGACACGCCACCCACGTCCCAGCGGTCGCAGATGGCGAACAGCGGGAGCATCCCGATCGCAGCGTGCTCGATGGCGTGAAGCGCGGCGCCGAGCTTGGGTGGTTCGACTCCGCTGAGCGCAGCGACTGAAGGGTCGAGGGTGTACCAGACGGCGCGGGTGACGAGGGTCTCCGGCGGGAGGTCGAGGGCCTCGTTCGCAAGCAGTGCCCCGCCGTGGGTCTCCTTGCGCTGGTACCCGACGACGCGCTTGACGACCTCGACGCCGCCGAGCGTGAGCGCCGCGGACCCGACGTCCCGCTGTGCGTCTGCTTCGAGGAGCCGCGTCTGCGTGTCGGAGCGAGCCACCGTGTAGGTGGATCCGTCATCGCAGGCGACTGTGGCGACCCCTGCCTCTAGGTCAAGGCCGACCACTCGGAAGTGCTCACCCTGATGGATGTAGGAAGCGCCCACGTGGACCTGCTCTGGCGCGCGTGCGCGGTCCACGTCGCCGATGAGGCGCTCGCTCCCGACCTCGACGATTCGCACCGGAGCACCACCTGCGTTGCGCAGCCCGACGCCGTGGGAGGGCCACCCGGCTCCATCCCACACGGCGATCGGCTCACCCCTGCGGCCCCGGTGCCGCACGACGATCTCGTCAGCCTGCACGAGCCGGCGAACGGCATCGTCGAGAGCTCCTCGCGGCCACCAGCGCGAGTCGGCGTGGGTCAGCGGCATCTCATGGGCGGCACACCGGACGTGTGGATCGAGCACGAAGGGGTTGGAGGGGTTGACGACCGCTGGCTCGGGTGCCCGGGTGAGCAGCTCCTCGGGGTGTGCGATCAGCCACTGGTCGAGCTGGTCGTCGCCGGCGATGAGCACCGACGCCGACTCACTGCCGGTGCGCCCGGCCCGGCCGGCCTGCTGCCAGAACGATGCGATCGTGCCTGGGAACCCGTCGAGCACGACCGCATCCAGACCACCGACATCGATGCCCAGCTCCAAGGCGGAAGTGGCGACGATGCCGGCGAGCCGACCGCTGAAGAGGTCGTCTTCTATGGCTCGGCGCTCTTCCGCCAGATACCCGCCGCGGTAGGAGCGGACGCGCCGGGACAGAGCACGCGGCAACCTGCGGCGCACATCGGCAGCGACCAGCTCGACCCCGCGCCTGCTGCGGGTGAACCCGAGCGTGGTGTGGCCGGCGTCGATGAGCGCCGCAGCGACAGCAGCGGACTCGCGATGAGCCGAGGCGCGCACTCCGCTCTCTACATCGAGCAGGGGCGGCTGCCAGAGGGCGACGGTGCGGCGTCCGCGCGGGGAGCCGTCCGACAGCACCGGCGTGACCGTCGTCCCCGTGATCGACGATGCCAGTCGCTGGGGTGCCCCGATCGTGGCCGAGCAGCAGATGAAGACCGGGTCGGCTCCGTGGTGCACGGCGAGCCTGCGCAGCCGCCGGATGAGCTGCGCAACATGGCTGCCGAAGATGCCGCGGAAGACGTGGAGCTCATCGATGACGACGTAGCGAAGGCGGCCGAGGAAGGTGGCCCAACGCTCGTGGTGGGGAAGCAGCCCAGAGTGGAGCATCTCCGGGTTGGTGAGCACGACCGACGCCGACTTGCGGATCCATGTGCGCTCCTCGGCACTGGCGTCACCGTCGTAGGCGCCGGCGTGCACCCCCGGAAGCTCGAGCGCCGTCAATGCCCGCAGCTGATCGTGCGCGAGGGCCTTGGTGGGGAAGATGACGAGCGCCGTGCCGGGACGAACGGGTGCCAAGGCCGCCTCCGCGATCGGGACCTGGTAGCACAACGACTTGCCCGAGGCGGTACCGCTGGCGACGACGACCGAACGGCCGGACCGCACCAGGTCGATCGCCTCGACCTGGTGGCTCCACAGCCGCGGCACGCGATCTGCCACGGCAGGTGGAAGCGGTCGGGCCAGCTCGCCATGGACCGCGACGCGAGACGGCAGGTGGGCCAAGTGGACGAGGCGGCTCGCCCGTGGAGCCGCCAGCGGGCCACCAAGCGACTCATCCAGCTCGCGGTCGCGCTCGAGGGCCAGGTCGGCCAAGACCTCGGAGATGGCCGCGCCATCCGCGAGCTCGGGCTGTAGTGCGAGCGGAAGAGCCATGGAGCCCTCGCATCGTACGACGCCACGGCGCCAGATCACAGGGGTGTAGTTCCACGCGTGTCGCCTGGTGCTCGCCCCTCGCTCCGATAGGTTCCGTGCTGTGCACCTGTCGATCACGCTCGAGGAGCTGGACGGATGGGTGATAGTGCGCGTGGCGGGCGACCTCGACATGGCAACCGCTCCACAGCTGCGCGAGCGCCTCGTCGGGCTGATCACAGATGGCAGTCGGGAGCTCGTCCTCGACCTGCAGTCCGTCGACTTCATCGATTCGGTTGGCCTCGGGGTCGTCATCGGCGCACTTCGACGAGCTCGAAGCCAGGGTGGCGACCTTCGGGTTGCATCCACCCGATCGCACATCCGCCGCACGTTCGAGCTCACAGGCCTTGATCGGGCCATCGATCTCGCCGCCAGCGCCGCCGACGCAGTCCACCGAGTCGTGTCGAGGGAGGGCTGACGTGAGTCGAGTGGTGGCTCTCGAGATCCCTCCGCGAAGCGACCACCTCGCGCTGGCTCGTCTCGTCGTGCAGGCTGCCGCGTCGATCGACAACGAGGTGCCGGAGTCACGCATCGATGACCTGCGCCTGGCTGTCTCGGAGGCCTGCGCCAACGCCCTCGATGCTCAGGAGGCCTCAGGGAGCGAGGAAGGCGTGCGC
Source organism: Actinomycetota bacterium (assembly GCA_049325515.1). GTDB lineage: Bacteria > Actinomycetota > Acidimicrobiia > Acidimicrobiales > VFJN01 > VFJN01. The sequence goes on along the minus strand of JBMOLI010000006.1, from coordinate 100,082 downwards.
ATCGCGATCGAGGTCGACGAAGGGCTCATCGCGGTGACCGTCACCGACCACGCGGGCGGCTTCGATGCGGCTTCGCTGAGCCCGATCCCGCCGGTGACCGACCCGAACCGCCTGAGGCACGAGCGCGGGCTCGGGATACCTCTCATGCGGTCGCTCGTGGACGAGGTCACCTTCACACGAACTGCCGATGGCACCGCCGTCAGGCTCGTCGTGCACGCCTGAGGCCGCCGACGCCGCCGGCCCGTTTCAGCGGTGCGCGAAAGGCGCACTAGGGTCGAACAGGCCCGAGACGGCAATTCGCGTCGCTAGGGGTTGTCATCCGATAGCAACTGATGTAACGTAATCGTAACTTCATGTCGCCTCCAAAGGCGCCCTCTTCTGAGGCACCGGTAGTTCCGTCGGTCTGTCCGCCCGCCCCGACGGAGCACCGGTGCCTCAGTCATCTCAGGCCCCGAAGCCCCGGCGACTTGCTCTAGTCCGTGACCTCGCGGCGGCCCTCGAGCGCCCGGCCCAAGGTGAGCTCGTCTGCGTACTCGAGGTCGCCACCGACGGGCAGGCCGCTGGCGATCCGCGTCACCTTCAGATCGAGATCCTTCAGCAGACGGCTCAGGTACATGGCGGTCGCCTCGCCCTCGAGGTTGGGGTTCGTGCAGAGGATGATCTCCTGCACTCCCTCGGCAGCGATGCGCTGCAGCAGCTCTCGGATGCGCAGCTGCTCGGGGCCGATGCCCTCGATCGGGCTGATCGCTCCTTGGAGCACGTGGTACAGGCCGTGGAACTCCTGCGTCTTCTCCACAGCGACGATGTCGCGCGGCTCCTCCACGACGCAGATCGTCGATGCGTCGCGCCGCGGATCGTTGCAGAGCTCGCAGGTGTCACCCTCGGCGATGTTGAAGCAACGCTGGCAGAAGGTGACGCGGTCCTTCGCCTGGCTGATGGCGTTGGCGAGCCGCAGGGCATCAGCCTTGGTCACCTTCAGGAGATGGAAGGCGATGCGCTGCGCAGACTTCGGTCCCACTCCGGGAAGGCGCCCGAGCTCGTCGATGAGCTCCTGCACGGGCACTGCGTAGACGTTGGCCATCGAGCGCTCAGCTCGCGCCGAACAGCTGGCCGAAGGGACCCATGGCGTCGCGCTGGACCTCGTGCACCCGCAGGTCGAGATCGTGGAGCGCGGCGAGGACGAGGTCTTCCAGCATCGACATGTCGTCGGGGTCTACGACCTCTGGTGCGATGCTCACGCTGATCGCCTTGCCTGCACCCGTGGCCCGGATGCGCACCGCGCCACCACCGGCCGACCCCTCCACCTCGCGCTCTGCCGCCTGCGCCTGCGCCGCCATCAGCTGCTGAGCCTGCTCCATGAGATCGCCGAGCATGCCCTCACCCAGGGCCGCCTGGACGTCGCCGCCGACGATCTCCGGTCGCTCGCTGGGCTCATCCGGCAGGTCCACGAGCGCAGCGTAGGCCGTGGGGGCGAGGGGTCAGGGCTCCTCGACCAGCTCGGCGCCGGGGAACGCCTCCGCCAAGCGCTCCACCCCAGAGGCCGCGTCGGGCGCGTCTTCGAGGGCGTGCACGTCGACGATCTCCTCCTCCACCTCCGGCACCGGTGCGGCCGACGAGGCCCGCCGCGGGCCCGACGTCGCGCCGCGAGATGCCCGCGGCGGAGCTTCGGCCAGCGCGACGAGCCGCAGCGGAACCGGGCGACCGAAGTGCGCCGAGAGCGCCGCCTCGGCCGCGGGCCGGTGCTTCTCGCAGTGGTCGCGAGCGAAGACGTTGTCGAGCGCGAAGACCGCGGCGCCGTCGGAGGACTCGAGGAAGCGGCCAGTCGAGAAGATCGACTTGCCGCCTTGGGGCAGCTGCGCGAACACGGCCTCGGACCACGCCTTGGTGAGCTCCTCCATCGACGGAACGTCCTGCCGCGCCGCACCGGCGCCGGCCGAATCGGGCGTGCTGGGCGCCGATTCGCCCGCCACCCCCGCCGCGGGATCCGGCGTCGGGGGTGCCACCGGTGAACGGCGAGGCGGAGCGCTGGCAGGAGCGGCGGTTGCCTTCTTGACTGGAGCCCGGGCGGGTGCTGGGCGGGATCCGGCCACACGAGCGAGCTCCTCGCGCGCGCTCGCGGCCGGGCCTGAGCTGCTTGCCGGCGGTGCGGATGGTCCCTGCGGCCGGGAGGGTGAGCTGCTGGCGCCCTCGTGAGCGGAATGCGCACCAGACGCGAGCGACCGCTCGACACGCTCGAGGCGATCGAGCACAGCGTCGAGCGTGCGGTCGGAGTCGGGCCGGCAGAGCCGAACGAGTGCGACCTCGAGCACGATTCGCGGATCCGGCTTCTTCGCCAGCTCGATGAAGGCATCGCCCAAGACCTCGAGCGCCCTCGTGAGCCCCGCAGGACCGAGGTCGGCACCAAGCGCCGCTGCACGCTCGAGATCGGCCGCAGGCAGATGGCGGTCGGGCGCGCCCATGACCGCCAGGAACGCCTCGCGCAGCCGCTCGATCAGGGCCTCACCCAGCGAGCGGGGGTCGCGGCCTGTGGCGACCGCACTCGCAACAGCGACGAGGGCAGCCCCGGCGTCACGCTGTCTGAGCGCGTCGACCATGGCATCGACGGGTTGTGACTCGTGGACGACCCCGCCCATGGCCGAGACCTGGTCGAGCGCGGAGAGCGTGTCGCGCGCCGAGCCTCCGCCTTGGCGGACGACGTGCTCCACGGCATCTTCGCCGAGGTCGAGGCCGGCATCGGCGATGACGTGGCGCACGTGGTCGGCCAGCTCCTCGGCGGGCAGAAGGTGGAACTCGAAGTGCTGCGTGCGGCTGCGGATCGTGGGCAGCACCTTCTGAGGGTCGGTGGTGGCCAGGATGAACACGACGTGCGACGGCGGCTCCTCCAGCGACTTCAGCAGCGCGTTGGATGCGCCGGTGCTGAGCATGTGGACCTCGTCGAGGATCACGACCTTGCGGTTGCCGGAGATGCCGAGCGGGATGCGCTCGATCAGCTCCCTGATGTTGGCGACACCGTTGTTGGACGCGGCGTCGAGCTCGAGCAGCCAATCGACGATGCGGCCCTCGTCGACGGCTCGACAGTTGTCGCACTCGCAGCACGGTTCGCCGTCCACCGGGGCGTCGCAGTTGAGGACCTTGGCCAGGATCCGGGCGGTGGAGGTCTTGCCGGTGCCCCGCGGGCCGCTGAACAGGTAGGCGTGCCCGACCCGGTCTTCCTGCACCGCAGTGCGCAGGGCGCGCATCACGTGGTCTTGGCCGCGCTGCTCGCTGAAGCGCTTGGAGCGGTAGCGGCGGTAGAGCGCCTGGTACTGATCAGCCATCGTCAGCCGACCCTACCGGCCGTCTCCCGCCAACGTGCCGGCCCGCTCCCCCATGTGACGGTCAGGCGATCTGCGGCACACCGCAGGCTCCGCTGAGAGCTGCTGCCTCCCGGCCCTGACTCGGTTCACGGACTGCAGTTGCACAGGACCCGACCGCCACATGCGAGAGCGGGCCGGTCGACACGATAGCCTCGTCGGTCCCGGGTGCCACCTGCGGGTGGCGGCCGAGGAGGGGTGCGAGAGCGGCCGAATCGGCACGCTTGGAAAGCGTGTGAGGGGCAACCCTCCGTGGGTTCGAATCCCACTCCCTCCGCTCAGCCCGTCGCCGCTCAGGTGCGGCGGCAGATCACGCCGAGGGTGCACTGAGTCTTCGGCGGTTCGGTCGTCGGCGGAGACGACGGCTGGTCCTGGGGCTCTTCGGCGGGCTCGCCCTGTGGCTCGGCACCGGCGCTCGATGCGGGCCGCTGCGGTGGTCGAGGGGAGCGGGATGTGCCGAACGTCATCGGGACACCCGACTCGTCGATCTGGAGCGGACGTCGCTGGGGGTACTTCTCGGCTATCTGCGCATCCGCGTATGCGAATGCCTCCTGCACGGACGCGCCAGCGTGTCCCTCGAGCCAGCCCTCCCTCGCAAGGAAGTGGACGAGGTAGGAGCCATGGATCGACGGGCTCTCGTACGCCAGCGAGCTGGCGTCTGCCGCCGCCGTGAGGATGCGGCCAGGTCCGAGCGCTTCGGTGAACCCACCGGCGTAGCAGGCAGCCATCAGCAGCCACATGCGGGCGGGCGACGGAGCGAGGAGCGCAGCGAGCTCGTCGTCTCTCAGCAGCGCACCGTCGGCGGCGACCATGGCCTCGGTGTCACGGTCGAGCTTGCGGACGTGACCCGCGTAGGCGAACACCACGGTCGTGTCAGGCCCTCCGATCGCCGCGAGCGCTTGGACCGTCGCGACGATGTTGTCGCGACGAGCCTGCCCGTCTCGCAGCACGACGCGATTCGCGGCGGGCACGCCGAAGCCCGCGAGCGCCGCGTCGACCGTGTCTGCATCGGCGACTGCGGCCCCGAGGTCGGATCGTCGACCGGGATAGTCGTTGATGCCGATGACGACGGCGAAGACCTCACCTGGACGACCCACTCTCGCGGGACCGAACGGCGTCGGGATCGGGGCTGCGGGCGCGACTGCGCCGGTGAGCTCACCGGTGGGCGGGATGATCGGGACGTCGAGGTCTGGAGCCGCCGTCGTCTGCTCTACGTGAAGAGCGCCGAGCGACATGGGCAGGGCTCGCTCGAGCCGACCGCGGTCGGAGGTCGAGCGCAGGGCGCCAGGCAGGATCGCGAGCAGCAGCGCGACGACGGCCAGACCCGTCCACCGCCCTGCTCTCATTCGCGGACCTCCGACACAGAACGGCCTGGCCGGACGGCCCCAGCACCGCCCGAACAGCCCACTTCGGACCTTTGTTCGACGCCGAGGACCCGCTTCCTGCCGAGTGGCCCGATACGTTCACCCTGTGCGCCCGCCCCCACAGCCGAATGAGGACGACGAGGCCCTGGAGGCCACCCTGGCCGCTGCCATGGAGGTCGCCCTCGAGGAGGCCCGAGCCGCCGCTGCGGCCGGGGAGGTGCCCGTCGGCGCGGCGGTCGTGCTCGGCGGGCGCATCATCGCGAGGGCCGGCAATGAGAGGGAGCGGCGGGGGGACCCCACAGCGCACGCCGAGATCCTCGCCCTGCGCGCTGCCGCCGCCGAGCTCGGCACCTGGCGCTTGGATGGCGCCACATTGGCGGTAACCCTGGAGCCGTGCCCGATGTGTGCCGGCGCCCTCGTCGGTGCCCGGGTGCAGCGAGTCGTGTTCGGCGCCGCCAACACCGACAACGGGGCCTGCGGGACCCTCTACAACCTCTGTGCCGACCCGCGCCTCAACCACGAGGTCGAGGTGCTCCACGGCGTGGAGGCGGAGGCCTCGTCCGAGCTGCTCGACGTCTTCTTCGCGCAGCGGCGGTAGTCACCGCGCGCTGATAGCGCTTTTCGATCCCCGAGAACCGACGGGTAACGTGACCGGCGGAGAGCTGCCAGAGCGGACGAATGGGACGGTCTCGAAAACCGTTGTGGCTTTCGGGTCACCGTGGGTTCGAATCCCACGCTCTCCGCCAATGTGATGTCGTGATCCCGGCCCGGTGCCCGCGGGTTGAGTCCCCGGCCTCTCGGAGCGACCGGGTGGCTCAGCAGCTGGTGTCGATCGAGCCGATCCACCACCCAGCGGGCTGCCTGAAGGCTCCGATCTCGACGTTGCCGGCCCTGAAGGTGACAGAGCCGTTGGCGTTCTCCACCCGCTCGTATGACGTGGGGTTGGTCTCCGTGATCTGCCCATACCCACCGGTGGCGAGGAAGCCCGCCAAAGCTGCATCAGCGGTCTGTGGCCCTCCGGCAAGCACCACGCCGTCAATTGCGGTCGAGCTGAACGAGCACTCCTTGGTGTCCCTCGTGAGGAGGAACACAGCTCCCGCGACGACCGCCAGCAAGGCGAGGGAGACGATGGCGGTCCTCACGCCCGAAACGCTACGCATGTGTCGAGCGCCGGCGGATCGCCACGACTTCGGTCAGGCTTGCCCCGTGACCGAACCACTTCTGCGCAAGGTCGACGCCGTCACGTTCGGGGTTCCAAGCCTCGATGACGGCCTCGCGTTCTACGAGGGCGTGCTCGGCCATCCGCTCCGCTGGCGGAACGATGAGGTCGGCCAGGCCGCCGTAGCCCTTCCCGACAGTGACACCGAGATCGTTCTCACGACTCAACACGGCTACGAGCCGAACTGGCTGGTCAGCTCAGCCGACGACGCGTCCCAGCGGATGGCTGACAACGGCGGCAAGATCCTCGTCCAACCGGTCGACATCCCGGTGGGGAGGCTCGCTGTCGTCGAAGACCCCTTCGGCAACGTGCTTGTGCTCCTCGACCTGTCGAAGGGCCGATACAGCACGGACAATCAGGGCAATGCGACGGGCGTGAGCTGACCGAGAAGTCCGCCCGCCGTCTGCCGATGCAGTGGGCGGGGCTCTCGGTCCCGTCGCGCCGCCGCCCTGCGATCCGGACCATGCCGTGCAAGAAGAGGCGGGCTCTGCGGGACGAGACTCGAGCCGGGAGTGTCATCCAGGTCGTCGGGCGGTTGCGACGACGAGCCCGCTCTTGGGGACAGGTTCGAGGACGGCGACATCGACCAACCCAGCCGAGCGAAGATCGCTCTCGAGCTCCTGAGCCGTCGGGAGGCGATGGCTGCCCGAGGTGACGCGCAGCATCACATCGAGGTGCCTGCTGAAGGGCTGGCCATCAGGGGTCGCAGAGGCGAGCAGGAGACCTCCACCGGGAGCCATGCAAGATCTGATCTTCCGCAGGACGTCAGCCCTGCGCTCTGGCGGCCAGTAGTAGATGTTGTTCATCAGCAGCACGAGGTCGAACTCGCCGAGATCCCCCGCGACTGCCTCGATGTCACCGTGGCGCACCTCGCAGCGAGCGTCCTCCCTGAGGTCCGCCAGGTGGACAGCCGCAGCCGCCACGGCCGCGTGGTCCAAGTCGATGCCGACACCGATCGAAGCCCGCTCGACCTCGAGGACATGTCGTAGGTAGACGCCGCTGCCGCACCCGATGTCGAGCACCCGCGCCGGCTGTACCTCACCAGCGAAGGCCCTGACCGTGGGGCCCAAGATCGGTTCCGCCACCCGTGATGCTGCGGCGATCACCGCGCCGTGATCGGCGTCATAGGGCTGAGCGGGTTGGCCGCGGAGGTGTGCCCTCAATGCGCTGTAGACCGGATTGTCGTAGACGACCAGCTCTTCCACGAGGCCCCGCAGATCCGACGAGTTGCCCGTGACGGCCCGCAGTCGTCGGCCGCGAATGCTGTAACGGCCATTGCTCTTCCGCAGCTCACGTAGCGACACTCCAAGCGCCAGAAGCGCCTCGAGGAGCTCATGATCCGCAGTCGCGGTCTCGCTGATGATCTCCTCGGCCGTCCTGGGTTGAGCCAGCGCGTCCGCGACACCGCTGTGCACCATCACACCAAGGAACTCCAAGCGGATCCAGGAGTCGAGCTCCCGGATGATCAGGCCGTGGGCGCCTCGGTCGGGCATCGAGAGCAGCCCCCGACCGATGGCGGGCAGCAGGTGGCGACGACCCAGCATCCGGGTCAGTCTGCTGCACCCCGTGCCCTCGGCAGGCAATTGCACTGATCGATGGCTCATCACCGCTGTCTGGCTCACGGTCGGGCCAAGCGCGGGAAGCGGGTCCGAAGGCCGATCGTGGTTACGGTCGAGCCATGCGCATCAATGAGGTCCTGTTGACACTCCACATCCTCGCCAGCGCCACGTGGATCGGCGCGGCTCTGGCACTTCAGGTGTTGGCGGCACGCGTGCGCCCGTCGACACCGGACGCGGTGGTCGACGTGTTCGCCGTCGATGCGGAAGTCATTGGCAAGCGACTCTTCGGCCCCGCGGCCGTCGTGCTCCTCCTCACGGGAGTGGCCCTCGTCGAGCGCCAGCAGATCGGGTGGACGGAGCCATGGATACTGCTTGGCGTCGGGGCGCTTGCGATCGCCGGGACCATCGGCGGAGCGTTTCTCATCCCCGAAGGGCGACGCCTGGCCCAGCTGGCACTTCAGCCCGATCACGATCCGGGCGAGCTCCGCGACAGGACCCGGCGCCGCTTCCTCGTGGCGCGCGTCGATCTGTCGATCCTCGTCCTCGCAGTAGCAGTGATGGTCTTCCGACCGGGTGCCTGATCCTTCACCCAGACCTCGCTCAACAGGCTGGGTGGCCTGTCGCCGGCATCGGCCGTCGTTCCGATGCGGCGCAGAGCATCACTGCATCGCGACTACAGCTCCAAGGCTCGCTGGGTCACCGGCCTCGACATCTGGATCAACATCGTTCGACCCCACGAGGTCGTCATGGGGCGCGGGCAGCGCGCGGAGGAAGGCGTAGCCCAGCAGGCCGGCGGCGAGGCTGCCGAGGAGGATGCCAACCTTGGCCGAGTCGGCCAGTGCGGGATCGGTCAAGGAGATGCTCGCCACGAAGAGGGCCACGGTGAAGCCGATGCCGGCGCACAGCGACAAGCCGAACAGGTGGCGCCACGTCGTGTCTGTCGGCAGGCGGCCGACGCCGAGCTTCACGGCGACGAAGCTCGCACCGAACACCCCGACCGTCTTCCCGACGACCAGCCCTAGCCCGACTCCGAGGGTCACGGGGTTGGACAGCAGGCCGCCAAGCGTGTCGGCGGAGATGACGACCCCTGCGTTGGCAAGGGCGAAGGTGGGCACGATGACGTACGCGACCCAGGGCGAGAGCGCGCGCTCGAGACGCGCCAGCGGGCTCGTCGAGTACACGGACAGGCGCGAGACCTCGGCGATCAGGTGCTCGTTGTGCTCGAACTCCTCCTGAGTGAGCACCCTGTCGTAGTAGGCGCGCTCGATCTTGTCGACGAGCTGGCGCACCTCCGCCGGGTAGCGCCGCGGTGAGTGCAACGGCCAAGCGGGCGTGAGCAGACCCAACGCAACGCCGGCAAGCGTGGCGTGCACCCCGGACTCGAGGAGGGCGAACCAGGCAAGGGCTCCGACTGCGAGGTAGGGCGCGAGTGACTGAACATCGCCGCGCCTCATGAGGAAGATGACGACCAGGGAGGCGGCGGCGGCTGCCAACCACCCGAAGGCCAGGTCGCCGGTGTAGAAGACCGCGATCACGATGATCGCGCCGATGTCGTCGGCGACGGCGAGCGTCAGCAGGAAGATCTTTGCCGCCAGCGGCACGCGGCGGCCGAGCAGGGACACGACACCCACGGCGAAGGCGATGTCGGTGGCCATCGGGATGCCCCAACCCTCGCCACCAGCATGACCAGCTGTGACAGAGGCGTAGATCGCAGCAGGGACCACCATCCCGCCGAGGGCCGCCACGATCGGCAGAGCCACCGACCGCAGCTCGCGCAAGTCGCCGTGCACTGCTTCGCGCTTGATCTCGACGCCGACGAGGAGGAAGAACACGGCCATCAGCGCATCGTTGACCCACGCCTGGAGCGTGAGGTGGTCGATGTGGATCAGCTCGCCCAGCTCGATCCGCAAGGGCGTCGCCCACAGGTCGAAGTAGCTCTGTGAAGCGGGTGAGTTCGCCCACACGATCGCCACGACCGCCGCGGCCAGCATGATCAGCCCACCCGCGGCCTCGTGGCGGAGCACCTCTTGCAACGGCTGGACCATCGTGCGCGGCACGAAGCGCTGCGACTCGCTCCAGGTTCGGCGCACGGGCATCCCGTCACTCACGGCAGGACCTCACGACAAGACCTCACGGCGCATCACCACGCACCACATCGCTCTGTTGCTGGCTCAGGATCACGCCACGCCCCCTGATGGTGTGGAGCGTCAGCCCCACCGGTTCGATGCGGCGGGCCACTCGCGCAAGAAGCGATCTCACCGAGGCTTCGTTGCCGCTGTGCCCGGCGCCCACATAGGCCCCGACGAGAGCGTCGCGCCTCACGACCCTTCCGAAGCGTTCCACCAGGAGCTTGACGACCGGGATCTGCGCGTCCGGGATGGCGACCCATCGCGCGCCGACTCGGAGCAGCCCGTCCTCGTCGAGCACCGGCGCACCCTCATCAGTCGGGATCGTGTCGTGCATCTCTCTCCACGCAGTGTCCCGGGGCTGACCGTGTGGCCAGTGCGAGCGGGTCGGGAACCAGCGGGCAGGGGTGGGAGCCGACCACTGGCGGCTCCCACCCCTGTCACCGATCAGATGGCGTCTGCGCCCATCTCGCCGGTGCGGATCCGGATGACGCGGTCGACGGACGTGATCCAGATCTTCCCGTCGCCGATCTTCCCGGTGTTGGCCGCTGAGGCGATGACCCCGGCCACAGATTCCGCCTCGCTCGTCGGCACGACGGCCTCGAGCTTGATCTTCGGCACGAAGTCGACCGAGTACTCGGCCCCTCGGTAGGTCTCGGTGTGGCCACCCTGGCGGCCGAACCCCTTCACCTCCGTGATCGTCATGCCCGTGACGCCAGCCCCCTTGAGGGCCTCCTTCACCGAGTCGAGCACGTAGGGCTTCACGACAGCCGTGACAAGGCTGAGCATCTTCGTTCTCCTCTCTCAGCCCGTCGTCGACGGGGCGTGGGCAGTGATGGCGCTGGCGCCCGGCACTGATACTCCGGCCATGGTGTCTGCGCCGTAGCCGGCGGAGCCGTGCTCGAAGATGTCGAGCCCCATGAGCTCTTCCTCCTCGGTGACGCGCAGGCCGACCGTCGCCTTGATGATCGCGAAGCACAGGATCGCAGTGACCGAGACCCAAGCGGCGATCGCCAGCACGCCGATCACCTGAGCCACGAGCTGGTCGGTGCCGCCGCCATAGAAGAGGCCCTGCTTCCAGAAGCCCTCCGCGTCTGTCCGAGCGAAGAGGCCGACGCAGATCGTGCCGAAGGCGCCGCACACGCCGTGCACGGCGACCGCTCCGACGGGATCGTCCACCTTGAGCACTCGCTCGACGAAGCTGACGGCCAGCACCACGATCACCCCGGCGAGACCGCCGATGATCAGTGCGCCCTGCGGCGTGACCGCGGCGGTGCCAGCGGTGATGGCGACGAGCCCCGCCAGCAAGCCGTTGCCGGTCATGCCGACATCGGGCTTGCCGGTCTGGATCCAAACCGTCGTCATCGCCGTGAGCGCTCCCATGGCTCCAGCCAAGGTCGTGGTCACCGCGATGCCACCGATGGCGGCATCCGCCGCCAGCTCGGAGCCAGGGTTGAAGCCGTACCAGCCCACCAGGAGGATGAAGCAGCCCAAGATGGCGAACGGGATGCTGTGCCCGAGGATGGGGCGCGGCTTGCCGTCGGGCCCAAACTTGCCGATGCGCGGTCCGAGCGCACGTGCGCCCCAGAAGGCCGTGATGCCACCGACCATGTGCACGATGCTCGAACCAGCGAAGTCATGGAAGCCAGTGGGCAGGTACTCGCCCTGGAACAGCCAGCCTCCGCCCCACTGCCAGCGGACGACCACCGGGTAGATGATGAGGCTGATTATGAAGCTGTAGAGCAGATACGCCTTGAACTTGGTCCGTTCGGCCATCGCGCCGGACACGATCGTCGCAGCGGTAGCGGCGAAGGCGACCTGAAACATGAAGAAGACGGGCACCGTCAGGTTGCCGTACGTGAACGCACCGTCGCCGAGGAAGAAGCCGTCCCCGCCGAAGAACTTGCCCGAGCCGTCGAAGGACCCGCCATACGCGATCGCGAAGCCGACGGCGAAGAAGGCGACCGCCCCTGCGCAGAAGTCGATCAGGTTCTTCATCATGATGTTGGCGACGCTCTTCGCCCTGGTCAGGCCCGCCTCGACGAGAGCGAAGCCGGCCTGCATGAAGATGACGAGCACGGCGGCCAACAGGACCCAGACGTTGTCGAGGTTGACCTGCACGGGGTCGACTTCGTCCTGAGCCATGGCGGGCCCGGCCAGGGCAACCAGCGAGGCCGTCGCCACGCCGAGACCGACCACGAACCTGGTCAGGCGCCGGCGATGGCGGTGAGCGTCGGGCGGAGCATGCATTGTCTGTTCTCCTTGGTGGTTTGCGTCGTCCGTGCCGCGGGGTCGGACCGAGTGGGACGCGCCCAGAGGCGCCGGGAGGTCGGCGAGGCCTGCTGCTCCACCGAATGGGAGCAACGTAAGAGCGCGACGTTTCCCGCCCGTTGTCCCGGCGTTGCCAGATCCTCACGGCTTCCTTACGTGCATCTGACGCACTGAGGGAGGCCAAGGACATGCCGCGCCCGTCACCGTCTCCGCTCGAGCAGGCTGGGTTGGTCAGCGGGTTACTCTGGGCGCTGGTGTGCCGGGAAGCCTGGTCGGCGATTCCACTTTGCGACCCTGAGGAGCAGGCACGATGGCCCCCAGCACCGACCGCGCCACTTGGCTGCGCAGCGATCGGTTCCTCGCGCGATCTGTCGCTCGACCGCTGAACCGCTTCCTTCACATCGAGGCCTCCGGCGGCCTACTGCTCGCAGGCGCGGCGGTCATCGCTCTCATCTGGGCCAACTCGCCGTGGTCGGCCGCCTACCGGGATCTGTGGTCCACCGAGCTGACCATCGACCTCGGTGGGCACGCGATCACGGAGGATCTGCGCCACTGGATCAACGACGGGCTGATGACGCTGTTCTTCTTCGTCATCGGTCTCGAGATCAAGCAGGAGCTCACCAACGGTCAGCTCAACTCGCCGCGCGAAGCGGCCGTGCCAGCGGCTGGAGCGCTGGGAGGAATGGTCGTTCCTGCTCTGCTGTACGCAGCGTTCAACATCGGCGGCGACGCCATCGGTGGGTGGGGAATCCCCATGGCCACCGATGTCGCGTTCGCCGTCGGAGTGCTGGCGCTGCTCGGCAGCAGGGTGCCGCCAGAGCTGAAGGTGTTGCTGCTCGGCTTGGCCATCGTTGATGACGTCGGCGCCATCATCGTGATCGCCGCCTTCTACTCAGGCGGCCTTGACGGACAGTGGCTGGCGCTAGCCGGGGCCGGCCTTCTGGTCGTCGCGATCCTGCGTCAGGCGAGGGTCCGCTACCTGCCGGTGTACGTCGCGCTCGGTTGCGGGATCTGGCTCGCCACCTTCGAGTCAGGCGTCCACGCCACCATCGCGGGCGTGGCGCTCGGGCTCCTCGCGCCCGCCCGAGCTTTCATGCCCGAGGTCGACGCAGACCGCATCGCCGACAAGCTCTCGGCGGACCAGCACGTCACGGCCGCTGAGGTGCGCGACATCTCGTTTCGCCTGCGCGAGTCGATCCCTGTGACGGAGCGCCTCCAGGACTTCCTGCACCCGTGGACCAGCTACCTGATCGTGCCAGTCTTCGCGCTGGCGAACGCGGGCGTGGCGGTGACGGGTGAATCACTGAGGGACGCCGCAGGCTCGCCTGTCACCATCGGCGTGGTCGTAGGGCTGGTGATCGGCAAGCTGGCCGGCGTGGCGGGGGCCATCTCGCTGGCGACCAGGCTCGGAGTTGGACGCCTTCCGGCGGGAATCACCTTGCGCCACATACTCGGGATGGCAGGGATCGCCGGCATCGGCTTCACGGTGTCGATCTTCGTAGCGGGGCTCGCGTTCGACGACGCGGCCACGACCGACGAGGCGAAGATCGGCGTGCTGGTCGCGTCCCTCGTGGCCGCGGCGATCGGCGCGCTCATCCTGCTGAGGGACCCAGCCACCCGGAAGCCTGAGCCCACCTCCCGATGACGCTGACCGCTCACGGGGCCGCTCGCTGAGATCGCGCCGCTCAGCTACCGGCGCACACGAAGCAGAGGCGACCGCCCGTACGCTCGCCGCATGCGACAAGGCCCACACATGATGCTGGGCGCCGACCCTGCCGGCGTCGAGGGGGCCCAGCTGTCGCGCACGGTGCTTCTTCGGGTATGGCGCTTTGCGCGGCCCTACCACGCCCTCATCGCTGGGTTCGTCGCCACCATCATCGTGACGGCGCTCGTCAGCCTGGTCCCGCCGCTGCTGTTCCGCCAGATCCTCGACGAAGCCATCCCGGAGGGCGACCGCGGGTTGCTCCATGCGCTCGCCGCGCTGATCGTCGCCGCCGCGCTCGCCGACGCGGGCCTGGCTCTGGGCGAGCGCTACTTGTCCTCCCGGATCGGGGAAGGTGTGATCTACGACCTGCGGGTGGCGCTGTTCGACCGTGTGCAGCGTATGCCCATCGCGTTCTTCACCCGAGCCCAGACCGGCGCGCTGACCAGCCGCCTCAACAACGACGTGCTCGGTGCTCAACGGGCCGTCACAGGCACCCTCGGATCGGTCGTCTCCAACCTCGTGACGCTGGGCGCCAACGGCACAGCCATCGTCCTGCTGGAGTGGCGGTTCGCCGTGATCACCCTCGTGATCCTCCCCGTGTTCATCGTCCCGGCCAAGCGGGTCGGTCGGCGCCTGCAAGCTCTCACCCGCGAGCAGATGGACCTCAACGCGTCGATGAACACGACGATGACCGAGCGCTTCAACGTGGCCGGTGCCCTGCTCGTGAAGCTGTTCGGCCACCTCGGCCACGAGACCCGCGACTTCGCATCCCGCGCCGACGCGGTGCGCGCAGTTGGCGTGCGCTCTGCCGTCTACGGGCGCACGTTCTTCGTCGCCCTCGGGCTCGTCGGCTCGCTGGCCGCCGCCGCGGTGTACTGGTTCGGAGGACTGCTCGCCATCGACGGCGCGCTGAGCGCTGGCACGCTCGTGGCGCTGGCCACCTTCGTCACCCGGATCTACGGTCCGCTGACCCAGCTCACCAACGCCCGCGTCGATGTGATGACGGCCTTCGTCAGCTTTGAACGGGTCTTCGAGGTGCTCGACGCTCCGAACGACCTGGAGGACAGGCCAGGTGCGGTCGACCTGGTGGCGCCTCGCGGCCGGATCGAGCTCGACGATGTCCGCTTCACCTATCCGACGGAGCCGATCGTCGCGAGCCTCGAGCCCGTGCCCGCGGTCTCTCCCGCGTCCGACCAGGTGTGGGCTCAGCAGAGCGCTCCAGCAGCAGTGCTACAAGGCGTGACGGCCACGATCGAGCCGGGCCAGATGGTGGCGCTGATCGGACCGTCTGGGGCTGGGAAGACGACCCTGTCGCAGCTGATCCCGCGGATCTACGACGTCACCGGTGGTGCTGTGCGGATCGATGGCATCGATGTGCGCGACCTGACCCAGGACAGCCTGCGAGCGGCCATCGGTGTGGTCAGCCAGGACAGCCACATGTTCCATGACACCATCGGCAACAACCTCCGCTACGCCCGACCCTCCGCGACGCTCCCGGAGGTGATGGCTGCGGTGAGGGCCGCCCAGATCGATGACCTCGTCGATTCGCTTCCTGAGGGGCTCGACACCCTGGTGGGCGAGCGCGGGTATCGGTTGTCGGGCGGCGAGAAGCAGCGGCTCGCCATCGCGCGGATGCTGCTGAAGAACCCGGCGATCGTGATCCTCGACGAGGCGACGAGCCATCTCGACTCTGAGAACGAGGCCCTGGTGCAGCGCGCGCTCGCCTCCGCCCTGGCGGGCCGAACGAGCGTCGTCATCGCTCATCGGCTCTCCACCATCACGGCAGCTGACTGCATCCTGGTGCTGGACGAAGGGCGGATCGTGCAACGCGGAACTCACGAGCAGCTGATGAGCGCCGGTGGTCTCTACTCAGATCTGTACCGCACCCTCGTGCGGGCCGAGGCTGCAGCCACCGCTGTCGCACCCGATGTCTGAGGCGCACGAACGCATTCCGACGGCGGGCCTTCGAGCAGCCGTCGTCTAGCGTCCGCCCGATGGACCTGAGGTTCAGCGCCGAGGACGAGGCGTTCCGCGACGAGGTGCGGACCTTCCTCGAGGAGAGCCTCCTCAGCGACTTCGCGGTGACGCGGGGGCGCGGTGGTCCCGGTGATGACGACTGCCTGTTCGAGGAGCGCTTGGCCTGGGAGCGCCACCTCGGGGCGCACGGCTGGACCTGCGTCGCCTGGCCCAAGGAGCACGGCGGACGCGGGCTGTCGCTCCACCAGCAGGTCATCTACTTCGAGGAGTACGCACGAGCCCGGGCTCCCGGCCGGATCGGCCACATCGGCGAGACGCTGCTCGGGCCGACCCTCATCGCCTTCGGTACCGACGAGCAGCGCGAGCGGTTCCTACCAGGCATAGTCGCCGGCACCGAGCTGTGGTGCCAGGGCTACAGCGAACCCGGCGCCGGCTCGGACCTCGCCAACATCCAGACCCGCGCCGAGCTGATCGATGGCGAGTGGGTGATCGACGGCCAGAAGGTCTGGACCAGCCAGGCGCACTGGGCCGACTGGTGCTTCGTGCTGGCCCGCACCGACCGGGATGCGCCCAAGCACAAGGACATCTCCTACCTGCTCGTCCCCATGCGGCAGTCAGGGGTGGAGACCCGCCCCATCCACCAACTCACGGGCGACTCGGAGTTCAACGAGGTGTTCTTCACCGCGGCCCGCACGGATGGCGCCAACGTCGTCGGAGAGGTGAACGGCGGCTGGCGCGTCGCCATGGGCACGCTCGCCTTCGAGCGTGGCGCCTCGACCCTGGGCCAGAACCTGATGTTCCTCAACGAGTGGGACTCCATCGTCGATGTCGCTCGCCAGAACGGAACGGTGCACGATCCGGTGGTTCGCCAGCGCCTTGCGGACACGTGGCTGCGACTGCGCTTGATGCGGCTCAACGCGATGCGGATCATGTCCTCCACTCACGAGGCGCCACCAGCCGCGATGGTCACCAAGCTGTTCTGGGCGACGCTGCACCGCGACCTGGGCGAGCTCGCGATGGACGTGTCGGGCCCGGAGGCCACCCTTCGCACGGCCGCCCTCCCGGACGGCTCGCCGGACTACTCGCGCCTCCAGCGGCTGTTCCTCTTCAGTCGCAGTGACACGATCTACGCCGGCACGAACCAGATCCAGCGCAACATCATCGGCGAGCGCGCCCTCGGCCTCCCCAAGGAACCCACATGACCTCGACCCCCGCGCCACTCCACAGCCGTTCTCGGGCGATTCCTCCGTCTCCTGGACGGCAGGATCGCCCGAGAACGCCGAAGGACGCACGATGATCGACGCCGCGCCCACTCCCCCGCCCGGGCGCGACCTGCTTGCGGGCAAGATCGTGCTGGTGACGGCAGCGGCCGGCACTGGCATCGGCAACGCCACGGCTCGCCGCTGCCTCCAAGAGGGGGCGACGGTCGTACTGAGCGATGCGCACGAGCGACGTCTTGGTGAGACCGCCGACGAGCTGGCCGACCTGGCCGGCGCGCGTCCACTCGCGATCCCCTGTGACGTCACGGTCGAGGACCAGGTGCAGGCCATGGTCGACGGCGCCATCAGTGCCCACGGCCGCGTCGACGTGCTCGTCAACAACGCAGGTCTCGGCGGGACAGCCGAGCTGGTCGACATGACGGACGAGCAGTGGCACAAGGTGCTCGACATCACGCTCACAGGCACGATGCGCTGCACGCGAGCAGCGCTGCGCCACATGTACGAGCGCGGGGGTGGGGTGATCGTCAACAACGCTTCGGTGCTCGGCTGGCGAGCGCAGCACGGTCAGGCCCACTACGCGGCCGCCAAGGCCGGCGTGATGGCCCTCACCCGCTGCGCGGCGATCGAGGCGGCGTCGCACGGCGTCCGCATCAACGCTGTCGCACCTTCGCTAGCGATGCACCCGTTCCTCGCCAAGGTCACCACCGACGAGCTGCTCGACGAGCTCACCCAGCGCGAGGCCTTCGGTCGAGCGGCAGAGCCATGGGAGATCGCCACGGTGATCGCGTTCCTGGCAAGCGACTACTCCACCTACATGACCGGCGAGGTCGTGTCCGTGTCGTCGCAGCGGGCCTGATCATGACTGCGCCGACCACCTACGAGTCGATCGACGACCTGCGCGCCGCAGCCGGAGCTCACCTCGGCTGGACCGACTGGATCGAGATCACCCAGGACCGCGTCAACCTGTTCGCCGACGCCACCGGCGACCACCAGTGGATCCACGTCGACGTGGAGCGGGCCGCCGCTGAGAGCCCGTTCGGCGGCCCGATCGCCCACGGCTACCTCACACTCGCGCTGTCCAACTACTTCCTGCCGCAGCTGCTCCAGGTGCCCGGAGCCTCCGCGGGCGTCAACTACGGCACCGGCAAGGTGCGCTTCCCCGCACCGGTGCCAGTCGGCAGCCGCGTGCGAGCCGGAGCGGAGATCGCCTCCGTCGAGGAGATCTCCGGCGGCGTGCAGAGCACGATCGTCATCACCATCGAGGTCGAGGGGAACCCCAAGCCTGCCTGCGTGATCGAGTCGCTCAGCCGCTGGCTCGCCTAGCAACCAACGTCTGTGAACCGCCACGTCCGCCATGCGGCCGCCAGGGTTCACAGACGTTGGTTGTTCCTTGCCAGTCGTATGCTCCCGCCCAATGGGGAGGATCTGGCGATCTCTGATCATCGGCGCCGTCTTGATGGGGTGCGCCGCCTGCAGCGGCAACGATGAGCCCGCCACAGGTGAGGCTGATCCGACGACCACAGCTCTCGCCACCACCTCCCCCACGTCAGTGGGCGGACCATTGGCAGCGAAGGGCACCGCGACCTTGACGGGCGCAGTGAGCAGCTCCGGGGTCTACGAGATCCAATACAGCTCGACCCTCACCGCGTGCGAAGACCTGGTCTCCGCGGCGAGCTACGTGATCCCGCTCCCCGGACGCCTCGATCCGCTTCGCCTCCAATGGCAGGCGGCCGTTGCGGCGTTGCGCGGCGCGGATACCTACGACCTCACAGACCTGACAACGTTCAAGGTGACCGTCATCGCCGATCCCGAAGCGCCGGCCATGGACTACGCAGCGGTCAGCGGCACCACCGCGAGCCTGGAACTGTCCGCCGACGGGAGCGGCGAGCTGGTCTTCGAGGGGCTGCGAGCCCCAACGGGCGATGAGCTGCATGGCACTGCACGGTGGTCATGCGGTCCACGGTGACCGGCCCAGCCGGCCAGATCCCATCTCCTTGGTGACGACGGCGCCGACACCACGTTCAGAAACCGAGATGTGCACCGCTGTGAGCGGAGGCGACGACCACCTCTGCTGTCATCTCTCCGCCCTTCAGCACATAGATGTGGACGGCGTTGACGGTCCCCTCGGTGTGCGACGTGGAGCTGGTCGTCACCTGCTCGTTCAGAACGACGAGCAGCACGCTTCCGTCCGATTGCGGGATCTGGATCGTGGTGTTGGGCGCGACAGGCACCACGATCGGCACGCCACCCACGCGCAGGCCGGTGAAGGTCGACGCGAGCGCTGTCGTCGGCGCGCCAGACGTGGAGCTCGTCGACATGACGTCGAGCACATCAGCAGTGATCAGGCCGTCGAGCAGATCAAGACCGAAGATCTGGGATCGACTGGTGCTGTTCGGGCTGGTCGAAATGGCCCCGGACGTGCTGTTGCGTGCGGAGGTCGCGCTCACGACGCCGTCGAGCGTCAGCTCGTTGACCTCGTCGCTGTCCGAGCCGCCCAGCGCTGGCAGCACGGCGTCGCCCTGCTTCACCAGATCGATGGGCTGGCCACCCACAGCTCCATGAGCGAACACGGAGAACGCCTCACCAGTCACGAAGCCCAGCTCGCGTCCGCACGCCGTGCCTGACGGGTAGGTGGCCTCGCTGTCTGCGTGAGCCACGATGATCTCCGCACCGGCGGGCAGGCCGGCGAAGGGGGCCAGCATCGTGACGTGGATCATGTTCACCGCGCCCTCCGCCGAATGGAGGTCGGTGGCCGACACGTTGCCCGTCTGTTCGAGGAGGACAGCTCGGGCGACCGTCAGACCGACCACCTTCAGGTTGACCGTCGTGTTGGGGTTGACGTTGGTCACGGCGGCACCGTTGACCTTCAGGTTGGTGAAGGTCGACCCGACCACGTTGTGGGATGCCGACATCGGCCCTGCGATCGACTGCGAGACGCCCTTCACGACATCGGCGGTGATAAGACCGTCGAGGACGCTCACCCCGGCAACCGTCGATGACGCGGTGCTCTGCGCCGTCGTGTCGACTGTCGAGGCCGTGCTCTGACGCAAGAGGCCCGCCGACAGGCCGGGCTGGTTCGCGCCCGCCAGCTCGCTGGCGTCGCCGTCCGGGGAGGAAGGTGCCTCAGAGCTGACGTTCCCGTAGCGGTCGACGAGGGGAACGCCCAGCACCTGGAGATCGGCGCCGAACGCCGACCCTCGAGTGGCTGCGCCGGCGTCGGACACGAGCGTGTCCGTGGTTGCCGTAGCGGGAGCCACTGACGACGCCGTCAACGTCACTGAGTTCTGAAGGGTCGTCCCGCTGGGCGCTGTCACGAGCACGACCACGGTGCGGGTCACCGACTCGTCGACATCGATGGGCCCGAGGCTCCACGAGATCGTGACGAGACCGTTGCTCTCACCCACGGCGCCGTCATCCGCATCGAGTAGCGAGGTGCCGCTCGGCAGAGTGTCCACCAGCGTGGTGTCTTGCGCCGAAGCGGCATTGCCATCGTTGCTGGCCGTGATCGTGTAGGTGAGCTCGCCACCAGGGGCCACGGGACTGGGACATGCCACCTTCGACACGACCAGGTTGGCCACCGGGCTGTACTCGACGATGGCCGAACCGTCGTCGCCGGTCTCGTTGCCGTCGTTGTCCTCGGCGGTGACAGTCACCGTGTTCACGTGCGCGGCACCGAACGACCCGGCCGTGACGGTACCCGTGTAGCTGAACTCGCACGAGGCCCCGGCCGCCAGCACGGTGCCCACCTGACAGTCCTCGTCACCGGCCTGTGCACCGAACGGATCGTCCGCGATCGAGGTGACGGTCACCGACTCACCCGACAGGTTCGTCACCGTCACCGTGTAGGTCACCGACCCACCCGTGTTCTCGGGCACCGAGTCGGGAGCGGCCGACTTGTCGACCGCCAGGCTGGGCAGATCGTCGTCATAGTCGACGCTGGCGCTGCCGTCGTCGCCGGCCTCGTTGCCGTCGTTGTCCTGAGCCGTCACAGTCACCGTGTTCACGAACGGCTCACCACTCGCGTCACCCGGCGGCACCGCGCCCGTGTAGCTGAACTCACACGACGCCCCCGCCGCCAACACCGTGCCCACCTGACAGTCCTCATCACCCACCGCATGAGGGAAGCGATCATCCGCGATCGAGCTGACCGCCACCGACTCACCCGACAGGTTCGACACCCTCACCGTGTAGGTGACCGACCCGCCGGTGTTCTCCGGCACCGAGTCGGGAGCGGCCGACTTGTCGACCGCCAGGCTGGGCAGATCATCGGTGTAGTCGACGATGGCCGAACCGTCGTCGCCGGCCTCGTTGCCGTCGTTGTCCTGAGCCGTGACAGACACCGTGTTCACGAACGGCTCACCACTCGCATCACCCGGCGGCACCGCGCCCGTGTAGCTGAACTCACACGACGCCCCCGCCGCCAACACCGTGCCCACCTGACAGTCCTCATCACCCACCGCATGAGGGAAGCGATCATCCGCGATCGAGCTGACCGCCACCGACTCACCCGACAGGTTCGACACCCTCACCGTGTAGGTGACCGACCCGCCGGTGTTCTCCGGCACCGAGTCGGGAGCGGCCGACTTGTCGACCGCCAGGCTGGGCAGATCATCGGTGTAGTCGACGATGGCCGAACCGTCGTCGCCGGCCTCGTTGCCGTCGTTGTCCTGAGCCGTGACAGACACCGTGTTCACGAACGGCTCACCACTCGCATCACCCGCCGGCACCGCGCCCGTGTAGCTGAACTCACACGACGCCCCCGCCGCCAACACCGTGCCCACCTGACAGTCCTCACCACCGGCCTGTGCACCGAACGGATCGTCGGCAATGGCCGTGATCGTGACGCTCTCGATCGACGAGTTCGACACCCGAACCGTGTAGGTCGCCTGACCTCCGGCGTTCTCGGAGACCGAGACGACGTCAGCGGACTTGGCCACGTCTATCGACGGTGGCTCGTCGGTGATCGTCACCGTGGCGGAGGCGGAGCCCGTGGTCTCACGATCTTCGGCGTCCTTCGCCACGACCGTGACGGTGTCGGTGTGCTCAGTGCCGGCGTTGCCCGTGACGGTGGCCGTGAAGTCGAACGAGCACGATGCGCCAGCCTCCAGCGCGGTGCCCACCTGGCAGTCCGCATCTCCGGAGAGCGGACCGTAGGGATCGTCGACGAGAGACACGATGGTCACCGCGACCGCGGAGCTGTTCGTCACGTCGACGGTGAAGGTGATCGTGCCCCCGGGCTCTGCGATCGCCGTGGGACTCGCCGACTTGGCGACCACCAGCCCCAGCGCCGCCGGGCGGTTGACGATCGTGCATGTGGTGGTCTGTCCGTCGAGAACCAAGACGGAGCCCGTGTCGCCGCAACCGCTGAAGTCGGCTGTGTACCCGGCAGGACCGCCGGACTCAGAGACCAGGTAGGTGCCGACGGGAAGGGTGTAGTCCGTTCCCGACGCCGAGCCAGGCTCCGGGCTTCCCGCCACATCGCTGCCACCCTGCGTCACGTGCAGCGAGAACTGTGATGGCGACGCCGGTGATGACTGCTTGATCACGCGCAGCAAACCCGTCTGTCGCGTGTTGGTGAAGGTGCAGACGTAGTCCTGACCCTCCTCCATCTCGATCGACAGCGTGCGCGTGGTGAGGTTCGAAGATGACCCGTCGGAGCCGTCCCCCGTGAAGGTGCAGCTGATCGAGCTGAGAGCCCACCCGTTGACGGCTCCCTCTGTCACCGACTTCGTCCCGAAGGAGGTGATGTCGCTGAAGATCTGCTCGTTGCTCAAGGTCGCGTCCGAGTCGTCGTCCAGGCTGAAGCTGGTTGGTGAGAGATCGGAAGCGGTGAACGCGAAGTCCTGCGAGTGGTCGGGGGCAGCGTCCTTGATGACCTTCAGCGAGCTGGGGAAGATGACCGCCTCTGCGCTGAGAGACCGGTCCTGGTTGCCGCCGGATCCGTCAAGGCCCAGCAAGCGCATGTGGTATGGCGAGCCATTGATAGCTACAGCCGACTCCAACGAGCCCCAATCGGCGCGCGCCGCGATGTGGCCGCCCCATGCCAGCACCGGCTCGGCTGAGCCGGCGGTGAAGGTGACACGAATGGACGCGCTGCGGTCGCCCTCGAACCCGGGCTCGTCATAGGAGTAGGGCCCTGCGCCCGGCCGCACGGCGCCAATCGCAGTGATCGTGCCCCCATAGAGGCGGAACTCGCCGGGGACCTGTGAGACACCGGCACTTGCCACCTGAGGGTCGGACGGAATCGCGTAGCTCGAGTAGGACCCGGGGCTGCATCCCGGGACCGACTTCGACGCCGACAGCGCGCACGGGTTGGCGGTGGTCACGGTGCGGTCGAAGGTCGTCAGGTAGTCGAGGGCGTGCTTGCCGGCCTTGGTGGTGTCCCACTCGATGTCGACCGCGTGAGTGCTTCCGGGGGCCAATCCGCCGAACCGCATCCGATAAGGGATCGAGTCGCCCTCGAGGTAGTGGGACTTGCTGGCGCCGAGGTTCCCGGAGACCCACGATTCGGGGTCGCAGGCGGGTTCGTTCGGCGCCTGCGCTGATCCGTTCGCACACTGCTCGAGCGTGGCTGATGTCGGCGCTGCACGAACCGGAGACGTCTCGAGGGCCAGCGGTGTCAGGAGGAGGGTCGACGTCCCGGCGGCCACGACCGCGAGCCGGCGGCCGAGCCTCCGGCGGGTGCGTGAACTCCTCTGCACAACGCTCCCGGACCGCCCGACGCTCTGCATGACCCGTCCTCCTTGCGGCGGACGGCGACGATGCGAAGGCGCAGATGCGCGCTTGCGCTACACCTCAACCGGCCTGAACCGCCCAACACCCTCCAAAGGGCTCTGGGATTAATATCTGATTTTTCCGATTTCGTCCACCCTCGGGACTCCACAGAGCCAACGAGCGAAGCCGCAGCGGACACGACCCGCGGGCGGGCAGGTCGAGTTGCTGGACAGCGGTCTGTGAACCCCCATGTCCGCCATGCGGCCGTCAGGGTTCACAGACGTTGGTTGTTGGTGGGTCAGCCGCCGTAGGGAACGGTGATGATCTCGAGCATGTGGCCGTCCGGGTCGTGCCAGTAGACGCCCCGGCCGCCGTCGTGATGGTTGATCTCGCCGGGCTCGTTGCCGTGCGGGTCGGCCCAGTACGGCAGACCTCGCTCCTCGATGCGCCCGAAGATCTCGTCGAACTCGGGCTCGCTGACCAGGAACGCGTAGTGCTCGATCGTGATGTCCCACTCCGGGCCCGTCGTCATGAAGTCGAGCGACACTCCGTTGTCGACGTCGACGATCACGAACGGACCGAAGCGGCGCGGCGCTGCCAGGCCCAGCATCTCGGACAGGAAGGCCGCCGACGCCTCGGCGTCGCGGGCGTGCACGATCGTGTGGTTCAAGTTCACGGTCATGGCCCAAGTCCACCACGTCTGTGAACCGCCGCGTCCGCCATGCGGCCGCCGGGGTTCACAGACGTTGGTTGTTGGTCAGCTCGTCAGCAGGACGGCGCTGCCGTGGCCGAAGAGGCCCTGGTTGACCGTGAGCCCGGCGCTGGCACCCTCGACCTGGCGGCCGGCGGCCTGGCCGCGCAGCTGCCACGTGACCTCGCAGACCTGGGCGATCGCCTGCGCGGGAACCGCCTCGCCGAAGCAGGCGAGCCCGCCGCTCGGGTTGACGGGGATGCGCCCACCGATCGTCGTGTCGCCGTCGTTGAGCAGCTTCTCGGCTTCGCCCGGCTTGCAGAGGCCGATGTTCTCGTACCAGTCGAGCTCGAGAGCGGTCGACAGGTCGTAGACCTCGGCCAGGCTGAGCTCGTCGGGGCCGATGCCGGCCTCCTCGTAGGCGCCGGCAGCGATCGAGTCGCGGAAGGTGAGCTCGGGTGGCGCCAGCGCGGCAGCCGAGTCGGTCGAGAAGTTGGGCATCTCGATCACCGTGTTCGGGAAGCGCGGCGTGACGGTCGAGACGGCCCGGATGCGCACGGGTGAGGCGACTCCGGCGCGCTTGCGGGCGTAGTCCATCGACGTGAGCACGACCGCGGCCGCACCGTCGGAGGTGGCGCAGATCTCGAGCAGGCGTAGCGGGTCGGCCACCATCGGCGAGGCGAGCACCTCGTCGACGGTCACCTCCTTGCGGTACCTCGCGTTGGGGTTGTGAAGCCCGTGGCGCGCGTTCTTCACCTTCACCTTGGCGAAGTCGGCGTCGGTGGCACCGTAGAGGTCGACGCGGCGGCGGGCGTACAGCGCGAAGTAGGTGGGGTTGGTGGCACCGAGCAGGCGGAACCGCAGCCAGTCGGGATCGTCCCAGCGCTCGCCCGCGACCGGCGCGAGGAAGCCCTTGGGCGTGGTGTCTGCCCCAACCACGAGAGCGACGTCGCACAGACCGGCGAGGATCCGCGCTCGTGCCGCGTCGAGAGCGGTCACGCCCGAGGCGCACGCGGCGTAGCAGGTGGCAACCCGGGCACCGTTCCAGCCCAGTGCCTGCGTGATCGTGGCGGCGGCGACGTAGCCCGGGTAGCCGTTGCGGACCGTCTCGCCGCCGGCGACGAACTGCACATCGGCCCAGTCGATGCCGGCGTCGTCGAGGGCGGCAAGCGCCGCGTCGATGCCGTACTCATGGAATGGCCGGCCCCACTTGCCCCACTCGTGCATGCCGACCCCGAGGACGGCGACTGACTCTGGCGCGCTCATGACCCGCTCCCGGCGACCGGCTTCCATCTGTAGATGAGGTGGTCCACGCCGTCGACCTCGTAGAGCGGTTCCACGACCAGCTCCACCTCTGCCCCGACTCGCAGGTCGTCCACTCCGAACCCCTTGGCCACCTGGCCGAGGATCACGACCTGCTCCTCGGCCAGCTCGACCGCCGCGATGGCGAACGGCTCGTGGGTGTCTGCGGGCGGGATGTACGGCGGCGGCGGCTGGTACTGGGCATCGGTGTAGCTCCACACCTTGCCGACACGGGACAGCTCGACGTCTTCGAATGAACGTCCCCGGCACTCGGGGTTGCGGCAGAAGCCGCTCGCCTTCGGGAAGAACACCGTGCCGCAAGACGTGCAGCGGGTGCCGAGCAGCCTCGGTTCGGCATCGGTGGTGAACCAGCCCTCGACGGCCGGCACCGCAGTGGTGGACATGCACACGCTCCCTGTTCCTGACTCCCGTCCGAGTGACGCGAGTGCCCAAGGTCTGGCCCGCCGGGCGCCCACAAACGGCCGGAGGTGGATGCAGGCTACGCCGTAGCGCCGGCCGACCGTGCGGCCGGCCCGGGGGCGGTGCCGCCTCGACCGCTCACACGACCACTGAGCCCCTGCGGCGCCTCCGCTCATACAGGTCTCGGGCGAAGGCGTAGAACTCCCTGTCGGCTTCGTTGTCCTGGATCAGCTTCTGGCGCAACGAGCTCGGCACCTCAACGGGCTCCGACACGCGCTGGTTGCCCACGCCCCGGTTCGACCAGCCCAGTCGCCTGACGACCTCGGCAACGAACTCTGCGTGGTGATCAGTCAGCCCAAGGATGTCGACCTCCTCGAGGTGCTCCTTGGCGATCGACATGCGCCGGTCGTCGATCTCGATCGGCTGCTGGACGTCATCGGCTCCGTCCGCCTCGGTGAGCGCGAAGACGCGCACCTGGAAGTTGTCGATGTAGAGGGGCCTTGCGAAGCCGCGCTCGTAGATGTCCTCGAGCGAGCGGCTCTCTTGGCCCTTCTCGCGGCGGTGCTGCTTCAGATGGGAGATGGCGCGCTCCACCGGGTCGCGCAGGATGGTGAGCACCAGGGAAGGCGTGGGGACGAGCCGCGCCGCGAAGAAGGGGTAGTGACCGGCGAACGCACGGACTTGGTTGAGCCTCTCGAGTGGCTGCGAGGTCAGATAGCCGACGCTCAGGTTCGTCATCACTTCGACCGGGTCGATCCCGAAGTACGGGAAGACGGACTCGCGCCCCAGCTCCCTCTTCAGCCGCACCGCGAAGGTCGAGCCGCCCGTCTTCATCACGTGCACGAAGAAGAGCGGCCCGTGGGGGTCTCGCGCTGGCGCTGCTTCCATGCTCCGTGCACCTCGCTCGACCAGCCTGAGGATGATCGCCATCGTCTAGCACGCGTTGGCATCGCAAGCCCCGCGCCGCAGCCGTTTTGCCCCTGACCGTGCTCGTCTGGTGGTATGTGCGCGCTCTGAGCGCGCCCAGTTCAAAGTCCAGTTTTGGGCGGACCAAACAACTGACCAGATCGAGCCGGTGGACGACTCCCTCACGAAGTCCGAACGAGAGGCCCTGAAGGCGATATACCGCCTCACCCGCGACGGGTCAGAGGCGCACACTGGCGCGCTCGCGGACGTGCTCGGGCTCTCCCCCGGCACGGTCACCACGACCGTGAAGCGCCTCGCCGATCGTGAGCTCGTCGACCACCGCCCCTACCAAGGCGTGAGCTTCACAGCCGCGGGCCGCAAGACCGCCATCGCCGCCATCCGGCGGCACCGCATCGTCGAGCGCTTCCTCGCCGACATGCTCGGCTACGCGTGGAACGAGGCCGACAAGCTCGCAGTGGGATTCGAGCACGAGCTGCCCGACGAGGTCCTCGAGCGCCTCTACATAGCGCTGCACCGCCCGGCCACCTGCCCGCACGGCTTTCCCATCCCCACCGCGGATGACCGCGAGCTGCCCGCAACACCGACGCTCTACGCGCTAGAGCCCGGCGAGGTCGCCGAGGTCGCGCTGTCGGGATCGACCGACCCTGAGCTCGTGACCTTCCTCGGCACGCTCGGGCTCGTGCCCGGCGTCGAGGTCGCCGTCGTCGAGAAGCACCCGTTCGATGGCCCGCTCGTCGTCAAGGTCGACGGGCAGGACCGCACGCTGGGCGAGCGAGTCGCGCGTCAGATCTACGTAACCCGCCGCGGGCTCGCCGCGGCCGACCTGTCCCCAGAGACCGGTGAGCACACCATTGCTCACACGACCCAGAGGAAGCATGCATGACCAGCATCCTGGCCAGTGAAGGTGGCTACCAGGAGTTCGTACTGAAGGGTGGTGAGTTCGCCATCCTGGCCCTGTCGGGTCTCTCGGCGCTGCTCGCCATCGCAGTCGGCTTCATCCTCATGAAGGGAGTCCTGGCCCAAGACCAGGGCACACCCAAGATGATCGAGATCGCCACCGCGATCCAGGAGGGCGCTTGGGCGTATCTCAAGCGCCAGTTCCGCACGATCGGCGTGATCTTGGTGCCCCTGGCGGCGATCGTGTTCGTGACGTCGACCGAGATCCTCAAGCCTGACGGCGAGGTCGCTCTCTCCTTCGGCGAGTCGGGCCTCTACCGCACCCTCGCCTTCGTGGCCGGCGGCCTGATGTCGGGTCTCACCGGCTACATCGGCATGACCCTCGCCACTCGCGGCAACGTGCGCACCGCCGCTGCCGCCAAGCGCAACTCGCTGCCCGATGCCCTCAAGGTCGCCTTCCGCACGGGTGGCATAGCCGGCATGTTCACTGTCGGCCTGGGCCTGCTCGGCGCCACGGTCATCATCTGGCTCTTCCAGAACACGAGCTCGGCCATCCTCGTCGGCTTCGGCTTCGGCGGCTCTCTGCTCGCCCTGTTCCTTCGGGTCGGCGGTGGCATCTTCACGAAGGCGGCCGACGTCGGCGCCGACCTGGTCGGCAAGGTCGAAGCCGGCATCCCGGAGGACGACCCGCGCAACCCCGCCACGATCGCCGACAACGTCGGGGACAACGTGGGTGACTGCGCCGGCATGGCCGCCGACCTGTTCGAGAGCTACGAGGTGACCCTCGTGGCGTCGATCATCCTCGGCGTGGCCGGCTTCCACGCAGTCGGCGCCAACCCGGCGCTCGGCCTCGTGTTCCCGCTGGCGGCTCGTGCCATCGGGGTCATCGCCTCCATCGCAGGCGTCTACGCGGTGCGAGCCAAGGAGGGCGAGACGAACGCCCTCAAGCCCATCAACCGCGGCTTCCTCACCGCTGGCCTCATCACGGTCGTCGGCGTCGGCCTGCTCGGCCTCCTCTACGTGGGCGACGGCGTCGACGGCCCGGGCGAGGCGACCCTGTCGAACGTCGGCCTCCGGGCGTTCGGCGCGGTGGTCATCGGCCTGGTGCTGGCGCAGGTGGTGAGCCGCCTCACCGAGTACTTCACGGCCACGCACCACCAGCCGGTCCAGGAGATCGCCGAGTCGACCCGCACCGGTCCGGCGACCGCCATCCTGTCGGGCACGTCGGCCGGCCTGGAGAGCTCGGTCTACGCCATCATCGCCATCGCCATCGCCATCGCCGTCTCGCTCGGCTTGGGCGGCGGGAACCTCCAGTTCTCGCTCTACCTCGTGGCGCTCTGCGGTATGGGCATGCTGGCCACGACCGGTGTGATCGTCTCCGAGGACACCTTCGGCCCGGTGTCGGACAACGCCGCTGGCATCGCGGAGATGTCCGGCGAGTTCCACGGCGAGCCGGAGCGGATCATGGTGAGCCTCGACGCGGTGGGCAACACCACCAAGGCCGTCACGAAGGGCTTCGCCATCGGCTCAGCCGTGATCGCGTCGGTGGCCATCTTCGCAAGCTTCATCGAGACAGCCGTCAACGAGATCATCACGGTGGCCAACGGCTTCCCGACCGCCGGCACGATCATCAGCGAGGCACAGGAGTCGAGCCGTGGCGTGTTCGACCTGCTGCCGATCAACGTCGCCGACCCGAAGGTCTTCATCGGCCTCCTCATCGGCGGCGCCGTGCCCTTCCTGTTCTCCGCGCTGGCCATCAACGCGGTGAGCCGCACCGCTGGCGTGGTCGTCCAGGAGGTGCGCCGCCAGTTCGCCGACGGCCTGATCATGAAGGGCGAGAAGAAGCCCGACCATGCGCCGGTCATCGACATCTGCACGGCGGCCTCGCTGCGCGAGCTCGCCACACCGGCCCTGCTCGCGGTGCTCACCCCGGTCATCATCGGCTTCGGCATCGGCTTCACCGCGCTCGGTGCGTTCCTGGCCGCGGTGATCCTCACCGGTCAGCTCATGGCCAACTACCTGAGCAACGCCGGTGGCGCGTGGGACAACGCCAAGAAGTACATCGAGGACGGCAACGAGGGCGGCAAGGGCTCCGACGCGCACAAGGCCGCCGTCATCGCCGACACGGTCGGCGATCCCTTCAAGGACACCGCCGGTCCGGCGCTCAACCCGCTGATCAAGGTGATGAACCTCGTGTCGCTCCTGATGCTGCCGGCCATCATCAACATGGCCGACATCGATCCGGTCACGCGGATCGCGTCGCCCAACGGTGCCAGCCAGCTGATCGCCGTCGGTGCGCTCGTCGTCTTGATCGGAGCGATCGCCTTCAGCAAGCGCAAGAAGGAGGCCTTCGGAGGCGTCGACGCACCGGTTGCGGCGGCCGCCGCCGCAACCGACTGACGCGATCCGTCTCCGTCACGGACTGAGCTGGGCCCCGGCTGCGGCCGGGGCCCTCTCGCATGCATCACCGGTCGGCCTACGCTCCCGGGATGCACATCTCGGGGGAGACGACAAGTCACGGTGTGACCGAGCGGCGCTTCGACGTCGAGGGCCACTCAGGGGTGGTGCCGGGGATCCTGTGGACCCCGGAGGGGGCAGGCGGTGCACGGCCGCTCGTCCTCGTCGGCCACGGCGGCGGAGGGCACAAGCGCATGCCCTACGTGCTCTCGCTCGCACGCCGCCTCGTGCGCCACGCCGGGTATGCGGTGGCTTCGATCGACGGACCTGGTCACGGCGATCGCCAGGGTGCGACGCTCACACGCGAGGGCTCAGAGACCGCTGGCATCCCCCGCGGGTTCCTCGACCACGTGACGGCAGCCTCCGAGCAGATGACCGCCGACTGGACCGCCACGCTGCGATCGCTGCGTGCCTTGCCCGACGTGGGCGAGGGCCCACTCGGCTATTGGGGACTCTCGATGGGCACGATGTTCGGCTTGCCGTTCGTGGCAGCCACGTCCGACGTCCGCTGCGCAGTCCTCGGCCTCATGGGCACGTTCGCCGAGGGCAACCCCTGGGGAGCGGCAGCCACCTCGATCACCTGCCCGGTGCTGTTCTTGGTGCAGACCGACGACGAGCTCGTCCCGGTCGACACCGCGATCTCACTGTTCCGATCGGTCGGTTCGAAGGACAAGCGCCTCCACGCCCATCCCGGCGCGCACTCAGCTGTGCCCGTCGAGGAGATCGACGCAAGCGAAGCCTTCTTCGCACAGCACCTGCCCTGAGCAAACAGGACCTTCAGCCCTGCGCGGCCCGCAGGAAGGCGGGCCACTCTCCACCACCGTGAAGGAGCAGGTTGCTGCCGGTGACGTAGGCGGCCAGCGGGCTCGCCAAGAAGACGACGGCGTCCGCCACATCGCACGGAGTGCCGAAGCGGCCGGCGGGAACCGTGGCGGCGACCCGCGCCAGCCCCTCCTCACCGCCGTAGTGCTCGAGGCTGTCGTCGGTGGCGACGAGACCAGCCGACACAGCATTGACGCGCACGTTTGGGGCCCACTCGATCGCGAGCGTCTGCGTGAGGCTCAGCAGCCCGGCCTTGGCAGCGCCATAGGCGGCTGTGCCCGGCGACGGGCGCAGGCCGCTGACGCTCGCGATGTTGACGATCGACCCGCCGCCCGCCTGGCCCTGCATCACCCGATTGGCTGCCTGCGCGACGTGCAGCGGCGCCAGCAGGTTGAGCCGGATGATGGCCTCGCTGAACCGGGGCGACGCATCGGCCGCTTCCGCACTCGGCGACCCGCCGGCGTTGTTGACGGCGACGTCGAGCCGGCCGTGCTCGGCGACGATCGACTCGATGAGCGCGTCGACCTGCGCTGGCTCGCGCACGTCACATGCCTTGAACTGATGTGTGGTCGTCTGTGCCGGCTCGCTGCGGCCGCACACCACGACCGTCGCGCCCGCTTCGGCCAGGCGCTCGGCGATGCCCGCACCGATCCCCTTCGTGCCGCCGGTGACGAGCGCCACCTGCCCCGACAGATCGATAGTGATCGGCATGTCTCGCTCACCTCGTCACCCGAGGCGATGGGTCCCACTGCTGCGAGCCCGAGGTCATGACTCCCACATGCGGGACTCATCGCCTCGACCTGGCGTGGACGGGACCCATTGCCTCGGCTCGGTGTGGGTCGGCTGGAGTTGGTTGGTGGCCTCTGAGGGCTTGGCCTAGGTTTCTGACGGTCCGTCAGAACCTAACGCGAGGCGTCGCCCATGGGGACCAGCCACATCATCCACGACGACGGCGTCGCCGAGGTCGTCATGGACAACCCCCCGGTCAACGCGCTCACGGTTGCCGGCTGGTTCGACCTGGCGGAGCTGCTCAGCTCGCTGGGCAGCGACTCGAACGTGCGCGTCGTCGTCCTGCGCGCGGAGGGCCGTGGCTTCAACGCTGGCGTCGACATCAAGGAGATGCAGGCGACCGAGGGCTTCGAGGCGCTGATCGGCGCCAACCGCG
This sequence comes from Actinomycetota bacterium, assembly GCA_049325515.1. Taxonomy (GTDB): domain Bacteria; phylum Actinomycetota; class Acidimicrobiia; order Acidimicrobiales; family VFJN01; genus VFJN01. Next base: position 67,893 of record JBMOLI010000006.1, on the reverse strand, counting down.
GGTGCTTCGCCGCCTTCGCTGCCGTCTACGAGTGCCCGGTGCCGGTGATCGCGGCCGTCAACGGCTTCTGCTTGGGAGGTGGCGTCGGCCTGGTCGGCAACGCCGACATCATCGTCGCGGCCGACGACGCCACGTTCGGCTTGCCCGAGGTCGACCGTGGTGCGCTCGGCGCGGCCACCCACCTGTCGCGACTCGTCCCCCAGCACAAGATGCGCGCCATGGTGTACACGTCGGCGACCGCGACAGCGCAGGAGCTGCACCACTTCGGCTCCGTCCTCCGCGTGGTGCCGCTGCAGGAGCTGCGTGCAGCGGCCATGGAGGTGGCCGGCCAGATCGCCGCCAAGTCACCGACCGTGATCCGCGCCGCCAAGGAGAGCCTCAACGGCATCGACCTGTGGGACGTCAAGCGCTCGTACCGGTTCGAGCAGGGCTTCACCTTCGAGCTCAACCTGTCAGGCGTGGCCGACGAGCACCGCGACGCGTTCGTCGCAAAGCGCGACACCGACACCACACGATGACGCGCCTCTCACGATGACCGCACCTCGCGACAAGCGCTGCAGTGAGGACGACGCCGTGGCGGAGCTGTCGTCCGGCATGACCATCGGATTCGGCGGATGGGGCTCACGGCGCAAGCCGATGTCCGTCGTGCGCGCCATCCTCCGGTCGGATCTCACCGACCTCACGGTGGTGAGCTGGGGCGGGCCTGACGTGGGTCTGCTCTGCGCAGCGGGGAAGGTGAAGCGCCTGGTCTACGCCTTCGTGTCGCTCGACTCGATCCCACTCGAGCCACACTTCCGCGCCGCCCGCCAGGGTGGTCGCATCGAGGACGAGCCCTACGACGAGGGCATGTTCCTCCTCGGGCTTCAGGCCGCCGCATGGCGCGTCCCCTTCCTGCCAACGCGCGTGGGGCTCGGTTCTGACCTCCTTCGTGACAACCCACGGCTGCGCACCATCACCTCTCCCTATGACGATGGCGAGGAGCTCGTAGCCGCGCCGGCGCTGACGATGGACGCAGCATTCGTGCACATGAACCGCGCGGACGCACGCGGCAACGGTCAGTACCTCGGCCCTGACCCGTACTTCGACGACCTGTTCCTCGGCGCCGCCTCGAAGCGCTTCCTCTCCACGGAGAAGGTCGTGGCCACCGAGGACCTCGCCAAGGAGGGGCCACCGCAGTCGCTGCTCATCAGCCGGCTGCTGGTCGACGGCGTGATCGAGGCGCCCAACGGCGCGCACTTCACGTCCTGCGTGCCCGACTACGACCGCGATGAGGCCTTCCAGAAGGCGTACGCGGCGTCCGCCAAGTCACCCGAGGCGTGGGCCGAGTTCCGGGAGGCCTGGCTCCAGCTGAGCGAGGCCGACTACCAGGCAAAGCTCCGCGCCGACGGAGGTGCCAGGTGACAGCACAGCTCGACGGCCTCGTCGACCGCGCTGACGTGTGCGTGGTCGCCGTGGCCGAGTGCTTCCGCGGCGACGGCGAGATCCTCGCCAACCCGATCGGCACCGTCCCCATGATCGGTGGCCGGCTGGCCCGCGCCACGTTCGAGCCCGACCTGGCGATGACCGACGGCGAGGCACGCCTCATCGCCAACGACGAGGCGTTCGCATGGCCCTCCGGCGCCGTCGTCGAGCACTTCAATCCGTACCGCCAGATGTTCAACTGGGTGTGGAACGGGCGCCGCCACGTGATGATGGGTGCCACACAGGTCGACCGGTTCGGCAACCAGAACATCGCCGCCATCGGCCAGTACCAGCAGCCCAAGGTGCAGCTGCTCGGCTACAGGGGAGCCCCTGGGAACACCATCAACGACGTCACCTCGTACTGGGTGCCCAACCACTCGCCTGCGGTCGTGTGCGATGCGGTCGACACGGTCTGCGGCATCGGGTACGACCGTGCCGCCGCGCTAGGGCCGCGGGCTGCGCGCTTCCACGAGATCCGCCGCGTCGTCACCAACCTCTGCGTCCTCGACTTCGAGACCCCCGACCACTCGATGCGGCTGCGCTCGGTGCACCCGGGTGTGACCGTCGACGAGGTGCGCGCGGCAACGGGCTTCGAGCTCGTGGTGGAGGAGGACGTTCCGACGTCGAGGCTGCCGACCCCGGAGGAGATCGAGCTGATCGCCACCGTGATAGACCCGACCGGCCTGCGTCACTCCGAGGTGCCGAACCCCTGATCCCAAGTCCGCGCTACCGTCGCGGAGGACGGAACCAGGGCGGGGCCGTCGCACGCGACCTCTCGGAGGATCGTCACATGCGCACCATTCGGCGTACCACCGCAGCCATCGTGGTCGCGGCCGGTGCTCTCATCGCTGCCACAACGGTGGCCGGAGCCATCACCGGTGGCGCCGACGACGACCCCGTCGATCCGACGCACCCGAACGTCGGGATCGTGGTCTTCTACCAGCCAGACGGACGCTTCCGGTGCTCCGGCACGCTCGTCCACCCCCGAGTCGTGGTCACAGCGGCGCACTGCACCTTCGGCGACGTCGGCAAGGTCGCCGTCTCCTTCGACACGGAGGTCGCGCCCGATGCCGCCGCCGGCCGCCGGGTGATCCCGCGAGCACTGGACGACCTCGGCTTCGGCGAGGAGGGCTCGGGCTTCGACGACGGCCTGTGGATCGTCGAGCTCGATGCGGACGGAAACCCGCTGCCCCACTACCCCTATGACAACACCGGCTTCGCCGACGGGACGGCCGACGGCAGCCCCGTGTGGGTCACCGGGACGGCACTCACCCACCCTGACTACAGCGACTTCACGGACATCAAGAACTGGAACGACACGGGCGTGGTCATCCTCGACGAGGCGATCACGGGTGTGGCGACTGCAGCTCTCCCGCCGGAGGGGTACCTCGACGGGATCCCCCAGAAGGCTCTCGTGAAGGAGCTGATCCGCACCGTCGGGTACGGCACCGAGGTGCGCCAGGCAGACACCGGTCCACAGGCCCCGACCCCGATGAGCTTCCCGATCCGGCGGCAGCTCACCGACGAGAAGCCACAGAAGCTCACATCGCAGATCCTGCAGATGAACGGCAACGAACGGGACCCGTTTGGTGGAGGCGGCACCTGCTTCGGCGACTCGGGCGGTCCCGCCTTCCACGGCGGCTACATCGTCGGCGACACGAGCTACGGGTACACCAGCAACTGTCGTTACCTAGGCGGCTACCAGAGAGTCGACATACCCGTCGTGCGCAGCTGGCTGGTCTGCGTGCTCAACAACGCCGGTAGCGGTGCCGCCGCGGCAACCGCCGCCTGCGGCAGCCTCGACTGAGCTTTCGCCGGTCTCAGAAGCCCGTCACTAATCTGACGGAGTGTCAGGTTCTGTCCACCCCGTGCTCCAGACGAGGTTCTGCGATCTGGTGGGGTGCCGGCTGCCCATCGTGCAGACCGGGATGGGATGGGTGTCGGGCGCCAGCCTGACGGCGGCGACGAGCGCTGCCGGCGGCTTCGGGATCCTCGCCGCTGTGACCATGACACCCGAGCAGCTGCGGGGCGCAGTCCGGTCGGTGCGCGAACGCACCGATGCGCCCTTTGGCGTCAACTTCCGTGCGGATCAACCAGGCCTCGACGAGCTCGTGGCATTCGTCGTATCGGAAGGCGTGCGACTCGTGTCCTTCGCGGGGGCGCCCACCGCAGCCGCGGTGGCCCGCTGCCACGACGCTGGGGTGGTGGTGATGCCGACCGTGGGGGCGCGCAGGCACGCCGAGAAGGTGCTCGACATGGGCGTCGACGCCGTGATCGCGCAGGGAGCGGAGGGCGGTGGCCACACCGGCTCGGTGCCCACCTCTCTGCTGCTGCCACAGGTCGTGGACGCCGTGGGCGCCACGATCCCGGTGCTGGGCGCCGGCGGCTTCCACGACGGCCGAGGTCTCGTCGCTGCTCTCGCCTATGGGGCCGACGGCATCGCGATGGGCACCCGCTTCCTCCTCACGGCCGAGAGCCGGGTGCCCGACCGAGTGAAGGATCGCTACACGGCGGCGACCGTCTTCGACACGGTCGTCACCACCGCGATCGACGGCGCGCCTCAGCGCGTCATCCGCACTGATGTCGTCGAGCGCATCGAGCGCTCACCGAAGCTCCTTCGCTTCCCCCGCGCGGCCGCCGCTGCGCTGCGCTTCCGCAGGGAGACCGGCACGTCGCTCGCCGATCTGCTGCGTGAGGGCCTCGCCATGAAGCGCAACCAAGATCTCACTTGGAGCCAGGTCGCCCTCGCCGCCAACGCTCCGATGCTCATCAAGGCGACGATGGTCGACGGCAAGCCCGAGGTCGGGATCCTGCCCACCGGTCAGGTGACGGGAGTGGTCGACGACCTGCCGACGGTGGCCGACCTCCTTTCTCGCATCGAGAGCGAAGCCGCTGCTGCTCTGAAGGGCCTCGGTCTGTGAACCGCCACGGCCGCCATGCGGACGTAGGGGTTCACAGACGCTGGTTGGTGATCTCGTGGACCTGACCTGGTCGGCGGCCGAGGAGGCCTTCCGGGCGGAGGCACGCGCCTGGCTCGAAGCGAACCTGTCCGAGTGGCGCGACGAATGCGGGGGCGACCCCGCCTCTGGCGACACGCGTGACGGCTTCGCGCAGCACCTGCTGTGGGAGCGGCGGCTCTTCGCGGACGGCTGGGCAGCCGTGTCCTGGCCTGAGGAGCACGGCGGGCGTGGTGCCTCCCTCTGGGAGTGGCTGCTGTTCGAGGAGGAGTACTACCGCGCAGGTTGTCCCCCGCGGGTCACACAGAACGGGATCTTCCTCCTGGCGCCGAGCGTCTTCGAGTTCGGCACGCCGGCCCAGCAGACCGGCATCCTGCGTCGCATGGCGGCGGCCGACGACCTGTGGTGCCAGGGCTGGTCGGAACCCAACGCCGGAAGCGATCTGGCCGGCGTCACGAGCCGGGCGCGCCGCGTCGACGGCGGCTGGGTGCTCGACGGCCAGAAGACCTGGACCACTCGCGGCGCGTTCTGCACCCACCTGTTCGGCCTGTTCCGCTCCGACCCCGACAGCGTTCGCCACAAGGGCCTCACCTATCTCCTCGTGCCGCTCGACACGCCGGGCGTGACCGTGCGCGGGTTTGGCCGGCTCGACGGCGACGAGGGCTTCGCCGAGGTCTTCTTCGACGACGCGCTCCTGGCCGACGACGCCGTCGACGGCGGAGTGGTGCTCGGCGAGCCAGGCAGTGGCTGGGCCGTCGCCATGGCGACGGCCGGCTCCGAGCGCGGTCTCACGCTGCGCTCGCCGGGGCGCTTCCTCGCAACGGCCGAGCGCCTGCTCGCTCTCTGCGACGAGCGTGCCGACGAGGCGCTGCGCCTGCGCGCTGCCCGAGCGTGGATGCGAGCCGAGGCATACCAGCTGCAGACGCTGGCCACCGTCACGAAGCTGGCGAGCGGCGCCAAGCTCGGTGCCGAGGCGAGCCTCACCAAGCTGTGGTGGTCCGAGCTCGACATCGAGCTGCACCAGATCGCCCTCGACCTGCTCGGACCTGCGGCGGAGCTCGACGGACCATGGAGCAAGGGCTGGCAGTTCGCGCTCTCCGGCCCGATCTACGCCGGCACCAACGAGATCCAGCGCAACATCGCAGCCGAGCGACTCCTGGGGCTTCCGCGATGAGGTTCGCGCGCACCGACGACCAGGTCGCCTTCCGCGATGCCGTGCGCGAGCTCCTCGCGAAGGAGTGCCCGCCGGCCGCGGTGAGAGCAGCCTGGGCCGCACCAGTTGGCGAGCTCGACCGCGGCGTGTGGGACAGCCTCGACGCGATGGGCGTGCTGGGCCTGCTGGTGGCCGAATCTGATGGCGGCATGGGCCTCGACGAGACCTACCTCGTGCCGATCCTCGAGGAGTGCGGACGGGTGGCGCTGCCGCATCCGATCGTCGAGACCGCGATGGTCGCTGCGCCGCTCATAGGCGTCAGGAAGGGGATGGTCAGCACCGACCTCGGCGGGCCACACGTCCCGTGCGCGGCCGACGCCGACACTCTGCTGCTGCGTCACGGCGACGCGATCGTCTGCGTCGCACCATCTGATGCTGAGCTGACCGCCGTCGACACCGTCGACCGGGCCCGACGCGCCGGGCGTGTCCACTCGACGGAGCCGGCGACACAGCGACATGCGACGGATGGCGACATGTCGCAAGTTCACGGGGCCGACGACAAGGTCACCGCCGGGGCCGCGGCCGACAAGGCCGGCCGCGACGACGAGGCCACCGCCGGGACCGACATGCAAATCGTCGCCGACGACCCTCACATCGTCGACCTCGCCATCGACCGGGGTGCCCTCGGCACCGCCGCGATTCTTGTCGGGCTGGGCCAGGCGATGCTCGACCTCACCGTCGGCTACGTGCGGGAACGCCACCAGTTCGGCGTGCCCGTCGGCTCTTTCCAGGCCGTCAAGCACCACCTCGCGGACGTCGCCCTGGCGCTCGAGTTCGCGCGCCCGGCCGTGTGGAGGGCGGCCTGGTCGGTGGCGCACGACACCTCGACCAGAGCACGCGACGTCTCGATGGCCAAGGCCCTGGCGAATGACGCGGCCGAGCTGGCCGGGCGCAAGGCCCTGCAGTGCCACGGCGCCATCGGCTACACCGTCGAGGCCGACCTGCACCTCTACATGAAGCGCACGTGGGCGCTCAGCCGCTCGTGGGGCGACACCGCCCACCACACACGCAGAGTCGCGTCAGCGCTCTCGACCTAGGAGACAGCCATGCCTGAGGCATTCATCGTCGACGCAGTGCGCACGCCGGTCGGGCGCCGCGGCGGAGGTCTGAGCCAGGTCCACCCGGCCGACCTGGGCGCCCACTCGATCAGTGCTCTCATCGACCGCACCGGCATCGACCCGGCCGCCGTCGACGACGTGATCTTCGGCTGCGTCGACACGGTTGGCGGGCAGGCGGGCGACATCGCCCGCACCTGCTGGCTGGCGGCGGGCCTCCCTGAGCACGTGCCCGGTACCACGGTCGACCGGCAGTGCGGCTCGGCGCAGCAGGCCATCCACTTCGCGGCTCAAGCCGTGATGGCCGGCGTCAACGACGTCGTGGTGACCGGCGGTGTGCAGCAGATGTCGATGATCCCCATCAGCTCCGCCATGACGCTGGCCGAGCCGCTCGGCTTCACCGACCCGTTCACCGGCTCCGAGGGTTGGGTGAAGCGCTACGGCGCCGGCGAGGTGAGCCAGTTCAACAGCGCCGAGATGATCGCCACCAAGTGGGACATCAGCCGCGAGCAGATGGAGGAGTTCGCCGTCGAGAGCCACGAGCGCGCGCTGCGGGCGCGCGCCGAAGGGCGCTTCGAGCACGAGATCGTGCCTCTCGGCGACGCTGCCGTCGACGAGGGCCCACGCGAGCCGAACTGGGAGAAGATCCGATCGCTGCCCACCCTGGTCGAGGGCGGCCGGGTGACCGCAGCCGTGGCGTCGCAGATCTCCGACGCGTCGTCAGCGCTGCTCGTCGTCAGCGAGCAAGCGCTCCGCGACCACGGCCTCACGCCGCGCGCACGCATCCACCACATGAGCGTGCGGGCCGACGACCCGATATACATGCTCACCGCTCCGATCCCGGCCACGCGCTACGCCTTCGAGAAGACAGGCATGACGATGGACGACATCGACCTGGTGGAGATCAACGAGGCGTTCGCCTCCGTTGTGCTCGCTTGGCAGAAGGAGCTCGACGTCGACCTCGCCAAGGTGAACGTGAACGGCGGCGCCATCGCCCTCGGCCACCCGCTCGGCGCCACGGGAGCACGACTCATGACGACCCTGCTGCACGAGCTGGAGCGCACCGGCGGCCGCTACGGCCTTCAGACCATGTGCGAGGGCGGCGGCCAGGCCAACGTCACCATCATCGAACGCCTCTAGCCCCCCGAGGGGAGCCGCACATCTGACTTGCCGCGCCACCCACGAAAGAGGGTCATGGCCCCGCGGCACCAGCTCCACGGCGAGGCGAGCTGCACACGAAGCACCCGACATCCTTCGTGATCGTCATAACGCCACCTCCCACAGCGAAGCGCTCCGTTATGGCGGCCTCGAGTCTCGCTCGCTCGTCGGGTGTGGCGTCTTCGCCCGGCGGGCTGGAGCAGACGTAGGCGAGAACATCGGCCGGGTCGGAGCAGCGGAGCTCGTCCTCGTACTGCACCCACCGCACATCTCCGAAGCGCTGTCGGAGCAGGCCGAAGCCCACCTCGGTGCCGAAGGCCTCGATGGTGGGGTCGACGAGGTTCGTGCCGAACACCTCTGACTCGAGCTCATGCAGCTCGCGCATGTGCTGGAAGCCGTTGGTGGCGACGATCACGGCTCCACCGGGGCGAACGACCCGCGCCAGCTCTGCGACTCCGAGCGACGGGTCGGGCAGGTGGTACAGCATGTGGTTCGCGATCACCCGGTCGAAGCAGTGGTCATCGAACGGCAGCGACTGCAGATCCGCTTCGCGGCCGACGACGGAGGCGAACTCGGCGCGAGCCGTCGCTCGCTCCGTGGCAGCCGCCACCATGCCCGGTGAGAGATCGCACAGGCTGAGCTCGACGCCTTCGGGGATGGGAACCGCGCGCTGGTCCCATAGAGCGCCCGACCCGCAGCCCACCTCGAGCACCCGCTGCCCCGCACGCAGGTCGATCCGTGACGCGACCCACTCGAACCACGGAATGGTTGCCGTGCCGTATCGAACGTGCAGGTTCGTCCTTCGCTCCAGACGGCTGCCGTCCCGATACTGCTCATCTCGCAGGTACATCTGGTCGCCGCCCGCGAACTTCGACCTGCTCACGTCGTCCATCGCCCCAGCCTGCCCGAGACCCGTGAGCCGTGGGGCTAGCGGCGCTCGCGGCTGTAGTAGAGCGGCGCGCGGTAGCCGGCACCTTGGAAGGGGCGGCCGGTGCGGCGGGCGAAGCGCCACTGGATCGAGATGCGCGGGCCGACGGGCGTGCCACCGCGCAGGTAGGGGACGGAGTGCTCCCAGTCGGCCTGGCAGCGGCCGCCCATCACCAGCAGGTCTCCCGCGGCCGGGGCGAGGTCGTGCGTCGCTCCCTTGCCGGGCGCGTCCGTGTGGCGCGCGCTTCTCGGCCGCAGCAGCCAGGGGCGCTGCGCCCCGAGGCTCAGGATGGCGATGATCGTGTCGTCGAGCCAGCGCATGTCGGTGTCGCGGTGGAAGGCCTGGCCGTCGGCGCCGTCGCGGTACTGGATCATTCCGAAGCCCGCGAACTCGACCCGATACCGATGCTGGAGCACACGGGTCGCCTCGGCCAGCGCAGGGTGCGGCAGTGGGGTGCCCGATCGCCACGACGCGCCGAGCCGCCGTTCCTCCACCTCGTGGTCGTAGCGGAACAGCCGGCTCGTCTGCCAAGGCACCTCGGTGAGCAGGTGCTCGTACAGCTCCTCGGCTCGTGCCATCCACCCACGAGCCAGGTCGACCCACGCGCCAGCCCCGAGCTCGAGTCGCTCGAAGTGGACGCCGCGGTCGACAGAGGGTTCGCCGTTCATCCGTCCCAACCTGCCCTCGGCACGGTGCGCTCCAGACGGAACACGACGACCTCGCCGAAGCCGCGCGCGTCGATCTCCGTTGCAGACCTGACCGCTCCGAGCTTCTCGACTGCGCGCTGTGACCGCAGGTTCCCGCCGTTGACGCGGAACACGACGGTGTCCACCGAGCCGAAGGCGTGGTCGAGCATCACGCGCTTCAGGTCCGCGTTGTACGACGTGCCCCACAGGGAACGGGCGATGAACGTCCAACCGATCTCCGCCTCCCGCGCGTCGGGGTCGTAGTTGTCATAGCGAGACGTCCCGATGATTCCTCCGTCGGCGCGGTTGATCACCGTCAGGGCGCCACCCGACTCCATCGCATCGGCAAACCACTGCTGGAACCCTTCGGCGGTCGCTCGCTCCTTGGCGGGGTGCTGCTCCCACAGCAGCGGATCCGACGAGATCGCCCACAACGCGTCGAAGTCGTCCGCTCGGAGCGGGCGAACGCTGACCAGCTCCCCCTCCAGCATCGGCTGCCGATCAAGCACCATCAGATCAGTCCTCAGTCTCCACGAACCCACCCGTCCTACTACCACGAGGCAGCGCCCTCACTCGCACCTGCGCCCCACGACGGGCAGACACGACCCACGAGGCAATAGGTCCCACGACTGCACTCTCGAGGTCATCAGTCCCACATGTGGGACCTATCGCCTCCGACTGGGCCAAGTGGGACTCATTGCCTCGCGTCCCACTTCTGCCGATCATCGACGCGGTGAGCGGGCATCGCGGGCAGTAGGGAATTTCGCCGTGGGCGACACCGCCGCGCTCGACGCGTCCAGATCCGGCAATCTGTGCGGGTGGAGCGCTTACGTCGACGATGGGTCGTCGCCCCCATCCCGGCAACAGACATCACGCCTACGCGGGAGATCGGCGTCCGCAGCACCACGCCGGCCGATGACAGCGCGCTCGCCGCGCTGCTGGACGAGTCATACGAAGGCACTATCGACTTCGACGGCGCCGCTGACCACGCCGACGAGGTTCGAACATGGCGTGAGGTCGACTTCGCTGACGACGATGCCAGCTTGGTCCAGGTCGAGGGCGACCGACTCATCGGGGCGTCGATGATCGGCCGAGAACTCGGGGCACCATTCCTCTACGAGATCGCCACCTCTGCATCGCACCGGCGGACAGGAGTTGCGCTGCGCCTGCTAGGCGCCTCGATGCGGGAGCTCGCCGAGCGCGCTGAGCCGCATCTCGCGGCCTGGGTCACAGCCGGCAACCAGGCATCGGAGCAACTTCTCACCCGGCTCGGCTTCAAACCCGTTACGGCACCGATGGGCCGCAACCAAGCCCTCGGGATCTACCGGGCGGCGGCGGTCGTGCAACAGGTTGACCCGCCGAAAGAGGCACCTTTGGCGGTGTCGTCGCTGGCCGAAGGGGTCACGCTCTGGGTGATCTCGGACGACGGAGCGAACACCAAGCTCGATGTTGGTGGTGTCATCGTGTCGATCGAGTTCGTGTCCCCGGCAGACGATCGCATTCCGACGATCACCGCCACCTCCGTTCCGCTGCGGGGCGCGTCCTGGCTGCTCGCTAAGCACCATCAGTGCAGCTAGGCGTGGGCCCCTTCCTGCCGAACACGACACATCGCGGGTGTCCGCGGGGGAGGATGAGGCATGCCACCGTCAGGTGAACCCGCCCGACGGAAGGCGGTCGGGTTCACCCTTCTCTGGCTTGCCGCGGCCGTCTTCTTCGTCGTCGTTCTGCTGACCGACTACGAGTTCGAGCTCGGTGGGAACAGGCGGCTGTCCGAGAGCGCCAGTGACTACCTCGCGGTGGCCGGAGCCGCGTTCTCGGCTTGGGCAGTGGCCGTCTGGGTCCGTCGGGTGCTTAGCGATCCGCGGGCATAGCTGCCGATCTGTCTCAGTCAGCGGCCCGTCCACACCGCGGTGACCGAGGACCACACCAACGCCTCGCGCCAAATCGTCGAAGTCCGATTGGGCGAGAACGTGGCTCCCGTGTTCGGCGCGTACGCGAACCAACCAGCATCGCCATCGGCAAGAAGCCGGTTCACGAGAACCGCGACGATTGAAGCGACGGTGCCCCGGGCTACGACTAACACCACCCGTCCCCGATCGTTCATGGCGCCATCCTTCCAGCCATGCGCGTGAACCGTGTGACGCTGCTGGTCCCGGCTGCGTTGCGCCCATGCGGCGACGAGACGCGTAGCACTCGTCGACCTTCATCGACCAGGGAGCTACTGCTGCGGGCGCAGCTTGCGGTAGAGGCACTGGCCGCCGCCGGAGGCGTGGAGCTTGCCGCCGGGCGACCAGACGCGTGCAGTCCAGCCGAACAGGCCGCGCGTCGACAGCGGTGCAGCGCCGTCGCAGAGCAGCCACGCCTCATCGACCGTCGGCTGGTGGAAGGCCACGTTGAGGTCGAGCGTGGGGGCCATGTAGGGAGGTTGCTGCCAGGCGTGAGGGCGGTGTGCTGAGGGCCAGCTGGGCAGGTCGACGAGGATCACCGAGCGAGCGGCGTCGAGCCAGGGGTCGTCGAAGGTGGCGCTGGGAAGGAACTTGAGCCACTCCTGCCAGCGGGCCGGGCGAGGGCCCTCGGGCGGCCAGTCGACCTCGAAGTGGATCGGCTTGGCGTCGAAGTTGAGCCAGAACGGGAAGGGCGACTCTGCGTCAGGCGGCAGCAGCTCCTCGATGCTCGGCAGCTCGGACGGGTCGGCCACCTCGGGAGCGGTCGTCTCGTCGTGCTCGAGACCCTCGTTGTCGGCCGCGCTCCAGACCATCGCGTCCAGGATCGCCCGGCCGTCCTGGCTGATCTCGACCCGTTGCGCGCTCGCCGACCGGCCGGTCTTGCGGGCCTCGACGCTGATGTCGACGGGCTCGAAGCGTGCAGCGGCGAAGTAGTGGCACGAGAACGCCACCGGATGCGGATGCTCGCTGGCCGCGCCGGCCGCTCGCAGAGCGACGGCTGCCACGTAGCCACCCATCGGCCCCCATATCTCCCAGTCCTGGCTCAGCGTGGCGCGGTAGCGCCCCTCGCCACAGTCCTCGACCGCAGTATCGATCCCCAGATCACCCATCGGCCCAGGCTGCCGCCCCGACCTTGGTTGCCGCCAACCGATTCGACGCGGGCTCCCTGTCGTTCTCGGGCGAAGATTCCGCCTGGGCAACGGAGAGATCGCCCGAGAACGACAGGGGACCAACCTGACGGGCCGTCAGGTGTCTGCGAAGATGCGGCCCACGCACAGCGCACAAGCACCGCGCACGAGTCCGGGGGGACGCATGCACGACCTGGTGATCCGAGGTGGAACCGTCGTAGACGGCACGGGTGCGCCCGCGGTCACGGCGGACGTCGCCATCAGCGACGGCGTCGTCACCGCGGTGGGGCACGTGGACGGCAAGGGCTCCCGCGAGATCGACGCGGACGGTGCGCTCGTCACCCCTGGCTTCGTCGACATCCACACGCACTACGACGGCCAGGCCACCTGGGATGAGCAGCTGACGCCGTCGTGCTGGCACGGCGTGACCACGGTGGTGATGGGCAACTGCGGGGTCGGCTTCGCCCCCGTCGCGCCCGACCGGCACGAGTGGCTCATCGGCCTGATGGAAGGCGTGGAGGACATCCCCGGCGCGGCGCTGTCGGCCGGCATCCGCTGGGGCTGGGAGAGCTTCCCCGAGTTCCTCGACGCTCTTGATCAGCGCAAGCACGTGATGGATCTCGGCACGCAGGTGCCTCACGGTGCCGTGCGCGGCTACGTCATGGGTGACCGCGGCGCTTGCAACGAGCCGGCCACGCCGGAGGACATCGAGCAGATGGCCGCCATCGTGCGCGCAGGCATCGAGGCGGGCGCCCTCGGCTTCTCGACGAGCCGCACGCTGGCGCACCGCGCCATCGACGGCGAACCGGTCCCTGGGACGTTCGCGGCGGAGGACGAGCTGTTTGGCATCGGTCGCGTCCTGGGTGAGCTCGGCACCGGTGTGTTCGAGCTGGCTCCGGCCGGTGCGCTCGGCGAGGACCTAGCTGCGCCGGAGCGGGAGATGGACTGGATGCGCCGGCTCGCCGCGGCGATCGGGCGGCCCGTCACCTTCGCTCTCAACCAGAACAACGCCGACCCCGGCTCCTGGAAGCGGATGCTTGACATGGCCGGCCATGCAGCCGCCGAGGGCGCGCCCGTCCGTCCCCAGGTGCACGGCCGCACGGTGTCGCTGCTCCTCGGCTTCCAGACCTTCCACCCCTTTGCCTTCACCGCAGCCTGGACAGCCGCCGGACTCGGCCTGCTCCCCTGGCACGAGCAGGTGGCCCGCATCGAGGCCGACCCAGATCTGAAGGCGCGCCTGATCGCCGATGCACACGCTCTCGAAGGCGACCCGATCGTGAGCGGGTTCATGCACCCCGACCGGATCTTCCCGCTGGGCGACCCGCCCCAGTACGAACCACGTGCGGGTGACAGCGCGACCTCGTTGGCAGCCGCGCAGGGCGCCGACGTGTGGGAGCTGCTGCTCGAGCTCTTCCTCATCGATGGCGGCCGCGAGCTGCTGAACGCTCCGGTCCTCAACTACACCGACGGCAACCTCGACGCCGTGGGCGAGATGCTGCGGCATCCCACCTCGGCCTTCGGTCTGGGCGACGGTGGCGCACACGCCGGCCAGACGTGCGACGCGTCCACCACGACGTTCCTGCTCTCGCACTGGGCCCGCGATCGCGATCACGGCAGGCTGACCGTCGAGGAGGCAGTTCACAAGATGACTCAGGCGACCGCCACGCTCTACGGCCTGGGCGACCGCGGCGTGCTCGCTCCGGGCTACGTCGGCGACTGCAACGTGATCGACTTCGAGCGCCTGCAGCTGCGCCGCCCCGCTCTGGTGGCCGACCTTCCGGGCGGAGCCAGTCGGCTCGTCCAGCAGGCCGACGGCTACCTGCAGACGATCAAGTCCGGGGAGATCACCTTCGAGTCCGGAGAGGACACCGGAGCCCGCCCCGGCGTGCTCCTGCGAGGTGCCCGATGAGGCTGGGGGCATCAGTAGCCCTGCGCGGGCCCTCCCTGCCCCGAACATCGGCGGGCCCGGAGGTTGGGGGCATCAGTAGCCCTCGGACGGCCCCGGATGCCGCGAACCTCACACGGGCGGCGCTCTCGTGACGCCGCTCGAGACTGCCGCGGCGTTCTGGGCGGCGCTCTACGACCGTGACTGGCCCCGCATCCGATCGTTCTTCGGGCCCGAGTCGATCTACTACGACGTTCCCACCGGACCGTCTTCTGCCGGCGTCGGTCCCGACAGCATCGAAGCCCGCTTGCGACTCGGCCTCGAAGGGCTAACCGGCTACGAGCACATCCCCGGCGTCGTGGCCGACGGGCCCGACGGCGTGGTCGTCACGGAGCACACCGAGGTGTGGACCTGGGAGTCGGGCGAGACCGTCGCCCTGCCATTCGTGTCCGTGCAGAGGATCGTCGACGGGGTGATCGTGCTCTGGAAGGACTACTGGGACTTCCAGACGCTGATGGGCGCGGCGCCCGCCGCCTGGCACAAGCGCCTCGATGACGCCGACCTCTCCTGGGTCGTCGACGTCACCGGCCGCGCCTGACGGGCCGCCACAGGTCACACATCCAACCGGATGCCGGGCGCGCTCCCTACGTAGCCTTCTGGCGATGATCCGCCTGCCCGATCCTTGCCTCGTGGTGCTGGTGGGCGCCGCTGGCGCCGGGAAGAGCACTTGGGCAGCGGACCGCTTCGACGCTCGGCAGATCGTGTCATCGGATGCGCTGCGCGCCGTCGTCGGCCTGCACGAGCACGACCAGCGCGCATCCAAGGACGCCTTCGACCTGCTTGCACGCATCGCCGACGCTCGCCTTCGAAGGGGCCTCACCACCGTTCTCGACACCTCCGGTCTCGACACCAAGCTGCGGAGCACATGGACAGCGATCGCCCGCAAACACGGCCTGCCCGTTCACGCTGTCGTGCTCGACGTCGGTGAGCGTGCAACACGCGAGCGCAACCGCGCTCGGGATCAGCCGGTGCCGTCGGCCACTGTCACCTCGCAGCTACGTGCCCTCGCCGCAACCATCCCCTCGCTCCCAACGGAGGACTTCGACGGGGTGCACCACGTCGACGAAGCCACCCCGGTCGCGCTCGTCCCACCCAGGTTCCTGTCGGCGCCCTCGGCAGCACTCCTACAGCAGGAGGATCCCGTGCCCCTCAGCTTCGCGCTGCACATTGGACGATTCGCTTGGCCTGGCGGAGGACCCCAGCTACGGGACAACTTGCGGCGCGTGGGAAGTGCCGCCGAAGAGGCTGGCTTCGACTCGATCTCGGTCATGGACCACGTCGTGCAGATCCCGGTCGTCGGTCCCGAGTGGGAGGACATCCCCGAGAGCACGACCGCGCTCGCCTTTCTCGCCGCGTGCACCACCCGTGTGCGCCTCGGCGCGCTGGTCAATGGCGTGACCTATCGGAACATCGCACAGCTTGGGAAGCAGGTCGCCACCCTTGACGTGCTCTCAGGCGGTCGCGCCTTCTGCGGGCTCGGAGTCGCCTGGCACGATCGCGAGCACGCTCTGTACGGCTGGGAGTTCCCGCCGTTGAGCCGTCGATACGCGCTCCTCGAGGATGCCCTCGAGCTGCTGCCCCTGCTCTGGGGGCCGGGCTCGCCACACTTCGAAGGGCGCACGGTCACCGTCCCGGAGGCCATCTGCTACCCCCGCCCGATCCAGGAGCGCGTCCCGCTGCTCGTCGGTGGATCGGGTGAGCGCCGCACGCTGCGACTGGCGGCTCGGCACGCCGACGCGTGCAACCTCTTTGGCGAGCCCGACGTCGTCCGGCACAAGGTAGATGTCCTCCGGCACCACTGTGACGCAGAGGGCCGTGATCCCGCCGAGATCACCGTCACGCACCTCTCGGAGGCCGCCGTCATCGACGCAGGTGGCGATCGCTACGCGGACGTCGTCGGCACGGTCGATGAGCAGATCGGGCGGTTCCGCTCCCTCGCCGACGCAGGGGTGCGCCAGGTCTTCGTCGCGCTCCACGAGGACGGCACGACTGAGCAGATCGAGCGATTCAGCAAGGTGATCGAAGCGTTCGGCTAGCGGCGGGGGTCGGCGGAGGCCTGGGTGACAGATCTTCGCGATGCTGTCGATCTGGGCACATGTCGTTCGTCGTCTTGGAGACAGCGGGCGAACCGCGCCCGCGACCACCAGGAGGACATCCCATGCCCCAGTACCTTGCTCTCATCTACGGCCCCGCTGACCAGCAGGCCGCCGCTCCGGAGGACTTCCAGGGCGACGTCATGGCCGACTACATGGCCTTCGGAGAAGCAGCCGGCGCAGCGGGCGTGATCGTCGGAGGCAACGCGCTCCAGTCCACCGACACCGCCACGACAGTCAGCGTGCTCGGCGGCAAGGGTGGCGAGATCGTCACCACCGACGGGCCCTTCGCGGAGACGAAGGAGGTCCTCGGGGGCTACTACCTGCTCGATTGCGCCGACCTCGACGAAGCCATCAAGTGGGCGGCGCAGATCCCGGGTGCCTGGCACGGCAAGGTCGAGGTGCGCCCAGTGGTCGTCTTCGACTAGCGCCAGCGCACTGAGCCGCAGGTTGGTCGACTCGGACGAGCTCGCCGAGGTCATCCGGATCGAGGGAGGGCGCGTCGTCGCCACCCTCGCCCGGATCCTCGGCGACCTCGACCTGGCCGAGGATGCGGTGCAAGAGGCGGCTCTCGCGGCGCTCGAGCACTGGCCGCGCCACGGCATGCCGGCCAAGCCGGCCGCCTGGCTCACGACCGCCGCCCGCAACAAGGCGCTCGATCGCCTCAGGCGGGAGCAGCGGCGCGGCGACAAGGAGGAGCGGGCCATGCGGATGCTCGAGGGCTCGAACGACGATCCAGTGCCCGACTCTGCCGTGCGTGACGATCTGCTGCGGTTGATCTTCACGTGCTGCCATCCAGCACTGGCGCCCGAGGCGCGGATCGCTCTCAGCCTGCGAACGCTCGGCGGGCTCACCACCGCCGAGATCGCCCGCTCCTTCCTCGTGCCGGAAGCGACGATGGCGCAGCGCTTGGTCAGGGCCAAGCGCAAGATCGCAGGCGCCAACATCCCCTATCGGGTGCCAGCCGATCACGAGCTGCCCGAACGCCTTCCCGCTGTGCTGGCGGTCGTCTACCTCATCTTCACCGAGGGGCACACCGCAAGCGCCGGCGGCTCTCTCGTGCGATTCGATCTCTGCAGCGAGGCGCTGAGACTCGCTCGGCTCCTCGCCGAGGTGCTGCCCGACGAGACCGAGGTGCTCGGCCTGCTCTCTCTGCTGCTGCTCAGCGATGCTCGCCGGTCGACGCGCGTCGACGCATCCGGGGATCTCATCCTTCTGGCAGACCAAGACCGCTCCGCTTGGGATCACACGCAGATCGACGACGGGATCACGCTGCTCGAGGTCGCCCTCCGGCGCGCCGCTGGCGCGCCAGGCCCCTACGCGCTCCAGGCCGCGATCGCTGCTGTTCACGCTGAGGCACCGACGTGGGACGCGACCGATTGGGACGAGCTCGTGGCCCTCTACGACCTGTTGGCGAAGGTGCTGCCAACGCCAGTCGTGGCTCTGAACCGTGCAGTGGCGCTGGCAGAGCGCGACGGCCCTGCTGACGGGTTGGCCGCCGTCGACGCCATCAGCAGTCTCGACGGGTTCCACCTATGGCATGCCGCTCGGGCCGATCTGCTGCGCCGCCTCGACCGCCGCGCCGAGGCGGTCACGGCATACGAGAAGGCGCTGGCCTGCCGACCGAGCGACCCGGAGCGCCGCTTCCTCGAGCAGCGCATCGAAGCCCTCACCAACCAAGGTCTGTGAACTCGGTTGGCCGGTATGCGGCCATGGGGGTTCACAGATGTTGGTTGTAAAGGGCAGAGAGGACGATCGCTGCGGCAGTCGCGACGTTGACGGAGTCGACGCCGGGCGCCATGGGGATCCGCACCCGGCGGTCGGTCGCATCGAGGGCCGCCGTGCTGAGCCCGGGGCCCTCCGCTCCAAGAACGAGGGCCACCCGGTCCGGACGATCTGCGAGCAGCGCTCCCAGCGTCTCGGCGTCGTGTGATGGGGTGAGCGCCACCGTCGTGAAGCCTTGGTCGCGCATTCCGCCGAGAGCCGCGGGCCACTCGCCTTCGTCGACCCGTGCGAACGGAACGCGCAGCACGTGTCCGAGTGACACTCGTGTCGAGCGCCTGTAGAGCGGATCCGTGGCGGTGGGATCCAGCACGACGGCGTCGACTCCAAAGGCGGCTGCGTTGCGGAACAGCGCCCCGATGTTCTCGTGGTCGTTGACCGCCTCGAGCACGACGACCACCTTCGCGTCACGCAGGAGGTCGGCCACCGGCGGGAGCTGTGGCCGCTCGGCCACGGCCAGCACTCCGCGGTGGAAGTGCACGCCCGTGACCTCCGCCATCTGAGCGGCTGACATCGTGAAGATCGGAGCCTCGGTGTGCACGAGCGAGGCAACGCGAGCGACGTGCTCCTCGGCAACGAACAACGACCGCACCTCGTACGGCGATTCGAGCAGCGCCTCGATCGACAGCCGACCCTCCACCGTGAAGATGCCGCGCTCGCGCTCGAGCGCCATGCGCCGCGACGGTGCCCGCAGGTGCGCGTAGTCCGCCAGACGCGGATCATCGAGGTCTTCGACGCGGACGATGGGCACGACACGCAGCCTCGCGCAGGCGTGCCATGCTCCCGGGATGCGCGCTGTCGTCTGCCACGAGTTCGCCCCCATCGACCGCCTCGTGATCGAAGAGAGGCCTGACCCAGAGCCCGGACCGGGTCGCGTCGTCGTTGCGGTCAAGGCCGCCGGCGTGAACTTCGTCGACGGGCTGTTCGTGCAGGGCAAGTACCAGATCAAGCCGCCCCTGCCGTTCACGCCGGGCGGAGAGGTGGCCGGCGACGTCGTCGCGGTCGGCGACGGCGTCACGAGCCTCGCGGTCGGCGATCGGGTGCTGGCCATGCCCTGGCTCGGGGGCTTCGCGTCGCACGTGGAGCTGGCAGCCAGCGCGGTGATCCCCATTCCCGGCACGTTGAGCTACGGGCAGGCCGCGGCACTGGTGCAGAGCTACGGAACCATGCTCTTCGCCATGACCCGCCGCACGCAGGTCCGTGCCGGCGAGTGGGTGCTCGTGCTCGGCGCGGGGGGCGGAATCGGCCTGGCGGCGGTCGACCTCGCACGCCACCTCGGCGCGCGCGTCATCGCCGCGGCGTCGTCAGACGACAAGCTGGCGGCTGCGGTCGCGGCGGGCGCCGAAGCCACCATCAGCTATGAGACAGAGGATCTGAAGACCCGAGCCCGCGAGATCGCAGGCGGCGGTGTGGACGTGGTAGTCGATCCCGTCGGTGACCGCTTCGCCGAGCCGGCACTGCGAGCGCTCGGTTGGATGGGTCGCTTCATCGTGATCGGCTTCGCGGGCGGAGGGATCCCGGCGCTCCCGGCCAACCAGATCCTGCTGAGCAACCGCACGGTGGTGGGCATCGACTGGGGCGCATGGACCATGAGAGATCCCGCTGGCAACCAGGAGCTGATGGCCGAGCTTGTGAGCCTGGCCGGCTCGAGCGAGATCTCCCCGGTGGAACCGACCGAGCACCCGCTGGACGACGTCGTCAGCGTGCTCACCGACCTGCAGTCGCGCAAGATCGCCGGCAAGGTCGTGCTGGTGCCCTAGAGGCGCCCCACCAAACAACGTCTGTGAACACCTGCGTCCGCATGGCGGCCGTGGCGGTTCACAGACGTTGGTTGGTTGCGCTCGTCCTCAGCGGCGCGACGCCACCAGCGCGGCCTGCTCGTCCAGCAGCGGCAGCACGACGTCGCGAGGTGCGCTCGGCAGGCGGAAGACGCACTCGGTCACCCCGATCTGGTCGAAGTGGTCGAGCTTGCCTGGGTCGGGCAGCGACCCGAACGGGATGATCTCGAGGGTCGAGGGGTCGCGGCCCGCCTCCGCCACGACCTCACGCAACCTGGGTATCGCATCAGTCAGCCCGGCCCCGCCGATCGGGATCCAGCCGTCGCCGTACTCGGCGATGTGGGAGAAGAGCTTGGGCCCGGCCGCCCCGCCGTGCAGCACGGGAACAGCAGGGCGACCGTCCACCGAGCGCTGGGTGGGCTTCGGCCAGGACCAGGACGGGGCGAGCTGGACGTGGCGCCCGACGAACGACGCTTCGTCCTCGGCCCACAGCGCCTGCATGGCGAGCAGGTGCTCGCGCGCCACGTCACGCCGGTCGGCCATCGCAACGCCGTGCTGCGCGATCTCGTCCTCGTTCCACCCGAAGCCCACCCCGAGGGCGGCCCGCCCTCCGCTCAGGTGATCGAGCGTCGCGACGGCCTTGGCGGTGACGATCGGGTCACGCTGCGCCGCCAGCAGGATGCCCGTGCCGAGTCGCAGGCTCGTCGTCACCGAAGCCGCGGCGGCCAGCGCCACGAGCGGGTCGAGGCAGCGCCTGTACTCCTCGGCCAGCTCCGCGTCCCCCGTGGGCGGAGGGGTGCGCCGGCTCACCGGTATGTGCGTGTGCTCCGGCAGCCAAAGCGACTCCAGGCCGCGCGCCTCGGCTTCGCGCGCCAGCTCGACCACATCGCAGCTGAGGTCGGTTGCGAACATCGTGATCCCGTATCGCACGGTCGCTCCTGGCGTCTGTGAACCCGTACGTCCGCATGCCGGCCATGGGGGTTCACAGACGTTGGTTGGTGGTGTCTGACGAGCCGTCAGATCCTGACAGACTGCCCGCCATGGGTCGCATCTGCGAGGGACGAAGGGTGCTCGTCACAGGCGCGGGCCGCGGGCTCGGTCGCGCACACGCGCTCGAGCTGGCTCGCCAGGGAGCGCGCGTCGTCGTCAACGATCTGGGCTGCGAGCTCGACGGCACCGGTGGTGGCAGCGGTCCGGCCGGCGAGGTGGTGGCCGAGATCCGAGCCGCCGGAGGTGAGGCCATCGCCAACGGTGACGACGTGGCCGACTTCGATGGAGCCGCACGCATGGTGCGGGCGGCGCTCGACGAGCTGGGCGGTCTAGACGTCGTGGTCAACAACGCTGGGTTCGTGCGCGACCGCATGTTCGCCAACATCGCCGAAGATGAGTGGGACGCGGTGGTGCGCGTGCACCTCAAGGGTCACTTCGCGGTAGCCAGGCATGCCGCGGCCCACTGGCGCGATCTTGCGAAGGCGGGTCAGCCAGTTGACGCTCGAATCATCAACACGAGCTCGGGCGCCGGCATCCTCGGCTCGGTCGGGCAAGCCGCCTACTCGGCTGCCAAGGCAGGCATCGCCACGCTCACCCTCGTCCAAGCTGTCGAGCTGGGCCGCTACGGGGTGACCGCCAACGCGCTCTGCCCCGCCGCTCGCACCCGCATGACCGAGGGCGTCTTCACCGAGATGATGGCGACGCCCGACGAGCCCGACGCCTTCGACGCGATGGCGCCGGAGAACGTGTCGCCGCTGGTCGCCTGGCTCGCGTCGAGCGCCTCGGCGCACGTGAGCGGCCGCGTGTTCGAGGTCGAGGGCGGCAAGGTGGGGCTCGCCACGGGGTGGCAGCACGGCCCCACTGCTGACAAGGGCGACCGTTGGGACGCAGACGAGCTCGGCCCGGTCATCGACCGCCTGCTCGCTGACGCTCCCGCGCCGGCTCCCGTCTACGGCACCGCCTGAGCAGGCCCGGGTAGCCTGCACCACCCACCCCGGCGTCACCACCACTGTCCGACACGCGGCAAGCGCCGCTAGGGCCGCGCTTCAACCCGCGCCGAGAGTCTGTCAGCCGCTGTTCCTGGGTAGGTCACGAAGCGTGGCACGTCCATCGGAGCTGTTGAGGCGCGCGCGCCATCGCTGGCGCGGGCTGCCGCGTTGGGTCCGATGGCCGGCTCTTGCCCTTGGAGGTCTCGGTGCCCTCGGAGTCGCGGGGCTGGCGGTGCTGTGGCAGGCGGTCGAGCTCCCCGCGGACCCACCGAAGATCCGCTCAGCCCTGGTGGTCGACGCCAAGGGCCGCGAGCTGGCCGTCCTGTCTCAGGACGGGCAGCGCTTCGAGGTGTCGCTGGACGAGGTCGCACCGGTCGTGGTCGACGCGCTGATAGCCGCCGAGGATCGCCGCTTCTTCGACCATGACGGCGTCGACCCTGTCGGCGTCTCGCGGGCGCTCTGGGTCAATCTGACGAGCGATGACGTGCAAGGCGGCTCGACGCTGACGCAGCAGCTCGTCAAGAACGAGTACCTCAACGGTGAGCGGTCGCTGTGGCGCAAGGCTCGCGAGGCCGTGCTGTCCGTGAAGCTCGAGCGCACCGCCGACAAGGACGAGATCCTCGAGCGCTACCTCAACACGGTGTACTTCGGAAGGGGCGCCTACGGCATCGAGGCCGCCGCGCGCTCGTACTTCGACTCGAGCGCCAAGGATCTCGACCTGGGCCAGGCGGCGCTGCTGGTCGGCCTGCTGAAGTCGCCCGAGGCGGCGGACCCAGCTGAGGACATGAAGGAGGCCGAGCGCCGCCGCTCGACCGTGTTGGACGACCTCGTCGAGGTCGGCGAGATCAGCCAGGCCGAGGCCGAGGCAGCGCGCTCGAAGCCGATCGTCGCCACCCCGCGCACTCGACCCATCACCCTGACGGCTGGCCTGGCGCCGCACTTCGTCGAGTGGATCCGCGAGCAGACGATCCATGCGGTGGGCGAGGACGCCGTCTACGGCAAGGGCCTGCGCGTCGTGACGACGCTCGACCTCGACGCCCAGGCGGCCGCCGAGGCGGCCGTCGCCGAGGTCCTCACGGATCCTGCCGGCCCGCAAGCGGCACTCGTAGCGCTCGACATGGACGGGGCCATCAGGGCGCACGTCGGCGGGCGCGACTTCGAGGAGCTCCAGGTTGACCTGGCTCGGGGGCAGGACGGCGGGGGCTCTGGGCGCCAGCCGGGCTCGGCCTTCAAGCCCTTCGTGCTCGAAGCCGCCCTAGAGGATGGCATCAAGCTGGGTGAGCGGTTCGCCGCCCCGCCCCGGATCGAGCTCGAGCTCGGCGGCGAGACCTGGAAGGTGAGCAACTACGGGGGCGAAGGCTACGGCGACCTCACGTTGGCCGAGGCGACCGCCCGGTCGGTGAACACGGTCTACGCGCAGCTGCTGGAGAAGGTCGGGCCCGACGCTGTCGCAGCTGCCGCCGAGGCCATGGGGATCGATGCCGAGCTCGAACCGGTCGCATCGATCGCGCTCGGCGTGGAGGAGGTGTCACCGCTCGACCTGGCGAGCGCCTACCTGACGCTGGCGGATGACGGCACCAGGCTCGAGCCGTATGCCATCGCGCGCATCGAGGACGGCGACGGGCGGGTCATCTGGGAGCCAGACCGACGCGAGCCAGAGGCTGAGGCGATCGAGCCCGACGTGGCAAGGGCGGTCACCCACGCCCTGCGCGGTGTCATCGAGAGCGGCACAGGGCGCGGCGCCGAGATCGGCCGGCCCGCAGCCGGCAAGACGGGCACCACCCAGGACAACGTGGACGCCTGGTTCGCGGGCTACGTACCTGGCTACGCAGCGGTGGTCTGGATGGGTCACCCCGAGGCCTCCACTCCGATGGATGACGTGCAGGGTCGCGCCGTGACAGGCGGATCGTTCCCGGCCCAGATATGGGCCAAGTTCATGGCCGAGGCGCTCCGTGATCGGGAGGCGGTGGACTTCCCGGCCCCGCCGGCCGAGCTCCTCGAGGAGGACCAGCCGGCCACGCTGACAGCAGAGCCCAGCGAGGTCGACCCCGGCGCCACCATCACGGTGCGCGGTGTGGGTTTCAGCTTCTGCCGTGCGTCGTGGTGGGTGGTACTGGACGGCACGCCGGTGGCCAGCCCTCCCGACACCGGCTCCACCGCAGATGAGCGGACAGCCACACTGGTGATCCCTGCGGACCTGGCTCCCGGCTCCTACCGCGTCATCGCCCGCTGCGACAGCGGGGCGGGGTCGAGATACGGCGCGGAGACGTCGATCGTCGTTCGCGGGCCGACGACGACGAGCGGCCCGCTGCAGACCACCATCACCACAGGCAAAGGCGGTGGGAAGCCGACCACGACATCGTCGTCGTCGACGACGACCACCACCACGACTACGACCACCCAGCCGCCCGATTGAGCGACTGGGTGGCGTCACGTCGATGTCAGAGGCGCTCGATCACCATGGCCATGCCCTGGCCACCACCGACGCACATCGACTCGAGGCCGTAGCGACCGCCGGAGTCCTGAAGGCCGTTGATCAAGGTGGTCATGATGCGCGCACCGGTCATGCCGAAGGGGTGGCCCAGCGCGATGGCTCCACCGTTCACGTTGAGCTTCTCAGGGTCGATGCCGAGGTGCTTCATCGACGGCAGGACCTGCGCCGCGAACGCCTCGTTGATCTCCACGAGGTCGATGTCGTCGATCGTGAGGCCGGCACGCTTCAGCGCCATGCGGCATGCCTCGACCGGGCCCATCCCCATGATCTCCGGGTTGAGGCCCGTCACACCCGACGACACGATGCGAGCGAGGGGCGTGATGCCCAGCTCAGCCGCCTTGGTGTCGCTCATCACGACGACAGCGGCGGCGCCATCGTTCAGCGGGCATGCGTTGCCGGCAGTGACCTTGCCGTCTGGGCGGAAGACCGGCTTCAGCTCGGCCAGCTTCTCGACCGTGGTGCCGGCACGAGGCCCGTCGTCCTTGGACACGACGGTGCCGTCCGACAGCGTCACAGGCGTGATCTCGCGCTCGAAGAAGCCGCGCTCCTGCGCTGCCACCGCACGCTGCTGCGAGCGGGCACCCCACTCGTCCATCTCCTCGCGCGAGACGTTCTCCGCCAGCACGACGTTCTCGGCCGTCTGGCCCATCGCGATGTAGATGTCGGGCAGCCCTGCCGGGGGCTCCCAGCTGTCGGCGCCGCCCGTGCGCTCGCTCGTGCGGGCCTCAGCGTCAGCGAACAGCGGGTTGTGCGGTCCGGTGTCCGAAGCGCCGTGCATGTAGCGGCTGACCGTCTCGACCCCCGCGGCCACGAAGACATCGCCCTCGCCGGCCTTGATGGCGTGTGCGGCCATGCGGATCGTCTGGAGCGACGACGAGCAGTAGCGGTTGACGGTGACGCCCGGGACATCGGGCAGGCCGGCGAGCAGCGCTGCCACCCGACCCACGTTGTAGCCAGCCTCACCACCGGGTTGGCCGCACCCGAGGATCACGTCTTCGACCTGCTGGGGGTCGAGCTGCGGCGTCTTGGCGAGGACGTCCTTGATGATGAACCCCGCAAGGTCATCGGGCCGGCACTCGGTGAGGCTGCCCTTGTTGGCCCGGCCGATCGGCGTGCGGGCGGTCGAGACGATGACGGCTTCGGGCATGCGAGCCCCTCCTCGATGGGTTCTGGTCCTGTCTGGCGTGGGCGTCAGTCTGGCCGCCCATCTCGCCAGCCACCAGTCCACCAACCAACGTCTGTGAACCCGGGCGGCCGACATGCGGACGCGGGGGTTCACAGACGTTGGTTGCTAGAGGATGTCGTCGACCACGAACGTCGTTCGGTCGGCTCGCCCGATCAGGGTCACGATGTCGCGGCTCCAGGCGTCGTAGCTGCCCTCGGTGTCGTCAGGCACATCGAGGTCGAGACGGTTCGTGTCGAGGTTGATGAGGGTCAGGGCAACCCCGTCACACGTCGGGGGGTCGTCGTTGCGGCGAGCCGAGCAGAGCAGCTCCCCGACGTTCGCGTCGATGAACACGAACCCACGCACCGCGACCCTCGAGCCTCGGTCCATCGCGATCGCATCGGCCACGCCGAGGGCGTCTTCATCGGCTTCAGCGGTGCTGACCTTTGGATCACCGCGCATGCTGGTGACGCCGAGGTACACCGCGCCGAACGTAACCAGGCCAGCGACGACCGACCTGAGCACTGTTCGCCCCCAGAGAGGCATCAGGCCCGCGAGAGCGAGATCACGACGTGCTCGTCTGCGCTGATGGTTGCGGTGTACCGGGCACCGGTAGGAGGAGCATCGAGCTCCTCGGAGAGCGTCAGCACGGTCCCGTCCTCGAACACTGCGTGCTCGCCGCGCACCTCGACGAGGTTGCCCGAGTAGTACACGACGGGCGGCTGGCCGGGAGCACGGACCACTGCGGCGATCCCCGCTATCCAGCGGACGTAGCCTTCCTTCAGACCGACCTGCACGTACTGACCCTTGCGGCGGAGCAGCTGCTGAACCGAGCCGTCGACCGTCGAGAAGCTCTGCACGTCCTCGTTGATCTCGAAGGTCCGGTCGCCGTCGAGGGTGATGGTGGAGAAGTCGTCCGCGATGTCGA
Source organism: Actinomycetota bacterium (assembly GCA_049325515.1). Lineage (GTDB taxonomy): Bacteria > Actinomycetota > Acidimicrobiia > Acidimicrobiales > VFJN01 > VFJN01. The sequence continues at coordinate 41,198 of JBMOLI010000006.1, read as the reverse complement.
CCACGATCCCTTCAGCATCGGGATACCTCGGCGTGCCATCCAGCGGAACGGCCGTCGTCGGTCCGGATGACGTAGCGCCGCCGCTGCAAGCGGCTACGAGCAGCATCACCGAGAGGGCGGCAGATGCTGCGCAGGCGAGGCGGCTCGGCTCAGCCATCGACGAGCGTCGTTGTCGTGCCTGAGCCCGTTCCCGGGCCTGTGCCGGTGGCAGGAGCGTCGTCATCGATCGACGGCTTGCGACCCAGGTTCTTGAGCACAGCGAGGCTGCCCCGGATGGTCTCCCCCGGCAGCTCCACGTCGATGTCGTCGGCTCCCAGGTCGCGCAGCTCGAGGGTCATGCTCCGGAAGCGGATCGGCTCGTCTCCGGCGATCTCGATGATTGCGTTCAGGCCCTGCAGAAGGAACTCACCCAGCTCTTCGCCGCGCAGGCGGTCGACCCTCGCGCGAAAGTCGCGCCGGATGTTCTCGGGCGCCGTCGTGTCGATGAGCTGAAGCATGTAGCTGCCGAGGTCATCGAGCAGCCGCGGCGTCAGCCCGATGTGCTCGCTCACCTGGATGACCCTGCCGTCCTTGACGTAGACGGCCAGCTTCCTGAAGTTGAGCGCACTCGGGAGCACCGCCTGGGAGCCGGACGTCGCTTGCGCGGCCGACGGGAGCTTCGGCTGGTAGACGTCGTAGCGCTCCACACCCGAGCCCTCCTCAGGCACCGGGAACGGGTCCTCATCGGCCCGGTAGGTCGGCGAGATCGCCTCAGGGTTGTACTTGATCATCGGGGTGAGGTCCTTGGCCTCGGCGATGTCTCGCACATAGCTGAGCGCGGTCAGGGCATCGAGAAGAGGGTCGTCGCCCTGAGTCTCCAGCTGCTCGGCGCTTCGAGCCACTGGCGGTGCTCCCCCGGCGTCGAGCACCCATCGACGAGCGCGCAGAGCGTCGAGGACGCCGATGCCCTCCAGGTCGGTCGCCTGATCCACCTCCGAGGCGACCTCTTCGTCCATCCAGGCGCCGATCAGCTCAGGGTCGAGGAATCGCACAGCGACGGAGTCGTCGCTCACCACGGCTTCAAGGACGTCCGAGCCATCCTGAACGACCTTCGTCTTGTAGCGGAAGTCGTCCTCGACGAGACCCTGGACGACGATCGTGCGCTCCTTCGTCTCCTCCGTGTAGACGAAGCGGCGCGCCAGGGTGTCACTGGCATCGATGAACTCCCGGACCTCCTCGCTGTCCTTCTCTTGCTTGCCGCACGCCGTCAGCGCCAGGAGCACAGCGAGAGCGACTGCGAACGCCCTGGTCCGCTTCACGGCTCGATCCCCAAGGCCTCGCGCAGCAGCGCCCGGGCGCCCGGGTACTCCTCACGGGCTGAGAGCACGAAGATGTGGTCCTCGTTGAACCAGACAGCGATGGACTGGCGGTCGCCGGCAGTGAGCCAGACGGTGTCGTCACCCATCCGGAAGTCGTTGGCGCCGCCGTTGCCGATGCGGTTCACGAGCGAGCTGCGGAAGTCCGGGTCGGCGAACTTGGCGTCGGCGGCGAAGCGGCCGACCTGGAGCGTGGCCTGAAGGGCTTCGCCCTCGCGCAGGCTGTAGAGCGTGGCGGCCTCGAGATATGGCCGGTCAGCTCCCTCCAGCACGTCGGCGATGTCCTCCTCGGCGACCTTCAGGCCGTTGAGCGTCGGCGGGACTGGCGAGGCTTCGAGAGGCACGATGACGCGCTCGGAGGCGGCCCTGGTGGCCGGGTCTTCCTCACCGCACGCCGTAACACCGACGACGGTGACGACAGCAACAAGGCAACGCAGCAGGTGCAGGGAGCTCAAGCGACCACCTGGATGGTGCCTTGGCTGTAGGTGCGCACATCGTCGCTGTAGTTGAAGTTGCCGGGTGTGGTCGCCTCGTAGATCCATGCCTGACCCGGCGCGATCGACGGTGACGCGAAGGCTCCGTTCTGAGCGACGATCGAGTAGGCGCGCGTGCCCTTGTTCAGGAAGCGAACCCGCCCGCCAACTGCTACGCGGACGACGTTCGGTGTGAATGGCGCTCCTTGTTCGTCGTCCTGGATCACCACCTCGACGGTGACCTGCTGCTGTTCGGGTGGCAGCGTGGTCTGGGGTGCCGCAGTGGTCTGGGTCGGGGCCGCAGTCGTCTCAGCCCCACCATCGTCGATCGGGCTGGCGGTGGTCTCGGTGGTGCTGCTGGCGCCGAGCTGGTTCGCCTGCTCTTGGTCGAAGGCCAGCAGGTCGTCGTCGCCCACCTTGTCCTCGCCGCCGCACGCAGCGAGCGGGGCGAGCGCCAGGAGAAGGGCGAGAGCGGTGGTGCGCGCGCGACGGGTTGAGTACATCAGATCGTGCTCCCGGAACGGTTGATGGCGGCTTCGGATGTGCCGAGGTACGACTCGACCACGCGCTCGTCCACGAGGACGTCCTCTGGACGTCCTCGCCTGACGACCGCACCGAGGTCGAGCGCGATGAGCTCATCGGACACCGCCGAGATGAGTGGCATGTCGTGCTCGATGATGAGGATGCTGCAGCCGGTCTCGAACCGCACGCGGGTGAGCAGGGGTGCCAGACCCTCCGCTTCCGCCTGCGCTATCCCGGAGGAAGGCTCATCGAGCAGCAGCACCTTCGGCTCAGCGGCAAGGACGCAGGCGAGATCGACGATTCGACGCAGGCCCGTGGAGAGCTCCTTGACGAACTTGTCCCGGTAGGCGTCCAGATCAAGCAGCTCGATGAGCTTTTCAGCCCTCGCTCTCACGCGCCGCTCGGCCTTGCGAGCCTGGGGAGCAGCCACTGCGTTGAGGAACGCGCTCTTCACCTCGAGTCGTTGCTCGAGCGAGACGAGCAGGGTCTCGAAGACCGTGAGCGAGGGGAAGAGGCGGGCGTCTTGGAAGCGGCGGACCAGTCCGGCCCTCGCACGCATCTCCGGGGCCCACTTCGTCACATCGGCACCCTCGAGGACCACCCGGCCGCCGTCCAGGGGCTGGTGGCCGCTGATCAGATCGAAGATCGTCGTCTTGCCCGCTCCGTTGGGACCGATCAGGCCGAGCACTTCGCCCTCACGGAGCTGGAAGCTCACGTCGTCCACCGCAGTGATGCCGCCGTATGTCTTGAGCAGCCCGCTCACCTCGAGCACTGGCCGGGCCTCAGCCAGACCGAGCGACCTGACCTGGCGCTCGTCGCGCCGGGCTGCTGCTGGCACACCGTCCGTGAGCGCACCGGTGCCCTTCACGTAGACGGCCCTGAGGATGTCGGGACGAGCGAGCAGCTCCTGAGCTGGACCGTCGAAGCGGACCTCGCCCTTTTCCATGAAGACCGCTCTGGTGGCGATCGTGAGGGCTACGTTCACGGACTGCTCCACCACGATCACGGTGACGCCTCGACGGTTGATCTCCTTGACGATCTCCACGAGCTGCCCGACCACCGTGGGTGCGAGGCCGAGCGAGAGCTCATCGATCAGGAGCAACCGGGGGCGGCAAAGGAACGCCTGGGCGAGCGAGAGCTGCTGCTGCTCCCCGCCCGAGAGCTGCCCGGCTGGGGTGTCGATGCGGTCACGCAGCGCAGGGAAGATCTCGAAGACCTCAGCCAGTCGTGCGGATACGTCGGCCTGATCCTCGTTCATCCAGCTGCCGAGGACGAGGTTCTCCTTCACGGACAGGTTCGGGAACACGCCCTTGCCACCTGGCATCTGGACGACGCCACGCCCTGCTGTCTCGTGGGGCGGCATGTGCGTGATGTCGCGCCCGTCGAAGACGATGGCCCCGCTCGACGCCTCTTGGATGCCGCTGATGGCACGCAGGAGCGTGGACTTGCCGGCTCCGTTGGTGCCCAGGAGGGCAATGATCTCCCCGTCGTCCACGTCGAAGTCGACGTCGAAGAGAACCTGCACGCCGTCGTAGGCGACATCGATGTTGCGGCAGACGAGGAGCTTGCCCTTCCCCGCTGCGCGCGTCCGGCGCCACTCCTCGGCCGCCATCGACGCAGCCAGGTTGTTGCGCATGTCGAGCTCGAAGAAGCCGGCGGCGGTGAGGTAGATGAGAGCGCCGACGACTCCCAAGGGGATGCTCATCACCCAGATCCCGTCGTAGCCGTACTCCGAGAAGACGCCGCGCGCGATCGGGATGAACATGGCCGTGGTGGGGATCCCGGCGAGCGCGGTGATGCTGAGTCCCTGAGTGCGGATGCCGGGCGGGATCACCTGGCTGTAGACGACCTGGGTGGCGGGACCGATCAGTGACCCGCCGAAGCCAGTGAGCAGGCTGATGCCGACGATGATCCACAGCGGTGGCTGGAGCAGGTAGACGAGCGGAGCGGGGACGAGCATGAGGCCGTAGACGCCCAGCACGAGCAGCACACGGCTCGGGTTGCGGCGGGTGAGGCGATCGACGACCGCGCCGCCGATGAACCCACCGGCAAGGCGGGCCACCACGGCAGGGAGGAAGACGATCCCGCGCTCCAGCGCGTCGAGGCCGTAGACCTCCGCCAGGAAGAACACGAAGTACAGCGAGAGAATGGCGTCGGCGCCGAACGTGAACACGTCGGCTACGACCGTGCGCCGGACTGTGCGGACCGACCACGTGGCTCGGCATCCCTCGGCGAACGAGAGCGGCTCCTCCTCCTGGCGAGCCACCTCCTCGCTTGCGCCCATCGCCTTGCGCTCTTGGTAACCCCGGATGGGTTCCTTGAGCAGGAAGTGGGCGGCGACGCCCAGGAGCATCAGCGGCACTGCAAAGACGAGGAACGAGGTGCGCCAGCCCAGCCCGACCACGCAGAGGCCGACTATCACCGGCGACAGCAGCTCCGCCACCTTGGAGAACATGCCGAGCAGCGCGAACACCCGGCCCCGCACCGCCGGCGGGTAGTAGTCGGTGGTCAGCGAGAACTGGGGTACGCCCGAAGCAGCGTCCGCTACATCGTCGAGAACCCTCGGTGTGGCCGCACCGGCGAAGCTCTGCGCTCGACCGGTGACCGCTGAGAAGAACCCCGAGATGAGCGTCCCGATGCTCACGAACGGCACGCGACGATGCCGATCCGCGTAGTAGCCGGCAAAGAGCAGGGCGATGGTCGCCACGGTGCCGACCAGCGCTTGGATGCCGATGATGTCGCCGACGCTGATGTTGAGATCCCGCGCGATGTCCGGAGAGGCGAGCGAGAAGGCCCTGGAGTCGAAGCGCTGGAAGAAGCCGATGAACCCGAACACGAGCAAGGGGGTCAGCCCGTAGTGAGTGCCCGCCACAACTCGGTACTGGCGAACATCCCACATGAACCCGCGCCAGCCACCGGGACGATCGTCGTCGGCCAGCGTCGGCTTTCCCTCTCCCGGCCTCCGCCGGGCGGCCGCGGGCTGATCGGCGTGATCTCCGTTCGGCGCGACTGGATCGCGGTCGTTGCGCGGCCTCGGGTCGAGCAGAGCGGTACTGGTGGCTTGGGCACCGTTCGTGGCGGCGGGCGGCGCCGTCGCTGCTCGGCGCGCGTGGCCGGAGCTCCGGCCTCCAGGGGTGGCTGACTCGCTCATCCGGCCTCCCTCGATGCGGGCGAGCTCGGAGCCAATCTCCGGCCGCGGCCGCGGTAGAGAGCGGACCCGAGCACGTAGCCCTCTCCGGGAGGCAGGGCGCCGAGGCCGGCGCCGGTGTCGGGCTCAGCCAGCGGTATGAGCCTGCGCTCCAGCGCCTCGGCGTCGTAGTCGGCGAAGAGGCTGGGCACCGGGATCTGTCGGCGCTGAGCGATGACACGGAGCACCGAGTCGCGCGCAGCGTTGAGCAAGGAGATCAAGCCACCTGGGAAAGCGATGAGGATGTAGAGCGCGCCACCGCTCACCACGACAGCGAGGAACAGGGCGCTGCTGAAGAAGTACCGCACCAGAGCGAAGTACGTCGCGCCGAGCAGCGCCCCGGCAACCGATCCGACGCCGCCGAAGACGGCGGTCACGAACGCATCGATGCTCTTCTGCGACGTGAAGGACTGGACGTTGAGACCTTGTTGCTGGTGCACGAAGACCGCACCCGCCATGCCTGCGAGCGCACCGGAGATCGCGAACGCGACGAGCTTGGTTCGAAGGACTGCCACCCCGAAGGACTGCACGTTGGCGTCGTTCTCGCGGAGCGCGATGAGGATCCGACCAGTCCTCGATCTCCGCAGGTTGCCCACGATGACGATCGACAGCACGAGCGTCGCCACGCAGAGGAAGTACATGCTCGTCTCGTCCACGAAGTCGAAGAAGAACAGGCTGGGCCGCTCGATTGCGCTGTCCGGCAGCAACCAACCGAAGTAGCGATCCTGGAAGAGCGCGCTCTCGATCGCGAACGCGAACGACATCGTGATCACGAGCAGGAACAGACCCTTGATGCGCAGCGCTGGCAGCCCAACCGCAATCGCGACCGCGCCCGACACGGCGGCGGCGGCGGGTACGGCCAGCCAGAAGCTGAGGCCAGCAGTGGCTGTCAGCGCACCCGCCACGACGGCTCCGACGGCCGCGAAGGCCCACTGTCCGAGGCTGACCTGTCCGCCCCAGCCGGTCAGCACCACGATCGACACCACCACCACAGCGCTCAGTGCGATGACGCTGGAGAGGTTGACCACACCGGTCGACCCGACGAAGGGGACCACCGTGACGGCGATGAGGCCCAGCAGGTAGAGGCCGTAGCGGACGCCGCGCACGGCTCCGAGGTCGGCGAGCACCTTGGGGATCGCCCGCTGCTCCTCCGTGGCTGCCCAGCCGACCGCAGATGACTCGGCGCGGCTGATCGAGCTCCGCTGCACCAGGAGTGCCGCTCCGAGCACGAAGAAGAGGATCACCGGCACTAGCCCTCGGTCGCCGGGGTAGCTCCACGTGAAGGCCCGGTTGAGGGTGGCTATGCCGACAGCCGCCATCACCGTGACCGGAATGCTCTCCATGCGGCCGATCACGGCGGCGGCGAAGGCGACCAAGAGCAGCGATGGCGCAAACCCGCCGGCCGCAGCGGGCACGGTGAGCATGCCGTTCAAGCTCGTGCTGACGCCGCTCAAGAACCCTGCTATCGCCCAGGTGATGATCGTGAGGCCTCCGACGCCGATGCCGAGCAGCGAGGCGCGCTCGGGGTTCTCGGCGAGGGCGCGCACGGCGACGCCCGCACGCGTGTAGCGGAAGAACGCCATGAGGCCGAGCAGGCAGATGACCGCTGCCTCGATGGCGAACACGTGAACGAACCCGAAGTCGCGCACGATGCCGACATCGAAGTGCCAGCCGGGGAAGGGCAGCATCTCCTGGATCGGGGCAGAGCCGGTCTGCTGTTCCGCTGTGAGGCTGTCGTAGTCGGGGAAGAACGGGAGCTTGTAGATCTCGTAGGAGAAGCTGACGATGAACCCGGCCGCCACGATCGACACGACTGTGAGCACGAGGCGGGAGGCGCGGAAGAAGCGGAGGGTGACCAGTCCGGCGCCGGCGCCGATCGCGGTGGCGAGCGCGAGCCCCAGCGCCATGCTGATCGGGAACGGCACCTCGGTGAACTGCACGAGGCCGAAGATGAGGTTCGCCCCCATCACGCCGAGGGCGGTCTGGGCGAAGTTCAGGATCCTCATGGCGCGGTAGACGAGCACCACTCCGGCGGCGGTCAGCGAGATGACGAGCCCGCTCACGACCCCGTCGAAGAGGATCCCGGGCGGGGTGCCGCGGCCCGCTGTGCCAGGCGAGCCAGGCAGGACCACCTGGGTGACGAGCAGCAGCGCGGCGAACGAGATCGCTCCGAGCAGAGCCGAGCGCGCCGTTGCGTTCTCCGGAAGGTGGCGACGGAGGTTCACGACTCCTCCTCCGGCGCAGGGTCAGGGTCTCGCTGGCCGATCTCGAAGAAGGCGTCGAGCTTCCCACCGTCGTTCGACGACTCCGAGATGCGCTCTCCGATCGGCATCCCGCCCAGCTCGGTGCTGACGTACAGATCGAGCTGGCGGACGGTCTCGGAGTCGCCCGAGTAGGTGACGGTCATGTCGGAGAGCCATGCGTCGAGCCGCGACCCGCAGGCGTCCACCGACTCGCGCCTAGACATGATCCCGTCGACTCGGATGGTCTGGCCGGACCGCGGGTCGACGCCCACCGATGTCCAGGTCTCGCCGCTCAGCACGGGCAGCGGCGCCAATAGCACCGGGTCTGCCGGATCGAACTCCCCAACCAGGATCCCGTTTCCGTCGTAGTACTCCTGGCGTTCGAGCGTGAGCCCGCGCAACGGCTCGCCCGCCCGCGTCGTCTGCCCCACGTAGGGCGCCGCAACACCTCTGTTCCCGGTTGTGGGGTTCTCGACCTCGGTGGGGTCGGTGTTGACCGCATAGGTCGTCACCAGGGTGGCGCCACTCAGATCAGGCTGGACCAGCTCGAAGGTCCAGCGCGTCTCACTGATCTTGTCGACCGCACGTACGAGGCGGTTCTCGTACCCGCTGATCGTGCTCTTGTAGCTGGCACCTTCGACGACGACGGTCTGCTCTCCGCTCCGCTGCCACACGTAGAGGCCGGCGGCGGGAGGCTCTGACGCGTTGTCCGGTGCGACAACGTCGGGTGCCTCCGTTGGCGACGCGGTGGGGCAGTCAGCGTCGGAGGACGGCACGGTGTACTGCACGTTGCTGAAGCGGCTGCCGACCCGGTTGAAGAAGGGAACGCGCAGCTCGGGCGCGAGACCACCGTTGGATGGCGGGCCGCCCGTGGCGGTGGGCGGCGGAACCTCGCCAACCGGTGGTTGCTCGACCCCGAAGACGATGTCTGCCTGGACGGTGTCCACGTTCACGCCGGGCTCACCCGGGGACACGCACGCAGACACGACGGCGGCGAGGACAACGGCGAGCAGGGCCCTAGAGCGATGTCGAGACATGCTCCCGCTCCTTTCCGATCGATCCATCTGGCTGGCCCGCATCCGCGGCGGCGAGCACCCGGTCGCTGCGAAGGGCCGGGGCTCCCTCGAGCACTCGGTCGCGAGAGGCGCGAGACGAGCGAGAGGCCCTGGAGGCACCGGTGCGGCGTCGCCCGGAGGTGAGGTCGGTGTCCGGCGCGAAGGGCGACCTCAGCGACAGGCGTGAGACAGTCGCCACGAAGCGCAGAGTCGCCGGCTGCGCCTGCGAAAGACGCCGGCGCAGTGCGCGTGACAACTCCTCGGCCGCCCCGGCCACCTCGTCGTCGCACTCGTCGCGCAGGTCCCCCCAGAGAGCCCGGGTGGTGAGCCAGGCAAGCTCATTGTGCTCGGGGTCGTCGATGAATCGCTCGAGGAACATGAGGGGCGTGTCGGTCGGGTGGCGATAGCCGTAGTCGGTGGCGTGGTCACGCCACTCGGCGTAGGCGAGCGCGACCCGTGCTCGGGGTCCTGCCTGGCGAGCCGCCGCACGGCGACGCGACCTGATGATGCCCTTGCGAACCGCAGGTGCAGCCACGTAGCCCGCTCCCCCGATCAGCCCGATCCCGAGCGCGATCAGCAGGCTCAGGCGGATCTGGTCTGTGAGCGTGCTGGGCGGTGGCACCAGCTTGGGGAGCAGGAAGCTCACCGCGATGTCGTCGCTGGGCAGGATGCTGGGGTCGACGCTCTGGAGGCTCGGGTCGGTGCCGACCGTGGGCTTGGCCTTCTTCGGCTGGCCGATGACGGGCACCCACTTGAACCCCGGGAAGTACACCTCGGGAAAGGCGGCGCCGTTGCGCGGGCGCACCTCGAGCGTCTTGCCGTTCAGGTCGCAGGCAGTGCCGCCGCAGTCGAAGCCGTAGCCGATGCGGCCGGGCAGCCCCACCCACCGTGCCAGCATCGCCTGGAGTGCGACGATCTCATACGGCGTGGCCTCGAGGGTGTCCCCGAGGATCTCCTGTGCGCGCTCCGGGGTGATGCTGACCGGCGTGCCGAGCCCGGAGGCGGTCACTTCGTCGAGCACATGGTTGCGCAGGAAGTTGAAGCGGTCGAAGCCGTTGTCGAACCTCGAGACAGCGTCGTCGACCAAGGTCACGACAGCAGGGGGTGGGGCGGGGATCTCGAGGAAGCGCTCGACCTCGCGCGGCACCTTCCCGGTGCTGGCCCGGAGCTCGTCCTCCGTGAAGCGCGCCGCCGCCGCAACCTCGTATGTCAGGCCCACCTTCACCTGCCCGGAGGCGACGCGGATGTTGCCGCTGCGCGAGTCGTAGGCGAGCTGCGGACCTTGCGCGTTGATGCCGACCGTGTTCGGTAGGCCCGGTAGCACCGTGCCCCCGAGACCCTGCACTCGGAAGCGCGCCTGCGTGTCGCGTGTGCCGAAGAGCTCGTCATCGACGTGACCGTTCGTTGGAACGTCCTCGAGCTCGTTCTCGCTGAAGGCGGGCAGGCGCCAGTCGGTGCCGTCGTAGACGTCGAGCGTGCCAAGCCTGAACGGGCCGCTCACCGGGTCGCCGCCGCTGGGGTCGGTGACCTCGAACAGGACGCGATCCTCGACCTCCTCGAGGGGAACCGTCTTCGGCTTCTGCGGTTCCTGCGCAGGGTCGATCTGCGGGTCGGGGAAGAGGAAGCTGGTCTGGGCCAGCGCGATCAGCGCGACCGTGATGAGCGCGATGACCGGCAGGCTCTTGGCCGTCTTGCGGATCTCGTAGGAAAGCGGCGGGCGCTGGCTGCCTTCGAAGGAGTTGGCGCTCGACACGAGGCCGAGCCCGATCGCGAACAGCACCAGCACGGCGATCCCGCCTGGGACCTGCGCGGTCTCGGGGACCGAGATTCCTGCGATGGCTGCGAACGGCAACGGCACGAGCAGAGCGATGCTCTGACGTCGCACCACCGTCGCCACCCAGCAGGTGACGAAGCCGACGATGCCCATCAGCCAGCCGACGATCGCGTGCCACCCCGCAGTGAGCTCGACCGGCGGGCGCAGCACGTCTCCGCTCGCCGCCGCCTCTTGCGCCAGGGAGCGGGCGTTGGCGATGTTGCCGATGCCGGAGGTGCCGACGAGCACGAGCCCGATCAAGAAGAGGCCCACCGCGATCATGGCGTTGCCGAGCAGCGGCTTGCGCACCCGTCGGGCGACGAGGGCGAGGCCCATGCCGAGCAGGCCGGCCAGAGCGGCGAGAGGCCGCGCCGACACTCCGCTGAACACCCCACCGACCATCACCGCCGCGCCGAGCACCGGGAACGCCATCGCCAGCGCGAGGCGCGATGCGGCTATCTCCGGATCGAGATCGGCATCTTCAGACCCGTCGACGGCGGCGTCGAGATCCGATGCGCCGTGCGAGTCAGCCTCGAGATGGTCGAGCGCCCGCTCTTCGAGCAGGGTCAGGTCGCTGTCGAGGTCGGTGGGGCCCATCAGACCCGGTTCCCGGCGCCGATGTCGCTGAACAGTGCGGTGGCCAGGTCCTGGCCTGGGTGAACACCCACGACCTGACAGCCCATCGAGGCCGCCAGACCCATCGTGTTGGCGTTGTCCTCGTCCCAGAGAAGCGCAACCACCAGGACCGAGACGCCAGTGTTCAGGAGCATGCGGAGCTGAGCCGCCTCGCGCTGGCCGAGGAAGGGCGTGATCAGGATGTTGTGGGCGTCGCGCTGGGCCGAGCTCAGCAGCTTCATGATCGCCTTGCTGAGCGGCTCGCGGTCGAGGTCGACCTTGGCGAGGCTGTCCAGCATCTGCATCTGGCTCGTCGCTCCCCGCAGATGGCGGGTGAGCGGCCCACCATTTGTCTCGACCTTGATCTCGTAGCCCTCTCGCAGGTGACGGACGGCGAGCGACGCGGCGACGCGCACACCCGTCTCGAACGACTCCGACAGGCCGTCTCCGTCGTTGCTGTGGGTGCCACGATCGGTGTCGAGGATGATCGTGATGTGATCGGTGATCCCCTGCTCCGCCTCGCGGACCATGATCTTCCCGGTGCGCGCTGAAGCTCGCCAGACGATGCGGCGGAGATCGTCACCTCGTACGTACTCACGCATGCCGTAGAACTCGAGGCCCGACGGCCACGGCTTCGACACTGGCGGGCGGATGGGCGGATCCTCGAACTGGCGAGTGAGCGGTCGGTCCGACACCAGCTCGACCCTGGGGTGCACGAGCAGCTCGAAGGGCTTGGCCACCACCGTCTCGCGCTCGGAGAGCCCCAGCGGGTCGGATGCCACGGCGACGAGCGGACCTATCTCGTAGACGCCCCGCCGGGTGCACCGCAGGCCGTATCGATGGGTCACCTCGCTGCCACGGCTCAGCTTGGTGATGGGCACCTTGACCGTGGAGCCGAGCCTCTCGGGCACGCGCTCCTCGAGGATGAAGGTCGACACTGATCGTTCGGCGACCAGCTTCACATGGACGTCGAGGCGGTCACCTTCCTGCGCTCGTGGGAACAGCCCGGTGCGCTCTCCTGTCAGCTTGAGCCGCCTGGGCGCGAGCGCGTAGCTGACGCCCAGCAGCAGGACGACGCCATAGGCGAACAGGTACATGGCGGTTCCGGCGACGACGTACGCGAGCGCCCACATCACGACCGCGCCGAGCGCAGCCGCCTGCCCCACTCGCGTGATGCCCAGCCGACGCTCGATCTCCTTGCCGCGACGCTTCAGTGCGCTGGGCGACGCCAGGGCACTGAAGCGGTCGAGCCTGACTCTCAGCCATCGGGCGCTCGTCCCGCCTTCGGCGGGCGCGCCGGGCTCGCGAGAGCGCAGTCGGAGAGTGGAAGCCATGGGCGTGCGCAGCTGACGAACGGAGCTAGGCGCCGACCGCCTTCAAGTCCCGACCTCTCGCTGACACCGGCGGCTTCACGGTCGCGGTCACGCGCTCCAACACCGCTTCGATGCTGTCGCCGCGCAGGATGGCGTCGGGGTTGAGGATGACTCGGTGGCCGAGAACGGGTTGGAGCACCGCCCGAACATCGTCCGGGTAGACGTGGGCGCGGCCGTCGCTCGCTGCCAGCACGCGCGACGCGCGCAGCAGCGCGATCGTCGCTCGGGGGGACCCGCCCGCCGCGATCGACGGGTCGGTGCGCGTGGCGTGCACCAGGTCGACGATGTAGTAGCCGACCTCAGGCGAGACCTCGATGGTCGAGGCGAACACGATCATCGCCTGGACCACCTCCGGGTCGATGACGGGCTCGATGTCCTCGATCATCAGGCGAACCGAGTTGTCGAACATCACCTCGAACTCGGCATCGCGATCCATGTAGCCCATCGAGAGCTTGAACAGGAACCGGTCGAGCTGGGCCTCGGGCAACGGGAACGTGCCGGCCTGCTCGACGGGGTTCTGCGTCGCCAGGACGAAGAAGGGCCGCGGGAGCTCGTAGGTGGTGCCATCTCCTGTCACCCTCCGCTCGGCCATGGCCTCGAGCAGGGCCGACTGCGTCTTGGGAGTGGCTCGGTTGATCTCGTCCGCGAGGAGGATGTTCGTGAAGACCGGGCCGGGCTGGAACTCGAACACGCCACGCTTCTGGTCGTAGATCGACGAACCGGTGATGTCGCCGGGGAGCATGTCCGGGGTGCACTGGATGCGGCTGTTCTCGGCGTTCATCGATTCGCCGATCGCCCGGGCGAGCATCGACTTACCGGTGCCCGGCAGGTCCTCGAACAGGATGTGCCCCTCACAGAGGATGGCGACCATCGCCAGCCTCACCACGTCGTTCTTGCCCTTGATGACAGTCTCGATGTTCTCGACCACTCGGTCGAAGTTCTCTCGGAACGTCGCGGCGGTGATGGTCGAGGTTCTACGAGCTGCCATGAAATGACCTCCGGGGATCGGCGGAAGGACCTCCGGGAAGAAGGCTGCCCAACAGGTTCTCCGCCGCGTGCAGCGCCTCCTGCCTCGCGCGATGCGTTCACGCGCCCGAAACCACGCAAGCAGGAGAAGTCCTGTCCAGCGTTGTATCTGTCCACTGGGCGCTTTGCCCGATCCGAGAGGGACCCTCAGGAATGCCAGATCAGGTCGACGAGAACGACGGCTCCGTGCCGTCCCCAGTCGAGTTCGAGCCAGAGCCCGAGGGCTCATCGCAGTGGGCGCGTCGATACCCGCCGCTGCTGTCGATGATCGGCGCGCTGCTGATCGCGATCCTGGTCATGCCGTCATCTCTCAACCTGCCGCAGAGCAACCCGAGCCAGACGGTCGAGTACGCGCCCGTGCCTCCTGAGGACAGCGACGATCCGCCACCTGCGCAGGGCAACCTCTCGAACCTCGGGCTAACCGGCAGCAACGGGCCGTCAGGCGACGGACCCGGGAGCGGTGCGGGCACACTGCCGCCGCCGATCGGCGACGGCGTGGGCGAGGTCGTCAGCGACAAGCGCTGCGTCGGCAACCCCCCGCGGCAGACCGAGGACCCGCTCTCACCTCCCTGCGTGGCGTACTGGGATCCGGAGTCGGACAACTTCGGTGCGACCTACCAAGGCGTGACCGAGGATGAGATCCGCGTCCTCATCTACCTCGACGGCAACATCAGAGACATCGGCACGGCCCGGGGCACCGAGGTGCGCCCGTCGTCCACCTACTACGATCTCGTCAACGATCCCCCGAAGGACGACGACCAGGTGTGGGTCAGGGCCGCACGCGGCTGGCAGAAGTACTTCAACGAGCGCTACCAGACCTATGGCCGCTTCGTGCACTTCTACGTGTACTTCAGCTCGTCCGACCAATCCCCCGAAGGCAGGCGCGCTGACGCTGCTGACAACTTCAACAAGGTCAAGCCCTTTGCGACGATCAGCCTCGCCTCGTTCAACGGGGGCGGCGATGCCTACCTTGACTCGACCGCCAAGCGAGGGGTGCTCAACTTCGGCTCGTTCCTTGGGCAGGAAGCGTCGTTCTACGCCCGCTATCCGAAGCTGATCTGGGGCTTCCTGCCGTCACTCGAGATCCAGGCGCAGCAGTACGCCGACGTGCTCTGCGGCAAGTACGTCGGCCAGCCCGTGGATCACAGCCCCCAGTTCAACGGCCAACCCCGCAAGTTCGGCCTCTACTACACGACCGACCCGGGCTTCGACACGCTGCGCCGCTTCAAGGACAGCGTGAAGAAGCGCTTCCAAGAGTGCGGCGGCACGATCGTTACCGAGCAGACCTTCCCCAAGGCCGGCTACGCGGTCGACAACTCCAACACCCCGAGGTACGCCTCGGACGCAGCGCTGGCGTTCCAGCAGGCTGGGGTCACCACGATCATCTGGCCCGCGGGCCAGGAGGCGAAGCTCTCCCAGGCTGCCGCGCGCATCAACTACTTCCCCGAGATCATCCTCGCCGGCGACGGTCAGACCGATGGAGACTATGCGCAGGCCACGCAAGAGCCGACCTTCTGGGACAACGTGATGGTCGTGAGCAACCAGCCGCTCGAGCCAGAGCTCGTCAAGGATCAGCTGTGCTTCCAGGCCTACCGCTCCTCCAACCCGGACTCACACCAGCGAGACGCCGGTGCCTACGCCTGCGATCTGTACACGAACCTGCGGCAGCTGTTCATAGGCATCCAGGTGGCCGGGCCACGACTCGGGCCCACGTCGATCGACAAGGGCTTCCACGCCATTCCCGCGATCCGCAGCAGCGACGCCCAGACCCCCGCCTGCTACTACCTCACCAACGACTACACCTGCGTGAAGGACTATGTCCTAGGGCTCTGGGACTCGGCCGCCCGAGCAGATCCGCAGCGGCCCGGCTGCTATCGCTTCGCCCAGGGAGCGCGCTATCTGCTCGGTGAGGTTCCGCCCGGCAACGCGACAGCTCAGTCCCGCCCAGATGACCCGTGCTTGGGCTACGCGGCTAGCCAGCAGACCGACCCCAACCCACCCAACTCCGGGGACCTGTGATGTCGCGTGTTCCGCTCCGAGTCATCGCTCGCGCTTCGGGAGTGCTAGCGGTGGTGACGGCGACGGCGGCCGCCATGCTGACCTTCGTCGTGCCCCCCGCGGGAGCGCTTGCGCAGCAGCGCATCACGCTGAGAGAGGGCGAGATCAAGGAGGTCACCTACCCGGGCATCCCTGGGAACAACCCCGCCAACGACCTGCACGACCCCGCCACCTGCAACGTCTCCGCCTACTGCGACACGATCCCGATCACCTTCGTCAGGCCACCTGACTTCGACGACACGCAGGACTACTTCGTCCAGTTCAAGATGTCCTGGGAGTCGGAGAAGGTCCCGGACGCGCTCGAGCCGAGCGGCGAGCGCGCGGTGAACGACATGGACATGTTCATCTACAACGATCCCGTCCAGGAGGACGCCGGCCCAGATCAGGATGGCGTGATCGCGATGGGAGCCACCGGCGGCGAGCCGGAGATCGCCTACCTGTTCGCGCCGGAGGGCAACTACTCGCTCGTGGTGGTGAACTTCGTCGGCGTCAACACCGCCTACACGATCAAGCTCACGTGGGTGTCGGAGTCGATCACCACTCCCTTCGAGAGCCTCGCTCCTACCGTCAGCCCCAACCGGCCCGGTGGTGTGTCGGAACCGGCGGCTCAGCCGACACCGGCCCCGCCCATCGGCGCCGACTTCGAGGCGCCATCGCTGCCCGCACCCGTTCTCGAGCAGAGCCCGCTCGAGCCCGACGCTGCCTTCGACGAGGGCTTCGGACCGTCGGCGCTGGAGGACACCTTGGCCGCGCCGCCCAGCATCGACTTCGAGCCAGCTCGAGTCGTCGACCCCGACCCACCCCCCGGCTTCGTCCTCGTGCTGTGGCTGCTCGTGCTCCCGCTCGCGGGTGTCGCCTTCGGCGGCACCTACCTCAGCCGCCGCAGCGCCGCCCTCCTGCGAGTCTGACCCCCAACAACCAACGTCTGTGAACCCGGGCGGCCGACATGCGGCCGTGAGGGTTCACAGACGTTGGTTGGTTCTCGTGGGAACATGCGCGGCGATGTCGCTGTTCGAGGACCCGACTGTGGGGATGGTGCCTGAGCCGACCTACTCGGTCGGCGAGCTAGCGGACGCGATCGGCAACGCCATGCGGGCGTCGTTCCGCGACGAGGTGTGGGTGCGGGGCGAGATCCACGACCTTTCGCGCCCGGCGTCGGGCCACGTCTACCTCACGCTCGTCGAAGACCGACCCGACGGCGGCAAGGCGAGCCTGTCCGTGATGCTGTCGGCCGCGAACAAGGTCGCCGTCAACCGCGCCCTCACGCGCGCAGGTGGGTCGGTGCGCATGGTCGACGGCACGGAGGTGAGGATCCGCGGGCGCCTCGACTGGTACGCACCCCGCGGTCAGCTCCAGCTGCGGATGACCGCGATCGACCCGGCCTACACGCTCGGCCAGCTCGAGATGGCGCGCGCCGAGCTCCTCGCACGGCTCGAGAGCGAGGGGCTGCTGCGACGCAACGCCGCGCTCGCAATGCCTCCTGTGCCCCTCCGGATCGGGCTGGTCACAAGCCGGGCGAGCGCGGCCGAGGCCGACTTCCTCGACGAGCTGACCCGCAGCGGCTTCGCCTTCCACGTGATCGCCGTCGACGTCCGAGTCCAGGGGGCCGGCGCCGCGCGCCACATCGCGGCCGGGATCGCCAGCGTTGCCGCCCGAGCCTGCGACGTCATCGCTGTGGTGCGAGGCGGCGGTGCTCGTACGGACCTGGCCTGCTTCGACGACGAACAGGTGGCGCGAGCAGTTGCGCTGAGCCCGGTGCCCGTGCTCACGGGAGTCGGCCATGAGACCGACCGATCGGTCGCAGACGAGGTGGCGCACACATCAGCCAAGACCCCGACAGCCGCAGCCCAGCACCTCGTCGAGCGGGTCGCGGACCACCTCGCCCGCCTCGACTCGGGTTGGAGCGCGATAGGCCGCATCGCGCAGCGCGAGCTGGTGGCGCACAGCGACCGCGTCCGCTCGCTCGGGGGGCGGGCTGATCGGAGCGTGCGGTCGTCCCTGGCGGCTGCCACAGATCGGCTCGAGGTCCACAGTCGCCGAGCGCGCCGCGCCGGCGCGGTTGCGCTCGCAGCAGCCGACCATCGGCTCGACCGCGACGTGGGTCGCCTGACTGGTTCGGCGCGCGTGCAGATGCGCGACGCCGGAGCGTTGATGATCGCCGCACAACGTCGTCTGGTCTCACGGGCGCCGCGCTCGATCGTCGACGCAGACCGCTCGCTCGTCGCGATCGAGTCGCGCGTGCGGTCGCTCGACCCTGCGCGGGCTCTCGCCAGAGGCTGGTCGATAACCCGAACCGCGTCCGGCGAGCTGGTTCGCTCAGCGGACGACGTCGCCCCGGGTGATGTGCTCGTCACCCGACTCGGCACGGGCGAGGTGCGGTCTACGGTGGACGCCGATGGCTGATCCCGCATCCACCGCCGACGCCACGACGGGCCCGCCGGAGATCGGCTACGGCGAGGCGCTGGCCGAGCTCGAGCAGATCCTCGACGAGATGGAGGACGACTCGGTCGATGTGGACGTGCTCGCCGCGCGGGTGCGACGGGCCGCTGAGCTCCTGCGGGTCTGCCGCGACCGGATCACCGCAGCGCGCATCGAAGTGACCCAGATCGTGGCCGACCTCGATCCGGCTTCGCTCGAGGACACGGTCGCCGGCGACTGAGCGCCACACAGCGGCGCGCCTGGAGAGGGCGTGTCGATCCGTCAGATCGTGGGGCGGGCCCGTACGATCGGCCCGGACATGTCCCGTGCCGTCGTCGCCGTGCCCGCGGCCCTCCTGGCCGTCGCCGAGCGCGTCGAAGCGCGCCTCGACGCGCTCTTGAGCGCCGAGGCCGAGCGCTGGGCTCACCTCAGCCTCGACTTGGCGCCACCGCTCGAGTCGCTCCGCCGGCTCGTCATGAATGGCGGCAAGAGGCTGCGGCCCGCCTTCTGCTACTGGGGCTACCGCGGCGCCGGCGGTGACCCGGCGTCCGACGACGTGATCGCCGCGGGCGCGGCCTTCGAGATGCTCCAGGCGTTCGCGCTCGTCCACGACGACGTGATGGACGGGTCCTCGACGCGGCGCGGTGCTCGCACCGCCCACCTCGAGTTCGACGACAAGCACGCCAGCTCGCGTTGGCGCGGCGAGGGACGCCGCTTCGGGGAGGGCGTGGCGATCCTCATCGGCGATCTGGCGCACGTCTACGCGGATCAGCTGCTGCCGCGCACCTCACCTGACGTTCAGCGGGTGTGGGACGAGCTGCGCATCGAGCTGAACGTCGGCCAGTACCTCGACATCCTTGGCACGGCTCGGGCCGACACCGACCACGAGAGCGCGCGCCGCATCGCGCGGTACAAGTCGGGGAAGTACACCATCGAGCGCCCGCTCCACATCGGCGCCGCGCTTGCGGGCCGGCTGGATGAGCTCCAGGCGCCGCTGTCCGCCTACGGCGATCCGCTGGGTGAGGCGTTCCAGCTGCGTGACGATCTGCTCGGTGCGTTCGGCGACGCGGCCATCACGGGCAAGCCCGTGGGCGACGACCTGCGCGAGGGAAAGCCGACACCGCTGCTCGCAGCAGCGACCGCGGCGGCGAGCAACGAGCAGGCGACTGTGCTCGGTGACATCGGGCGCGCGGACCTGACCGAGAGCGAGGTCGGCGCCATCCAGGACGTCTTCGTCGACACGGGCGCAGTGAGCGCCATCGAAGCGTCGATCGACGCGCTGACGTCGCAGGCCCTCGACGCGCTCTCGTCCGCCCCCATCACCCCGGAAGCGCGCAGCGCGCTGGAAGAGCTGGCGACCTACGTCGCCTGGCGCCAGGCCTGACCCGAGGCGATAGGTCCCACACCACGACGGTCGAGGCAATGAGTCCCACATGCGGGACCTATCGCCTCGACCGTGCCCGGCCGGGACCTATTGCCTCGAGCTGGAGCGGGATGCGCTACTCGGCGACGGCGAAGAGGGCGAGCGCCTCTGGCAGGGTGCACTCGACCACGCCCGGTTCGGAGGCAACGGTCTCGAGCCAGGGCGGGCGGTTCACGCCGACCACCGCGAGGGCCGTGTCGAGACCCGATCGGATGGCGGCTTGGCGGGCGAAGGTGGAGGCGTAGTCGGGCGGGCGCACGTCGCGCGTCAGCTCGTAGATGGCCCATGGGTCGGGGGTGCCACCCGGAGGCGGCGGGCCTACCGCGGTCGTGACCGAAGGTGACACCGGCGTGGCGCCGCCACCCGCAAGACCGGGCCCATCGTCGAGGATGGCGCCGCGAACCTCCTCGGCCCGTCCTCCCGAGGCGAGCAACCCGACGTAGGCACCAAGTCCGCGCCCGTAGATCGTGACCGCACCGAGGTGCGCGATGGCGATGTCGACGTCGCCCATGAGCACTTCGCAGAAGTAGCCGGCGCCGACGGCGATGTCGGAGGCGCCGTGGCCCGCCAGGTCGAGCGCCCACACAGGACCGGGCCAAGCGTCGAAGCGACTCGGTGCGGTGGCCGGCGAGCGCTCACCCAGGCCGTGGATGTGCAGGAGCGGACGCCCGCTGCCGCCCCGCAGCTCGTGCAGTGCAAGGGTGAGCTTGTTGTGGCGCAGGAGGACAGGGCCCGCGGTCACGCGATGTGCTCCAGCGCGATCTCTGCCACATGCTCCGGCTTCTCGATGTGCAGGAAGTGGCCGGCGCCTTCGACGATCACCAGGCGCCCGTCCGCAGGGAGGTGCGAGATGACGTCGTCCGGCGGCGTCGACCAGCCCATCGGGTCGGCCTCGGTGCCGAGCATGGCGAGGACGGGCACACCGATCGCCGGAAGGCGCATCATCGACCACTCCGGTCGCCACGGACCGAACCCACCGAAGCGCAGCGTGGGATCGATCTTCCACCGCCATCCGTCGTCGTGCTCCTGCGCGCCTACGGTCACGAGATAGCGGAGCCACTCCGGCGAGAGGCGCGGGTTCATGCGCGCCCGACGTGCGGCAAGCTCGTCGATGGTGCCCGGCTTGCGCTGCGCGTCGACGAGCGACCGCCTGTGGTCGAGCCAGCTCGTGAGCTCCTGCGCCATCAGCTTCGTGCGCTGGTGGTCTGACACGTCGGGGAAGCTGCGGCGCGACGGAAGCCCATCGATGTTCACGAGGTGGCTGACCCGGTGAGGCGCCGCTTCGGCCAGCTGGAGCATCAGCGACCCGCCCTTGGAGTGTGCGATCACGGGGACGGCGGCAGATGTTACCGAGTCGAACACCGCGACCGCGTCGCGCAGGTCGGCCTCCCAGCTGTAGAGCGCGGCGTGCTGCGAGTCACCGTGGCCGCGTGCGTCCCACGACACGACCCGCCAGCCGGCATCGGCGATCAGAGGAGCGAACACATCGAAGGTGCGGGCGAAGTCGAAGCCGCCATGAGCGAGCAGAACAGGCGGCGCTGCCTCGTCACCCCACTCGTGCACCGCGATGGCGAGCCCGAGGCTCTCGACCGTGCGCTGCCGGTCGGGTCGCCTCGCACCGGGGAAGGCGGCGGCTTCGGCCGCGAGGACGCTCACACGTTCACCTTGACCGGCGGGTCAAGACGCGCGCAACCCGGATCGCACGGGATGGCGCTTGTGACCGACGTCATCTGGACTCGCCGTCGCCCCTCGTGATTGGTTAACGCTGTTACGCAAAGTTCGGTCAAACCGGACCTCTCCCCCCACGGAGCCACTCATGCTCAGCCGCCTCGGTCGCTTCACGGTTCGTCGTCGCAAGGCCGTCCTCATCTTCGCGGCGGTGCTGTTCGCGGCGGCAGGCTCCTTCGGAGGCAGCGCGGCCGAGCACCTCAGCTCAGGCGGCTTCGACGATCCCAGCTCGGAGTCGTTCCGAGCCGACGAGGCTCTGCTCGATGCGTTCGGCGCCGGAACACCCAACCTGCTCCTGCTCGTCACCGCTGAGGCCGGCACCTCGGTCGACGACCCAGCCGTGGCCGCCGCCGGCACGGCGCTGACGCAGGAGCTTGCGGCTGAGGCCGGCGTCACCAACGTGGTCTCCTACTGGTCGCTCGGCAGCCCACCGCCGCTGCGGAGCGAGGGCGGCAACCGTGCCCTGGTGCTGGCTCGCATCGAGGGCTCGCAGGACGAGGTCAACGAGCGGGTGACCGAGCTGGCGCCCCGATACCGCCGGTCGGGCGATGGGATCACCATCGGCGTCGGCGGCTTCGCAGAGGTCTTCCGCGAGGTCGGCACGACGATCGAAGAGGATCTGGTGCGCGCGGAGACCATCGCCCTGCCGATCACGCTGATCCTGCTGCTGCTGGTGTTCGGCAGCGTGGTGTCAGCGTCGCTCCCGCTGGCGATCGGCGCGCTCTCGGTAGTCGGCACGCTGGCTGTCCTGCGCATGCTCTCGATGGTCACCGAGGTGTCGATCTTCAGCCTCAACCTCACCACCGCGATGGGGCTCGGGCTGGCCATCGACTACTCGCTGTTCGTCGTCTCGCGCTTCCGCGAGGAGCTGCGCGCAGGCCACGAGCCGGCGGTGGCCGTCCAGCGCACCGTGCGCACGGCCGGCCGCACCGTCGCCTTCAGCGCAGTCACGGTCGCGGCCTCCCTGTGCGCGCTGCTCGTGTTCCCGCTCGCGTTCCTGCGCAGCTTCGCCTATGCGGGCGTGGCGGTGGCGTTCCTCGCAGGACTTTTTTCCGTCGTCGTGCTGCCGGCGATCCTCGCTGCCCTCGGCACGCGCGTGGACAAGCTGGCGATCTTCAAGCGCTCTACGCAGCCCCATGACGAGGGCTTCTGGCATCGCATGGCCCTGTTCGTGATGCGTCGACCCGTCGTGGTGGCAGCGGCGGCCATCGCCGTGCTCGTCTTCCTCGGCGCGCCCTTCCTGCGCCTCAACCTCTCGCTCCCCGACGACAGAGTCCTGCCGGAGTCGGCCGCGAGCCGCCAGGTGAGCGACATCCTGCGCGCCGAGTTCTCGGCCGGCGAGGCGGGCGCATCCTCGGTCGTGGCGGAGGGGATCGGCGACCCGGCAGCGCGTGCCACCGAGATCGACGCCTATGCCATCGCGCTGGCCCGTCTGCCCGGTGTCGCCCGAGTCGATGCATCCACTGGCACCTACTGCGGCGCAGGGCTGGCAGATCTCGGCTGCACCCCAGGGCAGCGGGTCGTGCCCGGCGGAGAGGGGCGCTACACCACCTTCAACAGCACCAAGCAGGGCGGCAGCACATACCTGTCGGTCGTCCCCGACGTCGAACCGCTCTCCGAGGAGGGCGAAGCGCTGGTGGCCGCGATCCGCGCAACCCCCGCCCCCTTCGAGGCCGAGGTCACCGGGATGTCTGCCCAGCTGGTCGACACGAAGGAGGCTCTGTTCTCGCGGCTTCCACTCGCCGCGGGGATCATCGCTCTTGTCACCTTCTTGGTGCTGTTCATCCAGTTCGGCTCCGTGGTCATCCCCCTCAAGGCGGTCGTGCTCAACCTACTGAGCCTCTCCGCCACGTTCGGCGCCATGGTCTGGGTGTTCCAAGAGGGCCACCTCAGCGAAGCACTCGACTTCACAGCGATCGGCTCGGTCGACGCAACGACGCCGATCCTGATGTTCTGCGTGGCCTTCGGTCTCTCCATGGACTACGAGGTCTTCCTCCTCTCGCGCATCAAGGAGGAGTACGACCGCACAGGCGACAACGAGCTGTCCGTCGCGAGGGGGCTCGAGCGAACGGGGCGCATCGTCACCGCGGCGGCGCTCCTCATCGCGGTCGTCTTCATCGCCTTCGCGACGAGCCACGTCACCTTCATCAAGCTCTTCGGCATCGGGCTCACGCTCGCCGTGCTGATGGACGCCTTCGTCATCCGCGGCACGCTGGTGCCGGCCTTCATGCGGCTGGCAGGCGAGTGGAACTGGTGGGCACCGGCCCCACTCCGGCGCCTGCACAAGCGCATAGGGGTGAGCGAGCACATCGACCTCGACGCGGAGCCCACGGGGCGCGGCGCGGGAGGCCCATCCGGGAACGGCGCGCACCCACACCCCCACGCCACCCCAGCTCGCATGCGGCCCGCGGTCAACGGGCACCCGCCCCGGCCCGTGCGCACCCGGCCACTGGTCGCAGCGGCACCCGGCGACGACGACGCGTGACCGCTCGTGAGCCCTGAAGGGCAGCCGGGAACTGGCTGTCTCTCGGAGCCCGAGCGCCGGAAGCGCGAGGATCTGGCATGACCGGTGTGCGGCGACGCTCGCGCAAGGGCGAGGGCGAGCTGCTCCGCGAGGAGATCCTCGCTGCCACGGAGCGCCTGCTCGTCGAGACCGGCTCTGAGGAAGCCGTTTCGATCCGTGCGGTCGCTGCGGCGACCGGTGTGACCGCACCGTCCATATACCGGCACTTCGAGGACAAGACGCATCTGCTCTTCGAGGTCTGCGCTCGACAGTTCTCCCTCCTCGATGACGCCATCGAGGCTGCAGTCGCGGGCATCGAGGATCCGGTGCTGGCGCTGCGCGCCCGCGGCGAGGCATACGTGCGATTCGGCATCGAGCATCCCGAGCACTACCGCATCATGTTCATGGGTCCCGCCTATGCCACGCCGGGTCAGTGGTCCGATCTGATGGCAACCGGATCCTTCGCTCATCTGATCGGTGGGATCGAGTCAGCCCTCGCGGCTGGCGCGGTCGATCTCGCCGGGAGCTCGTTCGACATGGCGCTGCACATCTGGGCCAACATCCACGGCCTCACCTCCCTCCTCGTGGCACGCCCGACGATGCCGTGGCCCGACCTCGACGCCTTCATCGATGAGCACCTTTCGCTCTGCTTGCGTGCTTACGTCCGCTCGGAAGCACCCAGGGCTGACCACCCGCACCGGTAGCCTCACCGGATGCTGCGCGCGCTGCGCCACCGGGCCTCGGGGCACCGGCACCTGCTGACCGGCTCCGCGGCCCTCGTGCTGACGGCCGGCGTCCAGGCCCTGTCCGGCGCGCTGTTCTGGCTCATCGCAGCAAGGGTCGACACGCAGACCGACGTCGGCCACGCGACTGCTCTCCTGACCTCGGTGCTCTTCGTGGCGTTCATCGGCGGGCTCGGCCAACCCGTGGCGGCTGCGCGCTACGCAGCAGGCCGGACGCGTGATGATCACGTGCTCTTCGCCTGGGGGGCCGCTGCCACCGCCACTGCTTCCGCCGTCATCGCCGTCGCCTACCTCGGCGTGGTCAGCCCGCGCGCCGTCGACGAGCTGAGCGGCTGGCACGGCGCGCTGGGGCCGTCCCTCTTCGTCTTCCTCTGTGCCGGCACGGCGCTGTCCCTGCTGCTCGACGTGCGGTTGATGACGCAACGGCGCTGGGGGCTCGTCGTGCTGCGCGCCCTGCTGGTAGGCGCCGTGCGCTTTCCGCTGCTCGCACTTCCGGTCGAGGCCGACAGAGCCGTGTGGCTGCTGGTGGTGGCGGCCATCCCGACCGCCGTGTCGGGCTACGTGGGCATCGCCCTGCTGCCGAGGGTCACCGGGGATCGCCACCGCTTCGGCCCGCGCCCGCGCAGCACGGGTGCGATGGTCCGCTACTCGCTCGTCAACTGGGGCTCCACGCTCACGTACCAGGCACCGACCTTCGCCATGCCCGTGATCGTGCTGGTCAACGTCCATGCCGACCTCAACGCCAGCTTCTACGTCGCTTGGGGCATGGCAGCGATGGCCGCCTACGTGCCGATGGCCATCGGTCAGGCGCTCCTCGCCGAGGGCGGTCGAGATGGTGCACAGCTGCGCAGCCAGGTTCGGCTGGCGATCCTGGTGGCAGGCGGTCTCATGGTCGCGGGCACCGCCATCGCCACCTTCGGCCGCGAGGTCGTCGTCACGCTCTACGGCGACGACTACCGCGAGGCTGCCGATGTGCTTCCCACGCTCGTCGCCGCGTCGATCCCGTGGGCGGTCACATCCGTGTACCTGACCGAGGCGCGCGTGCGGCACCGCTCGGCGGCGACCGTCTCCATCACGCTCGCACTCACCGTCGCCATCCTTGGCCCGGCGCTGCTGCTGGTGCCTGACCGCGGCCTCGACGGTGCGGCCACGGCCTTCCTCGCAGGCAACGCGATCGCTGCACTCGTCGCCATCGGCACTCACATGTCTGGGCGTGCCATCTACCAGCGCCCCGTCGAAGCACCCACCCCCGCCAGTCTCGAGGCGGACACGCTCGGCCTGGCGCCGCTCGGCTGACCAGGCCCCTCCTCAACCATGTCCGACCTCCCTCCCCCACCGCCGCCGCCGTCGGGTTCGCGCTCGTCTCTCCCTCCGCCGCCACCGCCTCCCGTGGCGGGGCCACCACCCGGCCCGACTTGGCCGCCGGCGACCGGCGCGCTCGTCCCCCCGCCGCCGCCCCCGGTCACGCCCACGCGCCGGTCGCGCCTCGTCGCCGTGCTCGGCGCCGCAATCGCAGTCGCGCTCGTAGGGGCGGCCGTCGCGCTGGTCGCTCAGTCCTTCGACAGCGGTCCCGAGCACCCTGACGAGTGGGACCCGAGGGTGATCGACTTGGCCGAGTTCGTGGAGGACGAGCGCTCCCTCGAGTTCGACCACCCCGTCTATGTCGACTTCCTCACGCCTGCGGAGTACACGGAGCAGACGACGGAGGACGAGGAGGCCCTGGCAGACGACGAGCGGGCCGAGCTCGCTCGCTACGCAGGCGAGCTGCGCGCCTTCGGTCTGGGAAGTGGGGAGATTGATCTCTTCGACGCCTTCAACGCCGTGTCGGACAGCGGCACCCTGGCCTTCTACGACACCGTGGAGGAGCGGGTGAAGGTGCGCGGCACGGAGCTGACCGTCGGCCTGCGCGTCACCTTGGTGCACGAGCTGACGCACGCGCTCCAGCACCAGCACTTCGACATCGAGGCTCTCTACGACGACGAGCTCGACAGCAGCGCGTCGACAGCTCTGCGGTCGCTCATCGAAGGCGACGCCCTCCGGATCGAGGAGGCTTACACCTCGGGCGAGCTCACAGCGGAGGAACAAGCGGAGTACGACGAGGAGTACGCGGAAGAGCTGGAGGCGAGCGAAGCCTCGACCGCGGACGTGCCGCCGTTCATCTCTGCATCGTTCTCGGTGCCGTATCTGCTCGGGCAGCCCTTCGTGCTCATGCTGGCCAACGAAGGCGGCAACCGTGCCGTCGACGATGCGTTCGAGTCGCCACCCGACACCGAGGAGCACCTCTTCGACCCAGCCAGCTTCCTGGCCGGAGAGGATGGGAAGGAGCTCGATCTCGACCTCGACGACGACATCGAGGTGCTCGACGACGGCCCCTTCGGGAGCCCCACCTGGTACCTGATGCTAGCCGAGCGCATCGACCCCAAGGTCGCCTTCGAGGCCACTCTCGGCTGGACCGGCGACGCCTACGCAACCTTCAAGAGAGGTGGTCGCTCGTGTGTGAGGGCGGCCTTCGCCGGTGATTCCTCCGGCGACGAGGAAGAGATGAGCGCGGCTCTGTCCGAGTGGGCGGCGGCCATGCCCGGCGGGATGGCCGAGGCCATCGAGATCGATGGTCACCCCGGCCTCGAGTCTTGCGATCCCGGAGAGGATGTAGACCTCGAGCTGAGCGGTCGGTCGGGCGACGCGCTCTTCCTGCCCAGCCTCTGGGGCTACCTGGTCGCCGACGCCGCCACGGCGCTCGACGCAGACGGGGCCCGCTGCTACGCGACCGAGGTCCTGGCAGGGCTCACCTATGAGCAGATCGTCGACCCCGAAGGCGCCGCCTTCGCAGGGGACGACTTCCAGCAGTCGCTCTCGGAGGCGTTCGAGAGCTGCGTCTAGTGCCGATGCCATCGCTCCTTCGCGCCTGTTGAAACGGCGTGAGGCCGCGATAGACAACAGCGAGGACCGCCCGGTCCGACACGAGGGGGAGACACAGGACATGGACGCGCTCGCAGCTGCCGCCCAGACCGCCACCGCGGTCAGCACCATCGGCAGTCACTTCATGCTCGACGGCAACACCTACAAGCGCGGCGCCGAGCTGGGCTTCCAGGGCCTCGACTTCTACGTGACGGGTCGTGGTGGTGTGCTGGGTGACGTCGACGCGGACGTGGTGTCCGCCGCCTTCACGTTCTTCGAGCCGGGCGGCATCCGCCAGCTGTGGGACCAGGGCCGGTCGGTCATGTCCTCGGCCGCGGCGGCGAGCGAGTTCGCGGCGTGCTGTGCCGCTTGGGCCGAGGACAAGGTGCCCGACGACATCGACGCCGCTCGCCTGGCGGATCTGGCCGGTCGCGTCGTCGCGGCAGCGAGGCCCGCCTGTGCGCCCGTTTTCGCGGGGTGGCGCGCGGTCCCGGTGCCTGAGTCCGCAAAGGCTGCGGCGGTGCGCCACATGAACGCGCTGCGCGAGCTCCGCAACGGCCTGCACGGCGCAGCCATCGTGAGCGAGGGCCTCACGCCGCTGGAGGCGCTGTCGGTCAAGTCACCGCACATGGTGGCGCTGTTCGGGTGGGGGGAGCCGGCGCCCACCGATGGCCTGCTGCCGCGGTGGGAGGCAGCCGAGGAGCGCACCACCATGTCGATCGCGCACGCCTACGAATCGCTCGACGACTCCGAGCGTTCCGAGCTGGTCGAGCTCGCCAACGCACTCCACGCCGCCACGAAGGGATGACTGGCAGTGGCTGGTGACTCGCCCGAGGCCCCACCGCCCTCGTACTCCGCCGGGGCCGAGGAGGTCAGCCCCGACGAGCGATCGCGTCTCGCCGCCGAACGTGAGCGGATCCGTCGCGAATACGAGCGCCCACGTGACGAGCGCCCACCGTCGAGCGCTCGCGGGGTGCACCACGTCGCGCTGATCAGTGGCGATGTCGAGCGCACCACTCGCTTCTACCAAGAGCTCCTAGGCTTCCCGCTCACCACGATGTTCGAGAACCGCGACCTGCCTGGGTCGACCCACTTCTTCTTCGACATCGGTAACGGAAACACGATCGCGTTCTTCGACCTGCCCGGCGTCGACCCCGGTCCCTACGCCGAGGTGCTCGGCGGCCTGCACCACCTGGCCATCTCGATGGAGGTGAGCCACTGGGAGGCCGCCAAGGCCAGGCTCGACGCTGCTGGCGTGGCGTACGACCACGTCGACGGCACCTCGATCTACTTCCGCGGTCCCGACGGCGAGCGCCTCGAGCTCATCGCCGACCCCCTCCGCTGGATGTACGGCGAGCGAGTCGACTGAGCGATCGGCGTCGTCGGACCATTTGGGGCAGCATGTCGGCCATGTCGGAGAACCTGAAGCTGCTCGGTGAGTACAGCAAGGCGATGGAAGCTGGCGACGAGGGCGCCGTGTTCGACTTCTTTGCACCTGAGTTCACGAGTCACGTGACCGAGCGGGTGAGCCCCGACGCCGTCGGCACCGACATCCGAGGCGAGGAGCTGCGCTGGTGGACAGCCGTCCGCTCGTCGTTCCCGGACATGGTGTTCAGCGTCGACCTGCTCATCGAGTCCGATGACCTGATCGTGTCCAACTGGACGGTGCGCGGCACTCACACGGGCCCGCCGTTCTACGGAGTCGCACCCTCGGGCGGGCCGGTGGAGATCAACGGCACCGCGATCCTTCGCGTGCGCGACGGCAAGATCGTGGAGCACTGGGGCGGTCCGCACTGCCAGGACGGCGTGGGCCTCACGCACTGAGCCGATCTGGCGGCGCCGCTCAGAGCTTTCGCAGGAGCACTTCTTGCGCGATGGTCGCCACGTGCACACCTTCCCGGGTGAGCACGTGACCGACCGCTAGGCCGCGACTCGACAGGTAGGCGTGGCTGGCGAAGTCGTGCACGTGCCACTCGTCCGCGACCGACGGCCGATGGAACCAGATCGCATGGTCGAGGCTGGCGGACATGAAGCCGTACTCGAAGGCGTCGCCCATGCCGGGAGCGGGGCGCTCGGGATGCAGCGCCACGACCGCGTCGGTGGGCACGTCGTCCGAGAGGTAGGCCAGCGCGCAGGCCTGCAGGACCGGGTCGTCGCCGACCGGATCGAGCAGCCGCATCCACGCGATGCCGCGTCCCTCCTCCTCGTTGCGCGCACCAGCGAAGCGGCGCTCGAACATCGGGCTCCACGACTCACCGGTGAGCTCCTCGGGAGGCGGGATGTCGGGGAGCTCCGCGATCTGCACGTCGTGGCCGGCCTCGTCGACCTGGAACGACAGCGACATCGTGAGGATGGCACCGACGGATTGGCGGGCCACGACTTGGCGGGTCACGAACGAGCGGCCGTTGCGGGTGCGGTCGACCTCGAAGCGGATCGGCTCGTCCTGGTCGCCGCGCCGGATGAAGTAGGCGTGCAACGAGTGGACGCGGTAGTCCGGCTCGACCGTGGCGGCCCCGGCGCGCAGGGCTTGGGCCACGATCTGCCCGCCATACAGCCCTCCCCACGGGTAGCGGGGACCGACGCCGACGAAGACGTCGGTGCCGTGCGGTTCGAGCTGCATCATCGTGGCGAAGTCCACGCCAGATCGTCCCCTGCCAGCCGAGGTGGCACCAAGTCGAGCCTCGGGCGCGGATAAGACCGCTGATTGGGCCTAGAACAGCGGATTCCGTCGTCAAGCCACCATCTGAGCAGTGAATCGATTGCAGGACTAGGGTCTGGCACCTGGATCGCATCCCCCACTTCCTGGCGGGTCGACCGCACCCAGGCACGAGCGGCCGCCACGCGCCCGTCCATGACCCGGCGACCGGACGGGTCACTGCGCAGGTCGATCTCGCCTCTGTCGAGGAGGTCGATGACGCCGTTGCGATCGCCCTGGAAGCGCAGCGCGCCTGGCGCGATGTGCCGCTCGCCCGACGGGTCCACATCCTCTTTGCGGTGCGCGAGGCCGTCGTCGGAGCAGAGGATCGGTTGGCTGAGCTCATCACGGCCCAGCACGGCAAGACGCTCGCCGATGCGGCTGGCGAGGTGCAGCGAGGTCTCGAGTGCATCGAGTTCGCGTGTGGCATACCTGAGCTGCTCAAGGGAGATTTCTCGGCACAGGTTGCCGCCGGGGTCGACGTCCGGTCGGTGCGCCAACCCGTGGGAGTGGTCGGCTGCATCACGCCCTTCAACTTCCCCTGCATGGTCCCGCTGTGGATGGTCCCCAACGCGATCGCGTGCGGCAACGCCGTCGTCCTGAAGCCATCGGAGCGCGACCCTGGACCGGCCGTGCTCCTCGCCGAGCTCTTCCAGCAAGCGGGCCTTCCGGACGGCGTGCTCAACGTCGTGCATGGCGACGCCGTCGCGGTCAACCGGCTGCTCGTGCACCCCGACGTCGACGCAATCAGCTTCGTCGGATCCACGCCTATCGCCCGCCACGTGTACGAGACGGCCACCGCGCACGGCAAGCGCGTGCAGGCGCTCGGTGGCGCCAAGAACCACATGGTCGTGCTGCCCGACGCCGACATCGAGATGGCGGCCGATGCGGCGGTGAGCGCGGCGTTCGGTTCGGCCGGCGAGCGGTGCATGGCCGTGTCGGTGGTCGTCGCGGTCGGCAGTGCCGGCGACGACCTGGTCGACGCCGTGCGGCTGCGCCTCGACAAGCTCGTCGTGGGGCCCGGTACCGATCAGCTGACCGAGATGGGTCCGCTCATCACGAGGGAGCATCGCGACCGAGTGGCTGGCTACGTCGAGCGAGGCGCCGAGGAGGGCGCTGATGTCGTGGTCGACGGTCGAGACCATCACGTCCCGGCCGACGGCTTCTTCCTCGGGCCCACGCTTCTCGACAAGGTCTCCCCGTCGATGGAGGTCTACCGGGACGAGATCTTTGGACCCGTGCTGTGCGTCGTCCGCGCCTCCACGTATGACGAGGCCCTCGACCTGATCAACGCCAACCCCTACGGCAACGGCGTGGCGCTCTTCACTCGCGACGGCGGAGCGGCACGCCACTTCGAGCAGGCGGTCCAGGTCGGCATGGTCGGGATCAATGTGCCGATCCCGGTGCCAGTCGCCCACTTCAGCTTCGGCGGGTGGCGCGCTTCGCTCTTCGGCGACAGCCACATGTACGGACCCGACGGCGTGCGCTTCTACACGCGCTCCAAGGTCGTCACGACCCGCTGGCCCGACCCTGCCACGAGCAAGGTCGATCTCGGCTTCCCGAGGAACCGCTAACGGGCTACGGGCGCCTTCGCAGGCGGAATCGGGGCGACGGCGGTCGGCGCCCCGGTTCCGCCGCCCGAGGCACGCGCGAGCGTCGGGCGGGCCGGCAGTCGACGTGACGGGGCGGGAACCGCAGCGCGCCCCAGCGTCGTCGTAACGGGCATCCGCCCGCCACGAAGGAGAGCGCCATGCGACATGGTCATCGTCACGTCAAGGTCCTCCCGGCGCTGGCGACAGCCTCACTCGGTGCCGTGGTCGCCGTGGTCGCTGTGGTCGCGGCCGCCGGTCCTGCCGGCGCCTGTGGCGGGTTGGTCGGCGAGAACGGGACGATCCAGCTGACGCGCACCACCACGCT
The DNA here is from genome assembly GCA_049325515.1 of Actinomycetota bacterium. Classification (GTDB taxonomy): domain Bacteria; phylum Actinomycetota; class Acidimicrobiia; order Acidimicrobiales; family VFJN01; genus VFJN01. The sequence continues at coordinate 9,153 of JBMOLI010000006.1, read as the reverse complement.
GGCCGCCTATCACGACGGGATCGAGCGCTACGTCACGTCATTCCAGTTCACCGGCGAGGGTGAAGAGGTGGGATCGATCGTCCCGCTCCCCGACGTGCCGAGCGACGTCGTGCGCGGAGGCGACTGGACCCTCCAGCGCCTGGCGCAGGAGGTGGCTCCACCCGTCGCGGCCTTCCGCGCCGCCGCGCAAGCGACTGAGGACAGCGCAGGTGCGGAGGTGATCTTCGAGACCAAGATCGACGCGCTCGACATCACCGTCCTGCGCGGCGGCGGTGACGAGGTCGGGCGCTGGGCGCGCGACAACGGGTTCCTTCTCACTCCGGATGCGCCGGAGGTGCTCGACTTCTACGCCAGCCGCAGCCAGGTCTTCATGGCTGCTCGCTTCGACGCATCGCGCGCCGCCGCGCTCGGGCAGAACGCCGGCGACGGCACGCCGATCATGGTGACGATCCCCACGGACGCTCCGTGGGTGCCGTTGCGGATCCTGTCGCTCGGCCTCGACGAGAGCCGCTTCGTCGAGGCCGACGTCTTCCTCCTCACCGACGACGAGCCCGACCTGCTGGCCGGTGGCCCGGGCCTGAGCCTCGAGCGCAGCGAGCGGGCCAACCAGCTGCTGCTCGACGACCTCCGCTCCGACGTCGGCATGGAGTGGGTGCCGGAGGACATGTGGTTCACCTACCTGCAGGTAGGTACCGAGGCACGCAACCTCGACTACGACCTCGCCGTGTCGGCCGACACGTCCACGCTGCCCACGCTCGCCGACACCGGTGTGACAGCGCCCGAAGCCAGGCCCGTCCTGACGAGCGATGGCACGGCGGCCTGGCCCGTCGTTGCAGGCGTGCTGGCGTCGGTGGTCGTGTTCGCCGTGCTGGTCGGACGCGATCGGCGCTCGCCCGCCGGCCCGGTGCCGGCATGACCACCCAGGTGCAAGACGACGTTCTCGGTGCCCCTCCGACTGCGCAAGGGGCGCCGCCGGAGCTACCTCGACGGAAGCGCCAGGTGGGCCGCGCTGCGGTCAGCGCTGTGCTGGTCGGGGCGGTCGTCTCGGCTGGCGGCTACCTGATCTCGGACGACAGCTCGGGGCCTGCAGCGCTCGGTCCCGGTGTGGTGACCGTCGAGGTGCGGATCGACCACAGCCGCTTCGACATCGAGTCGCTGCGCGTGCGAGAGGGCACGCTCGTGCGCTTCGTGGTGCACAACGCCGACCCCATCGACCACGAGCTCGTGGTCGGCGACGCCGAGGTGCACCGCCGCCACGCATCCGGGGACGAGCGGCGTCACCCGCCGGTGCCGGGCGAGGTGAGCATCGCGCCGGGAGATGCTGCGATGACGTTCTACCAGTTCAACGAACCCGGCCAGGTCGTCTTCGCCTGCCACCTCCCCGGCCACGTCGAGTACGGCATGCAAGGCACCATCGAGGTGCTGCCGGCGGATTGAGCCCGCGGCTCGGAACCGCTCCCAGAGTGCGAGCACCGGGTCCCACCGATTTGCGCAGCTTTGGAGCGACAATCCCCATAGCCCGGATGCTCAGTGGCCTGTTGTCGCTCCAAAGCTGCTCGGGATACCGCGGGCAGATCGGCAGGTATGCAACGCGACTCCTCACCCTGTCAGGCATCCGAGAGCCAAGCCTGCGGCAAGGGCGAGCCCGACGGTCGCTGGGTATCGCAGGAAGCGACAGACGGCGATCCACTGGTAATTCATCTGATCCACGCCGCTGAGGTCGTTACCCCGACGGAAGGCCGCTCGCACCTTGCTGCGATCCTCCTCGGTCAGTGGCCAGAACCCGAGGAGCGCGACGAACAACGAGAACGACCCAAGGAGGACGGCTCCAGGGCACATCACCCCAGCGATCAGCACCGCCCCACACTGCCCGCTGAGGCCCTGGTCGTGTCGTGATCGGCAGAGAAGGGACCCGCTACGCGGTCAGCGCCTGGAATGGCCAAGGGGTGACTGCTGCGTAGTGCTTGTCGAGGATGGCCTCCACCTTCTTGCGGTCCATCGCGAGGTAGTTCGCGTAGGGATTGTGACTGATCGCTGCGATGACCGACTCGGTGACCAGTTCGAGAGGTGCGAGGTCTTCGTCAGGTAGCGGGCGTCCGCCGTTGCGGTGCAGGTAGCCCTGCTTCACGGCCGCAGCCATGGTCTCGAAGCGCTTCCGTCGCAGGCCGGCTCGATGCGTCATCCGTCGGCCCGTCCATCCCCGAAGGTCTTGGATGAGCAGCTCAGCGCGGCGCGAGTCCGCGAGGCGGGTGCGGAGCTCTGGTCTTGCTGCCAACGCGTCGCAAAGGGCTGTCAGTGTGTCTGCCTCGGATCGGCCTCGTAGGGCCCCGAATCGCGGCGCCCATAGCGGCACGCGGGGATGGCCTTGGTGACCTCCGAACCGCTTGCCATTGTTCGCCTTGGAGGTTGCGGCCACCACGCGCGCTGCTACATGCGGGTCGAAGACAGCCGCTACACCGCCGGTCAAGGTCACGTAGAACAGCACCAGGACCGTGACGATCACAGCGGAGATCACGGCTAAGGCGGCCGCAGAGACTCCGCCACCCGCCCCAGCGCCCCCACCACCTCCGCCGCCGCCAGCCCGACCGAACGAGGACAGGCGCTCGAAGGAAACGGCGGAGACAGAGGTCGTCCCCGACACCGGAAGCTCGGTGATCGGATCCGCGTCCAGTTCCCGTTTGCGTACGGAGTTCTCCCACGGAACATGACACTGGGCGCCCTCGAAGTCGACCGTGACCCCCGTCGCGGTGATGAGGATGTCGGCCGACCTGCCAGGGCCAACCCGAGGGAACCGGAGCCCGCCCGGAGACACCTCGACTGCGTCCCACCACGTTCGCCTCAACATCAGCCCCTTAGCAGCGATTGCGCCCCGCGACAGATTGCCTGCTGAGCACACCGCCGTGTCGTGATCGGCAGGAATGGGTCAATGCCAAGTACGCCTTGCGGGACGATTCGTCCACTGCTTCGAGCGCCCGCACTCCCTTCTGCGAGGCTGAGGGCGTGTGGGACGTTGGCCTCGCTCTCGCAATCGGCGGCGGGACGCTGTTGTTGATTGCTGCCCTGAGTTCCTGGGGAGCTCGATGGGACCCGTTCGGGGATCTGGACCGCGCGCGAAGGGCCGCGATGGACCCCAGCAGCGCGCTCGAGCGCTTCGGTGGCAGAGCATGGCAATGGCTCTACGGAGGGGCCGGCGCAAAATGGATGGCTCGAATCGGAGCTGCAGCTCTCGGCTTCGGCATCGCGATGATGGCCTGGAACTGATTCGCGCTGCGCCGGTGGGGTGGAGTAATCGGCAGGTAGGGCGGGTGGCTACTGGACTGCGGGTGCTCGTCGGCGAAGGAGGCGCCGTCCGACGACTACCAGGCTCACCCCGGCGATCAGGTCGAACCCGACCCGAGCGAGGCCACCGTCGACGTACACCTCGCGTCCGGACAGGAGCGCAGCTGATCCGAAGCCTGGCCCCACGAGGAGGAACAGGCCCAGCATGCCGCAGACGACGCCGCTGATCGATCGCATCGACGCATCCTAGAAGAGCGGTCGCGATCGGCAGGTAAGGGGCGCCCGTCTTCAGAGGCGGTCTCGGTTGCGCCAGAGGGCGGCGCCAAGGCACGTCAGGGCCACGGCGCCAGACCCGATCGAGGCGTAGAGCAGGGCCCACCCGTCGCTGAGCGCAGAGACCGCGCGAAGAGCCGCTGCTACGAGCAGGAAGATCACCGAGGCGGCCAACAGCCTGCCAGACAGCTCCTCCTTCGGCGGATCGGCGTCCATCCAGACACTGTGCCTGATCGGCAGCGGTCGGGCGGCACTGCGCTGACGCGGGCACACCGGCAGATCAGTCCGGCATGGGGATGTCGCGCTCCTCCTCCGGCAGCAAGAACGTGTCTTCGGGCACGAGGACGACGTCGTAGACCCGACCCGTTACACCCACCCGTTCTGCGGCCGTCGTCGCCGCGTCGACAGCGACTCGTGCGCCCTCCCCGATGTCCCCAGCACGGACCATGAACGTGAGTCCGAGCACCGGATCGCCTTCATGACCTCGGCCCTGATCAACGCCGATGAGCGAGCGATCGGTGCCGTTGCTGAACAGCAGGACTTCCTTGAGGGCGTCCGCCAGCAGGCTCACCCATCGGCCGCTGTCATCGGGCGCGATCAGATCGACCCTCACGCTGTAGAGCTCCGAACCTTCCCCGATCCAACGCACGCACGGAGCGTCACACATCGGCGGCGCTGGCAACGACCACATTCCGGCCGGTGGTGCCTGCTGCCCGCTGCCGCTGTCTTGCGCGTTGCATTCCGGCAGGATTGGGTCACGGGCAGGTATCCACTCGTTGCGCGAAGAGAACGAGCACTAGCCCGCACCGGGCATCGTTCGAGCTAGCCCGGCACCTCGTCCCAGGTCTCGCGATCGGACGCGGTCATGATCCGGAGCTCGGCCTCAATGCCGTGCGCCTCGTAGCACCTCACCACGGCGTCCCCATCGGCCCGGCTGCTCACCTTGAGGAGACCGTTGTACTCGCCGCTGGCCGACGTGGCCTCGAGTTCGGTGACCTCGTCCATCGGCAGGCAGGGTTCGTCGTAGGTGCGGTCGCTGTCCGCGTGTACTGCCACCACCCACTGATCCGCCGGCTCGTCGCTACGCGAAAGCACGGTAAACGAAGCGAGGGCCAAGACCACGACACAGCCGACGATGACCGCTCCCCGCCTCATCTGCCCCGTTGCTCCGTCCGGTACGAGCGGACTGCCGCCAGCAGACCGAACAGGACGCCGAAGACAATCATCGGCACGCCGAACTGGTCTGTGTCGCCTGAGGTTTCGTAGGAGTGGTGAACGATCGCGCCGCCGATTGTCAGCTGGGCGCCGAGGATCGATACCACCAAGGACTCACGCACCGTATGCCTCCCGCGCGGACGGCGCCCCGATGGCAGCGTCACACGGGTGAGATGTTCGGGCGCCAAGGGCAGGAGTCCTTCAACCAAGCGGCAGATCGAGCGCGTCTAAGGATCTCCTGCGCCGAGCTTCTCGGTAGTAGCGCTGCCCGACGATGCACGGAGTGCGTCACGAATCGCGAAGGCCCACCAAGCCAGGCCAACGACCGGCATCGGGCCGAAGAACCCGATGGTGAAGGCCGTCTTCCACGTCGGGTGCGCGACTCCAATTCGATCGAAGTACGCCGCATCCCGTGTCGTCCAGTGCCAGATTGGCAAGTAGCAGAGGACACCAAGGAAGACGATCATCGGAAGCAAGAACATCGCCACGAGCAACCCCCAGAGTTGAACATGCTGTTCCGTAAACGCTAACCGTTCGGCTTCGAGCGGACGACCGTTACTGCCCGAACTAATCCAGGGGCGCCGGGTACTCGGGCAGGAGTGGAACAACACTTCGGGTCCGGTGGCATCATGCAGGCGTGAGGACGACGGCGAATGACCGGGATGAGCTGCGCTTCTGGGAGCGGCTCGTGGCTGCCCTCTTCGGTTGGGCGCTTGTAGGCGTCGACGGCCCGGAGATCCTTCGCCTGTTCTGCTCGGTGGCAGGTTGGGTGATCATCGCCGCGGCCACGGGGATTGTAGAACTAGCGATGGCGCTCTACTACCGCGCTCGACGTCGCCTGACCTAGGAAATCGCGTCCACCCGCCGATCCGACCGAGTCCTGATCGGCAGGTAGGGGTCGATCAGTTCTTCGCCAAGCCTGCAGCAACTACGACCGCGAGCCCGATGAAGCTGGCGACGAGGATCCATGGTCGCCTCCAGTACGCCGGGCTCTCAGGCGCTGCCGGCGAAGGAGGACGTACACGAACCCGAGTCCGCCGAGGATCCAAACGACGATGGCCGCAACGTCCAGCACGCGTTGCATCCTGCCCGCTGCGATCGCCGCTTGCGTTGCAGCTCGCCAGTTAAGGGTCAACGATCTCGGCGGAAGCGCACGAGGCGACGATCCCGTTCGGCTCCGTCCAGAGCACCAGCTCCACACGGACCGGGGTTGTGTCGCGAATGTGCGCCTCGGTCAGCTCGACGGTCTCCCAGCCTTCGCTCGGCCGGTGGACTTGAAGATCGGTCACCCCTTCGAGCACCAGTGAGGCCGTTCGACGCTTGGCCCCTTCATCCAGCGTAAGAGCGATCACGACGCGACGATCAGCGAGGTCCACGGAGACGCTGGTGATGTACGCGCCCCACAGGTCCTCGGTCGTCGTCACGGCTCCACTCTGCCTGAGATGTGGTGAGCATCCCGGCAGGTATGCCCGCCGCTGCTGGACGGCTTGCGGTCTTGGGGCTCTTTGTCTAGGAGACGTGGCACTCTCTGCGTTGTGTCACGGTTCCGCGTCGCTGTCGCTGTTGCGGCGTTGGTCCTCACCTCCGTTGGCTTCATCGCCGGTCGTGCAACGGCGCCGACGGGAAGTCCTGAGGTGAACTCGTCCACCACGACAACAGCTGACGCCGATCTGAGCGCCGAGGACGCTCAGCTCCGAACCGCCCTTCGTCCATTCATCGGCGAATGGACCCGGCATGGCGAGGCCGTCCACATCGACAGCGACGGCAGCGGCACCGCCGTGTGGAGGATGTACACCTGGTGTGGGGAGTCACAACCACCCCCCTGCGACACCCTTGACGGCGACTACATCATCTCCGGTGGCGCCGCGTTCTTCGTCCTCATCAGAGCCGACGAGAGCACAGCCGACGGCTACGTCCTGACCAGCAGCGATCAGGCCACGGTTCCGGTTGGCCGCATTCATCTCGAGCTCAGGCCCGACAATCACCTGACGGTCCCGGGCCTGGGCGGTCCACTTTGCGGACAACCAGCGGTAGCCGATTGCGGCGCTTAGGGTCCCGCTCGTCGCCACCATCCGGCCAGGCGCTGGCTTCGGGTGGCGGCCGCGACTGCACCCGTTCCGGCAGATCTGGGACGTTGGCCTAGCACCACCCAAGGATGACGAGGGCTTCTCCGTCCTGGGCATCAACACGCGGCGAATCGGAGACGCTCAGGCACACCTCGCCACGGGTACCTCGGTAGTCACCCGTGCTCGCCGAGCTGATCTCTGCATATTCCGCGGCCTCGGCATTACCCACGACGATGTCGACTGCGGCCTGGCTCTCATCGCCCACTACCCAGGCAACAGCGGCGCAGTCCCCGATCGGCTCGCTTCCCTGTGGGCAGGATTCGTGCGGAGGTTCAACGATCTGTGTCCCTTCGAGCAGCGGCGCGATTCGCTCAGCGTCGAATGACCTTGGCCCGTCGCCGACGCACCCGAGCGTGAGCACGGCGAGCGCCACAAGAAGGAGCTTCGACATTGTCACAGAGTGCCCGCGATGCCCGGTCACCGCGTCGATGATCGGCAGTTGTGCCCGTCGACTACTGGATCAGTTTGGATCGGAGTACGGAGGCTGAGGGTCGACGCTGAGCGACTCCTCGGGTAGGTACGTGCTGCCGCCGGGCAGATACGGCGGATGGGCGGCGCCTGGGGGACGAAGTCGCATGAACGCTTCCGTCCATCGGTTCACGCGAGGCGAAGGCTGCCAGTCGAGCTTGACAACGATCCCCATTGCAGTGCCTGCTGCGATGCCGATGGCCACAACCATCCAGAACGCCCAGGCTCCGACGAGGAGGGCGGGTATCGCGAAGAGGGCCACAAAGCAGATCCCCCAGAAGGTGCCCTTCACGATCGCCCCTCGGGAGGCCACCCAGGCCAGGCTGCGATGGATCAACGGCAGGAGTCCAGGGCTGCGATCACTGCCCCACTCTGCCCGGTCTGCCTCCACCGCGCTGCCTATCGGCAGCTATGCCCGGTCCTCGTCCCCTCGCAGGCGGAAGTACCTCAGTCTCGCGACCCTTCCGGTGTCGAGGAGGTCTTGGCGGTAGAGGTAGCCCGCCAGAAACGCCATCGCCACGGCCATCACGAGGCACATCAGCGCAAACACCTTGGCGTCGAAGACGATCGAGATGCCGCCGAGCACCGAAATGAAGGTGGCCGTCGCCGCCAGCAAGCGCCAGCGGTCGGGGGCGTGGTGGTGTGGCTCGTCGCTCATGAGCGTCACAGACTGCCCGAAGTCATCCAGCGGCGCCGGGCACTTCGGCAGATCTGGGACACGGCGACGCGTGGACCTAGGTGCTGGCCGCAACGACCTCTCGGACACGCAACTGCGCGATTACTCGGCGTCCATCGCGGAGCGTTAGCTCCGTGCCCGGCTCCACCTCGAAGCCGACGAATTCAGGCAAGAGCCAACGCGCCTCTACCTCCGACTCCAACTGTCCGGGAACGATCCGATCCACCACTACACGAGTCCCCTTCGACGGTTCGCCCGTCTCGGCTCGCGCTGTCGCGAACAACCTCGGGCTACTGCCCAGGCCGAGTGACCGCGATTCCTCCGAGCGCGAGCTCCATCGGAACGTGCCCCGCATGACCAAGTGCGCGCGGGCCTCCCGCTCCTGGTAAGTCGCCGATGCATGGGCAATCTCGCGCCCCCTCTCGTCCTCCTCGAGCCGCCTCGCCCATGGCTCGCCTGGCAGATCACCCGTCCGTCGGAAGTGCCAATACGACAGCAGACATCCAGCGGGCACCACGATCGCAACCGTCAGCGCCCACGGCCCCGCGCCCTCGTCACGGATCATCCATCCCGAGGCTCGCACCAGCGCCGCAAGCCCCAAGAAGAACGTGGGGTACGCCCAATAACGCCGGGCCCAGTCACGCACCCCGCGACGGTCCAATCCCTCGGGAGGCGAGGGCGGGTAGACCAGGAAGGCCCGCCAAAACCTTCGACGCACGCGTTGCATCCTGCCCGCTCTGACCAGGGCTCGCGTTGCATCCCGGCAGATATGGGGCGTCAACCCAGAGCGTCCGCGAGCAGAAGGCCGACGCCGACAAGCCCGCCACCGCGCAGCATCAGCACGCGGTACCAATCCCAAGGATTCCACCGGTCCCACTCGGCCGGGAGTGACAGCTCGCCAAGGTGCCGAAACCGAGCGCCAGAGGTGACCTCGCTGAGAACGCCCATGGCGATGAGCACCAGTCCTGCTCCCGTCACGCGTTGCATCCTGCCCTGATAGAGGATCTCGTGCAGGCGCTACCGGCTCGTTCGTAGCGTTCGAGGGCCTGGTGGGCGGTCTCGATATTGCCCTGCTGCCGGTTCGGTTGGCTTTCTAGCGATCTGGCCGTTCACCGG